>CAVYDF010000007.1:0-656613 GCA_963767205.1 uncultured Acidobacteriota bacterium
ATGTGCTCGCCGCTGATGCCGTATTGCTGTGATGTGCTGGGGCTACGCCGGCCGCCACGGTCCGCTGACCAGGCGCTGACCTCAACGCCGCAACCACCACCACCCACCAGTGACCCTTCTCGGCGCCACCACAGCCCAACTGCTGGGCATCAACCGGGTCCGGCCCGGCATGCGGGTCTGGGTCGGCCCCGGCGGCACCGGCGGCCAGTGGTTCTACGTCTCCGGCATTCTCAACCGGGCCGACGCCTACGCCCCCGAGATCGACTCCTCCGTCCTGATCGGCTTCCCCGCCGCCGACAAGTACCTGGGCTTCGACGGGCACCCCTCGGAGATCTACGTCCGCACCACCGACACCGAGGCCGCCGTCACCCGCGTCGACAACTTGCTCGGCCCCCCGGCAAACCCGGAAAACCCCAGCCAGGTCAACGTCTCCCGCCCCTCGGACGCCCTCACCGCCCGCGCTGAGGACCGAGGGCGCGCTCCGACACCCTGTTCCTCGGCCTCGGCGCCATCGCTCTCCTGGTCGGCGCGATCGGCGTCGCCAACATCATGATCATCTCAGTCCTGGAACGCCGCTCCGGAGATCGGGCTGCGCCGCGCCCTGGGCGCCACCCGCGGGCAGATCCGCGCCCAGTTCCTCGCCGAGGCGATCATGCTGTCCCTGGCGGGCGGCGCCGGCGGCGTCGCCATCGGCGCGGCCGCCACCGCCAGCTACGCCCACAGCCACGGCGAGATCCTCATCATCCCCGCTGGAGGCCTCCGCGGCGGCCTGGCCGCCGCCGTTGTCATCGGTGCAGTGGCCGGACTGCTGCCCGCCATCCGCGCCGCACGAATGTCCCCTACCCGAGGCCCTGTGGACCGTGTGAACGGACGTCTTGACGCAGGCGACCACGACTTCGCCATCTCGCGGCTCACGACCGCTCGTCCTGGAGCTGGGCGATGATCTTCGTGAGGGCGGAGCGGAGGTGGTCCAGCTCGGCGTCGGTAAGGGTGGCCGTGGCGCGCCGCTCCAGCGCGGCGCGGGCGGCCCGGACCGGTTCGCGCACCGACCGGGCACGAGGGGTGAGGTACAGGCGGACCAGGCGCGCGTCGGCCGGGTCGGGCCCGCGGGCGAGGAGGCGGGCTTCTTCCATGCGGGTGGCGGTGTTGACGATGGTGGGCGTGGCGATGCCCAGGCGGCGGGCGATCTCACCCGGAGTAAGCCCATCCTGCTCCCAGAGCACGCTGAGCACGATGTGCTGGCCGACCCGGACGCCGTGTCGGCTCATCGCCTCATCGGCGGCTTCCCGCAGCAGCTTGGCGGCCTGGGTGAACAAAGTGAGCAGGTCGGCCATCCTCCGAGAATAGTCGCTAGCACGCTAGCGATACGCTAGGATCAACATCATTAGCATGCTAGTGAACTGGGAGGCGAGATGATCCTGGTGACCGGCGGGCTGGGGTTCATCGGGTCGCATACCACGCGGGCCCTGCTCGACCTCGGCGAACCGTGCGTGCTGGTCCAGCGCCGGGAGCCCGTGCTGCCAGACGACCTGGCTGGCCAGGTCGGCTCGCGGGTGTTCACCGAACAGGCCGACGTCACCGACCTGGCGGCGCTGCTGGAGATCGGCACCCGCCATGGGATCACCGGCATCGTTCACCTGGCCGCGATGCGGCCGTCGAGCATGTGGAACGGGACGGCGGGGAGCCATTCGAAGAGGACGTTGATGGCGATGCGATTGTCCTGCGGGAGCGATAGGAGCTGCAGGAAACTTCCCGCCGAAAAAATAAACGAGATGAAAACGCTGCCGACGCAGAGGGCGTTGATCACGTCGTTTGCTTCAGCTTGCGCCCGAAGAACAGCATGGCCGCCGCCGTGACGAGCGGGAACATCGGAATCAGCCAGATGTGCGCGAGAAAGAATGGCAGCTGTGACGTCATCGGGCGATTTTCACCATTTCAGCATGTCCATTTCGTCCGCGAGGACCGTTTCGCGATTGCGGAAAAACGCCAGGATGATGCCGAGGCCGACGGCGGCTTCGGCGGCTGCGTCCGTAATGATGAAAATGGCGAAGACCTGGCCATCGACGGAGCCGAAGTGGCGCGAGAACGCGACGAGGTTGATGTTCACGGCGTTCAGGATCAGCTCGATGGACATGAGGACGATAATCACGTTGCGACGGGTCAAGAACGCCGACCACGCCGATGGTGAAGAGCGCGAGACTGAGGCAGAGATAGCGCTTCTGTAGGAATCATCTACGACCCTCCTCTTGGCCATCACGACGGCGCCAATCATCGCGACGAGCAGCAGGACCGAAGCAATTTCAAAAGGCAGCATGTAACGTTGGAAAATTGCGTCGCCAATGGCTTCCGTGTTTCTCGCGGGCATTTTGTCGGCGGGATTGGTCAGATTCAGGCCGGCACGTGCTACCCATAGAGCGAAAAACACCTGCGCAGCAAGGACCAACGTGAGCACGGCGGCCACATATTTTTGCCGATTGAATTGAATTTGGCGCAAGGCGACGTCGAGATTCACCAGCATGATGACGAAGATGAAGAGGACCATGATGCCGCCGACGTAGAGAATGATTTGAACGACGAAGAGGAATTCGGCTTGGAGCTGGAGGAAAATGCCGGCTGTCGCGAGCAAAGTGGAAATCAGAAAAACGGCGCTGTGCACGATGTTGCGGCGCGTGACCATGAGGATCGCGGAGCCGATCGCGAGCAGCGCGAAGAAATAGAACAGGATTTGATTCAGGATCATATTTCAGTATCCGCCGGCTGCAATGTGGATGCGGGTTTTGCGCCTTCGCTGGCGAGCCACATCGCGACGCCCAGAGTGACGAGCGTCATCACAAGCATCGCCCAGAACGGGCTCCAGCCTAATTCCTGCCTGAGGATAATGGCGACGCCAACAGCAATCACGTTGACGAGGGCGAGCGGAATCAAAAAGCGCCAGCCGAGGCGCATCAACTGATCGAAGCGGTAGCGCGGAAATGTAAATCGGAACCAAAGGAACGCATAGAGGTACGCAACCACCTTAGCCATGAACCAGAACGCGCCGTGAATGCCGGCCATTACGGCGGGTGACGCAAAAAGCGCCGCGGCCATCGCTCCTGCAAGCAACAAGCATGCCGCGCCGAACGCTGCCATCACGATTTTCTGAATTTGCACTGGTTGCTTCGGCGCGAGATAGAAGCAATAGGCCGCTGCGGCTAAAAATACGAGCGACGGGATCACGTCGAAAAACTCGAGCGATGTTCCAGGGAAATGATCGTGCCAGCGCGCGAAGGGGCGCAGCCAGCCGCCGAGAAACAGCGTGGTGGCGATTCCCGCGACGATGATCATGTTCGCGTATTCAGCGAGGAAATATAGCGACCAGCGGAAGCCGCTGTATTCGGTCATGTAGCCGGCGACCAGTTCCGATTCCGCTTCGGGCAGATCGAACGGGCGCGCGATTTGTTTCCGCGATCGAGCCAACCATATAAATGAAGAAACCGACCGGCACCGAGAAAATGAACCATGTGCCCTGGTCGTATTGCGCCTGCACGATTTCTTTCATCGAGAGCGAGCCGGCGAGAAGCAGGGCGGAAACGAGTCCCAAGCCCGCGGCCGTTTCGTAGCTGACGAGTTGCGCGGCGCTGCGCAATGCGCCCAGCAAAGAATAGTGGCTGTTCGAGGCCCAGCCGCCGAGTACGATCCCGTAAATTCCAAGCGAGCTTATGCCCAAGATAAAAAGGAGTCCGACGTTGAGATCGGCAATTTGAAATGCAGGGCCAATCGGCAGCGCCGCATAGGCTAGCAGCGCCATCGTGACGCTGACGAGCGGCGCCATCCAGAACATCAGCTTGTCGGCGTTCGCGGGGATGATGTCTTCTTTGAGCAAGAGCTTTACGGCATCGGCAATCGGCTGCAGCAATCCGTGCGGGCCGACGCGCATTGGCCCGAGTCGCGCCTGCATATCCGCCATCACTTTGCGTTCGAGCAAGGACGATGTAACCGGCGAGGAGCGGCAACACGGCGACGATGACTACCGCGTAGACGACCGGCAGCACGTACGGCGCGATCGAGGATGGAATGAGGTGGCCCATCAGCGGTCCACTTCTCCGAGAACGATATCAATCGTGCCGATGATCGCGACCACGTCCGCAACGAGCGCACCCTGCGCCATTTTCCGGAACGCTTGCAGGTTAATAAAGGATGGCGGACGGACGCGCAAGCGATACGGCTGCGTGGTGCCGTCGCTCACGATGTAATAGCCGAGCTCGCCTTTCGGCGCTTCGATCGAGTGGTAGACCTCGCCCGGCGGCGGCTTCAGCACCTTGCCAACTTTTCCGAGGATCGGGCCGGACGGAATATTTTCGATGGCCTGGAGACAGATGCGGCGCGATTGCCGCATCTCCTCCATGCGCACGATGTAACGATCGTAGGTGTCGCCCGTGGGGCGCGTGGGGATATCGAATTCGTATTGGTCGTAGGCGGCGTACGGCATCGCTTTGCGCAGATCCCATTTCACGCCGCTGGCGCGCAGCACCGGCCCGGTAACCCCCAGCGCTATCGCATCCGCGGCGGAGATGATGCCGACGTCCTTGGTGCGGCCGACCCAGATGCGATTTTCGGTGAGCAGCGTCTCGTATTCATCCACGCGGTGCTCGAAATCGTTGCAGAAGCGCTTCACATCTTCTTCGAAACCGTCGTAGGTCTCGTATTGCAGGCCGCCGATGCGGAAGGCGTGGGTGGTGAGGCGCGCGCCGCAATACTTCTCGAAGATTTTCAGAATTTCTTCGCGTTCGCGGAAGCAGTAGAAGACTGGCGTGAGCGCGCCGATATCGAGCGCGTGGGTGCCGAGCCAGAGCAGGTGGCTGGCGATGCGCTGAAGTTCAGTAAGGATCGTGCGAACCACTTTCGCGCGCGGTGGCGCTTCGGCGCCGAGCAGCTTTTCGACCGCTTCGCAGTAGCCGAGGCCATTCGAGACGGCCGCGACGTAATCCATCCGGTCCACATAGGGCGCGAATTGCTGATAGCTGCGATGCTCGGCGATTTTCTCGACGCCGCGATGGAGGTAGCCGATGATGCATTCGGAATCTACGACGCGCTCGCCGTCGAGCTTCAGCTTCACGCGCAGCACGCCATGCGTGGACGGGTGCTGCGGCCCCATATTGAGGATAATTTCGTCCGCGCCCAGCACGGTGGTGGTGATTTCGGTTGTGGGGCCGTTGGTCATTTGATTTCGCGCGCTCTTCCCTGCTCGCCTATTGCCCGCTCTCGATGCCGAGGTTTTCGCGCACCCAGTCTGTGTCCTGCTTCAGGATGTCGTAATCCTTGCGCAGCGGATAGCCTTGCCACTCGTCGGGCAACAGGATGCGTTTCAAATCCGGATGGCCTTCGAAGACGATGCCGAACATGTCATAGCATTCGCGCTCGAGCCAATTTGCTACCGGCCAGACTTCGTTGACGCTTGGCTACCGGTTCGTTTTCGCCGAGATGGGCTTTCAGGCGCAAGCGCTCGTTCTTCGGAAACGAGTACAGAATTAGAACCACATCGAAACGCTTTTCGCGCTTCGGCCAGTCGACGGCGGTGAGGTCGTCGAGCATGTCGAATTTTTCTTCGTCGCGGCAATAGCGCGAAATTTCGCGCAGCTTATCGGCGGCGACGAGCACGATGGCTTGCTTGCGGTCTTGCGTCGCATCCTTGATGGCATCGCCAAAGCGGGCTTTCAGGCGCTGCACGAGTTCGTTATCGAGCGGAGTTGGTCCTTCTTTCGGTGGTGGGGGCGCGGCTGGCGGTTTAGGAGGCGCGGCAGCGGCGGGAGCGCCGGGAACAGCAGGTTTGGCCGGAGCAGCGGGCTTCGGTGGTGCGGCTGAAGTAGGCGGAGTCGCTGCTGCGCCTTCAGCAGGAGGTTTCGGTGGAACAGAAGCGCCTTCCGCTGCCGGCTTCGACGGATCGGCGGGCGGTTTGGGAGCTGGCGTCTTTTCCGAGGGATCGTTAGCCATCGTTTCGATCGGCCGCAGTCGTCAAGCAACGACGAGCGAATTCGCTCCATCGCGCGCGAGCAGCCCGCCTTTTTAACACACCCCAAAAAACAGCGTCAACGCATTCGGACAGATATTTCGGACCAGCTAGACCCAGTCGAGCGCGCCTTTGCGATAGAGCCAGATGTAGCCGACCAGCAAAATTCCGAGAAAGACGAGCATGGTCAGCAGCCCGTAAACGCCGAGCTGGCTGTATTTGATCGCCCAGGGGAACAGGAAAATCGTCTCGACATCAAAAATGACGAATAGAATCGCGACAATATAGAAGCGGACGGAATAGCGCCCGCGCGAGCTGCCTTCCGGAGGCACGCCGCACTCGTAAGGCTCGAGGCGCGCGCCGGTGGTCTTCATATCCGGGCGAATATATTTGAAAAGGATGAGAGATACGGCGGGAAATGACGCCGCGAGAAGTGCGTAGATCAAAATCGGAATGTATTGGCCCGGCATCACCGAATTGACGCGGCAATCCTAGCACAGAGCGGAAGCACAGCCAATGGCGATGGGCTGGGCGAGGCGCATCAGTTTGCAGTCATCAGGGCTTTGCGAAGCCGCTTGAAATTGAATCTAAAAGTGACCGCAATCAGAAAGACCAGGATGCACAGCCGGATCGTAATCCCCAAAATGCCAAATTTGAGCCAGAGGAAATGGCCATGGTCAGCTGTCGCGCGAAAATACTCACCCTTGTGCATGTACGCCCCACCGCGAGCGCGGAATGCAGCGGCGTATTTTGAATTGATCCGCACGGCCTGATCATAGTCCTGGATCGCGCTGTCATAGTAGCCTCTACGCGCGTACGCAAAGCCCCGGCCGTAGAAGGAATCGGCATCGTTGGGCGTCAGCCGCAGGGCGTCATCGTAGTCCTGAATCGCGCGGTCATAGTTCTGCTTGTACGCGTAGGCCCGAGCTCGATCATAGAACGCCGCGGCAGAGGTTGGATCCAGCCGAAGCGCTCGATCGAAATCCTGAATTGCACCATCGTAATTGCCGTTGCGGGTGTATGACATGCCACGCATGACGAGGGCATCCGAATAGTTCGGATCTAGCCGCAGTGCCTGATTGCAGTCTGACAGCGCACGATCGTGGTCGGCCTTATTCTCGTACGCTCGGCCGCGCCTGTAGAACATATCGGCGGAATTCGGATTCAGCTGCAACGCCCGATCGTAATCCTGAATGGCGCGGTCGTTATCACCTTTGTGCGCATACGCCAGGCCGCGGCTATAAAACGCATCGACAAGAGTTGCATTCAGTCTCAGCGCCTGATCGTAGTCTTGGATGGCACGGTCGTTCTCACCCTTGTGCGCGTACGCCTGGCCTCGGCCGTAGAACGCATCCGCAAACGTCGGATTCAGCCGCAGCGCCTGATCGTAATCGTGGATGGCACGGTCGTAATCACGCTCGTGCGCGTGCGCCACGCCACGGTCGTAGAAGCCAATCGCATCAACTGGATTCAGCTGTAGGGCTTGATCGTAGTCCTGAATCGCGCGGTCGTAGTGATCCTCGTAAGTATAGGCAATGCCTCGTTCGCGCAACGCATCGGCGAGGGTAGGATCCAAATGCAATGCCTGATCGAAGTCCTGAATCGCGTTGTCGTAGGCGGCTTCGCGAGCGTATACCCATCCACGGCCATAGAACGCTTTGGCAGAACTGGGATTCAGCCGCAATGCCTGGTCATAGTCGTGAACAGCACGTTCGTAATCACCCTTGCCCGCATATGCCGAGGCGCGCCTCAAGAATGTATTGGCAAGCTCCGTGCCCTTTTCCTGGCCAGACCGGATCAACGACGAGCAGCCTTCGATGCTTTGCTCGAGGTCTTTACTCTTACACCCACTCTGATTGTCGTCCTGCGTCTGGGCGCGCGGGAAACCAGCCCCACTGATCAAAACCGTCAGGATCGCTATTGAGATGACGCGCATGATTTGGCGAGTATCCACCATTCACTTTTTTGTATTTTACCATCCCCTGATTTAGCAAGGAGATATAGAACCAAAGCACGGTTGGAATTCGGGCTTAATGGCGAGCGCCGTGAACCACGTCAACGGCGTGCGGAAGAAGCGCTGCGATCGCGTTGAGCGATTCGACGGCGCCGCTCGGGCTGCCGGGAAGATTGATGATGATCGTTTTCGCGCGAATGCCGGCAACCCCGCGCGAGAGCAACGCGCGCTCGGTGAATTTTCGCCCCTCGGCGCGCATGTGCTCGGCAAATCCGGGGATCAGCCGTTCGACTGCGGCTTGAGTCGCCTCGGGCGTCACGTCGCGCGGGCCGACGCCTGTGCCGCCGGTCGTTAAGATCAGATCGACTGCGCCATCACCGGCGTCGGCTGCTTTCTTCAGAAACGCTTCGATTGCGATGGGTTCGTCCGCGAGAACCGCGGTGGAAACAATTTCCCAGCCGAGTTCCTTGCAGCGTGCGGCTACGGCCGGGCCGGAGCGATCTTCGTATTTTCCGGCTGCAACGGAATCGCTGATGGTCAGAATTGAGATTCGCATGGGAATGGTCTGTGGACTACTTTTCGGCGGCCGGCGCGTTTTCTTCGGCGCCGTCGCGCTGGCCTTCATCGATCAGGCGCAGCGCTTCCATCAGCAGGCCAGTGGTCGTGCGCGAAATCGTGTTGCGCGTGGGGCCGGTTGAAATCGATTTCGAATTCGCCGTCCGGCCAGCGAACGGCTTCATAGACGGCAGCCTCGCCTTCGAGCGCGCCGAGATTCGCGTCCGTGCACTGCCCCGAAGAAAAGAAAAGCTCGCCTTTCTCATCGGCGCGGCGAATCGTCAGCCGGCACGATTTCTGGCCCATTTCGAGCGACTGCATCAGGTCGAGAATGCTCATCTCTTCCAGCCGGCCCTGAATCACGCCGGGACGCACGGCGCGATTCTGCAGTTTTTCGAGCTGCAGGCGGTCGATCACTTTTTTCGCGCGGCGGACGAGGTCTTTCAGGAAAAACGGCTTGGGGATAAATTCTTCGACGCCTTCGACGATGGGGCGCAGTTTTTCTTCGATGTCGCTGCGGCTGGCGAGAAAAATAAACGGGATTTGCTTGGTTTGCTGGCGCCCGCGCAGTTTTTCGTAGAGCTGGCGGCCGTCAAGGCCCGGCATGCGGTAGTCGCAGACGACGAGATCGGGCGGCTCGTCCACGATGCGCAGCAGCGCGTCGGCGCCATCGGCAGCCGAGCGCGCGTCGCAATGCGGCGCGAGGCCCTTCATCAGCAGGTCGAGGACCAGCGCGTTGTCGTCGACCACCAGGACTTTGACGTCTTTAATGGGCGTCATTTCTTCTTCGCCAGCTTCGTCTTGCTCGCAGGCTTTCCGGAGCGAACGTAAACACCGCTGCGGCCGCCGGATTTTTTCACGAGATGCACTTCCGTAATTTCCATGCCGCGTTCGAGCGCTTTGCACATGTCGTAAATCGTGAGAGCCGCAACCGAGGCGGCCACAAGCGCTTCCATCTCGACGCCGGTAGGGCCGGTAGCCGTGGCCTCCGAGGTGATCTCGATTCCATTCTGGCACAGCTTCGCGCTCACATCCACGTGCGTCAGCGCAATGGGGTGACAAAGAGGAATCAGCTCGGAGGTGCGCTTGGCGGCCGTGATTCCAGCGATACGCGCGATTTCGAGGGGATTGCCTTTGGGCGATTTCAGGCGCCGCACGCTCTGGATCGTCGCCTGCTTCATGCGCACGAAAGCGTGGGCAACGGCGGTGCGAGAGGTGGAGGGCTTCGCGGTGACGTCAACCATTCGCACGCGGCCGGTTTTGTCGTAGTGGGAGAGCTTTTTCATCGCGCAAGTGCGCTAGGAGCAGCCTCCCCTCCAGTAGAATATTCCGCGCCGCGGGAGCACATCCACCCAATCGCCCGCGGCAAGCTGAAGATTAGAATCGTGAACGACGAGGTAGCAGTTCCCTCGCACCACCGCGCCGACGTCGCCCGAGCCTTCCCAATGCAGCAGCGCGACCGTAGGCTCGCCGTTCGGCCAGGTAACCTCCGCGGGCAGAAAATGCGTGAGCTTGGCTTTCTGCTCGATCGGATGCGCGAGCTTGGCTCTGATAGAACGGCAGCGGATCGGGCTGGTGGCCGCTCATCAATTCAATGGCGGGCACGACGAGCAGCTCGAACGTCACCATCGTCGAAACGGGATTCCCCGGCAAGCCAAACATGGGCTTCTCGTGGCACCAACCGAAAACAGCCGGCTTGCCCGGGCGGATCGCGATCGCGTCGAAGAAAAATTCGGCGCCGAATTCGCGCAGAACTTGCTCGACGAGATCGTACTTGCCGACAGACACGCCGCCTGTAAGCACCAGAATATCCGCTTCAACGCCTCGCTCGATCAGAGTGCGCAGCTCTGCCAATTCATCCGGCGCGCTGCCCAACATCACCGGCTCGCCGCCCGCCAGCGCAACTTGCGCAGCGAGCGAGATGCTGTTGCTGTTGCGAATCTGGAATGGGCCTGGCGTCTGTTCGATCGAAACGAGTTCGTCGCCCGTCGAAAGAATCGCGACGCGCGGCCGGCGCGTAACCACGAGTCGTCGCGCGCCCCACTTGCGCGGCCATCGCGAGTTCCGGATAACCAAGCCTCTCGCCGCGGGCGACGACCACTTCTCCGACGCGCGATTCGCTGCCCGCCAGAACGAAATTTTGACCTGTGTGCGCCGCATTCTGCAGCACCACATGATCGCCATTCAGCTGCGCGAACTCCTGCATCACTACCGTATCTGCGCCGCGCGGCACCGCAGCGCCAGTCATGATCTGCACGCAGGTGCCTGTCGCCACTACACCCTCGAAAGCCACACCCGCGCGGCTTTCGCCAATCAATCGCAACTTCGCGCCAGGCTGTGCGGCATCGGCGGACCGCAGCGCGAATCCGTCGCGCGTGGAGCGATTAAACGGAGGATAGTTGCGGTCGGCGGAGATATTTTCAGCGAGGACGCGGCCCAGCGCGATGGAAGGATCGTCCGCGAACGACAACTCCTCCGTTTGCAGCCGGCCCATGCGCGCGCGAACGATTTCGACAACCTTGGCGCGCGCGGCTTCGTAAGAAAGCATGAGTTACAACCAGGAGGCGAGCTTCGTGCCCCGCGGAACAATCGTGGCGTCTCGTTCCGGGCCAGTAGAAATCATTCCAATCTCGATTTCAAGCTGGTCGGAAATGAAAGTTAGATAATCGCGAGCCGCGGTGGGAAGTTCTTTCACGTCGCGGATGCCGGGCGTCGGTTTGCGCCAGCCGGGCAGCGTTTTGTAGTCCGGCTCGATTTGCGCGAGCGTTTCGACGTCGCGGCGGCATTTCCAGTGATGGGCTGCCCCTTGAAACGATAGCCTGTGCAGACTTTTATTTCCGGCTGCGAATCGAACACGTCGAGCTTCGTCACCACGAGCGAATCGATTCCGTTGAGCATTTTCGCGTAGCGCAGCACCGGCAAATCAAGCCAGCCGCATCGCCGCGGGCGGCCCGTGACGGCGCCGAATTCGTTGCCGCGCTCGCGCACAGCTTGCGCATCAAGATCCGGCATCTCGGTTGGAAACGGGCCGCTACCCACGCGCGTCGTGTAAGCCTTCGTCACGCCAATCACGCCGGTAAGCCGCGTGGGCGCAACGCCCAATCCTGTAGCGACTCCGCCCGAAGTGGCGTTCGACGAAGTTACATAGGGATAGGTGCCGTGATCGATGTCGAGCATCGTTCCTTGCGCGCCTTCGAAAAGCACGGTTTCGCCCTTGTCCAGCGCGGCGTTCAGCAGCTCAGTGGTGTCCACCACCAGGCCGCGAATGTGCGCAGCGAGTTCCAGATATTGCTCGAGCAAACCAGCAGTTTCGAGCGGATGGCCGTAAGCGGCGTGGCTGATGGCGTTCTTTTCCAGGATGACGCGCTCGAGTTTTTCGCGGAAGCGATCGCCATCGAGCAGATCGCACACACGGATTCCGCGGCGCGCCATTTTATCTTCATATGCGGGGCCGATGCCGCGCGACGTGGTGCCGATTTTCGCCGCTCCGCGAGCCTGCTCGGCCGCTTTGTCCATTTCGCGATGATAAGGAAAAATCAAGTGGGCGCGATTGCTGAGAAACAAGCGCCCGCGCACTTCGATGCCGGATTTTTTCAGATTTTCGAGTTCCGCGACGAGCGCCGCAGGATCAACCACGGTGCCGGGCCCGATGACGGCTTTCTTGCCAGGTCGAAGTATGCCGCTGGGAATCAGCTGGAGGACGTAGCGATGGCCGTCGAAGATGACCGTGTGGCCGGCGTTGTGGCCGCCCGCGTACCGCGCGATGTAGTCAAACGAAGAAGCCACATAGTCTACGACTTTGCCTTTGCCTTCATCGCCCCACTGCGCGCCGATTACTACCACCGCCTTAGTCGCAGACTTATCCATCTATCAGGCCACCCCGAGCCGTTTCAAGCCGCACAATCCCCCGTCAGAGCGGTGCGAGAAGCATTACAGGAAGGATGCTGCAGCAAAGGCCGTAAACCATCGTACGCTGCGCTGGGGGTGAAGGCAAGAGTTGTGCGGGGTCGAGATTTAGAGGCGACGGCTCGCGGAGAACGCGAGCGGCGCAGTTTCCTAAACCTCGCAAAACAACCGCAGGACTTATTTAGCCTGGCGTGTGACGATTCGCAAGCAGGCGTTTTTCCGGTGTGGGCTTCCGCCGCTCCGCTTCTAAGCTCAGACAAAAAAGCTCGTTGAACGCGGTTGAAACTGCGTCCGCGAACCACAGCGGCAACGATAGTGCGCGTAGCCTGAGCGTCACTGAGCCGCACGTAACAGCAGCCAACGTTGCGGTCAATCGCCATTTCAGGGATGAGCGAGACGCCGACACCGGCCGCGACCATTCCCAACAGACTGCTGAACTGGCCGCTTTCGAAGGCAATGTTTGGCGTAATGCGGGCGTGGGTGCAGGCCCCGATGCTGAGGTCGCGGAAACAGTGTCCGTCGCGCAACATGACGAACGATTCTCCGCGGAGATCTTTAAGCGCCAGCGATTTTGCGGACGCGCGTGGATGGTCTCTTTTCAACACCGCGAACAGTGGCTCGGTACGGATGGGAAACAACTCCAGATCCTTGTGGCGAAGTGGGAGAGCAAGAATCGCGACATCGATGGACAGGTCCCGCAGACCTTCTACGAGAACCGACGTCGTTTCTTCGACGATGCGCAGTTTCGCATCGGGATACTTCTTTGCAAAAGCCGCTGTGTAAGCCGGCATCAGGTAAGGCGCAACGGTTGGAATGACGCCCACGGCTACGCTGCCGCGAAGGTCTGCATTGTTAGCAGCTACGCTCGACCGCGCCTCATCCATCTGCTCTAGAATCGCGCGGGCGCGAGGAATAAAAGCGCGGCCGGCTTCGGTAATGCGAACGCTGCGTCCCAGGCGGTCAAAGAGCTTGGCCCCCAAATCCTCCTCGAGTTTCAGAATCTGTTGCGAGAGCGAGGGCTGGGCGACCTGACAGCGCTCGGCGGCGCGGCTGAAGTTGCCCGTGTCGGCGACGGCGCAAACATATCGTAGCTGTTGAATTTCCATAGCGTATGCCTATACCTAGCATGTGATTTAAATATTGGAACTATATCATTCTACGATGCTACTCTCACTTCGTCGAGATCAATGCGGATCTCGTTTGTTGCATCGAAAAGCCGGAAGGAGAAAAAGCATGTCAGCCGAAGCGAAGTGCCCGTTCCCTCATGGCGGCAGCCCCAGCAGAACGAATCGTGACTGGTGGCCGAACCACTTGAATTTGAATCTGCTGCATCAGCACTCATCGCTGTCCGATCCCATGGGCGAGAATTTCAGCTACGCAGAGGAGTTCAAGAGCCTCGACTACAAGGCTCTGAAAAAGGATCTCGCGGCGTTGATGACCGACTCGCAGGACTGGTGGCCTGCCGACTTCGGCCACTACGGTCCGCTATTCATTCGCATGGCGTGGCACAGCGCCGGTACTTATCGCACTTTTGACGGTCGCGGCGGCGGCGGCAGAGGTCAGCAGCGTTTCGCTCCACTCAACAGCTGGCCTGACAACGTAAACCTCGATCGAGCGCGGCGCCTGCTGTGGCCGATCAAGCAGAAGTACGGCAAAAAGATCTCGTGGGCCGATCTGATGATCCTCGCCGGCAATGTCGCTCTCGAAACCATGGGCTTCAAGACGTTTGGTTTCGCCGGCGGACGTGCCGACGTTTGGGAACCCGACCTCGACGTCAACTGGGGACATGAGACGACCTGGATGGGAACGGACAAACGCTATTCGGGCGAGCGCGATCTCGCGCGTCCGTTCGGCGCGACCACGATGGGCCTCATTTACGTCAATCCGGAAGGCCCGGAAGGCGTTCCCGATCCGATCAAGGCAGCCAAGGATATTCGTGAGACCTTCGCGCGCATGGCGATGAACGACGAAGAAACCGTCGCTTTGATCGCCGGCGGTCACACCTTCGGCAAGACCCACGGAGCCGGGCCCGGCACCCAACTGGGCAGAGAGCCGGAAGGCTCGACGATCGAGGAGCAGGGCCTCGGCTGGTCAAGCGCCTACGCCACCGGCATCGCAGGCGACGCCATCACCAGCGGCCTCGAAGTCACATGGACCAGCACGCCGACAAAATGGAGCAACGACTTATTTCGAGAACCTGTTCAAGTACGACTGGGAACTGACGAAGAGCCCGGGCGGCGCGCACCAGTGGAAGCCGAAAGGTAACGCAGGCGCAGGTACGGTGCCGGACGCCCACAATCCGTCAAAGCATCACGCTCCCGCGATGCTCACCACCGATCTCTCTTTGCGGTTCGATCCCATCTACGAAAAGATCTCGAGACGCTTCTACGAGAACCCGCAAGAGCTTGCGGATGCTTTCGCCCGCGCATGGTTCAAGCTGACGCATCGCGACATGGGCCCCCGCGCGCGCTACCTCGGTCCCGAGGTTCCGAAGGAAGAACTGCTCTGGCAGGACCCCATCCCAGCCGTAAATCATGCGTTGGTCGATGACAAGGATGTCGCGGCCCTGAAAGCAAAAATTATTGCCTCTGGGCTGACGGTCTCGCAACTCGTCACAACCGCCTGGGCGTCGGCGTCCACCTTCCGTGGATCCGACAAGCGGGGCGGCGCAAACGGCGCGCGCATCCGCCTTGCTCCGCAAAAGGATTGGAAGGTCAATCAGCCCGAGCAGCTTGCAGAAAGTCCTGAAGGCGCTCGAAAAGATTCAGAGCGAGTTCAACGCCTCGCAGTCCGGCGGTAAGAAGATCTCGCTGGCCGACTTGATCGTCCTGGCGGGTTGCGCAGGTGTCGAGCAGGCCGCGAAGAATGCGGGCATCACCGTGACCGTTCCTTTCGCCCCAGGCCGCATGGACGCTTCGCAGGAGCAGACCGACGTGGAATCTTTCGCGGTGCTCGAACCGGCCGCGGACGGCTTCCGCTCGTACTCCAGCGGAAACGACTGACGGCACAGCCGAAGTCGAACTGCTCGATAAGGCGCAGCTGCTCACGCTGACCGCGCCGGAACTGACCGTGCTCATTGGCGGCATGCGCGTGCTGAACACCAACTTCGGGCAAACCAAGTTCGGCGTCTTCACCAAGAAGCCGGAGGCGTTGACCAACGACTTCTTCATCAACCTGCTCGATATGCGCACGGTGTGGAAGGCGACCTCGGATGCGAACGATACGTTTGAAGGACGGGATCGCAAGACGGGCGAAGTCCGGTGGACGGCAACGCGAGCCGATCTCATCTTCGGCTCGAACGCCCAACTCCGCGCGCTGTCGGAAGTCTACGGCAGTTCCGACGCGCACAAGAAATTCGTCCAGGACTTCGTCGCGGCCTGGACCAAAGTGATGAACCTCGATCGCTTTGACCTGGCCCCATCCCGCAGCGCCGTCGCTGCCTAAGAAATCGCTCGGACGAAGAAGTGCTTCGGTCGCGCTGTGGCGCGTCGTTGCTACGGCGACGCCTCTCCGCGGCGGATGCAATCGGCGAAGTGATCGTTGACCATGCCCGTGGCTTGCATGAAGGCATAGCAAATCGTGGAGCCGACGAAGCGGAAGCCGCGTTTCTTCAAATCCTTGCTCATGGCATCCGATTCGGGCGTTTGCGCCGGCAACCGCTGCGATGATTTCCAGCGGTTGATTTTTGGCTTTCCGCCGACGAACTGCCAGATGTAGCGGTCGAAGCTGCCAAATTCTTTTTGCACGTCGAGAAACGCTTTCGCATTCGAAATCGTGGATGCAATTTTCAGCTTGTTGCGAACAATTCCTGCATCAGCCATCAGCGAACGAACTTTTTTGCCGTCATAGCGCGCAATTTTCGCCGCATCGAAACGGTCAAATGCGCGGCGGTAGTTCTCGCGCTTATTCAGAATCGTTTCCCAGCTAAGTCCAGCCTGCGCACCCTCAAGAATCAGAAACTCAAAGAGCACCCGGTCGTCGTGAACCGGCACACCCCATTCCTTATCGTGGTACTCGATCATCAACGGGCTTGTTGCCCAGTGGCAGCGCCTGTTTGCAGCGCTTTTCTTTGGTGTCATCGGAGCGAGCGCGACCGGCGGACCCAATTGCGGCTCACGCAATCGAAGTATAGCCGAATCCAGCGGAAGTGAAGCGAGGGCTGCCCGGAATTCCAGGCAGCCCCGATGAGAGATGCTATTGGTTGGAAATCGTAGCCGTGGTGCCGTCGAACTTCGTGATCGTGATGTTGAATGGCTCGTTGTAGGACGCGGCCCGATCTTGCAACACACTGATCGCCACCTGTTCTCCCAGCAGAATCGAATAGAGAGTGGAGCTCCGGAAGTGGATTCCCGCGTGGATCCCGTGACCGAACGAAACGTTAAACGCCAGCTTGCTCAACTCTCCGTTGATCGTAAGGCTGTTCGCATCCGAGCCCGAGTAGGTGTTGAGCGAACGGCCATTCGTGCTCGGCACATAGACGTCACGTCCCGCAGCTGTCAGCAGCGGCCGGAGATCCTGGGTGCAGTCGAAAAAGAATTTGAGCGCAGTGATGCACGCGCCAGCCACAGTTCCATGGCCAGTCGGGTAGCACGGGTGAGTAGGACAGCCTTCCGGGAAACGCCTGCGGCACCAGGTAGCTGCCATATGTTTTGTTGACCATCTTGGCGCCCAGCGAATTCAGGACATCTCTGTGCAGTGCTCCGGCCGCTTGAGGACCCCTTGAAAAGTTGTTGTTGTTATTTCCCAGCCTCACCTGCACCAAGGCTCCGTACTCCTCGGGGCGCAGCCGCAGATCGACGATCCATTTATGGAACCAAGCCGCTTTGAGCGCTCGCGTCGCCATTTCGGCGAGCGTCCCCGCTGCGTCCGGTCCACCGAGCGTCCCGAAAGCTTTTTGAGTGTTTGATCCGATGTAGGGATTGCCTGGGTTTGGGGGCGCATTGATTTGCGACAGAATCAGAAAAGCAATGAAGAATTCCTGATACAGCACATCGACGTGAGTGTAGGCGGCAAAGTCTCGACCATTGCGTATGTACCGCAGTGTCGGATCCATTGCCGGCGAGCCTAGAGCTTCCGCCATTTTGAATGTTCTGATAGACCGATGGATTGGTCATATAGTCGCTGCCACCGCCACCCACGGGGAGGAACGTTTGGAACTGTTGCGACATAGGCTGCGACCCCGAGTGCCGTCGGCTGGACCATGAATTGCGATACGTATGGACCCATCACGTTGCCATCACCCGGGTATACCTGACCGCGAAATAGGTTCTGCGTCGTGACAGGGGCTGGATACTCGTTGTTCGCGCCGCTGTTGACGTACGACAGATTGTTCATGTCTCCCACGGCCTGAGAAGCCAGGGAACTCGATCCGTATTGTGTGAACGGCACGTCACGCAGCAGGGCGGCCCAATAGTGTTCCACTTCCTCGGCGGCCGTCTGCGCGCTGGCAACACTGGGATTTGGCGGAATCACCGCGGCGTGTGAGTCGAGGCCTTCCAGATCGAAAGCAAGGCTCCCCTGCGGCCCATTCAACCTGGAGTTGGGACCGCCGCCCGGATTTCCCATCAGAATGTTCTGGAACGCCGAAGACGAGCCGGACATCAGCGCATTCTTCATGCTGGACCACGACCTCGCGTCCGGAAGACCGAGCGAATCGTGTAACAGGCTCTTGCTGAACTGGGCGCTGAAATCGGTGAACTGCGCAAAATCGCCGTTGTCAGGCTGAACTCCGACGTTGATGTTTTCCGCCTGCGCCGTGCTTGTCCGGTAGCTGTAGCTTTCGCTCGCTCGATTGCCGGAGCCGTAACCCACTACGGACGCATCGGCCACCGAGTCCTTCCCGCCGAGTAAAGGTTTCAGAATAACCGAGCTGGCTGTTGCCGCCACGGCGGCCACTCCGCCCACTCTGCCGAGAAATGAACGCCGGCTCGGATTCTCGGGCTTCTGGATATGCGTGGATGGTTGCTCTGATTCAATGGCCTTCGATCGTTCCGCGTTGTCTGCGAACATCTGGTCAACGACAGCTTTGACAAACGTACCTCTCTGGCGCTTTTCCATGGACACACCTCTCCCCATACACGCAGATTGAATTTCAAATTTGAGGAACTTCTATTCCTGGTGGAACGCAGCGTAGGGCTTTAGCGCTTCGCACCGGTCTTTCGAGATCAAAAGTTACGGCGCGATGAAAATCCCACGCTCGGTGGTCGTTATTGTCAGGAGCTCGTCACAGATCTACGTCGTTAGGCCGTTGAGCTGGGGGGCAAACGGCAGCCGAAACGAAATCAGGGCCTGATCCCGCCGAAAATCGGCAAACGACGTGGGACATCACCCAAAAAATCTGCGAGGTTTCTAACTCTTACCGTACCTGTCTGTCAACTGGGAAAATAAAATATTTTGGGAGGAGTCTGGGCCTATCTTCCGGCACCGAGGATTTTCGCTTAGGGAGGTGAAGAAACTACGAAACAAATGCGAAACGTGCGCTCGCGAACCGGAATCTGCCGGCTCGCGAGCTGCATACAGGTCAACTCTTCAGGAATCGCGCCTAGGAAATGTGGCGCTCGAGGACCTTCACGATCTGCTCTTTGGGCACCGCGCCGACGATCTGCTCGGCCACCTGTCCGCCTTTGAACACGAGGAGGGTAGGAATACCGCGAATATTGAATTTTCCCGCGGCATTAATATTTTCATCCACATTGAGCTTTACCACCTTCAGCTTGCCTGCATTTTCGCGCGCGATCTCCTCCACCGTCGGCGAAAGCATGTGGCACGGGCGGCACCAGTCCGCCCAGAAGTCGACCATGACCGGCTGCGTCTTGCTCGCCTCGATCACATCGGTTTGAAAGTTTGCGTCGTTTACCGCCTGAACATTGTCTGCCATGTTTTTCCCTTGTGCTCGCACACCT
Organism: uncultured Acidobacteriota bacterium; assembly: GCA_963767205.1. Classification (GTDB taxonomy): domain Bacteria; phylum Acidobacteriota; class Terriglobia; order Acidiferrales; family UBA7541; genus Palsa-295. The sequence continues at coordinate 19,304 of CAVYDF010000007.1, forward strand.
GCATATTGCGGAATGCGCGCTAACGCCTATTAGATGTACCAATGCCTCGCGGGATTCGAGACCGCCTGGCCGCCTCGTACAGCGTGACATACGCCGCCGCCGAAGCCTTCCATGAGAAATCCTTGGCCATCCCGTTGGCCTGGATGGTACGCCAAATCTTCGCGTCTTTGTAGGCTTTTAACGCCCCGCGGACGCACTGCAGCAGCGCCCGCCCGTCATACTCATCGAATTTGAATCCCGTACCGTGGCCCGTCTTGGGGTCGTAATACTGCACCGTGTCGTCCAACCCGCCTGTCGCCCGCACCACCGGAACGGTCCCATAACGCAATCCGTAGAGCTGCGTAAGCCCACAGGGTTCGTAGCGCGACGGAATCAGAATCATATCGGCACCGGCGATGATCTTGTGTGAGAGCGTATCGTCGTAACCGATTTTCACTGCTGCTCTCGCCGGAAAGCTCTCCGCCAGCGCGCGGAAAAAGCCCTCATAATCCGTCTGACCCGATCCCAGCGCGATAATCGCCAGATTTTCCTTCATCAAATCGTTCGCCACCTGGGCGATCAGGTCGAAACCCTTCTGATTCACAAAACGCGAAACGATTCCGATCACCGGGCGATCCATGTTCTCCGCCGGCAGTCCTACAGATTCCAGTAGATTTTTCTTGCAGGCTTTCTTGCCGTCAAGATTATGGATCGAATAGTTCTGCGCGATGACGGTGTCCGCTTCCGGACTCCAGATGGAATAATCCGCGCCGTTGAGTATCCCTACGAGGCGATCCGCCCGATTGCGTATCACTCCGTCGAGATTCGCGCCGTACTCCGGCGTCTGAATCTCCTTCGCGTACCGGCGGCTCACCGTAGTCAGGTAATCCGCAAACTCGATTCCGCCTTTCAGGTAATTCACGCCGCCGAAAAATTCCAGCCCATCAATCGCGAACAGCCGATCCGGCAGTCCGATCCGGCGCATCACTGTGGACGGGAAAAGTCCCTGGTAAACAACATTGTGGATCGTAAACACGACGGGCAGCGAACGTACATTCGGATCGTTCGCGTATTGCGTTCTCAGTAGCACAGGAACGAGCGCCGATTGCCAATCCTGGCAATGCAACACATCTGGCAGCCAAACGCGCTTCGTGAATTCAATCGCCGCGCGCGAAAATTCCGCGAAACGCTCGGCATTGTCCCCATAGTCGCCTGAGTGGGCACCGTAAATCCCGTCGCGGTCGAAATATTCCGGGTCGTCGAGAAAGTAGTAGCGCACGCCCGCTACCGGAGCGGCTTCGGCAAGTGCTGGAAATCGCAGGGTATCGCCCTGCGGAATCGTCAGGCTGGAAATGATTGTGGATGTGATTTTGTTGCCGCGATAGCGCGGAAGAAATACGGCCACGTCGTGGCCCATCTCCGCAAGCGCTTTGGGAAGCCCTTCGACCACATCCGCCAAGCCGCCCGTTTTCGAATAGGGAAGGCCCTCGGAGGCAACGAACAGGATTTTCATCGCGCTTTCGTCATCCTAAAAAACGGTAACGGAACCGCCCAGCTTCGTCAAGCATGCCGCCCGAGCGATTTCTCGTCGAATATTGCTACACTCGCCGCACCATGGCACGACAGCGAATGGGTCAGCACTTCCTGCGCGATCTCGGCTGGCGAAAACGAATCCTCGCCACCTTGCCCCGCGATAATAGCGACACGTGGATTGAAATCGGCGCCGGCCACGGAGAAATGACGGAGTTGCTGGCGGCGAATGGCCGCCGCGTAGTGGCAATTGAAGGCGACCCGAAACTCGCCGAGGTCCTGCGAGAGAAAATCGCGTCAAGCACCTCTGACTGGGCGGGAGTAACCGTGGTAGCTGGCGACGTGCTCAAGCAAGACTTTGCAGCCTTGGCGGGAGGCGAGCGCTTTCGCGTTTACGGCAACCTCCCCTACTACATCACCTCACCAATTCTGCACCAGCTTTTCAACTACGCCGAGCAGCTCGATTCGATTCACATCGTTATTCAACTCGAAGTCGCCGAGCGAATCGTCGCTAAGCCCGGCCGCCGTGAATACGGATATCTCTCCGCCGCCTGCCAGTTTTACACCCAGCCGAGAATCGCCCTGCGCCTTCCGCCCGGCGCATTCAGTCCCCCGCCCAAAGTGAAGTCAGCCTTGGTCGAAATGAATCTTCCCGGCGAGCGAACGCGACTAAATATCGGCAACGCCGAGAACGAAACGCGCTTTCTCAAATTTGTTCAGGCATGCTTCAGCCAGAAGCGAAAAACACTGCGCAATAATTTGCGGGCAATATCTTCAGAGGAACAAATTCACGCTGCACTCACCGCAACAGGACTGCGCCTAGATGCACGGGCCGAACAGCTCACGTTGGCACAATTCACCGAAATCTTTCGGCAACTCAGATTGAACTGAAGCTCTACGAATCCTCGACCACCGCCATCAGCCGATCCGGAAAATCCGTCATCACTCCATCCGCACCCGCGGCAATCACGCGCCGCATCTCTTCCGCGTCATCCACAGTCCATGTAGCCACAAGGAGATCGGATCGATGCGCTTCCGCAATCAGCTCGCTTGTGAGCAAAGAATTCCGCGGACACAACTGCCGCGCCCCCACATCCAGCGCTTTCTTCACCGCGCCCGCTTCCCCGCCCTCCTCGATCAACAACCCCGTCATGATCGAAGCATCCAGCTTCCGCACACTCTCAATGGTACTGGGATCAAACGAAATCACGATCGTCCGCGCCGCATCCTGCTCCTTCTGCAACGCCCCCACCAGCGCGTGATGCATCCCCCACGCCGCCTCATATTTCACTTCAAGATAAAACACCACGTCCCGCTTCCGCCCGAATTCGAGAATATCCTCGAGCGTCGGCAAACGCTGCCCCATATATTGCCGGTCATACCAGAGCCCATTGTCGAGCCGCCGAAGTTCCGCAAGCGTGAAGTCAGACACCTTCCCGCGCCCGTTGGTAGTCCGTTCGAGCGTAGCATCGTGAATCGCCACGAACCGCGCATCCCGCGTCAGGTGCAGGTCGGTCTCGATAAACACCACGCCCAGTTCCGCAGCCCGCTCAAAGGCCGCCATCGTGTTCTCTGGGGCGTGACCCGACGCTCCCCGATGCGCTATCACCCAAGGTTTTCGCATGGAAGCGTTATCGTATCAGACGCGCTCACTCACCCGTCCGCCGCGAACGCGGCCAGTTGCCGGGATTGCAACCGCTGAACTTGAGAGCCACCGTACTATTACCGACTCCCATTACGAACTCGAGCCGCGCGACTTTACGCGGACGAAAACCCTTCGCACTAAAGGCAATGTTTTCGACAATTACGGCAACTCGCGGAGAGACCAAAACCAAAAGCTGCGCCTATGCTAACCAGCGTGAAGGATGCTGCCCAGTTCTAAGTACTTGCTATTCAATACGATGTGAATGCAACCCGTGCCAGAGCCGATCCCCGCCCCATTGGTGGTTCGATTGCCGAGTACTAATGCCGCTCAGAGGCGCGACTTGGGAGTCGTGAACTTGAAAACCGCTCGCTCAGTCCGCTTGTCCTGTGGAAGAATCCGCCGGACACAATTCGGCATCTCTGCCTAGCATGAGCTCAAAAACCACTCCGACTCCCGAACCCATCATGGCCACGAACTCGGCCCCTCCCGGCTTCGATCCCGCCAAGGATCTGCCCAAGGGATTCGTCGAGTTCCTGGTTCCTCTCCACGAACAATTTACGCCCTGGCAACGCACCCTGATTGAAAAGCGCGACGCGGCCTTGGAGGCCTCGCTAAAGGGCCACCTGCCGGATTACCTGCCGCCTTCCGCCGCAACCAAGGAAGACTGGCGCATCGAGCTTCCAGCCTGGTGCCAGGATCAACGCAATCAAATGACCGGCCCCGCCGACGATGGCGAGCTCGTCGTAAAAATGCTGAACTCCGGCGCGCCGGGCGTGATGCTCGATCTCGAAGACTCGATGGCCAACTCCTGGCAGCACCTGATGCTTGGTGTCACCAACATGCTTTCCGCGCTGCGCGGCCATTTAGCCTACGACGATCGCAAACGCGGCCGCACCGTCACGATTCAACCCAGCAGTGTCGTCGTTTCGCTCCGCCCTCGCGGGCTGCATCTGCATCAAGCTGGCGTGTTGAAGGACGAAATCATTCCCGCACCGCTCTTCGACGTAGCGATGCTCGCCTATCAACTCGACGCCTCAGAGCTGAAACACCCGCTCACCTTTTACATCCCGAAATCCGAATCGGCCGAAGAAGCGCTCTGGTGGCGCGATCTCTTCCAGGCAATCGCGAAAGCAAAAGGCTGGGCGAAAGACGCAATCAAGTGCATGGCCCTCGTGGAGGCGCATCCGCTCGCCTACCAGATGGAAGAATTCGCCTACAATCTCCGCGACCACATCCTGGCGCTCAACCTGGGCCGCTGGGATTACATGGCAAGTCTGATCCATTTCAATCTCGAAAACCCCGAGTGGGTGCTGCCGGACCGCAACACGATTCCCCACGACGTTGCATTCTTCCAGAATTTCCGCCTGCTGATGCCCGAGCTTTGCCACAAGCACGGCATGCTCGCCATCGGCGGCATGACGGCCCTATTTCCCAGCCGCGAAGACAAGGAACTGAATGAACGGGCTCTTACCGGCCTCGCGCAAGACAAGAAGAACGAAGCCGTAGCACTAATGGACGGCGCCTGGACAGGCCACCCCGACCAGAACCAAATCGCCGTGGATCAGTTCCCTTTCCCGAACCAACTTTCGGCGCGGCCCAAGAATGCCGACACGCACGTCGACTTGCGCCCCCTCCCGAAGGGCGTCGGCAAGCAAACCGTCGCCGGAACGCGCGCCGCCGTGCGCACCGTGATTCGCTATCGCAATGGCGTCTTGAGCGGCCGTGGCGCAAGCCTCCTCGACGGCTACATGGAAGATCTCGCCACCGACCGGATTTACCGCCTGATGATCGCCCAGCGCATCAAGCATCGCGACAAGGTCAAGATCGTCGACGAGAACGGCGCCGCAGTGCCTCACACTCCCGAGTTCGTCAGCCAGCTCTTCGACGAAGAGCTACAGCGCATTTTGAAGGAGCTGCCGGCGGGCACCCCTGCGGAAACTACTGAGAGATTCCGCCGCGCTCGCATCCTGAGCGAAAGATTGATTGTCACCGGAGAGTTTAATCCTGTATAAGGACGCGAAATTGCATGGGCTTTGATGAAGTAAGGCTTCGGCGAAACGGCAGCAGCGTCATCCAGACGATGCTCAAACGTTTGGCGGAAGAAGAAGGACGAGAAGAACGACAAGAAGAAGTACGAGTAGCAGTACGAGTAGAAGATCAAGAACTACCACTTGGACTGAACACGGTGGGGACCGTACCTGTCGAAACTGCGAAGCCGCTCACCAGAGCGGCCTTGTACTGAGGGCGTGACTCGACGGCAGCGACCCAAGACTGCGAGGGGACGTGGCGCTGTTCGTTGTCTTAGTTGTGGGGGTAGTCGTCGCGCAGACGTGGATGGATTGGCGCGACGCAAAACGGAATTTTGCGGTTCCAGAATGGGCGAAAGGTGTCGCGCTGGCGGGAATCGTCGGCGTAGCGCTCACGACAGCAATGTCGTTCGCCTCGGTCTGGCTCCAGGATTATTCCGGTCAATGGGTGGGAGCAGGCTCGCGCCTTTTCTGGCCTGAGCTCGGCCTCGTTCTCTGCGCGATGGGCATCATCGTAGCCGCCGTGCAGAAGAAGCGCACGCGCCTAATGCTACTGATGATGGGCCTGCTAGTCGAAGCCTTCTGGCTAGGCATCACCCTGTCGTAAACAACCGCGCCCCCTGCTGTTTGCTGGCGGCGCCTTAGGTTTTGCTTTGGTAGCCATGACGATGCCTTCCTCGTCGTGGACCTTCCCCTGTTGTTGTTCCCTGCTTTGCAGCCCTGCCGCCTCGTTGCCTTCTCGCCACCACTCGCTCATCTCCCTGCTATCCCGCCACGCACGGAACAGCTATACTCGTGCGGGCCAACATCTCCTCCTGGCAGGTGAAGCCATGGGCCTCCAAATCGCTATCCGACATGCTGGCGACGTAACCATCCTCGACCTCCAAGGCCGCGCCACGATTGGTCCCACCAACGATTCCCTCAGCGCGAACCTTCGTAAATTAATCGACGCCGGAGAATCCAAAATCCTTCTCAATCTTGCCGGCGCCACTCAAATCGATAGCTCCAGCATCAGCACCATCGTGCGCGCCTTTGTCTCCCTGCGAAACCGCGGCGCCAGCCTCAAACTCCTCAGCGCTCGCGGCAACGTGAAGATGGTTCTTGAGATGCTCCGCCTACTCAACGTAATCCCCAATTTCGACGACGAAGCCACCGCTCTAATCTCCTTCGAATCCCGCAAAGCCAGCTCCCACTGACCGTTTCCCTTGTAGTGCCGGCTTCCAGCCTGCTCTTTTGAATTCACTCTTGCCTCAGCTTCGAAATTTCAAACGACTCAGGTTACGAGTCACGAATTTCTCCTCACGCGCCAAAAACTTTTTCTCCTTCAACCCCTGTGCTAGACTTTGCGCAGCAGTTTTGCAGGAAAAAATTTTTCTGCAACCACTGCTAATCGGTGGAACTTCGGGCTCTGTGCAACGATTCCCCGTGAACCCCGCCAGGCCCGGAAGGGAGCAACGGTAACGGGTCAGCTTCGTGTGCCGCGGAACACCCGAAGTTCCTCCCTTGCTCCACAGTTTTGGAAACTCGCTGCCGGCTTCTTGCGGCAGCGAATCAATGGAGTCCCGACGATTTTGGGAATCGACATTTCGTCAAAGCATCACCCCGGCTCACGAGTCACAAATTACGAGTCACGGATTCTCGATGAGCTATAAAGTTATCGCTCGAAAATATCGCCCGCAAACATTCAGCGAAATTGTCGGCCAGCAGCACGTCACGCAAACGCTCGCGAACGCCATCAAATCGAATCGCGTCGCTCACGCCTACATTTTTTCCGGCGTTCGCGGCGTCGGCAAAACCACCACCGCCCGCATCCTCGCCAAAGCGCTCAACTGCGTGAAAGGCCCCACCGCCGAGCCCGACAACACCTGCGACTCCTGCCGCGAAATTTCCGCCGGCACTTCGCTCGACGTGCTCGAAATCGACGCCGCCTCCAATCGCGGCATCGACCAGATTCGCGAGCTCCGCGAAATGGTTCGTTACGCTCCGGCCTCGAGCCGCTACAAAGTCGTGATCCTCGACGAAGCGCACCAGCTCACCGACGAAGCTTCGAACGCCCTCCTGAAAACTCTCGAAGAGCCGCCCGAACGCGTCGTCTTCATCCTCGCCACCACTCGCTCGGAAGATCTGGTCGACACGATCAAATCGCGCGCGCAACTTTTCAATTTCCGCTCGCTCACGTTCAAGGAAATTGCCGGCGAAATCGAGCGCATCGCCAAATCCGAAAATCTCAAAATTGATCCCGGCGCCGTCGCCGTTCTCGCGCGCGCCGCCGAAGGCAGCCTTCGCGACGGCCTCTCGCTCCTCGAGCAGGCCATCGCATACTGGGGCGACGAAATCACCGACACGCAAGTCCGCGAACTTCTCGGCGTCGTCGCCGAAAGCGTTCTCGACGAACTCGTCGAAGCGATCGCCACGCAATCCGCCGAGCGCGCCCTCGGCCTCGTCCATCGCCTCATCACCGACGGGCAAAATCTCCAGCACTTCTGCCGCGAAGCGATTCGCCATTTTCGCAATCTGCTCGTCGCTCGCGTTTGCGGCGCGGATTCCGATCTCGTCGCCGCGCCTCCCGACGAACGCCCGCGCCTCGCCGAACAGGCCGCTCGTTTCACAGAAGAAGATCTCACGCGCTTCTTCCAGATCCTGCTCGCCACCGACGATGACCTGCGCCGCAAGCCCGATCCGCGCCTGCATCTCGAACTCGGCCTTCTCAAACTTGTAAACGCGCAGCGCCTCGCGCCTCTCGAAGAAGTTCTCGCCGAACTTCGCGGCGAATCCCCGCGCGCTAGCAGGAGCTTCCAGCGCACCGCGATCCATTCCGCCGCGCGCCGTGTCATCCTCTCAATCCGCCCCACCAGCATCCGGCACGGGCACCGCAACCGCCGCGCGAATGGCGCCCGCAGTCCCGCCCGAAACAAAATTGGCAGCGCCATCTGTGGTCAACTCTGCCCCGTCGCCAGCCGCGAATTTGCCATCCCCGCCTCGCACTGTTCCGACGCCCATACCCGCGTCTCCGCCGCGCATCGTCGCGCGCGCTGCGGAAGATTCCACCGGCGGCCTCGCCTCCGCGCAAGTGGACGCGATCAAAGCCGCGCTCCAAAATCAGAAATTTCTCTGGTCCATGGTCGAGCACGCCACGCGCTGGGAAATTGACGGCGGCGAGCTTCGTCTTTTTTTCCCCACCGAAAGCCGCGCTCTTGCCGAAATGTTGCAGGCGCGCGACCCGATGGAACGTTTGCGCACAGTGTTGAACCAAGTGGTCGGCCAGCCGCTTCGCGTCTGTGTTAAACTTGAATCAGGTCGCGCCCGTCGTCGGTCGCGGTTCGGAGTTGCGCGCCCGGTTTGAAGAAGATCCGATCGTTAGGGCTATGCTTGAAAAGTTTGGCGGCCAGATTTCCAAAATCAAGCGCCCGGGCGAGGAATAAACATGGAAGTCAAAGCTCTTCAACAAATGCTGTCCCAGTTCCGCCAGGTGCAGGAGAAGCTCGAGAAGCAGATCGACGGGCTTCTCGTCGAAGCTTCGGCCGGCGGCGGAATGGTCACAGTCAAGATGAACGGCCAGAAACAGCTCACCGAAGTGCGCATCGAGCCAGAAATTTTCAAGAGCAAAGACCAGGAAATGCTGCAGGAGCTGGTTCTCGCCGCCGTGAATGACGCCACGCGCCGCGTGGACGAAGAGCTTTCCAAGCAGGTAAAGGATCTCGCGGGCGGTATGCCCGGAGTGATGGGCCTGAAAATCCCCGGACTCTTCTGAACCGGATGAGATTTCGAAGAATCGGATCTGCGGTCGATCCGGTTCCCTTCTCGCGTTTTATTCCGAAAAAACTTTCTTGAAAGCGGATCCTAAATGCCCGATTTTGCGCCCTCAATAAACCGCCTCATCGAAGAATTGAAGCACCTGCCCGGCATCGGCCAGAAGACAGCGCAGCGCCTCGCCTTCCACTTGCTGCGCGGCGATCGCGAAAAGGCCTTCGCGCTTTCTGACGCCATTCGCGACGCGAAAGAAAAAATCCGCGAATGCTCGATCTGCAACAACATCACGGACACCGATCCCTGCCTCTTCTGCACCGGCGCCACGCGCAACAGAGCGATCATCTGCGTCGTTGAAGAAGCCACGAACATTCAGGCCGTCGAGAAGACGCGCCAGTTCAGCGGCATGTACCACGTCCTCGGCGGCGCGCTCTCGCCGCTCCAGGGCATCGGCCCCGATCAGCTAAAAATTAAAAGTTTGATCGAGCGGTTGAAAGGCGGCGCGGTAGAAGAAATTATCGTCGCAACGAATCCCACAGCCGAAGGCGAAGCCACCGCCGTTTATCTCTCGAAGCTGATCAAGCCGCTCGGCGTCAACGTCACCCGCATCGCCATGGGCATCCCGGTCGGCTCCGATCTCGAATACGCCGATGAAGTCACAATGATGAAAGCAATGGAAGGCCGCCGCGGCCTCTGACGTTCAGTAGCATAAGCTTCAGCCTGCGCCCACAGTAACTACCATCGTTACCGTGAATGCTTGGCAATCTCGCGACTGCGTTCTTTTAGGTTTGCCACACAGACGCAAGGCAAGTTGACTCCCGCGAACGTCACTTGCTCCCAGCCGGCTCCTGATTCGCCTTGTCGTGCAAATCCAAACCGTACTTCGGCGCATCCTTAGTCCCAGTGATTTTCACCGGTATCTCCGTCACGCCATTCTTGCGGAAAAACGGATCCACCGCCTTCAAAAAGAACGATTTCTTCCCGGTCACAGTCTGAGAAATTTTCGCGCTCATCCGCAACTTGCCGCGAAAATCCAGATCGCCCGTATTCACGCCGTACGTTCCAGCGAGCGCCAGCGACGCGCCCTCCACTCCAAATGTAAGGTTCGAGAATTTCACATTGCTGTGCTGCATGGTGAAGGTGCCGCGCAACTCCGAAAGTTGCGTGCCCTCGGCGCCGAGTTCCGGCTTTCCCTGCGCCTTGTGGCTGAACGTGTCGATGCGATCCTGAATCTCGCTATTTGTGAACTGAATATCGCCAATTGCAAATTGCCCGTCGAGCGACATGCGATTGATCAAATCTTCATCGCGCTCGGGTATGTAAATCTTCGTCTTGAGCCGTTCGTAGCCAGTCATCACCGGTTTATCCGTCTTCACCGTGAGTCGCAACAGATCCTCGACGCGCCCGTTGTCCGAAACCGCGTCCAAATTGATCGTCCGACCCTTATGCGTGCTCAGGTCAACCACTTCGCCCTGCGCCACAATCGTCGTACGCAAAAAAGTAGCCGTCACTTTGTTCAGGATCACGTCACCATTCGTTCCATCCACAATCGCCGAATACACCGTGTGCAACGGAACAGGATGGCTCGCGGTTCGCAGCGCAAAATCTGGCGTATCCGTCTCGCCTTCCACTTCCAGATAATCGAGGGGCCTTTGAATTTTCCTTTCGACGAGAGCATTCCCGAGAGCCCTTTCGATGTGCCTGAATCGGCGTGCTCGAAATCGAATTTCGCTTCCACGGGAGTGCGGCTGGGTTCCTCGGCGTCCCAGGGTGGACCCGTAAATTTCCCCTTCGACGAAAGAATTCCCGAAAGCCCTTTCAGCGTGCCGAGATCGGCATTCTCGAAGTTGAATTTTGCATCCACAGGCGTCAGGCTCGGCTCCTCGGCGTCCCACGGCCCGAACTTTCCAACACAGTCAATTTCGCCGCGCGGCTTAGGATTCGTCAGGATGGCGTGAAAATCAGCGGGCTGATCGAAGCGGAAATTATTCATGTGGAGATGGTGGACGTAAAAAGGATGTGCGGTCGCTGCTGGATCCTTTGGAAGAGGAACGATCACCGCATCATCGGCAATCACCTCACCGATCACGATCGGAAATTTCTTCGCCAAATCTACATCGGTTCCGTGAATCAACGGCTTTCCGCCCGGCTGCCGAGGCGGCGTGTGAATTTGCAATCCGTCCAGGCGCACGCTGCTCACGGTCACCTTGTTAGCCAGCAGCCCCGAAATGTTCGCGTTGAAGGAAACTTTGGCGATTTCGATCAGCGGAGGAACGTCCGTCCGCCCGTTGTGGCGCAACACGACGCCAGTAATCACCACATGCATGCCGGGCCTCAACGAAATTTCGAAATCCTTGAATTCGAGCTCGCTGTGGAATCGCAGCCGGAGGTACGCCTCCGTCTCGTTCCGGATCATCCCCCGAATTGTTCCCCGCATCGCGAACAAAACCGCAAACGCCGCTAAAACCAGTCCTCCTGCGACAGCCGCAAGAATCAGCCACCCACGCTTAGACAATCGCTGGCCCCTCGTCCTCTCGGCAATACTCGATATCACTCAAGATTAATTGTAGCGAAACCGCGAGCGCAATTGTCAAAGGACCGCGGCGGGAGTCGCAAGCGAGTGCGCGAAGGAACGTCTGGCTTCAGCTACGTACTGCTTGCTGCAGCGAACCACGCAAGGATATATAAAACTATTTCACGGAAGTCCTGATACGATAGCCCGGGACGGCCTGCGGAGGCGCGCTCATTTGATACCAAGACGGATGTGCGCATTTGATCTACGGATCACGAGCACAGCTCAAATCCCTGGAACAAGGTGATGCACGCCATCGGAATGACTGCGCCGGATCATCGATCGCGGGTTCATCGTCTCTTCTGTGTTGTCTTCATCAATTCTGTTTCGAGTCGTGGTAATCGGCGTATCGGCCTCGCGCTCTTCGTAGGTACGCCTCCCCAGTTGTCGACGATACCTGCCACTTCGCTGGTACATGCCCGCATTCGGAGGAAACAAGCCGGCGTTTTTTCAAGGCCTCGCAATAGCCGATATCTTTCTCATCGACCGCCTTGGCCTGTGCTTGCGTATCCACTGATTTCTTCACCTCTGGTTTTTGAGCAAGTACTGGCGCCACAAGCAAATGAAAGTCGCAGCTAACATCTCGAGTCGCTTCGCACTACAGTGAATGCCGTGCGATGTATTCGATACGGGTCCAAGGCGAGGCTCGCACACCGCGAGGCTAACACATCGGAAACATGTTTATAAATCTTCTTCCCACCAGCCATCTCCAAATAAGATCTGTGGGACGCCAGTCATCTTACTGGCTCGACGGCGCAGCTCACTGACTATTGGACTGCAAGCTAGCGAAACGCTTGGCACGAATACGAACGGAATTGCCGCCTCTAATTTTAGTTTTTAGGTTCGGCGGGCTTCTTCTCAGAAGGGACCTGAGCAAGCGTTTCCTCGATGCGCTTAAATAGGTCGCCCTTATCGTTGTGGGTGATTCCTGAGAAATTTCCACCCAATGCCACCGTGCAGGTCTCGCCGGAACCAGTCAGCGTAATGTCCAGGTATCGCTTGCCGCTAACAGCGTTGCCTGTCGAGACAATCCCCTTTTTCTGAGCGTCATCGAGCTGTGCAAAATTGTAGTGTGGAGGAGCGGTTGCTATCTTAACCGCGGACCACACCCGGTCGCAGCTAGCAGCGAAGACCTGCTCTTTCGGCTTGGCAAACACGGGGTTCGCGAAAACCATCAACACCAAGTGCGATCAAGAATTGTTTCATCTTCTTCTCCGTCCAGCGAACTGATTTCCGCTATCTTAGCGCCCGTTTCCGGCGAGGACGAACACTTCTTGTATCGCGACGTTGGCGATTGGTAACTTCCGGCGAAGGGTGGCGTTATTTCGTAACTGCCAGAACAATTTCAGGTTCAGCGATGGAGTTGTGTTCCGGTTTGGCTAAGAACAACCTGGGCATATTCTCTCCCGGGTCGGATCCGGATCAGTCTGCCGGCGCGGCTCGCGTCTTGGCCCATTGCCGGATTGATTGCACTTCCTCGGCACGAGTCACGCTGAGTGGTTGCGTCGAGCGAATCTCCGCGAGAAGAACTTCCGTTGTCAGTTGTTCCTTCTGCGCAAAGGCCGTATAAAGCCCGGCAATAATTGCCTGCTCGATTTCCGCTCCCGAGAAGCCCTCACTCCCCAGCGCGAGTTTCGACAAATCAAACGTGGATGTATCGCGTCCGCGCTTTTTCAAATGCAATTCGAAGAGTGCCGCCCGGACTTCCGCACCGGGCAAGTCGACAAAGAAGATCTCGTCGAATCGCCCTTTGCGCATCATCTCCGGCGGCAGAAGCGTAATGTTGTTCGAGGTCGCCGCCAAAAACACGCCGCTTTCCCGGGATTGCATCCACGTCAACAAAGTCGCCAGCAGACGCTGCGACAATCCCGCGTCGGCATCGCCACTCGTACCGGCAGACGCAAACGCCTTCTCAATCTCATCGATCCACAACACCACCGGCGCCAGCTTCTGCGCCAATTCCAAAGTTTTGTGCAGGTTCTTCTCGCTCTCGCCCACAAACTTGTCGTACAACGCTCCCGCATCCAGCCGCGCCAGCTCAAATCCCCACTCCCCGGCCACCGCCCGCGCCGCAAGGCTCTTCCCGCATCCCTGCACGCCCGTAATCAAAATCCCCTTGGGCGGCTCAAGCCCAAATCGCCGTCCTTCCAACGTCAACGCGCTCTTGCGTTTCGCGATCCATTCGCGCAAACGCTTCAGCCCTGCCACATCGTCAAACGATGTGTCACGCCGCACCGTCTCGATCAATCCTTCGCTCCGCAAGGCTTGGCGCTTTGCATCGAGCACGTCATCCAGCAATCCGGCATCCGCACATCCCCGCGACATCACGCACATCCGCAGCGTGCGCATCGCTTCTTCTCCGGAAAGCCCCGCAAGGTTTCGAGCGAGTTGGCCGATTCCCGCGAGGTCCAGCGCCACAGGAAGGCGCTGCTCTCGATTCACGTTCGGCAAGCACGCCCTTCACTCCCGGCAACAACTCTTCCGGCGTCGGCAGGTCCAGTTGAAATGCACCGCTTCGGAGGCAAGCTCCGCCGGCAGATTGCAACGACGGCGCGGAAATCACAATCGCACGCCGCGCTATCCTGAATTTCTCTGCCAGATCCCGCAAGCGGCGGCAGATTCTGTCATTTTCGCAATACCGCCCAAAATCCTTGAGCAGGAAGATAGCGTCGCCCGGAATCAATGGAATATTTGCCAGTGCCTGCTCCGGCTGATCGGTGTTGTAAAGCGGCGCGCCATGGCATTTTGCCAGTCCGGCGGTGACGCTCCATTCATACATCGGCACGCCCAACTCAGCCGCCACTTCCAAGCAGCAACTGCTCAAAACGCTCTTCTTCGGGCGTCTCTACTGTGATGATCGGGTGCCGCGAGTTTACGAGCAGACGCAGTTCGTCATGCTTGGTCTGAACGGAAGCCGCGCCAGAGCCGCTCGTTTTTCCACGAACCGTATTCGGTTGCGCCGGTGTGCCAGACGATCGGCGGCGCGGGCCCGTTGGACTGACCTTTTGGTTCTTGTGACAAACCTGGTTCCTCGTTTGACGACAGAAGTTCAGATGACAGCTAAAGGGAGCAATAGATGGCCCAACGATAGGCTACCAAAATCAAGAAAAAGAAAGCTCGGTTTTGAAGCGCGCGGCGCAAGCTCGTCAACGCTTCGATATTTGACGTGGTTGTCCTATTGATGTGACATAGGGATGGACTCGGTCCTTGGGAATTGCCCTGGCGAGAATGTGCAACAGTTTAGCCCAGCGAAAAGCCCTCAAACGACGAAGTTTCGTATGCTGTTTAGAATCAATGCTAAATCTAGCATTCGCCGATCTTTGAGGTTTGGAACCCAATCTGCTACCTTTCTCCAACGGTAGTGTGCGCCAGCAGGTATCGCCGAATGGGAGTAGCTAAAATGAAGAAACTTGGATTTGCAGTACTTTTGGGCATTGCGCTTCTAGCTCCGCTGGCTAACGCGGACCCGGGAAACCAGAACGGCTGCGTCCCCAGTGGCGACCAGCCGAAAAAGTGTGATCCGGCGCCGGTTCCAGAGCCTGGGATCGCGATCCTTGTTGGTTCGGGACTTTTGGCTCTCGGTGGCGTTGTGCTTGCCCGTCGCAAGCAGGAACTGAACTAAACCCCCGAAATCCACGCAGTGCGGACCTGCGCCTTGCCGGAGTCTTTCCGGCGTTCCATTTTTCGCGGCCGGTCCGCACGTTCATTGCAAGTCACCGCATGTCACGTTAAGTCCGCGACGAAGTCTTCCCGAAACATCCCCAGCGACAACAGTTGCAGCGCGACTGAAAATCTCAAAGTCCGCAGGCCTATCTGCGTTGCTGGCATGAATGCTCTTCACGTGGGCGAATTTGACCTCCGTGATATAATCGAATAGTTAGTTTGTCGTTCGACTAGGAGGTGCGGGCATGAGAGTCGCGCGAAATGCGCGATGTGGCTTCCGCTCCTCTCCCGCGCGCGAAATTCTAATAGGAACAATCGAGATTTCAGAAATTGAGTTAAGTTGCGGAAAACACAGCACTAAACAATTTTCTAATAGGGACAAAACTCGGTTTTTGCGTGCGCCGAGACGGAACGCCTTTTTCGGGATTTCGACGTCTGTCTTCGCTCCAACCTCAGATTCACTTCGAAGTTACCCTTTCGCACAATCGCGCAAGGCTGTTCGCTCGCGCCCAGCCAGAATGCTAACCTTGGAAATTGCCCCTCGGAGGCTTGGGTGAACGAATCCGCGCTGTCCAACGATCCCGGCACGCAAAAGCGCCGCAGCACGCGCATCGTGCAAGCCGTCCCGCTCACCGTGACGGGTGTGGACGCGCTGGGCCAGCCCTTCAAAGAACGCACCACCACCGTGATGGTGAACTGCCACGGTTGTAAGTACCAATCGAAGCACTACGTCCCCAAGAATTCGATCGTAACTCTGGATATTCCGACGCCCGAACCGGGTCGCCCGCCGCACTCCGTTCAAGGGCGAGTCGTCTGGGTGCAGCGTCCGCGCACCGTTCGCGAACTTTTCCAAATCGGACTCGAGTTTGAAACGCCAGGTAATGTGTGGGGCATCGCGTTTCCCCCGGATGACTGGCAGGCGTCCATTGCGGAAGGCGGCACCGACGCGTCGCGCACCCTGGAACTCGTTCAAGAGTTCGAGATAGACGCAGCCGCTTCCGCACCGCCGGAGGCCGATCTTATCGCGCCAGCCCATCCTGGGCCTGCTGCCGACGCACCTGCTGCACCCGTCGCCCACGTTGCGCCGCAGAAACCAGCTACGCCTGGGCCGGCTGCACCACTTGCTTCTCCAACCGCGCCTTCGGCAGCCCCACCGGCCGCCGATAGCAAGACACATGCGGTTACGGTCCCGTCCCCAGACGCTCAAGCTGCGATGGCGCGACAAATGGCCAGGGTGGTGACGGAAGTTAAAGAAAATCTCGATAAGACGATGCGCAAGGGCGCTGAAACGGCGATCGCCGAAGAAATGACGATTGTGCGCCAGCAGTTGGATGTGCAGCTTCATGATGCCGTGGAGCGCGCGATTAAAGTTTCGATGGAGCGCGTCTCCGAGACGTCGGTAAAGAAGGTGGTTCAGGAGGCTGCGCAGCGCACCGCCGCAATCGTGGAAGAAGCGCGCAAAGCCACAGAGATTTCGTCGGAAAATCTCGACGCCAAAGTGCGCAACGCCGTGCAGCAAGCGGTGAGCACCGCGGCCGAGCAAGCCGCGCAACAGGCGGCGCAACAAGCTACCGCGCAGAATTTGAAGACGGCGGTCGAAGAAGCTGTCGAGCGGGCGATCAGCAGCCGGCAAGCCACGTCACCATCGCTCGATATTCTTTCGTCACCCGAAGCGGCACAGCGACATCTGGATGACTGGCGCAAGAGCCTGGAAGACACCGCGCAGAATATTCGCAGCCAGACCGTAGAGAAGGCCAACGTCGAAGTAGCCGAGGTAAACCGGCGCTGGCAGGAAACATTTGACGCCGCGCTGGCGGGCGCATCGCAGAAAATCGGCGCGCAACTGAACGATGCATCGCGCGCGGCACTGGAGCAGGCGCAGCAGGACATTGATGCGAGGAAGTCGGGACTCCAGGGAACGCTTGATGAAGTGATTGCAGGCGCGCGCTCCACCGCTGATTCACTGAAGGCCGACCTCGAACAGGAACGCGCGCGAACCGAACAGGCAAAATCAACTCTCGAAGAAGCGGCGCGAACCACTCTCGAATCTATCCGGGCAGCGGTCGATCAAGAGCGGTCCCGCGCAGGCGAAGTGACGTCGCAGCTCGATGCTGCCGCGCAAAGCACGCTCGAATTGGTTCGAGCGAATCTCGAGCAGGAAAGAAAGCGCGCGGACGAAGTGAAGTCGCAGCTCGACGCCGCCGCGCAAAGCACGCTCGAATCGGTCCGAGCGAATCTCGAGCAGGAGCGAGCGCGCGCGGACGAGGCCAAGTCGAGGCTCGAATCCACCGCACAATCCATGCTGGATCACACCCAGCAGCGGCTCGACGGAATCCTCGCTGAGAAATATCAGGAGATAGGGCAGAAGGCAGACAAGGCCATCGCCGAGCGCGCCGAGCAAATCGAGCCGACGCTCGAAGCCGCAGCGCAGAAAGTGGTTCAGCGCATCTCGGGCGAGTTCGATCAGACCATCGCTTCGAAGTTAGGCGACGCGCATAGCGTCATCTCCCAGCTTTCAGGCGCCGAAGAGCGCGCCGCGGAAACTCAGACGGCGCTCATCGAGCAGATCCAGCAGATCTCCGAACAATCCCGGGAGCTGAGAGAAGCCACGGGCGGGCACATCGACAATATCTCCGGCCACGCCGCGAAGATTCAGCGCTCGCTGCAAGAGCAGGCCATGGAAGTGGCGGAGCAGGCGGCGCAGTTCCGCAATACCGTCGTCGAGCACATCGACCAGATTTCCGGGCACGCTTCTAAAATTCAGGATTCGGTACGGGAGAATCTGAAGCAGCAATCGGACAACGCCGTGCAGGAATCGCTCGAGCGGCTACGCCAGGAAGCAGCGAAGGTTCCGGCTGAAGTGGAGCAGTCCTGCCGCGAAGTGGTTTCGAAGGTCACCGAGGACATCGAGCGCAAGGGCACCGAGACCGAGCACCACACGTATGAAGCGCTGCTGAAGGCGTCCGAGTGGTACCAGAAAAAAGCGCAGACCACGATGCAGACTTCGATGGAGCGCTCGGTCGAACAGGCAACGACATCGTTGCGCGATCGCGCGGCGGAAACTTCGCGGCTGCTCGCTTCCGAACTCGATCACTACCGGCGGACGTATGTGGAGCATAGCCAGGCACAGATTGAAGACGCGGCGAAAGAAGTGGTCGATCGCCAGCGCAACAAGCTGAGCGAGAACGCGGAAGTGGCCGGCGCGACTTTTGCGAACCAGGTGAATCGCGTGACGCTCGAATCACTGCGGCGATTCGAGGAAACTTCACGCGAGGCGCTCGAGAAAGCGCGCTCCGATATGGAGTTCAATCGCGAAGGCTCGCTGGCGGAATTTCAATCCAGCCTCGACCAACGGATGCTCGACGGAGTGGAACAGGCGCGCGTTTACCTGCAATCGCAGCTGATGCCAATCGTCGAAAATTGGCAGACGCAGCAGGAGCAGGAGAAAAAAGCCTGGATGGAGCGGCTGAAGAAAGCGACGGACGAGAACATCGAGCACTACAAAGAGCGGCTCGAGAATGCGTCGAACTCGTGGCTGCTCGCTTCCGCCACCACGCTAGGCCAGCATTCGCAGACGGTGCTCGACACGATCGCCAAGGCCGCCGAGAAGCGCCTGCGCGACACGTGCTCAGAGGTTCTCTCAGGAATGGGCGACACGTTGAAGAACCGGCTGCTGGGACTTTCCGCGGATTTCAGGCCCAACGACGAAGAAGACGACGACCTGCCGAAGCAAACGAAGTAGCCGAGGAACTTTCCGAAGCGCGTTCCCAAATCATCGTCAATTTCATCAGTTTCAACTTCAATTTTACGCCGCCGATTCCTTGGCGTCAATTTTCAGCTAAAAATTTAATTGCAAATTTTTCGACGCCGATTTTTCGCGCGAACCGCGATGCCGGTATAATAGCCGGGTCATGTCCAACCACGCTTACGTCAGCATCTGGTGCAAGGATTTTTCCGAGCCGCGGATTCTGGAGCAGTTTGGGGCGCTGCTTGCGACGGTTCCCTTCTCCGCTACCGCGCCGGGATTCGACTATCTTGTGGTTCGCGCCGTAGATGCCACCGAATCGCCGATTCTCGAGCAGGATTTGCGGGCGGTGCCGCTCGACGCCAACAGCGTGATCGAACTCGCGAAGGATCACCTGAACAACGACTCCGCCTATGAAGTCCGCACGGGCTGGGATCTATGGACGTACGATGACGCGCTGGGGCGATGGCAGGTTCAGCCGCAGCCGCTTGAGCTTTTCTGCTATGGCGAGGATTACGACGACGGATACTGGCGCGAATTCGGCCACCTGGAGATCGATCTCGGATTCGAGCATTTTTTCACCGGGCACGGGGGTTTACTCGGGTTTCGCCGCAGCGAGAAGGCAAATCCGGCGAGCGCAGAGGAAAAACAGTTCCTCGAGGCCATGGAACGGCCCGAAAACCTGCGGAATTACCAGGAAAAGACCACCGAAAATATTCGTAGACTCCTGGAGTGGGTTCGCCGCATCGAAAAGGCAGTACCAATCGACCGGCTGAAAATGTGGTCCGAGGGCGAGGAGAATTTTGAATCGCGCATCGAGGAGATTCTCGCGGCTCGGTAGTGCGGCTGCGGGGTGCAGCCTGGGGGAATTCAATTCTCGGAGAATCCTTCTGCCTGGCAGAGCCAAACGGCTACAATTGTCTGAAATATTGATGAAGCGCTACGCCATTTTCGCGGCAGCCGGTGTTGTCGCACTCGTTTGTGCGGGGTGCGACAAATCGTTTATGTCGTCCCCTGTGGAGTCGACCAAAAAAGGAACCGCGCAGCCGGCAACTCCAGCGAAACCCGCGACTCCTCCCGATGTTCAAGCGGCTGCTGAAGCTGCGCTCGGATCGGAAACGGAAGTGCTTGCGTTTGGCGATCTGGCGAAAAACGGGAAGGAGCAGATATTTGCGGTGAACCGGCTGAAATCCACGCCGCAGGGAGTGATGCCGGGGACGCTCGTGAGCCGGGCCGTGGTGCTGGAGAACGATGGCGGCAAGTGGAAGGAAGTATTCCGCTGCGACGAGCATTTGCAGAACCCCAAGGGTTATCTAGGCGGAACTCCGCTTGCGCCTGTGCCGGCGTGGCGGCTTCAATCCGAGCAGCACGAAGACAAGGGATTGCAGATGTATTTCACGCCGCTGGCCAAGCCAGCCGGTGGCTACATCGAGACGATCGGAATTCGCTGGAATCCCGAGCTGAAACTCTACGAATCGCTCGATCGCACGTACGAACATTTTCTGGGCGAGACGAAAAATCTGGAGTCGCCGGAGTCGCAGGTAAGGCAATGAGCGCGATCGCACAACCCGTGGCAGCTGCGGCACGGCCGGCGAAGAAGCCGTCAGGCTGGCAGAATCTGAAGCCGCTACTGCCCTACGTAGGGCGCTACAAAGGCATGGTCACGCTCGGCCTGACGCTCGACCTGCTCATGGGAATCATTGCGGCGCTTCCGCAGTTGGTTCAGGGGATCATTGCCGATTGCCTGAACGGACTTCCGCGGCCACTGACCACTTTGTCAGGCACCGCGCGAGCCGTGCTGTGGCCCGTGCTTAAATTCTATTCTCCGCTCAACCGGCACGCGCTGGGCCTTTATTGCCTGACGATCGTTATCGCGATGGTGGTGAAGGGGATTTTTTCGTTCTGGACGCGGTGGATTCTGATTGGAGTGTCGCGCGAAATTGAATTCGATCTGCGCAACGATCTGTTCGACCGCCTCGTTCGCCTCGATCCTGAATTTTACGTGAGCAATCGCACGGGCGATTTGATGTCCCGGACGACGAATGATTTGAACGCGGTGCGGATGGTGCTCGGTCCCGGAATCATGTACACGGCGACGACGATTGCGACGTCCGTGGTGGCGCTTTTCTTCATGATCCGACTTGTCGCCCGCGCTGACGCTGTGGGTGCTGCTGCCTGTGCCGATCGTCGTGCTTGCTGTTTATTATTTTGGGCAGACGATTCACCGGCTTTCCGAACGTATTCAGGCAGCGCTTGGCGCGCTGTCAACGCGAGCGCAGGAGAACCTGACCGGCGTTCGCGTGGTGCGAGCCTACGCGCAGGAGAAATCTGAAATCGGGCTGTTCGAGAATGCCAATCGCGATTATGTGGATCGCAATATCAAGCTGATCGGTTCGTGGAGCTTGTTCTTCCCTGCGCTGACGGCTTTGATTGGTTTGAGCTTTGTTATTTTGCTGGGCAAGGGCGGAACGCAGGTGGCGAACAGCGGCGTGTCGCTGGGAACGCTGTGGTCATTTTATGCCTTCCTTGGCGTGCTGATTTTCCCGATCATCGCGCTCGGCTGGGTGACGAATATTTTCCAACGTGGCGCGGCGTCGATGGGGCGGTTGATGTATGTCCTTAGGGCCGAACCGAACATTCGCGACAGCGCTGAGGTAGCGAAGAAGAGCGCTGGCTCGAACGGTAATACCAGTACGGCCGGCATGGAAGCATCGAGTACCGAGACTCCGATCCGCGGCGAAATTGAATTTCGCCATTTGAATTTCGCGTACCCGTCGCCCCCGGCAGTCCACCGAATGAACCTGTGCTGCACGACATTTCGCTGCATGTCCCCGCCGGGTCAACTTTAGCGATTGTTGGACCGACCGGAAGCGGCAAATCGACATTGGCAGCGTTGATTGCGCGATTGTGGGAAGCGCCGCCGGGAACCGTGCTGATCGACGGGCGCCCGCTTCGAGATTATCCGGTGGCGGAATTGCGCCGCGCGATCGGCTACGTGCCGCAGGACACTTTTCTTTTCAGCGAAACGATTCGCGAGAACATCGGCTTCGGCGTCGAGAACGTGCTGGATGAGGCCGTCCTCGAGGCCGCCGAAATTGCGAGTATCTCCGGCGAGATTCAAGGGTTTCCCGACCGCTTCAGCACGATTCTCGGCGAGCGCGGCATAACGTTTCGGGCGGGCAGAGGCAGCGAACGTCACTGGCGCGCGCAATCGCCCGCAAGCCGAAGATTCTGGTGCTCGATGACTCGCTTTCGAGCGTGGATACGGCCACCGAAGAGCGGATCCTGAATGGTTTGCAAGGCTTGATGCGGGACCGCACGACGATTCTGGTCTCGCACCGCGTTTCCACCGTAAAGAATGCCGATCAGATTGTGGTGTTGCGCAACGGCCGAATCATCGAGCGCGGAACCCACGACGAATTGCTGGCGCTCGGCGGCTATTATGCCGATCTCTATCAGAAGCAGCTTCTGGAAGCAGAGCTAGAACGCGAATGAGCGATTTCCGCGAAGAAGAGAAACTCGGCAAGCTGTACGACACGCGGCTGACGCACCGGCTGATGAAATATCTGCGCCCGTACCGCTTGCAGGTGTTTTTCGCGGTGGCGATGAGCCTGGCTGTGGCCGGCATGGAAATCGTCGGGCCATTTCTCTTTGGCCGCGGCGTCGATCGTTACATTTTGCCCGTGGCGCACGGCGAGATGGCGAAGCGGGTGGGCCTCGTCGGCCTCGCGGTGATTTGTCTTCTTTACCTGGGCTCGCTGGTGGCGAGTTTCGCGCTTCAATACTTGCAGATGCGCATCATGCAGTCCGTCGGACAGAAGACGATGTACGACCTGCGCAAAGAGATTTTCGAGCATCTGCAGCGGCTGCCGATGAGCTTTTTTGATCGCACGCCTGTGGGGCGGCTGGTGACGCGTTCGACGACGGATGTGGACGCGCTGAACGATCTTTTTGCTTCAGGCGTGGCGGCGATGCTGAACGATTTCGTTCTGCTGATCGGGCTCGCAGTGTTTCTGATCCGGTGGCATCCATTGCTCGGGCTCGTGACGCTTTCTCCGCTGCCGTTGATGTTTCTGCTGACGTATATCTTCCGCAATCACGTGCGCGACGCGAATCGTAATATTCGTACCGCTATCGCGCGCATCAATGGGTTCTTGCAGGAGCACATCAGCGGAATGTCGGTGGTGCAGCTTTTTAACCGGGAAAGAAAATCGCGCGCACAGTTTGCGGAATTGAATCGGATTCACATGGAAGCGTACAAAGACGCGATTGACGCTTTCTCGTATTTTTATCCGGCCGTGGAACTTTTGAGCATGAGCGGAGTGGCGCTGCTGTATTGGGTGGGCGGCATTCGCGTGATTGCGGGAACTTTTACCCTCGGCGTGCTGATTTCGTTTATTCAGTATGCGCAGCGGTTTTTCCGGCCGATTCAGGATCTCAGCGAAAAATTCAACATTTTGCAGGCTGCGATGGCGGCGTCGGAGCGCATCTTTGGCCTGCTGGACGAGCCGGTGACGATTGTTTCGCCCGCGAAGGTGCATACGCTGGCTTCGCCGCGCGGGGAAATTGAATTTCGCAACGTGTGGTTTGCCTATCACGGCGGAGCGACGCCAAAGGAAGAGGATTGGGTGCTCCGCGATGTTTCCTTCCGCGTGGAGCCGGGGCAAACGCTGGCGATCGTTGGGCACACAGGCGCGGGCAAGACGACGATTATTCAGCTGCTGCTGAGGTTTTATGACGTGCAGCGCGGCGAAATTTTGCTTGACGGCGTGAACATTCGCGAGATGGATTTGCAGGACCTGCGGAAGATGTTTGGCATCGTGCTGCAGGATCCGTTCCTTTTCACGGGCACGCTCGAATCGAACGTGAAACTCGGCACGGAAAAGATCACGCGGGCGGATACGGAACGGGCGCTGCGCGAGGTGGGGCTCGGGCCGTTCATCGAATCGCTGGCGCAGGGCGTCGAGACGCCAGTGACGGAGCGCGGCTCGACTCTTTCTGTGGGGCAGCGGCAGTTGGTGAGTTTTGCGCGCGCGTTGGCGCACGATCCGAAATTCATGATTCTCGACGAAGCTACGTCGAGCGTCGATACCAAGACGGAGCTTCTGATACGCGAGGCGCTGGACCGGCTGCTCGAAGGGCGCACGGCCGTGGTGATCGCGCATCGCTTGAGCACGATTCAACACGCGGATCGGATTCTTGTGTTTCACAAGGGGCGTTTGCGCGAGCAGGGGTCGCATCAGGAACTTCTCGGCCTTCGCGGAATTTACTACCGGCTGTATCAGCTTCAGTACAAGGAACAAGAGCTGTCGCTTCCCGTTCACGGCGCGGGGGCGTCCGGATTCTCGCATCCGCTTCCGGCCGATGACTGATGCGGCGGACTCCGCCTGCCGGTGCGTTTGGCCTCTCCTGTTTTTCTCACCTCCAACTGAATTTATCTTCGGACGCAACCGATGAGCGCGCCTGAGATTTTGATCTCTGCGGGCGAAGCGTCGAGCGATATGTATGCGGCGCGTCTTGCGACGGCGCTGCGAGCGCGCACCGGCGCGCGGCTATTCGGAATGGGCGGAAAGCGAATGGCTGAAGCCGGCGTTGAGCTAATCGCGGATTACCATCAAGTGGCGGTGGTGGGTATTTCGGAAGTGCTGCACAAAATTCCGACCGTGATCGGCGTGCAGCGGAAGATTGCTTCTGAAGCTGTGCGGCGGCGCGCGGCGCTCGCGATTCTGGTTGATTCTCCGGGAACGCATCTGGGAGTGGCGCGCAGGCTGAAAAACAATGGGATTCGCGTGGGATATTTCATCGGACCGCAGGTGTGGGCGTGGCGGCCGGGGCGAGTGCGGGTGGTTAAGCGGCTAGTTGAGCGCATGGTGGTGATTTTTCCATTTGAAGAGGAGATTTATCGCGAGGCGGGAGTGCCGGTGGATTTCGTCGGGCATCCGCTTGTGGACGTGGTGAGAGCTTCGATGAGCCGCACGGAATTTGCGGCGCGGCACGGGCTCGATGCCGGGCGCCCGATTGTTACGCTGCTGCCCGGCAGCCGTCGGAGCGAAATCGAGCGGCATTATCCTTTGATCATGGAAGCGTGCGAACGGCTTTCGCGAGAGGCCCGGAGTCACGGCGCGATACAGTTCGTGCTGGCGGCGGCACCGGCTTTGGGTTCCGAGCTTTTTGCGCCGTATGCCCGACCCGGCGTTTCGGTGACGCGCGTGGAGGGCGCCACATATGACGCGCTCAGCGCCGCCGACTGCGCCATTGTGGCGAGCGGAACGGCCACTGTGGAAGCGGCGCTATTGGGAACGCCGATGGTGGTGGTCTACCGAGTGAGTCCCACGAGCGCCTTCGTGCTGAAGCGAATGGTGCGCTCACCTTTCATCGCCATGGTGAATCTAATTGCCGGGCGGCGCGTGGTGCCGGAATTGATTCAAGACCAATTCACTTCTGCGGCGGTGGGCGAGGAAGTGCGCAAGCTGCTGGAATCGCCCGCCGCACGCGATGAGATGAAAGCGGGACTGGCAGAGGTGCGAACGAAACTCGGGCCGGGCGGAGCGATCGAGCGCGCGGCGGACATTTTCGCGGGGATGCTGTAAGCTTTCGAGATAGGCAACTACAGCGGCCAGTCTGGTATCTTAGTTATGCAGCGCCAACGAGCAGTTTCGAGAGGCTGTTTCTTGTTCAAAATTCAACGACTGGTCGGTCTGCTGGCGGTTTCGCTTGCCTTTGCATTCCCTGCCCTGGCGCAGGCGCCTCACAGTTTTCCATTCCGCGCGACGAATTACGATGTGGAAGTGATTCTCCATCCGGATGACCAGAACATCACCGCAACTGTGAAAGCGGATTTCGTGGCCGAGCAGGTGTCGAAGACGGTAGTCGTCGAGCTGCATCCGGACCTGAAAATTGCGACGGTTCACGAACCGAACGGGAAGCCGCTCGAATTCAGCCGCGATACGAATTACCCGCTGCTGATCACCATCGGACTTCCCGAGGCGGCGTCGCCGGGGAAAAAAGTGACGCTGCAGTTTGATTACGCGGGGCCGATTTCGAGCGAAGACGACAGCCCGACGAAAGGCGTGCGCTTCGCGAATATCGACAAGACGTCCGCCTATCTTTTGCTGCCGGCGCGCTGGTTTCCGCTGACGAATTTCACTTCGAACCGCTACACCGGGACTTTCAA
Source organism: uncultured Acidobacteriota bacterium (assembly GCA_963767205.1). Lineage (GTDB taxonomy): Bacteria > Acidobacteriota > Terriglobia > Acidiferrales > UBA7541 > Palsa-295. The sequence continues at coordinate 45,386 of CAVYDF010000007.1, forward strand.
GCTGATCGTGCCGGATACTTTTGTGGTGGTGGGCACGGGCAAGGGCGATTCACCGGTGGCGCAGCCTGCGCTGGGGCGCGGCGATACGGCGAAGTCCGCGTATGTATTTCACTGCGACAAGCCGGGGCGCGTCGGATCGTTTGTCGCCGGCAGCTTGCAGCTTTCACCGGTGCAGGCGGAAGGATTGAACACCACTGTCTATACTCCGCCCGCGCAGGCGAGCACGGCGAATTCATACGCGACGGCGCTCTCGCATATCGTTTCGTATTTTTCGGAATCATTCGGCGGGCTCGAAGCGGAACCTTCCTGGACCATCGCGCAATTGCCGGACGGCACTCTGCAGGGATTTGCGGCGCCCGGATTGCTTTTGATCAGCGCGCGGCAATGGACGACGAAGGCGAATGAGCGAATGCTTTCGCAGCTCGCGGCCGAGCAGTGGTGGGGCGAACGCGTGATGCCTGCGACGATTCCGGATACGTGGCTCACGAACGGACTTTCGCGTTACGCAGAAGCGATGTATGCGGAGCAGTCGGACGGAGTAGCGGGGCTGCATAAGGCGCTCGAGGATTTTGCGGTGGGCGCGCTGATGTATGAGGATACGGCGCCGATTGCGCAGTCGCAGCGGCTGGCGACATTTTCGAACGAGTATCGCTCGGTGGTATCGGATAAGGGCGCGCTGGTGTTTCACATGCTGCGCACGGAGCTGGGGGACGACGCGTTCAGTTCGCTTTTGCATGATTTTTACAAGAAGTACGACGGAAAGACGGCGACGATTGCCGAATTCGAAGCGATGGCGAAGACGAAAGTGCCGCCGCCGGTGAAAGGGCAGCCGCCGATCAATCTGACTTCGTTTTTTGCGCAGTGGCTCAACTCGACTGGCATTCCTGAGTTCAGGCTCGAGTACATCACGTATCGCACGCCGAAGGGATTCAAAGTGGTGGGCAAGATTCACCAGGATTTGGATACGTTCCGCATGCCCGTGGAGATTCGCGTGGATACGGAAGGAAATCCTGAGTTCAAGAAATTGCTGGTGAGCGGAACAACTTCCGATTTCACGATCGAGACGTTCGGGCGGCCGAAGCCGAATGGAATCGTGATCGACCCGAATAATAATTTGCTGAAATCGAGTCCGCGGCTGCGCGTGCATGCGGCGATTGCGCGGGGCGAAGGTTACGCCGAGCTTGGCAAATATTATGAGGCGATTCAGGAGTATCAGCGCGCGCTCGATTTGCAGCCGGGAAATTCGCTGGCGAACTTCCGGATGGGCGAGGCGATGTTCTACCAGAAGAATTATCAGTCGGCGGCGAATGCGTTTCGCTCGGCGCTCAGTGGCGATCTCGATCCGAAGTGGACGGACGTTTGGAGCCACATTTACATTGGGAAGATTTGGGACTTGCTGGATCAGCGCGCCCGCGCCGTGAACGAGTACAGCCTCGCACAGCATACTGGTGACGACACTGCGGGTGCGCAGGAGGAAGCCACACGCTTCCTGCAGAAGCCGTACTCGGCGGATGCGGCTGTGAATGCAGCGAACACGCCTTCTCCTGCTGATAGCGACAAGGCTGGCGCGGGCTCGACTGCGGCGCCGGGGTCGCAGTCCGGATCGCAATCTGGAAATTCTGGCGGCGACCGGCCGGTGCTTAAGAAGCGGCCTTCGAGCGATTAGTTGGCTCGCGTCGAGTTCTCGCGATAATTTTAGAGCGGTTGCAGGCCTGCCAGCGCGACCGATTCAATTCCCTTCTGTTGAATAAGCACTTTGAACGTCTCTCCCATTCCTTCGGGGTGGATCAGCGTCTTGAATTGGGATCGAGCCGCTATTTTTTCGTGCTCGCTTGCGCCGGTGGTTTCCAGGTCCGCGAAATTCGAGTGCCGTGCGAGCGCTAGCAGGAAATTCGTCTGAGATGTGAATCCTACGCTAACGAGACCGCCGCGCGCACCCCATAGATCGAGCGCCGTGAAATTTACGTGCGCTGTGAGATCTTGCGCGCCGGGGGCTCGATAAAAATCTTCACCTACGCGATGCCGATCGTATGCGAGTAGGGTTCCACGCATGTGGCGTTCATCGTAAAGCTGCTGGGCTTCGCAACCATAGTCGATGGTGAGAACGAATCCGCGATGCAGACGGCGCGCCGGCATCTTCGATCCAATCGCACGCCGAGAGATTCACTTCGGCCGTTTGCCCTTCATGCAGGTTAATTCCCTGTGCTTTGAAGTACTCAGCGATTGCCATAGATGAAAGCGGTCCGAGTTCCTCGCAGAATCCGTTGCGTGCATGCGTGACGTAAACCTCTCGCAGCTCTTCATTGGCGTGCAGCACGCGATGCACCGCAAACGCATCGAATAATTCATTTGAAAATATGCATCCGTTCGGGATTTCAGCTGGCAGCTCTTCGCTGGAACAAAACCGCCCGCTCGCAATGTGATCCTCGAGGTTCTGTATCTGCGCTGTTCGGCGCACGGCTGAACGCTCGACAGCGACATACTGTGTGGCCGAATAGAACTCGCCCAACGACTCGCGCGTGCAGTCCAGAACCTGCTTAGCCAGGCGCCCGGTGCCCGCGCCAGCTTCGACTAACGTGAATGGCTGCGGCCGGCCGAGCACAATCCACATTTCGTGAAACTGGCGCGCGAGCAGACGCCCAAACACAGGAGTCACGTCGACGCTCGTGATGTAGTCGCGGCGCTCGCTTTGATCGGCCTTCGTGTAATAGCCGTGCTCCGGATGATACAGGCAGGCATCCATGTATTCGGCAAAGGTGATTCGGCCTCGCGATTTGATCTGCTCGGCGAGAATTGCAGCGAGCGGCGTGGGATTGGAACGCACGCGGCTAGTTCTCCCGCTGCGGATTGCGGGTGAACATTTCGATCACATAGTCGTGCAGGCAGTCGTAGAGATGTTTTTGAAAGTCCAGGGGAATTGCGAGTGCTCGATCTCGCGCGGGCGCAGTTGAATCGTGTACTCGTGGACTTCAGGCTCCGAGGGCTTGAAGCGGATCAGCACTTCGACCGAGTCTTTTGCGCTACGAGCCTCAAAATCGAACAGCGGATGCTCGTATTTCGTGAGTTCGTGCTGCACTTTCGAGAGCATTTCGTCTTCGGACGTCACGGCGCGGCCGCTCCCTCGCCTTTCATCTCATCGAAGACGCACTGAAACGCATCGAGCGCGTCTTTATCGAAGAGGACGAACGATACTTTTTCCAGAGATGTGGGGCCTTCGAAGTGCTTAGCCACCTCGCGCAGCATGATTTCCGCGCATTCGCGCATCGGAAAGCCAGCAATGCCTGTTCCAACTGCGGGGAACGCGATCGTCTTCAGTTTCTTTTGTGCCGCAATTCGCAATGAATGCGCCGTGGAACTGCGTAGCGATAGCGCATCGGTGCGGCCGCCCAATTCCATGCTGGCGGCATGGATTACATAGCGCGCTTTGAGTTCTCCACCGGTCGTGATGGCCGCGCCGCCAACAGGAATTGTGCCGATTGCATCGCACTCAGCCTGAATTTTCGGGCCGCCTTTCCGCCGGATCGCGCCAGCCACTCCGCCGCCGAGCTGCAAGTCATTGTTCGCGGCATTGACGATCGCGTCCGTATTCGTCTCTGTTAGATCACCCTGCGAGATCTCGATACGATGAGCGGAGTTCATTCGATCCCGGCCTTCGCGCGAAGAGCTGCGAACCCGTCGATCGCAGATGGTTGAGCCGATTCGCAAATAATGGCGACTTCCATGCCCATCCGTCGGGCTACTTCAGAGCACGCCGCGATGGTCGCGTCCGACGTGTCTGCTCCGCGAACGAGTTCCACGCGTCTGATTCTTGGCACACCATTCGCGAAGCGCATTCCTATGCAATCCTCAGTGCGAAAAGTAATCGAGGCAATTTCTGTGATCGAAAGCGACGTGTTGCTCGCCAGAATCGCTTCGGGCTTGGCGAATTTGTCGAAGATCGTGAAAATTTCAAGCTTCACTTCCATCTCGTCAGGGACCGTCTCGATCAACATGTCGGCCACTCGGCAAACTTCATCGACCCGGCTGGCGCTTGAGAATCGGGCGAAAGCAGAGTCTCGCTCCTTTGAAGATAGCTTGCGACGAGCAACGCTGGTCGTCGAGCGATTGCTCAATGTACGTGATTCCCTTCTCGAGCATTTCGCGCGACACATCCTCCAGAACCACCCGGTAACCTCCGAGCAAAGCGGCGAGCGCAATTTCACGCCCTACTGGATTTGCGCCAATTACTCCGATAGTCTCGATCCGCATCTTCAATCCAGCGACTAAGCCCGCACAGGGAAAAGCCGTGGCCGCGTTGTCGTAAAGGATTTTCTGTTGCGCCGCAGCCGAAATCGGCAAAGCGCGAAATTTTGCGATATTACCAATCACGTCAGGAACGCCGGGGCCCGGCCAATCGGTTCCGAACAGTACCTTATCGGCGATCTCTTCGATCCGCGGAAAATATTCCATCAACTTCTGCGGCGGAATCCCGGAAATATCCATGTACATGTTCGGATGCCGGCGAACGAGAAAGAACGCTTCGTTCATCCAGAGCGGGCGGCCACCGTGCGCAAGGATTACGACGAGGTCAGGAAAATCCACTCCTACATCGTCGGCGAGCATTGGCTGCGCGTAAGCATTCCGAGCGCCGAGAAAAATCGAAGTGCCCGTGTGAATCATCACAGGCATGCGATTGGCCTGCGCCCTTTCGTACATTCCGCGCAGCGGACCAAGCCCATTGCGGTAGTCATTCGGAGCAAAAAGCTGGTGCGACGGGTGTACTTTCAGCGCGCGGATTCCGATTTTCTTCAGACGATCAACTTCCGCGCCGGGATCGGCTCACATATCTGGGATGCACGGAGCCGAATGCCAGCAGGCGCTTCGGATCAGCAGCACAATAACGCGCCACCCATTCGTTCACTTCCGACGTGAATCCAATCACATCCGGGCTGACGTAGTTAATCAGTCCGGCGCGCTCGATTTCCGCGCTGTCCATGAATTTCAGAAATTCGCTTGGGCTTGCGGCAAACCGGATGGCGTCCTCAAAATCCTTCCGCCCCCGCCGAACGAGTTCCTGAGCCTCGGGATTGAAACCCTCCATCGGCGTGATGTGAATGTGGATGTCTATAACCGGAGGCAAATGGACTCCCCAAGATCAAAAAGAAGCATCTGCCAAGCGTCTACAACCTGGCGATTCCGTTTTCGTCGAATCCAATTACCACGCGGCCGCCGGCCACAATCACCGGGCGCCGAATCAAATTCGGGTCTTTGGCCATCATTCGAATCGCCTGGGCGCGAGAGGGCGGCTTCTTCTTCATATTCTTCCGGCGGTACAGCGGGTTGCGGGAATTCAGGAACTTGCGATGATCGCGGCGGCCGATCAGCGTTTCGATCTCAGCAGCCGTGAGCCGATGCTTGACCAAATCTCGAAAATCCAACAGCACGCCCTTGCGTTGCAACCGAGTCTTCGCCTTGCGGCACGAGGTGCAACTGGTCTTGTAGAGAAACTTCACCTTTCTCTTGGCCTTCGTGCGCGGCTTCGATTTCGGACGTTTCGTAGGGCTCATGGAAGACTCCTAATACCGGGGAACTTTTGGATCGATTTCAGCGGACCACCGGTCGATCCCGCCCGCCATCGATTTCGCCCCGGTTATTTCTTGCGAGCGCAGCCAGGCTGCGGCGTCGAGGCTGCGGATACCATGATGACAGAACAGAACAATGTTGTCGGCTTCTTCAAATTTCGTCAGGTTGGAGGGAATTTCGCGCATCGGGACGAGCACAGCACCCTCAATCCAGGAAGTTTCGAATTCCCATTTTTCGCGCACATCTACGAATAGAAATTTATCGCCACGCTCCAGCATGCTCTTCACTTCGCGCGGCGTGATTTCGATGTTGGCGAAGAGATCGTCAGCCATCAGTATCCGTAATCCACAGGCGCAGACGGTGCATGTTCGCGCACCCGAAGCGCGTCGTATCGTTCTCCGCTGAGCCTTTCCATGTATTCGTGCCGGTCGCGCACCTGCAAAACCCACCTCAACAGCCAATTCTCGAAATCTTCCATTCGCTTCGTTTGATCGTGATACTCGCTGAAGAATGCGTGGTCGCGACCATAGTAACCTTGAACGGGGGAAGGATGCGCACCGCCCGGCTCGTGGACAACAGCCGACACCATAAATCCCGGAATCAAAGTACGGTTGGGATCTGATGCAATCACCTCTGGCTCGACAATTTCTTCCGCGATGACGATCACCTTTCGAGACGCGCGCGCTCCGTCAATGGCGACACCCAAGCTTCCCCAGACGTGCGCGCTTCCTTGCGCGTCGGCGCGCTGCACGTGGATGATCGCGACGTCCGGCCGCAGCGCGCGAACGGCAACCAATTTTTCTTCGCTCACCGGCGAAGGAAATTCGCGCAAGTTTCCGTTCTTCTTGAGCAGATCGCTGCCAAGTGTGGCGTAGGTGGGCATGAACGGTACACCCAGCGCGGCCGCGTGCAATGCCAGCGCCAGCGTGAAATTCGAGTAATCGACTGTTTCGTGACGCCGGGGAATTCCCTGCTCCACCGCTCGGCGGAAGCAATATCCCACGCCCGCGGAAACATTTCCCACCCATGCCGCCATCACGCGTGAGGCGCAACCCGCGCCGATCATCTGGTCAAACAAAATATCGGAGATCGGCCCGACAAGAGTGAGATCGCGCCGACCCTGCCGAATCAGTTCGTGTCCCGCCGCGAATGGAATCATCTGCTCTAGTTGCGCTCCGAGCAGAACCATCGAGCCGGACGGCACATGCCGCGCGATGGCGTCATGCATCGTCGTCAATTTGGATTCGTTAGCCATCGTCTTCAGGTGAAAATTCAAGTCCGAGTTACCGCGTCCAGAAATGATTTGGATCAATCTCGCGCATCACATCGAGCTCCGCATCGCTCGGCGCCTGAGTTTCCACCAACTCATCCGCCACTCGCAACGTCCAGCCCGTATTTGTGAGCACTTCTTCGACGCTCACTCCCGGATGAACAGAAGCGAGATACGCTTCACCATCCACTCCGAATCGAAGCACGCCCATCGTGGTGATGATGGCTGACGGCCCTGACGACAGCGGAAGCCCCTGCGCGTGCCGCCAGCCGTTGCCGAGGCCGTAACCGGGCGAGGTGATATGGCTCACCCGCTCGGTTAAGCGTCGGCGCTCATGCACAAGCAGAACGACGGTGCGCTTCGCGAGGCATGCAATGTCGCACGCGCCACCTGATCCCGGCAAGCGCTGCATTTCACGATTGCGATGTCCCCACGTGCTATTCAGATTGCCGAACCGGTCGACTTCCGCAGCGCCCAAGAAACCCATGTCCACGCGGCCTTGCTGCAACAGGCCCATCACGTCGAGCATCTGCCCACATTGCGTGGCAGCGCGGAGATTCGGCGGATCGCCCATCGTGTAAAGAAGTTCTTTGGAAGGAGTCTCGCGGATGATTCCGTTTTCGAAGAGACCGATCGCGCGCGGCGCGTGCGTGCGTCGCGCCACAAGGAACGCCAGCATCGGCAGCCGCATCCCAACAAACACCAACTCACCATCGCGGATTTCCCGCGCCGCCGCAGCCACCATCAATTCGCTGAAGGTAAAACCGCGCGCAGCGCTTTCCGCGTCCGTGCGAGCGCGCACGTTATTCCATGCTCCCCTTCTGCTCGACCCACTTCGGCTCGGTGACCTGAATTTCGTTGATGAGCTTGATGTCCTCGGGTTGAGGAATCATCTCTTTCATGTGCTCCGCAAATTTCTCAGGGCTCAGCAGTTCGCCCGTGACGCTGTACGGCTGATCCGCAAATTCGCCGATGTGGCGATTGAACTTCATGTCCGGGACATACAGCGGCGGCTTGCCAGCGGGAACGTGCCGGTTGATTTGCTCGATCAACTTCTCGCATTCCAGATAGTAGAGCTGGCGATTGTGCTCGTTCATGTGGCCGAGGTCGGCTTCCTGATGGGTTTGAGCCTCGTCGTAGCGGCCTTTCAAGCCCCACACATAGAACCAATGCGCCGAGCTCGACGAATCGACGCCGAAGAGGTCGTAGCTCACCGGAATCCACTTGTTGATATATTTCTGCACGATATTCAGCGGCACGACGCCGGCTTTCACGATTCGCTTCAAGCCATCGTGACCCGTGCCCAGATGGAAGGATTCTTCGCGCAGCATCGGATTCATCGATTGCGCGAGCGGCTCGAAACCCGAATAGCTCAGCATCGTTAGCTGAAATTTTCCATCGCGATCGACGAAATCGGTGTAGGTGAAAAAGTCGAGCCAGTTGTCGACGATCTGATTGAACGCGCCCAGCAGGCGCTTCTGTTCGAAGGCGCGCCGCTCGAGCATCTTCTGCGCTTCCACTTTTCCGCTGTAGCCAAAATGGTTGATCAGCAGGTGGCACATCTGCCAGCCGTGCCGCATTTCTTCGGTCACCACGCGGCAGAGAGATTTGCGGTCGTGCTCGCTCGGCGAATGCGCGAAAAGACGACGCTGCTGTTCGACCGACGCAAATTCCGTATCGCCCTGGTAGACGATCAAGTTCATCAGGCCGTCGCGGATTCGCTGGTCCGGAATCTGCAGCACTCGCTGCCATTTCGGGCGGCCTTTGAAGGCGCCAAATTCGATTTCATTCGAACGCGTTGGCCCGAATTTCGCTTCGAATTGATAATTCTCGATCTCGGGATAGTTCACGCCGATGTCGTTTCGCCATACGCGAAACAGGTCTACCCAATCATCAAAAGTGCCGATCCGTGCTGCTGGCATTGAAGTCTCCTCAATAATTTCGCTATTAAGATTTCTCGCTCACCGAATCGACAGGCTAGTGCCCTTTAAAATTCGGCTTTCTTTTTTCGAAGAAGGCGTTCAGGCCTTCCAGGCAATCCTCGGACTGGAAGCAGTGAATCTGAAGCCGAATTTCCTCATCGAGCTTCGATTCCAGGTTTTTTCTGTCGTCCGCTATGATCGTGCGTTTCACGTCGCGCAGCGCCACGGTGGGCGCTCCCGCCAGTACATCCACAATCTTCTGCGTCTCTTCCTCAAATTTGTCGGCGGGAAAAACGCGATTAACGATTCCCAGGCGCAACGCGTCCTCAGCGGAGACCGTTTCCGCCGTGTAGAAGAGCTCCGCAGCGAGCGCAGGCCCCACAATGCGCGGCAGAAAATATGTCCCGCCGAAATCCGGGTACAGCCCCACCTTGGCGAACGATTCGGCGAAGCTGGCCTGAGCCGACGCAATCCGCATGATCGGCCGCAAGCGCGAGGTTCATGCCGCCGCCAGCCGCCGGTCCATTCACGGCCGCAATTACGGGCTTCGTCATCGCGGCGATCGCCAGGCAGATTTCCTTGCCCGCTTCCAGCAACACTTTCAATTCGTCGCTCGCGTTGCGCTTGCGGAGATCGAGGATAAACTCCAAGTCTCCACCCGCACAGAAGGCGCGCCCTGCGCCCGTTATGACGACAGCCCGCACCGAGTTATCCTGCGATGCGTGCAACAAGCGCGTGAACCAAGCCGCGGCCGAGTTCGATATTGAGCGCGTTCAGTTTGTCCGGGCGATTCAGGCGAATGACGGCGACATTACCCTTGCGCTCTTCGAGCACTACTTGCGACGGGTTCGCTTTCTGTGTTCCGGGGGCGGCTTGCTTGGCGGCTTCAGCCATTGCGATTACCTCTAGTTGTCCTCTAATCCTTGAGACTCTTCAGCAGCGCTGCCAGTTGCTTGAAATATCGGGTTTTCACGGCGCGCTCGGTTCCGGCATTCTGGCCGCTCGTGGAAGGCAGGACGAAAACCTGCGCGTCGTACAATTTCTCTTTCTGCAGGCCGAGCTTGCAGGGGCGCCCGGTGAATTTCTCGTACACGGTTTTGCCATTGAACGCAATCACGCGCGGCCGCATCTCTTCGAGCTTTTGCGCGAGCAGCACGCGGCCCTCCGCGAACTCCTGGCGCTCGATCTCTTCGATGCCGCGCGTGGGACGCTTCACGAGATCGGTCATGCCGATCCCGAATTCGAGGCAGCGCCGGTCGTCTTCATATCCGATCGGCTCCGGCAGCACGCCCGATTCGTACATGATCGACCAGAACTGATTGGAGCGCCCGGCGTAGTAATGCCCCACACGCGCGGACCGGTCGCCGGGATTCGCTCCCACGAGAATCAGCTTCATTCCCTTGCGAAGATAATCGGGTAATGTCCTCATTCGCCCCTTAAGAGTTCACTGCCACGCAATTCTCTGCCTGAAGCTCGAACTCTACTACTTTATTTCCCTTTGAATTCCGGCTGACGCTTCTCCACGTAAGCCTTCAATCCTTCCTTCGCATCCTCGCTCGTGAAAAGGAGCTGCTGCAGTTCGCGTTCAATTCCCAGCGCTTCGCCAAAGCCGACTTCAGAGCCGGTGACGACCGCTCGCTTGATGCGGCCCACAGCGCGCGAAGCTTTGTTCGGCGGGCAGAATTGCCGCGCATACGCCACAACGTCATCCCAGAACGATTCGCGCTCGTAGATATAATGAATCAAGCCGAACTCGAGCGCCTCTTCAAAACTAAACGTGCGGCCCGTAGCCATCAGCTCGATCGCCCGCGCGCGCCCGACAATGCGCGAAATTCGCTGCGTTCCGCCCGTGCCCGGAAGTACTCCGAGATTCACTTCCGGTAGCCCGATCTTGCCGCCCTCTTTTTTCGCGATGCGAATGTCGCAAGCCATCGCGATTTCAAGGCCGCCGCCCACCGTGTGGCCATTCAAAGCCGCGATAACGAGCTTCGGCGTCTGCTCAAGACGCGAAAGCGTCTCGTTGGCATGCAAACAGAAATAATATTTAAACGTGGGATCCGCTTTCGTCAGCATCGGAATGCTCGCGCCCGCGGAGAAGAATTTCTCGCCCGCGCCGCGCAGCACGATCACATGCACGTTTTCGTCCATTCGCGCGCGCAAAATCGCGGTATCAAGCTGCTGCATCATTTCGTATGTGTACGTGTTTGCCGGCGCATCATCCATCTGAATGATGGCCAGGCCACCGTCATTCTCATACTTGATCAGCTGCTTCTGCTCTACCAGGGTCGTCGTCGCCATTATTTCTTTTCTCCGTTTCCTATTCTGTCGAATTGAAATCGAAACCGAAATCGAAATTAACCCGCCGCTCGCCCCGCCACTTCAATCCCGTTGCGCGCCACGCGAGCCGGCTTAAGCTCCGGCATCTCGCGTCCCTCAGCCATCACTCCATGCAAAAACATCCCGGCAATCGTCTCAGCCAGCGAATCCGCCTGCGGATCCGTCTCCGGCCGGTGCCAGGTGTGAATCCAGTTCATCATCCCAAAAAGCGACAGCACAGCCACCCGCGAATTCATCCGCCGCGCAATTCCGCTCTTGCGCATCTCTTCAAAAATTCCCAGCGCAATCGAATAATAACGCCGCTTGATCTCCAGCACTTCCTTACGATACTCCCCTTCCAGCGCTTCGTCCTCGTGCGTCAACACCTTCATTTCCACCGGATGGCGCAGAAAGTAGTCCAGATGATTCTGCACCAGCGCCCGCAATTTTTCGACCGGATCGTGCAAGCCCTTCAGTCGCTTCTCGAGACGCGCCACGATCGTCTTGAATGTGAAAAGCTGAATGAGATAGAGAAGTTCCTGCTTGCTCTTTATGTAGTAATACATCCCCGCAAGCGAGATTCCGCTCGACCGCGAGATATCGCGAATCGACGCGCCTTCATATCCCTTTTCGCAGAATACCTGCGCGGCATGACGCAAAATAAGTTGCTGCTTGGAAAGTGAAACGCGCGGATGGTTGCGGGTTTTTGGCATCCAGAAAGTCGTTTTACTTGTCGAACGTTCGTTCGAAAATACAGCATACGAGACCGCCCGCGCCCTGTCAAGGGCCCGCCGCTTCACCCGATGCCTTCCTGCCCTGCCCTAAATTCATGCATCCGGGAGGCTTGTTAGCTCGTCTAATCCGTCGTGATAGTGTCGACCGTATCAGCCGCCAGCGCTCTCAAAATGTGTGCTACCCTTGCCCTTCAGGATAGCCCTCGGATCGGAACCGCACGATGAGCGCACCCAAAATGAATCCCGTCGAGCCCCCAGCGCACCCGCTGCCCTCCACGGTCGTTAAAGACGACGAACCCGTTCTTGTCGCCGCCGCTAAAGCCGGAGACATTTCCGCTTTCGAAACCCTCGTCGGCCGCTACGAGCGAAAGATTTTCCGCCTCGCGCAAAATATCACCCAGAACCGCGAAGACGCCGAAGACTCGATGCAGGAATCATTCCTGAAAGCGTTCGAGCACCTCGGCGAATTTCAGGGCAATTCGCGCTTTTACACCTGGCTCGTCCGCATCGCCGTGAACCAGGCACTGATGAAGTTGCGCAAGCGCCGCCCCAATCAGGTGTCGCTCGACGATGACATCGATACCGGCGAAGAGCTGATTCCCCGCGACGTGGAAGACTGGGGCCCCTCGCCCGAAGACCGCTACGAGCAATCGGAACTTTCGAGCATTCTCAACTCAACAATTTCCGAACTCGACCCATCTTTTCGAGTCGTTTTCCAACTTCGCGACATCGAAGAATTGTCGACTGAGGAAACGGCAGAAGCGTTGGGCCTCTCAGTTCCCGCGGTGAAGTCGAGATTGCTTCGAGCGCGACTCAAGCTGCGGCAGAAATTGAATCGGTATTTTAAACGGAGTGAAAATTCGTGAATTGCAGGAACATCGTAAAAGAACTTTCGAACTACCTCGACGAAGCGCTCGATTCCACGCTGAAAGCCTCTATCGAAAAGCACCTCGAGCATTGTGAAGACTGCAAAGTGGTGGTGGACACAACCAAGCAGACGATCCAGATCTATTGCAACTCCGAACCCGCTCCTCTGCCAGAAGACACGCGCCAGCGGCTTCGCGATGCCCTTAAGAAACGGCTTCACAGCGCCCGGGTCTAGACGCCTCGCGCTTCCCCGAATCGGGCTTCCTTCTCCCACATCGGAATTTCCCTTCCTATTTTTCTCTGCCGGGCAAGCTCATAGATTTGCCCCGCCACAACAATATCCTCAATCGCAATTCCATTCGATTTGAATAGCGTAATCTGTTCGGGATTCGTCCGGCCCGGCGCCTTGCCCGCCACGATATCTGCCATCTCTGCCACGCGACTCCAGCGCTTGTCGTCCTGGCCAAAAACCTGAATCAGATCGCCCGACTCGAGCTTCGATTGCTCTCGCGAATCGACGGCGATCACGTCACAGCGCTCCACCGCCTCAGCATCCAACTCTCGTTTCTGCGGAAAATTCGCTCCGATAGCGTTGATATGCGTCCCCTTCTTCAGCCATCGCCCTTCCACAACAGGATTCGTGGACGTCGTCGAAGTAATCACAATATCCGCGTCGCGAACCGCTTCTTCCGCATTAGCCGCCGACCTCACCGGCACTTTCAAACGCCCCGACATCTCCGCCACGAACTTCTCGCGCCGATTCGCATCCCGCCCACAGACGCGCACTTCTCCCAAGCTGCGCACCGCCGCAATCGCCTCCAGCTGCGTTCGCGCTTGAAGTCCCGTTCCAATAATTCCCACGACGCGCGAATCCTCTCGCGCCATAAATCGCGTCGCAATTCCGCTCGCCGCCCCCGTACGCATTTGCCCTAGAAAATCCGCTTCGATCACAGCAGCCAGATCACCCGTCGTCGCATTGAACAGCGGCACGATGAAGCGCAGCCCTTCCTTTGCGCTCGAGTAAATCTTCAACCCCATGTACCCGCCCGTCGCATCCGCAGCGGCCATATAATGCAGATAGCTTTTGCCAGGGATGTGCAGCCGCTGACGGGAATGCACGATCGCGTTTCCGCCTGCGAGCCTCCGGAACGACTCTTCCACTGCCGCAATCGCCGCCGGCATCGTCAGAAGTCCTCGCACGTCAGATTCCGTCAGCAGCAACGCCATATCCGTTTACCTCAGCCGGATGTTATCTCAACAGAACCGTTTCTCGAAGCGCCGATCTCAGCTCTATCGGGCCCAATCAAACGACCTCCGGTCATCTTCCGGTTAACGGTGTCGTGTGCGCTAACTTGACACCGTCCTCCGCGCAGGCTAGGGTATGCCGCGATTCTTCCACTGACTCTTTTGGGCGTGGCTTGGTGTCCCGGTCCTGGCCGTGGGCCTCGTCCTCATCGAGAAAGCGGCGGAACGGTTCGCGGAGGCGGATCGCAATGATCTCCACTCAAACAGTCCTTAAACATTTGAGGGCGGCGGTAACCTTTCCGAACTCCCGCAGAGAACTCGCTCAATCCCTTCTCGTCGTCGCAGGTGTCTTTCTTGCAGGACAACTCGGATTAAGGATTACCGATCTCCACCCGCCCGTCTCCCCGATTTGGCCACCCACGGGCGTAGCGATCGCAGCCTTGATTCTTCTCGGCTATCGTGTCTGGCCCGAGATTCTCGTCGCCGCATTCTTGATTTGCGAATCGGCCTCCACCCCCCTTAAGGCTTCCATAGGCATCTCCATTGGCGAAACCGTAGGCGTACTTGCCGGCGCGTATCTGGTCAACAAGCTTGCCCGCGGAATCAAGGCGTTTGACACCGCCCAGGGTGTCTTCAAATTCGTCCTATTCGCCTGCTGTCATCAGCCCCGCCATCGCCGCTACGATCTGCATCGGCTACTTGTACTCGGCCGGATTCTCGCAAGGCCCAGACAAAGCCATCATGTGGCTCACCTGGAGCGTAGGAGATGGAATCGGAGCCCTTCTTTTCGCCCCGTTTCTCATACTGATCTTTGGCTCCTCCCATCATCGCTTGGACAAACGGGAGACTCTGGAACTCTCTGCGATGCTCGTCAGTTTGATCGTAGTCTGCTTGACTGTCTTTGGGCCTCTTTCCTCCTTCATTCATCAGAAGCAGCTCTTGCAAGAGTGGGTGTGCATTCCGTTCCTGGTTTGGGCAGGCTTTCGATTCTGTCAACTCGAGGCAGCCGGAACCATTCTCCTGATGTTTGGCTTAGCTATTTGGGGCACGTTTCGTGGATACGGCCCGTTTGTCAGCCCTGACTCCAACCTCTCCTTGATGATTCTCGCCGCCTTCGTCGGGGTCACCGGCACGGCGACGCTCGCTATTGCCTCCACTTTGTCCGAACGCCGGCGTGTTCAGGAGGGCTTACTTGGCCTGCAAAGCATTCTTCACGCGACAGTTGACGGAAAAACGCGCGACTTGACTGCCACCATCGAGACTCTTCAAGCAGAGGTCGTCGAACGGATGGTTGCCGAGAGCGACCTTCGCGAAAGCAACGCTCGCTTCGAGCAGCTCGCCGCGACGATTTCCGATGTCTTCTGGCTGATGGACATAACGAATATGCGTCTGTTATACATCAGCCCGGCCTATGAAACGGTTTGGGGACGTCCTTGCAGCAGTATGTACTCCGATCCCCATTCCTGGCTCGACGCCGTTCATCCCGAGGATCATGAACGCGCTCTTACCTTCTTCGATCAGGAAATCAGTGGGAGCCGCTATGATGCCGAATATCGCATCGTTCGTCCCGATGGCGAGATCCGCCACATCTGGGATCGCGGTTATATCGTTCGGGATGAAGCGGGACGAATTGCGCGTATCGCCGGCCTGGCCAGCGACATCACCGAGAAAAAGCGGCTCCAGAAGGAACTGCACGAGGCTCAAAAGTGGAGAACGGAACGGGATTGACATAAACAGAAATTCCATCTAAAAACACTACGGGAGAACATAACGCCATGATGATCGGTAACAGGCTCAGAGCAATTCGGGAAGAGAAGAACCTCTCGCAAGGTGACATCGAACAGCGCACCGGTTTGCTTCGCTGCTACATTTCTCGCGTGGAGAACGGCCATACTGTTCCGGCCATCGAGACGCTGGAAAAGCTGGCGCGAGCCCTCGACATTCCGCTGTACCAGCTTTTCTACGACAGCGACAAACCGCCTGCCCTTCCCAACGCTGCCGCGAAGAGCAAGTCTGGAGAGAAGGATTGGGCCAGCTCCGGAAAGTGGTCACGCTTTATGTATCGGGTGCAGGATCTCGTGGGACGGATGGATCCTCGTGACCGCCAACTGCTCCTTTTCATGACTGAAAAGATGGCCCGGAAGTAACGCGAGACACTCAGAAGTTCGTTCGATATCGCAGCACTCGCGCTTCCGGCTGGTCGAGCACCAGGAGTTCTCCGCGTGGACTCACCGCGAGCGCTGGCGCCGGCCGGAATGCCTGGCCTAACTGCGGCGCGAGGTCCTGGTCGAACATCGGCTTCCCGTCAATCCTCCAGACGTGCACCACGCGCCCGTCCGCGTCCATCGCAAAAATGCTCGTCTTTGAGACCGCAAACTGAGGGCTGAGCCTCGCGCCTGTTCCACCCGCAGCGAGCTTGATTTCCGAGACGAGCTGCCCTCCATCGGTGAACCGCATGATCCGGCTTCCATGCTCGTCGAATATATAAAGATTGCCATCCGGTCCCATCACCACCGGCCCCGAATGATTTCCGGAACCCGACGCCGGCTCCCATGACTGCGTAAGCCGGAACCGAGACGAATAAGTATCCAGTTTCCCGCTTCCTGAATTCAGCACATAGATCGAATCGTCGCCGCCCGCTGCCACGCTAACGAATCCTTCCTTGCCGGGCCGAGTCTTCAGGTGCAGTTCGCGATGAATGTCTTTTTCGCCGCCGGGATAAATTACGAAGACGCTTCCGCGAACCGGATCAGAAACGTAAATGTCACCGTCGCTGTCAACTGCGATCCATTGCGGGTGCTTGAGGGCATCCTCTGTGAAGGACAGCAGCGGCGTTCCCTGCCAGTCGAACTTGTGAATGAACTGGCTTCCGGCGTCGGCGATATATATGTTGCTGAGAAGATCGGTCGCCATGCTTACCGGTTCCGAAAGTTGCCCGGGACCTCCGCCTCTCACACCGAATTGAGCGACGAATTCCAAGACCGGCGGTGCCGGTGTTGGCGATTTTGCTTCCGTCGAGGTTTGCGAGCATCCGGCAAGAGACGTAGTGGCGATGATTGTGAGAAGGCCGGCGGTGGCACTACGCCAAGGGCGAAGGGGCATACGCTGATAAATTTATCGCATCTGCACGCGAGTGTGGCGCCGAATCACGTTCGATGGAACGCGTTGATTAACGCGTGTGCTTTCGCGACTTTCGAGGTTTCGTTTCGCCGGGTTGCTTCACGCGGCGGACAATCGTCTGGTGCATCACATAGTCGCGCTGAGCTGGTGCGCCATTGCTGAGGTCGGTGAACGAAAATCTCGTGTCGCCAGGCGGCGAGTTCTTCACGTCCACCGGCAATTTCCCGCAGACGCCGCTCTCGACGTAGGCTGTCTCATAGCGCTGGCGCTGCTTCCCCCATGTGTATACCCGCAGCATCGAGAAATCGCACGGTTGCCCTTCCGGACCGTGCGCGCCCAGCAGCAAGTATTGCGGCCTGGATTTTCCGGAGGCGTCAGTCACTTGATTCAGCTCAGACCATGACACGATTCGCATTCCCGCCGAGCTCGCGTAGTCCGGAAGAGGTTGCGGCACGTCGAGTTCGATAAAGCGGCCGAGAATCCATCCCGAGACTGAATCCTTCTCCGAAGTCTTCGCGCGCACCAGCCACCAGTCTTCTTTTTTGGCCTGGGCAGGCTCGCCAGGCTCTTCCTGAGCGGCTGCTGCGCCGCTAGTGGGAGTTTCAACGGCCCGGCGTTCGAAGATCTCAAGCGGAGTGTTCTTATTCAGCTGTCGGAGACGAATGCCGTCTCGGCCTGCGTCGATGCGCAGGTTCGTCAGCACTTTCGTGTGGCCGCGGGCCTGAATTGCGAGTGCAGATGTGCGCTTTTCGAGGTCGGCTGCTTTTTGCCAGACGTCCGTTGAGAGAAGGTCCCGCTCATTCACCCATCCGGTGAGGCCCGTGGTGGTGCGCACGTTCACCTGGTCCTGAAATCGTTTCAACACCTCCAGGCGATCTCCGTAGTTGACCGTGGTGATAGGTTCGCGCACCTGCGCGGTCGTGCTCTGTAGGGTGACCGTACGGTTTCCTGCGTAGGCAATCTCGAGGGGCGCCTGCGTATGGCGAAAACGGTAATAAGCTCCCGCAGCTAACACAATCAGAACCGCAAATCCAAGGAGCAGCTTGCGTGTCACGGACGGTCACCGAAGGTTATGCCAACTTCCCATGCGCCGCGCACGACGGTGCGAATTTCGGCGTTCAATCCGCGGCACCACGCCCCTGCGATGCTGACCCCAATCGCGTCCGCCGAAGGGCGGCTGGTGAAAACTTGCTTTGACGCTGGCATTTCCGAACCTATCTCCAAATCGACGTTCGATTCTATATCATCGTCCGTGCGAGCCGCGGCACGGCATCGCGGCTCGGTTTCCAAACCTTCGACGGCCGACGAAACTTTCCTTCTGATACAATCCACCGGTCGTTTTCAAGAATCGGCCGGCAAATCGCTCGAAGAACGGGAGCTTTCGCGTGGAAATCCTGGAAAGGCTGAAGCCGCTCGCGCTCTTGCTGCTGCGCGTCGGGCTGGGAATTGTTTTTATCTTTCACGGCTATCCGAAGCTGTTTACGCACACGCATGACATGATGGCGGCCTTCCAGCGCATGGGATTTCCGGCGTACTTCGTTTACATCGCGGGCGTTATCGAATTTTTCGGTGGAATCGTTCTGATTCTTGGACTATTCACGCGCATCGGCGCCTTGTTGCTGGCATGCGAAATGGCTATCGCGGTCCTGAAAGTGCATCTGCCGCAGGGGCCCATCACTGAAGTTAAAAATTACGAGTTCCCGATGGTGCTCGCGGTGGCCTGCTTCGCGCTGGCGACGATCGGAGCCGGGATGATTTCGCTCGATCACGCCATTTATCGCGGTGGCGGCAGGCCGCCACGACGCCTGAAAGATCGCGGCTAGGCGATCTTTCCTTTTCACACTTCAGTTTCGCGTGCGCTTAGCGTGGACGCGAAACTTACGCAGTCTGCACCGTTTGCTGCGATTCGACCGGTGGCGTAATAGCGACCGGAGCTTCCGGCATCACGATCCAGGCTATGAAGTAGCCCAGGAACGCCGGGATCACAGGGAACGGAACGAAGCAAGCTAGCACCCATAGCAGCCGCACGATCGTGGAATCCACGTCGAAATATTCCGCCACGCCGCCGCAGACTCCGGCAATTTTCCGGTCAACTACCGAGCGCATCAGCCTCTTCTGGACGAGCGGTGCGCCGGCGCTTGACACGCGCTGGCGTGTTCCGCAGTAGTAACAAAAATTCGAATACTCAGTGATGTCGCGCTTGCAGTTTGAACAATTCATCTTGAGACCTCCCGCGCGGACGAACCTATTCCGCGCCACCTTATAGTTACGATTCAAGCCTCAAAAAAGTTTCCATTCGTGTCGTCAATTATTTTGGGGGCGATTGTCCTAATACTTCGCCAACTCGCGCACGGCGCGCACGATGTCTTCGGTCTGAGGCAAGATCACGTCTTCGAGCTGCGGCTGGTAGGCGCAGAACGTGTCTGTGGCAGCCACGCGGCGAACGGGCGCATCCAGCTGGTCGAAAAGTTCGTCAGCGATGCGCGCCGCGATTTCAGCGCCGTAACCCCACGAACGCGTGTCTTCGTAAGCGACGATTACGCGATTCGTTTTTCGCACTGTGGCTGCGACCGCCTCCCAATCGTACGGGCTGAGCGTGCGCAGGTCGATGATCTCCGTCGAGACGCCGTCGCGAGCAAGTTCTGCGGCGGCTACTTCGGCGCGATGCACCACAGCTCCGTAGGTCACGATGCTCACGTCCGTGCCTTCACGCACCATGCGAGCTTTACCGAATGGAACCGTAAAATCCGGGCCCGGATATTCGGAGCGATTGTAGGGCTGGCGGTAAAGATGTTTGTGCTCGAGGAAAAGCACCGGATCATCGCTGCGGATGGCGGTGCGCAGCAGGCCGCACACGTCGAGCGCCGTCGAAGGCATCACCACGCGCAGGCCGGGAATATGCGTGAAGGTGACCTCGCCGCACTGGCTGTGGTAGATCGCGCCACCGGTGAGGTAGCCGCCGATCGCTACTCGAATTACTGCCGGCGATTTGAAATTTCCGGCGGAGCGCCAGCGCATCGTGGCCAATTCGTTGCGCAGCTGCATCATGGCCGGCCAGATGTAGTCGAAGAATTGAATTTCGGTGACCGGCTTCATTCCGCGCGTGGCCATGCCGATCGCGCGTCCCACGATATTCGCTTCCGCGAGCGGCGAATTGAAGACGCGGCGGCTGCCGAACTTTCGCTGCAAGCCGGAGGTGGCTTTAAATACGCCGCCCTTCCCTTTCAGCTTATCGAGATGCTCTTCGCGGCTGCAATCGGCGATGTCTTCTCCGAACACGACGATGCGCTCGTCGCGCGCCATTTCGTCAAGGAGAGTGGCCGAAATCATCTCGACCATCGTTTTGGGCTCGCCTTGCAATTTGGGCGCAGCATCGAATTGCGCGGCGGCCGGATCGACATCCGGCGAGTGCACGAATTCATAAATCGAATTCTTTGAGGGCAGCTCGGCATGCAGAGCGCGATCGGTGGCTTCGAGAATTTCGCGCTCGACTTCCGCCTCGATCGCTTCGAGTTCGCGCTCATCGAGAATGCCTTCGCGGACAAGGAACAGCCCGAATTTCGGAATGGGGTCGCGCCGGACTTCGTCTTCGCGCTCTGCGTCGCAACGGTAGAGCTTCTCGTCATCGGAAAGCGAGTGCGAGTAAGGTCGCGTGACATGCGCGTGAACGAGCGCCGGACCTTTGCGTTCGCGGCAATGCGCGGCGGCGCGGCTAAGTGCGGCGTAACTTTCGAGTGGGTCTGTGCCGTCGCATTCCTCGATGTGCAACCCGGGATAATTCGCGACCAGCTTCGAGATGCTTCCTCCGGCCGTCTGCACTTCGACCGGTACCGAGATGGCGTACTGGTTGTCTTCAATCAGGTAAAGAACAGGCAGACGCTTCGTGCAGGCTGTGTTGAGCGACTCGAAAAATTCGCCTTCGCTCGTGGCGCCTTCGCCCGACGAGACGTAAACGATTTCGTCGCGATGGAATCGCACGGCATTGCCGAGCGGCGCATGCTTCGCCTGTTCGAGCGCCTTGGGAAATTCCGAGTAGTAGAGCGACGCTTCCGCTGCGCCAACGGCTTGCAGGAACTGCGTTCCGGTAGGCGACGAGCGCGAAACGATATTCAATTTCTGATGGCCCCAGTGCGACGGCATCTGGCGTCCGCCCGAAGCGGGATCGTCCTTCGCGCCGACGCCCTCGAGAAGCATTTCGTAAGGCGTCATGCCGAGCGTCAGGCAGAGAGCGCGGTCGCGATAGTAGGGATAGAACCAGTCGTACCCGGCCTTGAGAACCAGGCCGGCAGCGACAAGAACACCTTCGTGGCCCGCGCCGCTGATCTGGAAGTAGATTTTGTTCTGGCGCTTGAGCTGAATTTCGCGGTCGTCGAGCTTGCGCGAGAGGAACATGGTGCGATAAATGCGGATGAGCGCGTCGCGGTCGAGGCCGTGGTATTTCGCGGCGTCGAATTTCGCTGTCTTAACTTTGGTTTGGGTCGGCATTCGTTACCTTCCGCATGAGAGGCTTGGAACGCGGAATCTGGGTGAAATGGTTACGGCTCATTATAGCTTTCCTGGAGGTTGGGGCAACAGAGGCGAGTGTCTTGTGAGGGTGGTGGCGAGTGCTGAGTGACGAGTGGAAAAGCGGACTGAAAAACGGTGTTTTGTAACGATTAGAAATTAGCTTGAAGTCCTGTTTTGTTGCAGTTGCGGGAAATTCTACAGGGAGGAGTGCCTGTGCCACACCCCGACTGAAGGGCAGAGCCGAAACCTTCTGGGGTTAGCCTGGTGGGCGCCAGCGCTCGTCGAGAGCTACGCTGTGGAAACCGTAGGTTTCGTAGCGCGTCGATACTTGGCCTTCGTGGAGGATGATTACTGAGAAGCCTTCGGGGGTGCCCAGGCGGGGGCCATGCCACCAGTTGCCGCAGACTGCGCCGCTGGTGATGTACTGGGTGTTTTTGTAGGCGACTACTTCGTTGACGTGGGTGTGCCCTTGCAAGACGGCGATCACGTTTGCGTGTTCGAAGACTTCGAGGACTTCGGGGGCGTTGGCGACGGTCATCGTGTTGTATTTGCGACCGGCGGAGATCACTTCCGCGTAGGTGGCGAATGCTGTGACGAGCGGGCAGTGAATTACTGCGACTACTGGCGCGCCCGCGGGCAGGCTCTTCAAGTCATTGCGAAGCCATTCGAGCTGGGCTTCGTCGACGCGCGCTTCCCAGAGGCGATCGTCGGTTGGGTGGATCGAATCGAGCACTACGAAATGATAGCCCTTGTGATCGAACGTATAGAAGGTGTGGCCCATGCGGTCCTGATACATTTTTTTGCCGTAGGCGGGATCGGTGGGGGCGACGCCGCTTCTGGTGAGCACGCCGAAGACGTCGTGGTTGCCGATCGCGTTGTGAAGCGGCATGCCGATTAGCTGCTCGGCGCGGCCGTACATATCGAAGACCATTCGGGCGCGGGTGGCGTCGACGCCGAACGCGTCGAAGACGTGATCGCCGCCCATGATGGCGAAATCGGATTTGGTGGCGGCGATTTTGCGGAAGCACATGTCGCAGCCGTGAGCGGCGTCGAGCTCGGGCTGGAGGTGGGTGTCGGTGAAGAAGACGAAATCGAAGGAGCCTGGCTGGGGCTGGTCAACTACAGGAAACCCTACAGGGAACCGTACTGGAAACCGAGTTGGAAACGGCGTCAGGGCTGCTGCGGCGCCTGTGGCGGCGAGGGTCTTGAGGAAATTTCTGCGATCGAGTTGCATATGTATTCCTGAGGCAGTTTTAGGAACTTGGAATGTTAGCACGGCAACGGAATGCTGGAAGGCCCACGACGAGGAAGGCGTCGTCGTGGCTACCTAACCCTGCGCGGAGGCCGCTTTGGCTTTGTTGTGGTGGGCATCTGGGGTGTGGATGTGTTCTGGCCGCACGCCGACGCCGACTGCTCGGGCTGGAATCCGGCGCAGCGCTGGGAATTGTTGCAGGAGGCGGAGGAGCAGCGGAAGGTTCTGGACGGGCGCTTTGTGGCTTAAGGCAGGCCGGATGAAATTCTTGTGGATGAAGACCTGGGCGGCTTGAGTCACTTTGGTGGGAAACTCGCGGCGCTTTTGAATGGCGCGACACGGTTCGTCAAGCGGGGTGTCGGCGAGCAGGGGTTGCGCGAGAGCGTTTGCGGCGGCCACGGCATCTTGAATCGCTAAATTGATGCCGACGCCTCCAACGGGAGACATGGCATGGGCGGAGTCGCCAATGCAGAGGAGACCGGGTCGCGACCAATCGCGCAAGCGATCCACGGAAACTGAGAGCAAGCTGATATCGGTCCAGTCTTTTAGAATTTCGGCTCGATTGCCCAGGAACGGAGCGACGGTTTGCAGGCCGTCGCGAAAAGCCGGCAAGCCTTGCTGCTTCATTTCATCGAACGCTCCTTTCGCGATTACGTAGGCGCACTGCCAGTAATCGCCGCGATTGAGCATTACGAGAATTGTGCCGGCGTGGAAGCGGCCGAGAGTTTGCTCGGGGTCGTTCTTGTCGCGCGGGATGCGCATCCACAGAACATCGATGGGGGCGCCAAGATCGATTACTTCGAAACCGGCTTGATTGCGAACGGTGGAACGACGGCCGTCGGCGCCCACCATTAAATCGGCGCGCACTTCCAGTTCGCCTTGTTTGGTCTTGGCGCGGGCACCCGTGACGCGGCCATTTTCCTGGATCAAACCGGTGACTTCAGACTCCATGCGCAAGTGAAACTCGGGATAGGCGCGAGCTTTTTCCGCTATGAAATTCAGGAAATCCCATTGCGGCATCAGGCCGACGAATTTGCAATGCGTGGGGAGGTGCGAGAAATCTGCGACGATTACCGTGGTGTTTTCGACTACGGCTCCGATTTCGGTGAGGCGCTGGTGAGGGCGGACGAGGAAATCTTTGAGAATTCCAAGTTCGTACATCAGTTCGAATGTGGAGGGGTGAATGGTGTCGCCTCGGAAATCGCGCAGGAAATCGGCGTGTTTTTCGAGGACCTGAACATCGATGCCGGCACGGGCGAGCAGGAAGCCCAGGACCATGCCAGCGGGTCCGCCGCCGACTATGCAGCAGGTGGTTTGGACGGTTTGAGAATTGGAATCTTCCGCGGGCATGGCGGGCTCCCTTTGGCGGGCCTCTTAATACTGTAACCTGCCGCTGGTCTGCTGACGAGATGGCGATTGTGAAGCGAATGTTATTACAGATGCCTTATAGGCTTGGGGAATCAAGGTGTGGATGTGTGCGTGGCTTCGAAGAGAGGCGCACAGGCAAGAGTGCCTGTGCCACTTTAAGCAAGACGCCTCAATTGGTCAGTTTCATCCTCGGACCCTGCGAGTGCACTGTCAGAGATCAGGAAAAACGGCTAATGGTGAGGGAGATTGAGAGGCCGACGATGAACATGTGGACCGCGAGCTGGCTGAGGAAAGCGCTGGCGGAGAATTTGCGTTTGGGGGCGCGGGAGAGAGGGATGGTAATGAAGGTCATGAAGAGATGAATCAGGGCGCCGTAGAGAATTCCGCATAGGACAGGTTGGGCGATTAAGAGTGGGAGGCTGCGGCTTGCTGCGTAGTAGATTGCGGCTGCCGTAAGCGCGATTGCGAAATGGAATAGGAGACCGAGCGCGGCTGTTTTCTTGCCGCCGCGAAGGCTGGATTCGCCGAGTGCGCCGCTGGCTATGAATTGGAGCAGGCGTTCGAATGTGCCGCCTTTGGAGAGGAAGAGGGCGGTCGCGCTGATGATGTCCAAGACACCGCACATTGTGCCGGCAAGAATAATTATGGCGAACCGCGACAAGGAGTTCCCCATTTGTGTGGCGGCGATTCTCCGCGGTGCATTGGATGCTCGCACTTGGCGCAAGGGACTGTATTTACTTTGGGTGGTGGCGTAAGATGCTGCGCGTCGAGACAAACCTTGGTCGCGGTCCGAACGCGTGAAACCTCGCGGGTCACCAGAACATCCTAATAAGCAGGAGGCATCCATGAAGGTGCCCAATAGATCGACGAATGGAAGCGCGGTGTGGACAGGCCACGAAAGCGGCGGAATCAAAATGAGCGGCCAGATGCTGGCACTGTTGATGTCGTTGGCACTGCTATTCGCCGTGTTGCCGCAGACCTTGAATGCGTATCAGCAGGATGCACAGCAACAGCAACCGGCATCTGACCAGCAAGCGCAAGACCAGAGCCAGGGTCAAGATCAGGGGCAGGCGCAGGGACAGTCTGCGTATACGCAGCAGACTCCCGAGCAATTGCAGCAACTTGTTGCGCCGATTGCGCTCTATCCGGATTCGCTGGTGGCGCAGATTCTGGCAGCGACAACGTTTCCTGCGGAAGTGGTCGAGGCAGACCGGTGGGTGCAGGCGCACCCGGATCTGAAAGGCGACGATCTGGCAAAGGCAGTGGATCAGGAGTCATGGGATCCGAGCGTGAAGGCGCTGACGGCATTTCCGTCCGTGCTCGGAAACATGGATAAGAATATTTCGTGGACGTCGTCACTCGGCGACGCTTATTACAACCAGCAGCAAGACGTGATGGACGCGATTCAGGTGATGCGGCAGAAGGCGCAGACGGCCGGCAACTTGAAATCGACGGAGCAGCAGACCGTGCAGACGCAGGGCTCAACGATCGAAATCCAGCCGGCGAATCCGCAGATTGTTTACGTGCCTGCCTACGACCCGTGGATCGTATACGGGGGGCCGATTGTGGCGTGGCCGGGCTGGTATCCGTATCCGGGAATTTGGTGGGGAGGCCCCGGTTTCTACTGGGGAGCGGGATTCGGGATCGGATGGTACGGCGGATATGGATGGGGCTGGAACAATTGGGGAGTCGGCTGGCATAACCACGTGGTGATCTACAACCACAACACGTATTACTCGCACAGCCGGACTTTCTATAACCGCAACGTTTATTACAACCACGGCGGAGATCGCGGTGTGACGTCGAATCCGCGAAACAGCTTCAACGACAATCGCGGACACGACAATCACGGAAATGAAACGCGCGGCAACCAAAGCAACCACGGAAATGAAGCGAATCGCGGAAACGAGGCAAATCGCGGGGGGCATGACAACGGTCGCTCGCCGGGCAATGTATACAACCGCCCAGGCGCGACGACGAAGCCTTTCGAAGGGAACAAAAACGAAATGCGAGGCTGGGGCGGCGGCGGCAACCAGAGAGAAGATACGCGTTCCAGCGGGTTCAGCGGCTACGACCGAGGCGGGCAAGCGAGGAGCTATGAGTCGCGAGGTTCGTCCAGCTTTGGTGGAGGAGGCGGTCGCGGCGGCGGTGGTGGCTTCGGCGGAGGAGGCGGCGGGCGCGGTGGCGGAGGCGGCCACCGGTAAGGAACGGTTCTTACGTGGGCAGAGCGATACGAAAACGTGCGACACGGAGAAGAGATATGCGGCTGATGAAGATCGAAGTTAGAAGTTTCGGCTGGGGTGATCTGGTTGGGGTTGGAGCGGCGGCGATTCTACTAGCATGCCTACCTATGCGTGCTGTCGCGCAGGAGAAGGGGCAAAAGACTTTTTCGTCAGCAGAGGATGCGAGCCAAGCGCTCGTAAAAGCCGCGCAGGATAACGACGAGAAAATGCTGATCGAAATCGTGGGCAAGAGCGCGAAGGAAATAATCTCGTCGGGCGATGATACGCAGGACGCGAAGCATCGAGAGCACTTCGTCAAGCGGTACGAAGAAATGCACCGTCTTTTCAAGGAACCGGACGGCACAACGACGCTTTACGTCGGTGTGGACAACTGGCCTACGCCAATGCCGCTCGTGAACAAAGGCAACGTGTGGTACTTCGATGGCGAAGCCGCGAAACGAGCAGTCCTCTTCCGCCGGATCGGAAAGAATGAGATGTCTACGATTCGAGTTTGCGAGCAACTGGCCGACGCCGAGAAGGAGTACTTCGCGATGCAGAAAGTATATGCTGCGAAAATCGCGAGCGACCCGGACCAGAAAAATGGTCTCTACTGGAGCGGGGAACCGAAGAGTCCGATCGGACCAAAGATTGCGGCTGCCGATATGGCGAGCAAAAATGCATCTGCCGCGCCGTTCCGGGGTTACTACTTCCGAGTGCTGACGGATCAGGGCAAGGATGCTCCGGGCGGCGCGAAGAGCTATATGGTTGACGGCAAAATGACCGTCGGATTCGCGATCATGGCCTACCCAGTGGAATACCGGTCGTCTGGAGTGATGACTTTTCTCGTTGGCTCGGATGGGGTCGTCCATGAGAAGGATCTCGGAAAAAAGACGGAGACAGAAGCGAAAGCGATGAAGAGCTTCAATCCCGATTCTTCCTGGCATTCAGCGGAAAGCGAACCGGAAGCAACGAACGCACAAACTACGAAGTGAATAGCGCGACGACGGGGCGGCGAATCGTCACTGTCGTCGCGATGGTTTGGGCCGTTGGTATATTTCTGATTGTGGTGGGCGCGCTGTTCCCTTCTGCGCCCTTGTTGGGCCTGCTTGGTACGATCTTCGAATCGTTCTTATCTCTCCACATCTCGATTCTAGGCGTGATTGGTGTGCTTCTAGGGGCTGCGGCCTGGCAGCTAGGAAGTCGCCGGGGCGCGGCTATGGCAGTGATACTTGCCGCTCTGGCGTTGATCGGCGCACTGGTTCCACTCTTATCGCTGACCCGCGCGGCGAAGGAGTACGGGGCGCCGATCTCGTGGTGGGATCATTTGCGCATCACGGCACCGGGTGATACCGCGCGACCCAACGCGACCGTGCGCTTCGCGACGATCGACGGGAAAGATTTGTACGCAGACATATACCTTTCGGCGAAATCGGGCGGCGGGCTTTCTGCGCCCGTGCTGATGATGCATCCCGGTGGTTACGTGAAGGGCGAGCGAAGCATGGGAGCGGACTGGGACCGCTGGTTCGCGGAGCGGGGGTACACGGTATTCGACGTGGATTATCGTCTCGCGCCGCCGGTGACATGGAAAACCGCAGCCGAGGATTCTGCGTGTGCTGCGTCATGGATCGCAACGAACGCCAACACCTATCACATCGATTCGGAGCGGATGCTTCTGGCCGGACAATCTGCCGGCGGAGGGCTTGCGCTGCAGCTGGCCTATGGATTGGACGAAGGAATGGTGCAATCGAGCTGTGGTGGAATAGTACCGCGACCGAAGGCTGTGTTCGCAATCTATCCGCCCGACGATTTCGCTCTTGGTTGGAACCAGGACACGAAACTAGGACCGATCACTGCCCGAAAGCTTTTGACAGCGTATCTGGGAGGTTCGCCGGAGGAGTTTCCGGAGCGGTATCGCGCGGTATCGGCAACGTTTCACGTTCGTGCGGGACTGCCTCCCATATTTATTGCGGCGGGCGAGAACGATCACCTGGTGCCTTATGAAGGCCATGTTGAGTTTGTGCGGAAACTCGATGCTGCGGGCGTACCGAACGAGTTGGTGACGATACCTTACGCCGATCATGGGTTTGATGTGGCATGGGGAAGCATTGGAGCGCAGATTACGCGACACGCGGCCGGAGAGTTCTTGCAGAAATATTTGCCGAGCGGACAGTGAGGATTTCAAGCGAGGGAGGTGGAAATGGTCTACGCGATTGCTATGTTCTCGATTATCGATCGAGCGTGTATGGACGATATCAGGCGCAGTTTATGGGCGTGCTGAATCGTTATAAGGGGACGGTGCTCGCGGCGGATGAGCATCCGGTGGTTGTCGAAGGTAACTGGGACCGGGATAAGGTGGTGATGCTTTCGTTCGCGAGCGAAGCGGATTTTCGCGAGTTCATGGATTCGCCGGAGTATCAGGAAATTTCGAAGGATCGGCGAGCTGGAACGAATGGATTTGTAGTGCTGGTGCGAGGCGTTCCAGAACGCAGGTAGAGATGCGCTGGGCAGCGCGCTAGGGGCCGGAGTAGTAGCCTTCGCGCGCCTGGACGATGAGATCTTTCTGGCTCACCGTGACGTGGATCAGGTGATACGTCGAGTCGTCGCCGGGACGATCGGGCGTGTAGGCGAGGCTGTATTGGTTTCGCAGTTCTTCTTCGATTTCCGCGTAGATTTGTTCGATGGAAAGTTTCTTTTTCACTTCGAAAAGCTGGCCGCCGGTTTCCTTGGAGATTCGTTCGAGCACTTTCTTGCCGTCGGGGTGGTCTTGCTGCGGATAACGGCCTCCGCCGCCTCGTCCTGCCACCGCCATAACCGCCGTGGCCTCCATAACCGCCGCCTCGGCCACCATTGCCATAAGCATCCTCGTCCGCAAATAAGATCGAATAAACCGCCGTGTCCGCGCGTTGTGCGGAGGCAATGGCGGTGTTCAAAGATTCTTTGCTGCCGTGGTCAACTCCATCGGTGAGGATGATCAGGGCTTTGCGTCCGTGTTGCTTCTTCATCAGCTCGTTTGAGGCGAGATAGATGGAGTCATAGAGCAGCGTGCCCCCGCCGCCGTGGCCGTGACCACGCCCTGAGCCGCCTCCACCGCCTCCACCGCCACCACCGCCTCCGCTGGTATTGGAGAATGACGGAGTATCGAGCTGCTCGAGGCCGGCGCGAAGTTTTTCACGCGATGCCGTCAAATCCTGGAGGAGCTCCACCTCGCGATCGAAATGGATCAGGAAGGCTTTGTCTTTGTCCTCGCGCAGGATGTGATCGAAGAACGAATAGCTGGCGCTCTTCTCCTGATCGAGGACGCGCCGTTGGCTAAGGCTCGTGTCAACGAGCAGGCCGAGGGTGAGAGGCAGATCGCTTTCGCGTGCGAAATACTTGATCGTTTGCGGACGGGCGTCTTCCTGGAGCGCGAAGTCAGATTGATTCAAGTTGGGGATGATTTTCCCGTGCTTATCGCGGACGGCGGCGTATACCGTGACGAGTTTTACTTCGGTGGAGATTTTGGATTGCGATTGAGGCGGCGCTTGTTGCTGCGACTGGGATTGAGGCGCGGCAGGCGGCGGTGATGGCTTTTGGGGCGGTGGCGACTGTTGCTGTGGCGGCTGCGATTGTTGCTGATCCTGGCCCCACGAAATGTTTCCAAACAAAATCGCGAATCCCAATAAAGCCAGGGAGGCGAAAGTTATTCTAGTGAATCTTCGCGCGCCGGAATCGTAGTCAATAATCGTCTTACTTCCCTTTTGCATGGGCAATGAAAAGATTCATTCTACCTCGTTGAAGTTGCCTGTGGATTATTGCGCGGACTTCGATTCTTCAGATTTTGATTAACTGGCGGGTGTGGACTTCGAGTCTTGAGCCTTCTTGACGTCAGGGCCGATGCGTTCGATGAGGGATTGGCTCGGATCTTCGCCTTCGTAGCGCCGGAGAATTGTCCCGTTGCCATCCATCAGGATGTAGGTCGGAAATCCTTGTACGCCGTATCGTCGGGCTGATTCACCATCGCCGTCGAATTGTTGCTCCCAATTCATCTGATTCTGCGAAACGAAACTGTTCCACGTATTTTCGTCGCGGTCTTCGCTAATGCTGACCACTTGCACCTGGTCGCTGCTGAAGGTGGATTGAAACTGCTTCAGGTCCGGCAACGATTCGCGACAAGGGCCGCACCAGGAAGCCCAGAAATCGAGCAAGACCAATTTTTCGCCTGATTTGGAGGATGACGAGCTGGAGCCCTGGAGCGCTTCCGCCGATGGGGATTCCGCCTCGGGGCATGTTTTCGTCGTCGATGACCTCTGGCTGCTTTTGGCTCATCTTTCTTTTTCGCGCGTGCGAGACGAGCTAGATCGCCCAAGGATAGTGGTTGGTTGGCGTCGGCGAGAAGATTGGCCTGAGTATCCGGCTGCGATGATGCCGAGGCCGGCGTGGGCGGTTTCTTCGATGCTGTGTCTGCGGACGCGACCTGACTGGTTGCCTGCTGCTGCGCCGGCGCGGCTTGGGCAAACGCGGGTGCGCAGAAACTGGGCGCGAGAAAGAGCTAGCGCGATAAGAATGACGCGATTCACAGAGGCGATACCTCGATGGCAGAGAATCTTGATTTAGATTAAGCGGCGGGTGGGCGAGTGCCAATGGTACGACTGGAGTTTGTGTTCAAAGTGAATGGCTGACCATTCGTACAGGTAATTGAGAGGATGACTCGAAAGCGAGCCGCGTTGACGCTACTGGCTGGGCAGCTTACCGTTGAATGACGGTCTGCGAAACGGGAGGCTGCTATGCGCAATTATTTCGAAGGGAAATTCATTCTTGGCGCGTTATTGGCTGCGCTGAACACTGCACCTGCGGCGTTTGCCCAGTCGCAAGCGCAAGCGCCTGCACAAACCTCTTCCCAGGCTGCAGCGCCGGCGAAATCTCAGGGGCAGAGTGACGCGGCATCCGCGTCGTCTTCAACATCAGCTCAGGCGTCGACTCAGGCAAAGCCGCAAAACACCTCCGGCAACGAGCCGCAAATGGAATCGCAGGAAGCTCCCCCAGCAGAATCGTTGGGTGAGGCAGCGCGAAGGGCGCGAGCGCAGAAATCTGCGGCCCCGGCTGCTAAGGTTTACACCGAGGACAAAGTTGCAAATCTATCGGGCCACGGTGTGTCAGTGGTCGGCGATGGGAATCGATCTGGCGATTCATCCGACACCGAGAACGCGGAAAATTCCGAGCGCGAGCCCAGCGCGGGCGATGCACCAAAAGCAAGCTCGCAGTCCGGCAACTCCGAAGAAAAGATGTGGCGCGAAAAGGCGCAAGCGATTCACGATCAGATGTCGCAAATCGACGCGCACATCGGCAAGATTCAGGAAGAGATTCAGAAATATGGCGCGGTGAGCATCGATCCCGCCACTGGCGCGCGTCAAAGCATAATCTACATCGAGGACCGGAACGCGCAGATCAAGCAGCTCGAGGAGCAGAAAGCAAGACTGCAGAGCCAGCTTGAGGCGCTCGAAGAAGAAGGACGCAAAGCCGGGGCAGATTCCGGCTGGTTCCGGTAAGACCCAATTCGATAACTGCGAATTATTTGCGACGGCGACGAGCTTTATACGAGCGCTCCCGCGATTGGCTCGTCGAAATTCGCACAAACCTCACTCATACGTTTGCGCTAGACCCCAGTTCCCTTTTGAGGCAGAATCGCCCCGATTGAGTTCTGCAGCAGCCAGCCGACTGAAACCTTGGGAGAATAAAAATGAAGAAATATACGGCCGAACTAGTCGGCACATTTGTGCTCGTATTCGGAGGAGTCGGCAGCGCCGTGCTGGCCGGAGGCAAAATCGGATATCTCGGAGTTGCTTTCGCTTTTGGGCTTTCGCTGCTCGCGATGGTCTACACGATAGGGCCTATTTCAGGATGCCATATCAACCCTGCCGTCACGTTTGGAATGCTGGTGTCCAAAAAGATAGGCGCGAGGGACGCCGTAGGCTACATGATTGCTCAAATCGTCGGGGCCGTGATTGCGTCGGCGCTGATTCTCTACGTTGCCAGCAATGCGGCGGGGGCGCCAAATCCCATTGCCAGCGGCTTGGGTGCAAACGGATATGGCGAGCATTCGCCGGGGCTGTATTCGATGGGCGCAGCGATGCTCGTTGAAATCGTGTTGACGATGTTCCTTGTGCTTACCGTGCTGGGCTCGACCGATTTGAAAGCGCCGGTAGGATTTGCAGGGGTCGCCATCGGACTTGTGCTCACGTTGATTCATCTGGTCGGCATTCCAATCACGAATACTTCGGTGAATCCGGCTCGCAGCATTGGACCTGCGATCTTTGTCGGCGGGTGGGCGCTTCAGCAGCTTTGGCTTATTCATCGTCGCCCCACTTGCGGGTGCCACGCTAGCCGCGGTTGTTTACGGCGCGATGCGTATTCCTGGCGAGACGATTACTCCGCGCGAAGCAGAGCGGGCGCTGCAGAGCGAACAAGCGGAACGAGCACGAGGGGCGGCGGCCGGGAAATAGGCCGACAAGCAGTTTCTCATTTACTCAGTACATACGAAGCCGGCGACGCGTTCTGCGTCGCCGGCTTTTTTGTCCCAGGGGTGAGCGGTCGAAAAAGAGATGGCGCCTAAGCTACGCGAGCCATCGAAGGCGAGTTATTCAGCTCCAAGACGAAGCCTTTATCCTGTGCATGGATTAAATAGTGCCCGGGCGCGACGGCTGAAAGCCGGTCGAGATGTTTTCGCGCCGACTTCAAAATCTCTGTCTGCGGAAACCCAAAAGAAGTTGCCATCTTCTAAGCGCTTGAAGATATCGAACGTGTGATTCATCGGAGTGGCTCCTGTGAGCTTCAACGCTCGCGGTGAGAAGTGCAGTTTGGATGCCATTGGCTTACGACGAAAGCGAACGGATTCAGCGGTTTACGGGATAAACGAAAAACTGTATTGGCGTCGACTGCGAGTAATTTTTGCGAACTAGTATCGGCTTTGGGTACTACAACCAGGTCCGACGGGCCGGCAGATTTCAGTTTACGAAGTAGCTTTCGGATACCAGTCCAGCACGCGAACCTCGATGCCAGTTCCCTTCAGCGCGTTCTCGAAGACCGTGAGATCGGAGCCGTGAAAGTGGTACGGGATGACAATCTTCGGATGGAAGGCCTTCACCGCGTCAGCGGCTTCGTCGGGCGGCATGGTATAGGGCAGATTCATGCAAACGAAAGCGACATCGATATTCTTGAGCGCGCGCATTTCGGGAATGCCTTCGGTATCGCCGGAAATGTAAAAGCGCTTGCCGCCGTAGGTGAGGACGTAACCGTTGCCGCGGCCCTTGTCGTGGTAGAGCTTGCCCGGTTCCGGGCCTCGCTTCAGGTTGTACATGGGGATCGCTTCGATCGTCCAGCTCGCCCATGATTTGGTTTCGCCGTTGGAGATCGATGCGGCTGTAGTGACCGTTGTGACCACGGCCGGCGGCGCGAAAATTTGCGTGCCGGATTTGCTGATCGCGGCGATCGGCTTCAGGATCCATGTGATCGCCGTGAATGTCAGTGATCAGAATCAGATCGGCTTTCGGCAGCCCGCTGAAATTCGCAGGCTTCGCAGGATCCACGTAGATATTCTTCCCGCCGGCCTCGATCAGCATTGTGGCGTGATAGAGCGGCGTAACTTTCACGGCGCCCGCAGAAGTGTCGAAGGTCTGCGACGGGCGGCTCGACTGAGCTCTTGCGGCCACCGCGAGAAGCGCGAAAATTGCGAACACGGCGATAGTGCGAGCGAGATTCATCGGAAGTTCCTTTTTGCTGTTTTTCGCAGCTTAGTCGAGAGATTCGAATAATTCGGCGGTCTGTTCAAATTCGGCGTCAGGCTGCCGGATGATCTCGCAGTCCACGGATTTGAAAGGGTCTTCGGTCGGGATGCGATCGAGCCAGCGCTGTTGAGACAGCTTCTCGTGATCGGAGAAATCGAGCCGTACGAGGACGCGGACGCTCGAGCCGGAATTATTTTTTTCAGACTTTGCCGATGATTTCTTCTTCGCGGCGGAAGCCTTCGCTGCGTCCGACTCTTCGTCGGGCTCGACGCGCTCGAATTTCAGAAGCATCTTGTTGCCGAGGCGAAATCCCTGCTTCCACGCTTCGATCTTGTGCCGGGCCTGCTGAGCGGTTTCTTCGTCGGTGCCGAAATCGAAGACTAAATACGAATGAGCCATGCTCTTTATTTAGCGGCTTGCGGGCGGGTGTGTCAAGTGGGCGGCTCGCCCTTGAGCGATATGCGAACAGGGTCAAATTGTGGGTTGCGCGCTCCGCGCACATCGTGCTAGGGTGAGCGAACAAAAGGCGAAGAAGAATTCCTCGGGGGATTTTCAATGGCTGCGCCGACTCGAGGGCTGGCGGTGGTAAAGACGGGAACAACGCTAGCTACCTTCCAGGACGTGCTAGGGAGCCTTGCGGGGCGTTATAAGACCGACGAGGTGCTAACGGCTGTTCGGCACCTCCCGGCGCGGGAGGCGCAGTTCCGCGCCATGCCCGTATGGGTGCGGCCTGAGCTTCGTGAGGCTTACCGCGCAAAAGGGATCGAGCAGCTCTTTTCGCATCAGGCGGAGGCGGCCGAGCTGGCGCACTCGGGCAAGGATTTTGTGGTCGTTACGCCGACTGCCTCGGGCAAGACGCTTTGCTACAACTTGCCGGTGCTGAATTCGGTGCTCGAGGAGCCCGACACGCGAGCGCTTTACCTCTTCCCCACTAAGGCGCTGGCGCAGGATCAGCTTGCCGAGTTGCACAATTTGGCGACGCGCCTGGACGACTGCTTCGGGGTGTTTACGTATGACGGCGACACGCCGTCTGACGCTCGGAAAGCGATTCGCGAGCGCGGGCACGTGGTGCTGTCGAACCCCGACATGCTGCACACGGGAATTTTGCCGCACCATACGAAATGGACGCGGCTTTTTGAGAACCTGCGATACATCGTGCTGGATGAGCTCCACACCTATCGCGGAGTTTTTGGGAGTCATCTGGCGAACGTGCTGCGGCGGCTCGCACGCGTTGCGGAATTTTACGGATCGAAGCCGCAATTCATCTGCTGCTCGGCAACGATTGCGAATCCGGGCGAGCTGGCGTCGCAGCTGATCGAACGCGAAGTGGAAGTGGTGGCCGAGAATGGCGCTCCTGCCGCTGAGAAATTATTCGTTTTTTACAATCCGCCGATGGTGAATCGCAATCTCGGTATCCGGCGAAGCTACTTGAACGAGACGACGCGCGTTGCGAAGGAACTTCTCGCGCGAAAGCTTCAGACGATTGTGTTCGCGAACAGCCGCTTGCACACGGAAGTGCTGCTCACCTATTTGCAGCAGGCGAATCCGCCCCAAATCGGGCAGCCGGAACCGATTCGCGGCTATCGCGGCGGATATTTGCCGGGCGAGCGGCGGGAAATCGAGCGCGGGTTGCGCGAAGGGCGCGTGCGCGGCGTGGTCGCGACGAATGCGCTGGAGCTGGGCATCGATATCGGGTCGCTCGATGCGTGCGTGATGGCAGGCTATGCAGGATCGATTGCCTCCACCTGGCAACGCGCCGGCCGCGCGGGGCGACGGAATGGAACGTCGTGCGCGGTGCTGGTGGCATCGTCTGCGCCACTCGATCAATTCATCGTGCAGCATCCGGACTATTTTTTCGGGCGCTCGCCCGAACACGCCTACGTGCAGCCGGATAATCTCGAAATTCTTGTGAATCATTTGAAGTGCGCGGCATTTGAGCTGCCGCTCTCGCCGGAGGAACGATTTGGCAGCGTGGATTTGCCGGAATTGTGCGAGCGGCTCGGCGAGGCGGGGTTCTTACATCGCAGCGGTGGCAACTGGCACTGGGTGCAGCAGGCTTATCCCGCGGATACGGTGAGTTTGCGCGCGGTCACGTCCGACAATTTCGTGATCATTGATATTACAAACAGACGATATGAGAAGCGACGATGTGACGAGCGACGACGGGAATAGTGATAAAGGCTTGGCCGACGGCGGCCCTGAAGTGATCGGTGAAGTGGATTTTTCTTCGGCGCTGACTACGCTGCACCCGAAGGCAATCTATATCCATCAGGGCCAGCAATATCACGTCGAGCGCCTGGATTTCGAGCAGCGCAAAGCCTACGTGAAACGCGTCAATGTAGACCACTACACCGATGCCATTCGCTATACGCAGGTGCGCGTACTCGAGATTGCTGAAGAGGAGCGAATTGCGGGGCCGGCAGCACGCGCGCATGGAGACGTGCTGGTGCGCTCCCAAGTGGTGGGATTCAAGAAAATTAAATTCTTCACCAATGAAAATGTGGGCGCGGGAAAACTCGAGCTGCCTGAAAACGAGATGCACACCACTGCGTTCTGGATCACGCTCGAGCACGAACTTCTTGCCAGCTTGCCATTTGCGCTGAGCGACCGGCAAAGCGGAATCTTCGGGCTGTTGTATGCGCTCGAATCGATGGCGACGCTGCTGCTGATGTGCGATCGGCGGGATCTGGGGACGGCGGTCGGCGAACGGCCGCCAAGCGCGGGCGTCGAAACCGAGTGGGTGGAATTTTCGGACGCAAATGAGGAGGCAGACGCGAAGGAGTTTTACGAGCCGAACCTCTATCTTTACGACGCGTATCCGGGCGGGATTGGATTCAGCGAGCCGCTCTATCGCGTTCACGATTTGCTGCTGCGCCGGACGCACGAATTGATTGCCGCGTGCCCGTGCGATAGCGGATGCCCTTCGTGCGTGGGTCCCGCCGGAGAAAAGAGCGAGAGGACGAAGGAAGCGGCGCTAGCGATCCTGGAGAAATTGTGCTCGGCATGTGGCACAGAGAACGCCGAGGTCGGAATGAGGGCACCGAGTTGAAAGCGACGACCGAGGAACGATTCTCGAGATTAAATGCGCTGCGGCGGCCAGCCGTTTCAAGTCGCGACTATTGGCGAGAACATCGGCGGCAGCCGCAGTGGAGTTGCCGCGGCTCGAGAGCGACGATTCGAAGCAGTTACCAGGAACATCGCCGGATGTGCCCGAAGGCGCCGAGCGGCTGGCGAGCATCCTGGGCGCCGCCATTCGGGAGAATAAATTTGGCGCGCACCTCGGGCTGCGGCGATGGTTTGCCGAAACAATTGACTGCGCGCCGCCCGAAGTTCACCTTCATCCCGGTGCGCTCCGGTTGCTGGCGCCGGACTTCGCCGAAAAAATTGCCGACCCGACTCAGTGGCTATTTCTGGATACGGAGACAACCGGTCTCTGCGGCGGCACGGGAACGTATCCGTTCTTGATCGGGATCGCCTGGTGGGATGTGGGCGGCCTCGAAGTGGAGCAATTCTTCATGCGCGAGCACAGCGAGGAGCATTCGGTGCTGGTGGCACTCGCCGAACGAATGGCCGAGCGTCCGGTACTCGTCACGTTCAACGGAAAATCGTTCGACTGGCCGCTGCTTGAGACGCGCTATCGAATGACTCGGAAGATCGGCGTGCCAACTCTACGAGCGCATCTGGATTTTCTGCATCCGGCGCGCAATTTGTGGAGATTGCGCCTGGGATCGGTGCGATTGGCCGAACTCGAGAGGCACGTGCTGGGCTGGAATCGTGGATGTGACGTGATGTCGGAGCTGATTCCGTCGCTCTATTTCGATTTTCTGCGAGGCGGTCCGCCCGAGCCGCTGTTGCCGATTTTTTATCACAATCAGATGGATTTGCGCGGGCTTGCCGGACTTTCGGCGCGAGTGCTTTCGGTGCTGGCAGACGCGGAGAATCAGTGCACGGATGCGTTTGAGCTTTTTGGCATCTCGCGCATTTGCGAACGGCGCGGCGAATCGGCCCGGGCTCGAGTGCTTTTTCAGCGGTCGATCGAAGGTGAATTGCCTGTTGAAACGGAGCGCGCGGCGCGCAGGTCCCTGGCAATGATGGCCAAGCGTGAAGGTGATTTTGCGCGAGCGCAGGGAGCTTTGGGAGAGCATGTTGGGAAGTTCGCGGGAAGGATTTGAAGCCTACGAGCAGCTGGCCATATATTACGAGCGTCATGCGCGTGAGCCGCATCAGGCAGCTTCAATCACCAAAAAAGCGCTGGCGGAGCTTCGCCGGGCGAACCGTACTGGAGCCGTAGCTGCGAGCCTCTACCGGCGAAGCCGGGAGCGTTTTGAACGCCGCCTATCTCGATTGGAAAGAAAGACTTCCGGGGGACCTCTTCTTCCCGATAAGGCCGAATCGGTGGTGCTGGCAGGCGAATCCAATTGAGGGGCAAAAACGGGAGATTAGCATGCAAGAAACGGATGGTGTTGCCACCAGAATGGCGAGACGATTGGAAGATGTAGACATTGAAAGTCGCGTGGAGACGCAAGCTATGCCCGAAGTAAGCGAACCCTATATCCGCGAACAGCTTGAAAGGCGGCGCGGGGAGCTGCAAGCAACCATCTCCGCTGTTCCTTCGGCGGAGCAGACTGCCCCGTTTGTGGAGTTGCTGCAAGAAGTGGATTCCGCCATCCAGCATATTCACGACGGCACGTACGGCACCTGCGTGGTGTGCCAGGGGACCGTGGAGCAGGAACGCCTCATTGCGAATCCGCTCGCGAAGGTGTGCCTGGATTGCCTTTCGACGGAGGAGCGGCGGGCGCTCGAAGGCGATCTCGAGCTTGCGTCGGTGGTGCAGCGAGGCTTGTTGCCGAAGAAGCGCACGCAATTTGGCGACTGGCATATTCACTACGAGTACAAACCGGCGGGCGCGGTAAGCGGCGATTATTGCGACTTGATTTTGCCGCTTGAAAGCGACGGCCAGCTCGTGTTTCTGCTCGGCGACGTGGCGGGCAAAGGAATGGCAGCGGCGCTGTTGATGACTCATTTGCACGCCATGTTTCGAAGTCTCGCGAATGTGGGACTCCGAGTCGAAAACAAACGGCCCGCTTGGATTTGGAAAAGCTTCTGGGAACGGCGAATCGCGTTTTCTGCGAGAGTACGTTTGCCGGGCAATATGCGACGCTGATTTGCGGGCGCGCGGGCAAATCGGGTGAAGTGGAAATCGCCAGCGCGGGACATTTGCCGGCCGTGATCGTGACGCGCGAAGGCGTAAAACAGATTCACGCCACCGGGTTGCCGCTGGGAATGTTTGCAACAAGTCCATATTCCGTGCAGCGCGTGAAAATGGAGCCGGGCGATTCGTTGCTTCTATACACCGATGGAATCTCTGAGGCGCGTAACCCAAGCGGTGCGGAATACGGAATGAAGCGGCTTGCGAGCGTCGCGGGCGAAAGACACGGATGGGTGCCGCAGGAATTACTGGCGGCTTGCATGAGGGACGTCACCGGGCATTGCTCGGGAGCGCATCCAGGCTGACGACCAGACCCTGATGGTAATTCACCGCAGCGATTCAGGCAAGCATTTCGCTGAACGACTAAAACGCGCTTGCAATGATCTTCGGGTTGTCGCGGCGTTGCGTGAACGTGTTTCCGGTGTGTGCCTCGGCAGGCGCAGGAGCCGCGGGCCAGCCCACGGCGCGGTCGATCTTGTCATACGTTTCGCGAGTGGCGTTCTCGACGACCAGGCAGGCAGTTCCTACGCATCGCAGGAAAACACCGCCAGAGTCACTCTGAAATTGAAAATAGTTGGGCCGGCGAAATAGCGCCGTGCGGGTTTTGTGCTTGAGCTCGAGAAGTTCGCTGTACTGCCCGAAGAAACGCGCGGCATCCTCGGTGTTGTCCAGGGCGAGGCGGAAGACAAGCGAAGTTTCTTTGGTCTTTGGATCCTCGAAGAGCGCGTAACGATCCCCTGCCCAGGCCGCGGCTAGCGTATCAGCGCGATCCTGGCCTAGAAATTGTTTCAGAACTTCCTGCAAGCCGAACTCACCGAGCACATTCTCTTCCAGCAACTTCCAATCGGAGGGAACCAGGCCTTTCCATTCGGGAAGCGTCACTGCGGCCGGCTTCACGTTCGTCAAATACATTTGAGGATGGAGAATCTGTTGCGTGGAAACCGGAGGATCCTTGAACAGCAGGTTGAGATCCTTCCATCCATCGTGCGCCTTCAGGAATTGCTGCGAGAAGCTTGTTCCCGCGAGATACGGAAAAAGCAATTCGTCGCGAATGTATCCGGGCGCCTTCGCGAGATTGGGATCCTTATCCATTTCTTCCACGGCGCCGGAGCGGATCAAGAGCGCAACGTCGGGTAAGTCGCGAACGCTCACTTGCTGCTCGCGCAACGTGTAATCCACCATGGCAGCGAGCGCGGAGCCTTCGCTCACGGCTTCGCGAGCGAGTTCGGCATCGTCATTGGGACGCGCGGCTTTGATCCACGGATCGATGTGGAAGGACTGATCCTCGAGCGCGTGCGTCAGTTCGTGAGACATCACGGCGCGCTGTTCGTCGGCCGGAATCCAATCGGCGATGTAAAACTCTTTGGCCTTGGGATCGTAGAGGCCGGCAACCTGGTCGGTCAGAACGTCGAGCATGAAAGAATCGAGCGGGAAATCTTTCGGGATCAGGCCGAACGCCTCGAGCGCTTTCTGGTCGGCGTAACGCTGGGCGTCGTTGCGATCTTCCTTTTCTTCACGAATCAAATATTCCCGGATCTCTTGCTTGGAGCGCAGGCTCTTCTTCAGCGGCTCCTTGATCGGCAAATCGAGAAGCTTGCTCATTTGAGCGAGCACCTCGTCGGCTGCTTTGACGAAATCGGCAGTCGTGGCGGGCCCCGCATGCGAGCCGGACGATCCCGCGATAGGAGGAGGCGGTGAGACCGATTGCTGCGCGCTCGCGGGAACCGCTGCAAGCGCGCAAAGACAGATGAGTTCGATAAAACGCTTCATTCGCTGGCTTCCTCCAGCAAAGTTGGATGAAGAATCAGAGTAACAGGTTTCTCGGAGATTCAGCGCCAGATGGCGAGGCGGGTTGCAGAGAGTCGCAAGCGGTCTTCTCTAGGCGGTGGCGGCTACTGCAGTTTGTTCGCGAACCAGACGGCCGAGGATGGCGCGAGTGTTCGCCAGAAACAGATCGCGCAGATGCGGCGCAATGCCAAGGGGCACAAAGCGAGCGAAAATGTTCAACTTCGAGCCAGCGAAAGGCGATGTCCGCGAACGGGAGCATTCATTCGGGCGAAATGCGTCCGCAAATCCCACTCCTGCATGTCGAGAGGCATGCCGATTACTTTTTCGAAAAGCTCTTCGTGGCAATACAGCAAAGCCTGATGGACGGAAGATTCGGAATAGACTTCTTCGAGAGCGGGATGGTGATAATGGCCGCTGGTCACATCGCGGAGCGTCGCCACGTCGGCAAGGCGGCCGAAGTCGCTGGGGATCGGAGCCAGCCATTGAGAAACATATTCCTCAATGACGAGCTGGTTCTGGGCAAACCGTTCGAGGGATTCCACGCGCGCTCCCGAACACTCTGATTGCCCGAGATGCTACGCCCTGTAGCCTCTGAAGTCAACAGCATTTCGGTAAACAGTGGGAATCGTGCGCAGCTGGGGGCTCGAACAGCGTGCTCTCTGAGGCGCATATTCGCCCGATCAGGAATGTCAGCGTTTCAATGGGGCAGGAGCTTCCGAGCGAAGTGTCTTGAGTACGGTTCCGCAAAACGAATCAATCGAGAACGGCTTTTCCAGAATCGAGCAGCCGGAATTACGCAATGTTCCGCTGATTTCTCCATCTCGCGCATTCGACACGGTGAACACGATGCGTCCGGCGAGTTCGCTGCGGTTTTCCTCAATCCAGCGATAAAGCCCCGTAGCGGAAAGTTCTCCGGGAATTTTCATATCCGCGACGATGGCGTCCACTGTCTCTCGCCTCAGGATGTCAAGGGCCTCCTGCACGGATCGAGCCGCGCGAACCGTCACTCCGCGAGCGCGCAGGATTTCCTGTTCAAGCTGCAACACCGCTTCTTCGTGGTCCACAAGCAGGACCGTTCCAGCGGCCGAGACCTTTGAGGGCGAAGCTGACTCCTTCTGGGGCAGGTCAGAAACGCTGAGAATAGGCAAGACGATTGCGAATGTGGCGCCACGAGGAGGCGAATTGCGCACCTGGATTTCGCCGCCATGCTCCTTCACGATTCCGTAGCAGATGCTCAATCCCAGTCCGGTTCCCTTCCCCACCGGCTTCGTGGTGTAGAACGGATCGAAGACGCGATGCGGGTCCTTCACTCCCGGCCCGTTGTCGGTGATTTCTACTCGCAGACGATTTCCCGCCAGAGCTGTGCGAATCCAGATTTCGCCGTGTCCACCTTTTTCGACGACCGCATCGACGGCATTATTCACAATGTTGAGAAAAACCTGCTGAAGCTGGTGAAAATCTCCCGCGGTGACGGGAAGATCGGGTTCGAATTCCCGGTGGATGCGAATGCTGTTGAGCTTCATGTCGTATTCTCGAAGGATCAGCGTGTCTTCGAGAATCTGATTCAGGTCCACCGATTTTCTTTCCGGTTTGTGCTGGCGCGCAAAGCTGAGCAGGCTTTGCACGATGTGATGCGTGCGCTGCGCCTGCTTGTACAATTTTTCGATATAGTCCGCGCCGCGCGAGTTGGTGAGTTCTTCGGCTTGCAGCAGCTGGCTGTAACCGAGAATCGCCGTAAGAGGATTGTTGAGCTCGTGCGCAACGCCGGAGATAAGCTGGCCAACCGCCGCCATTTTCTCGCTTTGCAGCAGCTGTTCCTGGGCTAGCGCCAGGCTTTGATAAGCGTCCTGCGTTTCTTTCAGAAGCAGCGCCTTGTCTATCGTCGTGGCGATTTGATTTCCCACAGCTGCCAGGAGATTCAGTTCCGCCGGCGAAAATTCGCGGGCTTCGCGGCATCCAATCACCAGGATTCCCATGATGCGGTCTTTCGACCACAGCACCGCAATCTGCGATTCCTGAATTCCCTCTTTGCGCACAAGCTCACGCAAAATCTCGGGAAGGATGACTGCTGAACCTGAGAGCAGAGTCGCTCGCGCCTGCTTCACCTGTTCGAGCAGTATGGGCGATATATCCACGGGGGGCAGATTCCGCGCGAATTCAGTCTCGTATCCGAAGGCCGCCATGCGCTTCAAAGTGTGCGAGGGCTCGTCGAGCAAATAAATCGAGCAAGTCTCCACTTTGAACAGCTCCGCGACTTTGGGAGGCACGCGATTCAGGATTTCGTCGATCTCTGCTGACTGGCTGAGCATGCCGCCAATCGCATTCAGCGCGAGAAGTTCCCGGTTGCGGCGGCGGATTTCCATTTCCGCTTGCTTTCGATCGGTTACGTCCAGCAGAAAACCTTGGTAGGCGACCACGCCTCCGGAATCATCGCGCGTGACGAAGCTCGATTCGTGAGCGATTCGAACCTCACCATCGTGGCGGCGGAAATGGAATTCGAAATCGCTCACTTGGCCGTGTTCGCGAAGCAGCCGTTTCAGGCGATCCCGGTCTTCCGCGTGCAAATAGAACGTCGGGGTGATATCAACCGCCAGAAGCTCCTCACGCTTTTCATAGCCGAGGATGTTCATCAGCGCTTTGTTGAAATCGAGAAAGCGGCCCTCCGGCGTCGAGATGAAGATGCCTTCCTGCACGTTTTCAAAGAGCATGCGGAACTTGTTTTCGGCCTGGCGGCGCTCGGTGAAATCCTTGAGCACGTGAATCGTGCCGAGCGGGACACCATTCGAATCATGAAAGGCGGAATTGGTGACGAGAAAATATCCGCCGAATGTCGGGTCAATTTGTTCCGGATCTCCGGCGGCACCCTCGCAGTAGGGACAAGTCGTCCACTGGACGTCCGCCTGCTGCAGGAGATTTCGAAGTTGCTGGCCTTCGAGTTCGCCGGGTTCAACACCCAGATGCCAGGCAAGAGTGCGATTCGCCCGCAGTACAGCACCGGTCGGGGAGTGCACCACGATCAAGTCGCCAATCGAATCGAAAGTGTCGAGCCATTGCCTGCGGGAATTCGCCGCGACCTCGAAGAGCGAAACGTTCTGCACAGTGAGACCGAGAAGATTGGCGACGTTGACCAGGAAATTTTCTTCGTCGGTGGCAAACGTACGCTCGGTGCTGGAACCGATTCCAAGGAATCCGAGGGGCTTCTCCTTTCCCGGAATTCGAACAAGGACGAGCGTCGATAGCTTCTCGTCGCGCATCCAGTCGCGAACGCCCGAGTCCGTGGCCGCATCGAAAATCACGAATGGAGTTTGTTGCTCGAGCACCGTCTGAGC
Source organism: uncultured Acidobacteriota bacterium (assembly GCA_963767205.1). GTDB lineage: Bacteria > Acidobacteriota > Terriglobia > Acidiferrales > UBA7541 > Palsa-295. The sequence continues at coordinate 89,856 of CAVYDF010000007.1, forward strand.
CCACAGCACGCGTGGAGATATCCTCGCATAGCGACTCAAGAAGTCTTCGCTGAAGCCGACGCTCGCTCGTGCCAGAAGCGAACGAGTGTCCCCGGAACCTTCGAACAGGTACACCAGGCCGTGACTGGCTCCGAGGCTTTCTACGAGATGGCGAACCACTCCTTCCAGGGTTTCGTGAACGCGGAACGACTGAGTGGCTTCCGCGGTGATGATCGCGAGGCGGCGCAGCTTCTCATTCAAATCCTCGGTACGAGCGCGGCCTGCTTCCAAAACGAGCACCGCCATCGCAATTCCCATAGCGATTCCGAACAGTCCGTGAAACGACATGCGGAACAATCCGAATTCTTCGCCGGACCATGCGGCTCGATCGAATCCGTGGAGGCCTCGCAGCATCAGTGCGCCGGCAAGCAGTTTCCATCCGACTCCCTGGTGGCGCGAGTTTGTCCGCCAGAGCAGCCAACCAGCCAGCAGATAGAACCCGGATTCTGAGATGCGCTCAGCCCAGAGCGCTTCCGTGGGCATCTTGGCAATCGAGTGGGTTGCATAAATGGCTAGCGCGGCAATCCCGGCCAGCGGCGTGAGCCAACGAAGCTTGTCTGCTCGTCCCGTGCATTCCAGAATCGCTACGAAGAATAAAGCCGATGAAACCAGCGAAAGGACGGCACTGAATTGAAAGTTAGCATCGGGGCCTCCGCGCCAAATCGACAGCATACGCAAAGCGCCCCAGAGCACGTAAGCGGTCCAGCCAGCAATCCAGAAGCGGAAGAAACGGGCCGAAAAGCTGGGGACAAGCAGCGAATAAAGAACAAGGATGATAAATGCGGCCGAGCCCTCAATGAAGGCCACCGCAAGAAAGCCCGGGTTAGAAACGAAGGGCATCGAGTCCTGTATCAGCGACGCCTAGTCGCCAGGAAAACTCGGCACAAATGAAATCGAGGATGTCGGGAAGCCACTCCGAAACCTAGCATGAGGGTTAGAAGTAGGGCAACGAGGCCAACGCCCCCCTGTGCCCTGCTTTATAATGGTGAGACTTCGGAGCCCACTCGTGGATAGAGAAAAGGTCCTGGTAGTAGATGACGAAGAAGCGATTCGAGAGGTTGTAACCACTCTTCTTGAGGCGCAGGGCTATTACTGCCTCGCCTGTGCGAACGGGCGCATTGCGCTCGACGCTTTCCGCAACGATACGTTCGATTTGGTGTTAAGCGATATCGTCATGCCGGAAATGGACGGGCTCAAGCTTCTCTCCGAGCTGCGCGTGGACGATCCCGACGTTCCTGTGATCATGGTCACAGCGATGCACGACATCGCTATCGCTCTCGAAGCCATTCGCGCGGGAGCCTACGACTACATTCTCAAGCCATTCGAAAAGGACCAGCTTTATTTGAGTGTGCGCCGTGCGCTGGAACACCGGCGCCTGGTGATTGAAAACCGCACTTACCAAAGCGATCTGGAACATCTGGTAGCCGAACGCACGCAGCAGCTTTCGATCGCGCTGCAGGATCTCGAGCAATCGTACGACTACACGCTTGAAGCGCTGGGTGGAGCGCTGGACGCAAAAGATGCTGAGACCGAAGGACACTGCCAGCGCGTGACCGCGTTTACGATCACGATTGCAAAAGCCATGGGCGTGGACAAAGCGCTGCTGCGGCATATCGCGCGCGGTGCTTTTCTTCACGACATTGGCAAGATGGGAGTGCCGGACAGTATTTTGCGCAAGCCGGGTCCTCTGACCGCGGAAGAACGCGAAATCATGCGCCGCCATTGCGACATCGGTTATGCCGTGCTGGAACGAATTCCGTTTCTCAAGGAAGCTGCCGAGATCGTGTTGTCGCACCAGGAATGCTACGACGGGTCCGGCTATCCCCGCGGACTGCGGGGCGAGCAGATTCCGCTCGGTGCACGAATATTCGCCGTGGCCGATACGCTGGACGCAATGATATCCGATCGCCCATATCGCAAAGCACTGCCCATTTCTGCCGCGCGAGAAGAAATCAAGAGATATGCGGGCAGGCAATTCGATCCGCGCGTGGTGGAAGTATTTCTTTCGCATCCCGATAGCGTCTGGATCGCGCTGCACGAAAAGATTGGCGACCCCTTCCGCCTCGCACAACTCGAACCCGCATCGGCAGATTGACGCCGCGCGTCTTCGCTTCGATAAACGCTTCGATCAGCGCTTCGATCAGCCCTGGATTATCGCCAACTTGCGAAACGATTGCCGCGCGGGTAGTATCTCCAGTTCGGAGGATCGCTGAATGGCTTTGGTGCCCATCAAGACTGCGTCCATCACGGGCTACTGCGATTGCGTCTGCGGTTGCTATGAACTCGCGAGCCAGCGTGATGACGAGAACGGCAAAGGATATTGCCCGCGATGCGCCAAGGAACATCTCGAATTGAATCGCGGCGTCGGCATTCCTCAGCTTGCTCCCTCGAAATTGCCCGAAGGTGATGCAGCCGCTCCACCTCTAGCCATGCCGGAAGCCGCCGACCCGCCGGGACGACTCAAGTAAACCGCACGCTGCCCTTCCCTGCGATGGGTTGAATTCTTTCCTTAGAAAATCGAAACCAGGCGCTTGATTCCTTCCGCAAACTCGTGCTCGCGCGCGATCAGACTGACGATCAGATAGCCGTCGGTCGGAAAATCGTAGAAATGGCCCGGGTGAACGTAAACGCCTTTTTTCTCGATCAAATCGAGTGCGACTTCTTCGTCAGTACGCGTCGCCGGCACGCGAAGCACGGCGTACCAACCGCCTTCCAGTTCAAGGCGGCTGCAGGCTTTCTGCGTTGCGAGTTGCCGGTCGAGTTCGGCTAGATTCCCTCGGACTCTTGACATCAGCTGCCGTTGAAATTCGTGGCGCTGCTCTAAGAATTGCGGGATGGCGTGCTGGATGGGCGCATTCATCGAGAGATAGGTGTCGGCGATTACTTCAAGCCGATCGAGAGCCTGCGTTTTCAGATCCTTCGGTCCGCTCACCGTGAGCCATGCGGCTTTCATCTGCGGCAGGCCGCACATTTTCGAAAGCCCGTTCAACGTGAACGTGAGCGCCTCTGAGTTTGCTGCCCAACTGCTGCGAGGCTCGACGGAGAACGCAAAATCCAGGAACACTTCGTCCGCGATCATGGCGATCTGACGGCCGGCAGAGATTCGATTGAGCCTCGAACGTTCATCGGGCTTCGTGAAATGACCGGTGGGGTTATTAGGGTGAACCACGATGATCGCGCGGGTACGAGTGGTGAGTGCGGCTTCAAGCGCGTGAAAATCAATCTGCCAGCCGTGATCATAGATGAGCGGGTAGCGCACGAGCCGGACATCTTGAATATCGGCGAGGAGATCGAACAGCGGATAACTCGGAGTGGGAATCAGAACTTCATCGCCGGGATTGCACAAAATGCGGAGGACGAACGAATAGGCTTCGCTCGTGCTTGTAGTGAGCAGCATATCGCTCGCAGCAACACGTTCGCCACGATCCGCATAATAGCCAGCAACAGCCTCACGGGCGGCGAGCAGTCCCTTCGGTTCCGGTTCGTATGCAAGGATCTGCGGGTTCGCTAAGCGCGCTTAGAATCTTCTCGCGATCGTACGTGAAGCCGCATTCGGTAGGATTCGAAGCGGTCAAGTCAATCAGCGGCTTTCCGGCGGAACGATGGCGAGCGAGCGCTTCGCTGAGGCGATTAGGAGCCAGATTCCAATTCGCGCGGTCTGCAAACAATTCGGCATTTCTCCGTCGTCACAAATGCACATCAGCGTACAACAAAACGCTATCCGAATTGCGGCCCGTTCGTCAAATCTCTGCTGGCGAACACCGAGCAAGTCTATAATGCTCACCTGCTATTGCATTCCAATTGATAAGGAGAAGCGCATGAAAGGGATTGTCACGGCGATTGTTACGGCGATTGTCACGACACTGGCCGGCATCCTCCTGCTGCTAGGCCTCGGAGGGCAAGTGGTTGCTCCCGTTACGGCCGCAACGCAGGAAGAAGCCGTCGCCAAGACGAATCTGAAGGTGGGAGACGCGGCGCCTGATTTCTCTCTGCTCAGCGACAAGTGGGAGCAAGTGAAGCTAAGCGACTATCGCGGCAAGAAAAACGTCATTCTCGCCTTCTACGTCCTCGCATTTACCGGCGGTTGAACGAAAGAACTTCAGGCCTATCAGGCTGATTTGGCCAAACTCGAAGCAAGCGACACCGTCGTCCTCGGAATCAGCATCGACAGTCCCGCCGCCAATGCGGCATTCGCCAAGCAAATTGGAGTCACGTTTCCTCTTCTCAGCGACATGAACAAGGAAGTGCTGACGTCTTATCAGATTCTGAAGCCCTACGACGTGAAGGGCGGCAAATATCAGTGGGCGCAGCGCACAACTATCGTGGTGGACAAGCAGGGAAAAATTCAGCACGTCGAGCAGGGTGACAGCGCCGTGGATCCTAACAGCGCCGTCTCCGTTTGCACCGGGCTGCACAAGCCACACGGGTCATAGCGCAGGAACAGTAGGAATGTGATATGATTCCCGTATGATTTTTGTCATACGAGGATAAGATGAACAAGTCCACCAAGACCCGGGCTCGAAAAGCACGCATCACGGTTTCTGTTTCCCTGGAAACCATCGACCTGCTCCGCGAGATTCAGGCCCGGGTCCAGTCCCCTTCCATGAGCGCACTAATTGAAAGAATCGTGGACGACCTCAGAGGCAAGACCGAGCTCGAGGATCTCGAATCAAAGATGAAGGCCCACTACGACGGCATGAGCGAGGCTGATCGTGAGGAAGAGTCTGCGTGGGGGAAATTGGGCGAATCAGCTCTCGCTTCGCTCGAATCCACCAATCGATTCCGATCCATCAAGCGAAAGCGCTAGATGCCGCAATCGCTTCTTCCGCAACCGAGGCGCGGCCAGATTTGGTTTGCCGTTTTGCCTACCGACCCGCCGGGGAAACGGGCTCGCCCTGTGCTAATCGTTTCGAGCGACGGCCGAAATGTACATCCTCGCGCAAACACTGTTCTGATCGTTCCCCTCTCCACCACGTTAACCGACATACCGATTCACGTGAGATTGCAACCCGGGGAGACAGGGTTAGCAGAAATCAGTGAACTGCAACCAGAAAACGTCTCGATAGTAAGGAAAGAGACTATCCGGCCGTTTCCATCGACACGGACGCTGGGCGAAAAGATTCTCCGCATCGTTGCAAGGAATATCGTGCTTTCCATGGGAATACAGCCCAAAGATTTGTGAGTATCAGTGCGGGCGCATGTCCATCAGGCGGATGCTGTCTGGGTAGAACATGATGAGCATCATGCAGATGCAGAAGACCATGGCGGGGACGAGAATCAGGAAGAGGCCGAGGCGCTCGAAGCGCAGGTGCATGAAGTACGACATGATCAGCGCCGATTTAACGAGCGAGAGGCCGAGCAGGATCGTGATCATCAGGTGGACTTCGACGCGCTCGTAGGCGAGGAAAACCTCGATCGCCGTCAGCAGCAGCAGCCAGACCCAAATCCAGGCAAACAGCTTCGTGCTGCCTACCGCGTGATCGTCTTCAGCTTCCGTTCTCATGTATGCGGGTTCGGTCATCGAGTCGCTCGCTCCCTGACTTCAAAATTCGCGCACAAGAATAGCAGGCAGCCGCTGTGCTACTTCGGGTTGACGCTCAGCAAATAGACCAGCGGGAAAATAAACATCCAGACAAGATCGACGAAGTGCCAGTAGAGGCCGCTCACTTCGACGTGGTCGGCAGTCCACTTCCCTTTGCTGTATCCCGCGCAGATGATCGCGAGATAGGCGACGCCGATCGTGACGTGCACCATATGCAGACCGGTGAGGCCGAAGAAAGTGCCACCGAACAGTGGCACGCCCCAGGGATTGGACCACGGCGTCACTCCCTCGTGAAACAGCGTGATCCATTCCGTGGCGTGAATCAGCACGAAAGCAGCACCGCAGATCATGGTGAAAATCAGATAGCGGACGGCTTTCTTCACGTCGTGACGATGCGCCGCAGCAACGGCCAGCACCATCGTCAAGCTGCTCGAAAGCAGCACGAACGTCATGAACGACGATTTCGCGATGGCGGGCCAGATCTCGAATGGACGCGGCCAGTCCGGCGTAGCGAGCCGAACGTACGCGTAGCTGACGAGGAGCGCCGAAAACGTCAGCGTGTCGGAGACGATGAACAGCCACATTCCCAGCTTCTTCGAATTGATGCCGAAGGGCGACGCGCCGCCCGACCACGGCGTTGCGACTATGCCTTCGAATTCGGTATCACTCACGATTCACCGTCCCAGAAGGAAAAGTAGAAACAGGAAGACCCACAAGCCATCCATGAAATGCCAGTACATCGCTGCCACTTCTGTTGCCGTGCCCTGCGTCAGCCGGTGCGTGGGACGAAACAGAATCCACGTCAACGCCAGCACTCCGCCCAGCAGGTGCAAGCCGTGCGCAGCGGTAAATACGTAGAAAAAGCTGCTGCTCGCATTCGTCGCGAGAAACAAGCCCGCAGCTCTGAGCTGCTGCCACGCGATAATTTGCCCCACGAGAAAAAACACGCCCAGAATCGTGGTGACGCTCCACCAGTGGCGAAAGCCCTGCTGGTCGTTTGATTTGAAAAGTTTGCGGGCGTGGGCGAGCGTGAAACTGCTGGCGATCAGCACGGCGGTGTTGAGCCACAGGATTCGCGGAACTGCGAGCGGGTGCCAGCCGCTATTCGGGATGTCCTTGCGAACGATGTACGCGCTGACCAGCGCCATGAAGAACATCAGGATGCCGCCGAGGCCGACGGTCATTCCTGTGATGTAAGTGCGCTGAGGAACGGAGCCGCTGCCGCCCGATCCGTCTCCGTCGCCACGTCCGCCCGGACCATCGCTGCCATCGGAAGACGAACCGCCACGCCCGCCGCTCGGCGTGCGAACTTTTATCTCGATATCGTCAGTAACGATGCCTGGCATCTCAGATTCCGGTGCTAATTATTCCTTCTCGCGCACCACGTCTTGCGGCGGCAAGTTCTGCGGCACGAAGTCTTCCTTCACGCCGGGAACGCTGAAATCGTACGGCCCGCGATAGACGCTGGGGAAATGGCCGCCGAAATTATCGTGAGGCGGCGGCGAATCGGTGATCCATTCAAGCGTCGTGGCGTTCCACGGATTCTTCGGAGCTTTCGGGCCGCTCTTCAGGCTCCAGAAAAAGTTGATCAGGAACAGGATTTGTGCGGTCGCGGTGATGAACGCGGCGATGGTCATGAATTGGTGCACGGGCTGCAGCGGCTGCAGGTATGCGACAGCGCTGGCGTCCGCATAACGCCGGATGCCGCCCGCGATTCCCACCCAATGCATGGGCATGAAGATGCAGTAGGCGCCGACGAACGTGAACCAGAAATGAACTTTGCCGAGCGGCTCGTTCATCATGCGGCCAAACATTTTCGGAAACCAGAAATATGTCGCGGCAAAAATTCCGAAGATGGCGGCGACGCCCATCACCAGGTGGAAGTGGGCCACCACGTAGTAGGTGGCGTGCAGCAGGTTATCCACCGCCGGTTGCGCGAGGAACAATCCCGAGAGGCCGCCGGAAACGAAGAGCGACACGAAGCCGATGGCGAAAAGCATCGGCGTGGTGAATTGAATCTTCCCGCCCCACAGCGTGCCGAGCCAGTTGAACGTCTTGATCGCCGAAGGCACGCCGATGGACATGGTCAGCACCGAGAATGCAAATCCCGAATAGGGGCTCATGCCGCTGACGAACATGTGATGGCCCCAAACCATGAAGCCAAGGAATCCAATCGCGCACATCGCCATGGCCATCGCGCGGTAACCGAACACCGGCTTGCGCGCAAACGTGGACAGCACGTGCGACGCGACTCCCATGCCCGGCAGAATCGCGATGTACACCTCGGGATGCCCGAAGAACCAGAACAGGTGTTGCCACAGAAGCGGCGAGCCGCCCGAATGAGGTTGGATTTGATCGTTCACCACGAGACCCGCGGGAATGAAAAAGCTCGTGCCCGCCGAACGATCGAGCAGCAACAAAATTCCGCCGGCGAGCAGTACACCGAATGCGAGCAAGCCAAGAATCGCGGTGACGAACCAGCCCCAGCACGTGAGCGGCATGCGGAACAGGCTCATGCCGGGAGCGCGCATGTCGATCAGTGTGGCGATGAAATTCAGCGCGCCCAAGAGCGACGCCAGGCAGAAGAGCGAGATGCTGACGATCCACATCGTCTGGCCCCAGCCTTCACCGGGGCCGGTCACTTCGCCGAGTCCGCTGAGCGGCGTGTAGCCGGTCCAGCCGCTGATCGGTGCGCCGCCGGGAACTACGAACGCGGCGAGAATCGCGATGAACGCCAGAAACGTGACCCAGAAGGACAGCATGTTGAGCCGCGGAAACGCCATATCCGGCGCGCCGATTTGAATGGGCAGGAAGTAATTGCCGAAGCCGCCCTGCGGCGCCGTGGTCAGCACGAAGAAAACCATGATCGTGCCGTGCATCGTGACGAGCGAAAGATATTGCTCCTGCGTCATCAATCCGCCGGGCACGAACGGCAGATGCATGTTGGGCCACACCAGGTGCAGGCGCATCAGCACGGAGAGCACGATGCCCACCAGCACGGCCGTCAGCGCCAGCAGGAAATACTGGATGCCGATCACTTTGTGGTCAACGCTGAAAATATATTTCCGGATGAAGCCCGTCGGCGCTTCCATCGCATGCGCGGCGTGAGCGCCATGGGCGTGCGAACTCATTCGTGGCCTCCTGGATTCTTGCTGCAGGTGATTCGCTCGATCATCGGTTCGGTATTCACAAACTCACTGCCCGCCGGATTTCAAGAACGCCTGGTAATCAGCGTCAGACACCACATTCAAATAGCTGTGCATGCGCGAATGGCCCAGGCCGCACAGTTGCGTGCAGACAATTTCGTACTGCCCGATTTTTTCCGCCGTGAAGTGTATGGGCACGATCAATCCCGGCACCGCATCCTGCTGCAAACGCAATTCGCGCACGAAGATATTGTGAATCACGTCCTGCGATGTGACGTGCAGCTCCACCTGCCGATTCACGGGCACGGTGAGCGTGGGAACCACGATGTCGTCCTTCCCTGCCGGATCGTTTGAATCGATGCCCAGCGGATTGCCCGTGGAAGCGCTGATCTGCTTGGCATCGAGCTTGCCGAATTTTCCGTCGGGGCCGGGATAGCGGAAGTTGAAGACGAACTGATTTTCCGTCACCTCCACTTGCACGGCATCAGCGGCTGGCGGCGTGAAGCGCACTTCCGCCCAGGCGCGGCGTCCCAGAATGCCAAGGCCGAGGAAGAGAATGAGCGTGGCGGTGGTCCAGATGAATTCCATCGTGTTGTTGCCACGCGAAAAGTGGGCGCGCTGGCCATGGTCGCGGAAGCGCCACACGGCATATGCGATGCCCAGTTGCGAGAGGACGAACACGACCGCCGTGACCCACAGCGTCACGCTGTACTGCTCGTCAACCGCGCGGCCGATATCGGTAATCGGCGCCGGAGGGCTGTAAAGTTTCGCGGCGAAGATATACACCGTCACCACAACCATAATCACTTGCAGCAGCGCCAGCAGCGCCGCTGATGTTGCCGAGCCGCTTTCGGACTTCCTTATTCGCATTCGCTTTCGCTCCCGAGGCACGTTGAGGATAAGCGTCAGTCAGATTGCACGAAACACGCCATCATATATAAGCCCAACCGAATTTCAAGGCCGATTGTGGGTAAGTAGCACAGGCATTCCTGCCTGTGCCAACGCAATAACGCGCTGAAGCTCGTGCCATACCTGCAAGATCAAAGAACACGTTGTTTTGTTTTCTCGTTTTACGACGCCACGCACGTAGCAGCTTGCGGCACAGGCACGATTGCCTGTGCTACTGAAATTCCGTTGCGGGGCGCGTGAAACGGCGTATGCTGAGGCTGTACCACACAATCTTTCCGCCCTTCCCCTCCCTGGGGCGACGGCAACCTTGTGCACAGCCTTGGCCACGCGAGGAGCCTACGTGTCATCCGAACCCCTCGAACGCGCCGAAAAAGCAATCGCGCGCGGTGAAGCGGCGACGATCCGCTCTGTGATACTGAGGCTCGAAGTGGGCGTGGTGTATTGCCGGCTGGCCGCCAGCACTCCGGACGAACCGGCCGCGCAACGCATCCGCCTCCGCGCGCAGGCTGCGCTCGACTCGGCTGTCAGCGCCGCCGAACATCTCCTGCTCATCGGCAATGACCGCGCGGAGTTCGACGCCAAGGCCGACAATCTGCGCGAGGCGCTGCGCGAAACTTTCTGAAGCACTAAATAAGAACGCCGCGCATTACGTGGACGCATTGTGTGGCCGCATCAGGTAAATGCATTGCGGAAACGCATTACTTGAACGCATTACCTGAAAACCACGCGCGGATATTGACGCAGCACTGATATTGACGCCGCAGCGAAACCCGCCGATAATCGGAGTCTCGCACAAAAGCCTCACCTCTCAAGAGGTGAGCTGCATCAGTACGAGCGGTCGTGGCGGAACTGGCAGACGCACCAGCTTGAGGGGCTGGCGGTAGCAATACCGTGGTGGTTCGAATCCACTCGACCGCACCAAAATTCGATTCGCAACGCAATCGCGACGCAAACAAAAAGCCCCGGTGCTCACGCATCGGGGCTTTTGCTTTTCTCTTTTCGCCTCTTGGTGGGAGCCCCCGCATTCATGCGGGGGAGGAGCGCTTTAGCGCTCCGCAACGATGACCCCAACTCTGTCTCGCGCTTTAGCGCTGGGCCGTCGAAATGCCCGTGGCTAAAGCCACGATTTTTTCTCGATGCTTCTTCCGCTGGACTGAAGTGCAGCAGGCATCCAGCTCTGCTGAAGCAGAGGGCTCCCATCGGAGAATCGCGGGATTATTTCTTGGGCGCCGGCTGCGGATTCTGCGCTGGAGCTGGCGCGATCTGATTCTGACTTGGATGCGCTTGGCTCGGCGCTTGCCCAGGCGCCGGCTGTACCGGCACTTGCACCGGCGCATTCGCCGGCGGCGTCGCGGGCTTGCCCGCAGGCGCAGGCTTCTGCGTCTGCTCGAGCACGGAGCCCGTGGTGGAGATCGCGTCGGCAGGCGCGCGCTTCACGCTGAGCGTGAGCGACGTCATCATGAACACGATGGCGCACCACGTGGTGGCGCGCGAAAGAAACGACGCAGCGCCGCGCGGCCCGAAAGCCGTCTGGCTGCCGGCGCCGCCGAATGCGCCCGCAAGATCCGCCGCGTTGCCGCTCTGCAGCATGATGACGATCACCAGCACGAAACACACCATCACGTGCAGCGTCGTCAGGACGAACGTGTACCGCCATCCAATCGAAATCAGCGCCACTGCAATCAGCAGCGCCAGTCCCCACTTAGCCCACCAAGGCATTGCTATCTCCTAATTTCGCGTTACGCACTCGCGCTTTACAGTAGGGGCACGGCATGCCGCGCCCGAACACGCCACAAGCTCGATTCGCGCCAACCAGCAAACGTCTCACTGCCCAGATCCGTCTTTCGCATCGCGCCCTGCGAACCTAAAACACATGGCTATCGGTTGGATCGCGCCAAGTTCTCTTCCCGGCACGGCATGCCGTGCCCCTACGAAAACCTCACGCTAAAAATTCACGATCGACGCGAACGACTGCGCATCGAGGCTCGCTCCGCCCACCAGCGCACCATCAATCTCCACCTGCGCCATCAATCCCCGTATGTTGTCGGGTTTGACGCTGCCACCGTAGAGGATCCGAAGCGCGGAGGCTCGTTCCGACGTGAAGCGGGCATCTACCATTTCGCGGATGAAGCGATGCGCGTCGGCCGCGATTTCAGGCGTCGCCGTGCGCCCCGTGCCGATCGCCCAGCATGGCTCGTAAGCAATGAGAATACGCGAGAAGTCAGCGCCGGTCAACGCGGCCACTGCGCCCTCAAATTGGCGCTTCAGTACGCCGTGAGTGAGATTCGCTTCGCGCTCGGCGAGATGCTCGCCCACGCAGACGATGGGCGTGAGTCCGGCTTCAAGCGCGGCTTTCACTTTGCGATTCACGGATTCGTCCGTCTCGCCGAAATGCTGCCGGCGTTCGGAGTGGCCGATGATCACGCCGCGCGAGCCGGTGTCGAGAATCATGCGCGTGGAAATTTCGCCGGTGAATGCGCCTTCCGGGTGCCAGTCGCAATTCTGCGCCGCGATGGAAATCGCGCTGCCGCGCGCTGCTTCGACGGCTGCGGCGAGCGAAGTGTAAGGCGGCGCGATGATGATGTCGCAATGCGTTGCGTTCGCGACGAGCGGCTTGAACGCCTCGAAGAATGCGCGCGTCTCCGCCTGCGTCTTGTACATCTTCCAATTCCCAGCGATCACGGGGCGTCGCATTAGTTCGCCTCTTCTGTTAGTGGCGCTACTGCAGCGCCGGGAGCATTCGTGAGCGCTTCGACGCCCGGCAGCTTGTCGCCCGCGAGAAATTCAAGCGATGCACCGCCGCCTGTCGAAATGTGCGAGATCTGCGACGCGACACCGGCCTGCTCCGCTGCCGCCACTGAATCGCCGCCGCCGATGATCGAAGTCGCGCCGTTGCGAGTAGCCGCTGCGACCGCGCGAGCGATGCCCAGCGTCCCCTGCGCGAATTGTGGCTTCTCGAACATGCCGAGTGGGCCGTTCCACACAATGGTGCGCGCCTTGGCAATCTCATCGCTGAATAGCTTCACTGTCTGCGGGCCGATGTCGAGTCCCATCATGTTGTCGGGCGTGTGCGCGATGTCTGCAATCATAGTCGCAGTGGAATTCGGCGACTCCGCGAGCACGTGGTCCACCGGCAAAAGCAGCGCGAATTTCCGCTCGGCCGCCTCCAGCATCAATTCGCGAGCGAGATCGAGCTTGTCGTTCTCGACGAGCGACTTCCCGATCGGCAGGCCTTGCGCCTTGAGAAATGTGTAAGCCATCGCGCCGCCGATGAGCATCGCATTGGCGAGCTTCATCAGATTGCTGCACCACTTCGATTTTGTCGGAGACTTTCGCGCCGCCCAGCACGGAGACGAACGGCCGGTCGGGATTCGAAATGGCTTTGCCGAGATACGTCAGCTCTTTTTCCATCAGCAAACCGGCCGCAGCCTGTCGCACGAACTTCGTGATGCCCACCACAGACGCATGCGCTCGATGCGCGGAGCCAAACGCATCGCACACGAACATTCCATCGCACAGGTCGGCAAGCTGCTTCGCAAATCCGGGATCGTTGGCCTCTTCCTCAGGATGGAAACGCACATTTTCGAGCAGCAGCACTTCCCCATCGCGCAGCGATTTCGATTTCGCTTCAGCTTCCGCACCCACGCAATCGGTGACAAACGCTACAGGCTTGCCAAGCAGTTCCTGCAAGCGCGCTGCCACAGGCGCAAGGCTGTACTTCGCGTCCACTTTGCCTTTGGGCCGTCCGAGATGCGAGGCGAGAATCAGGCGAGCGCCGCGGCTCATCGCCAGTTGCAGCGTCGGCAGCGTCTCGCGGATGCGCGTGTCGTCGCCCACTTTGCCGCCGTCCAGCGGCACGTTGAAATCCACGCGGATGAAAACGCGCTTGCCCTTCAGGTCGAGGTCGCGAATCGAAAGTTTGTTCATGGCGATGATTTAGCGCAGCAAAGCGAAGCGGCGTGGCAACGCAAGCACCCGCCGCCGGAGTGCGCCTATAGTTTCGCAGCGAAGAATTTAATCAAATCGCGGCAGCGGCTGGAGTAGCCCCACTCGTTGTCGTACCACGCGAGCACTTTCAGGCAATTGTTTCCCACCACGCGCGTGTAGCCCGCGTCCACGATCGAGGAGTTCGGATTGCCCTTGAAATCGATAGACACCAATTCCTCTTCGCTATAGGCGAGGATGCCCTTCATCGGCCCTTCGGCAGCCTTCTTCAGCGCGGCGTTCACCGCTTCCACGGTCACAGGCTTCTCGGTAATCACGGTAAGATCGACCACGCTCACGTTCGGCGTCGGCACGCGCATCGCATAGCCATCGAGCTTGCCTTTCAGCTCGGGAATCACCAGATGCAACGCCTTCGCCGCGCCCGTCGAAGTGGGAATCATCGAAACCGCCGCGGCACGCGCACGCCGCAAATCCTTGTGCGGCAGATCGAGCAGCTTCTGGTCATTCGTGTAGGAGTGAATCGTAGTCATCGTGCCCACCACGATGCCAAAGTTGTCCTGAATCACCTTCGCCACCGGCGCCAGGCAATTCGTGGTGCACGAAGCATTCGAGACCACATGATGCTTCGACGGGTCGTACGCCTTGTCGTTCACGCCCAGCACGATCGTGAAATCAGGATCGGTGGCCGGAGCGGAGATAATCACCTTCTTCACCGGCCCGCGGATGTGCTTGCGAGCCTCCGCGCCGGTGGTGAAAAGGCCGGTGGACTCAACGACGATATCCGCGCCCACCGAAGCCCAATCGAGAGCCGCAGGATCCTTCACGCGAAACACTTTGAAACTCTTGCCGTCCACGGCGATCGTGTCGTCCGTGTGCGTCACTTTGTTCGGAAGATTGCCAAGAATGGAATCGTACTTCAGCAGGTAGGCCAGCGTCTTCGAGTCGGTGATGTCGTTCACCGCCACGATTTCGATCGCCGGATCGCCCAGCGCCGCACGAAAGATATTGCGGCCGATGCGTCCGAAACCGTTGATTCCCACTTTCACTGGCATAGTTCCTCCGGGAGCTTGTTCGATGCGAACCGTAGGTACAACCGGCAGGCGTTTCTTCGACGGCAAATGCTAGGGCGCGAAGGGAAAAATGTCAACGCGGCTTCAATCGTATTGCTTTACTTTTACGACGTGATCGCCGGAGAAGGTAACGAACAACGTTTTTGCGGGAGGCGTCCCGTAAATCCAATCCTCGGTCTGCTCGCCGCCAGGTTTGGTCTCCCGCACTTTGTGATCCGGGCGTCCCAGCGACGCAAGCACCATCTCGTGGTCCATTCCTTCGACCGCGGTGTGATCCTTGATCGCTTGCTTGAATTGCGGCGGCAGCGACTCCACCCAGTCCACGGCCGCCGAATGCTCCTTCGAGAAATCGAGGAAGTAGTTCAGGTCATGCATCAGATCTTCGGCGCTCATGTCCGGCACCGAGCGCCCGTACTCGAGAATTAATTCAGCGCCCATTCCTGGCTGCAGGCCTCCACCCGGCGGCGGATTCGCTGGAGTCTGAGTGGTGGTGCTCGTGGGTATTGCAACCCCTCCAGCTCCGATCTGCAGGTGTTCGCCAAGATTGAATTTCTTGTGGCCGCCGCCATTCACCTGGATGACGATTTCCTTGGGATGAAACTCGATGCTCGTAATCTGCACCGTGTCACCAGGACGCGCGGCAGTACCCTGAAACCGCAGAGCCGTCTGCAGGGTCTTGTCGTCAATCGGCTTCCCCACCGGCACCTTGTAGCCTTTCTTCCCCGCAGGCAGCGGTTTCACCACCTTCGCAAATTCTCCTGATACATAGCGGATGATTTCGATGCGTGACTGAGGCTGCAAGTCGGCGTGTTGCGATGGTCGTTGGCCCACCGACATGTAAATCTCGGTGGCGGGTTCCGAAGCGGGAAGATCAGGCGCGGGACCGAGATCGGAGACGATGGGCAGCGCGCCGCGAGCGCGAGTCCCATCCGGCGCATTGACGCAGATGGCAAGCAGCGCCGCTATAGCGATAGTGGTCCGGAAGTACATGGCTAGGCCTACCCGGGCCTATTTTACGGCTTTTCGGCTTCTAGGTGAATAAGGATTCGTAAGGCGGGCGGTTGGTTGCAAGGCGGTGTCGGTTTGCGGCTGAAGTTGCGGCTAGCCGGTACAGTACCGGCTGTACGCTAATTTTTAGCAGGTAACCTCATGCGTGACGAATCCTGGGTGCGCTAATGTGTAGCGGCTCGCGCTCGGGATGCGTCCGTGGAATTCTGCTTGTGCTCGTCCTGCTTCGTCTCCGCCTCCTGCTGAATCCTCTCGTGCGCCAGTTGCGGCTCGAAACAGCGGCGGCAGCGAGCCTCGTACATTCCGCCCGCGCCGACCACGATCAATTCCTCTGACGCAACCAGCCGCTGCGTATGCACCGCCGGGTTGCCGCAGCGCATGCAAATCGCAAGCAGCTTGGTGATTTCTTCTGCCACGGCCAGCAGGCGCGGAATCGGTTCAAACGGCCGCCCCATGAAATCCGTATCGAGTCCCGCAACGATCACGCGCTTGCCGAGATCGGCGAGCTTCACACAAGACTCGACGACCGACTCGCCCAGGAATTGCGCCTCATCAACGCCAACCACTTCCGTGCGAGCCTGCACTTTGTCGAGAATGTCGCTGCCGGTCTGCACCAGCTCGGAGGCGATTTCGAGCCCGGAGTGCGACACGATTCCATTCTTGGCGTAGCGCTGGTCGATGAGCGGCTTGAAAATCTGCACGCGCTGCTTGCCGATTTCGGCCCGACGCAACCGCCGAATCAGCTCTTCGCTCTTGCCGGAAAACATCGGCCCCACTACCACCTCGATCCAGCCCATGTTGCCCTTGACGATGTCCACTCGCTACCTCCTGCGGCTAGGCTAACACACCGCGAAGTGAAAATTCAGGCTCGCGCTTTGCGTTCCGCATCCGAAAAAATCTCGCGATTGAAAAACGGTGCGAACGCGCTGATCACCGCGACGCGAAACGCATCCTGCCGCGTAATCAGATTGCGCGACAGCACTCCCCACGCACCCTGCGCGTCGCGAATCCCGCGCCCGCCCGCAAATGCGTCAATGGCTTCGGAAAGCTCGACGCCATCATCCACCACCACCTTGGCGAGCGCTTCGGGAACCAGCACAGCACCTGATCGCCCGAAAGCGCCTCGGCCCGCATCGTCCGCCACATACGCCCAACTCTCCAGAAACACCCAGCGCTTCGCGCCTTCGTGAATCACGTCAAGCCCGCCCTCAAGCCCCACGAAATATTTCCAGGGTGCATTCGACTCGCGACCGATGCGAACGAGCGCTTCAGCGCGCTGTCGCGCTCCAGCCATCAAGTCTTCGCGCGAAAGCGGAGTATGGCGGACGCCGCTGGGCACTTCGATCGGCACAATCTCAAATTCCGTGCCGCCACCCAGGAATGGGCCCATTACGCCAAGCGCATCGCGAACAGCTTCCACTTTCGGCTTGCGCGCGCTGCCAACAGCGATAAGAGTTTTTTCCATCGACGGGCGAATGATTTAAGCAGCGGGACTCTAGCACGCTGCGTGAAGCGCCGCAATCGAGCTTGCGTACCGACCGGGTTTAACTCTGGGGGCGTAAATAAATATCGTGGTGCACGATTTCCATCTGCGATTGCGGCTTCTTCAACTCGGCAAATCCGAATTTCTCGTACAAGCCGTGAGCGTCGCGAGTGGCAAGGCTGAATCGGCGCAATCCTTGCAAGTCCGGATGGCTCATCACGCATTCCATCAGCCATACCCCAAACCCCTTCCCGCGAAATTCTTCCAGCACGTATACGTCGCAAAGATACGCATACGTGGCGCGATCGGTAACGACTCGCGCCAGCCCAACCTGGTCGTCACCGTGAAATAACCCGAAGCATATGGAGTTCGCAATCGCCTTCTCCACGGTGGAGCGCGGAATTCCCTCCGACCAATATGCTCGCGAAAGGTAGGCGTGAATCACAGCCACATCGAGCTTCGACGGATCGGTGTAAACCGCGAAATCACCTCTCTGGTAAGACAAAAATGGCAAGCCACCCTCCGATTCAATCCTGATCCAAGCGGACGATGCAGCACGAAAGCGGAAAATCGTGACGACATTGAGAAGAATGGAGCGGGATGAGGGAATCGAACCCTCGCCTCGACCTTGGCAAGGTCGCGTACTACCACTATACGAATCCCGCAAAAACGAATTTATATTTATAGCATGCTGACCAAAGCCGAACAAGCTCTCGTCAGCAGCTTCGTTGCCTCAAATTTTGAAAGGAATTAGGAATCCGAGGTGGCAGAAATCATCGTAAACGAATTGGCCTGGCACGATGCCAAGCACAATCCGACGGACAATCGCCTACGCTCAGTCAACTTCCATGATGCGCGTGGACTTGACCACCGGCGAGCGCCTCTGCCGTTCCGCGAAGCGGGTAGCCCTCTCGCGGTCGATGTAGACGCGCGCAAACTTCTCGCCGTCTCTGTAGTAGATCGTCACCTGCCAGTGGCGGTGCTTTCTGCGCCGGTCGCGCCGCATACGGCTGGACTTGCCGGGACTTTTCGTTTTCGCCATAGCTCCTCTGATGGGACTTCGGGACTTCTGTGACAGGGACTATCGCAATTCCGCAGCGGCAGCGCAAGTAACAACTTGGGGGTTAACTTTCGCACTATGAACTACAAAATGGGTGCGACTTTGTGCCGGCACCTGCGTCCAATCCTTTGGATGAAATTTACGAAATAAAGTTGCAGCGCTGCAACATTTCCAGGCTGCCGGGCGTAACAGTAAGAGAGCAGAGGGAGCCGAGGCTGGAGGGAGCCATGGTGACGTGCCAAAAGCGGGAAGTGCAAATCGAAGACCTACGGAATCACGGGTTAGAAGCGGTAATGACTTTGAAGCGGGTACTGTCGTGCGGCGCTAAGGTCACTCCAGATCCCAAGCGATCTGGATTTTACGAGGTGGAAAGCCGCTCCACCGTCTATTACATCTATGCGCCTCGTTTGAACGGGAAAGTGACGCTGCTTGCGACGTGGCCGCGCGTAAGTGAGTTGGCGCATTCTAGCGCCGCAGCGTAAACCCTCAACGCGAAAGCGAATTCTCGATCGCAAACTCTGAAATCTTCGCATTCAAGTCGGCCAGAACATTCTTATTGAGCTTGTACACGGTTGGCGAGTCGCTGGTCTTCGCGTACACAAAATCTTCAATCACAGGCGTGAAGCTCACGGTGACTTTTTTTCCGTCTTTCGCCGTCAGCGTTAATTGAACGAGCGGCTTCGCGAGCTTGTTCTGAATCTGTGCGCTCGGATGATCAACGATTGCCAGAGCGCGAGCGTTGGCGACCGGAGGAAAAATCTTCCACGTCGCGATCGCTTTTCCCTTTATTTCCGGCGGCGCTTCCGCAACCCAATCCTGTTCCGATTTCGGCGTGATAACGATCGTGCCGTTTTCGTTGTGCAGTTCGGCACGGGTGACATCGCTTTGCGTCAAGTGGGTCAGTTTCTTGTCGCGCAGGTCGCTGTAAGTTTCTGAAAGCTTCTTGTAGAGCGTCTCGTTCACCTTGAAAATCATGGGCCGCGATGCGTCTTTTGCGTAGTAATCGCTTCCCTCTTTCTTCCCGACAAGCAGCGTCACGGGTTTCCCGCTATCTTCGGTAGCGGTGAAGGTAATTGCCGGGGCGGTAAGGCCGTACTTGCCAAGGTTGTCCGCCGACTCAGCCACCACCGCGGTCATTTTCGCGCCTGTCACAGAATTCAACAGCGACGTGACATCCGAATCATCGGCAAGCTGGCCCGCATCCGGCTTCGCGAATGTCCACCCGGCCTGCTCTTTTTTCGCCTCAACCTGGCCTGCCGGATTCTTTAGCGAAAATGAGTTCACATTGCTCTCGGCGAAATGCAGCACATTGTGGTCGCGCAGAAAATCCACCGAGAGATCGGTTTGCGTGCGCAAAGCACTGGGCACCAGAGCCGCGTCCTTACCATCAATCAGCCCGTACACGTACGTGTTGGTGAAATCTTTATTGCCGATCTTGAGCGTGTGCTGCGTTCCATTCTGAAGTTTGAATTCAACGGAAATTGCGGGTGGATCGAGCCCATACGCCTTGAGACGATCCGGAGTTCCGGGCTGGTTGGATTCGATGCGCGAGTTGCTGAGTGTCTCGATAATGCCGCCCACGAGACGCTGATCCGCCTCGGTCTCGAGCGGCTGCAGAATTTGCCAGACGCCATTTTGCTTTTCAAGGTGAATCGGCGCCTCACCAGCCACGTGCGCGCGAGTGATCACGAGCGACACAATCTCAGAGCCAGCCGGAAGCGAGAACACGGGCTTCGTAGTGTCCGCAGCCGATTTCTCCACTTCCTTTTGGCCGCGCTTCCAATCGAAATAATAAACCGCAGCACCCAACGCGATTGCGCCGAGCAGAATGAACAAAGTGGATTTCTTGATCATCGTTAGTTTTCGATTTTACCGTTGGCCTGCCGAGCGGTATTGCCTACCGCCGTTTCCACCAGATGTAAACTCCCGCGAGAATCACAGCACCGGGAAAGAAAACAACGTCGAGCCAGTGCAGCGCCGCTTCCTGTCCCGTCGTCATATTCACGCGCCGGTTCGCGGGCGATTTCGGCCGAATCGAGATCAGATTCTCGTCCTGCGCGAGCCAGTTGATCGTGTTGTAGAAAAGATCGCCGTTGCGATAATCGTTGATGGCGCGATTGGAGGCGAAATCGGAATCGCCAATCACTACAAGCCGCTCGGTTTTATCGCCCGACTTGCGATTGGCGGCAACGCCGAGCGATAGCGGCCCGAGCGTATCCGTTTTCGGATTGTAGGCAATCTTCTTCTCTTTCAGGTTCGGCGTCGTAAAGCTGCGCGCCGACGTTTTCAGCAGCTCGACAGCTTCAGGATCAGTTTTCGACTTGTCTGCGATCGAAACGGTACGCGCGAGCGGAAAATACGCCATACCACCGGTGAACCCCTTGGTGATCGGGCTCGGTCCAAAAGTAGTGACAAGAGGAATTCCCGGTCCCGCGCCGATCAATTGACCCATTCCGCTCGCGTCGATTACCACGTTGTCGCCAACCTTCATATTCCACGCCTGAAAAGTATCCTGAAGCTTCGGATCGGTTTCGGGGTCTACCTCGATGAGCACTTTGCCACCGTCGGCCAGATACTTTGAAATCATGGCCTCTTCCGCCGGCAAGAAAGATTGCGTGGGCCCCGGGATCACCAGCACATCGCAATCCGCCGGCACTCCGTTATCGGTGACAAGGTTCACTGTCTTATCCGTGTACGACTCCTTCTTGAGACCTTGCTCGGCAGAGCTGTAGCCGGTGCTCGAAGTATCGCTCACGGATTTTTCGCCATGCCCGGTGAGGAAGCAGACCATCTTCGATTTCTCGCGCGTCATTTTAATTAGCGCGGTGGTGATGTCTTCTTCCCCCACCTGGCCGCGAACGCCGGGCTCGATGCGTTCGGTACGGGAGCCGGATGCCGCGATCAAGTCGCCCATGTGCGTCACGCCGTACTGCTTCGCTACGTCGGGTTTCTGCTCCGGGTCCACCGATTGATACTTGATGCGCGGGCCGAGATTTACGTATTCAGCCATCAAATCGTCGAGCGCCGGGTCCGGCAATTTCGCGAAATGAACGATCGTCACGTCGTTGCTAAGCCCACTCACAATCTTTTTCGTCTGGTCGGAAAGCGTGTAGAGCTTTTCCGTGGTGAGATCGAGACGCTTGTGATGGCGAAAGCCGACAAAATTAAGGAAGACGAGAATCGCGAGTACAGCAACCGTTAAGATCGCGGTATTCGTGCCGAGCCTCGAAGAGCGCTTCGAAAAGTATTGGATAAGGTAAGGGAAACCCACCACTAGCGCTGCAACGAAAACAACACCGCCGCAGATCAAAAGTATCTTGCTGAAACGCAGAAATTCGCCCTGAATCGTGTAGCGCAAATAACCCGCGATCAGCAGCGCCGCTGCGATCATCCAGAGAAATCGCGCCAGCTCTTTCCTGTCCAATTTCATCCTATGATTCCCTCCACTCCATCACGCAGCCAGAAGATTGGCTCTCAGGCTCGCCGCCAGCGCATCGATTCAAGCGAGCGCACCGTCAAAAACATGCATAGAAAAATAAAACTGCCGTAATAGATCAGCGCGGAAGTGTCGACCACGCCCCGGGTAAAGTCGTCGTAGTGTCGGACCAGCGACAGATAGCCGAACAGATCTCCCTTCCAGCCTTCCGCCCTCCGACCAGCGTCGATCACCCAGATCACCAGGCTCACTGCAAAAGTCAGAACGCCGGCGATCAGTTGATTCTCCGTAAACGACGAGATGAGCGAGCCGAGAGACAGCAGTGAACCGCCCAGTAGCAAAATTCCGGCGTAGCCAATCAGCAACATGCGCCACGGCAGATGCGGCTCACTGCGGAAATTCATGAATCCGAGAAGGATGGCGGTGGGCAGGATCATGATCGCGTAAAGGGTGAGCGAAGCGAGAAATTTACCGAGCACGATTTCAGCGTCGGTAATAGGCGACGTCATCAGCAGCTCGATCGTCCCGCGCTTGCGCTCCTCGGCGTACACGCCCATGGCCAGCAACGGGCTGATGAACAGCACCAGGGTCGACATCAGCCCCAGGAACGAGCGCAACACTGCTCCCGGAACGTCGAAATCCGCCGGTGCCCCGAATTGCATGCTCTGCATCTGGGCGGCAAATGCCGATTGAATCGCCGAGGCGAGAATGATGTTGAAGAAGAATCCTGCCACTATCAGGAATACGCCGATCAGGATATAGGCCACCGGAGAAACGAAATAGTGAGCCAGTTCTTTGCGATAGATGGCGTAGAGGTTTTGCATCGCGGTCATCGCTCCTTATTCATGGAGCTCATTTATTCCGATTTGGCGGACGGCTGCGCGTGAGCGGCGTCGTCAGTGGTGAGTTCGAGGAAAATATCCTCGAGGCTGAGGCTCACGCCTTTCAGCTCGAAAAGCGGCCAGCCTTTCTCGACGATTCTTGCCGCAATCGCGCTGCGAATGTCCTTACCCTCGGCAGCTTCAATCGTGGCCATGACGTGACCCGTCAGCGGTGCCGCTTCAATCTGCACGCGGCTGGCGCCCGGAATCTGCGCGAGCACTTCGCGCAACGGCTGCTCGGATGCCTGCACCTCGACGCGAATGCGTTGCCCGCCCTTGAGTTGCGAGGTGAGATTTTGCGGAGTATCTACGGCTGCTATTTTGCCTTTGTTGATGATGACCACGCGATCGCACGTCATGCTCACTTCGGGCAGGATGTGCGTCGAGAGGACGATCGTGTGATTCCCGGCGAGATTCTTGATCAGGTGGCGGACTTCAATGATCTGCTTGGGATCGAGGCCCACGGTCGGCTCGTCGAGGATGATTACATCCGGATCGTGCACGAGCGCTTGCGCTAATCCAACGCGCTGCTTATATCCCCGCGAGAGGCGCTTGATCAGCTCATCGCGCTTATCTGTGATGTTCGTCTTTTCAAGCGCATCGGTTACGCGTTGCGCCCGCTTTTCCGACGGCACGCCTTTAATCCGCGCGACGAAATCGAGGTAGCTCTCAACCTTCATATCCGGATAGACCGGCGGATTCTCAGGGAGATACCCGATGTGGCGGCGAACTTCGAGCGAATTGTCGAACACGTCGAAGCCCGCAATACGCGCCGTGCCGGATGTGGCCGGCATGAAACTCGTCAGCATGCGCATCGTGGTCGTCTTGCCGGCGCCATTGGGACCAAGGAATCCCAGGATCTCGCCTTTGTTCACGGCGAACGAGATGTGGTCCACGGCGGTTCTTTCGCCGAATGTTTTCGTCAGATCCTGAACTTCAATCAAGGCACTCCTCCGCGACTCATTCACGCTTCCGTATCAATGGGAACCAGCAGGATTGCCGGGCTGCTACAGAGCCGACCTTTATACTAGAAATTCCCCAAGGTTGACAACAGGCGTGCTCAAACTCAGAAGTAATATTTCCAATCCTTAAGATGCGCGAACCGTGCTGCGAAGTTGCCGAGCCTCCCGAATCACGCGGTTGACACTGGCGTCCGGGCAGCATAACGTTCGCCGCCAGCACAGCCGCTGCAAATGACTTCCCGCTCGACAACTCGTGGGCTTCTCTTTGCGCTGCTCGCGATTCTCTTCGTCGCGGCTGCGATGGGAGTCGCGCGGCATTCGGGCGTCGCAGGAATCTCCGCTGGTGCGTTCGAAGCGGTCCGGTGGATCGCCATCGCCCTGCTCGCTGCCTACGCGGTAACACAGCGTTCGCTCACCGCGTGGATTCTCGTTGGCCTCGCGGCTGGGGCTGAATTCGGCCACGACGCTCCCGCCCTGGCGATGAAATTCCAGGTGCTTGGCACGATTTTTCTGCGGCTCATCAAAGTAATCATTGCACCCCTGCTTTTCGGCACTCTTGTGGTGGGCATCGCAGGCCACGCGGACATTAAAAAAGTAGGCCGGATGGGAATCAAAGCCATCGTGTATTTCGAGATAGTCTCGACGATCGCGATTTTCATCGGCCTCGCCGCAATCAACATCAGCCGCGCCGGCGTGGGAATTCAGATGCCGGCTTCAACATCGGAAAACGTGCCGGCTGTGGTGCCGCACACGGCGACCGATCTGATTCTCAACGTGTTTCCGGAAAACATCGCCAAGTCCGTGGCAGAGGGGCAGGTGCTGCAAGTGGTGGTCTTCAGCATCCTCTTCGGAATCGCGCTGGCGATGGTGCCGGAAGCAAAACGAAAGCCTCTTGTGGCTCTTGCCGAGAGCCTTTCCGAAACGATGTTCAAGTTCACCAATATCGTGATGCTGGCGGCGCCTGTGGGAGTGTTCGGCTCGATCGCCTACACCGTGGGCCATATGGGCCTTGGCGTTCTGCTTCCGCTGCTAAAGCTGCTGGCGACGATGTACGTTGCCCTCGTAGCCTTCGTGGCGTTCGTGCTGTGGCCCATCGCGTATTTCGCCAAGGTTCCGATTCTGCGATTCGCGCAAGCGGCAGCCGAACCTGTAACCATCGCGTTTGCGACGGCAAGCTCCGAGGCGGCACTGCCAAGAGCGATGGAAAATATGGAAGCGCTTGGAGTGCCACGTTCGACCGTCGCTTTCGTGCTGCCCACTGGTTACAGCTTCAATCTGGACGGCTCGAGCCTCTATCAATCGCTCGCGCTGATATTCATGGCGCAAGCGGCCGGCGTGCATCTCACGCTCGGCCAGCAGGTCCTGATGATGCTCACGCTGCTGCTGAGCAGCAAAGGCACCGCCGGCGTGGCGCGTGCGTCGCTCGTAATCGTGCTTGCCACCGCAACGCAATTCAATCTGCCGATCGAGCCATTTTTTCTGCTCTTTGGCATCGATCAGCTGATGGACATGCCGCGAACCGCCGTGAATGTGCTGGGAAATTGTCTCGCAACGGTCGTGGTAGCTGGTTGGGAAGGCGAGTTCCCGCAGAAGCACGCCTAGAACGTCAACCGGAATCCTACTTGTGCCGCGAACGGAATGCCCACCGTGGTTCCCGGACCGAAGAAATCGCCGAGCGCTCCGGCAGGGACACGCAGCTGATTGAGGCTCGTGATGGGCACGCTGCAAGCAGGCGTGGGGCACAAAGCAGTTGCATTCGCCAGATTGTTCACCGGAACTGGAAGCGCGGAAATGTCAGTGACGTAATTCGCTCCCGGATTATTGCGGTTGAATAGATTGAAGAACTCGATGAATGGCGTCGCGGTCCAGCGATCGCCAAAGTGGAACGGGCGGCTGACACGCAGATCGACCTGAATATATGGCGTCCCGCGGATCTGGTCGAGTGCCGTCTGCACGCCGTTCACGACGGCGCGATCATCGGCCAAATCTCCGAAGCCGTTCACATCAACAGGAGTCGTCAGCGTAAGTGGCCGGGCGCTTTCAAATTGCGAAAGCGTGGTGAGCTCAAAGCCACCCGGAACGTAGAGCGTGCCGGCGAGCACGAAGCGGTGGCGAACGTCTTCGCCGGAAGGCCCATAGTCACCGCGGGCGAACGCATCATTCGGATTGCAGACGCCGTTGACGTAATCGAATAGCTCACCGAGAACGCAGCCCCAGGTTTTCGCGCTCGAGAGCGTGTAGTTCGCTATCAAATTGAAACGCCGCGAAACATTTCCCTGCAGGTGAATCAAAAGCGCGTTGTAACTGGAGCGATTGTCCGAACGGAACACGGAAATATCGGGGGCATCAGCCGGAAGCGTGAAGCCGGCCACATACTCGTAGCGGCGGTAACCGTGCACACCCTGTTCGTGGTTGTAATCCGCGCTGACCATCCATTTCGAGTTGAAGGCGTGCTGGACTCCCGCCGTAACGTGAATCGCATAGGGAGTTCTGTACCGCGGGTCAATCAACGCCCCCGCCCCGCCAGCCGGAATGCATCCCGGGTCCGTCGGGACGACACACGGAACCGGCGCTGTGTTCACCGCTTGAAACGCATTAACCCAGCCATTCTGCGCAAGGTCACTAAAGAAGAGGCCGAAACCGCCCCGGATTACGGTGGTTTGAGATCCCCTCGGCGAGTATGCGAATCCCAACCTCGGCGCGAATTGCTTGCGGTAATCGTGCGGCACTCCCGAGACCGGCGGAATCCCCAGAGCGCGCAGCGTGAGCAACGCAGGATTGTCCGACTGAGAGCGCCCGGACGCATCGAATAAGCCAAACGTCGTGTCCCAGCGCAATCCGTAATTTAGTGTGAGATTCGGCTTGGCACGCCAGGAGTCCTGCGCGTAGAGGCCTAGCCGTTGAACGTTTTGCGAAAACGAGCCGTCACCGGCTGGCATAGCCGCGCAGGTTACATTGGCCGGAGTCGGTTTTGCACACGTGAGATCAGAATAGAATTGCGACGGGTTCGTCACATAGAAACTGGGGTCATTGGGATAGCTGATGAGCGTTTCCTGCGTGCCGCTGAGCGCGCCATCGAGAACAGGTTCATGAATGAAGTTCACGCCGAAGCTCGTGGCATGACGCCCGGACGTATGCCGCATATCGTAGCGAAACTGATACTTTTCCTGATTGCGCAGGACAGGAAAATTAGTAATCGCGGTCATGAACTGATTGTCGCCAAAGGTCTCGAATCCAGAGACGGTCTGCGACGTGGCACTGAACGGAAAAGCGAGCGCGTAGCCGAAATCAGAATTGCGCGCTTCGGTGTGATGAAGGCCTCCGGCATCAAATGTGAACGAGCCAAGCCACGCGGGGCTGAAGGTGAACTGCTGGTTCAAAAGCAGATTCAAGTAAGTTCGAGTGCGAAGTGGCGCCGGTGGAAGGCAGGGTAGCCTGCTGCACAAGGTCATTTTCAGTGATGTAGTTATCGGCAGCCGCGCGCAAAAACCACTGTGAGCGCGCAGATTGCGACCAGTCAAGGCGAATCGTCGCAAGATAGTCGCGAAATGGAATCGGAACGCTGTTCGGCACAGCAATCGAGTTCACGTTCGGAACCAATCCCATCTGTGCCAGTTGTGCCAGCGCGCCAAATTGCTCCTGGCTCGCGGGACTGTAAGCAATGCTGGCGTCTTCGTGAACGTATTCAAACGACGAAAAAAACCAGAGCTTGCCCGGCTTGATCGGACCACCGAGAGTGCCCACATAGTTCTGCCGAGAGAAGGGCTGCTTGGGATCAGGCGCGGGATTTTCGATCGGGTAACGCGCGTTGAGCGCAGCGGCCCGTTCGTAGAACGCAGCGTCGCCGTGCCATATGTCCGTGCCGCGCTTGGTGCTGATCACAACCGAGCCCGCCGTGGTGCGCCCAGTGTCCGCGTCTTCCTGCGCAGTACGAACGGCAAACTCCTGAATCGCATCCGGAGAAATATTCTGCAGGAATCCGCCAATGTAATCGTCGGAATTGTCGCCCCCATCCACGGAAAGTTCGACGTTGAGCCCCGAGCTGCCGCCAAAAGAGACCGCCGTGATGCGCGCCTTGGTGGGATCAGAAGGCTCAACCGGCTCAGTCCCCGGCGCCAGATAGGCGATGTTCGCAAAGCTGCGGTGTGCGAGCGGAACGGTTTCGAGATCCTTCGCGGTGATAACGCTTTGCAAAGTGGCGCTGGCCGCGTCGATCGGCTCTGCGGTAATCGAAGAAACTTGCCGATTCACGGTCACCGTCTGGCGAACAGGGGCCGGCTGCATAGTGATCGTAAGCTCCCGCACCGAGCTAATCGCCACCGATACTTCCGAATGCGCCGGAGCAAATCCTGCCGAATTGGCGGTTACTTGATATTCGCCGGGCGGCAGTAGGTCAAATCGAAATTCCCCGCGCTGGTCGACGGCAGCTTCGCGAACGAGCGATCGGTGGATCGCTCGGACTTCGATCGTAGCGCCGGCCACTCGCGCTCCGCTTGCGTCCTCGATGGTGCCTCGCAGGGCCCCAGTGGGATTCTGAGCAAATGTGCGGGTCGGCTGACCAAGACACAAACCGAGACAGCAGAGGATTGCAAGCAACAAAACGCACTTAGCCGCAGGCAACGAGCGAATCATTCGACGCATCCAGAAGGCTGAAACATGCGGGCATTATCCCGACGGCAGCGGGAACTATCAAGCGGAGTGCCAAACGGGTGGATGGTCTGGAAGGTAGCGCTCGGAGATGTGCGTTGACACTCCCGAAGTGTTTTGTTATTCAACTTGTTTCGCTTATGCTGCGGGTTCGGCGGGGAGTCCTCTCATCCCAGCGCGGGCGTACCAGAAAAGTCATCCGAAAAGGTGATATGAGAACTTCGAAGACGTATGCCCGAATAACAGGCAATCCTACAAGATTCTCTGTACGGACCCTCATTCCTCGCATTCGTGTGCTTCGCAATCGCATTTGCATCGGGATGTGGGGGCAGCTCCAGCACCCAGATCACGGTCCAAATCATTCCTGGCACCACCCAAATGGTAGACACAGGGCAGTCGCTCACGTTCATGGCGACGGTGGGGCAAGGACACCTCCAATAAGGGCGTCATGTGGCAATTCACGGGGACCGGTTGCTCCGGAGCCGGCTGCGGCACGCT
Source organism: uncultured Acidobacteriota bacterium (assembly GCA_963767205.1). Classification (GTDB taxonomy): domain Bacteria; phylum Acidobacteriota; class Terriglobia; order Acidiferrales; family UBA7541; genus Palsa-295. The sequence continues at coordinate 118,482 of CAVYDF010000007.1, forward strand.
TACCAATATGACGTCGAGCAGCGTCACGTACACCGCGCCTGTCGGCATTTCGGCCACGCTTCCGGTGTCTTTGGAAGCCGTGGCACTGGCCGATAAAGACGCCACTGCGACGGTGACGATAGATATTGTGATCGCACCAACATTTCGGCACAACTCTCCCACCGAACGGTGCGAACGGCGTTCCCTACTCGTTTGCGGTTCCTGTGACTGGCGGAGTAGCGCCATTGACACTCACGATCGGTTCAGGAAGCCTTCCCGCAGGTCTCACGATCAGCCAATCCGGCACGATCAGCGGCAAACCCACAGGTTCAAACACGACGAATACGTTCACGGTGCAAGGTCGCCGACAGCGGGAATCCTCCGATCAAAGTTCTTTCGCCCCAATATACGATCAACATTAGTGCGCCGCCGCCCCTTTCAATCACTTCGAGCGGGGCGCTCCTGGGCGCGACAATCAACACAGCCTATGCGACCTCCATCGTCACCTCCGGCGGAGTGCCTCCTTTCACGTGGTCAAAAACTTCCGGCAATTTCCCTCCGGGGCTGACGTTTAACACCACGTCCGGGCAAATCAGCGGAACGCCAACGATGGCGGGCGTATTTCAGTTCACGCTGGAAGTGGTCGATTCGGCGATTCCGCCGCAGACGGCATCCACACCGGCGCCACTTTCGATTACCGTGAACGGCGCGCCGCCTCTCGTAGTGACTCCTAGCGTACTGCCGGTAGGATCAGTTGCGACGCCTTACTCAACATCAGTCCAGGCAACCGGAGGCGTGCAGCCTTATACGTGGAGCGTCGTCTCAGGGCAACTGCCGGCCGGGCTCAGCTTGAATCCAGGCTCGGGGGCAATTACCGGCACGCCGATCCTCGTAAGTGGCACGCCCGTGAGCTTCACGCTCGGCGTGAAGGATTCTCAAACGGTTCCTGCCACCGCTTCGAGAGCTTTCAGCATTTCGATAACTGCGGGTACCGCGAATCCCAACTCCCTGCTTCGCGGGTCCTATGTGTTTTTCTTCAGTGGATTTGATACGCAGGGCGTTGTGCTCGGAACAGGACAATTCACGGCGGACGGGTCAGGCAAAATCACAGGCGGCACTGAGGATATGAATCGGGTATCCGGTACCTCACTTAACGCGACCCTCTCCGGAACCTATTCACTGGGAACTGACGGACGCGGAACGTTGACACTAACCGCTACCAATTCGGTAAACCAGAAGCTCACGTCGATCTACCAGTTGGTTCTGGATGCGGATGGGAATGCCCGCTTTTTCGAAAACGATACCAGCAATACGACGCCACCGCCGCTTCCGACTCGCGGCGAGGGAATCATCAAGCCGCAAGTAGGCAGCAGTTTCTCTGCTGCGAACTTCAGCGGCAACTACGCGTTTGCTTTCACCGGGCAAGATCTCACGACGGCTCCCGCAACCCTGGTTGGCGTCGTCCACGCGGACGGAACCTCGTCATTCTCCCCCGGAACAGTTGACTACAATGACGCGGGCCTTTACAGCGCTGCAGTTCCGGCGTCCGGTAATTTTTCCTTGAGCAGCACCGCTGGCCGCGTCGTCGCGAATTTGGTTTTCCAAATCCCCTCGTCGGCACAGGTGACGCTCAATTTCATCTGCTATTTCGTATCGCCATCGGATCTCTTTGCCATCGAGATCGACACCACCGACGCAACCCATCCCAAAATCGGCGGCGAGATGGTCCTTCAAAACCCTGCTGTGGTTTTTGATAACACGGCGTTGACGGGCGGCAGCGTGATCAGCGGAACCGGACTGGATAATCCGAACGCGAGCGCCTTCGTTGGATTGCTGGCGCTCAACGGCTCCGGTAGTGCCACCGTGAATTTTAATCAAAACGATGCCGGTTCGATTTCACAAGGAGCATTGGTTCCCGGTACGTATCTTGTGACAACGAACGGGCGGGTGGAATTCACCGGGTTTGGCGCCTTGGGGTCGCGAATGGCGGCCGCCTATCTCACTGGCATCAATCAGGGATTCCTGGTTGGCTCGGATAAAACCGCGACCGTGGGCTTGCTGGAGAACCAAACAGGCGGACCCTTCAGCGCCGTGTCGGTGATGGGAAGCTATGCGTTGAGTGCTCCCTCGCCGGCGGACGATATGGTCAGCAACATCATCGGCCAGACAAGTGCGAACGGCGCCGGAACAATGCAGGGTGTGCTAGACGAATTTGATTCCTCAGGACAGAACCCAGCCCAGTCCTTCGTGGGCAACTACACGGTGACCTCAACCGGGCAGGGTACGATGACGACGAATGCGCCCGTAGGAATTCCTACGAATCTGGCGATTTACGTAGTGTCGCCGAGCGCGATTCGGGCGATCTCGACGGATACGATCGACAAACATCCCCAGGTGATTTTCTTCGATCACTAAAAGCGTCGCCCGGCAAACATGCCGAGCGCGGTGACTTCCCCGGTGGGAGAGGTTACGGTCGCGCCCTATTTTTTGTCCTTTTCTTTCAGGTCGAGCGCGGCAGAATTGATGCAGAAGCGAAGTCCTGTCGGCTGCGGGCCGTCTTCAAAAACATGGCCGAGATGCGCGTCGCAGCGGCTGCAAAGCACTTCCGTCCGCGCCATTCCATGAGACGAATCACGCTCCAGCTCTACATTTTCGGCTGCGATCGGCTGATAGTAGCTGGGCCATCCGGAACCTGAATGATATTTCGCGTCGGAACTGAACAGGGGCTGGCCGCAGCACACGCAAACGTACGTCCCCTCCGTTTCCGTATCCGCGAACTCGCCGCTAAAGGGAGGTTCAGTTCCCTTCTGACGCGTGACATGGTATTGCTCGTCAGTAAGTTTGGACTTCCATTCGGAATCTGGTTTCTTGATTTTGTCGCTCATGGTTTTATTTTACACCGAGTCTTTCGCGAGTTCACGGCTCGAAACTTCCGAGCGCGCTGCACTCGACGGAGGCCAAGAACCGTTCAATAATCAGAGCCAAGCGAGATGAAATCCACTGACCTAATCTATTTGGGCATAGACATTGGCGGCACGAAGGTAGCGGCAGGCCTTGTAACGTCGCGAGGAGAAATTCTTTCGAAGGTCCGCGTACCAATGCCGAGTCGCGAGGACGCAGCTGCCGGATTGCGAGCCGTCGAAAAAGCCATCGATGCTGCATTCGCCACCGAACCCGCGCGTCAAGGCTTCTGTCGCTGGGATCGGAATCGTGAGTCCCGGCCCCGTCGATCCACGGCTTGGTCTAATCGTGAATCCCGGGAACCTGCCCTGCTGGCGCAATTATCCGCTGGTCGCCGAAATCAAGAAATCGCGTGGCCTTCCGACGATTCTAGATAACGACGCCAATGCGGCGGCGCTCGCGGAAGCGCGCTGGGGCGCCGGTGCTGGATACTCACTCGTGTTTTACATGACAATCGGCACTGGCATCGGAGTAGGGATCGTACTCGACGGCACTATCTATCACGGCCGAACCGGTGCAGCGGGAGAAGGCGGCCACGTTTCAATCGACTACAACGGGCCGGCGTGTCCCTGTGGCAAGCGGGGCTGCATCGAAGCGCTGGCAGCGGGACCCGCCGTTGCACGTCGCGCACGGGAGAGGCTCGAAGCCGGAGGCGCTGACGCTAAAACTTTGCTGGCTCTTGCGGGCGGCAATCCAGCAGCCGTAACAGCCGAGATGGTGGCGAAAGCTTGGCGCGATGGCGATCCCCTTGCCACCACAATCCTGGAAGAAACCGCCGACCTGCTCGCGATCTGGCTTGGCAACATGATTGACCTGTTCGATCCCGACGTAATTGTCGTCGGTGGTGGAATGAGCGAGCTAATCTGCGCGTGGTTCGGGCGAATCCGCCAGCAGATACCGAAATGGTCGGTCAACTCGCGGTGGGGCGAAATTCCATTCGTGCGCGCACAGTATGGCGAGGATTCTGGTATAGCGGGCGGCGCGGCCTTGTGCGTTTCCATGAACGCCAGATGACCACCCCTATGCCCTTCTAGTATTTCGACCTAGAATCCCCGGTTGACCGCAGGCGAGTGCTTTTGTGAGTATAGATGACAGTAAAAATCGAAAGGGCCATAACCGCTCCTAATGGAACAAAACTTAGATTCCTTTCCCCGCTTTCCTACTTTGCCGGAACGAATTCAAGGCCTCGAAAAGCTCGCCTATAACCTGTGGTGGAGCTGGCATCGCGCAGCCAGAGAAATGTTCCCCGCTCTGGATGTGCAGGCTTGGCGTGAGAGCGGTCACAACCCGCTGCGCATGCTGGCGATGCTTCCTGAAGAGACTCTGCAATCCGCTGCGCGCAATCCCGATTTTCTCGAGCGCTACGATGCGGTGATGGACGAATTTGCGGCGGAAGTCGGCACGCAAACCGGATGGTTCACCAGCGAACACGGGAAAGGCAATGCGCCTCTCGCCTATTTTTCTGCTGAATATGCCTTTCACGAGTCGCTTCCTCTTTACGCGGGCGGATTGGGCGTGCTCGCAGGCGATTACATCAAAGAATGCAGCGACCTTGCCGTTTCGGTGGTCGCCATCGGCATGATCTATTCGAGAGGCTACGTCACACAAAATCTTCGCGATGACGGGTGGCAGGAGGACGAAGAGAAAAAACTCGACCGAACCTACGATCCGATCAAGCCCGTTCTGGACGCGAACAAAAACCAGCTTCGCGTGCGTGTGCCCTCTATTCGATCCGCCCGTCGATGTGCTGGTGTGGCGCGCCGATATCGGCCGCGTTCCCGTGTATTTGATGGATACGGATATCGAGAGCAACCAGCCGTGGGACCGGGCGATCGCGAATCGTCTCTATACGAATGACCCCGAGCAGCGCCTACGCCAGGAAATCGTGCTGGGGATGGGCGGGATGTGCGTCCTCGAAGCGCTCGGAATTCGGCCTGCTGCGACTCATATCAATGAAGGGCATGCGGCATTGGCAATTCTCGAACGCCTGCGGGTGCTGGTGGATGCGGGAACAAACTTTCAGGAAGCGCTTGAGCAGGTGCGAATGAGCTCTGTTTTTACGACGCATACGCCGTTGCCGGCCGGAACTGATGTGTTTCCGTTTTCTCTCTTCGAAAAATACTTCGCCAATTTCTACAATCGCTTCGGTGCCGACCGCGACGCGCTACTGCAGCTCGGAGTGAATCCTTCCGACCCCGGTGCCGGTTTCAACATGACGGTGTTTGCGCTCCGGATGAGCAAGTTCTGCAACGCTGTCAGCAAGAAGCACGCTGAAGTGTCGCGGAAAATGTGGGCGAACGTTGCTTCGCATAAAGGAAAGTCTGCGGACGAGACGGGCATCGTCGCGATCACAAACGGCGTTCACTTGCTGACGTGGATGGATCCCATCTGGCTGCAGCCGCTGCTGGACCGTTATGTAGGGCCCAACTGGGTGAACGACCAGGACCGGCCGGGAATCTGGGAACGAGTGGAGCGAATCCCGGACGTAGAGCTCTGGAGACTGCGGCGAAAATTGAAGGGACTCTTGATTTCGGAGGTTAACGACCGCGCGAGGCAGCGCTGGGAACGGAAGCGGTCTCGGGCGGAAAGCATCATTGCTTGCGGTGCTCTGCTCGATCCCGAAATTTTCACCGTTGGATTCGCGCGGCGTTTCACCGCTTATAAGCGCCCCGATCTCTTTTTGCATGATCTCGAACGGCTCAAGCACCTGCTGACCAATCGTTTGCGGCCGGCCCAGATTATTTTTGCCGGGAAGGCGCATCCTTCCGACGTGGAAGGCGAGAGGTTGATTCAGAAAATCTTTCAGCTGGCGCAAAACCCCGAATTCGGCGCGCGAATCGCGTTCGTTGAAAATTACGATCAGCGGCTGGCTCAGCGTATGGTGCGCGGCGTGGACGTGTGGCTCAATAATCCGATTCCGCCGCTCGAAGCCAGCGGAACCAGCGGAATGAAAGCGGGTGCGAATGGCGTTCCCAATCTTTCGATCCTGGATGGCTGGTGGATCGAAGGCTACAACGGCAAGGACGGATGGGCTTTCGGAGCGGGCGATATCTCGGGCGACCGGACGTCCACAGATGCGGATGCGGCTTATCGTCTGCTCGAGGATGAAGTGATTCCCATGTATTACCGCCGAGCCGACGACGAGATTCCGCACGATTTCGTTCAGGTGATGAAGGAATCGATCAAGCGAATTGCGCCGCAGTTCAGCACCCGGCGCATGGTGAAGGAATATGTGAACCGATTCTATGTCGAGGCCCTGGGATTGGACGCCGTAAGATCCGCTTAGCGATTTTCGAATTCGCGATCGCTTTCGCTCGAAAAAGGCACTGCCCAAGCCGATGGCCACTCATGAAGGCCGGCCGGAACAAAGCAACGCTCGACAAAAACCAGCGCGCCGTTTCTATCGCGGTCTTATCATCGCGCTTGTCGCATTCCCGCTACTGTTCCTCGCTATCAACCGTCTCCGCTACGAGCTACGAAGTTACGCCCTATTGACGCATTTCGTCGATCCGCAAGCGAGCGGTCCACTCCTGCGATTCGAATCAAACGCCGTTTCTGCTGAAGATGTCGCGATCGACACGAAAGATGGCCCTGTTCCGGGCCGCTTGTACGTTCCGATTGGCGTCGCAAAACCGCACGGTATCGTCGTCTTGCCAGGAGTTCACCACCTCGGAATCTACGATCCGCGGTTCGTGAATTTTTCCCACGCCCTCGCCGCCAGCGGGTTTGCTGTCCTGACGCCTGTGCTCGCCTCGCTCGCCGACTATCACGTGGACGCCGCTTCGTTACCCACAATCGGCGCGTCACCGGCATGGCTCGAGCGACGACTTGGCACAGGCCCTGTCACTGTGATTGCGCTCAGTTTTTCCGGCGGACTGGCGCTCTTGGCAGCCTGCGATCCGCAGTATGCCCCGCACATGCGCGCGCTCGTGCTGTTCGGCGGTTACGAAAATCTTGAGCGCGTCTCACGTTTTCTCGCAACGGGACAAGAAGAATTTCCCGACGGCCGCATAATCCCCGCCCCGGCGCACGATTACGGCGCATCCGTCTTCGTCTACGCCCATCTTCCGCAATTCTTCGCGGCCCAGGACATCCCCGCCGCACACGAGGCGTTGAAATATTGGCTCTGGGAAGAGCCGGAGAATGCTAAGCCGTGGCTCGATAAGCTAAGTCCGCATGGCCGCGATCTTCTCGACGCACTCATGTCCCGCAGAATCGATTTGGTACGTCCGCAACTACTCGCCGCCATCCACGCCGACGCAACCGAACTCGCCTCCCTCTCGCCGGACGGGAAAATCGCGCAGCTTCGCATTCCAGTTTTCATACTTCATGGCGCCACAGACACCGTCATCCCGCCCGCCGAAAGCCTTTGGCTCGAAAAAGAGGTTCCCCGCCAGGATGTGCGCGCAGTATTGATCACGCCGGCTTTCACCCACGTGGACCTGCAGCACAAAGCGACTTGGAGGGATCAGCTTCGGCTCGTCGATTTCATCGCCGCCGTGCTCCAGGAAGCCAGCTAGCGAGTTCCGTAATGTTCGTTTAAGCGGAGGAGTTCCGTCGAGGAAGTGGTGAGCCGGGCAGGACTTGAACCTGCAACCCGCTGATTAAGAGTCAGCTGCTCTACCATTGAGCTACCGGCCCACGAGCCAAAAATTGTAACACGTGCGGAAGCGCGTTCCAACGCAGTAGCTTGCGCGAAAATGAAATCACTGCCGCAGTTTGGCGGCAATCTCCTTCGCCACTTGACGCGCGCGCACTAAATCTCCCGGTCCAAACGAGATCGCGGCGACACGTGCGTGCCCCCCGCCGCCGTATTTCTCGCTCAGTGAAGCCAGATTCACTTCTGGGTCCGGCTCTTTCCAGGGATTCGTGCCAACCGAGACCTTCGAACGTGTCGGGGACGCACTGACTCCCACGGAATACAGTGCGCTCGGGAACAGCAGGTAAGGAATAAATTTGTTGTAGCCTTCCAGGTCGAGATCGCTCACGTCGAAATAAATCACTCCGCCTCGCTGGTCGGCACGCTCGCGCAAAATATCGATCGACCGGCGGTGCCGATCGAGCAGCGGCTGCAAGTGCTTCTTCACAATCGGCAGCTCGATCATTTCGGACAGACGAAAGCGTGGCAAGGTGCGGGATCAGTTGCGGAACGAGATCCGGCTCCGGCGCGGCCTCGATCACCAGCGCCAACTGCATCGCCGGCTCCGCCAATCCCACCGCCTCCTCCGCCGAGGAAAACTGCGCGCCGTCAATGATGTCTCCCCATTTGATCAACTCGGCGAGCGGCTTCGCGTCGAACCCGAATTTCTCCGTCGCGATCGTCGCCAGGAATTTCGTGCACGACTTGAAATTCGGATCGTAAAACTTCTTGCCCGAATGGTCCTGGCGGAACTGCTCGGCATCCTCGGGCTTCAAGAACGCGCTCTGGTGATGGTCGAACCACCAGGTCAACTGGGGCGAAGTGGAATACTTGAAATCGACCACCACATTCTCATCGCCATCAAACACTCCGCCCTCGAACGGATGCGAAGCTTTATGGGTCATCCCGCGATAGAGAAATTCTGCGTCTGAATGGATGCGTTCGCGATAGAAGCGCGTGAAAATAGCCGCCGACGAAGCGCCGTCGAAGCATTTATCGTGGAAACAGACCCGAACCTTCAATTCCCTCTCCTGCCGCTTGCATCCGGACGAGCTTTCCCTGCGAGGAAAGTCAATAAAGATGGACGCTCCCTATCCGCTTGTCAAGAGGCAAGGATACAGAGGACACAATAGGAACTCAACGCTAGAGCGTTAACGAGGACTCGGTAGCTTCTGAACCTGGCTAGGATTTCCCGAAATATTTGCTCCGCGAAGTCCGCCACGATGGGCACTCGAAAGCGTTCGCCCTGGTAGGCTTTCACCATGCAGATGATCCAGAGCACCACGCCGACAAGGTAAAGCAGATCAAATAGATGCGACCGCCAGCGAAAACCCACCGAGCCCGCCGCCCATGAGGCTCACGCCGAGAAACAAACCTAGAATGATGCGAAGGACACTCAAGCCTCCGAAAAGCACGATCGATTGCTTCGCGTGAAACTGCACGAACGATCGTTTGTCGATGAAGAAAAAGATGAGGCCCGTCACCCATCCCAAAACGTAGCACAGCAAACCCGCGACGTTTTCTTTCATTCCCGTTTGCGTCATTGCGCTCGACGACGCCACACCGCCCGTTCCTGCCTGCGCCGCGCCACAACTCGGACAGAAACCCGCATTGTCCGCGACCATGGCTCCGCATTTTGTGCAATGTGGCATCGCGCCTCCTAGGAATTCGCCCCAATTCAGCCCATTGGGCGCGAACCTAACAAAATACCCCGCAAGCGGCAAGAAGAAACATGTCTCCCGTCAGCCTCGGCCCATCGAACGCCTCATGCTTAACGCGAGCCTTCGAGCGCTGCCACTCCTAACCACTAACTCAATCGCAAGAGTAGGCGCTACAATCCTGCGCCTGTATAATCGCTACATCGCCGATGCGGAAGTGGCGGAATTGGCAGACGCGCCAGCCTTAGGAGCTGGTGGCCGAAAGGCCGTAGGGGTTCGAGTCCCTTCTTCCGCAGATCAAATTCTAAACAGGGGGTGTTAGTGATGCGCGTTTTGCTTTAGGCTGAAACTTTCACGAACCACATTCCAATCAGAATCGCGCCTGCCATCGCCGCCCAAAACAGACCCTGTTGAATCGTCAGGGCCTTGATGAGGTTGACCCCTACGCCGGCCGCACCACGAGTTTGGGAAACAAATACAAAACCAATCGAGCAAACCAAAAACGCAATCAAACCGAGGATACCGCCCTTGAGAAGATACATGACTCGCCTCCTCTGAGTTGAAAAGGGGAGATCCTTTCGAATCTCCCCGATTCTACCATCTCGACATATGCGCAGCTTGGATCATGTCGTCCCGGTGCCGCCGTGCACGCACCACCTCCGACCGGAAAGATTCGCCTGCAGCCGATTAGGCTGCCCCTAAGTTTTAGTCCCTTCTTCCGCATTTTTCACGCGCCGGGCGTCAAGTTTTATGGGCTTGACAGCACAGCCACGTCGGTCTACGTTTGACGCCTCTCAGCCAGTTGACTCCACGGGAGACGTGTCTTGTCTGACGACATCACGTACGACATTTTCAAGGACGACCCCGTAGGGAGTCCCCTGTGGATCGAAGCCGTTCAGGGCCTTGAACGCGCCATGAATCGAATGGAAGAACTCGCCGCTGCCGAAGACTGCGAATACTACTTGTTTTGCGCGCAGGTGGGAAAAATCGTCCGCCGCATGAAGCGCAAATCCCCGCGCCCGGACGAAAAGCCCAGCGACAAATCCCGGAAAATGGCCGGTTGATCCGCGTGATATCCCTGCCGTCGATTTTTGGTCGCAGTTGACGTGCGCAGCAACTTTCCTTATACTGGTTCTTCCGTGGCGGTCGCGTCTGGCCGAACACTCCTGCCCTTTTCTTCCCCTGACACTGAACAGGCGAAAGGCAGAATTGGAAACAGGTTCGACAGCGTTTCTCTGTTCGATACCTCAATTTAATCTCGAGATTCCCCGAAAAATTCTAAATGGCTGAAGCAAACTGCAAGCGTGAGCTCGAGCTGGAAATTCCGGCTGACAACGTTCAAAAAGCAACTGAGAAGATCGCGAAAGATCTCGCCCGCGTGGCGCGCGTGCCGGGATTCCGTCCCGGTAAAGCGCCCGTCACACTGATTCGCCGCCGGTTCGCCGACGACATTCAAGGCGAAGTCGTCCAATCCCTCGTTCCCGAATATCTCGAAAAGGCCCTCGGCGAAAAGAATTTGATTCCGGTCACTCGCCCCGAAGTGGACAAAGTGGAATTTAAGGAAGGCGAGCCCCTCCGCTTCCGCGCCATCTTCGAAGTGCTTCCCGAATTCGATTTAGGCGATTACAAAGGCGTTGAAGTCCAGGTGGACGCTGTCGAGGCAGGCGACGCGCAGATCGACAAGACGCTCGAAGAGTTGCGTGAGCGCGCAGCGACGTACGTTCCGATCGAAGGCCGCGCCGCAAAGGATGGCGATTACGTCCTCATCAAACTGAGCGGCATGCCCGAAGGCGGCGGTGAGCCGATTCAGGCCGACAACATTCTCTGCCACCTCGGTGCAGAAGAGACTCTCGACAGCTTCAACGAGAACCTGCGGGGCGCGTCGCCAGGCGAGACCAAGCAGTTCCGCTCGAAATATCCCGACGATTATCCCGACCAGAAGCTCGCCGGCAAGACTTTCGACTACACCGTAGAAGTGCAAGGCATCAAAGAAAAGAAACTCCCCGACCTGAACGATGAATTCGCAAAGGACGCCGTAGGCGAAGGCGGCGGAGTTTCCACGCTGGCCGACCTGCGCAAGAAAATTCACGAAAATCTGGAAGCAGCGAAGGATCAACAGCAACAATCGCAGGCGCGCGAGAAGATTCTAGAGACGCTCGTGAAGCGTCACGACTTCCCCGTACCCGAAGCGCTCGTCGAAGGCCAGATGGATGTGCGCCTCGAGCGCGTGGTTCGCTCGCTCGCCGCGCAGGGCGTCGATCCCCGCGCCGTGAATGTGGACTGGGTGAGCCTGCGCCGGAATCAGCGCGACCGCGCCGTGAACGACGTGAAGGCCGAACTGCTGCTCGATCGGATTGCGACGGCGGAAAACATCGAAGCGACGGATGAAGACGTCGAGAAAGAGATTGCAACGCTGGCGGAACGCAGTGGCGAATCAGCAACTGCGATTCGGGCTCGCTTGACAAAGCAGGGAGCGCTCGATAGGATGAAATCGAAGTTGCGTAGCGACAAAACAATCGAGTGGCTCTACAGCAATTCCCGAATCGAGACGACGGCCAAGAGTGAAAAGTAAAAGTTGGTTCGGGGTCCTCAGCGCGCAAACAAATTCCAAATGAGACATACTGACGACGCAAGTCCGCGTGCCACAACGCTCGTACCGATGGTGGTTGAACAGACCAACCGCGGCGAACGAGCGTACGATATTTACTCCCGGCTGCTGAAAGACCACATCATTTTCATCGGCACGCCAATCGACGATCATGTCGCCAACCTTGTCACCGCCCAGTTGCTGTTCCTCGAATCCGAAGACCCGGAGCGCGACATCTCGGTGTACATCAATTCGCCGGGCGGCTCGATTTCCGCGGGAATGGCGATTTACGACACGATGCAGTTCGTGCGACCCGACGTGGTCACATATTGCATCGGGCAGTCCGCCTCGATTGCGGCCCTGCTTCTCGTTTCGGGCACGCCGAAAAAGCGATATGCTCTGCCGAATTCCAGAGTTCTGATTCACCAACCCTGGATGTCCGGTCTCTCTGGCCAGGCAACGGACATCGACATCCACGCTCGCGAGATTTTGCGCACCCGCGATTCTCTCAATAAGCTTCTTTCGTTCCACACGGGCCAACCGCTTGAACGGATCGAAAAAGACGTGGAACGCGATTTCATCATGACCGCAGAGCAAGCCAAGGCCTACGGCATTGTCGATGAAATTATCGCGAAGCATCGCTAGCCGAAACCGATGCGAAGGGCGCGCGGACAGCGTTCCAAACGGTTAGTAGTCAGAGCGATGATTGCATCCGCGACGGTTGCGTTTCCGTCTTAGAATGGATTTAAGCATTACAATGGGTGTGGTGGTTCTCCTTGGGAGGGAGCAAATTCTGTGAAACGGTTCACACCAGAAGAGCCGTTGCGCTGTTCCTTCTGCCATAAAACGCAGGAGCAGGTGGAGAAGCTCATCAGCTCTCCCTCCGAATACCCGCGCTCGTACATTTGCAATGAGTGCGTCGGCGTTTGCCAGCAGATTCTCGAGGATGAAAAGCGCGAACAGGCCAGTCCAGCGAATCGCCGATTGCCGCGCCCGCCCGAGATCAAAGCTTTTCTCGATGGGTACGTGATTGGCCAGGACAAGACCAAGAAGAAGCTCGCTGTTGCAGTTTATAACCACTACAAGCGAATCTTCTTGAATCGCCAGCCCGGCGATGTCGAGCTTACGAAATCGAACATCATGCTGATTGGCCCCACGGGCACAGGCAAGACGCTTCTGGCGCAAACCCTGTCGCGGATGCTGGAAGTTCCGTTCGCGATCGTGGATGCCACCACGTTGACGGAAGCCGGCTACGTCGGTGAGGACGTTGAAAACATCATCCTGAAGCTGCTGCAAGCCGCAGATGGAGACGTCCAAAAGGCGCAACAGGGCATCATATATATCGACGAGATCGACAAGATTTCAAAGAAGGACGAGAACCCTTCGATTACCCGCGATGTTTCCGGCGAAGGCGTCCAGCAAGCGCTCCTGAAAATTTTGGAAGGCACCGTCGCCAACGTTCCTCCGCAGGGCGGCCGCAAGCATCCGCACCAGGAATTTACGCCGGTGGACACGACGAACATCCTGTTCATCTGCGGCGGCGCTTTCGTGGGGCTTGAAAAGACGATCGAGCGGCGCGTGGGCCAGAAGTCGCTCGGCTTTCATGCCGATACGCAGCCTTCTACCGCCACGCGGCGCAATATCGAAGTTCTCGAGCAAGTGCAGCCAACCGACCTGATTCGCTACGGCCTGATTCCGGAATTTGTCGGCCGCTTGCCGGTCGTAGGCGTGCTGAGCGACTTGGATAAGTCGGCGCTCGTGCGAATCCTCACCGAGCCGAAGAACGCGCTCGTGAAGCAGTATCAGCGCCTCTTCGAATTCGAGAATGTCCGGCTGCGGTTTACGGACGACGCGCTCGACACAGTCGCCGATCTCGCGCTGCAAAGGAAAGTGGGCGCGCGCGGCTTGCGCATGATTCTCGAAGATCTGATGCTCGAAATGATGTACCACCTGCCGGCGCAACGGAAACTTCGCGACTTTGTCGTGACCGCCGACATGGTGAAAGGACGCGAAATTAATTGGAGCCTGCTGGAAAAAGCGGGCTAAGGATTGAAACTGAGCGATTCAATGTTTAACCGGGAAAAAGGCGACACAAAGCGCGTTCCGATGATGCCGGTCCGGGATATGGTCATTTTCCCGGAGATGATGCATCCCTTTATCGTAGGCCGCGAAGCCTCCGTGCGCGCTCTCGAAGATGCGCTGGCAGGCGACAAGAAGATTTTCCTCGTCACGCAGCATGATGCTTCGATCGACGACCCCAAGCCCGAAGAAATCTACCAGGTGGGAACGCTCGCCAACATCGTCCAGAGCGTGAAGCTTCCCGACGGCAATATCAAAGTTCTCGTCGAAGGCACCGAACGCGCCAAGATCGTCCAGGTGGCCAGCGAAGAAGGCTTTTTCCGCGCCACGATTCGCACCCTTCCGGTGAAGTCTGAGCCTTCGCCCGAACTCGCAGCAGGCTTCAGCCCGCGTCACGAATCTTTTCGAGCAGTACGTAAAGCTCTCGCAGAGCCTGAATTACGACACGATGATTGCCGCCGTCCGCGTGGAAGATGCCGGGCAAGCTTTCCGACGCGATCGCCGCCAACCTTCAAATTCCCGTCGAAGAAAAGCAGGAACTTCTCGAACTCTTCGAGCCCATGGAGCGCCTGAACCGCATCGGCGACATTCTCGAAGTCGAAATCGAAAAGCTCAACGTCGATCGCTCGATCAATACGCGCGTGAAGCGCCAGATGGAGCGCGCCCAGAAAGAGTATTACCTCAACGAAAAGCTCAAAGCCATCCAGAAGGAACTCGGCCGCGGCGAAGCCAACGAAATCGAGCAGCTGAAAAAGAAGATCGAAACCTCCGGCATGCCCGAAGGCCCGCAGGAAAAGGCCATGCAGGAGCTGAAGCGGCTCGAAATGATGCCGCCGATGTCCGCGGAATCCACCGTCTCGCGCAATTATCTCGACTGGCTGCTCGCCGTGCCGTGGAAGAAGCGCTCCAAGGAAATTCGCGACATCAACCGCGCCGAAGAAATCCTCTCGCAAGATCACTACGGCCTGGAAAAAATCAAGGACCGCATCCTCGAATATCCTCGCCGTTCGCCAGCTCGTCAAGAATCCCAAAGGCTCGATTCTCTGCTTCCTCGGGCCTCCGGGCGTCGGCAAGACTTCTCTCGCGATGTCCATCGGCCGCGCCACCGGACGCAAATTCGTCCGCGTCTCGCTCGGCGGCGTGCGCGATGAAGCGGAAATTCGCGGCCATCGCCGCACCTACATCGGCGCCCTTCCCGGCCAGATCATCCAGATGATGCGCAAGGCCGGCACCGTCAATCCCGTCTTCGTTCTCGACGAAGTGGACAAAATGTCCATGGATTTCCGCGGCGATCCGTCAGCCGCGCTGATGGAAGTGCTCGATCCCGAGCTCAACCACTCCTTCACCGATCATTATCTCGACGTCGAATACGATCTCTCGAAGGTCATGTTCGTCTGCACCGCCAACGTGCTGCACACGATTCCGCAGCCGCTTGCAGGACCGCATGGAAGTCCTGCGCATCCCCGGCTACACCGAGCAGGAAAAGCATCAGATCGCGCAGCGCTTCCTGGTTCCCAAGCAGCTCGAAGCCACCGGCCTGACGAAAAGCAATCTGAAATTCACCGACGAAGCGATGACTCACGTCATCCGCCACTACACGCACGAAGCCGGCGTCCGCAATCTCGATCGCGAAATCGCGAATGTTTGCCGCAAAGTCGCGCGCAAAGTCGTCGCCGATAAGACCTTCGGCCTGCGAAGTCACGCCCTCCAACGTGAACGATTACCTCGGCATCATCAAGTACCGCGATTTCTTCGCCGAGAAGAAAAACGAAATCGGCCTCACCACCGGCCTCGCCTGGACCGAAGTGGGCGGCGAAGTGCTCTCCACCGAAGCCACGCTGATGCAGGGCAAGGGCCGCCTCACGCTCACCGGAAAGCTCGGCGACGTGATGCAGGAATCCGCGCAAGCCGGCATGAGCTACGTCCGCTCGCGCAGCCATCTCTTCGGCCTGCCCAAGGATTTCTACCGCCATCTCGATATTCACGTGCACGTCCCCGAAGGCGCGATTCCGAAGGACGGCCCTTCGGCCGGCATCACGCTCTGCACCTCGATCGTCAGCGCCCTCACGCGCATTCCGGTTCGTTGCGATCTCGCCATGACCGGCGAAATCACGCTTCGCGGCAAAGTGCTGCCTATCGGCGGCGTGAAGGAAAAGTTGCTCGCCGCGCATCGCCTCGGCCTGCGCACCGTGATTCTTCCGAAAGACAACGAAAAAGATCTGGCGGATATTCCGCCGGAAATCCAGGCGCAAATGTCCATCCATTTTGTGGAGTCGATGGACGAAGTCCTGCAGATCGCGCTGGAACACCCGCTGCCGATCCACCCGCCTGTTGACGGTGTCGATCCCAAGTTCGGCACGGACGTCTCGCAGGACAATGAATTGACCAATTGAACTCCTTCGGTTCTCCCACAATCCGCTAAGCAGAGCTTGGCAAATTACCGAAGGATTTAGATTGCCTGGAAACTACCTGGACAAAGTGGCTGGTTCGAGTCTGTGCCCGCCCGCGGTCCTAATTCTATGACAGTTAAAATCGTGCCCGAAGACGGGCTGAATAAGGAAAGAAACTCGATGAGCATTAGCCTTGCAGAACTGAAAGACAAAAACATCACCGATCTGGCGAAAATCGCCAAGGAACTCAATATCCCCGGCTCCTCCGGCATGCGCAAGCAGGAATTGATCTTCCAGATCCTCCGCGCCCAAACCGAAAAGAACGGCCTCATCTTCTCCGAGGGCGTTCTCGAATGCCTGCCCGACGGCTTCGGCTTCCTCCGCGCGCCCGAATACAACTACCTTCCCGGCCCGGACGATATCTACGTCTCGCCGTCGCAAATCCGCAAATTCGATCTCCGCACCGGCGACACCGTTTCCGGCCAGGTTCGCCCTCCGAAAGATGGCGAGCGCTACTTCGCGCTGATTAAAGTCGAAGCGGTGAATTTCGAAGATCCCGAAGTCGCGCGCAACAAGATTTTCTTCGACAATCTCACGCCGCTCTATCCGCAGGAGCGCATTCGCCTCGAGACTACGAAAGAAAATCTCACCGGGCGCGTTCTCGACATGCTCTGCCCCATCGGCAAAGGCCAGCGCGGCCTGATCGTCGCGCCTCCGCGCACCGGCAAGACGATGATGCTGCAATCCATCGCCAATTCCGTCACCACCAACCATCCGGAAGTCGCTCTCATCGTTCTTCTGATTGACGAGCGCCCCGAAGAAGTCACGGACATGCAGCGCACCGTGAAGGGCGAAGTCATCAGCTCCACCTTCGATGAGCCGCCCCAGCGCCACATTCAAGTGGCCGAAATGGTGCTCGAAAAAGCCAAGCGCCTCGTCGAGCACAAGCGCGATGTCGTCATCCTTCTCGATTCGCTCACGCGTCTTGGCCGCGCTTACAACGCCGTCACGCCGCCCTCCGGCAAAGTTCTCTCCGGCGGTATCGACGCCAACGCTTTGCAGCGCCCGCGCCGCTTTTTCGCCGCCGCGCGAAATGTCGAAGAAGGCGGTTCGCTCACCATCATCGCCACCGCGCTGATCGATACCGGCAGCCGCATGGACGACGTGATCTTCGAAGAGTTCAAAGGCACCGGCAACATGGAAATCAATCTCGACCGCCGCCTCGTCGATAAGCGCGTTTTCCCCACGATCGATATCAATCGCTCCGGCACTCGTAAGGATGAACTGCTCCTTCCGCCCGACGAGCTCAACCGCATCTGGGTGCTTCGGAAAGTTCTCAGTCCTCTCTCCACAGTGGAAGCGATGGAATTGCTCCTCGGCCGCCTCTCGAAGACAAAGGCCAACGCGGAATTCCTCTCTTCCATGTCGAGTCCGGCGTAAGAATCGGCTTAAGAAATAGCTCTGGCAGTCTCGGCCCTTTCCCCTTCCGAGAACGTGAGCAACCTCCCAATCGGGAAGGAGAAAGTGTCCGTGGAAAAATTTCTCGCGCGCCAACCCATTTTTGATTCCGAACGGGACGTCTATGGCTACGAACTACTCTTTCGCTCCGGCCCCGGAAATTTCTTCGATGGCTCGCATCCCGAAGCCGCCGCCGCTTCCGCCGTAGACAGCCTGTTCCTTTTCGGCATCGATCGCCTCACGCACGGCCGCCGCGCGTTCATCAACTGCACGCGGGACTTCCTTCTCCGCGATTTCCCCGCCACGCTTCCCACCGACCGCGTCGTTCTGGAAGTCCTCGAGACGGTTGAGCCCGACGATGAAATCGTCGCCGCTTGCCGCCGCCTGAAAAACATGGGCTATATGATTGCCCTAGACGACTTTCAGGAATCTCCGGCCTGGCTGCCGCTCACGGAGCTTGCCGCATTCATCAAAGTCGATGTCCTGCTTTCCTCTGAACTCGAGCAGCAGCGGCTCTCCAAGACCTTCGCCAAAAAGCATCTGCGCCTCGTCGCCGAAAAAGTCGAATCCTACGACGACTTCCAGCGCACGCTCGGCTGGGGCTATTCCTTTTTCCAGGGATATTTTTTCAGCCGGCCGGAAATGCTCACGCGCCACGATATTCCGTCCAACAAGCTCAATTACCTGCGCGTCCTTCAGGCGGTAAACCAGAAGGACATGAATCTTCACGCTGTGAGCGACTGCATCAAATCCGAAGCCTCGCTCGGCTATCGCCTGCTGCGCTATCTGAATTCGCCGGCCTTTCCGCTCATCGCGGAAGTCCATTCCATTCCCCACGCTCTCTCGCTCCTCGGCGAGCGCGGCGTGCGCCGCTGGGTTTCACTCGTCGCCATCGCCTGCATGGGCGACAACAAGCCCGAAGAACTCATCATGCTTCCGCTGATTCGCGCCCATTTCTGCGAATCCCTCGCGCCGCTCGCCGGACTCGGCAACTCCGCCAACGATCTTTTTCTGCTTGGCCTGCTGTCTGCTGTGGACGCCATTCTCGACATGAAAATGCAGGACGTGGTTCACGAAATTGCGATAGGCGAAGAAATCCGCGGGGCGCTTCTGGGAGAGAAAAATAAACTGCGCGATATTTTCGATCTGGCCGTGAAGTACGAAATGGGCTGCTGGGACGCCTTGGCCGCCGACGCCACGCGCCTGCGCATTCCAGAAAATGCAATCCCCGAGCTCTACGTCAAATCAGTCGAATGGGCCAGAAGCCTCTTGTCCGTCACTTAAAGCCGTCGTCACCTGTAGGAAAGCTTGAGGCTTCGAGAAAGGTGACCGACCCGCCACAGTAGGGGCGGGTCTAAGACCCGCCCGCGTTCAACCCCTCGCCGCCACCCTTCTCGTCGTGGATTCGAATCGCGATCCGCCTCAAGTGGCACAGGCACTCCTGCCTGTGCGCCGTTCGTAGAGCCCCGGATGCACCACATCGGGTTCCGCGATATCGGAATTTCTTGAAATACTCGCCCCCCGCAGACTTGCCCTTCGCCAGCATCACCACCAGCCGCGCCACTTCCTCCGCTTCCATCGCCGTGCTGTCCACCACCACAGCATCCGGCGCGCGAACCAGCGGCGAGGTAGAACGTTCCCGGTCGCGCTGGTCGCGCTCGTGAATTTCATCCAGCGTCCGCGCCCGATCGATCGCATCGCCCTTCAGTTGGTGCTCGTGGTACCGCCGATCCGCGCGGACTTCCGGCGAGGCCGTGAGAAAAATCTTCAGGTCAGCGTCAGGAAACACCACGCTGCCGATATCCCGCCCTTCCATCACCACCCCGCCCCGCTGTCCAGCTCGCCGCTGCTCGGCCACCAGCACGCGGCGCACTCCCGAAACGACCGCAATCTTCGACGCCGCTTGCGATACCTCCGGCGTGCGGATCGCCATCGTCACGTCCTCGTGGTCCAGAAAGATCAGTTGCGTTCCGTCCGTCGCGCGCAAATCGATATGCGTGTCGCAGGCTAGCGTCTCGAGGTCTTCATCCCGGTCAAATGAAATTCCCTTTCGCAACGCTTTTAGAGCAAGTGCGCGGTACATAGCGCCCGTATCGACGTACACGTACGCCATCAGTTCGGCCACCCGCCGCGCCAGCGTGCTCTTCCCCGAACCCACCGGTCCGTCAATCGCAATGATCAGCTTCTGCAAAGTGCGGAATGCTCCTTAGCGTCGCGAAATCGAACAACGCTTGAGACTAAGATCATGCTGGCAAAGACTACAACTAAAATCAAATATACAGCGCCGTAGATATTTCGCGCGATAGCGCACCCCAGTGTCTTGAGGATAAAACTCGCGGTGCTTTCGCCACGCTCGGACGGGGATCAGCTTCATGGCTATAGATGCTGTACCTCATCACGAATGGGAGTACTTCGCGTTAACCTCATCAAATCAGCGTCGAGGAACGGCAGACACGGCTACGTAAAAAACAAATTATGATCCATGCCCAGAGTACCCACGCAAAGTAGGTGAAGACCGAGTAGCCGATCCAGTTCATGATCTGACGAAGAGGATAGACGTGCGAAATGTTGCTCAAATCCGTTTGAAGGCGCGCTCGATTTCGCGCACCGAATAGCGCAGCACCACCGGGCGGCCGTGCGGGCAGCTCATCGGATACTCGGTCTTGGCCAGCTCGCTGAGCAGCCATTCCATTTTTTTCGAGTCGAGCGGCGTGTTCACCTTGATCGCCGCGTGGCAGGCCGTGGAAGCCGCAATCTTCGATTGCAACGAATCGATCGAGATGGCCTGATTCTCGCGCGCGATTCCGTCGAGAATTTCGAATAGCAGCTTTTCGGCGTCGCTGCTCGCGATTCCCGCGGGCGCCGCCTGGATCGCCACTTCGCGCGCGCCCATCAACTCCGCCTCGAAGCCGTTGGCGCGCAACTCATCGCCGATCTGCTCGAATGTCACCAGCTGACGCGGGTTCAACTCCACGATCGGCGGCACGAGCATCCGCTGCCCGCCCAGTTCGCCTTCACGACGCGCGCGCAAATGCTGCTCGAAAAGCACGCGCTCGTGCGCCACGTGCTGGTCGATGATCCAGAGCCCTTCGCCGTTCACCGCAACGATGAAGCTGCTGTTCACCTGCCCGAGCGGCTTCAGATCCGCAATCGTCTCCGGTGACGGCAGCGCGCCTCCGGATTCCGATGCCGTTTCATCCGCTGAAGCCGTTTGACCAGCGACGGCCTGCTGTCCAGGAAACGGGAAGTCAGTGCCTCCGCCAGAGCCAAACTGCAAGCGTTGCGGCAGCGGGCGGTCTGGCGCGCCAGTTAACTCGAGATCCTCAGCGAATCCGGCCCCGGGAGAAAATCCCACCGGAATCTCGGCGCGTGGAGGCCCCGCGAAACTCGCGCCTGCGCTTGCGCTGGTTGCATTCAGCGGCGCATCGCTTGTTCCCGCGCCATTGGCAAAACTTGCGGTGCCGCCCAACGGAATCGGCGCGGCAGCCGCGGCGGCACGCCCAGCGGGAAACCCTGGAATTGGCCTCGCAAGCGAAAGCGCATGCCGCAGCGCGTCGCGCGTGAAATCGTGAACGAACTGCGGATGGCGAAAGCGCACCTCAATTTTTGCCGGGTGCACGTTCACGTCCACTTCCTGGTAGGGCAAATCGAGAAATAGCAGCACCACCGGAAACACGCCGGGCGGAACGATGTTGCGATACGCCTCACCAATCGCGTGCAGCAGCAGCCGGTCGCGCACCAGCCGCCGGTTCACGAAAATATAAATTCCGTTGCGGTTCGTCCGCTGCACTTCAGGGCGCGACGTAAATCCGGTCACGCGCAGCGTCGCCGCCTGTTCGTCCGATTCAATCGCTGGCTCAGTGATCGCGCTGCGCATCGGCGCTTCGTTCGGTGGAATCTCTACCAGCTCGTCGAGCGCCTGGCGCCCAAAAATCTGATACACGCGCTCGGATAGCTTTTCCACAGGCGCACAGTTCAGGATTTCCTGCGTCGGAGTCTTTAGCAGGAACTGCGTTTCCGGATGCGCCAGCGCGTAGTGCGTCACAAGCGAAGCGATGTGGCCCAGCTCGGTGGTTTCCGATTTCAGGAATTTGCGCCGCGCCGGCACGCAGTAGAAAATATCTGCCACGCTGATCGAAGTGCCGCTCGGTACGCCTGCCGGCTTCACGCCCAGCAGCTTGCCGCCCGCGAATTCGACCCGAGTTCCCTCTCCGTCCTCACCCGTGCGCGTCTCGAGAAGCAGCCGCGAAATCGCCGCAATCGTCGGCAGCGCTTCGCCGCGAAAGCCAAGCGTCGCGATCGAAAGCAGGTCATCAGCCGTCCGCAATTTCGAAGTCGCGTGCCGCTCGAAAGCCAGCAGCGCATCGTCATGATTCATCCCGCTGCCATCGTCAATCACCCGAATCATGCGCTTCCCGCCCGATTCCACTTCGATTCGGATCGAATGCGCCCCGGCATCCAGCGAATTCTCGAGCAACTCCTTCACCACCGAAGCAGGCCGCTCCACAACCTCCCCAGCCGCAATCTTATTCGCCACATTTTCAGCAAGGATGCGAATACGGCTCATCGAGGGTGGCCGCTCCGGGCCGGTGGATTCAAATCCGAATACCCGCCGTCGAACAAATTACCGTTCGTCTCACGGCGCACCCGATCTTCCTCTTCCCTTTCTTCCTGCATCAAGCTGCGCAGAAAGATGCGCGTGCCAAAAAGGCTCGCGATAAACACGACTGTAACCAGCGAAATTCCCAGCCACATCGGAAACGAAGCCATTTGCACCATCATCAAAAAGATGAAGCCGATCGCGACCCCGAGTCCCAAAAGAACTCCGAATTGAGCTCGCAAGGGAAGCTTGTGCATCGCGCGCGTGAGCAGAAAAACGCCCGCCGTAGCGCCAAGCGCGATCAGAATCATCAAAACCGTCACGAAGCCTCGCCTGCCGCTTTTGGTTTCTTGATTGCAATACCAAGATTGTCGAGCTGATCGGCATCGACACTCGATGGCGAATCGGCCATCAAATCTTGCGCGGCGGTTGTCTTCGGAAACGCAATCACCTCGCGGATCGATTTCTCTCCCGCCAGCAGCATCACGATGCGATCGACGCCCAGGGCGATTCCGCCGTGCGGCGGCGTGCCATAGGTGAGCGCGTCGAGGAAAAATCCGAAGCGCTGGCGCGCTTGCTCGTCCGAGAGGCCGAGCGCTTTGAACATGCGGGCCTGCACATCCTGCCGGTGAATTCGGATGCTGCCGGAACCGAGCTCGACTCCATTCAGCACAATGTCATAGCCCTTTGAGCGGCATTCCCAGGGCGCGGTCTCGAGCTTATCGAGATCCTCTTCGACGATACCGGTGAACGGATGCTGCGCGCTCACCCACTGCTTTTCGCGCTCGCTCCATTCGAAGAGCGCGAAACCCGTGATCCACGCAAATTCCCATTTGCTGCGGTCAATTAGGTTGAGTTTGTCTCCGAGATACAGACGAATCTGCCCGGCCACATTGAGCGACGTGTCCGTGTGAGGAATCTGCTCTCTTGCCGCGGTTGCGACAATCAGGTCGCCCGCTTTCGCTCCGACCTTTTCCGCCAGCTTCTTTAGCGCATCAGCACCGAGATTTTTCTCGAGCGGCGAGCTGATGCCTTCCGCGGTCACCTTCACTGTGTAAACGCCGCGAGCTCCCGCAGACTTCGCGAACTCGCCGAGTTCGTCAAGTTGCTTGCGCGACCACGACGCCGCGCCCGGCGCGACCAGAGCTTGCACGTTGCCTTCGATGTGCATCGTGGCGCGCGCGGGCTCGAAGAACTCCGTAACGTTGTGAAGCTCCATGCCGAAACGAAGGTCAGGCTTGTCGGACCCGTAGCGACGCAACGCGTCTTTGTAATCGAGATGCCGGAACGGACCTTTCGCTTCGACGCCCGCTACCGCGCACGCGCGCTCCATCACTTTCTCGATCACGTGGAAAATATCTTCCTGGCGCGGGAACGACATCTCGACGTCAATCTGCGTGAACTCCGGCTGGCGGTCGGCGCGCAAGTCCTCGTCGCGAAAGCATTTCACGATCTGGAAGTAGCGATCCATTCCCGAGATCATCAGAATCTGCTTGAAGATCTGCGGCGATTGCGGCAGCGCGTAAAATTGCCCATGATGAATGCGGCTGGGAACGAGATAGTCGCGCGCGCCTTCGGGAGTCGAGCGCGTCAGCATCGGCGTCTCGATCTCGAAGAAGCCCAGCTCGTCCATCGTCTTGCGCATCTCGAGAATCACGCGATGACGCAACTCGAGATTGCGATGCGGGCGCGGCCGCCGCAAATCGAGATAGCGATAGCGCAAGCGCGTCTCTTCGCTGGCATTCGCGTCGTCTTCCACTTGGAACGGCGGCGTCTTCGCGTTGTTCAGAATGTGCAGGCGCGTCGCGACCACTTCCACTTCGCCGGTCGGAATTTCCGGATTCGATTTCTGGCGCCGCACGACGCGGCCTTCCACCGCGACGACAAATTCCGAGCGCAGCTCTTCCGCCTTCGCGTGCGCTTCGGGATGCAGCTCATTGTTGAACACGATCTGCGCGATTCCCGCGCGGTCGCGAAGGTCGATGAAGATCAGCTGGCCGAGATCGCGGCGGCGCTGAACCCAGCCCATCAAGACGACTTCTTTATCGGCGTCCGAGGCGCGCAGCGCGCCGCAATAAATTGTGCGTTTCAGATTTCCGAGAGCTTCGAGCAATTTTGCCGTCCTTTAATTTCTTTAGCCTTCTCGCTTCGCTTTTATTTCGCCTGACGCCTTTTAACCAGCCCTTTTACCGCCTATTAGAAAATCGCAAGTTGCAGATTGCACGCCACTTACGCAGAGATTTAATCGCGCTACCGTGTATTAGATTTATATCCTAGCGCCGCCGCTCGGATTCAAGGTACTCCAGCAATTCGCCTTCCGCGAGCTTCTTCTGGTCGCTATCGGCGAGGCGTTTCAGGGTAAAGGTGCGCGACGCGACTTCGTCTTCGCCGATTATCAGAGCATAGCGCGCGCCTAGTTTATCCGCGAGGCCGAGCGATTTCTTGAATTTCATTTCCTCGGGCGGCAGCTCGACGGAGAGTCCTGCGGCGCGCAATTTTCTCGCGATGCTGACGGCTGTGGGATACGACGCCTGTCCCATCCATGCGATGTAGACCGCGAGGCCGCCGAGTTTCGGCGCGTTGCCGCTTTCTTCGATGGAAAGAATCGAGCGATCGGTGCCGATGGCGAAGCCGATGCCTTTCGTGGGCGGTCCGCCGAGAAGTTCGACGAGACCGTCGTAGCGGCCGCCGCCGCAGACGGCGTTTTGCGAGCCGAGTCCTTCGGCGGTGACTTCGAATGTGGTGCGCGTGTAGTAGTCGAGGCCGCGGACGAGACGCCAGTTTTCCTTGTAGTCGATGCCGCGCAGGTTCAATTCTTCTTTGAGCTTGGCGAAGTGGGCGCGGCAGTCGTCGCAGAGATGATCGGAGATGCGCGGGAGCGTTTCGATGATGGGCTGCTCTTCGGGAATTTTGGAATCGAGGACGCGCAGCGGGTTGGTTTCGATGCGGCGCTGGGAATCTTCCTTGAGCTTGTCTTTTACTTTGCGGAGCTCTTCGCGCAGCAGTTCGACGTATTGCGGGCGGCAGTTTTTGTCGCCGATTGAATTTACGTAGAGCGTGGTGCGCGTGAGGCCGACGCGATTGAAAAAGACGAGCAGCATTTCGAGGACTTCGGCGTCGATGGCGGGGGCGTCGGATTGGCCGAGGACTTCGGCGCCGATTTGGTAGAACTGGCGGTAGCGTCCTTTTTGGGGGCGCTCGCGGCGGAACATGGGGCCGATGTAGTAGAGCTTTTGGTTGCCGGGGAGGGCTTGCATGTTGTGTTCGATGTAGGCGCGGCAGACGGAGGCGGTGGCTTCGGGGCGAAGCGAGAGATCGCGAGCTCAATTTAACTGTTTCGAGAGACCGTGAACATCCGCCAGGCGTATTCGATGTCAGGCGTCTCTATCGCATTCGCGCTGATCCTTAGCGACTATTCCAATCTTGTTCAAGGGTTTCTATGACTAGAACTGATTGTGGTCATCGCTTGAATCATCAGATTCCCTCTCGAAGCATCTGCTTGAGCGTCTGCGAATGCTGACTTGCCGATCTCACCGAATGTCCCGGACTGCATCCGAGTGTCATCTGGCCGGTCTCGAAATGTAAACATTTCCTTGGAAACCACATCGGTTTCTTCGCCAATCGAGCGCGGCAAACAGATCGCGTTTCCTCGAAAATCGGCAGACGGATTTCGCCGAAATTGTAGGATTCGAAGACTTCGCGGGCGGTGTGCTCGAACCAGTTCCAGAGGGCGGAGTCCGGCGGGAGGATGTCGCGCGTGCCTTTGATGGCGCGAAATTGTTTTCGTTCGGACATTTGCCCCCAGCGGCTGAAGCCGCTTATCTATTGGCGAGTCTTGCGGCACGACTGAAGTCGTGCCCTGACGTGAATCCTTGAATATATCAGGAATGGATGGCGTCGTGGTGGGGAGGGTGGGAGAGGGCTGGTGGTGGGTGCGAGTCTATAGTGCTGGCGGCAACGGAGGACTGCCCAGCGCTAAAGCGCTCCTCCCCCGCATGAATGCGGGGGCTCCCACCGAACTGCAACAAACTACTCCCAACCGAACGGCCGAAGAGAGAACATGCCCGCCTGAGGGCGGCCGCTACGAGGTCAAAAGAGCCGGCGGGACGCCGGCGTTACGGAAGGGCAGGCTGGGGATGGAATGAAGTGCGAGGTCTCACTGTGCGGTGCGCTTCGTTGGCGAGTTTTTCTTCGCATGAATGCGAGTGGCTCCCAGCGAACTGCAGAATCACATCGAATCGAATGGCGACAAGGAGCTGAGTTGCGCGTTCGGGCACGGCATGCCGTGCCCCTACTGAAAAATCGCGGGCATCCGCCTCGTGGGCTGACGATCACGAGTCACGAGTTACGAGTCACCAGTTGCGAGTTACGAGTTACGGTTTCTCGGATTTGTAGGTTTCTTTGTATTCGACGTAGCGCTGGGCGTAGGCGTCGATGGAGTCCTGGTCGGCGTCGGTTAGGGCGCGGCGGAATTTGCCTGGGTGGCCCATGAAGAGGCTGCCGGGGGGGACTTCGGTGCCTTCGGGGACGAGGGTGCCGGCGGCGACGATGGAGCCGGTGCCGATTTTTGCGCCGTTGAGGATGATCGAGCCCATGCCGATGAGGCAGCGCGATTCGATTGTGCAGCCGTGGAGGACGACGCCGTGGCCGATGGTGACGTTGTCACCGAGGATGAGCGGGTGCGTGTCGCGCATTACGTGGAGGACGGAGCCGTCTTGGACATTGGTGCGCGAGCCGATGCGGATGAAGTGGACGTCGCCGCGGATGACGACGCAGGGCCAGACGCTGGAGTCGGCGGCGATGGCTACGTCGCCGATGATGACGGCTTGCGGGTCGATGTAGGCGGATTCGGCGATTCGTGGGGCGCGGCCGCGGTAGGTGCGAAGCAGATTGGGTCTCCTTTGCGGAGGAGACGCTAGCATAGGGGAATCGGATGTGACAAGAATTCGCGGTTGGTTAGGTTGGTGGCTTGTGGATGGGAGTTTGAGTGGATGCGAGGCTTCGAGATTCAGAAGGCTCAAAGAATTCGCGGTTGGCCAAGTTGTGGGCTTGTTGAATTCCGGCATGGATGTCAGCGAGGCTTCGAGAAAAGCGCACAGGCAAGAGTGCCTGTGCCACTTGATGCGAAAGGACAACGAAGGCTCACGACGAGTACGGCGGCGTCGTGGCTACCTGAAGGCGGTTCCGCAACTGAATCGGCGGCGTTACTGGCGGAGACGTATGCAGCTGAGTACGGCGGCAGCGTGGCTACCGAGGAGTCTCGCAACTGAGTCGCAGCGCTACTTGAGGAGACGTTTCGGAGCCTTACGGCCCCAGGCTACGCGAAGAGCAGCTTCTAGAATATCCGCGGGAACTTTTGCGAGGGTGACGCGGGTGGCGCCTTTTTCGCCCCAACCGCCTGGGACTGGCGAGAAGATTTCGGGCGCGTCCTGGATCATGCCGGCTTGTTGATCGGGGGTGAGCAGGAGGACGCCGTAGCCTTGATGTTCGAGTGCGAGGGTGGCGAAGATTTTGCCGGCGATGCGGAAGTCGGCGTTGCTGAAGTGGGAGCCTTCGGTGGCCTCGGGAAGCGAGAGTGCGATCTTGCGAAATGTGGCTGGTTTCATTGAGTTAAGTTTGAGCGAGCCGGCAAAATTTAGCAGGTTTTCATGCGGCGAGGCAAATTCAAGTTTGGAGCCAGAAAACGGCAAGGCAGGCACCCTCAGTAATTTGCAGCCAATCCGCTACGGCATCGCTGGAATTTATGCCACATCTAATTGACTAGAGGTCAAATAAAATGAGGTATCTAAGATCAACCTTAACAGCAGGTTTCCTTCTGGCAGCCTTGCTCGCAATGCCGGCGCGAGGTGACACCCAGTCACGAGGAAATGCAGTGCCCGGCACTTTGAATTATGTGGAAGGGCAGGTTTCGCTCGATTCTCAGCCACTCAATTCGAAATCGATCGGTGAGGCTATTTTGGAGCCGGGCCAATCGATCACAACTGAAAACGGAAAGGCGGAAGTGCTGCTCACGCCCGGCGTTTTCCTGCGGGTGGGCAGCAACAGCGCGGTGAAGATGATTTCGCCGAGCCTTGCCAACACCGAAATCGGGGTGGAGGAAGGTGAAGCGAGCGTCGAAGTCGCCGAGATTCATAAGCAGAACGATATTCGCATTGATGCAGACGGCGTCACGACCGAGCTCGTGAAAAATGGGTATTACGATTTTGACGCGGCGCGCAATCAACTGCTTGTTCTCGATGGCGAAGC
Organism: uncultured Acidobacteriota bacterium; assembly: GCA_963767205.1. Lineage (GTDB taxonomy): Bacteria > Acidobacteriota > Terriglobia > Acidiferrales > UBA7541 > Palsa-295. The sequence continues at coordinate 147,079 of CAVYDF010000007.1, forward strand.
GATCGTCGACGACAACGGCAGGCAGGTGAGGGTGAAGGGCGGCCACGAGCTGACTCTGAACCAGGAGTCCACGAAGCCGCAGAGCTTTGACAAGAAGGCTTATGAGTCGAGCGATTTGTACAACTGGAGCAGTCTGCGGTCCGCATATCTCGCGGAAGCGAACGTAGACCTTGGGCCCAGCTACATTGCCGGCGGGGGCTACGGGCTTGGATGGTACGGCGCGGGTTGGTATTGGGATCCATGGTTCAGCGCCTACACGTTCATTCCGGGCGACGGAATCTTCTACAGCCCGTTTGGTTGGGGATTTTATTCGCCGTTCTTTGCGTTCGATGCGCCGATCTTTTTTGACGGTGGGCACTTCCATCATCACTTCGATCCTAACCACCGAGGTGGTGATCGAGGCGTGCATTACAATCCGGGCGTCCGTGGCGGCGGCTTTCATCCTGGTCATGGATATGCAACGTCGCAAGGCGGACACGCTGGTAATGGCTTCCGCGGCGGTAGCGCTGGCGGATTTCATGGCGGCGGTTTCTCGGGTGGCGGCGGTGGCTTCCATGGGGGCGGTGGTGGTGGATTTGGAGGCGGAGGGCACGGTCACTAAGGTTGGACGGCTTAGCTGTAAACTTTGCTGAGTGGTGGCGAAGCGGGACGCGGAAGCGTCCCGCTTTTTTTTGTGGCGACGGATTGCCTCTCTCTCAAGAATAAAAGCGCGGCGCGCGTACCGAAGCAAGGCTTGCAGAGTTCGGGCTCGTCAGTTTGTGAGCTTGCGGAATCGGGATGGGAGTATTCCCCAGGCTTCGAAAACGGCGCACAGGCAGGAGTGCCTGTGCCACTTGAGGCAACGCCCTTGGCGGATGCGGCGGCAGTGTGGCCACCAATCAAAAGAGCCGGCGAGAGGCCGGCGGTACGAAAGGCAACGCAGCGATACGTTACAGAATCTGGACGACGGGCGAGGTTGCGTTGGCGTTGACGCTGTCTACTCGCTGCATTACGTTGCGGGTCATGGCGAAGATGCTTTTGCCGCCGGGGGCGTCTTCGCCCATGGAGGCTACGGGCTTGCCGCTGTCGCCGCCGATGCGGATTTGCGGGTCGATTTCGATTTCGCCGAGGAATGGGACGCCGAAGAGTTGGGCCATGCGGCGGCCTTCGCCGTGGCCGAAGACGTCGATGCGGCCTTCGCAATGCGGGCAATTGAAGTAGCTCATATTTTCGACGACGCCGAGAATTTCGACGTGAACCTGGCGGAACATTTCGACGGCTTTGCGCACGTCGGCGAGCGAGACGATCGAGGGCGTGGTGACGACGACGGTACCTGTGATGGCAACGCTTTGAATCAGCGTGAGCTGGACGTCACCGGTGCCGGGCGGAAGATCGACGATGAGGTAATCGAGTTCGCCCCATTGCACGCTGCGGAGAAATTGCTGGATGACGCTGTGAAGCATCGGCCCGCGCCAGATGAGAGGCTTGTCACCGGGATTCAGCAGGCCCATCGAGATCATTTTGATTCCGTAGGCTTCGACGGGAATGATGGTGCGCTCGTCGAGGGCGCGGGGCTGTTCGACGGTGCCGAGCATCACGGGGACGTTGGGGCCGTAGACGTCGGCATCGAGGAGGCCGACTTTTGCGCCGAGGGCTTTGAGGGCGAGGGCGAGATTTACGGCGACGGTCGTCTTGCCCACGCCGCCTTTGCCGCTGGCTACGGCGACGAGATTTTTGATGCCGGGGATCGGGGCTTTCTTTTCGCTCGGCGCTTGATTCGGGCCGATTCCTGGCATTTGTCCGGGTGCGGGAGGCATTGGTTCCTTTCGAATATGGGAGTGGCGCGAATCTTGATCTGTGAACCTTAATCATAGACTGGCGGCGTTGGGGCGGCAAGGTGCAGGACGCCCGATGCGTCGTGCCAGAGTGATAGAGTCCTTATTAATGGCGATTCAGCGAGGTAACCGAGACGGTGCCGTTATTCGCGTCGCGGTCTTCTTGGCTGTTGCTGCGTCATCCGTTTGGGTTTCTGGGATGCTCCGCGCTCGCAATGTATACGGGTTTGATTCAACTCCACTTGGTGGGTGCGGCAGCCCCGTATCCATCAGTTTCACAGGAAAGGGCTGCGTGGGTTGGGTGCTGCCTTTTGTCTGCGGCGCTTTTCGTACCTCGTGTAAACGATCCTCGTAGTTCGATTCGAAGTACGATGGTTCCGCCTTCAAAAATTCTGACGTGAGGTCGTTTTGCGTGAAAACTCACGAGCAGATAGAATAGTAGGCTGAGTTTTGCCGGAATTGAGTGTTTGTGCGCATCGTCGCTTTGACGGATTGCGCTTCACGCCCTAGAGGCATCTAACTAAGGAAATATGGACGTCGAGAGAATAGTTGATAGCGTCGTCGCGCGATTTATCGGGACGAAGCACGAGCGCGACATCAAGGTGATTCAGCCCGTGGTTAGCGAGATCAATGCGCTCGAGCCGGCGATGCAGAAGCTTACGGACGCGGAGCTGGCGGCGTACACGACGAAGCTGAAGGCCGAGGTGCAGGCGCGGTTGGAAGGCGTTGAAGATAACGACCCGGAGATCAAACAGAAGCTGAAGGAAGCGGTGGAGCCGGCGATTGTTCGTGCGTTTGCGGCGGTGCGCGAAGCTGGGCGGCGGACGCTGGGGATGCGGCATTTCGATGTCCAGTTGATCGGCGGCATCGTGCTGCATCAAGGCAAAATCGCGGAGATGAAAACCGGCGAAGGAAAAACGCTGGTGGCGACTTTGCCGGCGTATTTGAATGCGCTGGCGGGGCGCGGCGTGCACATCGTGACGGTGAACGATTATTTGGCTCGTCGCGACGCGGAGTGGATGGGGCCGATTTACAAGATGCTGGGGATGACGGTGGGCGTGATCGTCCACGATCTGGAAGATGGGCAGCGGCGCGCGGCGTATGGCGCGGATATCACCTACGGAACGAACAACGAATTCGGTTTCGATTATCTGCGCGACAACATGAAATACGATTTGAAGGATTGCGTGCAGCGCGGGCATCATTTCGCGATCGTTGACGAAGTGGACTCGATTTTGATCGACGAGGCGCGCACGCCGCTGATTATTTCCGGGCCCGCCGAAGAATCCACGGACAAGTACTACAAAATCGACAAGGTGATTCCAAAGCTCATCCAGGATATCGACTACACGCTGGATGAGAAGCACAAGACGGCGACGCTGACGGAAGAGGGCGTGTCGAAGGCGGAGAAGCTGCTGAGCCTCGGAAACCTCTACGACCCTGCGCACATGGACATCATTCATCACGTCTATCAAGGGCTGCGGGCGCATACGCTTTTCCAGCGCGACGTGGATTACGTGGTGAAAGACGGCGAAGTGATCATCGTGGACGAATTTACCGGGCGGCAGATGCCCGGGCGGCGATGGTCGGACGGATTGCACCAGGCGGTGGAAGCGAAAGAGAACGTGAAAATCGAGCGCGAGAATCAGACGCTGGCGACGATCACGTTTCAGAATTATTTTCGCATGTATAAAAAGCTGGCGGGCATGACGGGAACGGCCGAAACCGAGGCGCCTGAGTTCGACAAGATTTATAAATTGGAAGTGGTGGCGATTCCGACGAACAAGACGCTGATTCGCGTGGAGCATGCGGACGTGGTGTATCGCACGGAAGCGGAGAAATTCGAGGCGGCTGTAAATGGGATTTTGCAGGAAGACAACACGAAGGCGGGCGGTATCCGGCAGTATTACGAGAGCGGGCAGCCGGTGCTGGTGGGTAGTATCTCGATTGAGAAGTCCGAGAAGATCGCCGAGCATTTGAAGAAGGCTGGGATTCCGCATCAGGTGTTGAACGCGAAGCAGCATGAGCGCGAGGCAAAAATTATTGCGCAGGCTGGGCGCAAGGGCGCTGTAACCGTGTCGACGAACATGGCCGGCCGCGGAACGGACATTTTGCTGGGCGGCAATCCTGAGGCGATGACGCGCGAGTATGCGTTGAAGAATAAACTCGCGATGCCGTATATGCCGGCAGGGGCTGTGATCGGCGCTGCGGCGGGAACCGAAACAGCGGCCCAGGCGGATGCGGCGACTGCCGGAGCAGCGGCACGGCTTCGACTGCGACTGCTGGAGCTTCGGGCAATGGTGCGAGCGGCGCGAATAGTGCGCCGATGGTTTTGTTCCAACAGGAAGGCAAGATTTATCAGGTGCCGCTGGATCAGTGGAAGCCGATTTACGACCAATTCGCGGAACAGTGCCGCGCGGAGCACGACGAAGTGGTGGCAATGGGCGGATTGCACATTCTGGGAACCGAGCGGCATGAAGCGCGGCGCATTGACAATCAGTTGCGAGGGCGCGCGGGACGGCAGGGCGATCCAGGCTCCTCGCGGTTTTTCCTTTCGCTCGAAGATGATTTGCTGCGGATTTTCGGCGGCGAGCGTGTGAAGGCGCTGATGTACCGGCTGGGCATGACGGAGGGCATTCCGATCGAATCACGGCTGATCAGCAAGCGAATCGAGAACGCGCAGAAGGCAGTGGAAGCGCAAAACTTCGAAGCGCGAAAACATCTGCTTGAATACGACGACGTGATGAACAAGCAGCGCGAGACGATTTATTCCACGCGCCGCGCAATTCTCGAGGGCGCAGATCAGAAAGAGCTCGTGCTGGAGAAGGCGGAAGAGATTGCATATGAGCTGGTGGATATTTATTGCCCGCGCGACCAGCATCCCGATCAATGGAATGTGACGCAATTTTCGAACGAAGCGCTGAACCAGTTCGGGTTCGAGCCGAAAGCGGCGGGAATTGATATCGCCACGTTGAATCACGATACGCTGGCCGACGCGCTGATTGAGAAGGTGAACGCGCGATACGAGGAAAAGGAAACGCTGTTTGGCGCTCAGGTGATGCGCTGGCTCGAGCGGCGCATCCTGCTCGATATCGTGGACGCGCAGTGGAAAGATCACCTGCTGAGCCTCGACCATTTGAAAGAAGGCATCGGGCTACGCGGGTATGCGCAGAAGGATCCACTCGTCGAATTCAAGAAGGAAGCGTTCACGCTTTTTGATGATTTGATGGATCGCATCGATAAGGAATCGGTGCGGTTTCTGTTCCTCGTGCAGCCCGCGAAGCCGGAGGACGAAGCCAAGCAAATCGAGCGCCGGCAGCGACAGCAGCAACAGAATTTGCAGTTTCAGACGGGCGCTGCGCAGGCTGAGCCTCCCAAGCCGGTGCGGGCGGCCGCGAAAGTGGGTCGCAACGATCCGTGCCCCTGCGGTTCGGGCAAGAAATACAAGAAATGCCACGGTGTGGAATCCTAGGCGGCTTGCGCTTTCCGGCTCGCTGGCCGTGTGGTTGTGGAAGCGCCCACAAGATCTGAAACAAGAACAATTGGAAGCAACCGCCTCCTCGAAGTGAACTTTTCAATCCCTCCTTGCGTATTCCATCTTAGATTGACGTTATTCCGACAGGAGGTATTGAAATGAGGGAGTGCTTGCGCGTTGCGGTTGTGTTCTTAATCTGGACGGTGGCCACTGCGGTGGCCGCAGTGCCTTCTGCATTTGCGGCGCAGGAAGGGCATTTTGATCGGACATTGAGCGTCACGGGCGCTGTGGACCTTTCGGTTCAAACGGGGTCAGGGAATATTGCGGTGAAGCCGGGAGATTCGAGCAAAGTGGAGATTCACGCGACCATTCGAGCCGATCATTCGTGGTTGAACGGTGACGCCAGTGCTCGGATTCACGACATTGAAACGAATCCGCCGATCGAGCAGAACGGCAACACGATTCGGATCGGCCACTTTGATGACCGGGGCCGCGAGCACGGCATTTCGATCAGCTACGAAGTGATTGTGCCGGAACAGACGAAACTGCATTCGGAATCGGGGTCGGGAAACGAGACTATCGGAGGAATCGCTGGGCCCGTGGACGTGACGAGCGGATCAGGTGATTTGAAAGTCGCGAACATCGGCGGCGAAGTGCACGCGCGAACGGGATCGGGCAGCGTGGAACTCGATTCGATCAAGGGAGCAGCGCGCGCGAGTTCCGGCAGCGGCGAGATTCGAGCAGCTCGGAATCGCGGGCGGCTTGAATGCATCAAGCGGCAGCGGCGAAGTGAAGCTGGAACAGACCGCGGCAGGCGACGTTGAGATCTCGACCGGCTCGGGCGACGTGGACATCAAAGGCGCAAAAGGAGCCGTAAGCGTCACGACCGGCAGCGGCGAGATCAAAGCGCAGGGCGTCCCGTCCGGCGACTGGAAATTGCGCACGGGCTCGGGCAGCGTGACGGTGGAGTTTCCGGAAAACGCTGCTTTCGAACTCTACGCGCAAACCAGTTCGGGCAATATCGAGACAAAGCACACAATTTCTGTGCAGGGAAACATCAGCACGCACGAGCTGCATGGAAAAGTCGGCAACGGTGGCGCCGTGCGAGTGGAATTGAGGACGAGCTCCGGCACCATTCGGATTTTATAAATCCGCGGCGCATGCGTGACCTTCTGCCACCCAGAACGCAAAAACCATGGGAGGCGCACAGAGCACGCGAATCCAGACGCTATTGCTGTTTTCGCGCAGTCCGGCATGCCTAACTCGAAAATATGCTAGTCTCTCTCGCACACGCCTTGCGGGAAACCCGCGAGGCCACGGGGTGGGAAATGACAGCCGCTGTCGCAGGTGGAAATTGCCAACGGCCCGGGTGTGCGAATCCCATCCCCAAGAGCCTTGCCGGCGAGCAGCTGTGCCTCGATCATTTTTTGGATGAAGCGTTTGTTCGCACCGATCATGCGATGCAGAGCTGCCGGGAAGGGCAGTTTGTCAATGCGAGCAGCCTGGAGTGGCTGCTTTCCGACGCGCTCGCGACGGTGAAAAACCTCGAAGAAGGTGCGGCGGACCCGAACCCGGAACAGCGCGATCGGATGCTGGAGTTGCTTTTAATCGTGGCGAACTTGCACGAGTATGTGGCGCACCATTCTGTGCGGCTGGCGCAGCGGCCCGCTTGAACCGTAGAGCAGCGCGTGAGAGAGGTTCGATTCAGCAGCAGTTTGGCTTGCGTAAGGGTTAACACCTCTTCTCGCTGCTGCCTTGCGTTTTCATCCCGCGCGATTCAACCTTGATATTCCCCTTCCGGAAACCCGGCAGCCGGAGACGGAATGAACAACAACCCATTCAAACCCTCGGATCCTAAGATACCTGGCGTGTCCACCAGGGACGAATCGGTCCGCCACGCTGCTCCGCCTCCAGCGGACGTAAAACCCATGCTAGCCAGAGTTTCAATGTCACAAATGCCGCCCCGCTGGCTAATTCTTTCCGCAACCGGTGTGGTAGCGGTGTGCCTGATTGCCGTGTGGTGGATGCGAGGGACATCCGCAAAGGAAGCCAACACCGGGAGCGAAACACCAGCGCCCGCAACGACAGCAGCAGCCAGCAATCCTGCGCCAATTCCCGAACCGCTGCCTGTGGGTCCGGGTGAAATTGCGACAACAAGCGAACTGACGAAGGATTGGTCGGCAAAGAAATTTATTTTTCGCGATCCGCTCACCTCACGAGAAGGGCCGGCAATGGTGGTGCATCTTCCCGGTGGAGTGTATTGGGGATTTTCTCTCGTCGAGCCGTACGGATCATGCGAGATGGAATTCGTAACGGACATGCAGAAGCTGCGCGCCGACTATGGATTTCGAGGCTCGCATCCGATGGTGGGCGACCCATGCAATCGCGCGGTGTTTGATCTAACGCGATACGGCAGCGGGCCGGCAGGGCTGGTTCGCGGAGAAATTGCGCATGGCGCCGCGGTACGTCCGCCGCTGGCGATTGAGATTGAGGTGCGCGGCAAACAGGTGCTGGCGAAGAAAATCGAGTAGCTTCTCCTAAAGTCTCTTACATCATTTTTCCGTTTGAAAACCCAAGTAACCTGCCGGCGGCCCAGCCCTTCACATCCAGAGTTGCCTTCCCTTCACCACCACCCGACCACTTTCTTTTAGGCCAGAGCGCGCTGCAAAGGGCCGAAATAAAACCGCCGCCATGGGGCTCGGGGGAGCCCAACGGCGGCAGTTTGGCAATCAACTAACGTTGGATCAAGCCCCACTAGTCGTTCAAGGCTTCCACCCTTCGGGCAACCATCACAGGTGTATTGTTCGCCGCCGGATTGATGAGGATGAATCCGACCACGCGCAAGTGAATCGGCTGGCTACCAGTAAGAGCCGAAAGACCACTGAGGTTGACATAGTTCGTAAAGCTGGTCGACAGCACCGTCAGAGGCTGAGGCAGCAACACGCCGGCCAGGTAATTGTCATTCAAGCTGAATGTGCCGTTGTTGCCGTTCTGCACGTTGGTGCTTCCGACTACCCAGTTGCCCCGCTGTCCTTGGCGTTCCAGAACAACGCGATGAACGGTAACTGTCGGCGGTGTACTAGTTGTATTGAGCTTGCCGCCGAAAAGAACCCGTTGACCTGCGAGTTGGCTGGACGGCCCAAAAAGAAGCGACGTGAGCGGGATGTGGAGATCCGCGATCATGTACTTCTCATTGCCGGTGAGAGGAATCGTGTCAATCTGTCCGAGCGGATAGCCGGCGAGATCGGGAAGCTCAGCGCGCGCGTAGATATTGAGGCCGCTCGCCTGGCCGTTGGACGACTGGACAAATGTATCGAGACCTTCGAGGAAGAAGTGATCCTGGGAAACAACTTCCACTTCGGTGGCCGTGATGTCGCGCGTGACGCGATTGAGCGTGCCGGAGACTTCGACGATCGTGTTCGTGTCGTAGCTTGAGGGCATCTCGTTGGAATCGAAATTCGTCGAAGTGGTGGTATCCACGGTGTATTGACGGCCGCGCGGACCCTGAATCACGAACTGATTCCCTGCCGGGTTCACGCTCACCACTCCGGCGTAGAAACAATCGATTTGCGCGTCGGCGTCGTCCACGGAAAGGCCCTTCACGTCGAATGTAGGAGTGAAGTTGCCGGTCACGTTGCCGTTCGCGTCGGTCTGGATGGATTGCCTGAGATCGAGATCCATGAAGAAACCGACCAGATCATTGTCGGCCAGGACGAGAGGCGTCTTCAGGGTCTGCGTGACCGTCATCGGCGACACCATCGCGTTAATCGTGTTTAGCGCAGGAGGCGATTGCGTCGTGTCGAGATATTGGATCATGACTGTGCCAACGGTAATGTTGGCCGAGGTGTAGGTGCCGGATTGAACGTCTTCAAGATCGAGCAGGCTGCGCAAGCCGTTCAATTTGGCGAAATCAACGGTCTGCGGGCCGTTCAGAAGATTCACCGTGGTGGTGCCATCGGTGAGCGTGATGCTCGTGATCTGGACTTGAACCGACACGACGCTTGGAAGCGTTGGGCTGTCCGTGCCGATCGTAAACATGCTGCCCATTTGCTGGCTGGGCTGCGTGCCCGAAGAACTTCCACCGCAACTGGATAGAGCTAATGTTGCGAGCAATGAAGCGAACACACCCATAGCTTTCGAAATGCGCATTGCAAATCTCCTTTTTGAACTGAAAATCGCTTTGAGAAAATTAGGGCCAACACCCGATTCAGCTGCTGGGAGAGTGAACACTGGGGCTCGCGGAAAGTTGCGCGAGAACGCGGATGAATCTGATCCTGTGGCGCGCAAAATTTTCGGGCTGGAATGTAACTGTTGAGACAGCACTTAGGGTACTCGGGGCATCGTAATAGGCTGATGCCTGCTGCGGAGAATGGCGGATCGATGCGCTTTTTCTTCGCTTTCAAGGGATCGCTAAAGGGAGTCGGTATGTGGCGTCGGGCGGTTCTTTCCGTAGTGATATTTTCGGCGATTTTTGCCGCGGGCTGCACCAAAAAGACGGATGATGCGACGCTTGCAACGCAGATCAAGTCGCAGATGTTCTCGGAACCGCAACTGAACGGCACCAGCCTGGAGGTCACGTCAAAGGACGGGCAGGTGACGTTGGCCGGCACGGTGCCGAATGATACGGCCCGCTACAAAGCATACAAGATTGCGAACGAGACGGCAGGCGTGGCAAAAGTTAACGATCAGATGACGGTCGCCCCGGCAACTGCGCTTGAGCCCAATCTCCCCGAAAGCAATCCTGGGTCTTCGTCTACTGCTCTAAATACTGTTTCGCCCACCCGCGCCGCTAATAAGGTTCGCAAGGCGCGCACCAAGAATTCTGCAGTCCCCACTGACGATAGCCGGGTTGCTGATAATGCCGTCGCTCCCCAGCAACAGCCCTCGCCCGAGCTTTCACCTGCGCCGGACGCGCAAGAGCAACCTGTCTCACCTGCAGCTGTTCAGCCGGTCGCTACCGCCCACACTTACACCCCCGCCGCCGCAACCGAGACAGGTTGAACTTCCAGCCAGTTCCACGCTGACGGTGCGAATGATCGACGGGGTAGATTCCTCGGTGAACAACGCGGGTGAGATCTTTCACGCGTCGCTCGAATCGCCGCTCGTCGTGGACAACGACGTAGTGGTCCCGCGCGGCGCGGACATTTATGTACGGTTGGTGAGCGCGAGTTCAGCCGGACACATGAAAGGAAAAAGCGAGCTGCATTTGGAATTGGTGAAGATGGAATTTCAGGGACGGTCCTACCCGCTCGTCAGCAACACGTATTCGATCACCGGAAGCTCCCGCGGCAAGAATACCGCGGCGAAGGTGGGTGGTGGTGCGGCATTCGGCGCGATCATCGGCGCACTTGCAGGCGGCGGAAAAGGTGCGGGAATTGGCGCGGGAGTGGGAGCGGCAGGCGGAGCAATTTATCAGGGAGCGACAAAAGGCAAGCAGGTAAAGATTCAGGCGGAGACAAGATTGGACTTTCAACTCGACCAGCCGGTGACGGTCACCGTTGATGTCTCGGCCATCCGATTCAACAGTCGGGCAGCAATAGAATCGAGGCTGCGCAGGTGTCTAGCGGGAAACGGAGTGGGGCCGTTTCCCGTATTTTTTTTGAGATGCCGTCCGGATTCGCAGCGATCCACTTTCGCGCCTTGCGCGCTCACCGTGAGTTGTTTACGATGGCACTCGGACGAATCGCATGATCGGCCAAACAATATCGCACTATCGAATCATCGAACCGCTGGGAAGCGGCGGGATGGGGCAGGTGTATCGCGCCGAGGACACACGACTTGGGCGGCAGGTCGCGTTGAAATTTCTGTCAGAAGAACTGGCGCGTGACCCGGCGGCACTGGAACGCTTTCAACGCGAAGCACGCGCGGCTTCTTCGCTGAACCATCCGGGCATTTGCACGATCTACGACGTGGGCGAGTACAACGGGCGCCCTTTTCTCGTCATGGAGGTTCTCGAGGGGCAAACGCTGCGCGAAAGGATCGGCGGACGTCCGGTGGCAACCGATTCCCTTCTGGAGTTCGGGGCGCAGATTGCGGATGCGCTCGACGCGGCGCATTCGCGCGGGATCATTCATCGCGATATCAAGCCGGCTAATATTTTTGTGACCGCGCGAGGCCAGGCGAAGATTCTCGATTTCGGACTCGCCAAACAGGGAGCGTCGCGCCGGATCGCCGAAGCTGTGGGCGCGGGCAACACGACCACTCAGCCGACAACCGACAATTTGATGCTCACGAGCCCGGGCTCGGCGCTTGGCACGGTGGCCTATATGTCGCCGGAACAGGCGCGAGGTGAGGAACTGGACGCGCGCACCGATCTCTTCAGTCTGGGCGCCGTGCTCTACGAGATGGCGACGGGCCAGGCAGCGTTCAACGGAAACACTTCCGCCGTAATTTTCGATGCGATCTTGAATCGCACGCCGGCTGCGCCTTCCACTTTGAATCCGAATCTCCCGGCGAAGCTCGAAGAAATCATCGGAAAGGCGATCGAGAAGGATCCTGACTTCCGCTACCAGACCGCGGCTGAACTCCGCGGAGATTTGAAGCGGTTGAAGCGTGACACTGATTCCTCTCGCCCGGCAAGCGGCTCTTCGAGTCGGTGGCCTGCGGCGCCTGGCGCGACATCACCATCACTTGCGGCCGTATCGACCATACCCTCGTCATCGCAAACCCAGTCCGGTTCGGCAAGCTCTCTATCGCCACTCGATTTCCATGGAGCGGATGGGTGCGCCGCGCATCGGTGCTGGCGGCGCTGGCAGCTGCGGTGTTCTTGTTCATTCATGAACGCAACGGCCGAAAAGCACAAACTTCATTCGCGCAGATGACGATCACGCCGGTTTCGTCGTCCGGTCACACCTACGGCGCTGCAATTTCGCCGGACGGAAAATGGCTCGCCTATATTTCCGACGAGGACGGAAAGTCCGGAATCTGGGTGCGACAGCTCGGCACCGGCAGCACCGCCCAGGTGGTGGCGCCGTCGATCGGAAACTTCAAGGGACTGACATTTTCTCCGGATGGAAATTATTTGTATTTCGTGAAAGGCGAACCTGGAACCGGGCTTTCAAAGCTCTATCAAGTTCCCTCACTCGGAGGAACGCCGCGCGAATTGATCGTCGACGTGGATAGTCCAGTAACATTCTCGCCGGACGGAAAGCAGATCGCTTTCGTGCGGCAATCGAGTACAGGGGGAACTTCGAGCTTGCTGGGAGCCAAGGCGGACGGCTCGGCGGAGCATGCCATTGCCGTACTGCGGCAGCCACTTTCATTTTCGGCAGAGGGCCCCGCATGGTCGCCGGACGGGCAACGGATTGCGATAGGAAAGTCGATCAGCGCAGGCTTTCAACAATATGCTCTCGAAACAGTAGCGGTTGACACCGGCGCAGAAACCCGGCTCGGAACAACAGATTGGGGCTATGTGAGGCGGATTAGCTGGATGCCGGATGGATCCGCCGTAGTTTTTGGGTCGCCGATCAGCAAGCCTTCGCTTAATGCTCAGCTATGGATGGTAAGTTACCCAGGTGGTGAAGCGCGGCGAATCACGAATGATTTGAATTTCTATACCGGAGCGAGCGTCACCTCCGATGGCGCCACTCTCGCTACCGTGCAACTGACTCTTACAGGAAATTTGTGGTCGGCCGGTGTTGGAAGCGGCTCTTCATTTTCACCGCCAAAACAGATTACCTCGGGAATCAGCCGCGCGGATGGCGTGTTCGGTGTCTCATGGACGCCGCTGGATCAGATCCTCTATAGCTTCTATGCTTCCGGCACCACGAAATTAGCGACCACTTCTCCCTCTGGCGCCGATGCCCACGACCTTCCCGTTAGCGCGGGAGCAGCGATGTTCCCATCCGCATGCGGCGACGGGCAGCACATGGTGTTTACGGTGAACCGGCCGGATCAGGGATTGTCCGTGTGGCGCGGCGATGCAAACGCCGGTGAAGCGAAACAGCTCACGAACGGGCCAGCGGATGCATGGCCGATCTGTTCGCCTGACGGGAAGACGGTCGTGTACGTGAATCTTTCCACCGATTTGCCCTCGCTTATGAAGATCGCGATTGACGGCGGAACACCGGCCAGATTGGGCAAAGAATCGTTTCAGTTTCCGGCGATTTCGCCCGACAACCAACTCATCGCCGCGTCATACCATCCCGATCAAACCAAACCCGCGAAGCTGGCTGTCATTGCAATCGATAGCGGAGAAATTCGGAACGTTTATGACGTCCCTGCGGAGACCGTTTTTGGCGGCGAAGGAGGAAGTGATCTTGAGTGGACCAAGGACGGGCGTTCGGTGCTGTTTGTGGTGAACAAAAATTCGGCACCGAGTCTTTGGGCCCAGCCGGTTGGCGCCCCGGGATCTGCTGCTATTTCTCCTAAACCGATCATGAATTTCGGCTCTGGGTTTGTGTGGGCCTATGCGCTTTCGCCGGATGGAAAGCAGATTGTTTACTCGCGCGGAGTCCCAGCTACGGATGTGGTTCTGATTTCTCACTTCTAGCTACAGGAAACCCGCTGCTCTGCTCGTGACATTTTACCGGAGGATGCATGAAGGTATCGCGGCGTGAGTTGCTGAAGACCGCTTCTATTGCAGGCGCTGGTGCGATCGCTGCCGCGATGAGCGCACCGCTGGCGGATAGCGGACGCGCACGGCAGAGTTCGCAGGCCACACCTGGCGAATTGCCTCCTGCCTTCGATAAGTTACAACCGTTGGGCGACCGGGTGAAGCCGATCCGCGTCGATGAACTGCAGGGGCGCATCGCGCACGCTCAAGAGCTGATGACCAATGCGAAGCCGCGATTTGATGCGCTCTACGTGACGCCGGGTACGACGCTCGCATATTACGTGGGAACTCCATGGGGCTTGAGTGAACGCATCGTCGCCCTGATGATTCCCCGCGAAGGCCAGCCGCTGATGATCTGCCCGGCCTTCGAGGAAGGGCGCTTGCGAGAACAGCTGCGCTGGCCCATCGAGCTGCGCGTCTGGCAGGAAGATGAGAGCCCGTATGCGTTGATCGCGAAATGGCTGGCCGAGCGAGGGATTCGGACTGGACGAGTGGGCGTGGAGGAGACCACAAAGTACGTTTTCTACGACGGTCTTCGACAGGCCGCTTCCTCGCTCGACTACGCCAGCGGCAACCCAGTGACCGTGGGATGCCGCGCGCAAAAAAGCGAGCATGAGCTGGAGCTGATGCGGCTGGCATGCTCGGTCACGTTCGAAGTTTACAAAGCTACGTTTGCTTCACTGCGGGAAGGCATGACGCAACGCGAAGTGTCGGGCATGATCTCGCGCGCCTACAAGAAAATGGGCCTCGAGGGATACGGGATTGTGCTGTTCGGAACCGCGGCCGCCTTGCCACACGGGACGCGTGAAGAGCAGGTGCTGCGCGAAGGGATAGGGGTCTTGATTGATGGAGGAACGCGCGTCGAGGGCTACGAATCCGACGTGACGCGAACCACCGCATTCGGGAAGCCCTCACCCAAGCTGCAGCACGCCTTTGAAATCGTGCGAAGCGCGCAGGACGCGGCTCTCGCGGCGGCTGTGGCAGGCCACGAATGCGGCTCGGTGGACGGCGCAGCCCGCAAAGTGATTACGGATGCCGGTTTCGGTCCTGGCTACAAATACTTCACCCATCGCCTCGGCCACGGGATAGGACTGGACGGGCACGAGTCGCCCTATCTGGTGCAGGGCAATACCACAATCCTGAAGCCAGGAATGACCTTCTCAAACGAGCCTGGAATCTACGTGGTAGGTGACTACGGTTTGCGGTGCGAGGACGTCATGGTTATTGCAGAGTCAGGCGAGGCGAAACTCCTCACTCCCGGCTTCGCGCCTTCACTCGAAACCCCGATTGCGTAGGAAAGCGAAGAACCACAGAGGGGCTGAGCAGCCCTAACCTTTTCTCGACATTTCGCAGCGCGTATCGGCGGGATTACGACTACTTCCTCATCGCAGCCTGGATCTTCGGAATCATGTCTTTAATTTGATCGGCCGCAGGCCCTTTGGGATCGATCCTCAGGTATTCCTGAAACTCATGGATCGCCCCGTTTCCATCGCCCTTCTTCAGAAAAATATTCCCCATCAGCAAATGTCCCGCCGCAAACTCCGGCTGGCTGGCAACGACCTTCGCGGCATAGGGTTCCGCTTCTTTCCAGTTATTCTGGGCCATATAGGCGCGGGCAAGCTCGTATTGAGCAGCAGAAGCCTCAGGAGCATCCGGAGCCAGCATGAGGCCCTGCGAGAGCGCCTTCTGGGCGCCAGGATAGTCCTTCGTCTGATTCAGAGCCGCTCCCAACTGGAAAAAGGCGGAAGCGTTCTTCGGATCTATCGTCGTGGCCTTTTCCAGGGTGCCCTGCGCATCCTTCCAGTCTTTCTTCTCGTTGTATGCGGTTCCCAGCAGAGTCAGCGCCTGCGGAAACGAAGGATACATCTCAATCGCCTTCTTGAGGTGCGTAATGCCGCCATCCAAATCCTTGTCAGTCAGCGATTTTTGACCCTTTTCAAATTCCTTCCGTGCTCCATCGGGCACAGCTAAACCGCTCACCGATACAGATCCTCCGGCCTCGCCATTCGAAGTGTCATGGCCGGGCAGAGGCACCAAGACCAGGTTAACCATACCTGTCTGAGCATTCTGTAGGTCCAGTGGCTGCGATGCTTCTCTAAAGCCAGGTGCCTTAGCTCGAACCAGATAGAAGCCGTGGCCGCCCGGTGTAAATAAGCAACGTGCGGAGCTATCAGTTTGGCCCTGACTAACCATCTCACCGTTTGCGTAGTCTAGCTCGACGAGCGTTCCTACGGGAGCGGGCCTGTTGTCAGCCATCCTGACAAACACTTCGACTCGCATCGCGAAAACGGGTTTGGGTGGGGCACCTTGGGCGAGAAGAGAAGTCGGCAGCAGTGCACAAAACAAAAAGCCCGCCACAACTAAAAATCGCTTCGCCATCGAAAGTTCCTGTAGTCGGCTGGAGTGGAAAAGAAGAAATGGCGGGGGCATTTCTAATGCCCCCACCATCCGTTGTTACGTCGGTTTAGAACTCGAGCCGGAAGAACGCTCGGGCATTGAACGGCGCCTGGATGGCGTCACCCAACACCGCTATGTTCCCGGGCTTTAGAAAGTCGGCGTTCGGAACGCCGAATTTCAAGTCTATGTTCTGGTTGAAGAAGTTGACGCGCTTTGAGTTGGTGATGTTGAACATATCAACGCCAAAGCGAAGACCGAAGCGTTCCGTCAACTTCACCACATAATCCGCGTGAATGTCAACTTTGCCGATCGTTGGAGTGCGGCCAAGAGCACCGCGACCACCGATTGGAATCTCGCCCGAGTTCAGATACACCGGATGCGCGGCCAATTCGGTGACCGGAGTACCTGTTTGTATGCCGACGCCTGATCCAAGCGAGAGGTTCCTCAGCTTACCGTGATCGAATACGTAGCTGAAGTAGCCGTTCGCAACTTGCTGGCGGTCCTGGTTCAACACGCCAGGCGTGAATTGGCCGCCGAGCTGATTGAATTCTCCAGTGGTGAAGTCAAACAGAGAGCTGATGCCGGGATCCGACTGACCGTTGTCGTTTCGGAACGCGCCCTCGAAGTTACCGAAGACCTTCGAGATCGTGTAATTTGCACGCAACTGCCAGTTTCGCGAAAACGATTTGTTCACTTCGAAGACTACCGACCAGTACTTGTGAACCGGGTCGGCAAACCCGTCTGGTATCCCGTCTGGAACCACACCGCCAGCCGGCTGCCCGTTGAGCCCATTACCATCGGCAGCGAAACAAGCCGCATTGTTGCCTTGGCCGTCAGTGATCCCTTGGCCAAAGCTATTGGTCGGGAAGTTAAAGAACGGAACATTGTCAATGGAGATGGGCCCCGTTGCCGGGCTTCCCGGTGTCTTACAGATCGAAGGAATCACGGAAGCATCCGGGAAGAAATTGGCGGCATTGGGTCCCGCCGAAGTAAAGTCCTCCTGAATGGGGTTCGTGAAGATGTCCAGATTCTTACTCGGGTTGGTAATTGAGAACTGCTGAGGCACTCCGGCGTTTGCTGCTTCCGGTGCTATACCACCGGTATCCTCAACGATTCTCCGAAGTGAGCGGTGCATGTATCGTACCGTGAGAATGACCCCATGAGAAAACTCGTGCTCACCGCCCATGACGTACTCATCTTCGTATGTCAGCTTGGTCCCGGTGTGAATAGATTCCAAGCTTTCAAGCGAACCGAAGATGCTACCGAACGGAGACCCGGCGGCCCGATTCAGAGTGTGTGCCGCGTCCACGATGGGAGTCACTGTTCCGAGTGAATTGAGGGCCACGACCCTGTTACCGGTCGCATCCACCGTGAAATCTGGCACCAGCTTCAGTGAGAAGAGGTCCAACTCATTCGTCAGCGATCGTTCGGCCAAATCCAAGGGCAAGTTGTAGTTGTACCGGGCGAAGCTAACCCAGAGTTTGTTCTTGCGGTCGCCAATCGGATCAACGGTTACTCCGACGGATGGGGACCAGTTGTCCGTAAATGTATACTTTGTGTTTTGGCCGATCAATTTTTCTGTCTGCCAGCGGAGTCCAGCATTCACAGTTACATACTTGTTGATCGTCCATGTATCGGCAGCATATGCGGCATGAATTCTTCCGGTCGTAGTAAACGTCTTTGCACTATTCTCGTTTACACCGAATTCACCGCGGAATAACTCCAAAGCCACAGGCTGGGGAGTTGTAAATCCCGGAACAGTCATCAATGCACAAACCGGCGTAGCACCACCCGTGGGACAGCCCGGCACCATGTTCAGAGTCCAATTGTAATTGGACAAGAGCCCATCCCAAGGACAGCTCCCCGGGCCAGTAGCGCATTGTGCGCTGCTGGAGTTCCCATCCTGGTTGAGATCAGGAGGGGCGATAGCTGGTCCGCTATTAAGCCGCGATCCTTTGTAAAACGGACGATTGTAACCGTAGCCGACATCAAACGAATGTTGCCCCCAGAAATTCACGATTTTCGTCGTGTTAATATGGGCGCCATAGCTGTCGTCTTCGGTATTTTCCGTAAAGCCTTTGCCCACGGGGGTATACTGCCCCGCCTGGACGTTCGGCAGGATACCTTGTCCACCCGGAGGTCCGACCAACGTCTGGGTTTGATCCGTGATCTCAGAAAGGGTGTTGTCGAACTGTTTCTCGGTGAACTTGTTGTGCTGCCAGGTAACGTCCAAGTTCAAGATCCAAGTGGGAGACAGAGTCCCATTGTATCGTGCGACGACGTCGCGATTGCCGAAATCCAGCTTGCTGAAGTTCGTGGTGTTCGGGATTCCAGCCGCTCCCTCTCGCAAACGTGCCCACGGGAAGAAGTTCGATGTTTCGGGGTCACCGAATACCGACCCTTCGATCGTGTTCTTGTCGTTTATCTTAAAGGTCAGCTTGGCAGCGTAGTTGTAGAAAAGCTGGGACCCTTGCACAGTACCGAACGCAGAGTTGCCCGTCAGAGGCGGAGCCAGCTCGTATCTCTGATCCTTGGTCGGGTCAAATGAACCAAAGAAGAACAGCTTGTCTTTGCCGACGAAGGGAACCGGTCCTCCGAATTCACCCGATACGTCCCATGCGGCGTTGTGAATTACCTTCCCCGTGGGGTTCGCCAAATTGAAATCGTCGGCGTTTAACCTCGTGGCTTCAAATTGCTGCGGTTGCCAGTATCCAGCGATAGCGCCGTGATACTGTTGCCCGCCAGACTTCGTGACGATCTGAACGACGCCGCCTGTTGCACCGCCGTATTGCGGCTGAATACTTCCGGTCTTTACCTGAACTTCCTTGACGAAAGAGAGGTTGATGCCGGTCCCGACCGATCCATATACGCGGGAGTAAACGCCCAAACCACCGAACGCTGTATCAGTGATGCTTACGCCGTCTGCGATGTACAGGTTTTCCAACCCGGTGGCGCCGCCGATCGACGGATTGGATGCTCCAGTCCCGCCGCCGGTGACAACGCCCGGAGCAAGATAGAACAGACCCGCAACGTTTCTCTGAACTGGCAACTTCTGGTAAAAGTCATCGTTGAGGTTCGAAGCGACCGCGGTCGTAGTTGTGTCCACAGCTATGCCTGAGCCGACAACTTCGACCGTCTGAGTTACCGTACCGGGCTCCATCACGACGCGCATGGACGTGACGCGCCCTACGTTAACCGTGACCCCTGAAACCTCGGAAACCTTAAAACCCTTCACCTCGGAGCGCACGGAGTAGGTGCCGGGAATAAGGTCTCCGGCGATAAACGTCCCGGCATTGTTGGTCGTGTAGGTCGAGTTGCCCTGAGGGCCTTCTACAGTAACCGACGCCCCTACGATCGAGCCGCCGGTGGAATCTACGATCGTGCCGTTAATCGAGCCCGTGGCGGCAGAGTTCTGTGCGGCAAGGCGCGGAGACAAACCAAGGATCGTTGCTAGAATCAGAGGAACTACAAACCACATCTTTCGAATACTCATTCAGGACACTCCTCGCAGAGGATATATTTCCCCGGGATCCGTTCGCTCCAAGTTCCCCAACGCGAACGGAATCAGTAACACCCCGTTGTCGCTCATAGTGCAATTTGTTGCCCAAGTGATAAAGCAAATAAAGTACTTAGTTTCAATGTTTTACGCTAAAATGGAGGGTGTCGGAATACAAGAATACATATTTCACAGTATGGACGCGTACGATAAACCATAGCAGCCCCAATGGGCCTGGCGGGATATTGACGTACGGGAATGGTCGCCCAGTTACCGTTGGGGGGATGTTTCGCGAGTCAAAGCCTGACCCTTCTTTTGAAAGTCCTCGCCACTTTTCTGGTCCCCGATGCGGAGGTAGTATGAGGCTAGCGCCAAGTAAACCGGGCCGCTGGCGGTCTTGACTCGCAGCACCCCTTGAAGAAGATCTATCGCCTCTCTCGTCTTATCCACCTTGTCTAGAGCCTCGGCTAGTCTAAGCACTGTTTCATATTGCGTATCGGCTGTAACGGGGTAATCGCGAGCTATCTGAGCCACACGAGAGTAGTTACCGAGGTCGGATTCGACATTGACGAGGGCAGCCCGCCCGTCCTCGAAGCGAGGGTTCTTGTACAAAGCTTCCTGAAATGAGCGTGCTGCCTCGGCCTTCTGATTGAATGCCAAATAGCAGAGACCTCGCTCATACTCTGTAATACCCATAACGACGTCCTTGGAGATGGCATCCCCATCAAATACATCCCAATCAGGATCCGTCGGAGCCGCGAGTAGGAGCCGGAAACTCATCGTAGCAGAAGCCTTTTGTTTGGCCTCGGGGCCATTCACGGAAAGCGTCAGAAGATAGTTGCCTTGGGCCCAATCACCCATGGTGATTTTCTTGCCTGTCAGAAGCGTTCCTGTGGAATCTATTTGGTTGGCCGCAACTTGGTCTGTGATGATTTTGGCTTCGCCGATCCCACCGGGCCGCCCAAAAGCGTAACGCGCTTCGAGCGCAGAGCCCGAGCCCAGATTGATCACATCATGACCTGCCCAAACCTGATAAAAGAACTGCAAATCCGTTGCGGGGCTGTAGTTGAGCTCTCGAGGCAGCAGAGGAGAAAACCGAACGCCGGCGGCACTAAAGGGGATTAGACCCGAAAGCGAGGGCTGTACGGTGATGGCGGAAGTAAAAGGAATCAATGGAGTTACTACAAGCCCGTCACCTGGGACGCTGGGTACGGTTACGTTGGCCTCGGCCTGGTAGGCTGTCTTGTTGACCGGGTTCCCAAGGCTAAACTTCAAGTGGTACTGCCCAGGAGCTAGAGGAAGCCAATCCTCGAAACCAAAAACTTTGCGTTTCACCTGGTCGACATTGTCCTGGGGAATCGAATGCTTGATCGTTCGTTCTTGCGTGAAAATGAGCTTATCATCGCTTGTGAAGACGTAGACTCTGGCTTCCACGGAGAAGTAATAACTGCCATCGGTCGATTTCCCCAAAGCAAAATCTTCTGGCTTTCTAAGTCGGAGCAAATAGTGCAGGTTGATGTGCCCTTGAGCATCACGGAGTGGCGTGGACAACACTCCGAGCGTGTCGCCGCCGACCAAAAGCCGAGAACTCACCGACATCATAGCGGCGCGATGTTGCAGCGAGGCGACGTTGTAGGAGCTGTTCGCCCAATCGTGCAGCTGCGACATCAAGATGTCAGATTGCATGGTGGGGAAGGGATTCGAAGTGTCGACGGGTTCGTCGGGAAGAAGTGATAGCGTGGTGCGAGCTACTTCCTGGCCGACGTCGCGTTGGATCATCTGAACCGCGATCGAGGTTGTCACACCTCGTTCGGTAACCAGTTCCTGGGGCCCATCGAAATAGGGACTGTAGGTCCTATAGTCGCCAAAACTATCTCGTTTATAAAACAAGACCGAGAAAAATGGGGGTAACCCCGGCGTGTTCGCCTCATAAAACCAAATCTGCATAGGGCGGACGCGGTCAAACCCTTGGTAATTACCTGTCTGTTTTGGAGGACCGAGAAGGATGTAAATGCGTCCCCGGTCGGTGGCCCAACCCGGCACACGCTTGCCAATGCCAAAGTGATCGTCCACGTAGGCGAGACGTTTGTAGTGTTCGTCTTTGTAGGTGTTAGCAGACGACTCCGGATCAGGATTGCGTATGGCCCAGAACCAGTCGATAAATTTGTCGCGCTCTGCGTCAGACGACAGCGCTAGAAATTGCGCCTTTTCGCTACGCGTAATAAGGTAGGCGACGTCGCGGTCGAGCCATTCGCGGTATTGCTGAGGCAGCTTGCTCTCTTTGTCTTTCGCAAACACAGATGGATCCGCAACGCAGAACATCATCACAGCCATCAATGTGTAGAGCAGAAAACGCATAGAGCAGCGCACGACTTTCACCTCCAGGGCACAATTTCACACCGGGACGTATGGATTATGAGAGGACAAATTCGCTCAAGCGGTTGTCTGCGATGAATTCGAGAGAATACAAAGCTATGAACAGCCACACGTCCCACGGTTAGGCATTCTAACGGCCTCGTTGATTCTGGTCAAGACACCTCGGCTGCGCAGGTTCGAATTCGCAGTGCTCTGTTGCGATTCAGTGTGTCAGTGTCGAGCGCTGCAGGCAGAATTCTACGACGCGGTTTTCAGCCCAGAAGCGCGCGTCGCCTCGTTCGTTCGAGATGAACGCACAGTGGCCGCCATGCTTCGTGACGATGAGTTCGATGCAGGGATTCTCGCGGATCGCGGGGTTGCTGAATGACAGAGATCGGGACGAACGGATCGTCCAGTGAAGTGAGAATCATGCACGGCTTGCGAATCTGCGCGACCAATTGCAGCGCGCTCGAACGTTCGTAGTAATCGTCGGCACCGGCGAAGCCGCAAAAGCGAGCTGTAATAAGCTCGTCAAATTCACGAACGCTTCGAATGTTTCGCATTCCATCCACGGGGAAGATGTCGGGGAACAGCCCTGTTTTCAGCCGCATACGCCGCTTCAGGCCTCTCACAAAATGGCGTTGATAGATGAAATTTCGCGGCTCGCCGAGCGCGTCGGCACACGCCGCCAAATCGAGCGCCGGTGCCACAGCGACGAAACCTCGAATCTGCGGCGGCGCCGAGTCCGCTAATTCGCCGGCCATTTTTAGCACCAGGTTGCCGCCCATCGAGAATCCGACGGCGAAAATCTCCGGCAACTGGTCGCGCTCGATGAGTTCGAAAATCACAGAACGGATGTCGCCGCTTAGCCCCGAATGATACAGCGTTTGCGTGAGCCGTTCGGTGCCGCCACAGTTGCGTTGATTTAATCGAACGACATTGAAGCCCGAGACCCAAGCTTTCTCCGCGATTCCCAGCATATAACCGGATTCAGACGAGCCCTCGAGACCGTGCAAAAGAACGATCGTCGCATGTTCGCGCGGATTCTCTTGCCAGTGACATTCCGCGCGAACCTGTGTTCCCGGTTCAACTTCAAAAAGCCGGGAAGTGCTCGCCGGAAGCCGGGAGTATTTTCGCCGCCAGAACGTGGCGGCAATCGTCATCGCATGCGGATTGCGAAGCCATCGCGACGGGACGAATTCTTTCATCGCATCCATGGTAGGGAGTCTGCGCTGATCGCGCAACTCGACTGCACGAGCGAGCTTCTTGATTTCGTCTCGCGATGCGCCTAGAATGGCTTTTTTAATCATGAGGGTAAGTTGCGACAATCGAATCGCGGTCGAGCCCAGCGAATCCGGCTGGGCTGAGTTGTTTATAGGGCGCTTTTTTTGCGCGACGCGAAACGCCGCGAAACTATAGGAGAAATTGATGATTGAGGGCGCCATCCCGGAAGGGCTGACGTTTGACGACGTTCTACTGCTGCCGGGCAAGTCTTCGGTGCTGCCGACACAGGCAGACACACGCACCTGCCTGGCGCGCAACGTCCCGCTGAATATTCCGATCGTAGCCGCTGCGATGGACACTGTGACCGATTCGCGCCTCGCGATTGCGATCGCGCGCCAGGGCGGAATCGGATTTATTCACCGCAACATGAGCATCGAGCGGCAGGCGGAAGAAGTGGACCGTGTGAAGCGATCGGAAAGCGGAATGATCGTTGATCCGGTGACGATCGCTCCCGAAATGTCGGTGCGGCAAGCGCTGGATATTATGACGAAGTACCGCGTTTCGGGATTGCCGGTAACGCGCGGGATGCGGCTGGTTGGGATCCTGACGAACCGCGATCTGCGATTCGAACGAAACCTCGATCAGCCTGTAAGCGCGGTGATGACGAAGGACAATCTCGTCACAGTCGCAGTGGGCACCACGCTCGATGAAGCCGAGCGCATCCTGCAGAAGCATCGCATCGAGAAGCTTCTGGTCGTCGACAACGAATTCAATCTCAAAGGCCTGATCACCGTAAAAGACATTCAAAAGAAAATCGAGTTTCCGAGCGCCACGAAGGACGAACAGGGCCGCCTGCGCGTGGGTGCGGCGATTGGGGCCACCGGCGACTATCTCGAGCGGGCTGAAGAACTTGCGCGGGAGAAGGTGGACGTGCTCGCGATCGATACCGCCCACGGGCACACCTCGCGCGTGATGGAAGCAATTCGAGCTGTGAAGCGCAAGTTTCCTGAAATTCAGTTGATCGCCGGTAACGTCGCAACCGCCGAAGGCGCATGCGATCTGATCTCGCTGGGCGTCGACGGATTGAAAGTAGGCATCGGTCCCGGCTCGATTTGCACCACCCGAGTGGTGACCGGTGCGGGTGTGCCGCAAATCACTGCAATCATGGAATGCTCGCGAGCAGCCAAAAATTCCGGCGTGCCAATCATCGCCGACGGCGGAATTAAATTTTCAGGCGACATTACCAAGGCGATCGCGGCGGGCGCATCCACCGTGATGATCGGTGGCCTTTTTGCGGGCACCGAAGAATCTCCGGGCGAGACGATTCTTTATCAAGGGCGTACTTTCAAGTCGTACCGAGGCATGGGATCGCTGGGCGCGATGGAAGCGGGCTCGGCCGATCGTTATTCGCAAGAACTCGCCGACCGGGGCAAATCTGTGCCCGAGGGAATCGAAGGGCAAGTGCCTTACAAAGGTCCTCTTTCCGCGCTTGTCGACCAGCTCGTGGGCGGGGTGCGCAGCGGGATGGGCTACTGCGGGGCTGAGAATCTCAAAGAGTTGCAAGAGAAGAGCCGCTTCATTCGTATTTCTTCAGCGGGCCTGCGCGAAAGCCATGTCCACGACGTGATCATCACTCGAGAAGCCCCGAACTACCGGCTTGAATAACGCACAACATCCGGGAAGCTGGCCCTTGCCGGTGTGCCCGGCAGGGGTGGCGCTAAGTGCGCTGGCTCAAGTATTGGTGGCCGGCGATTCTTTGGGCGATTCTTATCTCGTCGTTCTCAACTGAGACTTTCACAAGCGAAAATACCTCCCGGGTCATCATACCGGTACTCCGCTGGTTCCTTCCGCATGCAATGCCCGAAACACTTTCTTTGATTCACCACGTCATAAGGAAGAGCGCTCACTTCACCGAGTATTTCATTTTGAGCCTGCTTTTGTTGCATGCACTGAGGGCCGGAGCGCGGGATTTCGGGCTGCGTTGGGCCCTGATAGTAATTTTGATCGTCGCGGGCTACGCCGCACTCGACGAGTTTCATCAGTCGTTTGTGCCGGGGCGTGGAGCCGCTGTAACCGACGTGATGCTTGACACCAGCGGCGGTGCGGCGGCTCAGTTGCTCGTCGCCTTGCTCGTGCTCTGGCGCGGCGTTCGAAAGCGACGGGGGGAAAGCGGCACCGCCCAGAGTGGCTCCGGTATTCGGCCCGCAGGTTGAAAATCAACTTCCAAGGGGGGATGTCAGGATGCTTGGACGCATCGCGAGAGTATCGGCAACCTTGTTGCTGGTTTTAGCGCTCCATTTTTCGAGTGTTTCCGCTGCGGAGCCGCTGCATTACGAACTCGGCTTCGAGCATCCCAGCACGCATTTGATGGACGTGACGATCCGCGCCTCAGGGCTTGAAGGAGCCACGGCGGATTTTGCGATGCCCGATTGGGCGCCCGGTTCCTACTACATTCAGAACTACGCGGTGAATGTGCAGCGCTTTCGCGCGTCTGGACCAGATGGAAAAGATCTCGCATGGCGCAAGACCGACAGCCAGACGTGGCACGTAGAACTCTCGGGCGCGAACACGGCGACGATTCAGTACCAGGTATTCGGCGACACGCTGCGCAATAACCAGGCGCAGTATGACGCGCGGCACGCATTCATCGGCGGGCCTTCGGTGTGGATGTATCTGGTTGGAGGCAAAGAACGTCCGATTGAACTCACGATCGCGGTGCCTTCGGGCTGGAAGGTGGCGACGGGAATGGAGCATACGTCCGACCACACGTTTCATGCCGAGAATTACGACTGGTTTGCCGATGCGCCGCTGGAGATTTCGGATTTTGCCGAAAAGAAATTTCAGGTTATGGGGACCACTTATCACGTGATCGTCCATGACGTTGAGTCCGGTCAGGACTTTTCGAAATTTACGGCTGACACTCAGAAATTCGTGGAACAAATCGTCCCGATATTCGCTTCCGTGGCAGGAACCACCGCACAGGCTGCTCCGTTCAAGGATTACTACTTCTTGTTTCACATCTGGCCGGGAACCGGTGGCGGTCTCGAGCACTTGAATTCGACGCAAATCAATTTTCAAAAGGATTGGAACGACGAGAGTCCCGCGGAAAATTACGGGACGCAATACGAATTGAAACTATTTGTCGCCTCGCACGAATTTTTCCACGCCTGGAACGTGAAGCGGCTGCGGCCGCGGCCGCTTGGTCCGTTCGACTATTCGCAAATGGTCCATACGCCGTCCCTGTGGATATCCGAGGGGCTCACAAGCTACTACGGCGCGCTTGCGCTCGTTCGTGCCGGTTTGATCACCCCGCAGCACTATCTCGATAACCTCGGCAAGCTGTTGACGAAGTTTGATTCGGAGCCTGGGCGGAGCGAACGGAGCATTGAAGATACTAGCTGGGATACGTGGTTCCCTAATGCCGGCGTGGTTCAGCAGAAGACCAATCTTGCGAATACCTGGTATTCCTATTACGACGGCGGGCAGGTGATGGGGCACATTCTCGATTTTGCGATTCGTGAGAAGACGAACAATCAGAAATCGCTTGATGATTGGATGCGGTTGCTCTACTCACGTTATGCGCTTCCGAAGCCTGGCTTCGAGCCGGAAGATCCGATTCGCGCGGCATCGGAAGTGGCTGGAGGGGATTTGAGCGATATCTTCACCCGCTACATCAGCGGGAAGGAATCGATTCCATACGAGAAATATTTCGCCTATGCGGGAATCGCGGTGACGTCGAAAGTGGATTCCAGCAAACCCTGGATCGGAGTGGAACTCAAGAAGGGCGAGGATGGCCGATACACGATTCGAAACGTGATTCCGGGTAGCCCAGCGGAGCAAGCAGGACTCGAGCTCGACGATGTAGTTATCGCGTTCGATGATCGAGCCGTCGGCCCCGGAGGGCCTGCCGAGGCTGTAAGCGCGCATAAACCGGGAGACGTGGTTCGCGTGCTGGTTATGCGCCTCGGACGGATACAGGAGCTATCCCTGACGATCGGATCAAATCCTCATGCAACGTATACCCTGAAGCCTGTGGATCACCCGACTCCGCAACAAAAGGCGATTTACAATTCCTGGCTGGGGATTAAATAGAAGTCGATAGAACCCGAAAAGAAAAGGCCCGCGTCGAACGAACCGCGCGGGCCTTTCAATTCCCTTCAGAAGAACTACTTCTTGCTCGAGGCGACTTCCTTTTCTTTCTCTTTTTCGTTCTCTTCAGGCGCTTCTTCTGCTCGTCCTCTGCGCGGCTTCTTTTCTTTTTTCTTCAGCTCGGAGCCGATGAATTCGAGAATCGCGAGTTCGGCGCCGTCGCCGATTCGCCAGCCTGTGCGAACGATGCGCGTGTAGCCGCCCGGACGATCCGCGAAGCGCGGCGCGAGATCGGCGAAAAGCTTCTTGGTGGCGTCCGGCGTCATGAGGAAAGCCGCCGCCTGCCGCCGCGCGTGAAGCGAGTCGCGCTTGCCGAGCGTGATCATGCGTTCGGCAAGCGGACGAGCCGCCTTGGCGCGAAGCAGCGTGGTCTGGATGCGCTCCTTCTCGATCAGGTTCGTCACCAGATTGCGGAGCACGGCCCGGCGATGCGCCGGCTGCTTCCCGAGTTTCGAGCCTGAAATAAGGTGTCTCATGATCGCATTCCGCGGCTTAGAGAGCCGTGGCGTCTCCTTCCGAAGGCGGAGGAGCCGTCTGGCTCGGCAGCGGCGGCCAGATGATGCGGCCGTGCTCGTCGAATTTCATTCCCAGGCTGAGGCCCATTTCGTGCAGGATGTCCTTGATCTCGTTCAGCGACTTGCGGCCGAAATTCTTGGTCTTGAGCATTTCGGATTCGGTCTTCTGAACGAGTTCGCGGAGATTCTGAATGTTCGCGTTCTTCAAGCAGTTGTAGGAGCGCACGGAAAGCTCGAGCTCTTCGACGGAGCGGTCGAGAAATTCCAGGCGAGGATCGTTGTAGTTCTCGACGATTTCTTCGGGAAGATCCGGCTGTCTCTTCGAAGTTGATGAAGATGCTCATGTGGTCCTTGATGAGCTTCGCCGCCAGGCCGATGGAATCCTGCGGAGTGATCGCGGCGTTCGTCCAGACTTCGAGCGTGAGCTTTTCGTAATCGGTCATTTGGCCGAGACGCGCCGCTTCGACGGCAGTAGTTCACCTTGCGCACCGGCGAATGGACCGAATCAATCGGGATGTAGCCGATCGGCAGGTCTTCGTCGAAGTTGCGGTCGGCGGCCACGTAACCGCGGCCGTTCTTCACGCGCAATTCCAGTTCGAGCTTGCCGCCTTCGCTCACCGTGGCGATGTAGATGTTCTTGTCGAGCACGGCGATATCGGCGTCTTCTTCGATCTTCGCGGAGGTAACCGGGCCCGGCACATCCACGTTGAGCGTGATCGTCTTCGGCTGATCGGTGTTGAGCTTCAGCGGAACCTGCTTCAGGTTCAGGATGATGTCGGTCGCGTCTTCGACGACGCCGGGAATCGGCGAAAATTCGTGCAGCACGCCTTCGATTTTCACGGCGGTGATCGCCGCGCCTTCGATCGAACTCAGCAAGGCGCGCCGCAGCGCATTTCCAACCGTGGTTCCCCAGCCGCGCTCAAACGGCTGCGCGGAAAATTTTCCGTACTTGTCGGTAAGTGTTTCCGGTTCTGCTGCCAACCGCTTTGGTTTCTGAAAGCCCTTCCACATCTTTGCTTCCTCCCGGCCCGCCCGCGGCGGGCCTACAAAACCCTTCGACTTAGCGATTGCTGAAAATGAATCTGCTACTTCGAATAAAGCTCGACGATGAGCTGCTCGTTCATCGGCGGCGTCTGCACGTCTTCGCGGCGCGGCATAGCCACGACGCGCGCCTTGAAATTCTCGCGGTCGATATCGAGCCACGGCGCCACGCCCTGGCTTTGCGCCAGATTGCGCGCTTCGAGCACCATGGCGTTCTCGTGCATCTTGTCCTTCAGCGCAATGTCGTCGCCCACCTGAACGAGGTAGCTCGGAATATTCACCTTGTGGCCCTTCACGCGGATGTGGCCGTGAAGCACAAGCTGGCGAGCCTGCGAGCGCGAGCCGGCGAGCCCCATGCGATAGACAACGTTGTCGAGACGCCGCTCGAGCATCACCATCAGGTTCGAGCCGGTGGGGCCCTTCGTGCGCTCCGCCTTCTCGAAATAGTTGCGGAACTGGCGTTCGAGCAGGCCGTAGGTGCGCTTCACCTTCTGCTTTTCGCGCAACTGCACGCCGTAGCCGACCATCTTCGGGCGGCGCGCCTGGCCGTGCTGGCCCGGAACGAAGTTGCGCTTCTCGATCGCGCATTTTTCAGTAAAACACCGGAGGCCTTTCAGGAAGAGCTTCTTCCCTTCCCGACGGCACAACCGGCAAACCGCTTCACGATGTCTTGCCAAGTGCTTCTCTCCTTTGCTTCTGCTGCAAAATCGTCTAACTACCAGCATACTCTCAAATTAGACGCGACGGCGCTTCGGCGGCCGGCAGCCGTTGTGCGGCACCGGCGTTACGTCCTTGATCGCGTTGATGTGCAGCCCGAAGACGCCAGCGCGCGCACAGCCGATTCGCGGCCCGCGCCGGGCCCCTTCACGCGCACTTCGACGGATTTCATTCCGTACTGATCGCGCGCAACGCCCGCCGCCGTCATCGCCGCCTGCTGCGCGGCGTAGGGCGTGCCTTTGCGCGAGCCCTTGAAGCCCGACCGAGCCGGCCGAGGCCCAGCTCACGGCGCGGCCATCCGGATCGGTGAGCGTGATGATCGTGTTGTTGAACGTCGCCTGAGATGCACACGAATCCGTGCGGCACGACGCGCTTCTCGCGCTTCTTGCGAAATTCTTTCTTGCGCTTCGATGTTTTCGCCGGCGCTCCGCCCGGAACGCTGCTCCAGCGGCTGCGTCTTTCGGTTCTTTTGCCACGTTGTTTCCTCTCGTCCTACGAAACCATCGGGTCTAAAGACCCGAGCTGAATAAAATCCAAACTACTTGCGCGCCGCCGACTTTCTTCTTGGCCGCCACGGCGCCCTTGCGCGGACCCTTTCGCGTGCGCGCGTTGGTATGCGTTCGCTGGCCGCGCACGGGAAGATTCCGGCGATGACGCAGGCCGCGGTAGCACTGAATTTCAATCAGGCGGCGAACGTTCATCTGCGTCTCTTTGCGGAGATCGCCTTCCACGCGGCCTTCGGCTTCGATCGCCGCGCGAAGCCGCGTCACTTCTTCTTCGGTCAGATCCTTGATCTTCTTCGTGTGGTCGACATTCGCTTTTTCCGCGAGCGAACGCGCGCGCTCCTGCCCGATGCCATAGATCGCCGTGAGGCCGACCCAGAGCCGCTTATTCGGCGGCAGATCCACACCTGCGATACGTGCCATCTCGTTCCTCCCTGCCTCTTAACCCTGGCGCTGGCGGTGCTTCGCGTTCGCGCAAATCACGCGCACCACTCCGCGCCGATGAACCATCTTGCACTTCATGCAAATTTTCTTTACCGATGCTCGAACTTTCATTTCGACTCCGTCCTTCCCTGCCCTACTTCGTCGCGACTACTTGTAGCGGTACACGATCCGCCCGCGCGTCAGATCGTAGGGCGAAAGCTCCACCGCCACGCGGTCTCCGGGCAGAATGCGGATGAAATTCTTCCTCATCTTTCCCGAAATGTGCGCAAGCACCTGATGCTTGTTCTCCAGCTCGACGCGAAACATGGCGTTCGGCAGCGGCTCGATCACGGTCGCCATCACTTCAATGGCGTCTTCTTTCCCGCTCTTCGCCCGGCTTCTTTTCTGTCCTTGATCGGCCTTCTTGCCATGTGCTCCTGTTTCAGACTTCGCTACTCGACATCGCTTACCAAACACGGTCCCGCGGCATCCTCGCGGCCGCGTCAGAATCCACGGCCCGTTCGCCGTGACCGCCACGGTATGCTCGAAGTGCGCCGAATCGCTGCCGTCCGCCGTCACCGCCGTCCAATCGTCGTCCAGCACCTTCACCGCCGGGCCGCCGCGATTCACCATCGGCTCGATCGCGAGAACCATGCCTTCCTGCAACCGCGGGCCCTGCCCCGGCGTGCCGTAATTCGGAATCTGCGGCTCTTCGTGCATCTTGGTTCCGATGCCGTGGCCCACAAACTCGCGCACCACCGAAAAGCCGTTCTTTTCAACCCACTGCTGCACGGCCGCGGAAACATCGCCGAGCCGGTTGCCGGCCCGGACCTTCTCAATGGCGCGGTCGAGCGATTCGCGCGTCACTCGCAAGCAGCTTTTCGCGCTCCGGCGAAATCTTTCCCACCGGAACCGTGAGCGCCGCATCGCCAAAGTAGCCGTCCAGCTCGACTCCGAAATCCATCGAGAGAATGTCGCCTTCGCTGCAACTCGCCGCGTCGCCGAAGGAATCCCGTGCACCACTTCCTGGTTGATCGAAGTGCACACCGAGCCCGGATAGCCGCGGTATCCCTTGAATGCCGGGCGCGCATGATGCTCTGCCGTGTACGCCTCGGCAAACTCATCGAGATCCTTGGTCGAAATCCCCGGCTTGATCATCGCGCGCATCTTCTCGAGCGCGCCCCAGACGATCAACCCGCCCGATGCATCTTTTCCAGTTCCGCCGGCGATTTACAGATGACCATCTCGCCCTTCCGCACGCTTCGATAATCTTCCGCCAGCGCGCGGCTCACTTCTTCCATGTTGGCCGCGCCATCCACGACTTCGAGCACGCCCTTGCTGCGGTAATAATCGGCAAGCGGCTTCGTCTGCCGCTCGTAAGCCGCCAGCCGCTCGCTTCACCACTTCCGGCCGATCGTCGGCGCGCTGAACCAGCTTGCCGCCATCGAAATCGCAGATCGCCGGTCACTTTCGGCGGCGCTCGAAAATGTTGTACATCTCGCCGCCCACGCTGCACGTCCAGCGGCCCGACAGCGCGCCGCAGCAGGACTGTCCGGATTCACTCTGAAAATCAACCACCACCGGCTTGCCCAAATCCGCGCCGCTTCAGGATCTCGGTCCAGCTCTTCGGCCTGCGGCAAGCGTCCGCGGAAACCCATCGAAGACGAAGCCGCGCGTCGCAATCCGGCCGCGACAAGCCGCTCCTCGACCATCTTCAAAACGAGATCGTCCGGAACCAGCTCGCCGCGCTCCATGATCGGCTTGGCCAGGCGTCCCAGTTCCGTGTCCGCGCGTTATCGCATCGCGCAGCATGTCGCCGGTCGAGAGATGCGGCACTTCGTAACGCTGCGCGACGCGCTTCGCCTGCGTGCCCTTCCCCGCTCCCGGCGGCCCAAGAAAAATCAGCGCGCGATTCAGAGACATCTGCGCACCGCCGGACCGACCGGCATTAACCGCGACGACTCCGCACCCGGCCCTTGCGCACGAATCCTTCGTAATTCCGCATCACGAGCTGCGCTTCCAGCTGCTGCACGGTATCCATCGCCACGCCCACAACGATCAGCAGCGACGTGCCGCCGAAATAAAACTGCACGCCCAGCCCGTCGAGCACGAATCGCCACATGTGCTGGTCGAACCAATTGCCGCCCAGAAAGCGGCAAATGCTGCAGGTGAATTCCGGAAATCATCCACTCCGGCAACAAGCAAACAATCGCCAGGTAGACGCCGCCGACAAACGTGAGCCGCGTCAAAATGCGATTGATGTGCTCCGACGTGTTGCGGCCCGGCCGAATGCCGGGAATAAACCCGCCATACTTGCGCATGTTGTCGGCAAGCTCCGTGGGATTGAAAATGATTCCCACGTAGAAAAACGCGAAAAAGATAATCAGCGTCACGTAAATGACCGTGTACAGCGGCTCGCCCCAGCTGATCGACTTCGCGAACCTGTCGAAAAACGGCGACTTGTTCTGAAAAATCAGCGCCAGCGTCTGCGGAAACGTGAGCAGCGAACTCGCGAAAATCGGCGGAATCACGCCGCCGGAATTCACGCGCAGCGGCAGATAGGTCATCTGCCCGCCCATCACCTTGCGGCCCATCACGCGCTTGGCGTACTGCACCGGAATGCGCCGCTGGCCGCCCTCCACAAACACGATGAACGCGACCACGGCCACCATCAGAGCAATCAAGCGCAATCAGCGCGATCGGCGTGAACGAGCCCCACTGCTGCGGTCTTGGCCTTGTCCCACAAGATCGCCGACCGCGCGCGGCAGGCCGACCACGATGCCCGCAAAAATAATCAGCGACATGCCGTTGCCGATGCCGCGGTCGCTGATCTGCTCGCCCAGCCACATGATGAACGCCGAGCCGGTGGTCAGCGTCAGCATCGTCATCAGGATGAAGCGCGGGCCCGGGTTGTAAACCAGCGATTGCCCCGACAAGTTCTTCGCGCGTCAGCGTCAGCGCGATCGTGAAAGACTGAAACATGCTCAGAATGATCGTCAGATAGCGCGTGTACTGCGTGATCTTGCGCCGGCCCAGCTCGCCTTCTTTCTGCAAGCGCTCGAGGTAAGGCCACACGACCACCAGCAACTGCAAGATGATCGACGCCGTGATGTACGGCATGATGCCCAGCGCGAAAATCGTCAGCCGGCGGAAATTGCCGCCGCTGAACAGGTCAATGATGCCGAGCACCGAACCCTGGCTCTGCTGGAAAAGCTGCTGCAGCAGGTCGGTATTGATTCCGGGCGTGGGGATAAACGCGCCGAGGCGATACACCCCCAGCAGCCCCAGCGTAAACAGCACACGATTACGCAGGTCCGGCGTGCTGAAGATATTCCGAAATGCCTCGACCAGCTTCTTCATTGCAAGATTTCGACCTTCCCTCCGGCGCCGGTCGATTTTTTCCTGCGCCGACTTGCTGAATGCGTGCGCGTGCACGGTCAACGCGACTTTCAGTTCGCCGTCGCCCAGAATCTTCACGCCGTCACGCTGGCGCGAACGATTCCGTGCTCCGACAGAGCGCTTCCGGCGTGACCGTCTCGCCCGCCGCGAAACGCGTTCAGCGTCTCGACGTTCACAACCGCGAACGTCTTCGGAAACGGGCTTGAAAATCCGCGCTTCGGCAAGCGGCGGTGCAGCGGCATCTGGCCGCCCTCAAAACCCGGGCGGCGCGAATAGCCGCGGCGGGACTGCTGGCCTTTGTTGCCGGCGCCCGACGTCTTGCCCATCTTCGAGCCCATGCCGCGCCCCACGCGCACCTTGCGGTGACGCGAGCCGCGCGGCGGCTTCAAATTCGAGAGTGTCGGTGTCTCATGGCCATCCCTAATCCTCAATCTTCACCAGATGATGCACGCGCGCGATCATGCCGCGAATCGCGGGCGTGTCCTGGCTGCTCGATCACCTGCTGCATGCGGCGAAAACCCAGGCCGCGAATCGTTTGCCGCATGTCGCGCGGGCAGCCGATAAAGCTGCACCACCCACTTGATTTTCAGCGTTCCCGATTTTTTCTTTGTCGTTGCCATTGTTCGCGCGCGGAGCGGCTAGGAAACCGTGCCGCTTCCTCCGCTCCCTTGCCGCGCGATTCCGCCACTTTCGCTGCGTCCTTCAAATGCAGCAGCGCGTCAAACGTCGCCTTGATCACGTTGTGCGGGTTCGACGTGCCCAGCGACTTCGTCAGCACGTTCGTGATTCCCGCAACCTCCATCACCGCGCGCACCGGGCCGCCCGCGATGACGCCCGTGCCTTCCGGCGCGGGCTTCAGCAGCACCTGGCCCGAACCGTAACGGCCGAGCACCTGGTGCGGAATGGTGGTGCCCTTGAGATTCAGCTTCACCATGTTCTTCTTGGCTTGCTCGATGGCTTTGCGAATCGCCATGGGCACTTCGCGCGCCTTGCCCATGCCGAAGCCGGCGTGGCCGCCCTGGTCACCGACCACGACCAGCGCGGAGAAGCTGAGATTCTTGCCGCCCTTCACGACTTTCGTGACGCGGTTGATCGAAACCACCTGATCTTTCAGATTCGCCGAGTTGGTATTGATCAGCCGGCGGACGGAAAGCGTATCTTTGAGCTCTTGTTTCGACATAGGTTTTAGAACTTCAGGCCCGCCTCCCGGGCCGCTTCGGCAAGCGCCTGCACGCGGCCGTGATATTGGTAGCCGCCGCGGTCAAACACCACTTTATCGACGCCCTTTGCCTTGGCGCGCTCGGCGATAATCTTGCCGACAACTTTCGACGCGGCGATGTTGCCGCCGCCCTTGATCTGCTTGCGCACTTCCTTGTCGAGCGAACTGGCCGAGCAAATCGTCTGCGCCGTCTGATCGTCCACCACTTGCGCGCGGATGTGCTTGCGTCGAGCGATGCACGCAAAGCCGCGGGCGCTCGGACGTGCCGGACAGCGTGCTTGCGCGTGCGCACGTGAATTCGCCGGCGATGCGCTTCGCGCGATAATCTTCGAACTGGTGCTGCCACTCGTGTTCTCCTTCCGAATTCTTCGGAAGCTCTACGCCTAAGCGGTCGTCTTCGCTCCGGCCTTGCCTGCCTTCTTCTTCAGCCGCTCGCCGGTGATGCGAATGCCTTTCTGCTTGTACGGGTCGGGCGGACGCAGCGCGCGAAGATTGGCCGCTACTTGGCCGACTTGGTTTTTGTCCGCTCCGCGTAACCGCCATATGCGTCTGCTTCTCGATCGCGATCTGAATGCCTTCGGGAATCGGAAACTCAATTGGATGCGAATAGCCCAGCGCGAGGACCACGTTCTTGCCTTTCACCTCGGCGCGATAGCCGACGCCCACGATGTCGAGATCCTTCTTGAATCCGGTCGTGACGCCGGTCACCGCGTTGGCCACGAGCGCGCGCGCCAGCCCGTGCAGCGCGCGGTGTTCTTCGGCGTCGCGCTTGGCGACGAGCGTGCCGTCTTTCTGCTCGAACCGAATTCCCGCCGGCACGCGGACGTTCATCTTGCCCTTGGGGCCTTGCACTTCCACAGCGCCGTCCTTCACTTGAATCTTTACGCCGGACGGCACCGGAATCATTTTGTTTCCAATTCGCGACATGGCTCTTTGCGTTCCTCTTTGCTTCGAAACTCAATCTTTATGTAAGACTCTCTACCAGACCTCGCACAGCAGTTCGCCGCCGACGCCTTCTTTGCGCGCCGAGCTGTCCGGTCATCAATCCGCGCGGCGTGGAAACAATTGAAATTCCCATTCCGCCGACCACTGGACGAATGCCGAACTTCCCCACATAACGCCGCGAGCCGGGCCGCGAAACGCGCTTCAAGTCCGTAATCACGCACCGGCGGTCGGGCGTGTAGCGCAGAAACACGCGCAGCGTCTTCTTGCCCTTTTCGTCCACTACTTTGTAATTCGAAACATAACCCTCTTCCTTCATGATTCGCGCGATTTCCACTTTCAGCTTCGAAGAAGGCAAATCAACGCGCGGGTGCTTCGCGCGCGAAGCGTTGCGAATCCGGGTCAACATGTCGGCTATGGGATCAGTCGTCATTCGTCCTTCCTTACCAGCTGGCCTTCACGACGCCGGGGATTTCACCCTTCAGCGCGAGGCCTCGAAAACAGATACGGCACATCTCAAATTTTCGCAACGTGCCGCGCGCGCGGCCGCAAATCCGGCAACGGTTGCGTTCGCGGATCTTGAACTTCAGCTTCTTCTGCGTCTTCGCGATTTGACTCGTACGAGCCATGCGTTTCGCTCTCCTTAACCTGAGCCTGCTGTGCCCGGAAAGGAACGCCGAGCAGCTTCAACAGCTCGCGTCCTTCTTCGTCATTGCGGGCTGTCGTCGTAATCGTGATGTTCATGCCCTTGATCTTGTCCACTCGCGTGTAATCGATCTCGGGAAATACCAGCTGGTCTTTCAAACCCAGCGTGTAGTTGCCGCGGCCGTCGAATGAATTCGGCGGCAGGCCCTTGAAGTCGCGCACGCGCGGCAGAACGATCGCCGACAGCCGGTCGAGAAATTCATACATCCGCTCGCCGCGCAACGTGACCATGCAGCCGATCGGCATGCCTTTGCGGATTTTGAAATTCGCGATCGATTTCTTCGCCCGCGTGATCACCGGCTTTTTGCCCGGTGATCTGGCCGAGTTCCGCGGCGGCCGTATCCAGCAATTTCACGTTCGGCGCTCGCTTCGCCCAAGCCGATATTCACCGTTACCTTCTTCACGTGCGGCACGGCCATCGTGTTCGTAAAGCCGAAGCGCTTCGACAGCGCCGGGATGGCTTCTTTTCGATATTTTTCATGCAAACGGCTAATCATCGTTTCAAGTCCTAGTGTTCAAGTCCTATCGTTCAAGTTCTAGCTGTTCAAATGTCGTGTTGCAGCGCCGGCAGACTCGCACCTTGGTGCCGTCCGGCAGCGTTGTGTGTCCCACGCGCGCATGCTTCCCGCATCCCGGACAAACCAGCATCACATTCGAAACGTGCAGCTGGCCTTCTTTCTCGAGAATTCCGCCCTTGATGTTTTTCGACGGGTTCGGCCGCGTATGCTTCTTGATGATGTTCGCGTGCTCGACGGTCACCGTGTTCTTCAGCCGGTTTACCGACAGCACTTTGCCGCTCTTGCCTTTCGCGCGGCCCGCCATAATCCGAACCATGTCGCCATGCCGGATTCCGATTGTTACCGGCTCTTCCATTTTCTTTTTCATCGCTACCACACTTCCGGAGCCAGCGAGATGATCTTGGTGAACTTCTTGTCTCGCAGCTCTCTCGCTACTGGACCGAACACGCGCGTTCCAATCGGCTCGTTCGCGTCATTGATCAGCACAGCGGCATTGTCATCGAACCGGATATACGTGCCGTCTTTCCGCCGCTGTTCTTTGCGTGTGCGAACTACCACCGCGCGCACCACTTTGCCTTTTTTCACCTGGCTGTCCGGCGTCGCTTCCTTCACTGCAGCCGTAATCACGTCGCCGAGAGAAGCCTGCAATCCCGCATCTCCGCCCAACGGAAGGATGCAGGTGATCTGGCGAGCGCCTGAATTATCGGCCACCGTCAGCCACGTCCTCATCTGAACCATGTTCGTGCTCCCCTATCGAAATCGAACGGCCGCCGCTTCGGCTTAGGCCACGCGCGTCGAACGCGAAATCACTTCCTGAAGCCGCCACCGCTTCAGCTTCGAAAGCGGCCGAGTGGAAACAATTCGCACCATATCGCCCACACGCGCATCGCCTGTTTCATCGTGCGCGTAGTATTTCTTGCCGGAGCGAACCACTCGCTGATACAGCGGATGCTGCGTAGCGCGAGTGACCTTCACCACGATCGTCTTCTGCATCTTCGCGCTGGTCACCACGCCCACCAGTTCCTGCCGCGATCCACGCGCTGCCGATGCCGCTTGCTGAACCGCTGCTGCTTCGTTTGCCATTACGCCTTCCTCAATTCGTTCTCGCGCAAAACGGTCTTAACCCGCGCGAAATCGCGTTTCGCTTCGCGAAGCTTCTTCAAGCCTTCCGCCTGCCCCGTCGAAAGCTGGAAGCGCAGACGGAAAATCTGCTCGGAAAGCTCCTTCTGCCGGATTTCGAGCTCGTTTGCGTTCATCTCGCGGTATTTATCTGCACGCCGCGCCATTAGAGTTCCTCCGCCCGGCTGACGAACTTGGTCCGAATGGGCAGTTTGTGCGCCGCCAGCTTCATAGCTTCGGTCGCCGACGCCAAATCCACACCCGCCATTTCGAACATCACGCGCCCCGGCTTTACCACCGCCACCCAGTGCTCCGGTGGACCTTTACCTTTTCCCATTCGAGTTTCAGCCGGCTTTTTCGTGAACGGCTTGTCCGGAAAAATCCGAATCCACAATTTTCCGCCGCGCTTGATAAAACGCGTGATCGCCACGCGCGCCGCTTCAATCTGCCGGTCGGTAATCCATGCCGGCTCGAGCGCCTTCAATCCGTACTCGCCAAACGCCAGCGCTCCGCCACGCCACGCCTTACCGCTGCGCCGGCCGCGCTGCTGCTTGCGGTACTTCACCTTCTTCGGCATCAACATAATCGGTCGCCTGTTTCCTTAACCTTTTGCTTAAGCTGTTGTGGTCGTTCCGGGCTTCCCGCGTTCGGGAATCTTCTCGCCCTGGTAGATCCAGCACTTCACGCCAATCACTCCGTAAGTCGTCTGCGCTTCGGCGGTGCCAAAATCAATATCCGCGCGCAGCGTTTGCAATGGCAGCCGCCCCTGCAGATACCATTCTTTGCGCGCGATTTCTGCGCCGTTCAATCGGCCCGCCACGCGCACTTTGATGCCTTTGCAACCGAAACGTAGCGCCGAGTCAACCGCCTTGCGCATCGCGCGCCGGAAAGCTACGCGCTTTTCAAGCTGCAGCGCAATCGATTCAGCCACGAGCGTCGCGTTCAATTCGGGACGGTGCACTTCCTGAATATCGATGTGCACTTCCCGCTTCGTCCGCTTCTGCACTTCACCCTTGAGCTTGTCGATTTCCGAGCCTTTGCGCCCGATGATGATTCCAGGACGCGCGGTGTAGATTCGAACGACAAGCTTGTTGGCGGCGCGCTCGACGTCAATCGAATCGATGCCAGCCGACTTGAGCTTCTCCTTCAGCACCTTGCGCAGCTGGACGTCTTCATGCAAAAGGTCGGCGTAGTCCTTCTTCGCAAACCAACGCGATTTCCAGCCTTTGTTGTAGCCCAGCCGAAAACCGTACGGATGTGTTTTCTGCCCCAAACGAGCCTCCTACTTCTTTTTCTTCTGTGGTTGCTTTGCGCGTTTCTCGAGCGCCTTGCGAGCTTTCCGCACCGCGCCTTTCACGCCCTTCGATGCTTGTGCTTCGGCTGCTGCCG
This sequence comes from uncultured Acidobacteriota bacterium, assembly GCA_963767205.1. Lineage (GTDB taxonomy): Bacteria > Acidobacteriota > Terriglobia > Acidiferrales > UBA7541 > Palsa-295. Next base: position 187,033 of record CAVYDF010000007.1, read on the forward strand.
CTGCAGCGCGGTCCGCTGCCGCGCGGTGATGCTCTGCCACTTCCACGATGATGTGGCTCGTCCGCTTCTGATAACGGAAGCCGCGGCCCATCGGCGCGGGACGCAAGCGCTTCCAGCGCGGCCCTTCATTCACGAAACAGCGCGTGACGAAAAGCGCGTCCACATCGAGCGACTCGCCCGAATCCTCGGCTTTGCGCTCGGCGTTGGCGATGGCGCTTCGCAAAGTCTTTTCCACTTCTTTCGCCACTCGCTTTTTCGTGAAGCGCAGCGTCTGCAGAGCTTCTTCCGCCCGCTGGCCGCGAATTAAATCAATTACCAGCCGCGCCTTTTGCGGTGACACGCGGATATATCGCGCCTTCGCGACGCCTTCGATCTGACCGGGAGCCTGAATCGCGGTAGCCATCGCTTATGCCTTCGGCGCAGGAGCTGCGCCGCCACCGCCGCCCGCCGGCGCTGCCCCGCCTGCTGGTGCGCCTGCCGCTGCTGCCGCCCTTTCGAGCGCCGCTTTCACTGCGTGGCCTTTGAAGGTTCGCGTCGGCGAGAATTCACCCAGCTTGTGACCCACCATCTGCTCGGTGATGTACACCGGAATGAACTTCTTGCCGTTGTGAACCGCGATCGTGTGCCCCACCATTTCGGGCAGAATCGTCGAGCGGCGTGACCACGTCTTCACCACTTTCTTTTCGTTCCGTTCGTTCAACGCTTCCACCTTCACGCGAAGGTGGCTGTCGATGAACGGACCTTTTTTAAGCGAGCGCGGCATCTTTTCTTCTTACTCCTCAACCCGGCGCAATTTCACCCACTGCGCGCGCCGCATTTTCCGGAATCCCCTTACGGGACCGGCTACGCGGTGCGAAAGCGGGCAGAAGGGACATACGAAACGAGTCCCTTGCGCGTTTGGAATTTTTTCTACAATCACGGCCCATCCGGCCTTGCACAAACGAAACAGTACTTGCGGCGCAGGCGCGAGTTTCGAGCCGGTTTTCACCACTGGCTTCGCTGCACGCCGCGGAACTGCTTTCCGCACACGCGCCGCTCGCCGGGGTGTCCGTCGATGCGAACGTCGAGACGTTCTACTGGCTGTCATAGGGTTGCTCTCTAATACCCGCCGCGCCGGGTTCATTTTGCTTCTCTTCTTCTCCGAAAATTCTTACTTCTCAACTCAACTACTTACGCCGCTCCACAATCATCCGGTCGCTCTGCCGCTTCTTTCGCGTCTTCGCGCCCAGAGTTGGAAAACCCCAGGGAGTTTGCGGGTGGTTGCCCTTCACGCGGCCTTCACCGCCGCCGTGCGGGTGATCCACCGGGTTCATTGCCACGCCGCGCACCGTAGGACGCTTTCCATGCCACCGCGTGCGGCCCGCTTTCCCGTACGTCACGTTCTCGTGATCCAAATTGCCGAGCTGGCCAATCGTGGCCATGCAATCCACGCTGAATTTTCTCACTTCGCCTGACGGCAGCTTCACCAGCGCGAAATCGCCTTCTTTGCTCAGAAGCTGCGCCGCGCCGCCCGCCGAGCGCACTACTTGCGCGCCTTTGCCCGGATAGAGTTCGAGGTTATGAACCATCGTGCCGGGCGGAATGTGCCGGAACGTCAGCGCGTTTCCCGGAAGAATGTCGGCACCCTCGCCGTTCTGAATCGTCATCCCCACTTCGAGACCGACCGGCTGAAGGATGTAGCGCTTCTCGCCGTCCGCGTAGTGCAGCAGAGCGATGCGAGCGGAGCGGTTAGGATCGTATTCGATGGCCGCTACCTTTGCCGGGATTCCCAGTTTTTCGCGGCGGAAATCGATTGACCGGTACTTCCGCGCGTGCCCGCCGCCGCGATGCCATGACGTTACTTCGCCATGCGAATTGCGGCCGCCGGTGCGCTTCTTCGATTCCACCAGCGACTTCTCCGGCGTTTGCTTGGTGATGTCGCTCTTGTCGAGCATCGTCAGAAAGCGCCGTGAAGGTGTATACGGTTTAAATGTTTTGAGTGCCATTATCGATTGCCTCTTGCTTTACTTTCGCGAGAGCCGCTTCGCTCCCGTTTACGCCGCACTACAGATTCTCGGCGTACTCGATCATCTTTTCGCCTTCGGCCAGCCGGACGTAGGCTTTCTTCCAGTCGCGCCGGTGACCTTCTGCGCGGCCTCGGCGGCGAAACTTGCCGTGAAAATTTGCTGTGCGCACGTGGTCCACTTTCACCTTGAAAACGCGCTGCACCGCTTCTTTGATTTCGGTCTTCGTCGCGTCCGACGCAACCTCAAACACCACCGTATGCTGCGTCTCTTTCACGGCCAGACCTTTTTCCGTGATGATCGGCCGCCGGATTACTTGATAGAGCCTCATCGCCATCGCTTAACCCTTCTTCCCTTTGGGCTTGGCCTTGGGCTTTTCTTTCTTTGCCGCCGGCTTCTTGGCGGCTTTTCGGCGCAGCCGCTTTCGCTGGCGCTTTTGCTTCGGCCTTCTCGCTCGACGCTTTCTTTTCCGCAGCGCGGGGAGCGGGCTCGATCTGTACCGGCGTTGCAGGCTTCGTTGCCGACAGCGCACGGCTCAACTTTGCCGCCGCTTCGCGCGACAGCATCAGGTGGTCATGCCGCATCAGGTCGTACGTTTCAAGGCCAGTCGCCGGAACCAGCGTCACGCCATCAATGTTGCGGCTGGCGCGTTCGAGATTCAGGTTCGCGCCGTTTTCCACCAGCAGAATCGTGCGCGTTTCCTTGTTCAACTTTCCGAGCGTCTCGCTGAACGGCTTGGTCTTGTGCGATTCAAGCTTCCAGCCATCCACAATCGTCAATTTTGCTTCCGCCAGCTTCGAGGAAAGCGCGGATCGCAGCGCGCCCAGAATCATTTTCTTCGGCAGCGCGTAATCGTAGCTGTGCGGCGTTGGTCCATGCACTGTGCCGCCGTGGCGCCAGAGCGGCGACCGGATCGATCCGATTCGCGCGCGGCCCGTTCCCTTCTGCTTCCAGAGCTTCTTTCCCGAGCCACTTACTTCGCTCTTGTCTTTCGTCTTGTGCGTTCCGCGGTGGCGTCCGGCGAGATAGTGCCGCACCGCTTCGTGCAGAAGGTCTCGATTCACCTTCACGCCAAATACGTCGTCCGCCAGTTCGATCTGGCCGACTTTCTTTCCTTCCAGGCTAATCACGTCCGCAACAGGCATCGTCGTCTCTTCGTCTCTCTCGAATTCTTACTTGGCCGTTTTGGCCTTGTTGATAAAAATGTAGCTGCCGGCAGGGCCCGGTACCGCGCCGCGCACGAGCAGCAGGTTTTCGTCCGTATCGATTTTCACGACTCGCAAGTTTTTCGACGTCACGCGCTCGTTGCCCATGTGTCCCGGAAAGTGCTGACCTTTCCATACGCGCGACGGGAACGAGCTCGCGCCGATTCCGCCCGGCGCGCGATGGAACATCGAACCGTGGCTGCCTTCACCGCCGCGGTAGTGCCAGCGTTTCACGCCGCCCGCGAAACCTTTGCCTTTGCTCACGCCGGTCACATCCACGAACTCGCCAATCTTGAACCCATCGACGAGAACGCGGTCGCCCGGTTTGGTTTCGTCTTTTGAATCTGCGAGCCGCACTTCGCGCACGTAGCGCATGGGAGCCACGCCGGCCTTTTTGAAATGGCCGGTCATAGGCTTGTTCACGCGCTGCGGCTTGATGAACTCGACGAGGCCGAGCTGCACGGCATCGTAGCCATCTTTATCTTTTGTTCGCCGCTGTACGACGACGCACGGGCCTGCTTGCAGCACCGTACACGGTACCGCGGTGCCGTCGTCGGCGAAGACTTGCGTCATTCCCAGCTTGATTCCGAGTATGCCTGTCACTGCCATCGCGTTCGCTCTTTCCTCGAATCTTGCTTATCGCAACTTGTGCGAGCCTCAGATCTCAAAATCCGACTACTCTTACTTGACTGAATGTTCGCGTCCGAAAGCTTTGATCTCAACATCCACGCCCGGCGGAAGATCGAGCTTCATCAGCGCGTCCACCGTGTCCGGCGTGGGCTCGAGAATATCGATCAAGCGCTTGTGTGTGCGCATCTCAAACTGCTCGCGCGATTTCTTGTCCACGTGCGGCGAGCGCAATACCGTCCAGCGGTTGATAACTGTCGGCAGCGGAATCGGACCGGCTACATCGGCGCCGGTGCGCTTCGCTGTGTCGACAATCTCTTTCGTCGATTGATCGAGAATGCGGTGATCGTAAGCCTTCAAACGAATCCGAATTTTTTCTCCGTTGGGCATGTTTACTCGATGATCTCGGCAACTGCGCCGGCGCCCACTGTGTGGCCGCCTTCGCGAATTGCGAATCGCAATCCCTTCTCCAGCGCTACCGGCGTGATCAGTGAAATTTCCACCGATATGTTGTCACCCGGCATCACCATCTCCACGCCCTGCGGCAGCTTCACGTCTCCCGTCACGTCCGTCGTGCGGAAATAAAACTGCGGCCGGTAGCCGGTGAAGAACGGCGTGTGCCGCCCGCCTTCTTCCTTCGTCAGCACGTACGCTTCCGCTTTGAACTTCGTGTGCGGCGTGATCGAGCCCGGCTTGCACAACACCTGCCCACGCTCCACTTCCTCTTTTTCCGTGCCGCGCAAGCAGCAAGCCGACGTTGTCTCCCGCAATCCCTTCATCGAGCAACTTGCGGAACATTTCCACGCCCGTCACCGTCTTCTTCATCGTCGGACGGAATCCCACAATCTCGATTTCTTCGCCCACTTTCACTTTGCCGCGCTCGACTCTTCCTGTCACCACCGTGCCGCGGCCAGAAATCGAAAAAATATCTTCAATCGGCATCGCGAACGGCTTCTCGATATCCCGCACCGGCAGCGGCACGTTCTTGTCCACCGCTTCCATCAACTCGAGAATCGTCTTCTCCCACTTCGCGTCGCCTTCGAGAGCCTTCAAGGCAGAGCCGCGAATCACCGGAACTGTGTCGCCCGGAAATTGATACATCTTCAAAAGCTCGCGCACTTCGAGTTCGACGAGTTCAAGCAGTTCGGGATCTTCCACCACGTCGCACTTGTTCAGGAAAACGACGATGTACGGCACGCCCACTTGCCGCGCGAGAAGAATGTGCTCGCGTGTTTGCGGCATCGGCCCGTCCGTCGCTGCCACTACCAGGATCGCGCCATCCATCTGCGCTGCGCCCGTGATCATGTTCTTGATGTAGTCGGCGTGGCCCGGGCAATCGATGTGCGCGTAGTGGCGGTTCGGCGTCTCATACTCCACGTGCGACACCGCAATCGTGATTCCGCGCTCGCGCTCTTCCGGCGCGTTGTCAATCGAATCAAACGCCCGGAACTGCACCTTGGGGTTGTTCTTGGAAAGCACTTTCGTAATTGCAGCCGTCAACGTCGTTTTGCCGTGGTCGATGTGCCCAATCGTCCCCACGTTTACGTGCGGCTTACTGCGCTCGAATTTCTCCTTCGCCATGTCTTTCTTTGCTCCTCTGCGTTCAGCGAGCTCTGCTCGATCTTGAACTCAAAAACTCGTTCAGGACTTCACTGTCTTGCCAGTCGCCCGCGCGATTACTTCTTCCGACACGGACCCTGGCGCCTGTTCGTAATGCGAAAAGTGCATCGTGAAACTGCCGCGTCCCTGCGTGCGGCTGCGAATTTCGGTGGCGTATCCGAACATCTCGGCCAGCGGGACCTGTACGTTAATGATTTCCGTGCCGCCGCGCGATTCGCGTCCCTGCAATTGCCCGCGCCGCGAGTTCAGGTCCGCAATCACGGGTCCCATGTAATCCTCAGGAACCACCACTTCAACGCGCATGATCGGCTCGAGCAGCTTGGGGTTCGCTTTTTTGCAGGCAGCCTTGAAAGCCATTGAACCCGCAATCTTGAACGCCATTTCCGAGCTATCCACATCGTGGTAGCTGCCGTCTTCGAGCACCACAGCGCAATCAACCATTTCATAGCCCGCGAGTACGCCTGTTTCCATCGCTTCGCGCACGCCGTTTTCGATGGGTTGGATGAATTCCTTCGGAATCGATCCGCCGACAACTTTGTCGATAAAGAGAAGCCTATGCTCTTTGTCGAAGTGCCACTTTCCGCCCTTGCCAGCGACGGTTTTGGCGAGTTCGTCGATTTCGTCGGTGGACATTTCGTGCATGTCTTCGTGATTCGAATTTGGAAGAGGGTGAACGGAAAGCACGGCGTGGCCATACTGGCCGCGGCCGCCGGTTTGACGGATGTACTTTCCTTCTCCTTCGGCCACTTTCAAAATCGTTTCGCGATAAGCGACCTGCGGACGGCCTACATTGGCCTGCACGCTGAATTCGCGCATCATGCGATCGACAATGATTTCAAGGTGCAGCTCGCCCATTCCCGAGATCAACGTTTGGCCGGTATCGTGGTCGGTATGTACGCGGAACGTCGGGTCTTCCTGCGCGAGTTTTCCGAGCGCAGATCCCATTTTTTCCTGATCGGCCTTCGTCTTTGGCTCGATCGCGACGGAAATCACGGGCGCGGGGAAATCGATGTTCTCAAGGACGATGGGTTTTTCTTCATCGCACAGTGTGTCGCCGGTCGTGACGTTCTTCAGTCCGACGCAAGCTGCAATGTCGCCCGCTTCAATCGATTCGATTTCTTCGCGCTTATTCGCATGCATGCGCAGCAGGCGGCCGATGCGCTCGCGCGTCTTGCGAGTCGAGTTGTAAACATTTTGACCGGTCTTGAGCACGCCCGAATAAACACGGATGTAAGTCACGTGGCCGACGAACGGGTCGGTCATGATCTTGAATGCCAGCGCAGCGAACGGCTGATCGTCAGCCGCGCGGCGCAGAACGGCTTCGTCGCCATTCGGATCCTCGCCCTCAACCGGCGGAACATCCACCGGCGATGGCAGATAGTCCACGACCGCATCGAGCAGGGGCTGAACGCCCTTATTCTTGAAAGCCGAGCCAGCCAGCACCGGAACCAGCTTCAGGCCAATCGTCGAGCGGCGAATCGACGCGCGCAGCTCAGCCGGCTCGAGTTTGTGCTCGGCCAGATATTTTGTCAGCACGGCATCGTCGTGCTCGGCAATGTACTCCACCACCTTGTCGCGATGCTCTTTGTAGAATTCCGGAGTCAGCGCGGAAGCCTTCACGGCCGTACCGATTTCTGGGCGCGTCTCGAGGAATTTCGCGTCCCACAGCTTTTCGAGCGGCAGCACTTCGTACTCGGCGCCCAGCGTTTCGTCTTTCCAGATAATGGCGCGCTCTTCGATGAAATCAATTACGCCGATGAAATTGTCTTCTCTGCCGATGGGATACTGGAGGGGAACGGGGTGGGCCGAAAGTCTTTGCCGCATCGAGCGAATCGAATGGTCGAAATCCGCGCCGATGCGGTCCATCTTATTGATGAACGCAATCCGCGGCACTCGATACTTATCGGCCTGGCGCCACACAGTCTCGGACTGCGGCTGCACTCCGGCAACGGCATCGAAAATCGCGACAGCGCCATCGAGCACACGTAGCGACCGCTCGACTTCCACCGTGAAATCCACGTGGCCCGGCGTATCGATGATATTGATGCGGTATTTCTTGTCGAAACGCGTCCACGAAGCGGTCGTCGCCGCCGACGTGATCGTAATCCCGCGCTCGCGCTCCTGCTCCATCCAGTCCATCACGGTGGTGCCTTCGTGCACTTCGCCGATCTTGTAAGTCACACCCGTGTAGAACAGGATGCGCTCGGTTGACGTCGTCTTTCCGGCGTCAATGTGCGCCATGATCCCGATATTGCGAATCTGATCGAGTTGTACGGTTCGTGCCATGTCCGAAATCTATTGCCCTCAGTATCTTTCGAATTTCTCGCCGCTAATTACCAACGATAGTGCGCGAACGCCTTGTTCGCTTCCGCCATGCGGTGCACGTCTTCCTTCTTTTTCACCGCGCCGCCGCGTCCATTCGCCGCGTCCATGATTTCTTCCGCCAGCCGGTCCGTCATTGACTTGCCGCCTCGCGTGCGCGAGTACAGCACCAGCCAGTGAATCGCGAGCGATTGCCGCCGGAACGGATTCACTTCCACCGGCACCTGATAGTTCGCGCCGCCCACGCGCCGCGACTTCACTTCCAGCACCGGCTTGCAATTCTCAATCGCCTTCTTGAACAGCTTGAACGCGTCGTCGTTCGTCTTCTTCGCCACCTGGTCCATTGCGTTGTAGAAAATCGTCTGCGCAGTCGACCGCTTGCCGTCATACATCATGCTCGAAATAAACTTCTGCACCAGGTCGCTGCCGTAAACCGGATCGCCCGGAATCTTGCGGCGAAGAACCCATCCTTTACGTGGCATCTATCCGCTCTCCTACTTCTGTGCGGCTTTGGGCCGCTTGGCGCCGTATTTCGAGCGCCCTTGCTTGCGATTTTCCACACCCGCTGCATCGAGAGTGCCGCGAATCACGTGATAGCGAACGCCCGGCAGATCCTTCACGCGGCCTCCGCGCACGAGCACGATCGAGTGCTCCTGCAAATTGTGGCCGATGCCGGGAATGTACGTCGTCACTTCCGCGCTGTTCGTCAGCCGCGCGCGCGCCACTTTGCGCAGCGCCGAGTTCGGCTTCTTGGGCGTCTGCGTGTACACGCGAACGCACACGCCGCGCTTTTCCGGACAGCCTTCCAGCGCCGGCGACTTCGTCTTCGTCCGGATCTTCTCCCGTCCGTAACGCACTAATTGTGCAAACGTCGGCACGCTCTACCCCCTCGCATCTCGAAAACTCTGCGTCCTCTTCTGCGCTTGCGAAAATACAAATTCGCCGCGCAGAGCTACGCACGTGAATGAACAGAAAAGGTCGCCCACGCACCCGAAGGTAATTCAGGTACTCCGCGCTGACGCTTCACCCCGAGGAGTGAACTGCATCTGCTTAATACGGAGAGGCTGCACGGCTTTGCGGGGCTGGCGCCCCATTCTGGCCGCTCTTCCGCGCCCCGTTCCGCCGTTCTCTGTTCCGGGGCTGGAAGACTTCCCTTTCACCACAGGGCCTTAACCGAGGCCCGAACAACCGCCGAAGTATAGGGAAAATAAAGACTATTGTCAACCCGCTCAGTTGTGGAAATTACGGAAAAAAAATTTACAAATATTTTCGCCGGTAAATTTCAGCTCCATATCCGACGTTCCTGTTGAAAAAATGTGGTCGGAAGCTCTTCCGTCCTGCCTCCCAAATTAAGTTGACCTGAGTTTGACCCCAGCCGTGCGCAATCCTTCCCGGCAGCGTCCACTTACCATAACTAGCTATTTATCTGTAGCTTAGTAGAGAAACTAACTTTTGATCGGTGAGTTCTAGTACCTCACCCGTGTTGAGACTTACGTCCCCGGGCCATTATTTTCGATTGCGAACGCCAGCCATCGGCGCGCCTTTACCAGTACCAGCAAAATGCCTACACTTGAACCGCACTTTTCAACAGGGAGCTTGGATGAATCGCTTTTTCGGCCTCGGTCTTTTTCTGCTTCTCGCATCCTCCGCTGCACCTGCCTTACCCCAGGCTGCACTGTCAGCTTCGCCAACGCCACCCGCGCCCCAAAATGGAACGCCTTCCGCCGCGGCTCCTCAGTCTCCGCCCGACTATGCTCAGGAACCTTTCGTCATCGAGAAGTATTACTCCACCGCACGATTTGAAAGTGACGGCACTGGCGAGCGAGATCTCAACGTCCGCATCCGTGTGCAAAGCGACGCAGGTTTGCAGGCGCTCGGCGAACTTGTCTTCGGCTATAGCGAAGCGAACGAAAAAATGGACGTCCGTTCCGTCGTCGTGCACAAAGCTGACGGCACCAATGTGACCGCCGGTCCCGACGCCGTAAAAGAAATGACCGCGCCGATCGCCCGCGACGCCCCCGTTTACACCGACTACAAGGAAAAGCACATCACGGTTCCTTCGCTGCGACCCGGCGATACTCTCGAATATTCGATCGCCACACAAATCGTGAAGGCTTTCGCGCCCAACCAGTTCTGGTTCGAGCACAATTTTCTCGAAGGAACGATCGTTCTCGATGAACAGCTCGAACTGAACATCCCCAAAGGCCGCACAATCAATCTGCAATCTCCGGAGTTTCGATTCGAAAAGGCCGATTCCGGCGACCGAACGATTTATCGCTGGAAGCGCTCGGTCCCTTCGCGCCACGCGGACGATGCGAAGAAAAAGACCGACGAAGCCAACGCGAAGCCACCGAACGTGCGTGCCACAACCTTTGAAAACTGGGGAGAGGTCGCTCGCTGGTACTCCCAACTGGAAAAAGGCCGCACCGAACCTTCACCGGAAATCCGGGCAAAAACCCAGGAGTTGATCCAAGGCCGCGTTACCGAACTCGACAAAATCCAGGCACTCTACGATTACGTCTCCAAAAATATTCGCTACGTCAGCCTTTCGTTCGGCCTCTCGCGCTACCAGCCGCACGCAGCTGCAGAAGTTTTCACGAATCAATATGGCGATTGCAAAGACAAACACACCCTTCTCGCCGCGATGCTCGAAGCCGCGGGTATTCGTTCCGACGCGGTGCTGATACCCTCGCTGCGGAAGCTTGACGTCTCGCTTCCATCGCCCTCTCAATTCGATCACGTAATCACAGCCGTGCCCGTGAACGGCCAACTGCTCTGGATGGACACGACCACCGAAGTTGCGCCGTTTCGCCTTCTCGCCGCGTCGCTGCGCAATAAATCAGCCTTGCTGGTGGCAGCCGACGGCGCAGGGAAAATCGTCGAAACTCCGCAAGATCCGCCATTTCTCTCAACCCAACGCGTCGAAGTGGATGCCCAGGTGAGCGAATTGGGTAAACTCACCTCGAAGCTTCGCTACTTCGTTCGCGGCGACAATGAACTCGCGCTGCGTATTGCTTTTCGTCGCACCCCGCAAACGCAATGGAAGGAACTCGGCCAGACGGTAGCCACTCTCGACGGCCTTCACGGCGAAGTCACCGCCGTGAAACCGAGCGATCCCTCCGACACTTCGAAACCCTTCGAACTCGATCTGGACCTGGCCCAGCCAAACTATCTCGATTGGTCGAGCAAGAAGACAAAAGTAGCACTCCCACTCGCCGCCATCGGCGTTCCGGGAGTTCCGGACGACAATTCCGCGCCTATTCGCCTCGGCAGTCCGCTCGACGTGACTGTGCACTTAAAGCTGACCTTGCCTGAAAATTATGTGGCGCAGCCTCCTGTCGGAGTTTCCGTCCCGCGAGACTACGCAGAATTCAAATCCAGCTATCGATACGAAGACCACATCCTGACAGTGGCGCGTTCGCTCACTTTCAAGATGCGCGACCTGCCGGCATCGCGCACGAGCGACTATCTTGCGTTTGCGCGCGCCGTGGAATCAGATGAGACGCAGACTCTAGCGATCGCTAACTCGGCCACGGGCATGCCCGAATTGCCCGCCACCGCCAATGCGGACGAGCTACTCGAGACAGGCCTAGCGGCGCTCAATTCCGGCAACATCCGCGCCGCCATTCCGCTCTTCCAGCGCGTCGTAGAACTCGACCCGCAAGCACAAGCAGGCCTGGAACGATCTCGGCCTCGCCTATCTCCGCGCCGGCAATTTCGACAAAGCTGCCGATGCATTTCGCAAGCAGATTGGCGTGAATGCGTTCGACGAACACGCCTACAACTACCTCGGCATCGCTTTGCAGCAACAGGACAAATTCGACGAAGCCGAAGCCGCCTACAAAAAACAAATTGAGCTCAACCCGCTCGACCCCATCGCCCATTCGGCGCTCGGCTCGCTATTTCTCGAGCAGCACAAGTACTCCGAAGCCGTTCCCGAATTGGACAAAGCCAGCGTTCTCTCGCCCGAAAATGCGGGACTGCAGGTCGGACTCGGACAGGCCTACCTCAACACGAATGAGAAAGACAAAGCGCTCGCTGCGTTCGAGAAAGCTGCGGAAATATCGCAAACTCCGGACGTCTGGAACAATGTCGCCTATCAACCTCGCCGATCATTCACTCGAACTCGAGAAAGCGCTCGAATACGCCGAATCCGCGGTCTCCACCACCTGCCGCCACTCTGCGCAATGTGGAGCTTTCGAATCTTTCGCTCGACAACCTGAATGCTGTGGCAAGCATGGGCGCTTATTGGGATACGCTCGGCTGGGTTTACTTTCAAAAAGGTGACAACGCAAAAGCAGAGGATTTCGTTCGCGCATCCTGGCTGCTGAATCAGCACGGCGAAGTAGGCGATCATCTCGCGCAGATTTATCAGAAGCAGGACGAAAAGGATCGCGCGATTCGCATGTTCGCTTTGGCAATCGCTGCCCCGCATTCAGTTCCCGAAACCCGCGCGCGTCTCGTAATACTTCTCGGAGGCAACACGGGGATTGATGCTCTCGTCAAGCAGGCGCAGCCTGAACTCGCCTCGATTCGCACCTTGCCCGCGGGAAAGCTATTAAAAGAGGACGCTCACGCAGATTTTTTTGTTCTGTTGTCGCCGGGAGGCAAAACTGCAAAGGTCGACGCCGTTAAATTTATCTCTGGCAGCGAAAAACTCCGGCCTTTTGCTGCAAAGCTCCGCGCTCTCGAATATGGGCCGATGTTCCCTGACGCTTCCCCGATAAGGCTCGTTCGCCGCGGAACTCTCGCATGTTCTGCATCCACCGGCGACTGCACTTTCACATTGATACGGCCGGAAGATGTCCGCGCCCTAAACTGATTCCACTCGTCCTCTAACCTGCGCACTCATCAAGCGCCCGAGCCCACTTGAGACACGCAGTTCATCCGAACGACCTTGGAAATAGCGCGCATTGATCGCATTCACATCCATATGTTCGATCAAGCTAAAGCCCATTTTTCGCAGTGACTCTGCCAGCTCAGTGGGGTCGAAGAATGTTTGAAAAGGTTCTCCTGCCGCCGCCACGCGCGCCGAGAGCGCGTCCAGGGCAACTTGTGCCGCCGGATCGAGGGACGCCCGCGGAACCGCGTAGTCAAAGACCACGCCGCCTCCGGGCGGAGTGGATGCGATCAAATCGAGCGTGGACATCACGGCGTACTCGGTGAGATACATTGTCACGCCAAGCCACGAGAAAAAGCTCGGCACCGCAAAACCAAAATTTGATTCACCCAGCCCTTCGCTAAGTCTCTCGCCGCTCTCGAAATCCACAGGGGCAAACCTGAGGGATCTCGGAACGGAAATACCCGCGGCAGAGAGCCGGCCGCGCTTCCAGTCTTGCGTTGCGGGATAGTCGACCTCGAACACACGCAAAACCGATTCCGATACGGATTCCGATACGCAAAAGTGTCCAACCCTGCGCCGAGAATCACATACTGTTTCACTCCGCGCCCAACTGCGGCAGCAAGCTCATCTTCAGCATAGCGGCTCCGCACCGCCAGGAACGCGCGCAAATTTCGCGCAACCTGCTCTCCATATCGGTTTTCTGAGAAATGAAGTTGCGACGCAGCTTTTGGTCCGATGATCGCAAGCGCGAGCGGATCGTCAAGCACCTTGGGATTATCGAGAACCTGATGCGCGGCGCGATGCATCGCCACGCGAAGAGCGGTCCTACTGGGCCGGGCTTCCTGCATTTGTAAGCTGGCGTCGAATCGATGAGGGGCCGAGACAAATTCTACAAAATACAAGCGGCAAAACGATTCCTCGCCGCGATCACTTGATTTCCATCACTTCTTTTTCTTTCATCGCGGAAAGGTCTTCGATCTTTTTCGTTTCCGAGTGAGTCAGCTTCTCCAACTCGTCCAACGTACGCTTCTTCTCGTCCTCGCTGATCTTCTTTTCCTTCTCGAGCTTCTCCACCGCTTCCTTGATATCGCGGCGAATGTTGCGAACAGCCGTGCGGTGGTTCTCGAGCACTTTGTGAATGTGCTTCACCATATCCTTGCGCCGGTCTTCTGTCAGCGATGGAATCGGCACACGAAGCACTTTCCCATCAGACGCGGGATTCAGCCCCAGATCGGAAGTTCGGATCGCCTTATCAATCAGCGGCACAGCGCTTGGATCCCACGGCGCTATCACGATCATCGTCGCGTCCGGCACATTCAACGTGCCCAGCTGATTCACGGGCATCGGCGTGCCGTGATAGTCCACCCGGATATGATCCAGCAGCGACACGTTCGCGCGGCCTGTCCGCACTCCCGAAAGTTCTTTGCGGAAATCCTCGACGGCTTTTTCCATGCGAATTTTCGCCTGGCTCATGGCGTCTTTACTTGTGGCAATCGTTGTCATCTGCGAAGCTGCCTCCGTCGCTCGCGCGTTACGCGGCGCTTACGGTTGATCCCACCGGCTCGCCCAGCACCACGCGCTTCAAATTCCCGGGCACATTCATGTTGAACACCACGATCGGCATCTTGTTGTCCATGCACAGCGAAATGGCCGTTGAATCCATCACCGACAAACCCTTCTTCAGCACGTCGAGATAGGTAATTTTCTCGAACCGCTTCGCGCCCGGCACTTTTTCCGGATCGGCATCGTATACGCCGTCCACGCGCGTAGCCTTCAAAATCACCTGCGCCTTGATTTCCATCGCGCGCAACGCCGCTGCCGTGTCCGTAGAAAAATAAGGATTGCCGGTTCCCGCCGCGAAGATCACCACTCGATCCTTCTCCAGGTGCCGTGTCGCGCGCCGCCGGATGAACGGCTCCGCCACTTCATGCATCTCAATCGCGCTCATCAACCGAGTGTGGCAACCAGATTTCTCCAGAGCGTCCTGCAGCGCCAGCCCATTGATCACCGTCGCCAGCATCCCCATGTAATCGCCAGTCGCGCGGTCGATCGAAAGCTCTTTCTGGCGGGTGCCGCGGAAAATATTTCCGCCGCCCACCATAATCGCCACCTGCACTCCCAGTTCCTGAACTTCCTTCACCTCATGCGCGATTCCCTGAATCGTAGCCGCGTGAATGCCCGAGTGCTCCGGCCCCGAAAGCGATTCGCCCGAAAGCTTCAGCACGAGCCGTTCGTAAACGGGCGCGCCTTTTGCGCTAACTCGCGTCGCTGCATCTGCGGTTGTCATCGTCCGGTACGGCCTATTTTCCCCGCGGGCATTCTAGTGCCGTTCCAATGATTTGGCACTAGCGAATTTCATCGCACCCTGGCATTTCGTTGCGATCCAGCTTGACAAATTTTGGCACAACATTGCAGCGGGGCACTCGTAAAACCGTTAAGGCCCAGCCGCACCAGTTTTCACGGATGTGTGGAATGTAAGGTAAGTCGGTCTATGCCGCTTATACTGCGGGAACAAGCGCGTCAGGCTCTTCCGACGCCGGCGCAGACGCAATCGCGCCATCCATCTCGCCGACTTTGAATCGCGAAAACCGGCGTACCGCGATGTTCTCGCCCACCTTCGCAATCGCCTGATCCACCAGTTCTTTGATGGTGACGCCTTCGTCCTTGATGAAATGCTGTTCGTAGAGGCAGTTCTCTTCGTAGAATTTTTCCATCTTGCCGTTGACGATCTTCTCGATCACGGGCTCGGGCTTTCCCGTCTGCTTCGCCTGATCCTTGTAAATCTCCCGCTCGCGGTCAAGAATTTCCTGCGTCACTTCTTCGCGCCTCAAAAATCGCGGATCGAGCGCTGCGATATGCATCGCCACGTCGTGGCACAGCCGTTGAAAGTCTTCCGTGCGCGCCACGAAATCGCTCTCGCAGTTCACTTCCACGAGCACGCCGATCTTTCCGCCCGCATGAATGTACGACCCGACAAGCCCTTCCGACGTCGCGCGCTGCGCCTTCTTCGCGGCTGCCGCCTGGCCTTTCTTGCGAAGAATGTCGATGGCCGACTCCAGGTTACCTTGCGCTTCAATCAAGGCTTCCCGGCAGGCTGCGAAGCCAGCGCCAGTGCGCTCGCGCAGTTCCTTCACGAGTTGCGCGGGTATGTTCGGTTTTCCGTCTGTTGCCATGTCTGCGCCCAGTTCCTTTTTATATAGATTCGGGCCGGTGGCCCGAAATTTGCGAGGCCCTGTTCAATCCTGTTTTTCTGGTCTCAATGCGACAGTACGAACGGCAATTACTAGCGCGGGACCGAATCGTCGCCATTCGCCAAGCGGAGCAATCACTTCTTCGGTCGTCACTTCCCCGGGTTCGCCCTCCACGAAATCGCCTTCCTGCTTCTCATACACTTCATAGGCGCTCGTATCGACGTAATCCACTTCCGGTTCCGCTCCCTCCACGCCGGCAACCTTCTGGTCCGCAATTTGCGACTGCTCGAATGTCTGCCGTCCGCTTAGCACTGCGTCGGAAATCTTCGAAGTAAACAGCCGAATCGCGCGCAAAGCATCGTCGTTGCCGGGAATCACCCAGTTGACGAGATCGGGATCGCAATTCGTGTCCACGATCGCCACCACTGGAATGCCCATCCGGCGCGCCTCGCGTACCGCAATCACTTCCGCGTTCGGGTCGATCACGAACATTGCGTCCGGAAGCGTAGCCATATTCTCGACGCCAGAAAAATTCTGTTGGAGGTGCTTCAGTTCGCGGTCGAGCCGCGCGCCTTCTTTTTTCGAAAACTGCGCCATCCGGCCGTCTTCGCTCATGGCCTTCAATAGCTTCAGGCGTTTGATCGATTTTTGAAGTGTGACCCAGTTCGTCAGCGTTCCGCCCAGCCAGCGATGGTTCACGTAAAACATTCCGCAGCGGGTGGCTTCTTCGGCAATCGCTTCCTGCGCTTGTCGCTTCGTGCCGAGAAAGAGAACGCTCTTGCCTTGCGCCGCCATCTCCGCCACATATCTCGCAGCGTCGCGGAACATCTTCAAGGTCTTTTGCAGGTCAATGATGTGGATACCGTTTCGTTCGCCGAAGATGTACTCCTTCATCTTCGGATTCCAGCGGCGCGTCTGATGGCCGAAGTGAACGCCGGCCTCCAGAAGCTCCTTCATCGTAATTTCGACTCCCAAAGTACCTCCTTAAATAGAGGGACGCTTTTTGCGCCTCGCGGCGCCAGCATCCTTTTCTGCCGGTCCTTCCCGGCCGTGAATTTACTTCTTTGCTTTGCAGTAGGGGCACGGCATGCCGTGCCCGATCGCCCGGATGGCTACCGCTTGCTGTACTGGAAGCGGCGACGCGCTCCCTTTTGCCCGTACTTCTTCCGTTCCTTCATGCGCGAATCGCGCGTCAGGAAACCATTCTTCCGCAGGGCCGGTCGCAGGTCTGGATTCAACTTGGAGAGCGCGCGCGAAAGTCCCATCCGCACCGCGCCAGCCTGTCCGCCCACTCCGCCGCCCTTCACGGTGGCGCGCACATCCGCCTGATCCTGCATCTGCGTGAACTTCAGCGGCTCAGTTGCCGCCGTGTTCCACGCAATATTCCGGAAATATTCTTCGACAGGACGGCCATTCACCGTGAACCGCGCCGGTCCCACCTTCACGTACACGCGCGCAACCGCTTCCCGGCGGCGTCCGGTGCCGTAGAACTGCTTGCCTGCCGCGCCTTCCAGCGAACTCGAAGCTGAACTCAACTTGCCTCCTGTTTATCGTGAACGCCTTCGCCAGGTTCAACGCCCAGCAGCGATTCACAGGCACTCCTCGCAGATTTCTCCGCGAAGAGCGCAGAAATTCTCAAAAACTCTGTCTCGAGGTTACAGCGCTATCGGCTGGGGCTTCTGTCCGGCGTGGCGGGCAAGCGCTTCACTTCCGGCATAGACACGCAGCTTCTTGGCGCGACGCGCACGGAGCTTGTTTTTCGGCAACATCCCAAGCACCGCCTCGCGCACCACCTCTTCTGGACGGCGTTGCAACAGCGTCCGGATCGGAATTTCTTTCAACCCGCCCGGTGCTCCGCTGTGATGGCGATAAATCTTCTGATCGATTTTGTTGCCCGTGAGCTTGATTCGCTCGGCATTGATCACGATCACGTGATCGCCCGAGTCGAGAAACGGCGTGTAATTCGGCTTGTCCTTGCCAATCAAAAGTCTCGCCACGCGCGTCGCCAGGCGTCCCAATACGATCCCGTTCGCGTCCAGCACGAACCAGTTCTTCCCTACCGTCAACTCTTCGGCCTCTCGGCCCTTTGGAACATACGTCCGCATCTGCCCAGTCACACCTTTCCTTCAAAAGACAAACGCCAACTATAGGCTAGCCCGCGATTTCTGTCAACGAAATGCGAGTCGGGATAGAGGGACGACAGGTTCAAGAGGCAACTGATGAACTGAATACCTGAAATGCTTTTTGTAGTGGAGCTTTGTGTCATTAGTGATGAAGAGATCGACGCCGAATCGGCTGCGCACGCGAGTTGAATTGCGTCGGGTGGTTTTAGCGAGCGATCGAATCGTATATGCGGCGTAGATCGGTAGTACATTTGCATCGAAGGGAAGGATTAGCGATGTCGTTGTGATCGCCTCAACGTATTTCCTCGACAATGTCATCGTCTGGCTAGTTCTGATCGGTTTAACGAGTATCTCGCCCGAGAGTAAGGGCGGAAGTGATCAGTTGATCGCCACGAGCTAGCATGGACTGGAAGAGTGTCAAACTTGCTTCGAAACAAAGCGCCTTGCCTTCAAATAAATAAATGAATGAGATTTGTGTCCCAGAAAACCCGGCTCATTCCCAGCCTTCACGGAGTCGGCGACGTATTCGTCTGCGTGTTCATCTGCCCAGATTTGCTTACCCGAGCCACGAAGGGCGAGAAGAGGATCTCCGATTCGACTTGAAATCTCCTTATCGTCGGAACTCCAGTTCTTGATACCACTCCAACAAGCTGGTATAGGCTGTGAGGCAGGCTTTCTAAACTAGGGATCAGTTTTGCTGCCCTCGCGTGCGGGATGGTATGAATCGCCTTGGCCGGAATAAGCGCCTCCGCCCCGGCGCCGTCTCGATAAGCATGCGATAGCGGGCGGGATTTGGCGGACGATTGCAACGCAATGCTGGATCACGTGGACGTAGACGCCGGGTCTCAACCTCGCCGGTCGACGCTTCTCGGCGTGAACGAGCGACAATTATCCTCGACCGAGCAAATCAGGCTCGTTCGGGACAGTTCGCGATGAAGGAGTGCCGACGGCAATCCAGACTTCATCGGCAATCTTGCATACTCAAGCTTTTGCTGATACTTTCATACTTACATTGTAACAAGGATCTGATGTACAATCAAAACTTTTACACAATGAATCAGCACATGACGCGCCGGCGCTAATTCCCCACCACAAACAAATGTCCGTTGTTTTGCGTGTACAGCTTGCCGTCCGGCCCGATCGATAGCGGCGTATATGCAGCTCCGAGCGCGATATTCAGGAACATCTTTCCTCCCGGAGTCGTGAAGATTCCTGAGTGCCCCTGCGGCAATACATAAATGTTCCCATCCTCACTGTTCACAAACACATTGCCGCTCGAATCGATCGCGGGCATGTTGATGCACCACTCGTAGCCATTAGGATGGTTCCCGTCGATCGTCGTGCTCTGAAACTGCCATTCGATATTCATGCTCGGATCAATCTGCGTGATGTAATAAGGACCCGGTGGCAACGACTGGCATACCGGGCTATTAAAGAAGCAATACTGCGGCGCATCGTAATGATTGTCTTTGATCACGATCGAATAGGTCTGCCCGTGCACCCACACGCCCGGCGTCGAGTCCCATCCGAAAGAAAACGCGTTCAAGAAATTCCCCGCCGAATCGAAATGGAATAAATGCCCGCGCTCCGCGTTGTAATTATCGAGCGCGCCAAAAACCACCGAGCCATCCGGCAGCGCTGTCGGCGAAGACGACGCCTGATCCACAATCGATCCGGACCCCATGGCATTTGTCGTCGGATCCACTCCCATCGTGGTTCCCAGCCGGCAAGCGTTCGGAGTTCCAGTCGTCGGCCCAATGGGAACAATCACGCCACAGCCATCGTTCAAAACGTTTTGCAGCGACGCCGCCCATTTCGGCGTCAGATTCGGATTGACCGCCACCAGATAACTGACCATCGCATCAAAATGCGCTCGGCTGCCCGTGTAAATCGTTCCATCAGCCCCAATCGCCGGAGCGACATTGATTCCCGGACGCTGCGAGCCGCAAGCGCCCGGAAAGAATGGCGGAGTGGAACCCGAACTCGGCGGCCACGGAAGCGTGGTTCCCGCATTAGGCAGCGATGCGAATGTGCCCGGACAGGACATCGAATTGCCGGGCGGCGCATTCGGCACAAGCGTCGCGTATGTCACCTTGTTTGCGGAATCGCTCGGCGTGATCTTTACCAGCCACGCGTTTGCCACGTCATTTGAATTCCACGGACTGCCACCGTCACATTGAGTTGGACCACGTTGTAATAGATGTTCCCGCTCGAATCCGCCGAAAGCGGCCCCGAAACGAACGTGTTGGCCGACGTAACTCCATTCACACCACTGAAAGGATTGATATGCGATGTGCTCGTTCCCGCCGTCTTATCCACTTTCCAAACGGTGCCCGCCGCGCCAGGCACGTAAATAAAATTGTTTGCCTCGATCGGGTGAAACACCGGCTCCCAACCCTGAAGCCCGCCTGCCCCAACGTTGAAGTTCGCCGCATTCGGCTCCGGAACCCAGTCGCTCTGAAATGTCCAGATCGTCGCCAGTTGCCCGTTGATCCACGTATACCGCCGCTCGTTCCAGATCATCGAATTCCAACTGTTCGGCCCGCACGCCGCTCCGCTCTGCCAGTTCCCCACCGGATTGCACGAATTGTAAGTTCCGGTCTTCAGCACCATGTACACATCATTCCCATCAATCACCGGAGTTTGCTCGTGAACCACAAGCTCGCCTCCGAATTCCGCTTTCTCCTGGGCGATGAACGGATCGTAAACAATGTCCGCCAGCTTATTCGCCAAGCCCTGTCCGGCTACGCTCACCATCCCGGTGTGCTGCGGGTTGCTTCCCCACTGCGGCCAGAAAGGAGTGTTTGCAGCTTGCGGATTCACCATGAACGTCACGGTGATTGTCGCGGGCGATCCCTGGGCGCCTGTCGCAGTCACGGTGATGTGGCCTGTATAAGTGCCAACCGCCAAGGTGCCCAGCACAGATGTGATTGTTAATGTGCCAGGCGTCGTTCCGCTTGCCGGTGCCACCATCAGCCAGCTCGAATCGCTGGTCGCTGTGAAATTGAGCGCACCGCCTGTGCCCGTGTTCGTCACGTTCACCATTGCGGGAGCAGGATCGTTCGCGATGCCAAATACAGCTGAGAAAGAAAGAGTCGTCTGAGCCACAGTGAGTATCTGACTACCGCCCTTGCCGCTTCCGCCGCCGCATGCGGCCAGCGCCGCGCAGAGTATCGTCACCCACACAATTCCGGCCGCTCGATTCATCAGTACACCCCTGCCTGCGCTCAGCGACTCGCGGCAATACCACCTTTGAAGTCGTGCCGCCAGCATCAGTTGTATTCGATACTTAACTTGTGAAGGAAATAGGACGGCTGCAAGAAATAACGAAAACGGCAGACGAAAAGAAGTAGAAGAGACCAAAAGAACTAAAAACCGGTCGGCGAGCCACACCTTCTGGCCCGCCCCGGGCTTAGAGCAGCCGACCGGCTCCGCCGAACCGGCCGCCGCAACCGTTAGTCGGACGAACTGCTCGAAGCCGTTCGCATCGAGCGCGTATAAGCCGGCTTGTCCAGATCGTTGTCGCTGCTGGACGACGCGTCGCCAGTCTTATCGATCTCGATCGAGCCCTTGAAGTAGGCGCCGTCCTCGATCATGATCCGCGCCGTCGTCAAATCGCCGACCACCGAGCCGTCCTTCTTGATCTCGATGCGGTCGCGCGCGCGCAGATTGCCCTTCACGTTCCCGTACACCACCACTTCGCGCGCAATGATGTCGGCCGTCACTTTGGCGCTGGCGCCGATCGTCAGCTTCCGGTCTTCCAGATGAACAAGACCTTCGACGGTGCCGTCCATATGCGAGATCTTCATTGCCGGTGATTTCGCCCTTCACGTGCAGACTTGCTCCCAGACGGGCCGTGCCGCCGCTCGGCGTCGTCGCAGGATACGGAGAATCAAGTGGTGCCATTGTTTTTACCTCCCCGGTAATTGGTGTTGCGGCTGGTTCGAAGGTCTCGGACTGCTGCGGGAGCGGCAGTCTTGGCGGCGAGTCGTTCCGATTTTTTATTTCCCCACATTTACCCTCCTTGGGCCCTGTCTCGCCAAAGTAGAATTCGACTGGGAGTCACCAATGTAGTCCCGCTGTGCAAAGCGGGGCAAGCCAAATATGAAACAGCTGTGTCCGGAGAGCAACGTAACTAGAGCGAATTCAGGAAGAAGTCGGCCCTGAAGGCCTGCGAATTACCACACGCCGAATTAGTACTTCCGCAGCACGCCCACCACGCGTCCCTGAATCTTCACGTCCGTGGCCGGCACCATGATCGGCTGACATCTGCGAATTCGCCGGCTGCAGGCGAATCTTTCCGCCCGGCTCGCGATAGAAGCGCTTCACGTGGCTTCATCTTCTCCCACCAGCGCCACCACAATCTCGCCCGGATTGGCCACTTGCGTCTGTTCCACCACGATGAAATCGCCGTCCAGAATGTGATCCTCGCGCATCGATTCGCCCTTCACCTGCAGCACAAACGTGTTCTGTCCGCGCGCAAAATCGGCCAGCGAAATCGTCTCGTTCTCTTCCACCGCTTCCAGCGGCCGGCCCGCCGCGATGCGTCCGGCCAGCGGCAGCTCCACGACGTGGCGATCCAGCACCTGCTCGCGAACCGGCTTCGGCAGCTGCGTCACCTCGATCGAGCGGCTCTGGTTGTAGCCGCGCCGAATGAATCCCTTTTTCTCCAGCGTCGAGAGATGCTTGTGCACCGTCGCGAGCGACGTCAGCTTCAGCGCGTGCGCGATCTCCTCGAAGCTCGGCGAATAGCCGTTCTTGTTCATGAACGCAACAAGGTAATTCGAGCACTTCTTTTTGCCGTCTTGGTCAGGGTCATCGCAACCCCCAGGGGCCCTTTTATCAGCATAGCGAAGATAGGCGAACCAAAAGCGAAAGTCAATAGTACTCCAAGACAGGTAGTGACTTACCTTTAAGTACAGGTCAACCCTGGCCTTTCCACAAAACTTGCCATCCGTTGCTGCGGTTATCCGTCATGGCCGGTCTCTGCGGCGCTGAACTTCGCCGATAGCGGCTAATGTCACGGCCTGTCAGTCGTTCGTTCATGTCGCGGGAATAGGAGCAGCGGCAGGTAATTGACGCGGTTACAGTCGGCTCCGTTCTCAGGCACCCGGTGCATACGGGCTGTATCTTCTACATTGCATCTTCTAGCGTTCGGAGTTAGATTTTGCGCAGCGCGGTTTAGGGGAGTCGGACCGAGCGTCCCCACTCTCCGGATGGAATTCAGAATTCCTCCAAAAACAAACGGCTTTTTGCGCTTCGACTGTAACGAACTCCGGCCGAAACACACTATTTTGGCATGTAACGGCGATTGTTGTGGAGGTTCCAGTGCTCCGGCTTCCCGTCCTCACCCCTGCTCTACTGCTGGCTCTTTCTCTTTCAACCGCTGCGAACGCAGTTCCTCAAAGCGGACAAGCAAGCCAGAAGTCCGATGGCGCCGTCCCTCAACAAGGCCGAGATAACCACGACGCCTCGCAAAGCCCTGCGGTGACGACGACAGCCCCTCCGCGGCTGGCAACCTCAGATAAGGTGGACACCCCGCCGCGCGACGGCCCGAACAGCCCCGAGGTCCGTGGGCCTCAACCTACCGCCCCAGACAGCGTCGTCGCTGATCCCGCTGCGCTCACAGGTTTGGGTACCCTGAAAATATGTCTGCGCATGCCAGACGACTCCGCATTTAGCGGTTCGGCGAGCGTCCACGTGATGCCCAGCGAGGGCTACGAGGTAACCGGTACACCCTCTGAATCCGATGGCGAGATGATTTTCGGCGGTATGCGGCCTGGAACGTACACAGTTGAGGTAAGCGCGCCCGGCTTCTTGACCCTCCGGCAAAAAATGGAAATCGAACCGGGCAATCGCCTTCGAACTCAGTTTGTGGTCATGAAGACCAGACCGCTCCCCGTGCGCGCAACAGAAGCGTTGCCCGCTCCGCCCGCATCCACACCATCTCCCGAGGCGCAACCGACACGTGCGTCCTGGATTCCACCGGGCATCGACGACCTCGTGCCGGACGTCCAGCCTGACGTCGAGTGCCCTCTTCCCCAGGTTGTCAAAGGCGCCGGCCTGCGTATGAACCAGCTCGTGATGAACCTCCAGAAATTCAGCGCTACAGAGAGCGTTGAGCACTATCCGATAGACTCAACCGGTAAGCGATTGATTCCTCAGGTCCGCACCTTCGATTACGTCGCGCAGGTGACAACCTTGCCGGGCGGCCTCTTCAGCGTCGACGAATATCGCAACGGCGGCTTCGACCGCTCGCGCTTCCCTGCCAACATTGCAACCGAAGGTGTTTCCGCGATGGCCCTGATTTTCCACCCGGTTCTGGCGTCGGATTTTGATTTCAAATGCGAAGGGCTTGAGAATTGGCGCGGCCAGCCGGCATGGCTCGTTCATTTCAGGCAGCGTGAGGATAGGCGCAGCCGCATCGGAGGCTATCGCACACAAGATCACTACTATCCGTTTATCCTAAAAGGACTCGCTTGGATCGACGCCGGTTCCTACCAGGTCTTGCGTCTTGAAACCGAGTTGGCCCAGCCGATCCCCGAAGTTGGGCTGACAAAGGAACTTTTTATTATCAACTACGGGTCGGTTGCGTTTCACTCGCGCAAAATTCAGCTCTGGCTTCCCCAAACAGCGGAGCTGTACATGCAGCGGCGTGGAAACCGCTTCTACCGCATTCACACATTTGCGGATTTCAAGATCTACACCGTCGATGCGGACCAGAGTATCCACGCACCTAAAGAGTCTTACTGTTTCACGAACACCACCGATCACGACATCAATGGCATCCTCACCGTCCTACCTGCTTCCGGCATCTCGATAAAGGCCGTGTCGATCCAGTTCACGATTCCGCCCGGCCGCAGCATTTACAAAGTCGTCGGCCCCGGAAAAGACATCAGCATGCCAGTCGACGAAGTAGGCTCAGCTACCTTCACGCACAACGGCCCAGCCGACTCGATAAAAGCGGACGCCTATCTCGTAAAAGAAAGCACGCTCGATGTGATCGCCGACAGCCCCGTCTCAATGAACCCGTAGAGCAAAGCTTTCCCGCCGACGGCGCAGTGCCCTTCATTGCGCAACGGCACCCTCACATTGTCAGCACGGCCCGAAATTGCGCTTTCCCGATCATCATCCGCGCATACGCTTCGGCGGCTTTAACAAGCGGAAACTTCTCGATCATCGGCCTCACACCCGTCATTTCCGCGAATCGCAGGGTATCCTCCGAATCCGTAGGAATTCCTGACGCCCATCCCTGAAGACTTCTCATTCCTGTGATTAACTGAATCGGAGTCACCTCGATCGGATCCATGGTCGCGCCCACCACCATCAGCCTGCCATTCGCGCCCATTCCATTGATCAAAGCGGACATCGCCTTCGAGCTGGGCGCCGTAGCCAGAATCACGCGCGCCCCTCCAAGCTTTTGCAATTCCGCCGCGGCATCGGTTGCGGCGCTATCGATATAAACGCGCGCCCCGAGCTTTTTCGCGAGCGCCGCGTTTTCCGGTCCGCGGCCAATCGCCGCCACTCGATAGCCGAATTTCTGCGCGAACTGTATTCCGAGGTGCCCGAGTCCACCCACTCCTTGCACCGCAACCAGGTCGCTCGGCAGCGCACCACTGTGACGCAGCGCGTTGAAGGTCGTAACTCCCGCGCACATCAGCGGCCCCGCTTCGGCCGCGTCGAGCGATTCCGGCATATGCGCCAGCGCCTCCACCGGCGCAACCATATATTCCTGATAGCCGCCGTCGTAGGCGATTCCACAAACCTTCAGATTCGCGCAGTTCCCAAAATCTCCGCGTCGGCATGCAAGCAGGTTCCATCCTGCCCACCATGCCAGCCAACTCCCACTCGCTCTCCTTTCTTCCACGGCGTGACGCCGCTGCCCACCTCGTCAATCACGCCCGCCACTTCGTGCCCCGGCACACGCGGATACGTAATACCCGGCCACCACCTTCCTTCGTCAGCACATCGCTATGACAAACTCCGCAAGCCTGCACCTTGATCCGAACCTGCCCGGTCCCGGCTGCGGAATCTCCCGCTCCACCACTTCAAATTCTCCACCCGCCTTCGGCACCTGCACCGCTTTCATCTTCGCCATCGTCTCTTCTCTCCTATCGATTTCGCTGACTATCGAAGTCTCCGAATGCAACGTCCCAAAATGACCCGTCGGATGCGCCGTCTGCTTTCAGAAGATTCAGCTCGCGCGGAGCACGGATTCATTTCCGCCAGCTCTCAACCGCAACTTGGCGGCTTCTCAGGCTTGCTTATCTTTAGTGTGTGAACGCGAAATTAATCCCCGTCGAGAAAATCACGTCGTTCGATTTCGTCCCCACAATCGGCGGATTGCTCACATACCGATCGCTGATCGCAACTGCAACCCCAGCCACTTATTAATCTTCGTCACCGAGGCCGCATCCAGCGCAAACCGGTACTGCCCCGTATTCGTCAGGTCGGGATAGAAATAAAACTGCTCCGTCACCACAGTCGTCGAGCCGAACTTGCGCGTAAAAGTTTCACCCGTCGTAACTCCCGCCAGGTTCCGCTCCGTGCCCATTCCCTCGCCTTTCGTCGCACCGCTATACGTCTCACGCGTGTAGTTCAGGCCGCCGAGCAAATCCAGAGTTGTCCTGTCCGGTGTTGATCAGGTGATAGCCGAGCCCACCGGAGTAGATCGACCTCAGGTTGAGGCCTTGCAACTCATTGTGGGTATAATCCGCGGACCCGAATGCGAAAATCCGTTTCGTCAAATTTCGGTCGTAACGCGCTCCCGCCACAATCGAATTCGCCGTCGTCCCTCCTCCTGGCAGATCGTTGCTTGAATAAAGAGAAGTAAAGTAGAGCGTAATCTCATCGTGCAGAGTTTTGCGATCCGCCGTAAATCCGGTGGTCAGGTTGGTCGTCTCGCTGTTCCCGCGAGCCAGCGCAAATCCGAGGCTCGCGCCTCCCTTCCAGTCTTCCAGAATTCCGGGATGCAGGCTCTTCTCATACGCCGCCTGCTCTTCCTCTGACCGGATCGCCGTCACATTCGCATACGGCACCGGAAGCGCGCCCGAGTCTCTCGTATGCACCACCAGGTTCCCGCCCTCCGTCGTCACGTCTCCGCTCACGGTCTTTTTGTCCGGCGTCACAACATACAGCGGCTTCTCGGATTTCACTTCGGCAATCGTCGGCCATTTCACTTTGATCTCGCCGGCGAAATCGGTCTTGAATGTCAGTTCTTTCCCATCCGAGCTGACGATCGTTCCCGTCAAGTGGTCTCCATTCTTAAGCACCAGCGTATCGGCACGCGCAAGGGAAGCCACAAACGACAACACTCCTACTGCCAGGCAAAAACGCACGAAATTCATCTCTTCTCCTTCGGGGAGTTTGGATTGCGTCCAAGGGACGAACAGCGGCTGGTGCTGCGCGACAAGTGTCAACAACTCGCACCCGGAAAACAACTCCTAAATGTCGAGCAACCCGCCGTTGGTTGTCCGCAGTAGGGGCACGGCATGCCGTGCCCGGCGTAGGGCCTTGCACCATCGCGCCATCGTTCGCGCTGTTTAGTAGCGTTTGCTTCAGCCTGCGCCACAACTCGCCAGATGCCTCGCGCTCCACTACAAGGGAACGCCGGCGGCGTTCTTCTGTAGCACCGCCGTCTTTCCCAGCTAAAGGATTCTCAAAATCCGTTTAATAGTAGGATGTACGGAAATTCGGCGATCCGAACGGCGCCAACCAAAACCAAGGAGACCTTTTCGATGAAAAGCTCACCGACCACTTCGATAGAATCCGTCGCCATCCATTTGCTGACCGCGTCGCTGCTGATGTGTACCCTATCCCCCACCCTTCACGCCGAAACAAAAGAAATCAAAACCGCCGCATTTCAAATCCAGCAGGAAGTTGTAATTGCCGCCAAACCCGAATCCGTCTACGACGCCGCCACCGGGGACATCAGCGGCTGGTGGGATCACCACATGTCTGAACATCCCAGGAAGCTTTATATCGAAGCGAAACCGGGCGGCTGCTTCTGCGAAATTTTTGACGACGCCGGCAACGGAGCCCAACACGCCTTGGTCATCTACGCCGATCGCGGAAAAATGCTCCGCTTCACCGGCCCTCTCGGTTTCTCAGGAATGGCAATCGACAGCGTCACCACCTACGAGTTTCTGCCCGATCCCGCAGGCACGAAACTTCGCGTCACCGTGAATATCGCCAGGCAAGAAATCGATGACAAAACGGCTCAGCTTGTCGACGGAGTTTGGCGCCATCTTCATCGCCGAGCGCCTCAAGCCCTACGTCGAATCTGGCGCCAACTTTCGAAAAAACCAAAAAGCTAGCCTTAAGATGTTGCCATGCTGAGCGCAGCGAAGCATCCCAGCGCTGCCCACGCCGCAATCGTCTTTTATGCGACTCGATCCGGTAGCCACGACGATGCCTTCCTTGTCGTGGATCTTTGAATTTCGCTCTGGCTACACAAGGTCGAAATCACCGTGTCGCCCGTCACACTTGCAAGGTATACGCGTCACAGAATTTCCGCATCTTACTCATTAGCATGTTCCAGATGCTCATAACGTCACGCCACGATTCGGATTTTCATCACCCTCTTCGTCCCGCTGTGCTACGATTTCCAATCGGGGCGATAAACCCGGCACCTGCCGGTTGCACTTGGGAAGAAAGGGTCTATATCCCTCTGCTGTTTGCCTCATCCATGACTGGGGATTCTAAGAATTTATGTCAACGACCATAACGGAAGTACCGCGCCGAAAGCGCGAAGTAATTGATAAAGCCTGCATCCGTTTTTGCGGTGACTCCGGCGACGGAATGCAAATCACCGGCAGCCAGTTCACCAATACCGCAGCACTCTATGGCAACGACCTGGCCACGTTCCCCGACTTCCCTGCCGAGATTCGCGCCCCTGCCGGCACTCTTCCCGGCGTCAGCGGATTCCAGGTTCATTTTTCTTCAAGCGACGTCTATACGCCCGGCGATGCAGTCGACGTCCTCGTCGCCATGAATCCCGCCGCGCTCAAAATGAATCTGCCCGATCTGCGCACCAACGGGATCCTGATCGTCAATCTCGACAACTTCAAAGAGAACGACCTGCGCAAGGCGCAAATCGCAGTCAGTCCTCTCGAGGACCATTCGCTCGACGGCTACCGCCTCTTCGCCGTCGAACTCACCAAGCTCACTCGCGCCGCTCTCAAAGAACTCGGCCTCGACGCCAAGAGCATGGACCGCTGCAAGAATTTCTTCGCGCTGGGCATGTGCTATTGGCTCTACAACCGCTCGATGGACGCCACCCTCCGCTACCTCGAGGACAAATTCAAAGGCAAGCCGCAACTTGTCGCCGCCAATCGCCTCGCCATGCAGGCCGGCTACAGCTACTGCGAAGCCACCGAAGCATTTCAAATCAGCTACGAAATTCCGCCCGCAAAACTTTCGCCCGGCACCTATCGCAATATCAGCGGTAACGCCGCGCTCGCCATGGGTTTCGTCGCTGCGTCCGACAAAGCAGGCATCCCGCTTTTTCTCGGCTCTTATCCCATCACGCCCGCATCTGACATTCTCCACGAGCTTTCCCAGTACAAAGATTTCGGCGTGATCACCTTTCAAGCTGAGGACGAAATCGCCGCCGTCACTTCCGCTATCGGCGCGGCATACACCGGCGCACTCGGCATCACCACCACCTCCGGCCCCGGCATGGCCCTCAAGACAGAAGCTCTCGGCCTCGCCGTTGCCGTCGAACTCCCGCTCGTTGTCTGCGACATCCAGCGCGGCGGCCCCTCGACGGGCCTTCCAACAAAAACCGAACAAGCCGATCTCTTGCAAGCGCTCTTCGGCAGAAATTCCGAAGCTCCAATTCCGGTAGTCGCGCCTTCTTCGCCAGGCGATTGCTTCTGGGTCGCGCTCGAAGCCAGCCGCATCGCCATCAAATACATGGTTCCCGTCATCATTCTCTCTGACGGCTATCTCGCCAACGGCGCCGAGCCCTGGAAAATTCCAGACGTCTCCGAGTTGCCGGAAATTCCCGTGCACTTCGAAACCAACACGGAAGATTTCCATCCCTATCGCCGCAATCCCACGACGCTCGCGCGGCCGTGGGCCATTCCCGGCACGCCGGGCCTCGAGCATCGCGTCGGCGGCATCGAAAAACAGGACGTCACCGGCAACATCAACTACGACCCGCTCAACCACGAGCGCATGGTTCGTCTGCGCGCAGCAAAAGTCGAAGCCGTCGCGGACGATATTCCCGACGCCGTTCCCGCAGGCGATCAGTCAGGCGATCTCCTAATCGTCGCCTGGGGCTCAACGCACGGTCCCATCACCGCCGCGCTCAAAACCGCGCGTGACAAAGGCCAGTCCGTCGGCCACGTTCATCTGCGCCACCTGAACCCGCTTCCGAAAAATCTCGGCGACGTCCTGAAACGCTACAAGCACGTCCTCGTCCCCGAGATGAACATGGGCCAGCTTGTAATGATCTTGCGCGCCAAATTTTTGGTCGACGCTCAGGGCTACAACAAAATTCAAGGCAAGCCCTTCAAGCAATCCGAGATCGAGCAAAAGATCGACGAAATCTTGGAGTAAGGTTTTACGTCAAGGCGTTTTGCTTGTGCGGAATGTGAAGTTGGTTACGTCAGGGCACGGCTTCAACCGTGCCGCAACCGACGAAGAAGTGAGGCGGCTTTAGCCGCTGAGGTTCAAAGAGGAAACGCAAATGACAACGGCCACTCTGCCCGTCTACACCAAAAAAGATTTCCAAACCGACCAGGAAGTCCGCTGGTGCCCAGGCTGCGGCGACTACGCCATCCTCGCCGCCACCCAAGCCGTCTTCGCCGAACTCGGCGTCCCGCGCGAAAAATTCGTCTTCATCTCCGGCATCGGCTGCTCCAGCCGCTTTCCCTATTACATGAACACCTACGGCTTTCACACGATTCACGGCCGCGCTCCCGCCATCGCCACCGGCGTAAAACTCACGCGCCCCGATCTCGACGTCTGGATCGCCACCGGTGACGGCGATTCGCTCTCCATCGGCGGCAATCACACCATCCACATGCTGCGCCGCAACGTCGGCCTCAAAGTCCTCATGTTCAACAACAAAATTTACGGCCTCACCAAAGGCCAGTATTCGCCCACATCCGAAATCGGCAAGAAAACAAAATCCACTCCCTACGGCACCGCCGACCGCCCGTTCAATCCCATCTCGCTCGCCATCGGTTCGGAAGCCACATTCGTCGCCCGCACCGTCGACGTCTTCCAGCAGCATCTGAAAGAAATTCTCAAGAAAGCCGCCGCGCACAAAGGCGCCGCCTACATCGAAATTTTGCAGAATTGCAACATCTTCAACGACGGCGCATGGGAAACGCTCACCGAAAAAGACGCTCGCAGCGAACAAATCGTTTACCTCGAGCACGGCAAGCCGCTCATCTTCGGAAAGAATCGCGACAAAGGCATCCGCATGAACGGCTTCGATCTCGAAGTCGTCCACCTCGGCAACGGCAACGGCCTCACCGAAAAAGATCTGCTCGTCCACGACGAGCATCACCCCCGCGCCGCCTACGCCTTCATGCTAAGCCACATGGAACATCGCCCCGGCTTCCCCACTCCCATCGGCGTCCTGCGCCAGTGGAACGACGTCCCGCGCTACGAAGACGTAATCACCCAGCAAATTCGCGACGTCCAAGCCAAAAAAGGCAAAGGCAACCTGGCCAAGCTACTCCGCGCAGGCGACACCTGGGAAGTCCGCGCCTAAAAAGTAGCGTAGGCTTCAGCCTGCGCCACCGAATCCAAGCTGCGCGAATCCCTAAACTTGGCGCCCGCCTGATTGCGTTCTTAGCCTTCAGTGGCACAGGCACTCCTGCCTGTGCGCCGTTGATTAGCCCACTCACCCGCAAGTCACCTCCAAATTAACAGTCGCTCCCCCGCCCCCACGACAACGCGTCCGGCCTACCAACAATCCTAACATCCATATCCTCAGGCTCTCCTGCCCGCCCCCGCTTCACATTCGCCCGCATCCAAGCTGCGAACGCCCCTTCTTCAAGTCTCCCAGCAGCAAGACTCAACACCGCCTCCGCCGCGTCTTCCTCAGAGCCACAAAACGATACCCGTTCAGTTCGAGAAACAGCACGCCCACCACAAAACCGGTGCGTTTGTTCCCATCAACGAACGGATGATCCCGGACAATCCCAACCGTATAAGCAGCCGCCATCTGAATCACGTCCGCTCCAGCCTGATAAGCTCGCAACTGCTGCGGCCGAGCCAGCGCCGATTGCAGCAAGCCTTCATCGCGCAAACCAGCTGCCCCGCCTTCGAGCGCAAGCAGGCGATCGTGCAACGCCACTGCATCGCGCTCGTCGATCCAGACTGGCTCTCTCACTTAGCCAGCACATGCAACGTGTTGCGGTAGCGGCGAACGATATCCTCAGCCTTCTTCATCTTCTTTTCAAAAGCGGGATCGTACGCCGTCAGTTGGTAAGCCCCTTCCGCCCCCTCAATCAGAAACAACCGGTCGCCCTCATCCGCTTTCAACCGGCTCACAGCCTCTTTCGGCAACACCACTCCAAGCGAGTTCCCGATTTTGCGAACCTTGAGTTCCAGCACTGGCCACCTCCTCTGTTATAACAATTGTAGCAACTGAACCTGAGCATGTCTACATCCGCCTGGCACGGCCGTGGTGTACGATTAACCTCAGCTGTCGCACCAGACTTTCCGGAGCCGCGTCTCGCCAATGATCCTGCAAGGTTTTCTCCGCATCCTCAGCTTCTTCGACGTCGCCGAAGCCATCGAAATGGAAAAACTGCGCGTCATCCTCGGCCCCGAAGCCACCCCGCGCTCCCCAGCCTTCACCCACCGCAGCCCCGAATACGCGCAAACGCAGCAGCACGCCCCCATCGTAGAATCCGTGGGCCCCGTCACGCTCTCAACCGGCGAAAAACTCGAAGCTCGAATCAAATACTACTGGTTCGGCGTGGTAGACATCGAACTCGCCACCGAATTCAAATGCGATTTCAATTCCCTCTGCGTCCAAACCTATCGCTGGATGAATGCCCCCGAAGTCGAGCAAGCCGCCGAAGAACTCCTGCGCGCCCGCCTCGACCGCTTCCGCCCCGTCCTCATCAAGCCCTCGGAAAAATGGCTCGACGAAGATTACCTCGTCATCGACATCGAATCCGCGCAGCACACCGACGCCCGCCCCGCCACCGGCGTCGAAATGCTCCAATCCTACGCCGACCAGATCACCCAACTCGTCCGCGGCGAACTCATGCCTCTCGCCGCCTCAGAACGCGACGAAATCGTCCGCTCCGCTCTCTCCTACTATCCCAGCGATCTAGTCGTAGTCGGCTGGGCCGCCGCTCTCGTATACGACAAGCCCGACGCCACCCCCGCCGCCATCGATCTCCTCGAATACGCCAACACGCAGTTGCTCGAATTCCGCTACTACGACGAGCTCCTCACCACCCTGCTCTCCAATGTCTACAGCTCTCTCGAAGGCCACGAAAGTTTCCTCGCCAGCTGGCGACTCGCCCGCCGCGCCGGCCGCCTCAATCGCATCCGCCTCGACATCATGGATCTCACCGAGCGCACCGAATACGCCGTAAAATTCATCTCCGACACCTACTACGCCCGCGTCTACGCCCTAAGCTCCGCAAAAATCGGCGTCAACGACTACAAAACCCTCGTAAGCGAAAAACTAAAAACCGCCGGCGAACTCTACGATTTCATGGTCGCCCAATTCAACGAGCGCCGCATGTTCGCCCTAGAAGTAGTAGTCGCCGTCCTAGTCCTCCTCGACGTAATCCTCCTACTCCGCGGCAAATAATTTGCCTCCAGTAGCGTAGGCTTCAGCCTGCGCCCACGTAACGCACCCCGCAATCCGTCAATACTCGGCTACCAGTCGCATTCGTTCTTCTCGTACCGCCGGCTTGTCCTGAGCCACGAAGGGCGTGCCGCCGGCACTCTTGCTGCAACTCCCGTTTCCATCTCCGTGTCGCCCCCCACCGAAACCTGTCATCCCGAGCGGAGACGCGCGTGCCTTTGCTTCCATCGCGAAGAGATGGCGCGCGTCGCAGTCGAGGGATCTGCATTCAGCATTTGAACTTGCGGGTGCCCCATCCTTCGCCGATTTTGCGAAGGGTGGGTGTTTTCGGTGTTGACGTTGATGTTGGTTTCGGTTTCGGCCCCCGTTCCGCAAGGCTCACCTTTCCACCCTCCGCGCGTCAGATTCACCGACTCAAAAACTCCGCCGCGAGGTGTCCCAATGCGCCCTCTCCACTTGCGCTCCAAAAGCTCTCCCCACCCTCCTAATCACCCTCTCAATCCTCGCCCCAACCACCCTCTCGCATTCCTCGCCGCAATCCCCGCCCCCGCAATCCCCAGCCCTGAAAGTTCTCGACGCCTGGACCGGCCAATGGACCACCCACGGCAAGCTCTACGACACGCCCTACAGCCACGCCGGAGAAATCACCATCACCATGACCTGCTCCTGGTCCGCCTACGGCGGCTACATGATCTGCGACCACCTCTTCACCGGCCCCTCAGGAACGCGCAACGACCTCTCCATCTACACCTACAACGAATCCGAAAAATCCTACAAATTCTGCTCATTCGACCGCTCAGGCACACCTCGCGCCACACCCCTAACCATCGAAGGCTCCCTCTGGAGTTACGACACCGACGAAGAACAAAAAGGCAAGAAAATCCACATCAAGACCATCAACGACTTCTCCAAGCCCGGCCTCGTCACCTGGAACACAAAATTCACCGACGACTCCGGCGCCCACTGGACCCTAATGAACGAAGGCACAGACACCCGCATCAACTAGCCGCCAGTGAGCGATGCAGCCGTCATCCTCACGAAACCGCCGCCAATTGTGGAAAGCACGGATACGAGGCAGAGAAGAGCGGGCCGCCCTCCAGAATCAGATGTCATCTAGCTTGCGCTTCAACTCCGGGATAGGCCAATCCCCCTCCAAACCTTCCGCGATGATGTTCAGTTGGTCCTTTCCCTGTTGCACCTGATGGCGATCCGGTCTACTGCGCACGAGCAAGAGATTCCTCTCGTGGAAGTTTCCCCAAAAGTGCGTTGCAGTTTCGTAGGCCATTCTTGCAATCGGATCGTCGGCAGGTGTCTCCAGATTCTTGAGTTTTTCCCAGAACTCGGATTCGGAGAGCGTCTGGTTCGCAGCCGCTCGGAGCAAATCAGCAAAATCCTATTTGGTTTCTTTTTTCATGTTTTTCTACTCCCACGGCCAGTGACGTATTGGCTTAATAAGATTGCTTCCTGGGCCTGAGGCAACGCCCGGTTTTTTTATCGTGATATCGACATGCGGCTTGTAACTTCCGCCCTTTTCAAGTACCAGAAAGCCGCGCAGCGTTTACCTTTCGCGGCGCTCTTCCCGCGAGCCTTTGACTTGGCTCTCTTACATGCATATGAATCCGGTGAAGCGAGGGCTCGTTACGGACGCGTAATTCGGTCCAAGTTCTGACAATTACTGCAGCTTCGCATACTCCGCTTTGGCTTGTTTCAGGATGGGGATGTCGGGGTCGGCATCTTTCCACAGTGTGAGGAAATCGTTATAGGCGGCGTGCGCCTCGGAAGTGTCCCCCTGCAATGCGTATGCGCGTGCGAGGCCCAGATGAGCGAGCGGGACGATAGCTTCGTTCAAAACCACGCCGCGATGATCGAGAATCTTCTGGAACTCTGCGACCGCTTCGCTGGGGCGGGTGGCCCACCCTTTCTCAATTTGCATTCGTGTTCCCCACAATTCACGGCACTCCCGCGCGAATGATAACCACTCAACCATTCTTCCGATTCCTGCCCCAGTCTTTGCGGGTGCCCCATCCTTCGCCGATTTTGCGAAGGGTGGGTGTTTTCGGTGTTGGTGTTGATGTTGGTTTCGGTTTCCAATTTCCAGTTTCGCTTCTGATTCCGCCTTCCACTCCTAATCCTTCAACCCATCCGGCGTGCACAAACTCTCTTCCCCATACTGATAAAACCGGTAACTACTCCACGCCCACAATTTCGCCTCCGTCACCAACCCCCGCTTCACCGGATTCATATGCATGTAATTCAGTTTCTCGATCCGCTTCTTCCGGCTCCATACATTGAAATCATAAAACCGCCGCTGCCAGAAACTGCGATGCACCGTGGCATCCTTCCACAAACTCATCTGTCCCGCCGAAGACTTCCCACGAATCCTCCCCCTCAACCTCCGCGACACCCGCTGCTTCAACACCTGCATCACCACCGACGGATTCGCCTTCTTCGACTCCCCAATCAACAGATGAACGTGCTCCGGCATCACTACATACCCGACGATTACAAACCGATAGCGCCCCCTCACCTCATTGAGAACGATCAGAAACGCATTCCGCGCCCGCACCGTCCTCAAAAACGCCAATCGCCGATAACAACTGAACGTAATAAAATGCAGCTTCGTAGTCCCATAGCGCCGCTTAAGATTTTTTGGCATCGGAGCAAGCCAACCCCTCCCCATCCTTCGCAAACCCAGCGAAAGATGGGGCACCCGCAAAAGCCAAGACTAAACCTCGAAGTGACCTACCCGAGTGGTATCATCCTCACGGAAGCGCCGTCAATTGTGGAAACCACGCATATGACACGAGAAGGCAAAAAACAGCGGTGGGCACGCAATTTCGAGCGCACTATCAACGTCGCCCCACGACGCAGAACTTTAGGACTTCGCGTCTTAGATTTTAAGCCGTAGATTCGGGCCTTTGATTTTACGCCTTTGATTTTGCGCCTTAGATTTCGCGGGTTAGATTTTGCGGGTGCCCCATCCTTCGCCGACATTGCGAAGGGTGGGTGTTTTCGGTTTCGTTTTGGTGTTGGTTTTGGATTCGGTTTCGGTTTCGCTCCTAGCTCCCCGTTTCATTCCTAATGTTTCAATCCATCCGGCGTACACAAACTCTCTTCCTCGTGGTGGCAAAACCGGTAACCAATCCACACCCACGGTTTCGCGTCTGTCACAACCCCCCGTTCATCGGATTCATATACATGTAGTTCATTTTTCGCTTCTAAAAGCAAGTCAACCCCTCCCACCCTTCGCAAACCCAGCGA
Organism: uncultured Acidobacteriota bacterium; assembly: GCA_963767205.1. Lineage (GTDB taxonomy): Bacteria > Acidobacteriota > Terriglobia > Acidiferrales > UBA7541 > Palsa-295. The sequence continues at coordinate 224,021 of CAVYDF010000007.1, forward strand.
AGGATGGGGCACCCGCAAGAACTAAGACTAAACTTCGAAGTAATCTACTTGAGTGGTATCATCCGCGCGAGACCGCCGTCAATTGTGGGAACCACGCATACCCAGCGGACAAAGGGTGGGGCCACCCGCCGAAGGATGGGGCACCCGCAAAAGCCAAGACTAAACTTCGAAGTGACCTACTTGAGTGGTATAATCCACGGAAGCGCCGCCAATCATGGAAACCACAGACACGAGCGCAAGGTTGGGCCACCCGCCTATCGAGACCAGAATTGGACGATGAACGAAATGAAAACCGCACGACTCAACGAGGCCTATCGCAAGTTTGCTGATGGTGATCGCGTTGAAGCATTGCATGAGCTGCAAGAATTAACTAGAGCAATCCGGAAGCGTGGAGTAAGTCAGCGCTACTCTACCATGAGACTTTGTTTTTGGTCGAAATGGGTAGAATTCCTGAGGCTAGACATCGCTTTAGAAGAGCTTAAGCGCGCGCTGACGTCGCTGGGAGAACCTAAGGACGGGGATGAAGACGATTTGCCACACAACTTGGCGGTGATGAGTCGATACACTGAATTAAGAGTTTTCCTTGCCGAACACAAGGAGTTGGAAGCTCTTCGGGTTATCGACGAGTTAGCAGCACTTTATCCAAAGAGCTTTCGAATTGGAATCGCCGACATCGCTAAGGAACTTAAACCACCGCGTTTTTTGCTGGCAGATACTTGACATTGGAGCGAAGCACGACTGCTTTTGGAGAGCGCCGTCAATCCGGATGCATGGAGAAAGCGTCGTTAGCTACTATCTCGGACATTGCTATTACACACTGAATGACTACGAGCGCGCTAAAGAACAGCTAGTAAAAGCGATGGGGCTTGGTCTTGGGACCGATGGCTGGGAGGAGCACACTATGTCCGCGGTTTAGTCGAATACCATCTCGGGAATTTACCCGAAGCTAAGCGCCAGTTGGAACTAGGTATCAAAACAGCGACGCCCGAGTATTTAGCTGCAACTAAAGTTTGGGAATGGCTTGAATCAATTTCTAAATCGCTTGGTCAGTACGCGGAAGCCAAACATTACAGACCCCGCACATTCGATCCCGATTCAACAGCAACTAATGGGCAGGTGGACAACCCCACTAGGTCAAAGTACTTGACCGTTTTAACATCCCTTTTTGTTCGCCCTGTTTTCGCTTTTCCGCGCTCCCACAATTTCCCCTGAATCTCCGCACCACACCACCGCCCCCGCCGCCAAATACACCTCCACCCGCGAAAAAATCCTGTATCATCCCGCGCAAATGAACAGTCGGCCCCCCAGCCTGTGGCGCCGGACTGGCGAAGTCCTGCGCTGGCGCGGTTTTTGGGTTCTTCTCCTGCTGGGCGCTCGCAACATCCTGCGCCCGATTGTCTACTGGCACGTCTATCGAATCTTTGCCACCGATATTGCCGCGCAAGTCCCCGAACCATACGCAAAAGAAAAAATCGAAACGAAAATTTACACCCGCGATTGCAGCTACCTCGACGAAGCTCTAACCCAAGTGGCCGCGCTCGGCGAAATCTCGCGCGAAGAAACGCAAAAGCGCCTTCAGCGAGGTGACGTGCTCGCCATGGCCTACGCCTCTGCCGAACCGGCCGGCTACGGTTGGATCTCCTTCGCGAGCGGCGTCGTCGAACTCGACTTCGGCGTCACCTGGATCGTGCGTCCCGGCGAGGCCGTTCGTTACGGCAATTTCGTCCATCCCAAGTGGCGCGGCCGCGGCATCCAGAGCTCGGTCAACACCGCCGTGAACGAGTACGCGCGCGAACACGGCGTCTCCGTCACCCTCGGCTCCATCAGCGCGATGAACGCTCAATCCTTGAGCCTCGCCAAACATTACAACCGCTCCACGGCAATGAAAGTCACACTGATTCACGTGCGCCCTTTCAACTGGCGCATCTGCCGCGCCTCCGGCGCACCATTCAAGTCCCGCTTCAACGCCCCGGCTTAGCCATCCCACCAGAAACGTGAAAAGCTCTGCCCCGAAACATCCGTTGTAATCGCCCGCGCCTCGTGCTACCGTGACGCTTGGGTTATGAAATTTGCGCGCCAAGCCGGCCGTGACACCGGGGACGAAACGTTCCGCTCGCAGTGAACATCTAATCTACGGTACCGCGATTAAAACTCCCGATAACCGGCTTATTTGCAACAGATACGAATTTCTAATCGGCGGTAAAAGGGGGGCCAAGATTCGCAAGTCCGCATCGCACCCGGACGGCAATCGCGCAAGAGCGATTCGACGAGCCAGGTCATCGAGCCTTCACCACTCTTGCGCAACCTGTATTAAGATGAAAACGAGCCAAACAAATGACAGAGCGTAAAGCGCCATTTGCCACCGTCGAAGAAGCCGTCGAAGAAATGCGCCAGGGACGCATGATCGTCCTCGTGGACGACGAAGACCGCGAGAACGAAGGCGATCTGACGATGGCCGCGGACAAGATCACTCCCGAAGCCATCAACTTCATGACCAAGTTCGGCCGCGGCCTCATCTGCCTCTCGCTCACCGAGCAGCGCTGCGACGCCCTCGACCTGCGGCAGATTTCGCCGCGCAACACGTCCGCCTTCGGCACCCCATTCTGCGAGCCCATCGACGCCAAGCGCGGGACGACGACGGGAATTAGCGCGGCGGATCGGGCGACCACGATTCTGGCTACTACGGATCCGAACACGCGGCCGGAGGATTTGGCGCGGCCGGGGCACGTTCACACTTTGCGGGCGCGGAATGGCGGCGTGTTGGTGCGGGCTGGGCAGACGGAAGCGTGCGTGGATCTGGCGCGGCTTGCCGGGCGCGATCATTCGGGCGTGATTTGCGAAATCATGAACGAAGACGGCACGATGGCGCGTGTGCCGCAACTGATCGAATTTTGCCGCGCGCATAATTTGAAACTTGCGACTGTGGCGGATTTGATTCGCTATCGCATGCAGCACGAGCGCTACGTGCGGCGAATTGCGGAATCGGTGCTGCCGACGAAGCATGGAAATTTCCGGATGATCGCGTATTCGAGCGATATCGATCACGAAGTGCACGTCGCGCTGGTGCGCGGCGAGCTCGGTGGCGATGCACGGCACCAGCGAGGACGCAGCAAGCGGATTGCAGCCGGCGGATCCGACGGCGCCGCTGGTGCGCGTTCACTCGCACTGCCTTACCGGCGATGTGCTCGGTTCAGCCGCGTGCGATTGCCACGAGATCATCGAGCGGTCGCTCGCGGCGATTGCCGCGGCCGATCGCGGCGTGTTTGTTTATCTGCATCACACTGGCCGCGGATTTGGAATTGATACGCGCGCGCCCGAAGATGCGGCCTTGCCTGAGATTCGTTATCACCGGCGCGAAGGAAGCGAACAGGATTCGGGGCGGCAGCGATTCGTGCAGCATGAGAGCGGAATCGGCGCGCAGATTTTGATCGATCTCGGGTTGCGGCGGATTCGCGTGCTTACGAATCATCCGCGCAAAGTGGTGGCGCTCGAAGGTTACGGCCTCGAGATTGCGGACCAAGTGCCGCTGTCGATTGAACCGGCGAAGCGCGGGCACCAGTGTTTCGAGTTGAGCGCTTCGAAATCTCAGTTACCTTCCGTAGATCAAGACTACAAATGAATTTGGCAGAACTGGCGGGCGCGGGCGCGGAGTTTCTGGCGTTGCGCGGGGCGCGGGCCGAATTGGGCTGCTACTGTAAAAACTTCGTGAGTTTTTGGGTCGAGCGTCATGGTGCGGGCGCTTTTCTGCGTGGGGACATTTTCGACGACCGTGTATTTGTCGGGAGTGTCTTCGTGAATCACGGTGAGCGTCGCCGCTCTCGCCGTTCGAGGAAAAAACAAAACCAGTTCCGGGATCGAAGCCGTTGGCGTCAACGCCATCGCCGATCTCGGGCGTCGCAATCACTTTGCCGGTGTCGGCATCGACGACGGCGACCATTTTATTGTCGCAGCCGGCAAACAGGCGGCGATGCTCCAGGTCCATTGCGAGGCCGGACGGTTCCTTGCATGGCGCGAGAGGCCAGTGCGTGGTGGCGGTCAATTTCTGCGAATCGATTTGCCACATCTCGCTTCTTGTCCTCGATGTTCACGTAGACGTGGCCGGCGCCATCCGCACCGCGAATTCAGGTTTCCCAGCCTAGCGCAATCGTGCCAACGACTTTTCCCGTGGCGGCATCGATCGCGGTGGAATTCGAGCTGCGTCCATTCATCGCGAAGACGCGCTTCGAAGCGGGGTCGTAGACGATGGCGTCGGGATTTGTTCCGGCTTGGACGGTGTCGATGACGGCGAGCGTCTTCATATCAAAAATCGTCACGGTGTCAGCGCGGCCGTTGGACGTGAAGCCACGGTTGAATTCGGGCGCGAGGGCGATGCCGTGCACGCCTTCCGTGTTTGGAATCTCGCCGACAACTTTTTCCGAGTCCACATCGAGGACGATGACTTTCGTTTGGCGCGAGATGAAGAGACGGCGCGTGGGCGAGTCGAAGGTGATGTAGTCCCAGCCGCCTTCGCCGCCGAGCGCGATTTTTTTCAGCAGGTGGTAGCCCGAGGGACCGGCCGCGGCGTTCGCGAGATTTCGCGCTGAGGCTGTTGCTGCTTCCGGACGCGACGATAGAGATTACCGCAATTGAGATGGCAAGAATTCCGAGATATGGAAAGCACCGACGTGTCATACGTAGCTCCTTAATTTAGACGGCCTAGCGGCAATGGTCACATGGCTCTCTGAAAATTGGATGAAGAGGAGGCCTGGTGTGAGCTGTCGGAACGCCGGCTGGGCGCTGTTGGTCCGACTGTGACGTAGGGCCGCAGCTTTTCGAGTTTTGATTTGGAAATTCCTTTTATGGCGAGCAGGTCTTCGACGCGTTGGAACGGGCCGCTGTGATTTCGGAAGTCGACGATGGATTTGGCGGTGTTTGGGCCGATGCCGGGGAGAGTTTCGAGTTGGGCGATTGTGGCGGTGTTTAGGTTGATGGGTTGAGTGGGAGGAGTTTTTTGGGCGAAGGTGATTTTGAGGCAAAGAAAAAGAAGGGCGGCGGTGATGAGTGAGGTGAATTCGATTCGCGATCGGAAAACAGTCATGACAAAAGGCGCGACGCCAGTTGGCAGCGCACTGCCGGTGGTCGTTCGGGCACGGCATGCCGTGCCCCTACTAAGGGATGGCGAAGGTTACTTGTGGCCATTGGCGGTGTATTCGGTTACTGGGCCGAATAGGGCGGCTTGGTCGAAGATTTGGTCGCGGTCGCCTACCAGGATGATTTGGGCGTTGGCGGAATCGAAGTGGCGGCGGGCGGCGAGCAAAATGTCGTCGGCGGTTAGGGCGCGAATTTTTTCGCGATAAGTTTCGAGATAATCGTCGGGCAAGCGGTCGAGGTAGACCGTCGAAAGCTGGCCGAGGACGCCGTCCTGTGTGGCGACACCGAGAGAGAAAACGCCGGTGAGGTAGCTTTGCGCGCTTTCGAGTTCTTCGGGGGTGACGGGGAGCGAGCGCATGCGGTCCATTTCGTAGAACATTTCGGTGAGCGTGGCGGCGGTTACTTCGTTGCGCACGGCGGCGTGAACGGTGAAAAACCCATGCTGGTGGAGAGCGGTGATTCCGCTGCGCGGGCTGTAGGTATAGCCCTTTTGTTCGCGGATGTTCATCACCAGGCGCGAGTGGAATGCGCCGCCGTAAATCGAATTGGCGAGGACCGTGCGGAACCAATCGGGATCGCGGCGCGTGATTGCGAGATTGCCGACGAGAACCTGGGTTTGAACCGAACCTGGCAGATGGACGAGATGCACCTGGCGGCCTAAAGCTTCCGGCGGAGCGGAGGAGATAAGCGGTTCCGGCCGCGAGCCTTTCCAACTGCCGAATGCTTTCTCGACTTGCGCAAGCATGTGATCACTGGGGAAATCTCCGACGACCAGCAGGAGCGCGTTCGAAGGCGTGTAGTGATGGTGGTAGAAATGCTGGAGCTCGTCTCGCCGGTAAGCGGCTACCTGTTCTTCTGTAGGCGCAATGACGGCATAGCGATGGTCGCCAAACAGGACGCGGCGCATTCGTTCGTTGGCGAGGAAACCAGGAGTGGTGCGCTCGACGCGCAGCCCTTCGATTTTCTGGCGGCGTTCGCGTTCGAACTGATCTTCGGGGAACGAGGCGTTGCGCGCGAGATCGGCCAGCAATTCGAAAAGCCCGTCGGAGAATTCAGCGAGGCCGCCAATGGAAATGGCGCTGTTATCCGCACCGGAGCTTGCTCCGGCGTCCGCGCCCATGCGGCGAAGATCCTCTTCAATTTGGCGGCTCGTGCGAGTTGCAGTGCCGGTGCGAATCACCCTGGCGGTGAGGTCGGGGACGCCCGGCGCTCTGTGCGCGGTAGACGCGTTGCCACTGCGAATGAAAAGCTCGGCCGTAATTTTCGGAAAGGTGTGCGATTCGGCGAGGACGACTTCCAGTCCATTCGCCAGCGTGACCGATGTGCGCTTCGGCCAAGCGACAGGACGTTCAGGTCCCAGAGCTGGCGCGGCGGTGGTATGGGTGGTGACTGCAGGCATCGTGCCGGTGGTTATCGGCGTCGTCGAAGTCATCGTGCGCCTCCATTTGATTTCTCGGTTCCCTCTTTGATGGGGCTGCGCACGACAATGGCGCGATTGCTCGGGACGAAATATTTCTGCGCGACGGCTTGCGCTTGCGCGGGGGTGACGGCGAGGAAGCCGTCGAGCACCGTGTTGACGCGTTTCGGATCGCCGTCGAAGAGGGTGAAGCATGCGAGATAGTGCATGAGGCCGAAGCGAGGCATGTAGGAACCCATGCCGCCTTCGAGCATCGAGTAATAATCGGCGCGGAATTTCACTTTCACGGCGTCGAGCTCTTCGGCGCTGATTCCCTTCTCCTGCACGTCTTTAATAACGGAATCGAAAGCGGCGATGGTTGCGTCGCTCGATGTATTCGGGGCGATGAAAGATGCGCGTGACCATTTGCGTGGGGCCGTTGGTATCGAGGGCGTCGTAGCTGCCGTCGGTTTCGAGCGCGATCTGTTTTTCGAGGACCAGCTCGCGGTAGACGCGACCGGAACGGCCGCCGTGCAGCACGCGTTCGAGAATTGTGGCGGCGTACCAATCGTCCGAGGTGCGAGGCGGCGCGGTGTATCCGATAGCAAGGGCCGGAAGCGGACCGAACTGTTCGGGAACGGTTCCGCGGCGTTCTTCGGTTTGCGGAGGTTCGGTAACGTCGGCGCGCGGCGGCGGAGGCTGAATGGGAATGTCTTCGAAATATCTTTTCGCGAAGGTGAAAGCTTCGGCGGGATCGAGGTCGCCGAGCATGAGGAGGACGGCGTTATTGGGCGCGTAGTAGGTGCGGAAGAAATGTTGGACGTCGGCGAGAGTGGCGGCGTCGAGATCGACGAAATCGCCGTAGAAATTGTGGGCGTTGGGCCAATTGCGGAAGGCGACCGGAGGAAGATCGAGCCACGGGAAGCCGCCGTAGGGCTGGTTCATCACGTTGACGCGGACTTCTTCTTTCACGACATCGCGCTGGTTGCGGAGATTTTCGTCGTCGACTTTGAGGGCGCGCATGCGATCGGCTTCGAGCCAGAGGACGCGTTCGAGAGCGTTGGAGGGGACGGATTCGAAATAATTGGTGATGTCGTAGTTGGTGGTGCCGTTGAGCAGGCCGCCGGAGGAATTGATGAGGCGGATGTGTTCCATTTTGCCGGCGTTGGCGGAGCCTTGAAACATCATGTGCTCGAAGAGGTGGGCGAAACCGCTGCGTCCGCGGGGTTCGAGGCGGAAACCGATTTGGTAGTAGACGCCGACGGTGACGACTGGGGCGCTACGGTCGGGCGATGCGACCACTCGCAAGCCGTTGGCGAGGGTGGTGTGTTCGACGGGGATGTGTAGCTGCTTCAAATTGGGATCTCCTTTTGTTGCCGCGAACTTCAGGGACCAAAGCCCCTCATTTTCCGGTTGCCTTATGTCGCCCCTGAAGGGGGCGACCCACAAGACTTTTTTACTCGCCCGAGGCTCAACGGCCGAGAGCGCGCACGACTTTGCTCTTTGATGCCGCGGGCTTTTTTGAAAGCACGCGGGCGGACAACAGCGCTAGCGTTGCGTATGCATCCTGAAACTCGCGCGGAAAGCGACGCAGCGCTTTTGCGTGTTTCGAAATCGTCGCGTAATCGCCGCGCGATAAAGGGCCGGTCCAGGCAGCGTGCGGACCGAGCGACTCATAATTATCCAGCATTTGGCGGATTAATGGGAGCAGGGCTTGGCTGGCGCGGCGGCGCGTGAAGCCGATTTTGATGAGATTTGGGTGGCGGACTCGACGAGCGACAGCGCATGTCCGGCAACGATCGGTACCGGAAGCGTGGTAGGCAGGTTTGTCGTTGGCTCTTGATGATGACTGGCGTGCCGCCGAGCGAGCGGGCGATTTTTTGCGCGGCGGCACAGGCGGCTGGGGCGCCTTCGATTGAGAAAATGACGCCTTCGAGACGCGGGGCGTTGCGGCCGCTGAAAGTTTGCATTGGGTGCATCGACCCGGTGGATGCGCCGCGGCGGGCGAGGGGCGCGAGGACGCGATGGTCGAGAGCGCCGCTGGTGTGGAGGATGATTGTGGCGCGGGATTTTTTGGCCAGGGCTGCGCGGCTGATTTTCGCGAGTTTTTGCGCCACGTTTTCGAGCACGTCATCTGGAACTGACAATAGGATTACATCGGCATTGAATGCTTCGGGCGTGAGCGAGGCGTGAGGCGTTCCGGCGCCGATGGCGCGGACTGCGGCGCGGGCGCTTCGGCGCGAACGGGTGACGACGGCGCCGATTTGCCAGCCGAGTTTGCGGAGGCGTTTGGCGATGGTTTGGCCGACGCGGCCTGCGCCGATGATGGAAATTGTGCGGATGTGTGCGTGGCATTGGGCGCGACATCGAGCGTGATAGCATAACTTGTTCATTCATCATGCGGTGGAGGAAATTGGACGTTGCACTGGCTCGCGCTGGCCCTTACGTTCACCGCTGCGCTGTTCTGGGTTCTCAACGCTATTGATGTGGCGCTTGGCGCTCGAAAAATTCCTGCCCTTCGAGATATCGCGCCGCTTGACGATGCGGATTGCCCGCCGGTATCGATTCTTTTTGCCGCGCGCGACGAGGAGGAGAAACTTCCTGCCGCGCTGGCGACGTTTCTCGCTTTGGATTATCCGCGGTACGAAGTGATCGCGGCGGACGACCGCTCCGAAGACCGCACGGCGGAAATACTGAGGGCTGCAGCTGAGAAAAATGCTCGGCTGAAGTATGTGCGAATCGATTCCCTTCCGGCCGGATGGCTTGGCAAACCGTATGCGATGCAGCAGGCTTTCGAGCGGAGCAGCGGGGAGTGGATCGTGTTTACTGACGCTGACGTGCATTTTTCGCCGGATTTATTGCGACGCGCGATGGCGATGGCGAAGCGGGAGGGCTGGGACCATCTTACGCTTCTAAGCAGCGTTGAGATGCATACGGTTGGCGAGAAAATCGCGCTGACTTTTTTCGGAATGGGATTTTTGATGGGAGTGCGGCCTTGGCGCGCGAAGAATCCGCGTTCGAAGGGGTATATGGGCGTGGGAGCGTTTCAATTGATACGGCGGAGTACGTACGAGGCGATTGGGACGCACCGGCGGCTGGCGATGGAAGTGGTGGACGACATGAAGCTGGGGAAGCTGGTGAAGGAGGGGGGATTTCGGTCGGGAGTGGCGAAGGGGTGGAAAGAGGTGCGGGTGCGGTGGCATACGGGGCTGGGGAATATTATTCGCGGGACGACGAAGAATTTTTTTGCGTCGTCGGGATACAGCGTGGGGCCGGTGTGTTTTCAGCTGGTGATGATGCTGGCGGCGTGCGTGGCGCCCTGGGTGGCGCTGCCATTTTTGCGCGGTTGGGCGCTGATATTTGATGCGGTTGCGGTGGGGATGATGATTGCGATTCATGCGGGGGTGTGTATAGAGGTGGGGGTGTCGCCGGCGTATGCGGTGACGGAGCCGGTGGGGGCGGTGATTTTTTGCTGGATGCTGGCGCGGTCGATGATTGTGACGCTTTGGAATGGGGGGATTGAGTGGAGGGGGACTTTTTATCGGCTGGAGGAATTGAGGAGAGGGGTGGTGTGAAGATCGGGATCGCAAAACGCGAGCGACTCGTACTTGGATTTCAAATTTCGAATGCGTGAGCTAAGCAACGGCGCACAGGCAGGAGTGAGACTAGCGACTGTTAGTTCATCTTAATTTTGAGTCCGTGGGCTAAGCAACGGCGCACAGGCAGGAGTGCCTGTGCCACTTGCGGCGAGATCTAATCGTTGGCGACGCTGGGCGGGAGTTTTGTGTTGGTGGCGCTTCGAGGTGGATTACTTGAAGAAGGAATAGCCCAGGGTGAGCATGTGGAGGTCTAGGCCGGGATTGAAATCGTGGCGGTAGGCGTTGGAGATGTGCTGGTATTTGTACGCCAGGGTCCAGGCGCGGGTGCGGGGTGAGTTGAAGAGTTGGAAGCCGGCTTGAAAATCGAAATTGAAATTGAATTGGGTGCCGCCGGGGATGTCGACGGGGACTGGGCGCCGCGAGGCGATGAAACCTGCGGTGGAGGCGCCGATGATTTGGAAGCGATGCTGGCGGCGGAAATTCAGTTTGAGGCCGAGGGGATTGATGCCGCCGCCGTAGACGTGTTCGCGGCTGACTTCGCAGAAACCTGTGGGGAAATTATTGGGATTGGTGATGCAGGAGACGTATTTGGGCTGGCTGATGAATTCGATGGGGATGATGTCGAGCGTGTATTGGAGGGAGACGTTGGACCAATCGTAGATGGAGTGGCCGTAGCGGAGGGCGAGGACGCCGAGTTGGCGATTGCTGGTGACGCCGATGAGGTGGGGAGTGCCGGCGGAATAGCCGCCCCAGACGCCGAATTCGGTGTCGCCCTGGCAGCGGGCGGAGGGGGCGAGGGTGAGCGCGGCGAGGAGGAGTGCGGCGAGAGCGAAGAGTTGCAGGTGGCGACGGGGCGCGGGCGCTTGCGGGATCGGTCGGGAGGAGAATTGAACGTTGAGATCCTTCGGGCATCCTGATCGGATGGCCTCAGGATGACAGCGGGTTTCGGTTTGTGGACGAACTTCGTTGCTCAATTGGGCCTCATCGGGCGCGGCGTTTGGCGGCCGGCTTAGATTTTGGTTCGATCGGAGCGCTGGCGGCGTTGGCGGCGGCATCTGCTTGCTGCGATGGCGGATTGAGTGCTGGCCTGACGGATTTGAGAGTGGCGCTGGTTGATTCGGCGCTGCGGGCGTGCGCGCCGGCGAATCTGCGGCGGGCTCTACATTCAAATTACTTGCAGCGGGATCCACGTTTAAAACTGTAGCAGAAAAAATGGCGCCGAGGTCGCGTTGCTTTAGGGAGCGGATGCGATCGCGGAGGGCGGCGGCGCGTTCGAATTCGAAATTCTTGGCGGCTTCGCGCATTTGCGATTCGAGCTGGGTGATGGCCTGGAGCAGTTCGTGCTTCGCTGGAGATATTGCCGATGACGGCGTCTTCGGCGGGGACGGTGAGGTAATCGGCTTCGACGATTCGGGCGAGCTGCATATCGACGGAGCGGATGATGGATTGCGGCGTGATGTTGTGCTCGCGGTTGTAGGCTTCCTGTTTGGCGCGGCGGCGATTGGTTTCGCCGATGGCCTGGCGCATGGAGTCGGTCATGCGGTCGGCGTAGAGAATGGCGCGGCCTTCGATGTGGCGGGCGCAGCGGCCCATGGATTGGATCAGCGAGGTGGCGCTGCGGAGGTAGCCTTCTTTGTCGGCGTCGAGAATGGCGACGAGAGAAACTTCCGGGAGGTCGAGGCCTTCGCGGAGGAGGTTGATGCCGATGAGGACGTCGAATTCGCCGCGGCGCAGATCGCGCAGGATGCGGACGCGTTCGAGCGTTTCGATTTCCGAGTGCAGGTAGCGGCAGCGGACGCCGACTTCGGCGAAATATTCGGCGAGATCTTCGGCCATGCGCTTGGTGAGCGTGGTGACGAGGACGCGTTCGTTGCGCTCGGTGCGGACGCGGATTTCCTCGAGCAGATCGTCCACTTGGCCTTTCACCGGGCGGACTTCCACTTCGCGGATCGACCAGGCCAGTGGGACGAATCACCTGCTCGACAACCGTGCCGCCGGCTTTCGTGAGCTCGTAGGGGCCGGGCGTGGCGGAGACGTAGACGACTTGATTGGTGCGATGCTCGAATTCCTCGAAAGTGAGCGGGCGATTGTCGAGCGCCGAAGGCATGCGGAAGCCGTAATTGACGAGGGTTTGTTTGCGCGAGCGATCGCCGTGATACATGGCGCGGAGCTTGCGGGATCGTCTGGTGCGATTCGTCGACGACGAGCAGAAAATCCGACGGGAACGTAATCGAGCAGCGTGGGCGGCGCTTCGCCGGGCAGGCGTCCGGAAATATGGCGCGAATAGTTTTCGATGCCGTGGCAATAGCCGATCGTGCGCATCATTTCGATATCGAAGTGGGTGCGCTGCATGATGCGCTGCGCTTCGACGATTTTTCCCTGGCGCGATAGCTCGGGCTTCCACCATTCGAGCTCTTCGTAAATGCTCTGGATGGCGCGCTCTTTTTGCTCGGCGGGCAGCACGTAGTGCGTCTTCGGGTAGATCGGGATGCGGGAGATTTCGCCTTCGCGTGAGCGAATTTCGCCGGTGAGCGGATCGATTTTGCGAATGGCTTCGATCTGGCTGCCCCAGAGTTCGATGCGGACGGCGAGATCGTCATAGGGCGGATAGATTTCGATGATGTCGCCGCGAACGCGGAAAGTGCCACGGCGAAGATCTTCGCCGCGCTCATACTGGATTTCGACGAGCTTGCGGAGAATCGATTCGCGCGCGATGGACTGGCCTTTTTCGAGCATGAGCATCATGCCGTAATAGGCTTCGGGCGAGCCGATGCCGTAGATGCAGGAGACGGAGGCGACGACGATGACGTCGCGGCGCTCGAAGAGCGAGCGAGTGGCGCTCATGCGGAGCTTGTCGAGCTCGTCGTTGATGGTGGCTTCTTTTTCGATGTAGGTGTCGCTGGCGGGAACGTAGGCTTCGGGCTGGTAGTAGTCGTAGTAGCTGACGAAATATTCGACGGCGTTGGTCGGGAAGAAAGAGCGGAATTCGTGGTAAAGCTGGGCAGCGAGAGTCTTATTGTGAGCGAGGACGATCGTGGGGCGATTGATCTGCTCGATCACCTTCGCCATGGTGAAGGTTTTGCCGGAGCCGGTGACGCCGAGAAGGACCTGATGGCGGTCGCCGTCATTCACACCTCGGACGAGCTGGGCGATGGCTTCGGGCTGGTCGCCGCGAGGCTCGTAGTCACTGGCTAGCTTGAATTTCATGGTCCGAAGCTCTCTGCTCGCAAAATGCGAGATGCTCAAAACTTTTATTCTATTAGAAGCGAACGGGCCGAATGGAAGGCTTGCAGCCTGCGGAAAGAGCTGTGGGTCGGTGCAAAAAAGGCGCCGTTTACCGCCGATTAGAAAATTATATTCCATTGATTTTAAGGGATTTAGGAGAAGATTTAATCGCGGAACCGTAGATTAAGAAACCTGGAGTGGGGCTCGCGAAAAGGCGAGGCTCGGGGTCTATTCTCATTGAGCTCTCGCTGGGCCGCTTGGAGGTCTCTCTGCGCGTCCTGTAGCTAGTCTTCATAGTTCCGAGGTTACGGTAGCACAGAAGCCCGGTCACCTTCAATGAATACGTCGAGGTGGCAGGCAAGGCCTCAGGTCAATTCCGGCCAGGGCTGGCCGGAATGGGACCTGAGCTACGGGAGTTCCTGCGCGGGGTCGTTGGAGTGGAACCTGAGCCACGGATTGGCGGAGCGGTGGATGGGGTGGGAGAACAAAGTCAAAGGCCCACGACGAGAGAGATGCTCGTCGTAGCTACCGAGGCTGAGATTGATCGCAGTTGCGGTGAGTGGATCGGATTGGTGGTGTGGGCGACGCGGGCGGGTCTGAGACCCGCCCCTACTGGAGGAATGACGATCATCTGAAGAGGCGGCACATTGCGCCGCGCCCCGGGCGAGCCGGGGCGTAACAAAGCGGTGGGAGCCCCCGCACTCCATTGGGGGTTCGTTGACTTGATTGCTGGCGCACCCTAAGATGTGCTGCGCGTGACCAGTTCTGATCCGCTTATCGGCCAGACGATATCGCATTATCGCATCGTCGAAAAACTCGGCGGTGGCGGGATGGGTGTCGTCTACAAGGCCGAGGACGTGAAGCTCAGCCGCTTCGTGGCTTTGAAGTTTCTGCCCGACGAAGTTGCCAAAGACCCGCAGGCCTGAGCCGTTTCGAACGTGAGGCGCAGGCGGCTTCCGCCCTGAATCATCCCAACATCTGCACGATCTACGAAATTGACGATCAGCGATGGGCAGCGTTCATCGCCATGGAATTTCTGGACGGGCTGACGCTGAAGCATCGGATTGCGGGAAGCCTGTCGAGACAGACGTTCTGCTCGATCTGGCGATCGAGATTGCGGACGCGCTCGATGCGGCGCACGCGGAAGGAATCGTGCATCGCGACATCAAGCCGGCCAACATCTTCGTCACCAAGCGCAATCACGCCAAGATTCTCGATTTCGGTCTGGCGAAGCAGGCAAAAGCCGGAACGGATGGCGATGCGACGATGACGCAGGAGGCGCAGCAATTGAGTACGCCGGGCGCGGCGATGGGCACGCTGGCGTATATGTCGCCAGAGCAGGCGCGGGGAAAAGAACTGGATGCGCGCACGGATATTTTTTCTTTCGGATTGGTGCTCTATGAAATGGCGACGGGGAAACAGACGTTTTCGGGGAGTGAGCTCGGCGGAAATATTCGATGCGATTCTGAATCGCACGCCCGTGGCACCGGTGCGGTTGAATCCGGAAGTGTCGGCGGGGCTTGAGCACATTATCGGCAAGGCGCTGGAGAAGGACAAAAAGCTGCGCTACCAATCGGCTGCGGAGATGCGGACGGATTTGCAGCGGTTGAAGCGCGATACGGATTCGGGACGCACGGCGGTAGCGACGACGGCGGCAGAGCCGGTGTCGGCAAGTTCCAGCACGGCTTCCGCTGGATCGCATCGCTTGCCGGACAGGCTTCTGCGGTTTCGGGTGTCAAAATGGCTGTGAGGTGGCCGATACTGGCTGGCGCGTTGGTGGTTGTCGTTGTCTGGGTGTGGGTGCGTGGCTCTATTTTGCCCGCAAGGCGCAGGCCCTCACCGAGAAAGACACCATCGTGTTGGGCGATTTCACCAACACCACGGGCGATGCAGTCTTCGACGACACGCTGAAGACGGCGCTCAACGTTTCCCTGCGGCAATCGCCTTTCCTCAATGTGCTCTCCGACAGCGAAGTGGCGAAGAATTTGAAGTTGATGACCCGCCCGGCCAGCACGAAACTCACGCCCGAGTTGGCCCGCGAGCTTTGCCAGCGGGCGAGCAGCAAAGCCTACCTTGCCGGGACAATTGGCAGTCTGGGCAGCGAATACGTGCTGGGGTTGAAGGCGGTGAATTGCCGGAGCGGAGACACGCTGGCCGAGGAGCAGGTGACGGCGGCGTCGAAGGAGAAGGTGCTGGACACGCTGGGCGAGGCGGCAACCAAGCTGCGCGGTGAGCTGGGCGAATCGCTGGCTACGGTGCAGAAGCTAGATGTGCCGTTGTCAGAGGCCACCACATCGTCGCTCGAAGCTCTGAAAGCATACAGCCTTGGCATAAAGGCGGGTCACGAGAAAGGTTACGTCGCAGCCCTGCCTTATCATCATCGTGCGATTCAGCTTGATCCGAATTTTGCCATGGGGTACACGGGACTGGGAAATGACTACTCCAGTCTCGGCGAGACAGGGCGAGCCAGCGAGTACTACACCAAAGCATTCCAGTTGCGGGAACATGCCAGCGAACGCGAAAAGCTGAGTATATCCGCCGACTACTACCGGGGTGTAACCGGGGAACTGGATAAGGCAGCTCAGACGTATCAAGAGACGATTGAGAGCTACCCACAGGTGTCCGGAGCGTATGGCAATTTGGGCAACGTGTACGGCGCGCAGGGGCAGTATGAGAAAGCTGCGGAGGTGACGAGGCAAGGCATGCGCCTTGGACCGGACCGCGTAAGTCCCTACGAGGATCTCGCGAACTACACCGTTGCCTTGCAGCGGTTCGACGAAGCCCGGCAGATCATCCACGATGCGCAGGCGCGAAAACTGGATGATTTCATATTCCACAATGCTCTCTACGCTCTTGCCTTTCTCGGGGCGGACTCCGCGGCGATGGCGGAACAGCAACAGTGGTTTGCGGGCAAGCCCGATTATGAGAACTTTGGACTGGCGCTCGCATCCGACACCGAGGCGTATGCCGGTCATGTGGCCAAGGCGCGGGAACTGACCAAGCGGGCCGTGGACTCCGCCATCCGGGCGGATAGCAAGGAAAATGGGGCAATATGGCAGGCGAATGCTGCTGTGCAACAAGCGGCCTACGGCAATGCTGCGGAAGCGAGGCAGTCAGCGGCAGAGGCTTTGAAGCTGGCTCCCGCGAGTCAGGGCGTCGAGAGTGAAGCCGCGCTTGCGTTTGCGATGACGGGCGATACGGCGCGAGCCGAATCTTTGGCTCAAGACTTAGGTAAACGCTTTCCGCTGGACACCCAAATGCAGTCGCTTTGGCTGCCAGCGATTCTGGCGCAATTGGCGCTGAACAAAAAGAATCCTGCTGCGGCTGTGAACGCCCTGCAAGCTGCTTCGCCCATCGAGTTGGGGCAAATTGCTTCGTCAACAATATTTCATGCCTCTATCCGGTATACGTACGCGGAGAGGCATACTTGGCGGCCGGACAAGGAAGCGCTGCCGCCGCGGAGTTTCAGAAGATTCTCGACCACAGCGGGATCGTGTGGAATTGCTGGACGGGAGCGTTGGCGCGTCTGGGACTGGCGCGGGCAAACGCTCTGCAAGCGAAAACTTCAGGGCAGGGCGCGGATGCCGATGCCGCCCGCGTTCGGGCGCTCGCCGCTTACAAAGATTTTCTCGCGCTGTGGAAAGACGCCGACCCCGACATTCCCATCCTGAAGGAAGCCAAAGCGGAGTACGCGAAGCTGCAGTAGTTGGCCTTCCTGCTCTCGTCTGGGGCAAAACGATAAGAGGCTTCACATGATCTACAAAATACTAGGTGGCGTCGTCCTAACGCTGGTTGTGCTCGTTTTTATCGCCCTGGAGGTCCGTACGACCGGTTCCTATGAACGCACGTTCGATGCTTCCAGCGACAAGGTATGGCGGGTGTGGAACGATGCGGATTCGATCAAACAATGGTGGGGGCCGAGGGGCTACACAGCCCCATTCATCAGAAATGATCTTCGAGTGGGCGGGACGTATCTGTGGGCAATGAAGTCATCAAAAGGTGAGATGTTCTGGAATACAGGGGTTTATAAGGAAGTGGTCCCAAACAAAAGGATCGTCTCGACCTTGTCGTTTGCCGATGAGACCGGTAATGCCATTCCTGGCTCGAAGGCGCCAGTCCCGGGCCGTTGGCCGAATGCGGTCACGGTCATTGTGGAATTCAGTGAGTCGAGCGAAAAGACGAAGGTCACTGTAACGGAGGTAGGGCTTCCCCTGATCGTGAAGATCCTGTCCAGGGTTGCCTGGCAACAACAGTTCGACAAGATTGAGGGTCTACTCCCAGGGGAAGGCGCGCTCTCCACAATTGTCCTCGGTCGATTTCCTAACAGAAAAAATGGATAGGTGTTGTTAATCGCTAGCTATCTCGTTTTGAGATAGCTGTGCGAAGAGGATTTGACATCCCCGCTCGCCCTGAATACGCTTCTGAGTTTCACATAGGGGTGATCATGAAGACCGCAAAATTTGCTCTTCTCGCTCTCATTGGCAGTCTGTCATTCGCACCACTTTCGCTCGCACTACATTCGCTCGCACCACTTTCGCTCGCACCCGTTTCACTCTCCGCTCAGGAGCCGCAGCACCATCACGATGCCGACGAAAAAGTCGGGAGCGTTTCATTTGCCACTTCCTGTGCGCCCGAAGTTCAGTCGCAATTCGAGCGTGGCGTCGCGCTGCTGTATTCGTTTGAGTACGAAATGGCCGATGGGCAATTCGAGGAGGTGGCCAAAAAAGATCCGCGCTGCGCCATGGCTTACTGGGGACAGGCGATGACTCTCTACCACCAACTCTGGGACCGCCCGGAAAAGCTGCTCTGGCCCAAGGCGCTGAGCTGCTTGCTAAAGCGCGCTCACTGCAGCCGCCGAGCGCCCGTGAACGCGATTACATCCAGGCGCTCTCCGTCTTTTACTCCGAGACCGACAAACTCGATCACAATCAGCGCGCCGATGCTTACGCCAAAGCGATGCGGGGCGTTTACGAACGCAATCCTAACGACCACGAAGCCGCCATCTTTTACGCGCTTTCGCTTCTGGCCTCGGGTCCCGAGCGCGACCCCAATCTCACCAACGCCAAAGCCGCCGTTGCGATACTAAACAAGCTCTACGACGAGGAACCAAATCATCCGGGCATTGCGCACTACATCATTCACAGCTGCGACAATCCTGCGATGGCCAGCCTCGCGCTTTCCGCAGCGCGCAAATATGCGAGCATCGCGCCGTCTTCTCCGCACGCGGTGCACATGCCGTCGCACATCTTCGCGCGCCTGGGTCTTTGGCAGGATGACATCAACTCGAACGTTGCAGCGATTCGCGTCGCCAATGGCATGGCCGAGCATCATCACGTGTTGCACCACGAATTGCATTCCATGGACTTCCTCGAATACGCATACATGCAGATTGGCGACGACACCAGCGCCAAAACGACCATGGAGCAGATGGAAGCGGTTCGCGCGGAAAAAATGGATCCCGGATTTGAGGATTATCTGCTGGCGCTCCAGGCGGAAGGATCTGCCAAGTACGCTCTCGAGCGCCGCCAGTGGAAAGAAGCGCTAGCTCTACAACCCATCGCCGGGGCACCACCCCAGGTCCAACTCGTCACGTATTGGGGACGCGCCATTGCGGCCGGCCATCTTCGCGATGCAGGCGCCGCACAAGATGCGCTGAAGCACTACGATGAACTGCTCGAAGCCACGCGCAAAGGTCCTCGACCCTACCTTGCCAACGGCTTGAAGGACGAGCAACAACTCGTGCAGGCCTGGGCCGCTTATGCTGCGGGCAACTCCGATGATGCGGTTCGACGGATGCGCGCCGTTGCCGACGACGAGGATAAAGTGGGCAAAGGCGAAACCGAACTGCCCGCCCGCGAAATGCTGGCCGACATGCTGCTCGACCTGCAGCGTCCGCAAGAAGCGCTGGCCGAATACGAAATTTCGCTGCGCACCGACCCTAATCGGTTCAATGGTCTCTACGGCGCTGCGCAAGCCGCCGCGCAGGTGCAGCAAAAAGAGAAAGCGAGCGCGTACTACACCCAGCTGCTGAAGAATTGCGAGGGCATCCGCTCCGATCGCCCCGAGTTAGCCCAGGCCAAGACCCTCCTCGCCTCTCCCTCTGTGAACGGGGGTTTGTAGGCGCGGGTTTTCAGCTCCGACACAACGCACAAGCCCCGGAAGACGATGGATTTCTTTGAAAACTGTTAGGAGTGCGCCCAAAAAATCATCTACAGTTCACGTGAAGCCAAATAGACACGCGTCACAGGAATAGAGCATGGCGCACGTTCAGTCGTCCGGAATTGATCCTGGTCAACGTCGACTTAACGGCCCGCAAACTACTGGCCGTGAGTATCGCAATTTGTCACAGCCCATCCATGCAATGGCACAGGATGACGACGTTGCGATACCAATGCGTGATGGAGTCATGCTGCTGGCGGATGTGCATCGTCCAGCTGGACCTGGTCGGTATCCCGTGCTAGTAGCCGCCTCTCCCTATCCGCGGCAGATCCAAAACCTTGGTGCGCCAGCAGGCTTCATTGAAGCTGGTGCCAGCGATTTTTTCGTGCCGCGTGGCTACGTCCACGTCATCGCGAACTGCAGGGGCACGGGTGGGTCTGGGGGCACATTCGGCTTTTTTGATGGGCAGGAACGCCGGGATATGTACGACCTCGTCGAATGGGCTGCGCAGCAATCCTGGTCGAACAGCAATATCGGCATGATTGGGATCAGTTATTTCGCTGGAACACAGATGGAGGCTGCGGTTGAACGGCCTCCCCATCTCAAAGCCATCATGCCTATCGCGGGTACATTCGACCTCTATGAGTCAGCGACGCATCACGGGTTGATGAGCAGCGGCTTTCTCACACCGTTCCTCTTCATGATCGGTATGACATCGGGGCAAACCAACAAGCTCTGGCGCAGCAAATTGCTGGATGCTATGCGTGCTCTTCTGCTGTCCCCAGGCATCCACAAGAAATTCGAATCAGCGAACGGAGAAGCCGCAATCGCTGGCCTCAAAGTCCTGCTTAAACTACACCACGATCCCCACCCTTGGGACGATCTCTGGCGCGCTATCGCCGCAGAACACCCGTTTCGCGATGCTTGGTGGGACGATCGAAATCTTCTACCGTTGCTTGATCGAGTCGAAATCCCAGTCTATCTGGGATGTGACTGGCAGAACGTGCCTCTCCACCTGCCCCACACTTTCACAGCCTATGAGCGCCTAAGAAACAGCAACCATCTGCAGGTTGCAATGATGGGAGCGCATGGCCTCGCTTGGCCCTGGGAAAGTCTTCATATCGAGGCGATTGCCTGGTTCGATCATTGGCTCAAGGGAAAGGACACCGGCATTCTCGACGGCCCACATTTTCGATACATTTTGCCGGAGGCCGAGGGCTGGCGAACAACCGATGTTTGGCCGATCCGCGAGGTAGTGCATCACGCTTATGCACTTCGAGCCGATGGAGGTCTTAGCAGGGACGAAGGACAAGCGGGGGCCAGAACTTACATGAACCTTGGCGGTGGTCTCAATCGTCCTCGGGCAAGCGAGACGGATCCTCCGGCGTTCCTGGAGTGGACTACTCCGCCACTAGCTTATGACTTAGATCTTACCGGTCCAATCGAACTGCGGTTGGATGCCACTTGTACCGCGCCAGACACAGCCTTCATCGCCGTTTTACAGGACGTCGACGAAAATGGGAACGCCATCAATGTAACAGGGGGATACCTTCGGGCAAGCTTGCGTTACGTGGACGAGGCCGCCAGCAAGCACGGCGCCCCTTTTCTACCGTGTAGGGTCTTCGAACCTGTGCCGATTGGAGAGAGGGTGACCTATCGGATTCCGATAGTACCCAACGCACGGCGCTATCGGGCTGGTCACCAGCTCCGGCTGTATATTACTACGGACGACCAAAACGCTGATCGACCAGCTTTGCTTGAATTCAGACATGCCAGCGTGGGCACCAGTTCCTTGAACACCGTTTTTTCGTCATCGCGGTTATTTCTTCCTGTACTGCCATAACGGGAAGGCCCACATCTTTCTTCGTGATTTTGAAATAGTTCCGCGTCCTTGCCGGACAACCGTGTTCTCCTAAAATCATGCAGTGTCACAAAAGTGAGCACGCGATGCCGCAGTGATCGTCGGCAAATGCCCACGACGAGAAAGGCTTCGTCGTAACACTTAAAGGCAAGATCGCCGGACTGACTATGGCTTTGGGAGATCGAGGAGTGCGATGTCGGAGAGGTCCTGGACTCGTTCGAGGACGACTTCATGGCCGTCAGGGGAAATATCGAAGTCGCGAATGTCGAAATCTGGAGTGAGGTTGGTCAACTGGCGCTCGGCGCCGGTGTCAGGTTAATGAGCCAGAGATTCTTGTGTTGAATTTCTCCGCGCAGGAGAACGAGTGCGCGTCCGCCGGGCAGGAAGGCAATGTGTCGCGCGCCCCGAGTGAGTGTGAGCGGCGGCAGGGCGATGCGCTGAAGCATCGGCTGCGACGGCCTTTACCGAAAATGTCGTGCCGATGTCGGGTCCCGAGTAGACAACGAATTGGCCGTCGGGCGCCCAGGCGGGATCGACTGAGTACTCCTGGACAAAAAGCGACGGGAGCGTGACCGTCGAGCGGTACACGGAAGAGGCGAGGGACGCCGTGATCGTTCGCAGCCGAGGTGAGCGATTGGCCATCGGGCGCCCAGGCCGGATCGCCTTGCAGGTCGAGCGAATCGGCGACAACGCGCGCGTTCGTGCCGTCGGACTGCATCACGTACAGGAGGGTCTTCCCGTGTTGCCGGACCGAGAATGCGACGTGGCGTCCATCGGAGGAGATTGCCGGGCCGCCAAAAATTTGCGCGTCCTGGCCACTCCACAATTCCGTGCCGGCGCCGTTGGCGAGCTTCCAGATACTCTCGCTGGCGCCGGTGGCAGAAGCATACAGAAGATAATCCGGGCCGAGTCGCGGAGAGAAACCTGTGCTGGTGGTGAGCGAGATGCGAGCAGGCGCCGAAACTTCGTTGCGGTGAATCAGCAATCCGCAAACGCCAGAGGGTTCTCTTCGGACTTGCGAGCGTGACAACCAGCCGGCGGCCATCAGCACTGGCCGCCAGCGACGTGTAGCGATCCAGGCCGGACGTGAGCCGATGGGGAATGCGCCGGTCGACATCCATGCTGTAAAGCCACGGTCCCGAACCATCGCTATCGCTGGCAAGATACATCAGAGTTCTTCCATCCAAGAGGACCGGATAGGTGACGCGCGTATCGTGCGAGGTGATTCGTTAGGGGTTCCCGCCGGTTGGAGTGATGCGCCAGATATCCAATTTGTCGGGAAGAGAACCCTGCACGAAGTAGATGAATTTCGAGTCGGGCGACCACAGCGGAAAGTGAGAATGGAGACCGGAGGGCGCGGTGAAGATAGGCTGACTGTCGGACAGTCTGGCTGCCGTCCGACACGAACAGCGGATCTCCGGGACCGGGCGTGTGGTAAACGAGCCGGGAACCATCGCGGGACCAATCGAGTTCGGCGACGTCTTCCAGGTATGGCCTTGGCTGTCCGCCTAGTGTTGGAACGGCCCAGATGCTGATGTCGCTGCTCCGTCGAGCCAGCTTTGCTTGCGAACCCAAAACGTGACCAAGGATCCGTCCGGCGAGAACCCCAGGGTGCGGACCGAGGGATTGGCGAGTTCGGGCATTCTCCCGCGCGTCAGGTTGTGGAACTCTCCCGAACTGATTTGCGTGACCCAGACGTCCATCTGCCCGTCCCGGTCGGATAGAAAAGCAACGAAATGACCGTCGCGTGATACTGCCGCGGCCTCTTCAATTCCATCGAAGTCCGTGACCATCTGAAATCGCGCGTCAGCGATGGGGCTTCGCCAGAAGTATTCCGTCTTTTGAAGCCAGACAATCGCGACGATTGCCAGCGCGACTCCCACCGCGGCGAGCGCCACCGCAAGCCACAGATATGGATGGCGATTTTGATTCGGGCGCGCGGCTTCGCCGGGGATTTCACTTGTGGGAATGTCAGCTGGAATCGTGGCGGCGACCGACGCAGGATTTCCGTTCGGAATTGGAAGTGCTCGGAGCTGGCGAGGAAACCAAGTCGCTAGCCCCGTTGACCACTTCCACTGGCGCGATGAAGCGGTAACCCAGCCTTGGAAGCGTTTCGATGTAGCGAGGAGTGAGCGGCGAATCGCCAAGGGTGGCGCGAATTTCTTTCACGGCCGTGTTCAGGCTGTGCTCAAAATCGACAAACGTCTCCGCCGACCAGAGCTCTTCGCGAAGCACTTCGCGGCTGACAACGTCACCGGCGCGGTTCAACAGCAGATTGAGGACTTGAAGCGGCTGCGGCCGGACCTTCAGCTTCAGGCCATGCTTGTAGAGTTCGCGGCTACGAGGCCGCGATTCGTAGGGGCCGAATCGAAAGACATGGGCCGGTGTGTCCATGGGTAGACAGGGACGTGAACGACATTCTCTGCCGTTCGGGTCCGCATCGCAAGTTAAAAGATGTGTAATCTTACGTTTGAGCCTTCACCTAGCCCTCATCACAACATCACCCACCCTGCATTGACCGCGACGCCTGAACCTGAGACTTGTAGCGCTCAGCAAAAGCTGAGGCTTGTGGTTCTCGATTCGTCAGGCATCCTGGGCGCATGTGAACGCGGACCGCAAGGCCGAAACAAAACTCAAATCTGGAGGCTTCAAATGAAAAGCAAGAGTTTGTTGTGGGCAACCGGAATCATCGGATTGCTCGTGGTGGCGGGGGTTACCGGCGTAATCGCTGGGACTCGCGCACCGAATCACTTCGCAGGGGTACTCAACGACTACACGTCTGTAGCGGGCGGTACCGGCCCTTGGGAAGTTCGCGGCCCGTGGACGTTGGATGTGAACGAAAGGACCGGCAAGGCCGAATTCTCGGCGGCGGTGACGATGGAACTGACTGACTTTGCGCTGAGCGGCGCAAATATCGGCACGTCTGGCAGAACGCAGCACACTCACCACCTGACGGTTGTGGGCGGCACCGTTACTTCAATCACGAATGGGTTTGAGGTGACTGGGCCCGTGACGATCACGAAAGATGGCGGCGCGGCACCCATGAGCATTCAAGGTTCGAGCCTTGTGATCGACGTAACCGGAGGATCGCTCGTGGAGTTTTCAAACGTTGCGATTACATTCGAGGATGGCGCCGTGGGACATTTCGGAGCGACGCCCTTGCACGGTGTCGTTCGCAAGGCGGTATTCGATCGCGACGCAGGCCGGTAACAGAAGCGGGGTTCAGTGGTCAGTAGCCTTTGCGGCCCGGCGAGAATGTTGGGTAGGAGAACCGAAATGGGCCGTCTTCCGAAGGGGCGCTGCATGAGGATATCGCGCTACGGGAGCAGGATGATTTCGGTTCGCGTTTCGATTTTGCCTTTGTAAGTCATGCGGGAGCCGGTGCGGGTGCTGGTGACGGCGAAATCCAGATCCTGTGAACTGGATTGCGTGGAGCGAAGCATTCGACCGGTTGCGAGTGAGAAAGAGTCGAGACTTTCACCGGAGCCGGTCCAAGTGCCGGATGTGCGCAGGCCATTGTGGCGATAGTCGTCGGGAGTGTCGTCGGCACGCGGGTTGTGGCTGCCGCGGCGAGCGATTGTGAATTGCGTGAGGATGGTCGCGCAGATCGGTGAGTTTGCACTGGGCGTTTTGGGCGCTGCTTCGGGGGCCGGGGCAGGCGCTCGTTTCTGAGCCAAGCGCTAGAGTATTTTCAGGACAGACTTCATTTCGCAAGTAAGTTGCTTCGGTGTGCCAGAAAAGGCGATCCAGCGGGACGCCGGTGAGGGGTTGTTCCCTGCTCCATTTTTGACCTATCTCGATTCCCTGTGGTGGAAATCCTGCGCTCGAGGAAAGGCCGGCCATCCAGCTGCGGACAGTTTGCGCGGCGGATGGATTTTGCAGCATGTCTTCGAGGCCTTTGATATCGACGATTCTGCCATCGGGCTCCAGAGTGAATTCCATGGAGCGTCCTTCGAGGCGATTGTATTGATCGGCGAGCGAAGCGGAGGTGGGATCGTAGGCGTCGCTTTCGGATGTGGCGGAAGATTTTTCGTATGTGGCGCGGATGCGCATCGGGGCGGGCGCAGCATTCGTTGCTGGAGCGCTGTGTGTTGTCTGCGCATCGTTTGCGCCAGGCGCTGGATTCGCTCCGGGCGCACCGGGCGCGGCGCTGCGGGCGGAATTTCGAGAACGTCGAGGCGAAGGACGATGCTGACGGATTGCTTCACTTGAGTGGCGCCTTCAGGATTGACGATGGGACTTGTGGTAGTGCCGGCAAGGTTCATCTGGGATTCGATCTGATAGCGGAGCGAATCGCCAGGCTTGAATTGCGGCAGAAGGTGGATGCGCTGGTGATCGGACGCCGCGAGAACGGGCAACGCAAATAGAACAGCGATTTGAATCATGATTCGGAAACTGCGCTTAAACGCTCGCGTCAGGTGCATCAGGGACGGGCGTGAACCGGTTTCAGGCGGGTGACTTGAGGCTCGGAAAGATCGCCGGTGAGGCGATAAGAGGGCGAGAGTGGGTCGGACGCGCGGACGGAGTGTGGCGCGGCGAAATCGGTGAGAGCCGCGAACCTGAAATCGAGATTGCGGCTGAAGTCAGCGGTGCCCTGGCCGGTGAAACCTTCCGCTGGACCCGACAACCGGAGGCGGTCGAAAACGATTTTGCCGGACGCGCAGGTGAAGTCGGCGGAGGCGTCGCGAAACGTGGTATGGCCGGGGCGAAATGCGCCATCTGCGAAGGAAGCGGTCAGATCGATGTTCATTAATTCGGCGCCGGCGATTCGCGACGTGCCGCGGCATTGTAGAGACGAGATCAGATCCGAGCGCGAGGCGCCAGCGGCGGAGATCGAAATTTTCCCTGAAGCGATCCCTGCGAAACGATCCGCAAGCGAGGGCGCTGCGGCGGCAAGATCGTACAGATCGACACCCGAGTAATCGAGACTCAGGCGATACGACGGGCTTGCTTCCAAATTCGCGCGGAGCGAGCCGGTGACTTCACCTTTGGCAAGTTGCGCGCGAACATTGGAGAAGGTCAGGTTGCGGCCCTCTACGGAGGCGTCCGTCTGGATGCGATGAAGCACGAAAGGCGCGAGCGCGAATTGGTCGATGTTGATTTTGCCGGAGGCGAGAAGGTTGTCGGGCTGAGCAGCGGCGGGCGGGCGCGAATTCAGAAATGGGAGGACGCGGTCGAGAAAGCTTTCGCGCCACCGGGGATTCAGCCAGCGATCAACGTCTGCCGCGGATAGCCGGTCGGCGAACAACGAGAATTGCCATTCCTCTTTTTGCTCTGCATTGGGCTGCTCTTGGAACGATTGTTGTGAGCCCGGCGCGCGATCGAGTGTGCCGGTCCAGTGCGCGCCGAACGCTTCGGCGGAAGTGATGACAACCCGGCGTGTGCTGCCTTTCAGATCCACGTGCGCGCGGATTTGCTCGACCGGCAAATTCAGGAAAGGAGCGCGTAGCGAATCGCCGCTGGATTTTGTATTCGGCTCGGCATTCGCCGCGCTGGTGAACGGAGCGCCAAAGTCGAGTGCGCCGGTGGGCGCTGACTTCCACGGATAGGGCGAGCCTTGCCATTTCAGATCGCCGCGGACTGGGCCGGTGAGATCCCAGCCCCGGGAAACGTCCCAACCCAAGAGGCGCGCGGTGGAAATCAGATTGCCAACGTCCGCAAGAGTGCCGGAGATGCGAAGAGACTGGAGCAGTTTGCGCGGATGAGGATGCTATGCGCGCTGTAGGCGCCGCCTTTTCCACGCCGTCCACGCGGATTGGTCCCAGTGTCTCGATGTGTAGCGCGCCCGCAGCAGCGCCGAATGAAATTGTAACCGGTGACAGGGACGCGCCTTTCGAATCGTAGAGAAGCGAGGCTGAACCAAGGCGCACCGGAACCGTCAGCGGCTTTCCGGTCAAATTCGGTTTCACCAAGCGAGAGCGTTCCTTCATCCACACGAGGCGGCCAGCCGGCGAGGCTTGCATCGAGTTTTGCAAATCCTCGAACGATGATGTCGTCGGAGATGTTGGAATGGAACGCGCGAGCCCAGGCGAGGAGGTCGCCGCCGTCGATGGCTGACGACTTGATTCGAAGCGCGGATGCGGATTCGCCGCCCGGAAAACCACCGGGCTGGTTCCAACTGATTGCGCCGGTAGCTTGAGCATTCGAACGAGGAGTCTCCAGGGTCGAGTTGACGACGTCGAATCGCGCGAGTTCCGGATCGAGAATTCCCTTCGCGATGAGATTGAGGGCCGGATTATCGGAGCGCAGCGGAAGATTCCAGCGATGAACCTGGCGGATTTCCGCGCGTCCCTCGAGATTCCATTCCTGCGCTTCGGTGGCTGCTTTTAACGTGACCGCGAAATTTCCCCGGACGCCGTAATCGGTGGCGCGGATGAGGCGAAGAGCGTCGGAGAGTGAGGCATCGGTCCAGGCAAAATCGAGAGCGGCCGGACGGAGGCGCGATGACGTGCCGCCGACGCGTCCCGAAAGATGGAGCGTGCCGGCTTGTTGAAGAATCACGGCTGCGCGAGCAGGCGCCGCCTCGAGATCGAGGCGCCACTCGCCATTGCCTTCAGGCTCGACGTATCCGGTGACGCCGACGAGGGCGAAGGGAAGTTTTTCCTGGGCACGCTTGAAATTAATCCGGCCCGAATCCACGTTGATACGGCTGAAACGCAGCGCGTTTGACGCGGCTGGGAATTTCGGTATGGCCACCGGCCTTCCGCCGGCAGTGGCGGAAAACTGCGGGAGCCATTCGGCGACGTTCCAATCGCCGTCCGGATTGCGGACCAGATTCAGGCTGGGCCGTGTGAGCCAGATGCCACCGAATTCGAGGCGGCCGCGAAGCAAACTCCGCCAGCGCAAGCTCATGGTGAGCGACTCGGCGCGAAGAAAGTATTCGTGGCCGAAGCGCGGATCTTCACCCACCGTGACGGAGCGCGCTTCCAGCGTGGGCCGTCCCCAAAGGCTAAAGCGATAGCTGCCGACTTCTACCGGGCGACCGAATGCCGCGTCAAGGCGCGCAGTGATCCGGCGATTCAGACTCGTGTGCTGAATTGCGAATGAGAGCGCGACATTGGCGCTCCAGAGAGCGATGAGGAAAAGCACAACGATTCTCGTCCAGCGGCGCCAGGAAGGGCGCTCGAGAGCGGGCGGTTGCAACGGCTCCGCGCGAACGATCGTTTCAGTGAGAATGTTTGACAAGGCGGTTATTTTTCGGGTTTGACGCTCTCACTACAATCGCACAGGTTGGTTAACAAGAGAAGTTTCGCAGTTCGTAACGCGGGCACGCGCCGCCACAGCGGATCTTCGATGTGCCGTGCCGCACTGAATCGCACTAGTGGACCTCATGCAACATGCGATTCCAGCGAGTGCGGCTGGGAAGATGAAGCAGCGAATCCGTGAAACCGCGGAAAGCGCCCGCGAGACTGCGATCGGTATAGTCTGCGGACGTGGCGTCGACCGACCAATAAATTAGGAGTGGGCGGCCCATGATAGCGTCGCGATTGACGAAGCCCCAGTAGCGGCTGTCCCAGCTGCGGTCGCGATTATCTCCCATGACGAAATAACGATTCGGCGGAATGACGAGACTGCTGCGATCGACGTAGTCGAAAAGCCGGGTGGCCCACTCCGGACGCAGGCCGCTTTGGAAGAAGTAACGGTTCGTCGGCGGAAAATCGTCGCCGAAGGAATCCGCGCCGGCCGGATCGTGCACGACGTAAGGCTCTTCGAGAGGCTGGCCATTGATGTACACGTGTTGGTTGATGATTCGGAGGCGGTCGCCGGGCAATCCGATGACGCGTTTTACATAGTGCGGATGGTCATCGTAGGGAAATTTGAACACGATAATGTCGCCACGGCGAACGGGCCGGTATGGGAGAAATTTTTCATACCAGGAGCCGCGCCCTTCGAAGACGAACTTATTCACGAGCAGATAATCGCCCACCAGCAGCGTGGGTTCCATCGACTGCGACGGAATCTTGAAGGCCTGGACGATAAAGGTGGTGCCAAAGAGGGCGAGCAGGACTGTGACGAGCAGCGATTCGGCATACTCGATCGCGGAACTGCGAGAGGATTCGCGATGCCGCGTTTTTGGAGACGGCTGCTCTGCTGCTTCCAGCGCAGATGTTTCGACGGACATCGTTTCCTTTAAGTGGATGCGGCACCCGTTTCGAGGCCTGCGAGAGCGATTTTTGCGGCGGCCTGCTCTGCTTCCTTCTTGCTGCGTCCTTCCGAGTGCGCCAGTTTTTGCTGGGCGAGCCAAACTTCCACTTCGAATGTCTTTTGATGTTCGGGGCCGAATTCGTTGCGCACGCGGTACTGAACGGCTCCCAGCCCGCGCTGTTGCAACCATTCCTGGAGCGCGGACTTGTGATCGGAACGATCCAAGCCGCCTACCTCGCCGCCGAGGGCGCTGTCGAGCAGAGTGTGGCGAAGGAATTCGCGCGCGGCGGCAAGTCCGGCATCCAGATAAATCGCGCCAAGGACCGCTTCGTAAGCGTCGGCGAGCAACCGTTTTTTTGCGCGACCGCCGGTTTTCTCTTCGCCGGGACCGAGCCGCAAGAAATCGCCCAGGTGAAGTTGCTCGGCTGCGGCGTGCAGGGAGACCGCGCTCACCAGCCGCGCAAGCCCCTTCGAGAGTTTCCCGGCATCCCACTCAGGAAATGCGTGGCAGAGCATTTCGCTGGCGACGAGGCCGAGCACGCGGTCGCCGAGAAATTCGAGACGTTCGTTGTCAGAGGCAGCGTCGTTCTGGCGGCGCGATCGGTGAGTGAGGGCTTGCTCGAGTCGTTCGGGGTGGGCGAAACGATGACCGAGAATCGCTCCAAGTTCTTCGAGCTCTTCTACGGTCATCGTTTGGCCTCGGTTCGACTATTTAGGTGGAGCAGGCTGCGCGGCAGCCAGTTTCTTGGCCTCGCCTTCGCGCTGCTTGCAGCGATCCTGCACCGCACCGGGAATTGACGCGCACTGTTTGAATGTGTCAGCCGCTTCCGGGTAGCGTTTCAATTGACTCAGGCTAACCCCGAGAATGTACAAATCCACGGAGTCTGGAGTTGTATCGAGTTTGACCGCTTGTTGCATCTCGGTGACCGCTTTCTCGAATTGCTGCTGGCGAAAATAAACCAGTCCGAGGCCACTATGGGCTTGCGCCAAGGAAGCCTGTTTGGCTTTGGCAAATTGCTCGTCGGTGACGCCATCGGGCTTGGGCATCGCAGCCAGGATCTCGAGTGCAAGCTTTTCATAGTCTTCCGCTTTTTTTAAGCGGCGATCCGCGTCTACATCATTCGGGTCGTAGTTGTGAGGAATCACCCAGCCGACGAGTACAAGTACCGTGACGTCGTTCGGGTTCATCGAGAGCGCTTTGTCCGACGCCGCGTACATCTTGTCGAACTGCTGCTTTTGAAAGTAGGCGTTCGTCAATCGGGCGTATACCTGTTCGGCGTAGCGGCCCGTGGGATATTTCTGGAGATACTGTTCGCCCGCCTGGATCTGCTGGTCGAACGAATCGGGCTTCACATCTGTGAAAGTCTTGTAGGCTTTCTCTTCTTCAGGATCAGCGGGCGCCTGCGCGGCCGGCTTCTGTTCCTGCTGAGCACCTTGTTTGGCCGGCGCCGGTTGTTGCGATGATGGAGGAGGCGACTGCTGCTGTTGCCCACCTGAACCACCGTACTGAGCGTGCAGAATCGGAGCTGAGGCGAGAGCCGCCACGAGTGTGATGGTGATGACTACGATCCCTCTGAGATGTGACGGGAGCTTCATCGAATTTCCCCCTGTTGAATGGATTTCTCGGAACGCCCGCTACGAGCGATCACAAGTGTGCTGCTGTCGTCGTATTTGTTACGGTTACTTTTCATTTCCGCTTGCGCTCGCGCGTGCGCGTCCTTTGTACGGCTCGTCTACGCCGTGTTGGGCCGCCACGCGAGCGGACTCTGGTGCGCCTTCGACCGCGAGCGCACCGAGATACTCGTGCACCGCCGCTTCGCGTTCACCCTCGAGATCGTGAATGCGTCCCAGGTATACATGCGACCAGGAAACAATTGCCGGATCCGCGGCGTCCTCGGGTCGTGATGCCGCTGTGGAAGCCGGCGGTGGTGAAACCAATTGGGCGAAAAGCTGCTCCGCTCGATCCGCGTTTCCTGCCATCACCGACGCAATTGCCAGGCCGTACTCCGCTTTCGGCAAGCCGGGATAATTCGCCAGAATGCTATCGAAAGTGGCTGCGGCGGCTTTGGCGTCCTGCTGGGCAATCTCGCGGTCGCCTTGCGCGAGCAAACGATCGAGCTCGGATGCCGCGGTGGCGGAATCGCTTGCTTGTTTCGCGGGCGCCGCCGGAATTTCGGGTGAAAATGTCACGTTATGCAAACGCTTTTGCTCCGCGGACACGTCGATGGCCGCAATCAAATCCGGAAAATAATACGACATTGACGGCTCGCTTTTCTCAAATTTCTGCAATTGCACGACGAAAGGACGGACGAGGATGAAGCCGGTCTGATCGGCTTCATTCAAGGCAGACTCGAGCTGAGCGGGCGGGAGACGACGGAGACGCAACTCGACGCTCTTGATAAAACATTCGTCAGTAAAGGCGAGAAAATCATCGCGATATTCTTCCGGCAATCGCGGGGCACGAGCGGCTATCAGCAATAAGGCACGCTTGGTTTCCACCTGCTTTCGATGCTGCAAGGGCAGCGGATCAAGCACGAAATGAAGATAGGCGTGCTGAATCTGCTCGGTGGGAACGTGTTCCGGGGTGCCCACCACAATCGAATAGTGATTGCCGCTGTTGCGAAAGTTGGTTCGAGCACCGACGAGCGGTTCCACATACACCGTAAACGTGCGGTCGTATATCGGCTTGATGATCTCGCGCAGGTACGTGTTGGTGGTGAACATGATTTTGCGCACGGACGGGCTGTAGGTGGCAGCCGCGCGCTCATATTCCGGTTGAACTTTCGCCCACTGCAGATCGAGGCGCGCCTCCTGATAGAACGCCGCGAGGATGTCGCGGAAACCCTCAATTGTCAGGACATCGGGCGGGAGCAAATCACGAATTACCTGAAAATCGAAACGAGGGGGCGGGCCGACAACGACCGAGAACGTAATGTAGCGGGAAAGCGTTTCGCCCGGGTCGCCGAACAGATGGTCGTGATAGAACTGGCGCAGAGCTTCCGTCGCGGGTCCCTGCATTTTGAGCATTGCCTCGCGGAGTGCGAGGCGCGAAGGCATCTCCGAAAGCGTGCTTTCGTCGGCGGCAAAGCCGGCCGCATCAAGAGCGCACATCGTCGCGAACAAAGCCTGATCGGGCTCGACGAAAATGCCGCTGTAATTGTCGGGAGGCTTTTCCTGATGCGTTTGCTCGCGTTGTGCCCCGATACAAATCGAGCCGGCCACGAGCAAAGCGGCTGCGACAGTTGCGAATTTCCAGTTCAACTGCGCGAACGTTTGAATCTGCGAACTCCTGGATCGAGGGAATGCATTTCGCTGGGCAGGCTTCCGATAACCGGAACATCAATCCGCTGGTATCCCTGCGCGTCCACTTAGACTTTAATTGGCGAGTTTCGATGAGTCAAGGAAACGACTTGAAGAAAGCTGAAGCGAATCGTGGGCGGGGCCCCTATCCACGGACCCGGACCGTGCTGAAATTCAGCACCACGCGGCCGCCATCCCGGGGGAGGCCGAAGTTCGTTTGCGGCCGGAAACGCGAAAACATCATGAGCTGATCGAGCTGACGCTGTGAGGCGTCATCGCTCGGGCCGGAGAGAATCTTGTATGAAACCACCTGGCCCTGCGCGTTGAGCGTGGCCTCGACGAGCAAGAGGCCGGAACCCGGACGATCGTCCGTGGCGATGACGACAGGAACCGGAAACGGAGCGAGGCTTTCCAGACGCGCGGGCCTGACCAGATTGAGAGGCAAGTCGTTGGGAACCACGCCACCGAGCGGCACGCCAACAAGAATATTTTGTACGAGGAGCGCGAATACGACGAGGGCCGTAACGACTCCGCCGGTAGCGGGCACGGCCAGCGGCTCCAGAACATCTTCGAAGACCATGACGCCGCGGGCCCATATGTGACGCACAACTTGCCAAGGCGAACGCGCCTTGGCGGCGCTCACACGAATACTCGTAGCGAGATTTGCAGGCGGCTGAACAGGCTCCACGCGCGCGAGGGCCACCACGAGTCGGCGATAACTTTCGAGCAAATTCCGGCAAGCATCGCAAGATTCTAGATGATGGCGCACCCGCGAATGCTGGCGAGAATCAATTGCTCCATCAAGGTATCCGGGCAAAAAGCGCTGGGCACTATTGCAGTTCATCTTTCCCACCCATTGATCGGCTGCGAGCCGAACGACGCGAGAGAGGGTTCTTTTTCGGCCTGACGTACGGCAACGACGGGATCGAGAATTTCCTTCAGCATCCGCCGGCCGCGAAGAATGCGCGACTTTACGGTTCCCACCGAGACTTCAAGCACTTCCGCCACCTCTTCGTAGGAAAGCCCTTCGAGATCCCGCAAAATCACCGCGCTGCGAAACAGGGCCGGCACTTGCGCGAGAGCCGCACGAACCGCCTGCTGCGTCTCCTGACTTGCGAGACGCTCGTACGGAGTGGCTTCACTATCCTTCAGGTCGAGCGCGAGGCTTCTTCCCTCTTCCTCAGCGTCGATCGAAACCTGCTGCCGGTGATGCCGCCAGCACCAGCGGCGATGGTTCAGGGCCTGGCGCACCGAGATACGATAGAGCCAGGTCTTCAGCGAGCTTCCCTGCCGGAACCCGCGAATCCCGCGAAACGCGCGCAAGAAAACTTCCTGGGTCACATCTGCAGCATCGGCGCGGTCCGACAAAATCCCGTACACCAGGTTGAACACACCAGCGTGGTAGTACGTGACCAGGTAATCGAAAGCCGCATCTGACCCCGCTTGCAGCTCGTGCACAAGGCCAGCTTCATCACGGCCCCACGATAGAGATTGTGCCAGGTCGGACATGCGTTCGGCCCTTGCTCCTTAGCGGCGCGTGTCCCTTGGGTTAATTGGACACCAAGTAGCGCCCGTTGTTACCGCCATTACTAGGATAGCAGAATATCCGGGTTTGGTTATCCGCCGAAGGTACTAGCAGGAGATGGCCAAAGTTTGTCATGTGGCCCTAGCCGAACGTCTCTCGCAAGGGTTGCCTGGATGTTCGGTCTCGCCGGTGACGCGTCCCATAACCGGACGGCGGTGCCTTTCTGCTAACTACTGAGCCTTTCTAACCCCTACGTTCACATTCGGTTACGCGATACTCTCGTCTGGGCAGGGACATGCTTTGAATCATTCTAAAGTCGTGTCTGGAGGTGGTGGATGACCTCGTTCTGGCAGGACGTTCGGTATAGCGCGCGAATGATAGCCAAGGCCCCGGGCTATGCGGCGATTGCCATCCTCACGCTCGCATTGGGCATTGGCGCCAACACTACGATTTTCTCCTGGATCAATTCTGCCTTGCTCAATCCAGTCCCGGGGCTTACCAACCCGAACGAAGTGGTAGCGATGACGGGAAGCAAACCCGGGGAAAATCCTCTCGGGTTTACATACCCTGATGTCGAAGCGATGCGCGACGGGCAGCACAGTTTCACAGGCATCGCGGCATGCAACTTCGCCCAGCTGAGCCTTACCGGCAAAGGCAAACCTGAGCGTGTGTGGGGCATGGTGGCATCTGCGAACTATTTCGATGTGCTCGGCGTGCAGCCCATCCTCGGGCGCACATTCTTGCCGGCGGAAGATGAAAAGCCCGGAGGCGCGCCTGTCGCGGTAATCAGCTACCGGCTCTGGCAAACGCATTTCGGCGGGATGCCAGACGTCATCGGCCAGTCAATCGAGATCGACAAACACCCCTACACCATCGTCGGTGTAACGCCGGCAGTGTTTCAGGGAAGCCAAACGGGCGTGCGTACAGAGATTTGGGTTCCGATCATGATGGAAGCAGATGTGCTACCGCTGGGGGACATCCTTCATGACCATCATAATTTCGTGTGGATCGTGTTCGGGCGGCTGAAGCCGGGCGTCACGCTGGAGCAGGCGCAAGCGGAACTCGCGCTGCGAATCAAATCCGAAGTGAAGAATTATCCGGAAGAACACAAAGGCCACGATAGCGTGACGGTTTATCCGCTGTGGCGGAACCCATTTGGCCTGAATTTTTTCCTCGCCACACTGCTACCGATGCTCATGACCATCGCGGGCTTGGTGCTGCTGCTGGCGTGCGCGAACGTCGCCAACCTGATGCTGGTTCGATCAGTAGGGCGGCGGCGCGAAATCGCCATTCGTATGTCGCTGGGCGCGAGCCGATGGCGGCTTGTGCAACAACTGCTGGTGGAAAGCCTGATGCTGGCGCTGGCCGGAGGCGGAGTGGCATTGTTGATCACCACTTGGACCTCGGGCACATTGATGAAATTCCTGCCGACGACGGATTTTCCGCTCGCGCTCGTAGTCCAGGTCTGACCGCACGGTGTTGATCGCCACGTTCGTGATTTCAATGCTCACCGGCATCATCTTCG
Organism: uncultured Acidobacteriota bacterium; assembly: GCA_963767205.1. Lineage (GTDB taxonomy): Bacteria > Acidobacteriota > Terriglobia > Acidiferrales > UBA7541 > Palsa-295. The sequence continues at coordinate 259,886 of CAVYDF010000007.1, forward strand.
GGATTTTGCCGGCTCTGCGCGCTTCGAGTTTGGCGCCGGTGGCAGTGCTGAAAGAAGACACAGGCAGCGCATCGGGCAGCCTGAAAAAGGCGCGCCTCGCAAGTACGCTGGTGGTGGCGCAAATTTCGTTGTCGCTGCTGCTGCTGATTTGCGCGGGACTTTTCATCCGCAGCTTCCTGAGGGCGCAGCTAATCAATTTGGGATTCAACCCGCATAACGTATTCACCGCTTCCTACGATCTGTTTACCGCGGGATATTCGGACGCGAGCGGGGCGGAGTTCGACCGGCAGCTCCAATCGAAACTCGAGGCGCTGCCAGGCGTGCAGTCGGTGGCTCTCTCGAACCGCAGCACCAGGATTTTCAGGTCGGCTCGACAGCTGTGAAGCCGGAAGGTTACGTGGCGCAGGCGAATGAATTGATGGAGATACCGGTCGCCATCATCACGGCGAATTATTTCCACACCATGCAGATTCCCCTGGTCGAGGGACGCGATTTCACACCACAGGACATAAAAAGCTCGCAGCGCGTGGTGATCGTCAACGAAGCATTCGTGAATCGCTACTGGCCGAACCAGGAAGGCCTCGGCAAGCAACTCAATTCGGACTTGACGCACGAATGGTTCACAGTAGTTGGCGTGGCGCATGATAGCAAAATGACCGGACTGAGCGAAAAGTCGGCGCCATTCGTGTATCTGCCGTTGTACCAGGTTTATCAGGCCAACATGATTATCCACGCGCGGGTGGCTGGAGATCCGTTCGCTTTCGCGAAGACGGTCGAGGGTGCGGTCCATCAACTGAACCCGGATTGGTTTTGTTCCAAGTGACCTCGCTCGAAACCAGCGAGCAGTTTGCCAGCTTCCCTCAGCGGGTGGCGGGAATTTTTGTCGGCGCATTCGGGCTGCTCGCACTGGTTCTCGCTGCGGTGGGAATTTACGGCGTCACAGCCTACACCACGCGCCAGCGTACGCATGAAATCGGGGTCCGCATGGCATTGGGCGCGAGCAAAGACGATATCCTGCGGCTGGTCCTTGGACACGGGTTGCGCTTGACGATTGCAGGTGTGTCGATCGGCTTGGCAGCGTCGTTCGCGCTGACGCGTTATTTGAAAGGCGCGCTGCTAGGTGTAACAAGCACCGATGCCCTCACTTTCTTGACCGTAACGATGTTGCTTTGCGCCGTGGCGCTATTCGCCTGCTTTATTCCGACGCGCCGTGCCATGCGCGTTGACCCAATTGTGGCGCTACGCTACGAATGAGAAGCGTTACGCTACGAATCAAACCTGCGGTAATTGCGCAGTCTTGCGGCTTGGCAACAAGTATCGAGTATAAAGATGCATGATCTTCAAGCAGTTCTATCTCAATTGCCTCGCCCACGCTTCCTATCTCATTGGTGACGAAGAGACGCGCACAGCTGCCGTCGTCGATCCGCAGCGAGACATCGAACGATATTTAGAGTTCGCAGCGGAGCATAAGCTGCAGATCAAACACGTAATCTTGACTCATCTGCACGCCGATTTCATTGCGGGCCATTTGGAATTGCGCGACCGCGCGGGCGCAACAATTTATCTGGGCGCCAAAGCGCAAGCCGAATATCGCTTCACGCCGCTCGCCGATGGCAGCGTCGTCGAATTTGGGCGCGTGCGATTGAAGGCTCTCGAAACGCCAGGCCACACGCCCGAATCGATTTCGATCCTTGTCTATGATCTCGATCGCAGCGGCGTCGAACCGTACGCTGTGCTCACAGGCGATACATTATTCATCGGCGATGTGGGAAGGCCGGACCTTCGCGCTTCACTTGGCTGGTCGGCCACCGATCTCGGCGGCTTGCTCTACGATTCCTTGCAGTCCAAATTGCTTCCGCTGCCGGACGCAAGTTTCGTTTATCCGGCGCACGGCGCCGGATCGCTGTGCGGCAGGGCCATCAGCAAAGAAACGGTTTCAACAATCGGAGATCAGCGCCGGCTGAATTATGCGCTGCAGCCGATGAGCAAGAAAGCATTCATCGAACTGGTGACCGCCGATCAGCCCGAGGCTCCTCCGTACTTCGTCTACGATGCCGTGCTGAACAGCAAAGAACGCCCCACGCTCGACGAATCGCTCGAGCGCAATTTGAAACCTCTGGCTCTCGATGCGGTGTTGGATTTGCAAAAGCAAGGTGCGCAGATTCTCGACACGCGCGACGCCGATGAATTTGGCGCAGCTCATCTCGCGGGCAGCATCAACATCGGGCTCGGCGGCCAGTACGCAACGTGGGCCGGAACGATGCTGAATCACGAGCATCCGATCGTGATCATCGCGGCTCCCGGGCGCGAGAATGAATCGGCCGTCCGGCTCGGGCGAATCGGTTTCGATAACGTGGCCGGCTACCTGCAAAACGGATTGCAAAGCCTCGAACCGCGACCGGACCTGGTCGTCTTCATCGAGCGACTCAGCCCGCAGTTCGCCGCAGAGCTCTTCGCTTCAAACCAGCCGCCGCTTGCTGTAGACGTCCGCGCGACCGCGCGAACGTGAACAGAAACACATCGACGGCAGCCTCAGCATGCCGCTCAATCATTTAGTGCGAGATCTGAAAGCGCTGCCGAAAGATCGCGCCTTGCTGGTCTACTGTGCGGGAGGCTACCGATCGTCGATCGCCGCGAGCGTGTTGAAGGCCAGCGGATTTGATTCCGTCTGCGAAATTGCCGGTGGCCTCGCGGCCTGGGAGTCGGCCAACCTACCGGTTCAAAGCGCAAAGGCCTAGAGGTGGACGCGCGGTCCGCGGAGAATTCGCTTAGGTCTTCGCTGCGATGAGAGGTCGGAGGCTTTTGGCTGGGAGGCCTGGACTCGAACCAGGATAATCAGATCCAGAATCTGATGTACTGCCAATTGTACGACCTCCCAGCAGGAGGCAATAAAAAAGGCCGCTTGCGCGACCTTCGCTATACTTTACTGAGCGTACCGGGTTTCGTCAACCCGACGGCGGCGCGCAACCGTAATTTCCACTCAGCCGCATTCACAATTTTGCCGAATAAAAACAAAGGTAAAGGGAAAATTTCCGATGCGTCTTCCGATACGTATGGTAGGCTGATGCCCTCTTGGAGCTGGCGGTCAAGGCAATTCTAGCGGTCGAGCAAGCGATTTTTCCGGTAGTTCATCCTAGGCGCCGGACGCACGGAGCGACGTTCGGAGTCAAACGACCCCAGCTACAAAAATGTGCGCGCCGTTCCTCGCGCAGGCGAGGAACTACGATAACCCGCACATCATGGGCAGGATGCAAAGTTGACGCTTCGTCGTCGTTATTGTGCCGTTGTCTGCTGGATGCTCGCCGCGGCTCCGCTTGCGGTGGCGAGCCCACAAAGCCCTCCGGCGAGTAGCTCTGCTTCCTCGCTGGATCTCACCCTGCACGCCCAGCCCAGTCCCCTCACCCATCCGGGCACTTCGCTCGACAAGAAGTTCCCTAGCGAGGGGTCCGATTGTGATCGCCGCAATGAAAGCACATCAGCCCCTCGGAGTGACCCCGGCAACATTACTTCAACTTTTACTGCTCGAAACACCGGTCCGCTTTCTCCGACTCCCGTTGCAAACAGCTGCCCTGCTCCATCGGCTGACGGAGACCCTCAATTCACCGAAGGTTTCAACGAAAAAATTCACTGGGGACCGATCCTCAAGCAGTCGCTCGGATTTCTCACATTCGAGCACGCTTTCCGGCTTGCCAACGACCGCTATGCGCGCCATCTCCTCTGGCACAAACCCTTGTGGGAAGACTATTTCGACTCGCTTCAGCATTTTGACATGGACCGGTGGGGTGACGGCGACGACTTTCTCGTCAACTACATCGGCCATCCGCTCGAAGGCGCGGTGACCGGCGATATTTTTATTCAAAACGACCCACACGGACGCTCCGAGAGATTCGGTAAATCCAGCGCTTACTGGAAAAGCCGATTCAGGGCGATGTTGTACGCCGCGGCATACAGCGCCTACTTTGAGGCTGGACCGGTGCTGAGCGAAGCGGCTCTCGGAAATGAAGGTGGCTACAGCTACGTGCCGAAATGCGGACTCGCGCCGTGCACCATACCCGGCCGCACGTTGAAGGCGGCGACGAACAACACCGGCTGGGTCGATTTCGTAGTTACCCCCACCGTCGGAATGGGCTGGATCGTTCTCGAGGATGCGATCGAAGCAAAAATCGTCGATCCTCTGGCCGGCGATAGCACAGCATTGAAATGGAAAATCCTCAGGGGCTCGCTTGCGCCTAGCCGCACAATGTCCAATTTTTCCCAAGGAAAGCTGCCATGGTACCGGCCCTGGCTCTATGAAAACGCCACGGGCAGAGCGGGAAATCTCATCGTCCCATCCAACAAACCGAAGAATCCAAGCGAAACTACTTCGTGGCGCGACCAGCCGCGCAAGGCGATTGGAATCCACTACGTGAACTTGAGCCTGCCAATGGATTGGCAGGGCTGTTATAAGTGCCGCGTGAATAATTCCGGAATCGGCGCAACTATTTCCTACCGGATGACGAACCATTTCTGGTTCGACTCCGAAGTGAATCAGTTTCCTGGCTCAGGCTCCGGCAGAGGAAGCGGCAGCGCCACCGAGGGACTCTTCGGCATTCGCTACGGCTACACAGGTCGCGTTTGGAATGTGTACGTGAAAGCGCGCCCGGGCTTCATCTACTATCCGAAAACAACTTCATTCCCCACCGGGAACGAATTTGTTTCGCTCAGCCGCTTTGCTGTGGATTGCGGCGGGGTGATCGAAATGAAAGCGTCAAAGCGTTCCGCGTTTCGTTTCGATGCGGGCACTACCTTCGTTCGCTACCTGCAGGGCCTCGATCCCGGCAGGCGCCCGTCTCCGTCATCTCACCTACCTACATCGCCACTCAGGGAAATTTCCAGGTCGCCACCGGCTACATTTATCGATTCTAGGAAAGTTCAGACCGCGGATTATTGCGGAAGCTCTGCGAAAGTCTGCTGCGCGAACTCGAACGCATCCGCACGAACGTGGACCGGCCCTTGGAACGGACGGTCAATTTCCGCGACGGAAACGAGAACCAGCGACAGCAGAAGTGAGAGGACAAATACGAGAACGAAATGCAGCGTGAAATTCTGGCAACCGAAAAGACATGCCGACCCGATCACCACGATTCCGCCGACTACCAATACACCCCACAGAATTCCCGGAAGCCTCATCCGGCTTTCCAGTTGGCGCAACCGCCGGTGCTCGGACATGTGGCTCAGCGTGCTGAATGCTTGCTCATATTTTGATTGCTGAAGAATGTCCGTCACCCCAGCGTCCGAATGCGCCTGCAAGAGCACATCCCACATCTGTTGCGTGATGCTGAAGCTGTGTGTGCTCAGCTTCTCCTCTGCCATGGCCGGCCACTCCTCGTTCACCGCCACCGCGGCGTATTCCCGGCAGAGCGCCCGGATTGGCTTACCTTGGGCCGGTTGTAGCCCGCCCGCGATGCGATATAAATCCACAAGAAAGTTCGCTTCGATCTCCGCGTTAATGCGCGCTGTTTGGAAATTATTCCAGACGTTCCAGAGCATGAACGCGAGGATCACCGCATACGTCGTTCCCAGCACGCTGATTTGCCAGCCAATAATGTCGTTGTGTTCCGTCCTGCGCGTCACCGGCCACACGCGCCGCAGTACAGCCAGGAAAACGAGAGACAAAACGACCGTGCCCAGGACAATGAAGACGGACTGCCAGACACTCAACATTGACCAGCCCTCCGAGCGACGCGTTCTTTCCTACACAATGCCCAAGACTCGCGTTGCTGGTTGGCCATCCTAGGTTGTCAGGGGAAATCCGTCAACCGCGCGTCGCGCTGGCTTTCGCCGGCTCCGATTCCACCCGCCGCCCCACCGCTTGCGCGATCACGGCCACTTCGCCCATCAGTTGCGCGAATTGATCCGGGTAGAGCGATTGAGCGCCATCGGAAAGCGCGCGCTCGGGATCGGGATGCACTTCGATCAGCAATCCGTCTGCGCCCGCGGCGATTGCTGCTCGGGCCATCGGAGCGACTTTGTCCCGGCGCCCAGTTCCATGCGAAGGATCAGCGAGAACCGGCAGGTGTGACAGCTGCTTGATGACAGGAATTGCGGCGATATCCATCGTGTTGCGCATGTAGGTGTCAAATGTCCGGATGCCGCGCTCGCAGAGAACCACATTGTAGTTCCCTCCCGCCATGATGTACTCCGCGCTCAGCAGCAATTCCTCAATCGTCGCGGACATTCCGCGTTTCAGCAGCACCGGCTTCGTGATTTCGCCAAGAGCGCGCAGCAGATGATAGTTCTGCATGTTGCGCGCGCCCACCTGCATCACGTCCACGTACGGCAGCATGATTTCCACCTGCGACGGGTCCATCACCTCGCTCACCACGAGCAGGCCGTTATCATCGGCCGCGCGCCGCAGCAATTCGAGCCCATTTTCGCCGAGCCCCTGGAACGAATATGGTGATGAGCGCGGCTTGAACGCTCCGCCGCGAAGCAATTTCGCCCCTGCCTGCGCCACGCGCGCCGCAACAGAGTTAATTTGCGCCTCCGATTCCACCGCACAAGGCCCCGCCGCAATCGCGACGGATGTTCCGCCAACCGTGCACGCCGTTACCGAGATCCACAATCGAGCCTTCGGGATGAAAGTGGCGCGAGGCAAGCTTGAACGGATGCGCAACGCGCACAATTTCCTCGACTCCCGGCGCCGCAAGCAGCGCTTCGAGTTCGCTGCGATGCTCGTTGCTGTTGCCAACGATGCCGATCACCGTTCGCTCCGTTCCGCGGCTCAAATGCGCCTGGCAGCCGCATTCTTTGATCCGCGTCACAACGTGGTTCACTTGACCTTCGGTTGCTTCCGCTCCCATGATGACGATCATTGTCAAATCTCCCTGTTTGCTTCGATATTCCCTAATTTGCTTTCGCGCTGAAAATTTCGGCCGACACGTATGAACCCAGAATCCGCAGATTCACGCTCAGCTTCTCCAGTTCGGCAATCGCTGCTTCCACTTCCGGATCGAGCGCCGAGGCCTGCAAATCCAGATAGAAGCGGTATTCCCACGGACGCCCTGCGATCGGCCGGCTCTCGATTTTCATCAGGTTGATTCCGCGGCGCGCGAAGGGTCCGAGCGCATGGAAGAGCGCTCCAGGCTGGTGGGCCGTTTGAAACACGAGCGAAAGTTTGTTCGCGGCGTCGGAGGTTTTCGATGAAGAGCCGAGAAGCAAAAATCGCGTGTAATTCTCGCGATTGTCTTCCAGATGGTCGCGTAGCACTTTGCCGCCATAAAAATCGGCGGCGCGCCGGCTGGCAATCGCGGCCCGTGATGGATCCCCGGCGGCAATTATCGCGCGGACGCTTCCAGCCGTATCTTCCGTCGCGATTCGTTTCAATTCCGGGCGCTCGTGAAAAAATCTCTCGCACTGCGCCAGCGCCACGGGATGCGATTCGACAGTGGTAACCTGCTCGATCGTCCCGCTCGGCACGCCGATTAGGTTGTGCACGATCGGAATAATTTCCTCGGCGATGATGCTCAGTCGGCTCTCTACCAGCAGGTCAAACGTCCGATGGACTGAGCCCGCGAGAGTGTTCTCGATCGGCGCGAGAATGTACTCAGCCGCAGTCTTGTCAATCGAATCGAACATCGCCTCGAAAGTGGGCCGCGGAACCAGCACAATCCCGTCGCCAAGAAGCTTCACAGCCGCTTCTTCACTGAAAGCCCCTCGCTCGCCTTGAAACGCAACCCGCGCACCCGATTCAACTTTCATTCGGCTCCTGTTCGCTTCAATGTTTTCAGCAGCATTGCCCCAGACAGTATGTCTGCTCATGGCTCCACCGCCGCTCCGTACCGTCGGCTGGTCCTGAGCTTCGAAGGGCGTCTCGCTGGCTCTTTTGCCTTCTCGCCCCGCTCACCCGTACTGCCCTCGCCCGCATGCATCTCCTGAATCCGCCGCGATTCATCCATGATCGCCCGAAAAATCCTCGTCACCGCCTCCCCATCAAGCGGCCCATCATTCAAGTTCTTCATTCCCGCGATCACCTTTTGCTCGCGTTCGGGCGCGCACAACGAGAGGCCCTCTTCCTCCTTCAGCCGCGCAACTTCCACCGCAAATTCCGTGCGCAGGTTCAGAAGTTGCAGAAGAACGGTATCGATTTCGTCGATTTTCTTCCGCCAGTCGCTGATCGTCATAAGGCCTCCCGTTTCCGCTCTCTCATCCGTCCACAGAGCAAAAAAAAGGCCGCGTCCTCTCGGAGGTCGCGGCCCGGAATCTCGAAACTTTGTGCGGCTTAGCTCGTCTTGCTCACTCCCGCCGCGCACGTTTCACCGGCCCGCTCCCCCGTAAAGGAGTAGCGGTACGTAAAACCGTACGCTCGGTAATAAAGTCGCATCGCAACCTCAATATACGGGACGGTCCACGGGGCGTCAAGAGCATTCATACACGCCATACTATCTATTACAGAGCAAGGCACGAAGGCGGCAGGCCGAAATGTCACGACTTGCGGGTCTTTTCTCGAAGCTTCACAGCTATAATCTCAGCGTCCTTCCTTTTTATCGGCAGATGACTGAGATCTCTCACTATTCTCGCGTCGCGATCATCGGGACCGGCCTGGTCGGCGGATCATTGGGGCTTGCACTGCGGCGCGAGTTCCCTGCCACTCGCGTGGCTGGATTTGACCGGGCGGATGTTCTGGAGCGCGCTCTCGCCCGCGGAGCGATCAGCGAAGCTGCGAGCGATATCACGGCGGCCGTTCACGGCGCAGAGTTAGTGTGCATCGCGCTGCCGATTGGGGCGACGATTGACGCGTTACCCAAGATCGCGGAAGCAGCCGACGCCAATGCGCTCGTCACTGATACGGGCAGCACGAAGGCTCTGATATGCCAGCAGGCGCAGAAATATTTTCGTGGCGGCGCGCGATTTCTGGGCGGGCACCCCATGGCGGGCAAGGAAAATTCGGGAATCGAACACGCGGATGCAGATCTTTTCCGGGGCTCGCGCTACGCGCTGATTGCGCCCGAGAGCGATCCCGATCCGCGCGTCCAGAAATTTGCGGCGTTGCTGCGACGCATCGGCGCGGAGCCCGCCTGGTGCGATGCGGAGACACATGACTGGGCCGTGGGCATCGTCTCGCATCTGCCGCAGCTCGCGTCGGTCGCGCTCGCGCATGTAGTCGCGGATGAAACCGACGAAACAGGCTTGCCACTCACGCTCGCAGGTCCAGGGCTCGCGGACATGCTGCGCCTTGCTGGAAGTCCCTATGACATCTGGCGCGACACCTGTCTCACCAACCGTGAAAACATCGCGCACGCGCTCGATCGCCTGGCCCAAGCCATCGACTATCTGCGCACCCGCCTCGCCAGCAAAGATCTGGAGCAGGAATTCAAAACCGCCAACGAAATCTACCGCGCGCTACGCGGTGGGCGATGAACCCCGGTAACCCACCCCGCCTTATTGTGAGGCAACGCTGAAGACCGGCAGTCGATTGACGTCAACTCTCCCTCTGAAGCTCAACAGATCTCTACTCGGTCTCGTTTCACCTCGTCGCCACTTTCTTACAATGCGCGGATCGAAGCGGTGGGGATGAGCCGCCGGTTTCGCACGTAGAACTCCTTATCGCGCCATCGAATTCGCTGCGGGAAGAAACTCGCGAGCCACACCACGAATGCGAACGCATCTCTTACCGGCAAAAGGGCGAGCTTCGCGCGGAGCGCCCGGTCCTGCATGCCCCACACTCCGACGGTTCTGGCCATTTCGCTGCGCAGCACCACGTAGGCGGCTACGTACGCCAGCGCAATCGGCGCCGACGGCGCGACCAGCGCCGCGAGAATCGTCCACGGCAAGCCCTGCGTGAAAATCAATCCCAGATGACCGGCAGGACGCGAGTAGCGAATGCTCAGATTCCAACGTACCTGGTGCCGGAAAGCCTCCAGCAGCGTTTCTCGCGGATAGACAATCGATACCGGAAACGTGCTGAGCTCAATGCGATGGCCGTTTCTTGCGATGCGGTTCCCCAGCTCGAAATCGTCGCAGAAGTAATCGACCAACGCTTCGAAGCCGCCGATTTCCGCGAGATTTTTCTTGGTCGTGGCCATCACGGCGCCGAGCATGAAGTCGATCTTGCCGCCGAGCCAATTGACGAGCACGCCCGCGGCGAAATCGGCGCTATTACCCATAGCCTCGAGGCCGGCCGCGAATGAGCCGTCGGTGAGGCCGCGATAAAGACAGGTGACGCCGCCAACTTCCGGATCACGAAACGCGCCGGTGATTGCGCGCAAGAATCCCGGATCCACTCGCACATCGCTATCGGTGATGATCACGATCTCGTGGCGTGCTTCGCGCACCATGCGGCACAGCTTGTTGACCTTGTCGCTCGCGCCAAGAGGCTCAGAGCCAACGAGCAGACGAATCGGACGTTCGGGAAAATCCACAATAATTTTCTGAATTACCGGTATGGCAGGATCGCGGTCATCGGAAACGCAAAAAAGAATTTCGAATTCAGGGTAATCCTGGCGGCAGAAGCTTGCGTAATTCTCATACGTCTCGCGGTCAAGCCCGTAAATCGGCTTGAGGATGCTGACTGGGGGAGTGAAATCGGCGGCAAGCGGGAGCAAGCGCTTAGGAAAAAATCGCCGCGCCGCGATGATTGCGACGATGTAGTAACCGAAGGGCGCCAGCGCAACCAGCAGGAGCGCCGCGCGAATCGCTCCCCACGCCGTCACGCGACTATCCCTGCGGACAACCGTTTAGCCTCGGCCTTTCCAAACCATCGTGACGCCGATACACACAAGCAGAACGCCGAGCCACCGCTGCCGCGTTACCTTCTCTCCTAGAAACAACGCCCCGCCGTACGCGCCAACCACATAGCTGAGCGCCGTAACCGGCACAACAAAACTCACATTCTCGAGCGCCAGCATTCCCAGCAGCGAAAAAAATCCCGCGGCCATCAACAGCAACGCAAGCCACATCCATCCAACGCGCATCGCCCGCCCAAACACATTCAGCAACGCCCGCGGCCGGAAATCATGCACTTCCCCGATAGTTTTCATCGCCCGGGTAAGGCAGATTTCGCCGCCCGTACCTATCACCACGATTCCGAAGATCAGAATAATTTCAGCAAACATCAACTCTGCTCCACCGTGCTGGGTTGCATCCGGGATGCCGCGGCCTCTTCAGTGGTGCGCGGCGGAGTGCGTCCCACTATCAGCACTCCGCAACAGATCACCAGAATGCCCGCCCAGCGCAAGGGTGTAATCGTTTCGCCGAGAGCAAAGTGGCCGAGCAGCGCGACGACCGCATACGAAAACGAAGAAGCCGGCTGGACAAAGCTATAATCGGCCCAGGAGAGCACGAGCGTGTAAGCAATGAAAAATCCGATGAGCGAGAAGATTCCAAGCCAGATCATGCCGGAGGTGAAAACGCCGACGAAAAGATGCGCCAATTCCGCCGGAGACCAATTCGGAATTTCGCCGAGGCCTTTCATGCCCTTGCTGAGCAGCACGTCGCCCAGCGGGCCAAAAACGACCATGATGAAAAGGAGGAAAAAGGTTTTGAGATGCAGCCCCGAACCGGGCGTCATGCGCTCGTGGATTCGCTCGCTACTCCTACCGACGAGCTTCGCTGCTCCGGCACATTCACGAGCACTTTCTTCTGCACGCCCTTCTTGGCCACGCGCTTGCGGTCAGCACGAAGCTTCATGAAATCCACTGCTTCGTGGAAGAGCCGCTTGCGCTCATGCGAATCCCACAGAGCGTCGCGAACGATGCGCCATGCGACGCGCGGGCGGAAATAATAATCGTCGTAGAAGCGGTTGACGGAATCCACCATGTACTCGCGCGAAAGGCCGGGATACTCGAGGTGAGGAAGCTGGTGGCCGCCAGCGTCGGTAACGGCTTCGCCCTTCAGGAACCCTTCGCGAGTTCCCTGCTCGTAAAGTTCAGTGCCCGGATAGGCGTGCGCCATGGAGACCTGAATCGTTTCGCAGTCCAGTTCTTTGGCGTAATTGATCGTCTTTTCGATGGTTTCTTTGGTCTCGCCCGGCAGCCCGATAATGAAATCGCCGTGAACGCGGATACCGACTTTCTTGCAATTCTGAACGAACGTCTTGCCCATCTCGACGGTCGCGCCTTTTTTGATGTTCTTCAAGATTTGCGGATCGCCGGATTCGAATCCGACAATCAGAAGACGCGCGCCGCCATCAGCCATCGCTTTCAGTGTTTCGTAATCGCTGTGTACGCGCGCCGTGCAGGACCACTGAAAGCCTACCGGCTTGAATTCCTTGCAGAGCGCAAGAACGCGATCCTTGCGAATGTTGAAAGTGTCGTCGTCAAAGAAAAATTCCTTGGCCTGCGGAAACATCTTGTGCGCCTGCTTGAATTCGCGCACCACCGATTCGGTGCCGCGCACGCGCCAGGCGTGCCCGGACAGCGTTTGCGGCCATAGGCAGAAAGTGCAGAGAGCCGGGCAACCGCGCGCGGTATAGAACGAAACGAACGGATGCAGCAGGAACGGAACATTGTACTTTTCGATCGTAAGATCGCGCTGGTACACGTCCGTTGCAAAAGGAAGCGCGTCAAGTTCTTCGGTTTGCAGCAGCGGACGCGGTGGATTGTGGACCACCTTGCCGTCTTTGATGTAGCTGACGTTTGCGATTCCTGAGATGGGCTTGCCGTTCGCATAGTCCACCACTGCGTGGTCGAATTCTCCGCGCACGACGAAATCGATATCGGGGCTGGCGAGAAGGCTTTCCGCCGGCTTGATCTGTACCTGCGGACCGACGAAGCAAATTTTGATTCCGGGCTTCTTTTCCTTCATCGCCTTGGCCATGCGAAGGTCGCTGTGAAAGCCCACGGTAGACGTGAAGAGAACTACAAATTCATAATCTTTCGCGATTTGAACCACTTGCGCCGGAGTAATGCCGTGAGGAGGACCATCCAGCAGACGGCTGCCGGGCAACATACCAGCCGGATAAGCAAGCCAGACCGGATACCAATAGGATTCGATTTCGCGCGTGGCGGGCCAGCGCGACCCGGCGCCGCCGTCAAAATGCTCAAAGCTCGGCGGATTCAGCAACAATGTTTTCATTACAGACGACATTCGCAATCCCCCAGAATGCAGACCGTCGTACAGACGCAAAATGGCCGTAGATGTATTCACTCAATTTTACCCGATTTCGGCCACTATCCCAAGCTGAGGTTTGCCGGGAACCGTGTCTACTGAAACACCTTCGCGAGTTGGCCAGTGGCTTGGAGCAACGAGAGCTGTCCCTGCTGGCGAGCGAACTCGGCGTCGAGGAAGGCCACCCATTTGTCGTTTTCTTCGAGACGAGCCTGCTCGATGTCTCGCAGCGTGGCGCGACCCTCGTCCAATTTCGTTTGCAGGATTTGCAGCGATTCCTGGGCGAGTTGCAGATCGAGGCGCGCCACTTCGTGAGCGGCATCGAGTTCGCGAACATCGCGCGCTTTTTGCAGCACGTCGGCGCGGACTTCCTGGCGCTTGTTACCCAGGACGAGTTCGGCTTCGCTCAACTGGCTCTTGGCCAATTTTATGTCGGCAAAAGTCTTGGAGCTGAAAACCGGAATGTGGACGTCGACGCCGACAGTTACATTGTTGCGCTGAAAGTGATTGAAGAATTCATCGTAATTATTAAACTTGCCGAGAACCTGGTAAAGGCCGACGGCGCTGACGGTGGGCCAGAACTCACCTTTCGCTCCTCTTAGCAGATGCTGCCTGGCATCGCGTTCTTTCTCCGCTTCGGTAACGAACGGGCTCGTTTTGAGAGCGGCAGCGATCAAATCGGTCTCTTGCTGATCCACCGCGAACGATGTCTGTTCTGTCTCGACTTGAAGTGATTGAGCGGTGGTGCCCGTGAGATTTTCGAGTTGCTGAGTGAGAATCGCGTCACGTCCTTCCAGATGAATGATTCGCTCGCGAATGCGAGCGAGCGTCAACTGGCTGCGAGTGATTTCAATCGGCAGTTCCTGGCCGGCTTGGGTACGTTCGCGAGTGACGCCGGCAATCTTTTCGGCGCTGGCACCCTCACCGCGCAGCAACTCGAGCGAAGTTCGGACCTTTGCGAGTTCGAGGTAGGTGGTGGCGGTGCGGACGATCACGGCGTCGCGGGTGCGATCGAGATCGATCTTCTGGCTTTCCGCCCGGTCCTCAGCAGCTTTCAGTTGCCCGCGCAAAGGCAAATTAAAAATCGACTGCGTGTACGACAGGCTGAAGATTGCGGGGGCCTGACCGCCAACGGTAGCGGGAAAGCCACTCGTGTACGCGGCACCAGAGCCCGTGTAGAGATTGGGCCGAAAATCGGCGCGGTTTACTCCGGCGGCGTTCATCGCGACCGTATATTGCATCCTCGCGAGAGTAATTTCCCGGCTGTTCTGGAGCGCGAGCGTGACGGCCTGCCGCAGCGTGAGCTTGTCCGAATCTTGCGCGCGAGCCAGGCCCGGAACAAATCCAGCTCCGAGGATAACGAAACCGGCGACCATCGCGAGTAACGACCGTCTTTTGTTATTCATGTCCTTACTCATATCGAAGAGATTCCGTTGGATGAAGGCTGGCCGCTCGACTCGCGGGCAGGTAGCCAAATAAGATGCCGGTGGAGCATGAAACTACAAACGCAAGGACCACCGAGACCCACGATACCGGCACACGAATCCCCACCGCTTCCGGGATCACGCGCAAAACGAGATTGATCGCCACCGGGATCGAAACGGCTATCAAAATTCCGATCACAGCGCCGGTGCCGCTAATCAGAAACGCTTCCATCAGAAACTGGTAAAGGATCGCGTCGCGCGGCGCTCCCACGGCTTTGCGTATACCGATCTCGCGCGTACGCTCCGTGACCGTGACGAGCATGATGTTCATGATACCGATACCGCTGATCGTGAGCGCGATCAGGGCGATCACCACGAGAAGTACCGTCAAGGCTTCTGAAATCTTGCGGGCCGAATCGAGCAGAGAGGCAAGATTCTCCACGTCGTATTCTGCGCCGGGGCGATGCCTGCTTTTCAGAACCTCCGCTACCTGCTTCGTCACGCCGGGAACGGCTTCGGGCGAGTCCGCCTGGACGTATAGAGTGCGGATATATTCCGAGCCCGTGTAGTAGGTCATCAAGCCGAAGGGGATGAGTACTGACTCGCGCGCGATTTCCGTCTCGCCGAACGTGGAAATCCGCTCGCGAAACACACCAATCACCGAGAAGCGCAGGTCTCCAACGCGAATTTCCTGGCCCACTGGATCCTGACGCGGAAAAACGCGTTCGGCTAGTTCCTGGGTGAGCAAGCAGACCTTGGAGTGGGTCATCATGTCATCGGGATCGAAATAGCGCCCGCGAAAAACGACCAGGCGGCGAATCTGCTGAAAGCCGTCGGTGACGCCTACCAGTTTCACCGGCCGTTCGACGCCCGCCGCGACAACGGTCATGGGGATGTCGCTCGCTCCGGCAACGACAGTAACTTCCGGGATCTGGGATTTCATGGCTTCCATGTCGCCGAGCGAAATCTCGTCACCCAAGGTGAGCCGCGAGGAATTATTGGAACGCGTGATGCCGGCGTAGACGAGGTTCGAGCCGACGCCTTCAATCTGAGTGATGATGTAGCGCTTGCCGGCGAGGGCCACCGTAACGACGAGAACGATACATCCGCTGCCGATGATGACGCCGAGCATCGTCAGTGCAGCGCGGAGTTTGTTCGCGCGCAGCGCCTGAAGCGCAAGATGCCAGGTCTCGTTCCAGTATTCGGATTTGTTTCGTACGTTGGACATGGCAGCGATTTCGGATTGGCCCGGACGGAATCCCGGGGCTATTTCGATTTCTCCAGGTGTTCCAACCGCGTCTTCGTTTCCTTGCGAGTCGGATCGAGTTGCAAAGCAGCGCGATATTGTTCGGCCGCTTCGGCGCGTTTGCCTTGCGCCTCATAGAGACGCCCGAGCCACTCGCGCGCAGCAGCATGCGAAGGCCAATCGCTGCGATCGGGCGTGCTGGCGAGGTACGACTTCAAATCCTGTTCGGAATGCGAAGGATCAACCGCCGAAAGCACTCCATACACGCCGCGATAATAGGCCAGGCGAGGGTCGTTGGGATTTACGGCCGCCGCTCCGTCAATAGCGGCCTTCAGATCAGAGGGCTTATTCTGCTTTACGTAGTAGTTGGCCGCGTCGAAATAGGGTTCCACGGTCTTGGGCTTCGCGGCAAGGGCCTGCTGGTATTCGCTTTCGGCAGCATCGTGTTTCTTGGCTACCTGAGCCTCGTAAAGAGCTCTCGCGAGATGCCCCTGGACTGGATCGAGCGCAGCGATCGCTTCCACCTGGGCTTTGGCTTCGTCCTTATTGCCGCCAACAACCCACGGAGCGTCAATATCGAATTCCTCGAGGTCACGGCGGGCCGCAATGTTCGACGGGTTCGCGGCAACGGCGTCTTCAAATTCCTTCTTCACTTTCTTCGCCAGGAAAAAACTGCGCTCGCGATCGGCCTTTCCGCCGTAGGCGCGGCCGAGCCACAAATGGTAATCGGAGTTTTTGGAATCAAGCTCGACGGCTTTTTCGCCATTCGTGATGGCATTGTCGTAGTCGCGCAGTTCGTAATAGCTGCGGCCGAGCCAGTAAGCGAGTTCGGCGTTATTCGGATTCGCGATCACTGCCACCTGCAAAGTGGAGACGGCGCCCGAATAGTTTCCGGAATTATATTGGCGGATGGCGTTCTGGAGGGAGGCGGAAGCATCCGGGGGAAACCCGGACGCCGCGACGCGGCTACTTGCTGCAAATTCAAAGAGAAAAAGCACTGCGATCGAGACTGCCCACAACAGCTTGTGTCCGCGGTGCACTATATTTTAGCCTCCGTGGCTCGAACGTCCATGCCGTCCTTCAACACCTGCATGTCGCCCGGCAGCACTACCCTGTCTCCGAGTTGCAGACCGCTGATTACTTCGTATTTTTGCGCACTGGCGATACCAACAGTGATGTCGCGGCGGTGAATCTTGTCGCCGCCGTAAACGAAAACAAAATGCTGGCCGTTGTCGTAGCGCACCGCGGCACGCGGAACCACCAGCGCACCCTGGCGGGCATGGACGAGGATGTGGACGTCCACGTTGACATTGGGAAGCAACTCGAGCTTGTCGTTGTCGATTGAGCAGAGCACTTCGCCAACGCTACGAGCGCCTCGCGAGACTACCTGCTTGGGAACCTGCTCGGTGCGGCCGGTCCAGGTCTGGCCGGGCTTCGCGTCCCACGCGACTTGCACAACTTGATTCGGTTCCAGAGCGCCAAGGTCAGGCTCGTCTACAAAAGCGCGGACGCGCACGTGGCGCAAATCAGCCATTTCGGCAAGGGAGTCGCCCACTTTCACGTAGTCGCCCGTGTGCACGGGAAGCGCGTAGAGCGTGCCGTCAGAAGGCGCCACGACCGTGGCCGAGCGCAATTTCTCTTCGAGCGATTGCACCTGAGCCTGGGCTTCCTTCGCGCGCAAATCGGCTCGTTCTGCGTCGCCGGTGGTTCGTTGCGCGAGCGCCGCTTTCTTCTGCAGGAGAGTCTCGAGCGTGGCGTGAGCTTGCGCGAGGGCGGCCCGGTTCTGCGCCACTTCGTATAGCGTGGCGGCTTGTTTGGCGGCGAGCTGCTCGAGCGCTTTTTGAGTTTGTTCGAGGTTTGCAACGTTGGCCTGGGCTTTTGCGAGATCGCCATTGAGCTGGGCGAGTTCGTCGGGCGGCCCGCCGGCGCGCGAGTTCCGCAAATCCGTCTGGGCCGCCAGCAAATCCGCGCGTGCCTGCGAGAGTTGCGCGCGAATGTCGGAAGCATTCAGCGTGAGAATCAGCTGTCCGCGATGGATGGCTTGGCCTTCGGTAGCTTCGATTTTCTCTACAAAGGTGGGAAACTCGGCGCGGGCGATCGCTGGCGAAATCGGCTCGACCTTGCCGTTACTGGAAATCGAGGCGCTTAGATCTTCGCGTTGGACGGGTACGTAGTGAACAACCGGCGCTTGGCCGCGGCTTGCCAGCAAGACGATGAGGACCAGCGCACCTAGCGCGACGGCCAGGGTGGGAACGAGCCATTTTCTCTTACCGTTGTCCGCCATCTTGGGCGGCGCTTGCGCGCGCAGCCTACCCCCAGAATCTCAAAAGTGTAACAGACCCTTTCGAAGCTTGCTTACGGAAAGGCCGAAGGAGTGGCGCCGGGAGCACCACTGCATACCTACAGGCCTACCTACAAGAGATGCGCTACTCTAAGAATGGGATGCCGGTGGTGTTCGTGATCGCGACGGACTGGAAACTGCGTGCCGCAGTTCGTGCAGAATTGCGCGAGCGTGGAATTGATGCGCTCGGCATGGATTCGGCGGAGGATGTGGGGCGGGCGCTAGCTGGTGGGACGATGCCAGCGTTGATGGTGCTGGAAGCGAATGCGGAGCTTGCTGGCGATCCTGCGATTCAAAGTCTAGTGGGGCGTGTGCCGACTATTTTGGTGGCTTCGCGCACTGAGACTGTGGCGTTGCCGCGGGTGGCGGCTGTGTTTTACCGGCCGGTGCGGATTGGAGAGATTGTGGCAAAGGTGAGTGAGCTTTTGGAGCGCGGGGAGGTTGCCTAGGTGGGTTGGTTCGCGACGGGCGAGGATAAGCTGTCGTGGGAGGGATTGACGCGGGGGTTGGCATTGCGCGTCGTGATAAAATTTACGGTATGAGCGAGACACCTCAATCACAAACGAAAGCGCCAGCGGTGCCGGCGAGTTCTGCGCCCTCTGCAACGGGCGCGGCTGGACAATCCGCGGGTCATCACGCAACTGGAACTGGGCCGAAGATCCATCGTGTTTGCATCGGGTGCAACAACATGTTTGAAGTGACGATGGATAACTACGAAGCGAAGCACTGCTCGACCTGCCACAAAGGCTAAAGCTTGAACCTGCCGGTCTGAAGACCGGCGCTACAAATGCTGACCACTCCTGATAGGCACTTGCCTGCCATATGAAAATCTACAACGAGGCGATCACCGTCCAGTCAAAGAAGGCGCGTGAAGTTTTCGACCTGACTTCGCAAATTAAAGCGGCGATGGAAAAGAGTGCGTTTCGCGACGGCATCATTCTTGTGTCGGCGCTGCATGCGAATGCGGCAGTGGTCGTCAATGACAACGAGCCCGGGCTGCTGGAGGATCTCGATGCGTGGCTCGGCGAGGTGGCTCCGGCGCGAGATGACTTCAAGCATAAGGGCCGGTTCGAAAGTAATGCGGCCATTCATTTTCAGAGCCTCTTGCTGCATCACCAGGTGATTGTCGCGTTCACGGAAGGGCGACTCGACCTGGGCCCCCATCAAGCCGTGCTTTTCATCGAACTTGACGGCTTACGACCGAAGCGAATCCTCGTCAAAGTAATGGGTGAGTGATAAGCCAGCGGGATTTAGGATTGCTGCTGGAGCCGGCGCGGGACGTGTTGTCGATGCCGCGATGTGCGGCTTCTGCGCCTGGCTCGAATGTTAGAATTGTATCTACATGAGCACCGACCCTCTTATCTACGTGCACGATCTTTGCAAGGACTTCCGCACGTTTCGGAGGCGGGAGGGGGTGTGGGGCTCGATTCAGAATCTTTTCGTTCGCGATTACCGTACGGTGGCGGCGGTGGACCGCGTCGGGTTTTCGATCGAACGCGGCGAAATGGTCGGTTACATCGGCCCGAACGGTGCGGGCAAATCGACCACGATCAAGATGCTCACCGGCATCCTGGTGCCCACGAGCGGCGAAATCCGCGTCAATGGTTACGTTCCCTTCCGGCAGCGGCGGCAGTATGTGAAGACGATCGGCGTCGTGTTCGGCCAGCGGACGCAGCTTTGGTGGGACATCGCGGTGATCGAGTCGTTCAAGCTGCTGCGGCGGATTTACGATGTGCCGCAGCGCGATTTCGACGCGCGGATGGAACACTTCAACGAGATTCTCGGAATCAGCGATTACTTGCACACGCCGGTGCGAAAGCTTTCGCTTGGCGAGCGCATGCGTTGCGATCTGGCTGCGGCGCTGCTGCACAATCCACCGCTGCTGTTTCTTGACGAGCCGACGATTGGTCTCGACGTGGTGGCGAAGGATCACATCCGGCATTTCCTGCGCGCCATCAATCGCGAATTTCACACCACGATTCTGCTGACGACGCACGACCTGGACGATATCGAAGAGCTTTGCCGCCGGATCATGATCATTGACCACGGGCGCGTGCTCTTCGACGGTCACCTTTACGATCTGAAGCAGAAGCTGTTGCGCACCAAGCAGATCAAATTTGCGCTGAAAGACCGCGACCAGGTGGCGTGCCTGGAAGTTTTTGCGCGCGAAGGATTTGAAATCGAGACGGTGGACGAACTGACTTATCGCATCCGCTTCGACCGGGTGAAGATCGTTACTGCCGATTTGATTCGGCGGATTCTCGCAGCGGTGGAAGTGCGCGACCTGTTGATCGAGGACGAGCCGATCGAGGAAATCGTCAAGCGCATCTACGCCGGCGAAGCGCTACCCGAGGTAACGGTGTGAACGGGTTCGCCGATGCGCTGGTGCCGTACGCGGAATTTGCGCGCGTCGGATTCGTCAATATCCTCGCTTTCCGGCTGCGCTATTTCACCGGCATCATCACCTATTTTCTCAACGTACGGTGTACTACTTCATCTGGACGCGCGGTTTTTCACTCGGCGCAATCGATCGCAGGGTACAGCCTGCCGCAGATCATCACCTACGTGAGCGTCGGCTGGATGATTCGTTCGTTCTACTGGAACACGATTGACCAGGAAATGGCGTACGAGGTGATCGAAGGCAAGATCGCGATGGACTTGATCAAGCCCGTTTCGATCCAGTGGA
This sequence comes from uncultured Acidobacteriota bacterium, assembly GCA_963767205.1. Taxonomy (GTDB): domain Bacteria; phylum Acidobacteriota; class Terriglobia; order Acidiferrales; family UBA7541; genus Palsa-295. The sequence continues at coordinate 280,669 of CAVYDF010000007.1, forward strand.
TGTGGATCTGCCGGGCGATGGGCGAATCGGCGTTTCGTCTCGGGCTGCTGACGCTGCCAACGGCGATCGTGGTGGCGCTCGTGTTTCCAGTGCAAGGGCCGGCTTCGCGCGAGAATTTTGCGCTATTTCTTGTGGGCGTGCTGGGAAGCTTCTTTCTGATGGCCGCGATCAATTTCATGATCGGAACGTGCGCGATTCCGCTGAAATCGATTCTGGCGTTGATTCGCGCGAAATACTGGCTGATCGAGATGCTTTCCGGGCTTTTGATTCCGATTTCATTTTTTCCGGATGCAGCGCAGAAAATCATGGCGCGGCTGCCGTTCGAGTACATCGCCTTCATGCCGCTGCAGATTTATCTTGGCAAGCTCGACCGGGCGGCAGCTCTTCGCGCGCTCGGAACGCAATGGCTCTGGGTAATCGCGATGCTGGCTCTGGCGCATTTCTGGTGGGAGCGGGCATCGCGGAAGATCACGATCCATGGCGGTTAGCCGATGAGTTCGATGCCAATCAGCACTCCGATGAAAGAAAAGACCGGTGCTGCCGCGCTGGCGGCCGGCGCGAACCGGCACGCGCTGCTTTTCGCGGATTATTTCACGCAATACGCGAAGGTGCGGATCGGGTATCGCGGCGACTTTATCGTCAGCCTGCTGACCAGTTTCGCGGCAACGATTTTTCAAATCGCTTTTGTGATCGTGCTATTCGAAAAAGCGCCGCAATTGGGCGGCTGGCGCTTCGAGGAAGTTCTGTTCTTATACGGATTCGCGCTGATTCCCTACGGACTCTTCAATGTGATCAGCATGAATCTCTACGATTTCGGCAACAACTACATCATCGAGGGAAAGTTCGACCGCATTCTGCTGCGCCCGGTCTCGTCGCTATTCCAGGTGCTGTTCGAAACGTTCCGGATCGAGTCGTTTCAAGAGGTGGCCACGGGAATTTTTTGCATGGTGTGGGCGGCGCGACAGGCTGGGGATCGTCTGGACGCCGGCGAAACTCGCGATGCTGCTCTTCTTTGGCATTTGCGCAGGCATCATCTATATTTCGATTTTCCTGATGCTCAGCACCGTCTCCTTCTGGTTCGAGGACCGCATCGGCGTTCATCCGCCCGTGTGGAACGTGATCGCCTTCGGCCGCTACCCGCTCTCGATTTACAGCCCCGTGGTGCAATTTTTTCTGTGCTGGGTAGTTCCCTTCGGACTGGCGTCGTTTTATCCCAGCGTGAAATTGCTCGGCCGCGCCGTCACGCCGGAATATGCGCCGCTTGTACCGGTCGTTGCTGTAGTGTTTCTCACGCTCTCCATTTCTCTTTGGAACTTCGGCACACGCCACTATTCGTCGACCGGGTCGTAAACGGGCCGTCTCGACGTAATCCCTCGCAGCCAAGCTTCTTGCTTACCTGTAATTTTTGACGATTCCCGCTCCATCTGGCGAGTTCGATACTCTCCGAGCTAAACGACTCACGCCAGCGGGACGCGGAATCTTAAACCGCGCAGCAAAACCATGGAAGTGGTACCCTCAGGGCCTCAACCTTGCAAGGAAGACGTCCGGGCACCAGGGACGTGAGATATCCGAACGAATTCGGGTTCGGCTCGGTTGTCTATTTGCCAGCACGCCAGTTGAAGATGGACACATTAGTTGGCCGTTGAGACCGCTTTAGCGATCGGGAAGTTTGATGTTGCCGACAGTTCCCGACCTGCCTGCTCATGATCGGTCAAGCCACTCAAAGTGTGAATTTCTGAACAGATTCCTTCCGGGACAAGCACTACAAGTAAACGGAGGCGGAATTGTCGATGAGTGTCTTGCGATCTAATGATTTGCGGCAAAATCAGCCCGGCCAGAATCGCTTCAACTGGAAAATCGCGCCTGTCCTGATGCTGTTTCACGTGGGCGCAGTGGCGGCACTCTTCTTCTTCACTTGGAGTGGACTCTTCACCGCGATCTTCTTGCACTGGGTGATGGGAGGACTGGGACTCGGCGTGTGTTATCACCGGTTGCTCACGCATCGCTCCTTCGCGACACCCAAGTGGTTTGAGTATTTTCTGACGATTTGCGGCGTGACGGCGATGGAAGGAGGCCCGCTGATCTGGGTGGCCACGCATCGCAAGCATCACCAATTCGCGGACAAGGACGGTGACCCGCACTCTCCGCGCGATGGCAAGTGGTGGTCATATGCGGGCTGGATCCTGATGGGCAATGCCTACCGCGAAGACGTTGCAACGCTCAAACGCTACGTCCCTGATCTGGCCGAGGACAAGTTTCACGTGTGGCTGACGGAGTGGCATCTCACTCCAACGATTATTCTCGGACTCGCGTTGTTCGCGATCGGTGGATTCCGCCTGGTGTTGTGGGGCACTTTTCTGCGCACCGTCGTGGGACTGCATTCGTCGTGGATCGTCAACATGTGCGCGCATATTTGGGGGTCGCGCCGCTTCGAGACGCGAGATGCGTCAACCAACAATTGGTGGGTTGCCATGCTGAGTTTCGGAGATGGATGGCATAACAACCATCACGCCTACCCGGTGTCGGCGCGACACGGGTTCAAGTGGTATGAAATTGACTTGAACTGGTACACCATCCGCACTTTTGAGCGCCTTGGACTTGCTTCTCATCTGCATCGCCCACCGGCACCGGTTCGAACGTATGCTAGAAACTCTGCCGCCCTGGCCTCGAGAACAGGAATTGGGTTCAGCTTTGATTGAATACCTTCCAAGCCCGTCGAGTCGACACTAAGCCGTTCAGCTACCGGCTACCGTTGCAGCCGAAATTCGATCGTGATGTCGTCTTCCGCTTTCACTGGGGCACCATTCAACAAAGTGGGGTGGAAACGCCACTGGCGGACCGCGCTTACTACGGACGAGAGCAGGAAGATCGGCCCGTTCATTGGCTTGACGTCCGTCACTCGGCCGTCGCTTCCGATGGTGGCGCGCACTCTTACCGTTTCTATTGAGTTGTATCGATCTCCTGGGCGAGGTTGGCGAGGCACGACGTACGAGATAAGTTCCCCAGCCTGCAATCTTGCCGTTTCGCGATCCCCTGCCGTGGAGCGCTCCGCCGGAGAGATAAGTACGGAGAGTTGCGAGGTGATGGCGAGCGACGGCGAACCGGCAATTGATTTGCGCGGGAAAACCGCACGAACGAGCTTGCCGTTTTCAGCCGGGGGTATGGTTACATTTGCGGAAGCGAGAGCAGGACGCGGCGCTGGATTTGGAGTTGGTGTCGGTTTTGGCGGTGGGGTGGCGCTGGGCCCCGTGGGGTCTCCCGGTGTGCTGGGTGTCGAGGCGGCCGCTGGAGGCGGAGAGACAGGCTCATCGGCCTTGGGTCTTGCGGCTGGGGCGGAGCTTTCTGCGGGCGAGCTCGTTGAATCATCTCGCTCTTCCGATTGGTTTTTGGGCTCAACCGATGGCTTCGATTCCTTAGATTCCAGTGCCGCGGATGGATTCGGATCTCTAGAGGCCGCGGCCTCAGAAGCTGAGGACGACGGAGGTTTCTTTTGGAGATTTGATTCGGGGGGATGCGCGGCATCGAGTTTGTGGGTTTGGAGAGAGCTATCGGAATCGTTCTTGATTCGGGATTTCGGTAGAGGGGGTTCGGTTGGTGTGGCACGCGTGTCTGGATTCGAGGAGCGCGAACTCGAAGGAGCAGGCCGACTTTCAGGCTGCGATTCTTCGCTGTCCGACTGTGAGGCTTCCAGGGCAGGCACGTCAATTTTGCCGTCCGGCGCAGAAGAAGTGGGTTCGCTTGGCGCGGCCGCGGATGCCTGCGATTGACGAGCCACAGGGAGAGCAGGCCTTCGAATTCCTCGGATTCGTTTTTCGATCGGACCATATCCGGCAGTGAGCCCCAGGATGAAACTTATCGCGACTAACACAAAACCCAATATGGCAAACTGAAGTTTGAAGCTTTTCTCAGCTGATTTTTCAGGATCGTCAGAGTTTGAAGACGAGTCGTTGACACGGGCCACCGAAAGCTCGATTTCACTATCTGGCGTTTGGGCTTCCGGTTTGTCTCTTGTCAACGGTTTCCCTTCATTGGGATTCGAAGTTCCCGATGGTTCGGCAGCGGATTTATCGTTACGTTCTGGGGGAAATGCAGCCGCCGTGCTCTGCGCAATACCGGCTATTGAAACCTTGGCTGGCAGATCGGGAGTTGCAACGTCCGCAACGGAGCAGACGCGGGAAGTTGCCGAGAAAGGCGGAGCTTGATCCTGTTTAATTTCGTCGAGCGTAGTGGTGATTTTTGGATAGGCGCTTTCAGACGGAAACATCCTGGCGTAACGCGCCCCTGCTCCCTCATCGTGAACCGGTTGTCTGCTGAAGATCGTTCTCGATTTGCCGGAACTAATTTCCAGCGGCCGCTTATCGCGGAGAACGGGTTTCGGTAAGTGCTCAAATTCGGGAGCCGTTTTTTCCGAAGCAATCCAATTTGAAATGCGATTTCGGGCGTCGGGGGATAATCCAACAAACCGCATACCAGCGCCTTTTTTCGTTTCTGACAGCCATACTATTTCCGCGGAAATTTCGACAATTTGAACCGAGTTGCGAGCGGAATCGGGGAAAAGGAAACGAACGCAAGGGAGGTGTTCGCCTACTGCAACGACGTGGGCCACGGCGACGGCCATACCCGCCTCGCTTATGTTGAGGATAATGCCGCTGTGGCCGCCTCCGAATTCCACCTGCGCGAGAGAGGCTGGGGTGGTGCGCGCCTCGCTGCGCCGGTCAGGTGCAGGCGGCAGAGTGCCGAAGTGTTCGTGCAAACTCCCCATAGTTCATCCCCGGCTGGGAAACAGGGGCCGCAGGAATGCCCCCAGATACCTTCGATTCACCCATTACAGTGCAGGAGAGAGACCAAATTCCGTCAGGCGGAGATCTTGAGCTTAACGCTTCAACACACCGTGCGTTAGGAAAGCACGGCGAGAAATCCGGCTGTCCCGGAGCCGGGAATCTGGTGGATTTCGCGCGGCGGTGGTGGTTCTCAGCCACCGCGCATGGGGCAGCGGAGGTCACGCCGGTAACTGTGGCGCGGGTCTCCTAAGAACGGCTTGATTTGTACCGGCGATTCGTATTATCTAGCGTGCGGCGATCACACGTCCATTCGGAGGAAAATTCATAAACAAGCTGCGCCGCGGTACGGCGACTTGTGCGCAAAGACTGAGGGGAACAGATGAAGAAGTTGCAGATGTGCTTGGCGGTTGCGCTGTTTTCGGTAACGAGCACGGGAGCCACGGAGCGATCCAGTTTTGCGCCACAGAATCAATCCTCCTTCGAAGTGACGATGGTGGCGCGTGCGATCACGGTGATCAACTATGAGCACCGAAGCGGCTCGACGCAGATTGGTTTCCAAGGCTCGCCGATCATGCCCAACGGCAAAGGCTCGGCGAAGGTGGAAAGCAAGCAGGGCCGCATCCAGGTAAACGCGGATTTTCAGAAGCTCTCGCCGCCGCAATTATTCGGACCGGAATATCTTACGTTTGTGCTCTGGGCGATCACCCCGGAGGGAAAGTCGAACAACCTCGGCGAAATACTTCTCGACGGAGACAAGTCGAAAATCAGCGTGACCACTTCCCTGCAGACTTTCGGGTTAATTATCACAGCGGAGCCTTATTTCGCGGTTTCGGCGCCGAGCAATGCGGTGGTGCTTGAAAATGTCGTTGTCCCCGGCACGGTGGGGACGATCGAACAGGCCAGCGCGAAGTATCAGTCGCTCGACAAGGGTATTTACAACTACGATTTTTCTGCAGCGAGCTCGCGGTATTCAAAGTCGAAGTCAAAAACGCCGTTGGAACTTGATGAAGCGCGCAACGCTATTGAAATCGCCAAGGCCGCAAAGGCTGAGCAATATGCGCCGGATGCTTTTGGACGAGCGCAGACCTCGCTGAATCAGGCGGAAAGTATTTTTGCGAGCAAGGGAGACAAGAAACGCGTAATCCAGGCGGCGCGCGACGCCGTTCAGAACGCGGCTGACGCGCGGACGACGGCGGTGAAGCGCGAGTATGACGAGAAAGTAGCGCGAGAAAAAGCAGCGGCAGCGGCAGCCGAAGCAGCGGCCAAGGCGGATGCAGCAGCGTCGGAAAGAGCGAAGCAACAGGCGGAAATTCAACGATTGCAAGCGGAGCGTGACGCGGCTCAAGCCGCCCAGGCTCGCGCCGAAGCGGAGGCTGCTCAACACGCGGCGCAGTTGCAATCGCAGCAGGATCAGCAGAGGGCGGAGCAAGAGAGGCAGAAAGCGCTACAGGCCGAAGCCGCTGCGGAACAGGCGGAAAAAGAAAAAGAGCAACTTCGCGCGCAGCTGCTCGAGCAATTCAACCGGATTCTTCCCACCACGGATACGCCGCGCGGTTTGAAAGTAAACATGGCCGATGTTCTCTTCGACTTTGGCAAATATGATCTTGAAACCACCGGCACGTGAAGCGCTGGCCAAGATGAGCGGAATCGTTATCGCGCATCCCGGGTTGAAACTTGCCGTCGAGGGCTATACGGACAGCATGGGAAGTGACACATTCAACTTAACGCTTTCGCAGAATCGCGCGGATACCGTTCGAGCCTATCTCGTGAATCAAGGTCTCGATCCGAACACGATAACGGCGACAGGCTACGGGAAATCGAATCCCGTCGCGTCCAACGATACGGCCGAAGGACGGCAACAGAACCGGCGCGTCGAGATTATTATTTCCGGCGAAGTGATCGGGGAAAGACTCGGCGGCCCTGCAACGCCGCAGCAATAGCGAACTTCAATCAGATCGAGATTCAAGCGAACCAAGTGACCGATGAAACGGCGGTCGCGAAAGGATAATTGTGAGCATCCACGATCGCCGCTCTTTTCTGGCTTACTTTTCAAGCCTCGGACTTTCTTCAACGCTTTTCCCTGGAGTTTTGTGGGCGAAGCTTGAGGAAACGAAGGCCGCGCGCGGAACCGGCAGCAACCGAGCTTCTCAAATCAAGGAAAGTTCGGACGTCGTCATCACCAAAGCGATGCTGCGAGATGCCGCAGCCGTCGCGGGGCTCGAATTCACCGATCAACAGCTCGACAAAATGCTGGCGGGCATGAACAAGAATCTCGCCCACTATCGCGAGCTGCGAAAAATTCCGCTCGAAAATGCGATCGCGCCGCCGCTTTATTTCAATCCCATTCTCCCGGGGACCAAAATCGACCGGACGAAGCGTCCGATTCGAATAAGCGCGCCTCCGAAGGTTGAGCGGCCCAAGAATCTCGAGGATGTTGCGTTCTGGCAGGTGACCCAACTCGCGGAACTGATTCGCACGAAGCAGGTAACATCCGTCGAGCTGACCGAGATGTATCTCGCCCGGCTGAAGAAGCACAATCCGAAGCTTCTTTGCGCCGTGACAATTACCGACGATCTCGCCATGCGGCAGGCGCGCGATGCCGACCGGGAGATTGCCGCAGGCCGTTATCGCGGGCCACTTCACGGGATTCCCTGGGGAATTAAAGATCTGGCTGCCGCCAAAGATTATCCGACCACCTGGGGCGCTGGTCCGTTCAAGGAACGCGTGATCGATCATAATGCGACAGTGGTGAATCGCCTGAATGACGCGGGAGCAGTGCTGATCGCGAAGCTCGCGACAGGTGAACTTGCTCTCGACGATATCTGGTTTGCGGGTCAGACGAAGAATCCTTGGGATCTGTCGATGGGTTCGCAGGGATCATCCGCTGGACCTGGCTCTGCAACGTCCGCCGGAATGGTCGGTTTTTCGGTCGGTACGGAAACTGGTGGCTCGATCGTGGCCCCCTCGGCGATCTGCGGCGTCACTGGATTGCGCCCAACTTACGGGCGCGTGAGCCGATACGGCGTGATGACTCTGAGTTGGAGCCTCGATAAAACGGGCCCGATGTGCCGCAGCGTGGAGGATTGTGCGCTCGTTCTCGCAGCGATTCAGGGGCCGGACGATCACGATCTCGCCGTGCAGGATATCCCGTTTAATTGGGACGCTGATTTTGATATTCGCAAGCTGCGCGTCGGCTACTTGAAAGCCGCATTCTCGGACACGCGGCAAACTCCCAAGGTCGACGCGAATGATGCGGCTGCGCTCGAAAAATTCCGCAGCATGGGTTTCAATCTGATCGAAATCGAGCTGCCCGAGCACTCGAAGATGGATTTCACAATGGTGATGTACGGCGAGGCGAATGCCGCCCTGCGCGATCCAATCGAAACGCAACCGGGCGGGCTCGTGCGGCAGGATCGGGTGCTGGATCAAAACAATCTGCGCTTGCTGCCTGCCGTGGAATACATCAATGCGAATCGTGTGCGCACGATTCTAATGCACGAGATGGCCGAGGTGATGTCCAAGGTGGATGTATATCTCGTTCCCGTTCGACTACGCCGACTACACGCCGAATCCGGTTGCCACTTTGAATAGCGCGGTGACGAATCTCACCGGCCATCCGTGCGTCGCGCTTCCGCATGGATTTGACGAGAAAGGCCATCCGACGAGCCTTTCCTTTCATTGGCCAACTGTATGGCGACGCGGAAATGCTCGCGCTTGCGCGAGCCTATCAGAACGCGACCGATTGGCATCTGAAACATCCCTCGTTGTGATTCGTTTTTCTTGCAGGCTTGATAAAGCGGCAGGCAAAAAAAGGGCCGGAACTTCGTTCCGGCCCCGTCAAAGGTTAGCGGAAGTCTTCAACGAAGTTAGTCAACTACGAGAAGAAGCTGGACACCAGGATGGCGTGAGGTCAATCAGATAGTACTGCCCGTCAATAAAGTCGATGTAGAAGTCGTCGGTATAAGCCCACCCAACCGGCCATCCTTCGTTAAACGAAAACCAATAACCGCCATACTGAAATCGCCGGTTATCGAAGTGGCCGACACGAAAATGATGCTCGCGTCCGAACGATGCACGGAAACGATCATCCGGGATCCGTCCGTGGCCTTGGTCGGAGTGCTGGTCACGTTCATCCGTGCGCTGCTGCTTCGCCACTTGCTGCTGCTGGTGCTGTTGCTGTTTCTGCTCGTCCTGCTGCTGCTTTGTTAGTTGCTTCTGCTGATCCTGGCGCGATCTTGGCCTGCTCCGATTGTTTCTGCTGCTCATTTTGTTGCTTCGCAGATTGCTGCTCGTGCTTCTGTTTCTGCTCGTTTTTCTGTTCATTTTTCTGCTCGTTTTTTGTTCTTCCTGTTGCTGCTTGGCTGACTGCTGTTCCTGCCGTTGCTGTGTTTTCGGTTTTCAGCCGGTTGTCGCTTCGGCTGCTCAGCCGGCTTCTGTTCCGGCTTTTGCTCCTGCTGTTGCGGCTTTTCCTTTTCTTGTTCCTGCTGCGGATACGCGGTGCCCGCGAGGATGAATGAGAGTGCGGTGGCTCCCAAGATATATTTGAGTTTCATTGCACAACCTCCAGTTCCTGATGTAAGGGCAGTTGTACCGCCAATCGATAGCAGCGTGGAATCAACAAGATGCGATCGCGAGGGGCTGCGCATAGTACTGGTAAATTCTCCGTAAGTCGCGCAGATTCAAGGTACAGCACTCGTCATTACGGATTAGACAGTAGGTACCTAAACCTAAATCATAGAGGCGTCGATGTTGCGTCGGGTTATCGAGCGCTGGCGGCTCTGGCGCGATGAAGATTTTCGAAAAAATTGCCTTTCGATGCGGACCGGTGCGTGACGCCGTACGTAAGCATTCGCGGCGCCTCTACGGCAACGAGCCGGTTTACTCTTTCGAGCGCCGCGCTTCGCTCCCATTGCTGCAGCACGTCCACCTTGGCGACAATCGCTGACGCAGCATGGATTGCTTCCGCAGCCGTGAGTGCGAAATTAAGTCCCAGATTCACGGCGTCTTGCGCCACGCGATGATCGAGCGCGATTTTTTTCAGCCACGGCCAGTGAAACATTCCCTGCAAGATCTTCCACTTCGTCGCTCGAAAGCGGGCGCGGCCCGGTGGTTTCCATGCGCAGCGGCTTGATTACCTCAGTGACGGTAAATGAGGAGGTGTAGAGCGACTACTTTGCCGTCGCGCGCGTGGCGCAGAATGTCCTCGCAGATCGCGCGCCTTTCGGACTCGTGCTTTCGCAGGAAACACAGGAAGACGGATGTGTCCCAATAGATCGCCCGCTGTTTACTTGCCATATTTCGCACCTGGAATGTAGATTCGATTGAGAGTTGTCCCTGCCGCTACCGGAATGCGGCCCGACATACGAGGGATGTTTGGCAGATCCTGCTCGTTCGGACACGGTTCGATTCCTGACACGCGCATGTGCATTGGCTCACCGAGATAATTGGATTTTAGATTGCCGAACACCACCACGCGCCGGCCCAAATTCTCTTTGGCCTGAGCAGTGAACTGGTCGCGCTTGAAGCGGCACATCACGGGACGTCCTGTAATTTCGCTTCGCACGCTGAAGCGGCCGTTCTTGCCCACTGAAATTGATTCGAGGGTTCCCACCACCGAGCTGAGCGCTTCAAAGTCATTGTGCGTCATTCTTTCGATGCGCTCGATAAAGGACCACTGAATCAATTCTTCTTTCTCGTCGACGATCACCGCAATCTCGTCCATCAGATGCCCGCTGTTCGGCAAGCGCCTTCAATTCCTGCAGGGCGGTGTCCGTGAAACCGTGCGGGCGTTCATCGCTTCCAGACAGCTTGCGGATTCCGTTGAACAAAGTTCTGCGGATTTCGCCAACCACGTCCTTGGGCGGCTTTCGCAAATGCCCGAGGAAAATCACGACTGCCGGACCCGATCTCTTGCACGCGCTGATTTCCCAATCGACGCTGCCCTTCTCCTCGCCGGAAAGTGCGACGTCGAGATCCTGAAGCAAATTCCAGAAGGCGCGCACCGCAACCAGGTAGCTGCCCGGGCGGAGCCAGCCTTGACGTCCTTGCAAACGCAGAGAGATCGGTTCTAAAGACAAATGATGCTCCATCCGGCTCGAGATGAGATTCGATTATGATTCGGTGAAATTATCGTTCATTTCCTTCTGCGCTTCTAGCACGTTCTGACGAAAGCACCCATATTGAAGGCAGCGCTGTAAACCGATTGCTGCGAAGGAGGGGCGCAACCAGATGCACAGCCTGCCGCAACCGCGCCGGCTTGCACGGTTTCGCCATGCACACCACGGCGCCAAGCCGGTGGCCTGCGGAATAATCAGAAGGCATCGCTGACTGGGTCATCAAAATCACGGGAACGTGCTGCAACCGTTCGCTTGTTTTCACGATGGCACAAAGATCGTGCCCCGAGACTTCGCCACCTTCCGCCTCGGCGATAATTACATTTGGAGTTTCATTTTTCAGGATGTCGAGAGCTTGCTGCGTAGTCGAAACGAATAAGACGTGATAGCCGTCTTGCGTTAACAGCGCTGTGGCGGCACTAGCCATTCGCGCGTCGGATTCAACTCCCAACACTCGCACCTGGTTTGCGAACGGCGACGAAGCCAGCGCGTGATCGCTTCCGTCCGGAACTCTGTCTTGAAACTCGAGCGCGATTGCGTGGCTGCAGTTCGGCAACAGAATCGTACGAACCACCCTGGCTTGTCGCCGCGCATTGATAGCGACCGGAGTGCTCCAAAACGGACACGTTACCTGCAAGGTCTGGCCGACCCAGTAGCCGCTCATCGACGTCGCAACCAGCAGCCCATGGCGCGAAACGTCGATCGTCTTTCCCGTGTCCTCGAAGGCCTGCAACGTCCCGCGGCCGCCTTCCATTCGAACGTGGAGACCCATTTTCGTGCGCATGCGGCGACGCCGGTCTAATTTGGCAGCGATGTGTTGCTGTTTCGGTTGGATTGCTAAGGTTGCGATGGCCCACCCCCTGCTCCGAGCGCCTTCGTCCACCACATGTGATATCGGCGCGTTGGGGCTTAACCCTTAGCAATCGCTTAGCCGATCCCTCGGAGAAGTCCGCATCGGGCAAAACAGTAAAAACATTGGCCTTGCCGAACAAAGCCTAAAGTTGGGTTGAAATTTGCCGACTAAGTCTACTAGGGCACCCGGCAAGAAAGTCCATCCCACCGTGTCTTACTGCGTCGATCTTTCTCCGCTCTGTGCCTATGGAACCAGCCGCCGCAGAATCGCCGACCCGCTTCCACCTGTTGAAACAATGGCAACTTCGAATGACGTACTATCTGTTATATGAGGCTTACGCGCCCTTTCATCGTTGTCGGCATCGTCTTGTTGACGATTTCGCCGCTGCTCGCGGCTTTTGTCGGCAGTTCGATCGGCAGCGGCATCCTTCATCCCATGCGCCTCAATACCATGCGGCTCGAGGACACGCAGAAGATGCTCGCGCGCACCAGCGCGACAAAGGAAGATTTCAGCGTTCGGGCGCAAGACGGAATTACGCTGAAAGGTTGGAAAGTGCGGCCCGTTTCACCAAATGGCGACTGGGTTCTGCTGTATCACGGCGTCTCTGACAATCGCACTGGCGTTCTCGGGCACGCAGAGTTCCTTCTGCGGCATGGCTACAGCATCGTCATGATGGATTCGCGCGACCACGGCGAAAGCGGAGGAGAAATATGCACGTATGGCTGGAAGGAACGCCATGACACGGTCGCCGTGACGGATGCCCTCTATGCGAGCGAGAAGGTTCGACATCTTTATGCATTAGGTGTTTCGATGGGCGCGGCTATCGCGTTGCAATCGGCTGCGATTGAGCCGCGCATCGAGGCCGTCGCGGCTGAAGCGCCGTTTGCGAACATGCGCGAAGTGAGTTACGACTACGCCGGTCTCGACGTGAGCCCCACGCTCGGCCGAACATTATTCCGTCCCGCCTCGATGTTGGCCCTTGCCTCTGTTCAGAAAGAGGGCGGCTTTAATCCGAGTGACGTTTCGCCCGAAGAAGCTGTGGCCGCGCGTCCTTTTGCCGTCCTGCTTATCTGCGGGACATCCGATCACCGCATTCCCTGCCGGCACGCGGAACGAATTTATAAATCTGCAGCCGGTCCGAAGGAAATCTGGATCGTGAAAGGTGCAGGGCATGCCGCCGCGCTTGGGCATTCGCCGGCGGAGTACGAGATCTCGCGTTGTGGCGTTATTTGAAACCTATCCGAAAAATCACTGAGGAAATCCGTCTCGCCGGCTACACAACCTTCATGATCAGGATCACGCGGTCGTCTTCGTGCGTACCGCCGCGTGAGAAGTGGTCCACTTCCGTGAGGACTGACTGCACGATCTCCGCGGCAGGCAGCGAGCGCTCGCGCGCTACGATATCTATCAGCCGCTGAGACCCGAACTCGTCGTCTTGCGCGTTCATCGCTTCGGTAATGCCATCCGTACAGGCCACGAAAATATCGCCCGGTTCCATTCGCACGTGTCCTCGATCGAATTTCACGCTCGGAAACATTCCTACCACCATGCCGCCTTCTCGCAGATAGTCCACCGTTCCGTTCGAACGCACTACTGCGGGCGGCACATGCCCCGCATTCACGTAGTGCAGCGTGCGACGGGGTTGATCAAGCAGAGTCACGAACATCGTCATGTACTTTTGGCCGCGGGTGTCCGCCAGCATCATGTCGTTCAGCGATTCCACGAGCCGTTCGAGCGAGTGAAGATGCGCGATAAGAGCGTGCAGGGTTGCTTGCAGATTCGCCATCACCATAGCCGAACCTACGCCTTTGCCTTCCACGTCCGCCACCACGGCCAGCATCGTATCCGGCGCGAGTTGGATGAAATCATAATAATCGCCGCCCGCTTCGAGCGACATTCGGTTCGAGACCGCGATATCGAATCCGGGAAGTTTTGGCGGCGCTTCCGGCAACAGCCCCATTTGAATGCTGCGCGCCAGGGCGAGATCGCGTTCCATGCGCTGCTTGTGCACCATTTCGCGATGCAGCTGCGCATTTTCAAGAGCGAGTGCGACGTGGTCGGAAATCGCCTCCAGCATGTTTTCATCCGCTCGCGAAAACGGGCCCGTCTTCTTGTTCAGGAGCTGCAGCACTCCGATTGTCTCTCCGGCTTTATTTCGAATGGGCAGGCAAAGCAGCGATCGCGTGCGATATCCGAGGCGCAAATCCACTTCAGATTCGAAACGCGGATCAGCATATGCGTCCGGCAGATTCACCATTTCGCCGTGCTGCGCTACCCAGCCCGCAATTCCCTTGGTGATCGGCAACCGGATTTCATGCTGCTCGAGACCGAGCCGACTAGCGACCAGATTTCCTGCTTGTCGCGATCCACCAGGAAAACCGTTCCGCGCTCCGCCCCCGAATAGCGGGTGGTCAATCCTAGAATAATGTTCAGTAGTTCTGCGAGGTCGAGCGTCGAATTCAGCCGCTTTGTCGCTTCGACGATCGTGGAAAGCTCGATTACCGCGCTCCGGCGTTCGCTGCTTTCGAGCGCCACTTCCGCGTAGCGCAGGACAAGTTCCAGCCACGAGCGAGTCTTTTCATCCAGCTTGGATTTCGACGCGATTTCCAGCACACCCACGGGCGTCGGCCCGCGTCCAAGAGGCCATGCACTGGCGCGGCCGTTGCCGCCTGGCGAATTTTTTCCCTTCAGAGGCTTGTTCGACGTGATCCGGGCTCGCTGCAGGAAGCTTTCCACTCTCCTGCCATACCGCCGGCACACCATCGACCAACTTCCAGATCCGCGCGCCGTCCACGCACCCGGGCGCGGCCAGCAGGCGTACCATTTCCGCAGCCAGATCACCAGGCTCGGCTTCGGGGTTCAATTTGACGAAGATTTTTTCGAGAGGCTCGAGCCGCGCGGCCGACGCTCCGCTCCGTGATGGCGCTTTCGTTTTCAATTATTGCCTTTGTATTGCACGACCAGAATCGTGATGTCGTCCGACTGCGGCGCCCCTTCCGTGAACGCCCGCATTCCTTCCTTGATCGATTCCGCGAGTCCGTCCACCGTATCACCCGTAAAGCTCTCCATGATTTTTCGCAGCCGGAATTCCTCGAATAATTCGTTCCGCGGATTGGCAGCTTCCGAAACCCCGTCTGTGTAGATCACCAGATATTCGCCGGGCTCGAGCGTGACCCGCGCACTCTGATATTCCGCCTCCGCGAACATCCCCACCGGAAAATTCGCGGATCCCAATCCTTCCAGCTCGCCTGACTTCCTGCGCACAATCGGAGGCACGTGGCCGGCATTCACGTATTCAAAACGGCCCATCTTATCGAGAATCCCGTAGAACACCGTGGCATAGCGATCTTCGCCACTTCGTTCGCAGAGATATTGATTCACGCGGGAAAAAACACCGGGCAGCGAAATATCCATCGCCGCCGTCGTGAAGAAGACGCCCTGCAACAGCGTCGCGAGCAGCGCTGCCGAAATTCCCTTCCCCGATACGTCGCCTACAAAGAACCCGTGCCGCCCGCCGCTCAGTTGGATGACGTCGAAACAATCGCCACCCACCGAATGACAAGATAGCGTCGAGGCCACCACTTGCAAGTCCGGCAGGCTCGGCAGTGATTTCGGCAGCAGCGTCTTCTGGATGCCGCTGGCGATCTCGATTTCATGGTCGAGCCGCGCTTTCGCACGCGCGGATGCGAATAGTCTCGCGTTCTCGATGACGGTCGCAGCTTCGCGCGCCAGCGTCCTCAGGACGTCCCGATCCATATCCGTGAACGCGCTCGAGGGAACGTGGCTGTCCATGTAAAGAACGCCCAGCAGCTCGCCCTGTCGCGTCGAGATCGTCGCATCGAGCGTCTCGATCACCGGCAGCTTATCCACGGGGATGGCGACAATTGTGTGCAGCTCCAGCCGCGCCACACTTTCCTGCTGAGATACTCCACCCGCCTCATCGCCCGTATCGCTCACAATCATTTCGCGCCTGGTGTTTACCACCCGCTTCACCACGCTCTGCGATACTTTCAGTAAATCGGGGCGCAACGTCCCCTTCTGCGCGTCGCGCGCTACCACCATCTGCAGCTCACCGCCTGGGTTGGCCAACAACAAGACACCACGCTCCGTTCGAGTCACCTGGATCGCTGCATCCACAACAGCCGTCAGCACGTCTTCGAGCGACAGGCCAGTGCCGAGGGTGCGCGCCACGTCCAGCAGCACGCCCAAATGGTGAAGTTCGCGCGAGCCTGGGGCCGACGGAGCGGGTCCCTCGACCTTCTCCACCAACTCTTCGATCGTCGCTCCTTCGCCCAGGTAGATAAGCTTGTAGGAATCCGCCATGCCAAAATCGACTTTGTCGCGCGGCTGCAGTTCGTGCTTCAGCACCTTTTCGCCGTTAACGAATGTGCCGTGGCGGCTGCCCATGTCTTCGAGCACCCAACCGCCATTTACGGAAAGGATTTGGGCCTGCTGACGGCTGATCCGGCTGTCGCGAAGGGTCAGTTCGTTGCCGGCTTGCCGGCCAATGCGGAAAGGCGAAGCGTTTAAAGGCACATCGCGGCGAACGCCGCTCGGTTCAATCACAACTATGCGTGGAGAGCGTGGCATGGGCTCGAACGCGCGCCGCCAGGGCCGGCACGCTGAATCGCCTCCAGGAGCAATTCAGCACGCCATGGTAGGGAAACTCAGGCCCGAAGTAAAGCACCTGCAGCACCGAATGGGCGTGAAGAGCAGCGACCGGCCTCGGAAGGCTGAATCGCTTGGCAATCCCCAACTAAAGCCGGATCGCCGTTGACTGCTGGAAACGGTTCAGAATCATTCTAATTTCGAGGCGGCGGCGAGGAACTCAGGGTCTTCCTTAGTACCAACGTACCGTTGCGTTACATTTCGGTTGTCGTATTATTTCGCCGCCCATGCCAACGAACCAGCCGTGTGAAGAGCTCAACCGTATCAGGCTCGAAGCTATTGCTGCTTTTCATTCCGCGAAAGAGACCCGCCGTTCGCGCGATCTTTCCTTCCAGGAAGACGTCGAACTCAGCCGCGACGAGCACCGCAAAATTGACGAGCTTCTAAAGCATCTACTCTCCGGGCATGACGGCCACCCCTGCCCCGCCGGCGACCGCCCGATCATTCGCGTCGTGCCGCCAGCCAAACACGTCCTTGTGAAGAGCGACCTAAGCCCGCGATCCCTTCGCCCCTTGCGCGCTCTCGCGAATTCGCAACGCCGCGGCTAGCCTCGAAGTCCCGCAAAGAACTGCTGTTTGAATTCCTCCGCACAAAATGCGAAGGTTATGCGGCACCGCTAACCGTTGGCCTCGCGGTGTTCGAGTCTCGATGACGGTGCCGATCTTCAGGCCGAAAAATTCTCTCTGGGGCAATCTTCGGGGGTTGTCGATGAAAGTAAGCCGCCTCGCACTCAGCCTGTTGATGCTTATCGCTCTTACCGTTTTCGCTTCCGATTCGCCCGACACACGCGAAATCACCGACCCGCAATCTCTCACCTCGCAGAGTGAACTCGGCGCCGGCCCCGTCCCGATCGATGATCTCTTCTTCACGCGCGGGATCATCGGCCCATCCTGGTCGCCCAACGGCCATGAGATCGCCTTCTCGACCAACATCACCGGCCGCTACAACCTCTGGAAGGTCGATGCCGCCGGCGGTTGGCCAATTCAGCTCAGCCAGTCTGACGATCGCCAAACGAATCCGGTATGGTCGCCCGACGGCAAATGGATCGTCTTCGAATCGGACAAGGGCGGCGGCGAAATTTACGATCTTTACTCGATTCCCAGCGACGGCGGCGAAATTACCAACCTCACTCTCACTCCCGATATTTCCGAGACAACTCCCGTCTGGTCTCCCGATGGTTCCCGCCTCGCAATCAACTACAAGCCGAAAACAGCTTCCGCCATCGACATCGCGATTCTCGACTGGAAGACGCGCGCCATTCACAACCTGACCCAGGAAAAAACAAAAGACCACAACTGGGCGAATCCCTTCTGGAGCCCCGATGGAAAAATAATTTATGCGTCACGAGCGAATGCGAACTTTACCGATTCGGATGTGTATCGCATCGATGTGGCATTCGGCACCGCCGAGAATCTCACACCTCACGAAGGCCAGCGCCGCACGTTCGTCTCGTCCGTCTCGCCCGATGGCCACACTCTCCTTGTTGGTTCCGATCGCTCTGGCGGATTCCCGAATGTCGCTCTTCTTGATCTGGCAACAAAGCAAATCACCTGGGCCACCGATACGCAGTGGGAAGCGAATGCGGGCGATTTTTCGCCGGACGGCAAGAGCTTCACCTACGTCATCAATGCCGACGGCCGAAGCGACACCTATCCTCGCCGACACGAGCACTCGAACCGGCGCAATGATCAACGTCCCGGCGGGGCTGAATCTCTACCCGGGCACTCCCTCGTCATTCTCGCCGGACGGTTCCCACCTCGTCGTTTCGCACCAAAGCTCCACTCGACCTGCCGATCTCTGGATATACGATATCGCTGCGAAGCAGTCGCGCCAGTTGAGCTTCTCCGCTATCGCCAGTCTCACGGCGGCGAAAATCCCGCCTTCGATATTGGTTCACTACAAATCCTTCGACGGCAAAATAATCAGCGCATTCGCCTGGATGCCTTTCAATCTGAAGCGCGACGGATCGAATCCAGCGATCGTGCTTCCGCACGGCGGCCCCACAGGCCAGACCCAGGACGCATTCAACCGCACAGTGGTAGCTCTCGTGACGCGCGGATACATCTGCATAGCGCCAAATCCGCGCGGCTCGACCGGATATGGGATGGAATTTCAGCTTGCCAATACCAAGGATTTGGGCGGCGGCGACCTGCAAGACGAAGTGTATGCCGCGAAGTTTCTGGAGGCGACCGGTTACGTGAATCCGAAGAGAATCGGTATCACTGGCGGCTCTTACGGCGGTTTCATGACGCTGATGGCCATTGGCAAAACTCCCGAGATATGGGCGGCGGGCGTCGAGTCCTACGGGATCATCAACTGGTACACGATGCTTCAGCACGAAGATCCGCGTTTGCAGGAGTATGAAAAATCTCTGCTGGGCGATCCCGAAAAGGACCGCGCCATCTATGAAGCCGATTCACCGCTGAAATACATCCGCGACGCCAAGGCGCCGCTTCTCGTTCTGCAGGGCGACAACGACATTCGCGTTCCGAAAGAAGAAGCCGAGCAAGTGGTTCAGATCCTGAAGGAATCGGGAAAAACCGTGGATGCACATTTCTATCCCAACGAGGGCCACGGCTTCGCCAAGCGCGAGAACCAGATTGACGCGATCCGGCGCACCGTCGAGTGGTTTGACCACTACCTGAAAAACAAGAACTGACGTCTAACAGCGCAACGAATTCGTCTGTGCGAATGCCGCGGATTGCAACACCCGCGGTTTCGCGAGGAGAAATCTTGCGCCCTGGGATTCGAGTTCTCGCAATTGCCGCCTTCCTGTGCCTCGCCGCAGTCCTCTCGTCCGGCGTGAATCCGCAAAAGACGAAATCGCTCGCAATTGATCACGTAACCGTGATCGATGTCGACGGCGGGCCCGAGCTTGCGGACCAAACCGTCATCGTCAAAGGTGATTCGATTTCGGCGGTCGCCAAGAGCGGGTCGGTCGAGATACCGAAAGACGCGCAACGGATCGATGCTCGCGGAAAATTTCTGATCCCCGGGCTTTGGGATATGCACACCCACATCGCGGGCATCAACGCGAATCCGGTGTGGGCGAAGCAGACGCTGCTCCCCCTTCTTGTCGCCAACGGCATCACCGGAATCCGCGACATGGGAGGGGATCTCGACGCCTCTCGAGAGCTGGCGCCGCGAAATCGAGAGCGGCACACTCGTCGGCCCACAGATCGTCGCCGCCGGGCCGATGCTTCTTCCCCAGAGGCGACCTGGCGCCCCCGCGGAGCTTCCTGATCCCGCAATTCTGCGCGTCGGCACGACGGAAGAAGCGCGAGCTGCGGTTGACAGCCTTCAAAAGCGCGGCGCCGACTTCATCAAGATTATCGAAGTTTCGCGAGGGAACTACTTCGCAATCGCTGACGAGTCGAAGAAAGATTCGATTCCATTCGCCGGACACATCCCCTCGGAGATCACTGCCACCGAAGCATCCAACGCGGGACAGAAGAGCATCGAGCACATCATCTACAGCTCGCTCGCCTTTGATTGCTCGGCACAGGGGGACGAGCTTCGCAAGAAAAAGCAGGAAGCCGCCTCGAAACGTGATGAGCAAGCCATCGCCGACATCACAGATGAAGCGAATCGTGCGTTTTCGAGTGAAAAGGCGGCGGCCTTATGGCGAACGTTCATGAAAAATGGCACATGGGTTACGCCCACTTTATTCTCGATCTGGGTGAATGCGCATCAACTCGAGGCTTCGCCAGACGATCCGCAACTCGCCTACTTGCCGGCATCGCTGAGAAGGGAATGGTCGCCTGCGAAGAACCCGACTAAAGACGATCGGGACACAGCAGCCTGGTGGCAGAGGCAGTTCGAGAATGACCGCAAGCTGACAGGCGAAATGCATCGCGCCGGTGTGCGCCTGCTGGCAGGAAGTGATTCTCTGGACCGTTACAATTTCGTCGGCACAAGCATTCACCAAGAGCTTCAGATGCTTGTCAGTGCCGGTCTTACACCAATCGAAGCTCTCCGGGCGGCGACGCTCAACCCGGCGGAATTTTTTGGCAAGGCGCAATCCGGACGCGTTTCCACCGGCTACCGCGCGGATCTAGTGCTACTCGATGACGATCCGACCCAAGACATCTCCAACACAAGCAAAATCGCGGCGGTAGTTCTCCAGGAAGATTTCTTGCGCGTGAGGAGTTGGATGAAATGCTTGCAAAATGCGCGCGCTGCCGCCGCTGCGATCCCGTCAGCGAATGGACGGCAAGAAATGAACCTGCCTGCCGGTCAATTACAGAAGTGTCTTCGAACGAAAGTGGGAACGTAGCAGGCACCCACGGTTCAACGAATCCGGCCTGCCTCCAACGCGTTGCTCAGCCTTCGCGTGGTTTCGCGCAACCGCACCGCAAGATCGACCACCGTCTGCAGACGGTGCACATCAGCAGGTGGCAAGCGGGCGCGATGAGAAAGCACCAGTTCCGCGTTGCCCAAAATCCCGGTGAGCGGATTATTGATCTCATGACGGAATATTTCCGCCGTCTCCGCCGGAAAACCAGTCCAGGGGGCGCCCAACGGTGTTTCCGAGCGTTCCGCCCATCGCAACCGCCGCTCCACGAGACTGGCCGCGAGTCCGGCGAAATCGCCCACGCGTGCGACGAAATCTAAATCTCCTTCCGCCACTAGCCCTGCGATTTCCGATTGCCGGGCGACACCGGCCAACAGAATCAGCGGCGCTGCTTCGCTCAACTGCCTCAGCGATTCGACGAGTGGCACACCCACCAAAATCCCTTCGTCCAGCAGAATCACGCGTGGAGAAAAGGACGCCGACTGCCGCCGTAATTCCGCGAAATCGGACGCAATTGCAACGGGACCAAATCCCACGAACCGTTCGGTTTCGCGGTTCAGGCGCTCTGCAAGCGTCGCGTCTGCCACCCCAAATAAAGCGCGGCGCTCGATTGTGACAACCATTTGTGTGGCACCCGTGTGCATCCCTTTTGTTGCCCTTAGGTTCGAGAATTACCGACATGAAGCCGTGGAAGGAGTTTTACTTTTGGCGGGTTGCGTTCGAGCACCCGATTAACCGCTAGTTTCAGCTCCTCTACCAGAAACGGCTTCGCCAGATAAGGAAGCCGGTGCGATTCCAGAAATTCCAGCGAGCGAGGCGCTAGCGTGTCGCCAGTGATGAAAACGATGCAATCCCGGATAGGACTGCCCGCGTTAACCAGCGCGTCGTAGAATGCCGGGCCGTCCAGCCGGGGCATGCGCAAGTCGCAAATCACCAGATCGTAGCGATTGCGCGCAATTCGCGTGAGCCCATCCTGGCTGTCGAACGCCGCCTCCGCTTCGTGCCCTTCCTCCTGCAACACATCAACGATCAGTTGCGCCACCGTCGATTCATCCTCCACCACGAGAATCCTGCCGCGCGGGTTTGAACCATTTCTCCTTTCGATTTCCGGCGGCGGCACAGTCGCTTGTTCCGCCAGACTCGATGCTATCGGCAATTCGACTACGAATTTCGCGCCCGAACCCCGGTGGCTTTCCAGGGTCACGTCGCCACCGTGTTGTTGCACGATGCCGTAAACGATCGAAAGGCCCAGCCCGGTGCCGACGCCCGCCGGCTTCGTCGTGAAGAAGGGATCGAAAACTCGTGAAGCAATACTCGGCGCAATCCCCGGCCCGTCGTCAGAGACTTCCAGCGCGATTCTGCCGCCCGGGGCGCAGTGCGTGCGAATCCAGACGTGCCCGCTTCCGCGATCCCCCAGCAGCGCCTGCTCCGCATTCACGAGCAGATTCAACACCACTTGTTGCAACTGGTAAGGATCCGCCATCGTCTCCGGAAGGCCGGTCTCAAGGCTGCATTCCACGACGATATTTTCAACTCGAAGCTCGTAGCCGCGCAGCGCCAGCGTGCGCTCCACAATTTCGTTTAAATCGACGTGCGTGCGTTCCGGCTTGTTTTCGCGCGCGAAGTACAGAAGGTTTTTTACAATCCGGCGCGCCCGCTCGGCTTCTTGGAACACTTTGCTCGCTTCTGACTGCTGCGGCAACGAAAGGCCGTGGCCGAGCAGGAGTTGCGCATATCCCATGATCGCCGTAAGCGGATTATTCAGTTCGTGCGCAATTCCGGAGACAAGCTGTCCCAGCGCCGCCATTTTTTCTGTCTGCAGAAGCTTTGACTGAATCTCCCGCTTCGCGGTCACGTCGTAATAGAGCTCGAGCCACCCCGCTGAAGGCCCTTCGCGACTGAGCACAGGACGCGAATAGCGTTCGAGCACCTTCCGCGCCGGACGCACCAATTCCAATTCGTCCTGTGAGGGCGTTTCTTCGCCGGCCGCAAACTGCCTCCAGGGCATCGAAAACTCTTGAGGATTGCGAAAGCGAGCCGCGACAAGCCCTTCGAGATCAGCGATCGTCTGTCCAGCTTGCGTGCCCTTTAAATTCAAGCCAAATAGCTGCCCGAAGCGCGCGTTGGTGAATCGGATACGCCCCTGCGGGTCGAAAAGAATCACGCCCGCCTCGAGTGCGTCAAGAAGGCTGGAAAGCTCGGCTTCGAGTTGATGCGTCAGCTCTTCCGACCTTTTCGCGACCACGCCATCTTCGACGCAGAGCAATAGATGGCCTGAACCTGGCAGCACGCTGCGCAACGTGAAACGCGCCGGGAAACCATTGGCAAAAGCTCCCTCAAGACTCTGCAGATTCTGGTGAGCCCTCGCTTCAGAGGAGGCTACCGACCGTTTACACCACGAGAGCAGATCTGATTCCGACGGAGCCGATATAAGGTCGGACAGGCCCTTTTGCCGTTCACGGGCTTCCGTGAACCTCAGCATTTCCCTCGAACGGCGATTCGCCCGGCGTACCGTTCCCTGCATGTCCAGCACAATGAGTGCTTCGCCGCTCGATTCGAAAACGGCGCTGAATGCCGCGCCGTCGAGGAGTTGCATCATCTCAGAGCGTGGAGTCGAGGGAATGCTTCGCTCGGCCGTCAGCACGCTGCCAGTGAGGCTGCCGTTCAGGCGTTTCGGCATTCAAAGCCTCACCAGCGCGCCTGCACGATCCAGTAGCTGCACAAAAGCGCAACGCTTATCGCAAAGGCGTATTCGAGGGTGCGGCGGGCAAATCGAAGCGGGCGTTCATAGATTTCGTTAACTCGGATGGCCGGCATGCCCTTTCCAGTGCACAGCGCAGACCATGTCCGTAAGAATTCAATTAGAATGTTTTCAACAACGTCCGGGACGCGCAAGCGAAACTGAGGCGAAGGAATTTCCCGATCCGATACGAATTCGACCGTGCGTCCCTATTTGAGAATTGCCAGCGGGATTGTTCTAGATTCAGATCTCAAGTCGCTAGAGGAACTTGGCGACCAAAACCCTGATCGCTTGAGTTGACGACCAGCACAATTGGCGCGCAAAAAAGAAAATCAGTTCCGAAGATGCGCCTGCGCATCGTACTGCTTCAACTTGCGGTATAGAGTGGTTTTCCCGATTCCCAAGAGCCGCGCAGCGGCGAGCTTGTCGCCGCCCGACTCGCGCAACGCGCGCATGATCGCGCGGCGCTCGAGTTCATCGAGTGGCAGAAGCACGTCATTCTGAGGCAATCTTTCGCTGGAGCCGTACTGAAGATTTGACGGCAAGTCCCCCACATGCAGCAGCGAACTTGACCCCAACGCCACCGCGCGCTCGATCGCATTTTCAAGCTCGCGAACATTTCCCGGCCAGTCGTACGCCATGAGCCGCGTCATCGCGTCCTCTGAAATGGTACGAGCCGGTGCATCCGTATCGGTGAATTTTTCGAGAAACGAATTGACGAGAAGCGGGATGTCGCCCTTGCGTTCGCGCAGCGGCGGCAATTTGATCTGCACCACGTTGAGCCGGAAGAAAAGATCCTGCCTGAATTGCCCTGGCGGACAGCCTCATCAAGGTCGCGATTCGTTGCCGCAATCACGCGCACGGAAATCGAAATTCGATCCGTCGACCCCACGGGCCGTACTTCTTTTTCCTGGAGCGCGCGCAAGAGCTTCGCTTGCAGGTCGATTGGCAGATCGCCGATTTCATCGAGAAACAGCGTGCCGTTGCCGGCGGCCTCCATCAGCCCGCGCTTGGTTTGATTCGCGCCGGTGAAAGCGCCCTTCACGTATCCGAACAGTTCCGATTCAATCAACGTGGGAACGAACGAGGAACAATCTACCGGAGCAAAGGGCCGGCTACTGCGTGTCCCTGAAAAATGAATGGAGCGCGCCACCAGTTCCTTACCGGTTCCGCTCTCTCCCAGAATCAACACCGGATAATTGTGCTGGCTCACTTTCTCGATCAGCCTGTAACCCGTTGCATCTTCGGCGATAGGCCAATCAATCCCGCAAAACCAGGGCGTGTTCGAAGCTGCTCCCGCAGGACGCGATTTTCCTGGTCGAGTTCGAGCGAACGCACCACGCGGTCGAGCTTCGTTCGCAACTCCGGTATGTGGAACGGCTTGGTAACGTAATCCGCGGCTCCGTTTCTCGTCGCTTCCACGGCACTTTCGATCGTCCCGTATTGCGTCAGCACGATCACCGGCGTCTGGGGATGCGTCTCGCGGACCCGCTTCAGTAATTCAAGCCCGCCGATTTCCGGCACACGCAGATCAGTGATCACAATGTCCACGGGGTACTGCTCGAGAATTTCGAGCGCTTGCTCGGTGGTAGACGCTGTGCGCGTGCGCAAACCCGATTCGACAACGATGTCGCGGCAAAGTTCACGAGTAGTATTCTCATCGTCCACGATGAGGACCGTCGCCGCCATCGCTCGCTCAGCCGAAAAAACAGTTTCAATTCCGCTCGCCATCGGCCTGACCCCTTTTCCACCAATATTCCCGTTCCGGATTTAGAAAGCACGGCAAACACCAATTAGGAACTTCTCAGCAGTGCTCTTAACTCTGGTGTTAGGCAACTCTTGCCCGGTTCGTCGCGTGGAATGTAGTTCCAAAAGAGGTCAACATACAAGTCCGTAAAGATACGGATGGCAACTAAGTCTTTGAACGCATTAGGGATGCAGAATTGGGATACGTACTTATCCCGATTTGAAACCGGACTGCGAAATTGGTCTCGACAACTCTATGGCCGGTGACCAAAACCCAAGCGTGTGGCCAGAACCGAAGAGCTTGCCATCTCAATCACGTACAAACTCTCGTTCGCCGAACCTGCATAAATGCGATTGGCGGCGGGGTCTGCTTCAAGAACTTGAAAATAATCGGCGTGGGCTGACGTGGAGGGGCTTTCGATACGCGACCAGTTCGCTCCTTGATCGCGGGAAATATATAGGCCGCCCGATTCTGAGGAAACTACCCACAACTCGGGGCGCACAAGCAGATCGCTAACCGCTGAAGCGGGGAGGCCGGACTGGGCTTTGGACCACGTCGCGCCATCATCGCGGGAAATGTAGAGGCCGGAGGGAGAAGTGACGAGAAGCGTGGCTTCGTCCGCGATTTCCAGCCGAAGCGCGCCGTAGGATTCGAGCGGAAGATCGTGCCATTGCCAGGAGCGGCCTGCATCGTTGGAAAACACCATGCCATGCGACGACACGATGCGAATTTTTGCGCCGTCTGGAGAGACGCGAACGGAATCCACCGGCAACGGGAGCGACGAAAACGACAGTTGGGACCAGGATTTCCCCGCATCGCTCGACTTGAAGAGCCCCTCTTCGGTGGCCGCAAACCACGCTGCATCGCTAAACGTCAAATCGTTAACCAGCGCACTGAACCCGGGCGTCGCGGTCGGCTTTCCGCGCGCAGCCACGAAATGCGCCGCGCTCGCGGTGGCAGCGGCGCGTTCGGTGAACATACCCTCGCGCACCCATCGACCGGTTTTTGCATCCAGGCGCATCAACCCGCCCAATGCCACTGCCGCGTACCAGCCGGTAGACGTTGAGAAAAGCCGCCGCACGGATGCGGGCGCCAAACCGGACCCGAGCGGTGCCCACGTCTCACCGGCATCGTCCGATTCGACAACTGCATCGGAAGCATTCGCCAGCAAGGCCCCCAGGCGGCCCGGATTTTCGCGGTCCACCAGGAGCGAAACAACGCGGCGATGATCAAAGCCTTCATTCGCCGCTTCGAGGTTATCCGTCGAGCCGTCGCTCACCATAACACCCTGCTGCTCGGTGCCAATCAACACGTGAGCGTAGCTTTGTTCAGGAGCCGTGTGTTCCTCGGACTTCGGGACATTGGCCGCGGGAAGAACTGCGAGCGCATTGACGACCCAGTTGCTTGGCGATACACGGCGCCATCGCGTGCCGCCTTCCGTTGATTTCCAGAGCCCGTCGGTGGTGCCGGCATAGAGCGTATTCGTCTCGCCCGGATCGAATCGAATCACGAGGGTTCGTTTCGACGAATCGGGGATGCCTTGAATCCGTTTCCAATGCGCACCGGCATCATCGCTGCGATAGATACCCGAGCAAGCGCTGGCGAAAACCTGCTCCTGATTCGATGGGTTCACCGCCAGGCTAAGCACATCGGAATCGTCAATCATGCCTTCGTGAATGGCGGCCCAGTCGCGTCCACCGTCCACGGTTTTCCACGGAAGATGAAACGTCCCAGCGTAGATGATCTCCGGATCCCGCGGGTCGATCGCGAGTGAATCAAAGTTTCGGAGTTCGGAATCGTTCGCGGGTGTGATCATCTCCCAATTCTTGCCGGCATCTCGCGAGCGGAACACTCCATCGAGCGCCCCGGCCACAAGAGTATCCGGATCAGACGGCGCTGCCACAAAGGCACGCACAGCATGACCAACCAGACCCGCAGACTGCCACGATTGTCCCCGATCGGTGCTGCGATAGATTCCGCCGCCTTCGCCCTGCTTTTCCCGCGTCCAAATGGAGGCAAAGAGAAGATCGGAGTCTCGTGGGTCAACGAGGATCGCCGTCACGATGGCGTTATGCGCGGCGCCTGCCAGTCCAAGAAGCTGCCAGTGCCGGCCGCCATCCTCGGAGCCGAACACGTGGCCGTCGGTGGTCCCGAGGTAAACAAAGTTGGGCCGAGTAGGATCGCTCGCCAGCGTGCGCACGTCACCGCCGTCAGGTCCGAGGGGCTTCCATGTTTGAGATTTCGCGCTGGGAGCTACGACCGTGGCAGAAAGAAAGAGCAAAAATACGAAGAGAACGGACAGGCTTCGCCGCGGACAATGGAAAGGGTAAAAACGTGCCGCCATGGCAGTTATTGCTGAGACGAATGCGGGTAGCGAATCAACCGGAAAAGATCCGGCGCGGCGGTAGGTAGCCGCGCCTTTCCCAAGTCCCCCAACGTCCAGCGCCTTCCTTCTCCCTCAGCGCTTCAATCAGTAAGTCGCGCCGTCTGGCACCAAAACCACATCGACGCGCCGATTTTCTTTGCCGGCTCCTGCAGTGCCGGTTGACGAGCGCACATCCACGCGCGACCCGTCGATCCCCTGCTTGCCAGCGAGATACTTCTTAGCCTCGTCCGCGCGACGTGAAGCGAGCTTCGCGGAACCCGGCTCTTTCGGATCGGCAAATCCGACGAGAACGACTTTCGCCTTCGGGTCGCTCTGCAACCGCACCGCTGCATCATCGAGTACTCGCTTGCAGACGTTATCTGCTCGCGCGCTTCCCGGCCTGAACGAGCAGTCACTGATCTTGCTCGCCTGCGGCGGGGCTGGCGGCTGTTGCACGGTCACGGACGTGGAGCAATCAGCTGCTCCGCTAGCACCATTCTCAACTCGCCCCGTCACCGTATAAGTGCCCGGAGCAAGCCCCGAAGTGTCGAATTGCACGCTCGGGCTGGATTCCGTAGCGCCGACAAGCTGGCCGCCATTGGCCTGCCAGCTGTACCGCAATGCCGTGTTCGATTGATCGTTCACAGTTGCCGTGATTTGTGCCCGCTCACCTGCTGCAACCGAAGAGCGATCCGCAGAGCAGGACATCGTAGGCGCGGGCGGTTTCGGCTTGGGGTCAACCCGCACATTGGTGGAGCAACTCGACGTCTTGCCCGCCCCGTCATCGACGTGCAGCGAAAGTGTGTAAGTTCCCGGCCCGACTCCCTCAGAATCCCATCGCGCGTAGGGACTCGTGCCATTCGTAATTTTACCGCCGTTCGCGGTCCATGTGTACGTGAGCGGATGGCCCCACGTATCGGTGGCAGTAGCTGTCGTTTGCACGGCTGCATTCGATCCTTCCACCACCGAAGACTTGTCCGCCGAGCACGACGAAGACAGTTGATCCGGTTCGCGCGGTTTTTCCGGCCAGTACGCTCCCGCGAGCTTGACGATGAAGCCGTTGCGATCCTGATGGTTCAGCAGGCTGAGCGAATAGCGATAACCAACGTCCAGCGCGATTCTCCTGATGGGATAGAAGCGGATGCCGGTGGTGGTGTCAACCGGATCGCGCCCGCCAAAAGTCGTATTTTGAATGCCGCTGCGCACGTAAATCAGCCCGGTGTATTCCGTTATGATCTGAAAGCGCTTTCCCGGGAACACAAGCATGCCCGCGCCCACGCCCATTTCGTCGGAGAGATTCAGCACCGCGGGCGAAATTGGCGTCGGAGCCGTGGGCGGCCCGGGCAAATTCAGAAGATCGATCGTCGAAAACTTCTCGCCGGGGCGGAAGCGATACGACCAGTTAAAAGTTAGAAGCATGCTGTTGTGCAGGATCGTCTTACTGGCCTCAAGGCCAATCCCGTAATTGAATCGCCCGTACTGAACCTCATTCCGGAGCAGGTCGCTGAGTCCTGATGAGGTTGGAATAAAGAAGTCATTGCGAAGAGACAGGCTGAAAGGCTTGCCGCGCTTTTCCGAGAGTAAACCGATCTTGAAGCCCAAATCCAGCTCGCCCACGCCGCCGCCATTGTGCGACGCAAACGGAAAGTCCTCCACATACGCAGGTGCGATGCCGGTTCCCGGAAGAATTGACCGGTAAATCGTATTCCGATATTGCGGGAAGCCCAGCGTCGCATTGCTTAAGCTCAACTGCGACGGCTGATCCACGTGAATATGCTCATCAGCGGCGATCTGGAAGAACACGGAGAACCAACGGTTGAAGCCCATGCCGAACGCAGGCACCGTTTGCAACACCGTGATATTTCCCGGCATGCGCGAGAATTTATTCACGCCAATCGAGAGATCCACAGCACCCGCCGGAAGCGTGTCGCCGGTTTCAAGAGTGAACAGGCCGGGATTGCCGTCGAGAGCCGGCATCGGAACGTACTTGGGAACTTGCTCGGAACTATCCTCAGGCCGGGACCTTTGCGGCGGCGCCGCAGGCTTTGCCGGTTTCGCGGCAGGATCGGGCGTGGCCGGCGAAGCCGCTGCAGTCGCAGCGTCGGATTTCGAGCCGGGTGTCGAGCTGCTGTCAGCTGCGGGCTGATCCTTCTTATCTTTTCCGGCGCTCTTGGCATCATCGGCAAAGCAGGTCGAAATTAGGAAGAGCGCCAAAAAGAACGTCAGTCCCATGTCCCTCAGAATTCTCATCAACTCCTCCTAAAATTGCCGGTCTAACATTGCTGACTCATTCGGCAGCGAAATGAGGGCGGCGAGCGTCGCGCCGGAAATGCGTTCGCGCCGGACGCAATAGCCTGAAAGCCAAATTATTTAGACCTGGGAACCGACCAGAACAAGCCGCCGTATCGGGGCGGATTATAATTCACGGCTTCCTAATACAAGAACATATATTTCACGGCGGCTGGCAGCTAGAACGCCAGCGCTCCGGTCCCATCCGCCGGTATCTGCCCAGTGTCATCTCGTGTATAATGCTTTCGAACGTCTTCCCTTCCCGGCGAAGGCGGCAAGCCAAAATAGTTAAGGAGAAGCATATGAAGTTCGCAAAAATGCTTCTGGCTGCCGTGGCTTTTTTCGCCGCAGCCGGATATCCCGCATTCGCAAGCAGCCAGCAGCACGACCAGCAAGGCACTCAGCAAACCGAGCAGCAGTCTGATCGGTCCGTCGGATTCGCAGTCTGGCCGAGCGGACAACGATCAAGCACCTCCACCCGCAAGGCCCGCGCGAAAATCTCACAACCATTCGCAAAATCGAGTGGTCGAGAGGCCGCCGATTCCCGAGGGTCCGCGTCTGCTCATCGGATTGGAAGATACCCTCAACAGCAAACACGACAAGGCCGGCAGGCAGTTCATCGCCACCACTCTCGAGCCGGTTACGACGGCAGAGGGAGAAGTGATTCCGCAGGGCGTTCACATCCGCGGGCATATCGATAGGGTGCACGCCGCCGGAGACACCGGACGCGCGCGCATGTGGCTGACCTTTGACGACATCGAGACGCGTCACGGCTGGCGGCCCTTTGTCGCTCAGTTGATCGACGCCCCGGGAGTCCACTCGATTCACGTGCTGTACGACCGCGAAGGCGAAATTCAAGCCGCATCCGTGAATCGCGACGAAGCTATGAAAGCCGCCATGGTGGGCGCATTAGCAGGAGCAGCCGCCACAGGCATGCCAAGCGGTAAAGAGAAGGAAACGGCGATGGCCGCCGCCACGGCTGCCGCGCAGGCTTTCATGGTCGCCTACGGACTCGGCCAGGAATTCACGCTCGAGAAGGGCATGAAATTGGAAGTGGTTCTCGAGCGGCCTCTGCGCGCCGGTCGGACGTAATCTTCGCTAACGACGTAAAGACACATTTCCGTTTAGCAAGCCGTGAACTAATGACGGACAGGATATTTGCGTCCGTTCATTGCCAATCATTGCGCGACAATCGAATGGTTCCCATCGCGCCCCCCGCTTGGATTTCCGCGAAACTGCTGTTAGGCTCGATTGAACGATGCCACCAGAGAATCAATCGCAACGCATACTGATTGTCGAAGACGAAGACAACGCCAGGAAGGGTTACGAAGCCAACCTTCGCAAATTGAATTTCGAGGTTCTGGGCGTTGCCAGCGGCGAAGAAGCTCTCGCCAAGTTCCCGGAATTCGCTCCCAATGTGATCCTGGTTGATGTCGAACTCCCCGGGATGAACGGGCTCGAACTGCTCCGTCAACTGAACGATGAAATTCAGCACATCCCCGCCATCATCATCACCGGCCGAGGCACCAACGAACGCGTGGTAGAAGCCATCGAAGCCGGCGCCTACTGGTATATCGAGAAACCGCTCATTTTTCCGGTCCTGCGCGCCTTGCTTGACCGCGCCTTCGAGCGCGTGCGAAGCCAGAAACAGCTCGCCTCACTCACAAAAGAATTGCGGGATGCAGGTAGGCTGGGCGTTCTGGTCGGCGCGTCGCGAGAAATGCGCGACGTGATGCATCAGGTGGAAATTGCAGCCCCTTCCACAGCTTCCGTGCTCATCACCGGAGAGACCGGCTCCGGCAAGGAAATGGTGGCGCGCTCGATTCACATGCTTTCTCCGCGCGTCGACAAGCCGTTCGTCGCAATCAACTGCTCCGCAATTCCCGAATCGCTGATGGAAAGCGAAATTTTCGGCCACGAAAAGGGTGCGTTCACCGGCGCCGCAGAGCGCCGCATCGGATGCTTCGAACTGGCCGAGGGCGGAACGCTGCTGCTCGACGAAATCGGCGAGATGCCCGCGCCCACGCAAGCGAAGCTT
The DNA here is from genome assembly GCA_963767205.1 of uncultured Acidobacteriota bacterium. Lineage (GTDB taxonomy): Bacteria > Acidobacteriota > Terriglobia > Acidiferrales > UBA7541 > Palsa-295. The sequence continues at coordinate 312,557 of CAVYDF010000007.1, forward strand.
CTGCGCGTGCTCGAAGACCACAAAGTGCGGCGCCTCGGCAGCAAAGTGGAAACGCCGGTGGATGTGCGCGTTCTCGCCGCCACCAACAAAAACCCCGAGCAGGCGGTGGCCGACGGCCAGCTGCGCCGCGATCTCTATTTCCGGTTGAACGTGTTCCACATTCACCTGCCCCCGCTCCGTGAGCACAAGGAAGACTTGCAGCCTCTCGTTGAGCGACTGCTCGCCGAAATTTCCGAGAAGCACGGCAAGACGGTCACAGGTATTGGCGCCGACGTGATGGAAATGTTCAAGTCCTACCCCTGGCCCGGCAACGTGCGCGAATTGCGCAACGTGCTGGAACGTTCCGCAATTGCCTCTGATCGCGGCACCATCACGCGCCAGCATCTTCCCTCCGATTTCGGACGCACGGCCGCGACCATGGTTTCCGGTCTCGGCGGGCTGCGATTCCCGATCGGCACCACCGTTGATGCGGTGGAGCGCGAATTGATCCTCCAGACGCTGGCCGCCACGAATCAGAACAAGACGCGCGCGGCGGACTTGCTCGGTATCAGCTTGAAGACCCTCCACAATAAGTTGAAGGAATACGAGGCAGGGCAGAAAGATGCGGCTCAGCCTTAAAACGAAGTTCACGCTGGCGATTTCGCTGCTCGTCCTGGCGGTGGTTGCAGTGGTTTCGGGCCTCTACCTCGGGCAACTCACCAAGCAGGTTTTGCGGCAATCGGAGGACCGCGCCACCCTCGTCGCGAAACAAGTTTTTTTCGCGTGTCGAAGTGCGCTCCGGGACGCCGCCGAACAGGGTGACGTGCCAGCCTCGTCCAGCACCGCTGATATGCGCGAATACGTCCGCCGGGCGCTCGACAACAGCATCGCGTTGAATTCCCTATTGGAATCGGCTCTGGGATATACGGCGACGATTTATGAAATCACGATTACCGACCAGAACGGGATCGTACTGATCTCCAGTGATGCAGGGCTGCGTGGTCAAAAGCTGGCGGCGCGCCCTGATATTTCTTCGCTAGTGCACAAGCAAGGTTTTTTTCAGCAATTGCGCACGCTCTACGGGCCGCCTCAGGTTTACGAATACCGTTATCCGTTCGATCTGAACCAATCACAATTCGGCGCTATCCGCATCGGTATGTCTTCGGCTCTGATACGCGATGAAATCTCGCCGAGCCTCGAAAAAGCCGGATATTACGCGCTTGGCTCCGTCCTTCTCTCCACTTTTCTTGCCTTTCTCGTGACTCGTTTTTCGCTCGCGCCGATCGATCGTATCTCGGCTCAATTGGACCGCATCTCGGCCGGTGAATTCGATTTCGAGCCCATGGAACGCACCGATGAACTCGGCAAGGTGAGCGAGAAAATCGTCGGCATCGGAAAGCAGCTGCGCGACGTGCGCGAAATTTTCAGCACTCTGCGCGAGAATCTCGATCAGGTGATGGGCGGGCTCGAGGATGGTTTGCTGCTATTCAACGCTGAAGGCCGAGCCGTGCTCGTAAGCCCTTCCGTGGAGAAATTTCTTGGAGGGCGCGCCGCGGAACTTCGCGGACGCCGCGTGAGCGAAATTTTCCCGCCGGATCATGCCATTCGAAGCGTTTTACGCATCAAAGAAGATGAAATCGAACCGGTGGAAGGCGCGGAGCTTACTTACGAAGCCGGCCCTGGCCCGAGCCGGATTGGCTTGAGCGCGCAGGTGATTCGCGAACACGGCGCGCGCATGGGTACGCTGGTTACTTTGCGAGACGTGGAATCACTCGAACGCATCGGCAATCAGCTGCAGGTTTCCGAACGGCTCGCCGCGTTGGGGCGCGTCACCGCTGGCGTCGCGCACGAGGTGAAGAATCCGCTCAACTCGATGCGGCTCTGGCTCGAGGTGCTGAAGGCGAACATGCCGACCGACCCCGAGCCGCAGCAAGCAGTGAAAATGCTCGATAGCGAAATTGACCGGTTGGATCGCGCGGTGAAGACCTTTTTGAATTTCACGAAGCCGGTGGAAATGAAACTCGAGGAAACTGACATTCGGCCTCTGCTTCAGGACGTGATTGACGCGGCGCGGCCTTCCATACTGAGGGCGGGCGTGGATCTGCGCGTGGATTTGCCGTCTGAATTTCCCAGCCTGATGATTGACACGCAGCTGATCCATCAGGCCGTGCTGAATCTTTTGTTGAATGCATCGGAATTTACGCCCGAGGGCGGCCGCATCACCCTCGCTTTGCGGCGAAGTGGCGAGACCGCGATTATTTCCGTGGCTGATTCCGGCAAAGGAATCTCGCTGGAGGACCAGAAGAAGATATTCCAGCTGTTTTTCACCACGCGGCCCGGCGGTTCCGGCATCGGACTGGCCAATACCTTTCGATTTGTGCAATTGCATAACGGTCAGATAGAATTTGACTCGGAGGTAGGGCGCGGAACCACCTTCCGGGTCGAGTTACCCTTGGCTCACTCCATTGATATGCTCCCCGGAAAGGTTCGAGATTTCAGCACGCCCTTTGCAGAAGATAAAAAGATAAATGCCCAGCCGTAATCCCAACGCTCGAGCCCTCCTTGCGTTGCTCGCGAGCGGAATTTCGCTCCTCTGCATCGGGTGTGGCGAAAAAAAAGTTCAGGCCGCTGCTCCCGTCACTGCCCCGCCGGCAAAAACAGCGGTTGAAACTCCGCCGCCTTCGACCACCGCGCCGGACACCACCGCGATGCCGCCTGTCGCATCTCAAACGCCGCCGCCCGACATTCCAGTTGCGTCCGGCACACCGCCGCCAATCATTACGCCGGCGCCGAAGCCTGCGCCAAAGCCTCAAAGACCCGCGCCCGAACCCGAGTCGCCGTCCGTTGCGGAAGATCGCGCTCGCCCGCGCGCGCCGCAGATCTCGCCTCAACTCACCGACCATGAAAAGGCGACTTATCAGCGCGGCATCGCCGAAGATATTGGAGTGGCGGATGGAAATCTGAAACAAACGGATGGGAAGAGGCTCAACGCCCAGCAATCCGATCTGGTAGATAAAATTCGTAACTTCCGGGACCAATCGAATAACGCTGCTAAAGAAGGTGACCTCGCGCGCGCCAAGAATCTCGCCCAGAAGGCCCGTCTCCTTTCAGTTGAACTGGTCAACTCGCTTTAAGTCCTTCACTCCTCTTTCTAGTCCGAGGCATCGTCCCCACCGTTTTGTTAAGATAATCTCGTGAAAGTCGCGGATGTAATTATCGTTGGCGGAGGCGTAATCGGCGTTTCGATCGCTCTCGAGCTTGCGGCCCAGAAACTCGGAGTCGTCGTCCTCGATCGCCAACAGCCGGGACGCGAAGCATCATGGGCTGCGGCCGGAATGCTATCGCCCGGTCCGGATTCGCCGGATGCTCTTCCGCTAGTGCCACTCGCGAAAGAGTCCATGCGCTTGTATCCCGAATTTATTGCCTCGGTCGAAGAATTGTCGGGAAAAACCACTGCTTTCGCCCGCAAAGGCGTCATCGAAGTTTTCACCGCGCCTCATGGCGAGCCGGAACGCGACAAAATGGTCGCTGAGTACCTGGCGTTGGGACTCGCTATCGAACCGGTTGCCCCAGACGTAGCAAGAAAGGCAGAACCCGCTCTTGGGCCGGCGGTTCGTGCAGCTGCCTGGCTTCCGCAGGAAGCAACTCTCGATCCTAGAATGTTAATGGATGCTCTGCTGGCGGCGGCAGGAACCCGCGGAGTTGAGATTCACGCTGATTCTCCCGTAGACAGTGTCGTGCTCGATGGAAATCACTGCACCGGTGTTGTGACGCGCGGCACGAATATCTCCGCGAAATGCGTTGTCATTGCGGCAGGTTGTTTCTCAGGAGCTATCGATTGGCTCGGCCGTTATGCGCCGGCCCGTCCGATCCGCGGACAATTACTCGCACTCGAATCGAAAAATGTGCCGCTGGGAAGGACGCTGCGCTCCAGCAAAGCCTATCTCGTGCCGCGCCCCAATGGCCGGATTATCGCGGGAAGCACTCTGGAAGACGCCGGCTTCGAAAAACATGTGACTCCTGCGGGCGTTCGAAAAATTCTCGATGGCGTTCTCGAACTTGCACCCGCATTCGCCAATGCACAACTCGTTGACGCGTGGGCGGGATTGCGCCCTGGAACTCCGGACCATCTGCCGATTCTGGGTCCGACCGATATCCGTGGGCTTCACATAGCAACCGGTCACTATCGAAACGGAATTCTTCTTGCGCCGGCGACTGCAAAGCTTTTGAGTATGTGGATTTTAGGCGGGAAAGCTGAACTCGACACGGAACGTTTTTCGCCACTCCGTTTCAGCAATGCAAAAACCCGCTCCGCAAAAACCGCGAATACGGTTTCTTAGGACCATCCGCAGCCGCTTCAGATTAAAAGATCTTGCCGTGTTGCGACTCGCGGTTTTGTGGCCCTGCCAGAGTGGAAGCTTGGCCCGGACCGGTAAACTGGTCCTTCTCCGCATCCAGAAGAAGCGCGCGATTCAACGTCACATCAACAGTGGTGCCGCGCGGCAATTCTGCGTCCGGGCCGCGAGTGAGCAGCACTGCCATCAGCCCGGCGGCTGCTCCGACGCCTGCTCCGATTCCCACGCCCGTGGCGCCCCGAGTCGCGAGTCCTCCGATTCCCGCACCGGCGGCCGTGGTCTTCGCAATTGTGCCGACATCGCCTGCCTTATTGGAATCGCCGACCACCTTGCCTTCGTTGTCCACCTTCTCGCCCCCGCCAGTGCCGGCGCTACGCGGCACGGCGTTCAGATTCACCATATAGCCGTTGGTTAGAATCAGGGTGTTCAGCTTGATCATCAACTCCGCGCGGCCTTTTACCCGGCCCGCCCGCTTCGTTTCCGTCACTTCGCCACTCACATAGGAACCTGCAGGAATCACCACGCGACCGGCGATCATGATTGGAAAAAGGGTTTCGAAATAGACCGGATCGCCCACTTTTGCGCTGTGAGTCGAAATTCCGTTGTGCAGTACCAATGGAAGGTTCGTTCCGATGGGAACTTCCACAGTGCTTCCCGGCTTCGGAGCGGCAGAAGCTGCACTCGCAAGCGCAGCTGTTGCCGGAGCCTCCGCTGCCGGAGAAGGATGAAGGAGTGAGGAGGGGGCGGCGTGACTGGCGGCGTCGGAACGTTCGCCGGTGGCGCGGGCGTCTGCCGCTCTACGGGCTGCATGGGCCCTTCCTGCTGCGCGATCACGGGAATCGCGAACACCAGACCCATCCCCGCAAGCACTGCGCCCCGCAACGAGAAGCGAAGATTCCTCATGAGCGACCTCCGAATCAAGCTATCCAAGGGATGCCCTCAACGGGCCGAGAGATGCCCCAAGCATAAGCCTATCGGTCATCGAAGCAAAGAATTACCTTAATTAAATTACTCTTGCCATAAGTACTGAATCTCAAAAAGCGTGTAGAATTTGCGGTGACCGACCAAGGAGAACTGCAAAATGGCCAAGCTCGCGCTCGTTTACGGAATGCGCTTATTCCCCGCAGAAGAATTGGATGAAGTAAGCGAAGCCAATGTGAAACTGAAGAACGGCCGCGCTGGCCGTGTCACGATGCACCTGATCGAAGGCAGCAAAGAAGAAATCGAAAAAACGCTCCGCCAGTCGCTCGACGCGTTCTTCGAAATGTATCCGGAAATCTAAAATCTAAATCAAGAACACCGTCTGCCCCGTCAAATCGAATCGCTTGCGGCACTTGATGTTCCGGCACGCCACCATATTGTCTATGCGCACCATGTACGAGCTCGCCTTCGCAAACTTCGCCCGATCCTCTTCGTTCCCGCCGCGCGGCGGCTGCGCCTTCTTCGTCCGGACCATCCAGCGCACTGGAAATGTACCCTCCTGCCGGCAATGCGGGCACACGAGCGGAATCTGTTTCGTCTCTTCCTTCTCGTCGTAGAACTGTCTCTCATCCATAATTTTTCACCCGCCGTGTTTGCTCCGCCATTCTCGCATGCCCCACTCGCTCACGCCAAATCCTCGCTCGCGCTAAATCCTCGCCCGACCCGACGATAGCGTGTCCGCGAAACCTTGCGTCTCTGTAACAACTTTGTAATTTCGCCGCGCTTGTAAACCTCACGGCGCGCCAGCTAGAGTATTCAACTATTTCAAAGGAGGCAGTTGCCGATGCGTCGACGAATCACGCCATTCATTTTTATCGCCCTAATCGTCGCAGCCACAGCCGCCACCGCGTCCCGCCCGCACTTTGCCGCAGGCCACGCATTCGCCATAAAATTCGCGCAGTCCGCTCAATCATCCTCCGCCAAGCCCGTCCAACACGTAATCGTCATCTCCATCGACGGAATGAAGCCCGAATCCTACACAGATCCCGACGCGCACGGCCTCAAAATCCCCACCCTTCGCGAAATCGTTCGCGATGGCGCCTCGAGCGACGGCGTCCAGCCCGTCATGCCCACCGTCACCTACCCCTCGCACACCACCATGATGACCGGAGTAAATCCCGGCACTCACGGCATCGTCGCAAATCCAGCATGGGATCCCTTCGGGCAGAATTACAACGGCTACCGCTGGTACGAGGAAGACATCCGCGTCCCCACGCTCTGGCAGCTCGCCCGCCAGCACGGCCTCCACACCGCCCTCATTCACTGGCCCGTTACCGTAGGCGCTCAAGCCGATATCATCGTCCCCGAAATCTGGCGCGCCAATATTCCCGAAGATCTGAAGCTGTTGCGCGCACTTTCCACACGCGGCATCCTCGACGAAGTCTCCAAGGAATATCCCGATTTCAACGCAGCCATCACTCCGCCCCTGCAAACCGACGCCGCCTTCACCGACATCGCCTGCTACGCGATCAAAAAATCTCAGCCGAATCTGCTCCTCCTCCATCTCGCAATGGTTGATCACGAAGAACACCTCCACGGCCCCTTCAGCCCCGAAGGAAACGCCGCTACCGAAATCGCCGACGCCCAAGTAGCCCGCATCATCGCCGAAGCAAAAAAAGACGGTATCTGGGATTCCACCGTTCTCGTCGTACTCTCCGACCACGGCTTCGTCCCCATTTCCCAAGCCGTCCGCCCCGGCGTTCTCCTCCGCGAGCACGGCCTGATCACCCTCAACGAAAAAGATCGCATCATATCCTGGAAAGCCAGCCTCCTCACCGACGGCGGCTCAGCCTACATCTACGTGAACGACCGCAACGACGACGCCACCCGCCGCGCCCTCACCGAAATCTTCAAGCCGCTCGCCGGCGCGCAAGGCAGCGGCATCGCCCGCGTCGTCGCACATGACGAAATCGTCGCCATGGGAGGCGATCCCGACGCGTTCCTCGCTCTCGAGGCCGTCGAAGGCACCGTGATCACCGCCGACTACACCGGAAAATTCACCGAGTCCTCGAAACTCGGCGGCACTCACGGCTATTTCCCGGATCGCCCAGAAATGCGCTCCTCGCTGATTTTCTACGGCCCCTCCATAGGCCCCGGCAAAATCGCCAACGCCCGCATGATCGACATCGGCCCCACAATCGCGCACTGGCTCGGCCTCGATCTCTCGAATGCGCAAGGCTCCGCCCTCACAGTCCCCCAAAGCAATCTACCCCACTACTAAGAAGATCTCATCGCGCCCTTGAAATGAATGTGAGAGTAATGAATAACATTTTGTATGATCCAAGGTACAAATAGCCCCGAATCATCAGGCCTACGGCAGTCGTGACGTGATAATTCTTCGGGCTTGGAGGGCATCGTGAGGAGACTTTTCGTTTTGGTACTCTTTCTGGTAATGCCGATTTCAGCGAGCATTCAGCGATCTGATCGCGAGGAGAAGGGAGGCTTGGTCAGCCTTATCCAATTAATTGCGACTCCCGAGAAATACGACGGGCAGCTTTATCGAGGTGATTGGTTTCATGCACCTCGCATTCGAGAGTGATGAACTTTTTGTCAACAAATCTGATTTCGAGAACAGGATTTCCAAGACGGAGTTTGGATTCAGCAGAATAAGAACCTTATTGCCCATACAATCGAAGTTAATGATCGGTACGCGATCGTAGTTGGAACCTTCAGCGCCGGTAACAGAGGCCATAAGGGTATGGCGAGTGGCGCAATAACAGAAATTACTTATGCAGGACCGTGGCCCAACCAGGGCGGTATCCAACGGTGGTCGCAATAAGCTCCGTTTGGTCGTCTTGAGACCGGACAGGCAAATCCCGCCGGCGAAGGAAATTCGCTCACTCGTTCTGCCGCACAGCCTGCAAATCAATTCCCAATTGCTGGCACTTCTTATAAAGGTGACTGCGCTCCAGCCCCAGCGCCTTCGCCGTATTCGTCATGTGATTGTGATTTCGCTTCAACTCCGCAAGCAGCGTCTCGCGCTCAAACGCCTCCACCCTCTGCGCCAGCGGCCCCGAAGCCATCAAACCGTTGCCACCCGCACCCGTCAACGCCGCCCGCGCTCACCTGCGGCAAAGCCCGCTGCACAGCCGCCGCATCCACCGTATCGCCGCCCGTAAGCAACAGCACCCGCTCCACCACATTGCGCAACTCGCGCACATTCCCCGGCCACCCATACTCCTCGAGCCCCTCAATCGCCTCGCGCGAAAATTGTTTCTGCTTCCAGTTATTCTGCTCGCTCAATTGCCGCGCGAAATGCTCCGCCAGCACCCGAATATCCTCGCGCCTCTCCCGCAACGGCGGCAGCACAATCGGAAACACAAAAATCCGGTGATACAAATCCTCGCGAAATGCCCCCTGCCTCACCTGCTCTTCCAAATTGCGATGCGTCGCCACAATCACCCGCACATCCACATGAATCGGCTTATCCCCGCCCACGCGCTCCACCTCGCCCTCCTCGAGCACGCGCAGCAACTTCGCCTGCATCGCAATCGGCATGTCGCCAATCTCATCAAGAAAAAGCGTTCCGCCATCAGCCTGCTCGAATTTTCCGATGTGCCGCCCCGCCGCTCCCGTGAACGAGCCCTTCTCATGCCCGAATATTTCCGACTCCATCAATTCCGCCGGAATCGCCGCGCAATTCAGCGAAACAAACGGCCCATCGCGCCGCCCGCTCTTCTCATGCAGCGTCCGCGCAATCAATTCCTTCCCGGTCCCCGTTTCTCCGCGAATGCAAACCCGCGTCTCGCTCGCCGCCACCGTTTCCACCTGCGCCATCACCTCGCGCATCGCCTCGCTCGACCACACGCTGTAATGCCGCCCCAGCCGCCGCTTCAAATCGCGGTTCTCATCCTCGAGATGCCGCAGCCGCAGCGCATTCTCCACCGTCAACAGCAGCTTATCCGTCGTCACCGGCTTCTCGAGAAAATCAATCGCGCCCAGCCGCGTCGCTTTCACCGCCATCTCAATCGTCGCCTGGCCGGACATCATCACCACCGGCGCGCTCACCCCCGCTCCCTTCAATTCTTCGAGCAGGGCGATCCCATCTTTTCCCGGCATCACCACGTCGGAAAGAATCAAATCGAACCGCTCCGCCTTCGCAAGCTCCAGCGCGCGCGCAGCATTGTCGCAAACGGTCGCTTCGTGATTGGCCAATCGGAATGCGCGGGCGAGCGACGCAAGCGTATTCGCGTCGTCGTCAATAATAAGGATATTGGCTTTCGGCGGCACGGCGGCTACGCCTCTTGCTTGTGCTTCTCGGGTTCCGGTTCCTTCTCTTTCTCTTTTTCGTAGTCGAAGGAAATCGGAAAGCTCACCGACCGCCGCGGTGGGTGCTTGGGAAGTTCGATATGGAATGACGTGCCGACGCCCGCTTCGCTCTCCACCCAGATTCGTCCGCCGTGATCGCTCACCACCGACTGCACGATCGCGAGGCCCAGTCCCGTTCCGTGCTGCTTCGTCGTGTAATACGGCGTGAACAGCCGCTCGCACTCTTCAGGAGTCAGTCCCGTTCCCGTGTCGGAAATTTCAAGATGCACGCCGCCGTCGGCCGCAGGTGACGTGCGCAGCATCAGCACGCCTCCCGAAGGCATCGCGTCCATCGCATTCAAGATCAGATTCTCGAGCGCGCGATGAAGCAGCGTCGCATCCGCCTGAATCAACGGCAGGTGATCGTCCAGATGCAGTTCGGGCGTAATCGGCGGCCGCCCACGGCGCCAAATTGCGCCTCGAATAATTTCACCACGCTGCGAACCACCTCATTCATCTGCACCGACCCCAGCTCCGGATGCGGCATCTTCGAAAATTCGCTGAACCGGCCCACGATATTTTTCAGGTTCTCGATTTCCGCCAGCAGAATTCCCGTCGATTCGTGAAACACTTCTTCGAATTCCCCGTAACCCCGCTCCTTCGCCCGCTGCAAATTCTCCACCGTCGTTTGCAACGGGAAGAGCGGATTCTTCAATTCGTGCGCCAGCCGCCGCGCCACTTCGCGCCACGCCGCCACGCGCTCGGCCTGCAATCAATCGCTCGCGCTGGTCCACCAGCTGTTCCGTCATCTGATTGAACGCCTTCGCCAGCTGACCAATTTCATTTCGCCCGCGCACGTTCACTCGCGCGTTCCAGTTTCCCCCCGCCACTTCCCGCGCGCCTTCCGCCAACTGGCGCACCGGCCGCGTCACCCGCGCCGCGCCCCACCATCCCAGCAGCGCTCCCACCAGAAGTCCGATCGCCACAACGCCAACGGAAAGCAACATGATTTGCCGCTGCAGCGTCACCACATCATGCTGCGAGCTGCCTATCAGCAAAATTCCAAGCAATTCCTTCTGGCGCCCCAGCAGCGGCATCGCGTGAAACACTTCCGCGTTCGCCGCGTCCGCAGTCCAGTTGATTTTCGCAATCTGCTCGCCGGGCTCCTGTTGCTCCTTCTGGACGATCGCCGCAAATTGGTCCGCCTGCGTCGCAGGTCCCGTCGAATCGATCAGATCCGCAGCCTGAAATGTCGGATCGAGATTCCGATACAGCAGCGCCCGCATTCCCGTCGGCAGCACGAGCGACGCGAGAAATTCGCGCCCCAGCCGTTCGCCGCCAACAATATAAAGGTCCTTGTCGCCCACGCGCACGCGCGACACCGATAGCAGCGCCAGCGCCGGCCCTCTTGCGTGTCCGCCTTCATCAAAAACGACCCGCGCGCCACCCAATCCTCGGGCTGCAGCACCCAGTCAATCTTGTAGCCGAACCGCGCCGGCCATTCCGCCGACGAAATAATCGACCCGTCGTTGCTGATGAAATCCAGAAAATCGAGCTGATGCGCTTTCGCCACGCCCGCCGCATCGTTCACGTACACCGACACGTCGCCCTTCGGCCGGCTCAAATCAATCGCCATCCGCACAGTGCCTTCGGCGTCGGCAATCCCCTGCACCCGATGCACCACGTCCTCGCTGCGCTGCGCAAACTCCCGCTGGAACTGCGCCACCAGCGCGTCCGAATGCTGCGCGTTCATCTGATCAAACGCCCGCCGCGTCACTTCCGTCACCGCCGCCGCCACCAGCCCCACCGACACCACCAGCGCCAGCGTGAAAATCAAAAATAATTTGGTGCGAAACGTCACTTTTTCCCTTCTTCCACCGCCGCTTCCACCGGCCCATCCAGCCAAACATCCGCCAGCGGCCACGACTCCCCGGCCCAGGCGGCGTCCAATCCCTCACCCGCGCGCTCAACCCATACACCCGCGGCAGCCAAACCAGCGGCACCACCCGGTAGCTGCTAACAATCGCCCGCTCGCGATTGTAAATATCTTCCGCCGACGCGGGATCGGGCAGCGCCTTCTCCTCAATCTTCGTCATCCCGCCCAGCGTATCGATGAAACTTTCAAGCGCCAGCGCCGGTGACTTCGATTGCATGCGCAGCCGCACCAGGCGCGCATCGGTTGCATTTTCAAGTCCGGGCCGCACCGCCTGCGCCGTCAACTGAACCCGCGCTTCGCGCGCATCCACAGCAATTCGCTCAGCCACCGCCTGTTCCAGCGAATCGCCAGAATCATATCCCAACACGATTTTCGGAGCGGGCACGATTTGCGCCGAAAGTTCCTTCGCATGCACTACATCAGCCACCGTCGAAAACAGAAACGCCGTCCCGCTCGACCACTGCGGCAAAAGCCCTCCCGCCGGCTCTCCCTCTTTCTGCAAAATGAAATTCACGATCGCCGCCGCGGTCAATCGAAAGCGCAACTGCCTCCCGAATTCGCGCATCGATCAACCGGCTCCTCTTTGCCTCAGCCCCGCGAAGAAAAACCAACGCCAACAGCTCATCCGGCCGCGACCGGCTAACCCGCACCCCGCGCTCAGCCGCCCTTCGCGCACTCCTCCGCCGGTATCTCCGCAAAATCCGCCTTGTTCAACTCAAGATCCAAAATGCGCTCGCGCGCCCCCCGCCCCATCGCAATCTCAATCGAATCCACGAACGGCCGCCCCAGCCGGTAATCCTCCGTCGCCGCCAGCACCACCCGCTTCCCCGCCTCAAACGCCGTCACATGAAACGCGCCGTTCACAGTAAATTTGCTCTTCGCTTCAATCACATCGTAAATCAGCAAATCGATCTGCTCTTTTGCGGGTTCCTCCTCCGAATTAGCAGCCGGCACACCAGGATCGAGCGACCTTACATTCGCGCCGATTTCAACCCTCAATGTCCCGCCATACCGCGGCCGCCTCGCCGTTTTAACCGGCAAAGCCGTCAGCAGGACAATCACGCTACCGGCTGCAGCTAACTGTGACAATCGAAGCTTCATACATTCCTGTTTGCAGGTTCTTTGACACGACCCGCGCCGCTCGTCCGTCGAGCGAGGGCCACAGCGCCATGATTGGACCAGGAAATTCGAGAGGATCGCTGATTGCGAGAGGCGAAGCAGAATGTTTCGTTCCGTAAGCCTGTAAATAATCGCGCTCGGTCCAGTCGCCCGTGCCGCTTACGAGTATTTCCCACTCACTACCGCATCCCGAACCGATAGATACAATGTCATCGCCCCACCCAGCATAAGCTGTAACTGGCCTTGCCGAGTTCTCATACAACCTCGACTTCCCGTCGATCTCTGCGAGAATCCAGTCTGCCCAATCCCTGTGATTCATCAGAGCGATCGAGAAGAATGGCGGCGCGGTAACATCGGTTTCGCCGTATAACGCCAGATCTCCGCCAAAATAATTTCTGCCTTGAACCATCGTTGCGCCGCCGCGCTCCTCTCCACCCGCATTAAGAGGCCAAGTCGGCCAGGAATTCTTGCTACATGTGAGCTCGAAATACCGTCTTGCCCCGCCATCGCATCCCACATCGGACAGCTGAAAGGAAAACATTTCCGCGACACTGTCAATCAGCCCTCGGAGGTCGCGCGGCCGATGGTCGGGAACGGGAATTTGAAACGTCCCTGAGGCTTCCCAAGAGGCATTTTCGAAGTGATAAGAAGCGATTTGTCGTGGCTCTAGCACAAACATCAGCGGCCTTCCATCCGGAGATACCTCAGGTATCAGAAAATCCATAATTGGTCGCGATTGTTGCCACACCAGATCGCGATGCAAGACTACCGAAAGTTTCGCGACGGTTCTGTTCGGCGCCCGTTCTTTTTCAACGCTCGCCATTGCCGTCCTTCGTTCGTCTCCGCCCCGAACATCCGCCACCCAAACGTAGCTCTCTACATTCTCAGAAAGCGTCACTTCGACCGCGACGCCGCTCGATCCAAGCCGCAATCCGCGGCCTGTCAATTCTTTTTCGAGCGCCACGCGAATGGCTTCCACGTCCGCGGCTCCGAGCGACGAGATATTTTTGATCTCGAGCGAAATCGCCCGCGATGGCTTCACCGCTGCCGCGATTTTCTCCGCCAGCGCTTTCACCCCACCACTCCAAGCCGCAGGCAACGCCGGCGAAGTCACGCGCTGCTCTGATTGTGACGGCGACGCGCCCGTAGCCTGCCCGCGCACAATTCGTCCAAACATGAAGGAAAAAATCAGAACCACAACCGGAAGAAAGACGTATCTCAGAGAGGCACCAAGCCGCGACGTGTGACGCATCCTGTTCGTAATTCGTCATCTTAGCACAACCCCAATTTCAGTTCGGTAGCGTAGGCTTCAGCCTGCGCCCCAAGTCGCCATCGGCTCACCGTATCGACCGCAAGAGAAAACACTAGCTGCGTTCCTTTCCGCATCAACTCCCAAAGATCCCGTTGCCAGCGAGCACCGTTCTGGCTGCGCAGTGGAGGATCCGCTTTTGCCTCATTTCAAATTTGAAATTTTCGATTCGAAATCGCCGTTTCCCTTGTAGCGCCGGCATCCTGCCGGCTCTTTTGCTTTGTAGGTCACGGCTTTAGCCGTGACGTTAGTCTTCCAAAAAAAAGACTACTTCCGCTCGGCGGCCTTCTCGCCGAGCCTCATCCTTTGACCTTTCGCGCAACCAAATCATTTCCCCGCGCCGAACCGCCGTCCCGCCAGCTTTTTCTTGCCTTTGTTTCCATTTCAGATTTCCAATTTCAAATTTGAAATTGCCTTCTGTCCCGCACGCCACCCAATCATTTCCGATCACCGCACCCCCGCCTGCCCATTCGTCCAGTTCTAGCCCGCTGTACTCTTTCGGCCCTACAACGCTCCCCACCTCGTGCTAGCCTTGATCCCGAAGTCCAATGGACTCGAAACAAGCCGAGCCCTGAAACCGGCCCGCGATATCGCGAGACCGAAAGGAGACGCCGCAGGCAATCGAAGCAAATGTTTGCGCGCCACGAATCACTACCAGTCATCGCTCGCCACGCATTTTTAATCTACGGTTCCGCGATTAAAACTCACGCTAAGAAGGCCGAATTCAACAACATACGAAATTCTAATAGGCGGTAAAAGGGATAGGAGGGATCGTCATGGAAGCTGGCTTTAACCCGGCAATTCGAGCCGCCGGCTTGGTGGCTTCGCCCTGCGCTCGCAGCGCGGGATTCGATGCGGCGGTATCGAATCCTCGTCGCCCTCTCGCGCAGAGCCAAGCCACCCGCAAGGGTCTTGCCGGCAGTACCTCCCGTCCGGTTGAATTTCTTTTCCGCTCCGCCATGTCGGACTCGGAAAAGACCAAACGGGAATTTCGTTTGCGCACGTGGGCGCATTTTTTTCGTGGGCGCGGCGGCGAAAGCATTCATCGCCGCCCGCCCCGCGCGTCTCAAACTCGTTACTTCGCGCCCAGCTTCAGCGGCGAGTCCGTCACCGCGGAAACGGATTTCATCACGTCGTTCGTGAAAAAGAATTTGCCGTCCGTCGGCACCATCATGATCTGCACGCGGTCGGAGAGGCGCTGCGCCACCGTGTATTGCACGAGCAGCGGATTCGTTTTCAGCGCCGCCGCTTCAAGCTGTAGTTGTTCGGCTTCGGCTTGCGACGTGACGCGAATGTTGTGCGCTTCGGCGTCGGCCAGCAGATTGCGGTGCTCGAGCTCAGCCTTCGAATCGATAATTTTCGCCTGCGCCGAGGCCTCCGCATTTTTCACCACCAGCACGTTCTGCGTTTCCGAGAGCAGCCTGCTGCGTTCGGCGTCTGCCTTGGTGTTGATCACTTTTGCCTGTCCAGCGGCTTCAGCCGATTTCACCTGCGCGGCAGCATCAGCTTCGGCGTTCTTGATCGTCGCTTCCTTGCGGGCTTCGGCTTCGAGGCGCGATTGCTCGATCTGCTTCTGCTTGAGCGGCAGCGTGTACTGCATCGAATCGGATTCGGCCTTGGCCATCAGCACGCGCGATTGCGCGTCTGCCTCGGCGTGCTTGATCTGCCGCACTTTCGCGGCCTCGGCCTGCGATTCCGCAATCTTCACTTTCTTCTGCTCGATCTGCGCATCAACACTAGTGCGATCGTCTTCTTGCTCTTTTTCAAGCAGGCCTTCGAGGCCGCGCGCGTATTCCTGCGGCAGCTCCACTTTTCGCAGCAGCACTTCCTTTACAACGATTCCGTCTTCCGCGAGCCGCGACGTGATTGTCTGCGTCGCTTTCTCGCGATACTCGCCGCGCTTGATGGAGAAAAGGTCGCGCACGATGTAGTTGGGACTCAAATCACGAAACGTGCTGGCCACAACCGGCTCGACAATTTCCTGGTCAATCGGCTGGGGCAGATTCGCCTGAATGTATGCGAGGCGCGCGGGGTCGATGCGATAGCGCACGGTAAGCGCGAGGCCGACGGACAAGCCTTCGCGGGATTCGACGTTGAGCACTTCGAGCTTTTCCTTCGGAGCCGTGCTCGCGGCTGTCGAGAAAACCTGATCGCGCACGTCATAGAAAGCGACGCGCTCGGTGAGAGGAAAAATCAGATGCGTCCCGGGATAGAGAGTTCCGGCCCGCACGCCGGAAATCTGGCTCACGCGCACGCCCGCGTGCCCGTCGGGCACGACGACGAGGCTCTTGCTCGCAAGCGACGTGACAGCGCCAAGCGCAAGCAGCTTTGCTGTGAGCAGCCAACGAATCCGGCGAGGCGGCGCACTGCTTGGCGCACGCGGCGTCAAGTGAGCGAGCGAAGGAGAACCAGAAGATGCGGCAGAGGATGCTGCGGAACCTGTCGTTCCGCCGGATTCAGATTCAGGAACGCGGTCGTTGCGGCGCAAGATTCGGTCAAGCTGGAATGCAAGATAGATGTCGTAAGCAACCGTTCCAATCGCGCCGGCCAGAAGCCCGAAGCTCACAATCGAGAGCAACACTTTGAGGAACAACATGGCGTCCTCCTTAAAACTTCGCTTCAACCCTGCGTCAACCTTGCTTCAATCTGCGAGCGGATCACTCGCGGAATTGTTGGCCCGGCCGCGATTGCGGCTGTGATTGCCGCCGCTCCGTTACGCTGCGCGCTTGCTACTGCCAGCAAACGAGTCCGGCACAAGCGTCGGGCCAGCCGCGGGCGTATCGGATGTGGCTTCTTCCGCGACCATTGCTGGCTGCCGCGCGGGCATCATCTTCATCAATGTATTCAGCGCAAACCATTCAAGCGAAAGCGCGACTCCCAGCGAGAAAACGATTGCTCCACTTACGGCTGCGAAATCCATCAGAGCTTCCATGATTCCCTCCCGCAACTTCTATCGGCCAGCAACCCGAAGTAATGCAGGGGCGTGGCCAATGCCGATGTTTATGCAAACAGGAGGGTTAGTGGCGAGGGCTGGCGTGACGCCCGTGTAGCCGCAAACACGTGCGTGTTGGAGCGCACGCAACGCAACGCATTTGGAGCGACTCAGCGCGCCAGGTTTGGAGCGTATATAAAGGAAGAATTCACAAACGACCGGAGTTCATGAACGTGGGTCGTGCACGTCGCACATCAACTCCGATTTTGAGGCAGACCGAGCGGCGTCTGCGGCAAATGCGATTTGCGAGACGGCGGAGGCGAATTCTACGATAATGAAGCGAGCAGGGGGATTCCGGAGGACGCAATGGCGGCGGACCACCAAAATCCAGCGAACATTCGAGCCGACCAGGCTCCGGCATCCGTGTCGGGGCCGCCTCCATCGGGCGTGCGGCTTGGGCGAATTTTTGGCATTCCGATTTACCTGCATCCGAGCTGGTTCATCATCTTTGCGCTGATCACCTACACGCTGCGCACACAATTTACCGCCGAGCACCCGAGTTGGACTTCGCAACAACACTGGATGCTGGGCATCGTCACGAGCGCCCTGTTTTTCGGGTCGGTTGTGTTTCACGAGCTGAGCCACAGCGTTGTAGCGATGCGTTACAAGATTCCCGTGCAGTCGATCACGCTGTTCGTTTTTGGAGGGCTTTCCAGTATTAGTCGCGAGCCAGACAAGCCGAAGCAGGAGGTCAACATTGCTATTGCCGGACCGCTCGCGAGCTTCTTTCTGGCTGCCTGTTTCTATCTCGCGGGGCGCTTCTTTCATGGCGACGATCTGGTGGCCGCTTCCACAAAATGGCTCTGGGAAATCAACGTTGCGCTTGCAGTGTTCAATCTCGTGCCTGGATTTCCGCTTGATGGAGGACGGATCCTGCGCGGAATCGCCTGGGGCATCACGAAGAATTTCCAGCGCGCCACGCAGATTGCTTCGACGACCGGCAAAATTTTTGCGTACCTGATGATCATTCTCGGAGCAGGGCAGGCGCTCAACGGGAATTGGGTAGGCGGGCTGTGGACGGCCTTTATCGGCTGGTTTCTGCTGAGTGCCGCGCAGGAAAGCTACGCGCAAGTGGCGGTGCAGAATTCGCTGACGGGAGTGCGCGCAGGCGATGTGATGACGCATGACGTTCCGACGGTTACGCGCGATATGTCGATTGACGAATACGTTCACGAGGTGTTGCGTACCGGAGCGCGCTTTCACATTGTTCTTGGCGCGGGAAAACCGGTGGGCCTGATTTCGCTGGACGCGGCGCGCACGGTGCCGCGCGATGAGTGGACGAACACTTCGATTCAAGCCGTGATGCTGCCGCTCGATAGCATGCATTCAGCTCAGATGGACGAACCCGTTCTTGCCGTGCTGCAGCGGATGCGCAGCAACAGCATCAGCCAGATGCCGGTGGTTTCTGAGGGCAACATTGTCGGAATGGTGGGACTCGACGATATCCTGCGAGTGCTGCATACGCGAATGCAACTAGGCCACCTCGCCAGCCAATAGGAAACCTTCACGCGCTAACCTTTCATGCACAAACTTTTCACGCACAGACATGATCAGTGACGAGCGATGCGCTTCCCAACAAGACGGTTTCGAAACGGAGCATGCTGAGAAAGTTTCGCGCCGCGGTTTCAACAAGCTCCTGACGCTGGGGAGTCTCGCAGCTGCTGCGGGAGCAGTTGGGGTTTTGACGGACGGCTGTTCCAAAACATATCCGACAATCGTGGTGGCTCACGTAGGCGATATCTCCGTTGGCGAATCGAAAATCTTTTCTTATCCCACGGACATGAATCCGTGCCTTCTGCTGCGGCCGGAGGAAAATACGTATTTGGCGTACAGCCGAATCTGCACGCACACATCGTGTCCGGTGTTCTACCGGCCGGAGGAAAATCGGATCATCTGCCCGTGCCATGGCGGCGTTTATTCGGTGGGTGACGGATCGGTGCTGGCCGGGCCGCCCCCGCGGCCTTTGCCGAAGATCAAACTCGAGCGGCGAGGTGACGATCTTGTGGCTGTTGGCGTCATAAAAGGTTAAGGCATGGCGACTACGGGCCGAAATTTTCGCGTTGCTTGGGCAGCGACACTGGCAGCTCTTGCCATTCTGCTGTCTGTTGCGGATTTGGCAGCGGGCGAACTGAAGCGACTGGCATCGATCGAGTTGCCGGGTCCGTCCGGGCAGCGCTTTGACTACCTGACGATCGACTACGACGATCACTATCTCTTCTGCGCGCATCTCGGTGCGGGCAGGCTGTATGTGATCGACCTGCAGACGAACAAGTTGATCAAAACAATTTCGAATCTTCCGGGAATTGAAGGAGTGGAATACGCGCCCGACGTGAAAAAGCTGTACACGTCGGACTGGCACGAGGACCAGATCGGCGTGATTGATGTAAAGACTCTGGAGATCGTCAAGAAAATCCCCACCGAATCGAAACCCGACGGCAGCGCATACGCAGCGCCCTTTCACAAACTATATGTATCGGATGAGAGGGCCAAGGCGGTAGCGGTGGTCGACACGAAGCGCGACGAAGTGGTGCGGATGCTGCGCTTCGACAGCGAGACGGGCATGCCACAGTACGATCCGGTGGCGAAGAAAATCTACGTTAACCTGCAGGACCAGAATATTTTCGCGGTGATCGATCCGGAGAACGATCAGGTGGTGGGAAGGCATCCGGTGGGGAGATGCAAAGGCAATCACGGAATGGCTCTCGACCCCGAGCATCGCCGCGCATTCCTGGCCTGCGAAGAGAATTCCCTTCTCACGGTGCTGGACCTCGACACCTTTGAGCCTATCGCTTATCTGCCCTTGCCTGGTGGCGCGGACGTGGTGAAATTCGATCCGGGGCTGAACAGAATTTACGTAGCGTGTTACAGCGGGGTGATTGCGGTGTTCGAGCAGAAGGATCCGCAGCATTATCGCAAAGTGGGCGACGTGGGCGTGGCCCACGCGGTGCATAGCATTGCCATCGATACAGAGACGCATCGCGTCTACGCGCCCTTGCAGGAGCAGGACGGAATCCCGGTGGCGCGACTCATGATCTATCAAGCGGGCGGCAAGTGAAATCCGGAATCGTTTCGCGCGGCCCGACATCTCTCGTGAAGTGAAATCCCGCTTCGTTCAGGAGACTTGCATGAAAGCGATCGCAATAGCCGTGTTTCTGGCGGTTGTGACATTCGGTGCGGCTGCGCAGTTGAAGCCAGCGCCGCCGCAGTACAAAGCGCCGGCGGCGGAACCTGTGCCAGAAAGCCGGACGCTCGAGAACGCGCCTGAAGCACCGGAGCTTGCTGCGGACTGGTCGAAATTGCTTGTGGAGCATCATGAAGCGATCACGACCGATCGCGTGCGCATTCATGTTTTCAGGCTGCGGCCTGGAGACGATCTGCTGGGCTCGATTCGGGCTTACGTGAAGCAGAATCACATTCAGGCGGCGGTGCTGTTGAGTTCGGTGGGTAGCTTGACGCAGGCGTCGATCCGATATGCGAATCAGCCTGAGGCGCACATTCACACCGGTCATTTTGAGATTGTGTCGATTACCGGAACCGTGGAGGAAGACGGCGAGCATGTTCACCTTTCGATTGCGACTGGCCAGGGGACGATGATTGGGGGGCACTTGATGACTGGGTGCAAAATTTATACCACTTCGGAAGTGACGCTCGCTGAGTTGGTGGGTGTGCGGTTTGCGCGGGAGACGGATAAGGAAGGCAGCGGGTGGGATGAATTGAAGATTTATTCGGGGAAGCCTTAGCGATGGGACGGTGGTGCAAATTTTGGAGTTGTGCTGAGAAGAACTGCGTACAGGCAAGAGTGCCTGCAGGTTGTGAAGCTTAGCGATAGGACGGGGGTGCAAGTTTTGGCGTTGTGCCGGGAAGAACTGCGTACAGGCAAGAGTGCCTGTACCACTTAAACCTGCCTCCTTGCGTAGTTTTGCGGATACATTTGTGTAAACGCTATCGAGTAATCTTTCTCCACTGTGAGTTATTACAGGCGATGTTTGCCGCATTGGCTGCCTGAGGAGAAGGCGATCTTTCTGACTTGGCGGCTCTATGGTTCGATTCCTGTCGCCCGGCGCACCAGTGTAGGTGCTTATGGCAATGTCAAAATCTCTGATGGGGAGAAATTTAAGCGCACTGAGCGGATTCTTGATGGGCAACGGTTTGGGCCTGTTTGGCTGAAGAATGCTTTGATTGCTGAACTCGTTGTTGAATCGATCCTTAAGGCCGCTGAAGAGTTACATCACTACCGCCTTCATTCCTACTCTGTTATGCCCAATCATCTCCATTTGCTTATCACTCCCAATTTTTCTGTTCGAGGAATTACTCGCGGAATCAAAGGGACTACCGCGCGCGGTGCGAACGAGATTCTCGGTCGATGCGGACAGCCCTTTTGGCAGGATGAATCGTTCGATCATTGGGTGCGTGATGAGTGGCAATTCTGGAGGCTGAAGCGCTACATTGAGCGAAATCCGGTTAAGGCGAGGTTGGTGAGCAGGCCTGAAGATTGGCGGTGGTCGAGTGCTTGGAAGGCGGTTTAGTGGCACAGGCACTCTTGCCTGTGCGGTTTGCCTTAGCAGCACAACCATCACATTGCTCTCGCTCGAGCGATCGCTAAGCTTTCACAAGTTGGAATCACTGCCTTCAAGAAAAGCTCACGGCAGTAGTGCCTGTACTCGTGAAGGCTAGCGATAGGACGGGGGAGCCGAAACTAGCGCTGTGCCGAGAAGAACTGCGCACAGGCAGGAGTGCCTGTGCCACTTGAACCGGTGCCCTTACGCACTTTCACCTGCACACTTGTGTAACCGCCCTTCTATGGATTGCCTGGTGCCTGTTTGACGGCTGGGTAGCGGATGCCTTTTGCTGAGGCGCTTCCTTCTTCTATGCGGACGAAGATGTCTACTGGAAGATTGGTGACCTTTTCTTTTAGGCCGCTGGGCCACCAGATTTCTAGGGAATCTACGCGGGTGTGCTTGCCTAGGCCGAAGAAGATGCGGGGGTCCTGGGCTGAGCAGTAGCTCATGCCGCCTTTCGACTGGTCGTAACTGGTGAGGTCGCCGGCGATGAGTTTCAGGTGGGCGCCGTTGCCGTCGCGATTGCTTTTGGTGCCGACGAGCTGCACGGCGAGCCAGTGATTGTCTTTTGCGGCTGGCGCGGTGGCGCCGTCGTTGTGAAAGAGCTGGGCGTCTTCGCCATTATTGCTGACTAGAAAATCCTGCCAGCCGTCGTTGTCGTAGTCGCCGACTGCGAGACCGCGACCGACGCGAGGCGCTCGGAAATCCGGGCTTTGCGATTTCGTTGCGTCGACGAAATTTCCCTGGCCCGTGTTGCGGTAGAGCTTTTTCTCTTCTTCGTAGGCGACTTCTGGATGATAGGTGGCGATGTTGTCGAGGATGTGGCCGTTGATGACGAGCAGGTCGCGCCAGCCGTCGTTATCGAAATCGAAAAATCGCGCGCCGAAAGCGCTATTTAAAAGATTGCTCTGGCCGATGCCGGACGCGATCGTGTCGTCAGTGAATGTGCCATCGCCATTATTGCGATAGAGGCGATCGAGTTCGTAATCGAGATGGCTGACGAAAAGGTAGGGCAGGCTGTTGTTGGTAATATCGGCCGCGTCGGCGCTCATGCCTGCTTCGGGGCGGCCTTCTTCGCTGAATCCGGCGCCGGATGAGAATGAGACGTCTTTGAAGGTGCCGTCGCCTTTATTGATGTAGAGAAAATTTCGCTGCGTGTCGTTGGCGATGAAGATGTCGGGCCAGCCGTCGTTGTTGAGATCGACGGTGACAACGGCGAGGCTCTTGCCGTCTTTATTGGCGAGGCCGGCTTTTTCGGTTACGTCGGTGAACGTGCCGTCGCCATTATTGTGATAGAGGCGCGGCGAGGTGCCCGGGAAATTGTCCGGGTGGCAATAGGAGCTCACTTGCGGGATGTCTTTGTAGCCCGGGCGAAAATCTCCGCATGTGACGGGATTATCCACGTCGTACTTCACATAGTTGGTTACGAGCAGATCGAGCTTGCCATCGTGATCGTAGTCGAACCATGCTGCAGCGGTGGCCCAGTTGCCATCGTCGCCGACGCCCGCTTTTTCCGTGACGTCGGTGAAAGTGCCGTCACCGTTGTTGTGCCATAGGACGGAGTGGCGATAGCCGGTCATATAGATGTCCGGGAAACCGTCGTTGTCATAGTCGCCGACCGCTACGCCGAAGAAGAACGTGCCGTCGGAATGGATTTTGCTTTGGGCGGTCACGTCGGTAAAGGTACCGTCGCGATTGTTGCGGTAGAGCGCGGGTTGCGGGGCCTGCGCGGGATGGAAGAGCGGCGTGAAGCCGCTGTTGACGAAGATAGCGTCGAGGTAGCCGTCCTGGTTGTAGTCGATCCAGCCGACGCCGGGGCCCATCGTTTCCGGGTACATGCGCTTGGGCGATTGGGCGCGTTCGTGGTGGAAGTGGATGCCCGCCTGAGCTGTTGCGTCGTGAAACTGGACGCCGTAGGGATTTGCGAGGTTCGGGCGGTGGCGAAGGGGCTCTCTTTGCGGCTCCTGTTGCTGTTGGCTGGCGCGGAAGCCATGGCGAATCAGGCTCGCGGAGAGATCGCACGTTCCAAAAAGCAGCACCGCTACTGATATCAGGAACCGATTTCGGGGCCGAGGGCGAAATTGAATCATTACGGAGCGGATTCTAACACGCGCGCAACTTGCCGCGTGATTGTCCGAATCGTCGAATCGTATTTCAAAGGTTTCTGTGACAAACCGGGCGGGGAAAATTACTCGGAGGGCACATATACGTACATCGGAGGTACGTATTAAATTCCACACGACAATGAATTCTTATATGACTTCCCTGTGGAAAATTTTCCCGCAACCTCAGTTTTATCTTGACACTACGCGGACAGCGGCTTAGCCTTGCCTCCGATTCGGCACCAGGGGTGGGAAGCCGAGAGTGATAGCAGACCACTGTAGCGGCGCATCGCGCCAAATCCGTTTCATATTTGGGCTCCTCCCCTTCGATACTCGCCGGGAAGCAATGTTGAATTCTGCGATTGAAACGAAAGGATGGCGGGCCAGATCGCGCGCACTCGCGATTGGCACGATTATTGCACTGCTTGGCTTCGCGGCTACCAGCGCGCATGCCGGCTTGGCCGCTGCTCCCACTGCGCCAAAGAAAGTAATCATCGATACCGATCCGGGCACCGACGATGCGGTGGCGATCATGCTGGCGCTGAATTCGCCGGAGTTGGATGTGCGGGCGCTGACGGTGGTTCCCGGAAACGTGGTGGTGGAGCAGGGTCTCGAGAATGCGCTGCGCATGGTTTCGCTGGCGAACCGGTGCGATATACCGGTGGCTCGCGGGGCGGAGCATCCGCTGTTTCAAAAGCTGATTACGGCGGAATTCTGGCACGGGAAAAACGGGCTCGCGAATGTGGAATTGCCGGCGAGCAAGTGCAAGGCGGATGCGCGGTTCGGGCCGGACCTGATCATTCAGATGGTCCATCAGTATCCGCATGAAATCACGCTCTTGCCGATCGGGCCGGAAACGAATATTGCGCTGGCGGTGCTGAAGGATCCGTCGATTGTGCCGTTGGTGAAAGAAGTGATCGTGATGGGCGGCTCGATTTCGGGTGGCAACGTGGATGCCGCGGCAGAGGCGAACATTTACAACGATCCTGAAGCGGCGCAGATCGTCTTTCAGGCGGGGTGGCCGTTGACGATGGCGGGACTGGACGTTGGGAACATGACGCTGTTTACGCGCAAACATCTGGCGCAGCTCTCGCAAACACACGGGCCCGAAAACGATTTCATGGTACAGGTGAATACTTTCCTCGTGAATCTGTCCGAGAAATTCGGATCGCCCGGCTCGCCGATGTACGATTCGCTTGCAATTGGCACTGCTATTGACCCGACGCTTATGAAGACGGAAGCGATGCGCGTGGAAGTGGAAACACGCGGCGAATTTTCGCGCGGAGAGACGGTGGCGAACCGCCACAATGAGTTCGAGAAAAACGTGCTGCATGGCGATCACTACGTGATCGAGGGGCTTGAGAAGGTGACGCCGAACGTCCAGGTGTGCACGGGCGTGGATTCGGAGCGGTTCATACAGCTCTTCATTTCGCGAGTTCAAGGGAAGTAGAAGCGGCTTTCAAGTTTTGGAGACGAGCTTTGCGAAGCAATAGGAAACGACGAAACGGGGGATTGACGATGAAGATTTACAAGGTTGCGTTTTTGGCGTTGGTGCTGGCCATCTCGCTTTGCGCGGTAGGCAACGCGAACGCGCAGGACCTGCAGCGCGGCGCAGTACACGGCTTCGTGTACGATTCGTCGCATGCGCTCGTTCCTGGCGCAAAGGTGACGATCTCCAACACTTCGACAGGCTACCAGCGCGAGCAAACAACGGACCAGTCGGGCACGTATGACTTCGCCAGCCTGATTCCCGGTGTCTTCGAAATCAAGGCCGAAGCGCCGGGATTCGCGAGTATCACGCTGACCGATATCAACGTCCAAATCGGCGGGAGCTTGCAGCTTGATATCAATCTCCCGATCAAAGGCCAGACTCAGTCGGTAACGGTAACCGCGGCCGCAGCCGGCGCCGTGGATACCAGCACGGCCGGAATCAATCAGGTTATCAACACGATGAACCTCGAGACTCTGCCCCTCTCGGGCCGCGATTATCGCGACCTGGCCGAATTGAGCTCGTCTGCGCAGGTTGTCCCCGGTCTGCGCGGCGGCATTCGCCTTGGCGGACAACAGAGCGATTACGCTGGCCTCGTAATTGACGGCCAGGACAGCTTCAACAACTTCTTCGGCGAATTCTTCGGGTCGCTCGAGACGAAAAACTTCACGATTCCTCTCGAATCCGTGCAGGAATTCCAGGTGGTTACGAACGGGTTCGCTCCTGAGTTCGGCCGCGCCACCGGCGGTTTGATCAACGTGATCACCAAGTCCGGCACGAACGAATGGCATGGTGAAGCGCACGAGTACTATCGCGGCAGCAGCCTGACGGCGAACGATGCCCTTGGTTTTGCTCCCAACATCGATAACCAGAACCAACTGGGCGGTTCAATCGGCTTGCCAATCGTAAAGGACAAGCAATTTCTCTATATCGCGGGTGACGTACAACGTGAGAACGGGCCGCTCGTTTCAAACCTGTGCGGCGGAGGCAGTGTCGCCGACTGCAATGCGACGCTCACGGGATTGACGGGTCCGGTATTTTCAAACTGCACGGGTCCAACTGGAACAGCCACACCCTGCGGTCCCGGACAGATTCCGCTCCCAGGCCCGGCAACGGCCGGATTTGTTCTTCCCGCTTCTTGCCCCGCCACTCCGACGCTGGGGCAATCGTTCTTGAACGCCTGCTACGGAGTAAACAGTCTCGCGGATTTCAATGGCCCCAGCAATCAATTCCAGAACCTATTCACTGTGTTGGGTCACTATGATTGGCAGATCAGCCAGGCCAACCACTTCAGCGCGCGCATCTACGGTACGAAAAACCACACCAGCGGATTCACGGGCGGCCTCGGCCAAAACGTAACCCCGATCGCTTTCGGGGGAACCGAGAATTTCATCAATCAAGGCGTGAGCGGCGCGTTTGCAGTGAACACCGTGATGGGTCGGAAGGTAAACGAATTCCGCGTCAACCTGGCGCGTGAGACGCGTAACCGCAACCCCAACGGCCTAGGCGAGCAAACGAACGTCATCGGCCCCTCGATTATCGGGCAGCGTTACTACCTGCCGATTACCGGGACCAACTCCAAAGTTCAGGTCGGCGACAGCTTTGCCTATTCGTTCGGAAAGCACGACATTAAGTTCGGCGGAGACGTGGACGCGTTTCGTGACAGCAATGACAGCTTCTTGGGCTGGACTGCGGGACAGTACGATTTCGGGACGTTTAGCGATTTCAACAACGCCTACGGTCCGGGCGGTGCTGTATTACCGTTTGGATTCATTCAGAACTTCGGACTCAACAATACTCCAC
Source organism: uncultured Acidobacteriota bacterium (assembly GCA_963767205.1). Lineage (GTDB taxonomy): Bacteria > Acidobacteriota > Terriglobia > Acidiferrales > UBA7541 > Palsa-295. Next base: position 339,429 of record CAVYDF010000007.1, read on the forward strand.
TGCAGCAAGCAGGATTGCTGAAACCAGCATGGCAGACCGGCATCGGATTGTTTTTGCAAGACAAGTGGCAGATCACCCCGCGCCTCACTTTGACCTACGGCTTCCGATGGGACGGAACGAAGAACCCGCAGCCGCAGACACCTTTCCCGGGAGCTCAGACGTATATCGGAACCGGACCAAGCAGTCGCCCAATATCAATTCCGCAAAGCGTGCCGAACGATTGGAAGCAGTGGGGACCGCGTCTTGGCTTTGCGTGGAATGTGGGATCGACTGAATCTCCGACAGTAATCCGCGGAGCGTGGGGTTTGTACTACGCGCAACTGCCTACGATCTTTTTGCCAACGGCTGGTGGCGGACGAACAACTGGCCTCTTCTGCTTCTCTGGCCCCTCATGTTTGCCATCCCCGGGCTTTCCTTATCTGTTCCCCCAGACTATTCCCAATAGCATCAATGAACTCTGCGGCACCCAGTTCGGTTGCCCCGGCCCGAATTTAGTGGATCCGAACTTCCTGAATCCGCGGATTTCGAACCTGACCGGAAGCATCGAACATACCTTCGCAAAAAGCTGGCTCGCCACCGTTACTTTTGCGTGGGCTAATTCTCAGCATCTGCGGACGGGCGGCTACGGTTCGGAAGAAGCGTGGTATCGGAATTTCGTTTCTGCGGGAAGTGACCAGTTTGGCCGGACGATCATCGCACAGAATCTGGCTACTGGCGGTCCACTCCTTCTCGACCCGACGCTAGCCTCTAGCACGAATGAAACAGCGAGCTACGCGCGCGGAAACTACGAATCGGTTGTGTTCAATTTGACCAAGCGCTTCTCCAACCACTACCAGATGTTCGCGAACTATATCTGGTCGCAAAACAAGGACAACGGGGCGAGTGAGCGTGACACGGATACTTATTTTGGCCAGCAAGATCCGTTTAACATCGGTCTGGATTACGGCCGCAACGGCTTGGACATCAAGCACCAGTTCAAGCTAGGCGGCGTGTATGAGTTTCCAATGGGGTTTGCGGCCAGCGCCACGGTGATCGCGCACAGCGGAGTGCCATTTCCCCTCTACCTCACGGGAACGCCGGGGGCTGCTTTCGGAACCTTTAACGGAGACATCAACGGCGACGGCGTAGCAAACTCTGGGTTCTCTCACAACAACGATCGCCCAAGCGTTCTTCTTTCCAACGGAAACGCGGCTTTGGTCGGTCGTTACCCTTACGATCAGCCCGGATTCGCAGAGTTGGATGCTCGAATCCAGAAAGACTTCAAAATCAGCGACCGCTACCACGTGCTGCTCTCGGGTGACTTCTTACAACCTGACCAATCGCGGCAACGTGTATTCGGATCCGGACACGAACGCGAATCTTGACTACACCGCTAACTGCGTAGCGCGCCCGGCAGGACAAATCGGGTGGAATTGCAGCCCTCTCAATTCCCTTCCGAAGCTCACGCGCCACGGCCCAGATTCCTCGGCGCTCGGCTTCGTCAACCAGATTGCTCCGGGCAGCACGCCGTTTGCGTTCCAAGCAGGAGCTAAATTCATCTTCTGATGACTTTCGGCCCTGATGGACGCAGGCGGTTTCTGCAAGGAGTTGGAAGTTCAGTAATGCTGGCGGCTGCCGGAGGGAATCCCCTCCGGCACGCTGCCGGCGCAAATCCCTCCGGTGTTAATCTCGATGGCGTGAAATCCGACGCGCCTCTTCGCTGGCCCAAACCGATCGGCAGTCCCGTCCTCGATAGCCTGCGGCCCGTAATCGAAAATTCCCGCGACGTGCACACGCACGTGGACAAGATCGTCGAAGTGGCCGGCTGGATGGCTTACGAAGAGCTGCCGATGCCGGAGTATCACTTGCCGGCGGGCGTGGGCGTGAACGATCCCAACGAAGCGATCGATTTCATCATGGTCGCGGACGTGATCGACACGGCTTTCACCGACTTCACGACACACGTGAAGTTCACCACCGAATATGCCGGGCAGCACTGGTCGGATTCCGAAGCTGAGTTCGCGTGCCTGAAGCGGGCGATGGACAATGGAATTCCGATCCTCGACGGAAGTTTTCTCGCCAAGATCACGCGCCAGCAACTGAACGAGATTTTCTCGGGCAACATTGAAATGCCGATGCTCGACGAAAAGCTGGCCGTGCTTCACCAGGTGGGCCCAGTGCTCGCCGAGAAATACAAAGGGCGCTTCTCCAATTTCATCCACTCCTGCCCGCCGCGGCTTTACGACAACGGGAAAGGCATCATCGAGCGGCTGGTGGTGGAATTTCCGCGCTTCAACGACGTGAGCCAGTACGACGGCCACGAGATCAAGCTCTACAAGCTGCCGCAGCTCGGCATCTGGTTCGTGTATTCGAGCTTGCATCCGGCCGGCAAATTCCAGTTGGACGATATAGGCGCGATGACCGCTTTCGCGGACTACATCGTGCCCGTTGCGCTGCGATTGCTGGGCATCACCAGCTATTCGCCTGCGCTCGAGCACGCGATCAATACGTACCAGATGATTCCGCGAGACAGCACGCAGGAAGTGGAAATCCGCGCGCACTGTATCTACGCCACGGCCCTGCTTCGCGAGGAAGTGAATAAGATCCGTCCCGCCGACAAGCAAATCATCATCCCGCAGATCGACGCGCGGCTGTGGATGCCCTACCACACCACGTTCTGGCCGCACCACCTGACCAAGACAATCATGTATTAGATCTCTTCGGGGGTTCTCGATGGGCACAAGCAGGCGTGCATTCGTCAAGGCTCTGTCTGCACTTCCGGTTGAAATCCTAGCCAGAGGAAGGGTTCTTTCATCATCCACTCGCGCGACAACTGGCCGGAGGACGGTTTCTTCGGCGGAGATTCGATGGCCAAAGCCGATCGGAAGCCCGGTGCTCGAAAGTATTCGGCCCGCGATCGAAAACTCGCGCGACGTATTCACCCACGTTGACAAGATTGTCGAAGTGGCAAGCTGGATGGGTTATGAAGACCTGGCAATGCCGAACTATCCGGTTCCGAGCGGCGTCAAGTCGACGGATCCGAAGGACGTGGTGGATTTTATTCTGGTGGCCAATTCAATCGATACCGCCTTTACCGACTTTAAAACCCACGTTAAATTTCAAGTGGATTACGAAGGCCAACATACGTCTGACTCAGACGCTATGTTCGCCTGCTTAAACCGGGCGATGCACGACGGTGTACCCATCCTCGACGGCCGATTTCTCGCGAAGATCACTCGGGCAGAGATGGAAAAAATCTTTGCGGGTAACATCGAAATGCCGATGCTCGACGAGAAGCTGCAGGTGCTGCACCAGATCGGTTCGGTGCTAGCCGACAAATACGACGGGCGCTTTCATAATTTCATCAAGTCATGTCCGCCCCTGCTTTATGACAGCGGCAATGGACTAGTCGAGCGGATGGCCAAGGAATTCCCTCGATTTAACGATGTAAGCCCGTGCGATGGCCATGAAATCAAATTCTACAAGCTCGCTCAATTGGGGCTTTGGTTCGCTTGGGCGACCTATCCGAAGAACGGGCCCGTACAGCTAAATGACGTGGAAAAGATGACGACGTTTCCCGATTATATTGTTCCCGTCGCACTTCGGCTGCTCGGCATCAATAGTTACTCGTCCGGCCTCGAGCACGCTATCGACAACTACCAATTGATTCCACGCGATTCTACCCAGGAAGTGGAGATACGAGCGCACAGCATCTATGCAACGGCACTGTTGCGAGAGGAAATCAACAAGGTGCGCCCGGCCGATCTCCAGGTGATCATTCCGCAGGTGAATGAGCGGCTTTGGACGCACTATCACACCACATTCTGGCCGCACCACCTGACCAAGACCATCATGTACTGAGTTTTTTGCGCGCAAATCGAAAGGAACCATGAAATGACGACGAGAAAATGTTGCGGCGTGCTTTTGTTGCTTGCCGCGGCGATAGGGATTTCGTCTCCACTGCTGGCGCAAGACAAGAACAAAGTGATTATCGACCAGGATTGCGCCGGCCCTGGCGGTACGGACATGCAGGCAGTGCTTGCCATCGTGAATTCTCCGAAGGTGGACGTGCTGGGCATCACCGTGATGACGGGCGATGCATGGCGCGACGAAGAAGTGCAGCACACGCTGCGGCTGCTGGAAATCATCGGGCGCACGGACATTCCTGTGGTGCCCGGTGCGGTGTTTCCGATCGTCAACAGCAAGGAATCCACGGCGCGGTGGGAAAAACTCTACGGCAAGGTGGTCTATCAGGGCGCGTGGAATTATGGCAAGCCTCTTCATGGCCCATTCGAAGTGCCGCCGATGCCCGAAGGCACGCCTACGACAAAGGCCGCGAATGAAGACGCTGCTCATTTTCTGATTCGGATGGTGCGCCGGTATCCGCATCAGGTGACGATCTACGCCGGCGGGCCGCTGATGAATCTCGCGCTGGCGCAGATGATCGATCCCGAATTCGCGTCGCTCACGAAGGAACTGATCGTGATGGGCGGAAGCATTCATCCCATGACGGACGATCCTGAATTTGCGACGACGCCGCGCCGCGAATTCAACTTCTGGCTCGATCCCGAATCGTCGTACAAAGTGTTTCACTCGCCGTGGCCGCGAATCGTCGTGACGACGGTGGATATTTCCGTGAAAACGAACATGGATAAGAATTTGATAGCACAAATCGCGAAAGGCACCACGCCGGGGGCCCAGTACGTGGCGAAGTACGCGCAAACCGGGTACCTGTGGGACGAGCTGGCTGCCGCGGCATGGCTCGATCCAGGCATCATCACGAAGACCACGAACCTTTACATGGATATTTCTGTGGATCACGGGCCGAGCTATGGCGACACTCTCGTGTGGATGCCGGGGAGCCAGCCGGGGCTTGGCGAACAGCAGGTGGTGATTCAGGAAGAGCTCGACAAGGACAAGTTCTATCAGGATTTCGTCGAGCTGATGACGCGCCAGACGCCCAAAGCTAAATAGCAGCAAGCGTTCGACTGGCGTCGGTTGTCGATGGCGTCCTTCCGAAAGGAGCTTCACATCTTGTCTCGTTCGATACAAACAGCTTGCGCACTTCTTTTACTTCTTGCAGCGGCTACGTCCGTCTCCGCGCAGTCGAAGCGCAAAGTGATTATCGACCAGGACGCGCGCGGCCCCGGCAGCACCGACCAGCAAGCAATTCTGCTGCTGATACAGTCGCCGCAAACGGAAGTTCTCGGTATCACCATCGTTAGCGGCGACCAATGGCGCGACGAAGAAGTGGCGCATACGTTGCGCACGCTCGAAATTATCGGGCGCACGGATATTCCTGTCATTCCTGGGGCGATTTTTCCGCTGGTGAATTCGCGCGAAGACGTCGAGCGGTGGGAAAAGCTTTATGGCAAGGTGGTTTATAAGGGCGCGTGGAATCCCGGTTACCGGCCTGACCCTTATGCGATTCCGCCAATGCCGGAGGGCGCTCCCAGCACGAAAGCTTCCGCCGAAGACGCTGCGCATTTCCTGATTCGCATGGTGGATAAATATCCGCACGAAATTACGATCTATGCGGGCGGCCCTCTGACGAACCTTGCGCTTGCGACGGCGCTAGATCCGGAGTTCCCAAAACTCGCTCAGGAGCTCGTGTTTATGGGGCCCATCATAAATCCTGGGCCCGCGGATCCGGAGTTCTATCAGGCACCTCGGCGAGGCTTCAATTGCTGGTGGGATCCAGAGGCGACGCGAATCGTGTTTCGCTCTCCGTGGCCTAAAATCACGGTGACCACGATTGATATTTCCATCAAAACCGAGCTCACAAAAACGATGATTGGCGATCTTGCGAAATCGAATTCTCCCGTAGCGCAGTACGTGAGCAAATACACGCACGGCGGTTACATGTGGGATGAACTTGCGGCGGAAGCATGGCTTGATCCGAGCATCATCACCAAGGAACAATTTCTGTACATGGACATTTCGCTGGACCGCGGCCCGAGTTACGGAGACACGCTGGTGTGGCCGGCCGGCAGCCAGCCCGGACTGGGCGAGCAGCAGGTGCACATCATAGAGGAGATCGATAACGCAAAACTCGACTGGCTGTTTATGGATTTGATGACGCGGCCAACGCCGTCCGCTCAATCGAAGTAGCGCTCGCTAACTCCTGGAGCTTAGCGCGTGGCGGGCGCACCAGTTGGAATCGAAGCGAGCGCGCGGCGGTAATCGGGGTCCAGCGGTGAGATTTCCACGGCCTTCTTGTACGCTGCGGTGGCCCGAGGCAAATCTTTGCGCTGCTGGTAAATCACGCCGATCTCGAAGTAAGCGTCTGATTCCTGCGGGTTAATCAGCGTGGTTTCTCTGAAGGAGGCCAGCGCCTCATCGAGCTTTCCTTGTTTCTCCTCGATCTTCCCTCGCACATACAGGAAGTCCGGCTGGTGCGGCCCTCGCTCAAGGGCTTTGGCAATCGCGTCACTCGCTTTATCAATTTCGCCCAGGGAGTAATAGAGTTTGGCGAGCATGGAGTACGCGGCGCCGCTGTTCGGGTCTTTGGCCAGCGCCTGTTGCAGCAAATCGAGCGCGCCCGGAAGATCATTTTTCAGCGCAGCCTCATCGGCCTGTTTTACGAGATGAGCGGCTTGCGTTTCATTTTCCTTGGCGCCGCGTTCCTTTTGCGAGGCTGCTTCAAATTCCGCGTCAGTTTTCTCGGCTTGCTCGGGCTGGCCGGCACATCGGTACGCGCGCGACAGCAGAAAATAAGTCTCCGAATCCTTCGCAGCAACGCCGGACTGAGCTGCTTCCACCGGTTCGAGCGCCGCGACGGCTTCGGAGCAACGCTTTGCAGCTTCTTCCTTTGAGCTTCCCTGCGGCGTCCTCACCAGAATCTTCGCGAGCAAAATGCGGCCGCGCGCCTTTTCCGGTTGAAGTTCGACCACTTTTCGCGCGTCGGGAAGGGCAAGCTCATCCCGGTTCTGGTCAGAATAAATCTCGGCGCGCAGGAAATATGCGAGCACATTTTTCGAGTCTCGAGCGAGCACTTTCTGCAGTTCGGCCAGCGCGCTGGCGAGGTCGCCCTTTGCCCGATACGCGCCGGCCAGTAGGTTTCGCGTCTCCACGTTTGCAGGAGCCAGCGCGAGCGAAGCCTTCAGGTGACCGATTGCTGCGTCGTAGGTTTGCTGCTGGATCTCGAAATCGCCCAGCGCGGCCAGCGGCTCCGCCGACTTGGGATGCTCTCGAATTGCGAGATTCAGAACGCGCCGGGCTTCCTCGTTGTTGTGAACCGCGCGATATGCCTGGGCCAGTCCCTGCTCGGCCGGCAAATTGTGCGGCGCCAGGCGCAGCGCGTCTTGAAACGCAGCGATCGAATCCGGCAGCCGACCGGTTTTTGTTAGGACGACGCCTAGTTCCACGCGCAGGTTGGCATCCTTCGGCGCAAGTGCGATCGCTTTCTCGTAATCCAGGATGGCCACATCCCATTGCCCGCTTGCCAGCGCGGAATGAGCCTGTTGTTTCAAATCCTCCACTTCGCTCGAAGGACGCTGCAATGCCAGCGCAGATGAAGAAAAGGCGACGCTCGCGCCGAGCGCGGCCGCTAAGAATCGGCGATGCGAAACCAATTTCATGCGGGAAATTATAACATTTGCAATTGACGCACCCTCGCGGAACACCGCACAAATACTGCAAATTTCCGCTTTTCCCTTGACTCGCATGGTGCCGCCAACTATAAACAGCCCTTGCCCACAATGAATTTCCGCAGCCGCGTCGCCGGCCAAAAGTTAGAGGTTTCTTCGCCGATAAAGCCTCCAGGGCCCCGAGGAGCTTCACCAAACATGCGTTCCAAATGCGTACTGTGCGTCCTTGTCGCACTCTCTTTCCTCTATTCCGCCTCGGCGCAGACAAAACGTAAGGTGATCATCGATCAGGACGCGCGCGGCCCCGCCACCACGGACCAGCAATCGATCCTCGTCTTCCTGCAATCGCCCGAAGTCGAAGTCCTCGGCATCACGGTGGTCAGCGGTGACATGTGGCGCGACGAAGAAATGGCGCACACGCTGCGTATGCTCGAGTTGGTTGGTCGCACCGACGTTCCGGTGGTTCCCGGCGCCGTGTATCCGATCATCAATCGCATGGAGCTGATCGAACGCTGGGAGGGCCTCTACGGCAAAGTCCGCTACCAGGGAGCATGGAACAAGAGGCCGACCGGCGATGGACAGCGTGGCGTCTTTCACGGCCCCTATGAAATTCCCGACCTGAAAGAAGGCAATCCGACCACGAAGCCCATCGAAGAGGATGCCGCGCACTTCATCATTCGCATGCTTCACAAATATCCGCACGAGGTAACGGTGTACGCAGGCGGTCCGCTCACCGATATCGCGCAAGCGATCAGCCTCGATCCCGCCGTGCCCGATCTCGCGCAGGAACTCGTCATCATGGGCGGGTCGATCGCTCCTGTGACTCCTTACCCGTGGGCTACTACGAATCGCCGGGAATTTAATTTCTGGTGGGATCCAGAATCGGTCCACATGACGCTCACAGCTCCTGGCTGGCACAAAATCACGATCACCACCGTCGACATTTCCATCAAGACGCGCATGGATAAGGCCATGATCGCCGAGATCGGAAAGTCTCAAAATCCGGCGGCGCAATATATCGCGAAATATGCCGACGAAGAATATCGCTGGGACGAACTTGCCGCTGCCGCCTGGCTCGACCCCAGCATCATTACCAAGCAAACGCAGCTTTATATGGACATGGACTACTCGCACGGGCCCGGCTACGGCAATACGCTCGTCTGGATGCCCGGCACGCAGCCGGGACTTGGCGAAAATCTGGTCAACGTGCCGCAGGAATTGGATCTGGCCAAGTTCGACAAAATGTTTATCGATCTGATGTCGCGCCCAACGCCCGGTGCCAAACCGGTCGCAGGTTCAAAATAGCGGCCGAGCCGCATGCCAGCAGAGCGCGCACAATTTCAAAGGAGCTTCGTAACGAAATGCACTTCAGGCCCCGGCTTCTAATTGCACTTCTCATCGCCGTGTTCGTCGCATTCACGAGTTCCGCAGGCGCCCAGGCAAAACGCAAAGTGATCATTGACCAGGATGCGCGCGGCCCGGCCACCACGGATCAGCAATCAATATTGGTATTCCTGCAATCGCCCGAAGTCGAAACACTCGGCATCACTGTGGTCAGCGGCGACATGTGGCGCGACGAAGAGGTCGCGCACACGCTGCGCATGCTCGAAATCGTCGGCCGCACCGATATTCCCGTCGTACCCGGCGCCGTCTTCCCGCTCATCAATCGCGAGGAATTGATACTTCGCTGGGAGCAACTCTACGGCAAAGTCTCCTACAAAGGCGCGTGGAACAAAAAACCTCTCGGCGACGGAATCCGCGGCGTGTATCACGGCCCCTACGAAGTTCCGCAGCTCGTCGAGGGAAATCCCACGACGAAGCCTTCGAGCGAAGACGCCGCGCATTTCATCATTCGCATGGTTCACAAATATCCGCATCAGGTGACGATTTATGCGGGAGGCCCGCTCACGAATATCGCGCAGGCCATCAGCATCGATCCCGCAGTTTCCGATCTCGCGCAGGAACTCGTCGTCATGGGCGGCAGCATTGCTCCCGTTGTTCCGCCCGATTGGTCCACTGAAAATCGGCGCGAATTCAATTTTTGGTGGGATCCCGAAGCCGTCCACATGGTGTACACAGCGCCGTGGCATAAAATCACGGACACTACTGTCGATATCTCCGTAAAAACCTGGCTCAAGAAAGCGATGATTGCGGAAATCGCGAAATCGCCCAATCCCGCCGCCCAATATCTGGCAAAATACGCCGACGAAGAATTCCGCTGGGACGAGCTCGCAGCCGCAGCCTGGCTTGATCCCAGCATCATCACCAAAGAAACCGAGCTTTATATGGACATGGACTACTCGCACGGCCCGGGCTACGGCAACACGCTCGTCTGGATGCCGGGCTCTCAGCCTGGACTCGGCGAACAGCTCGTCCACGTGCCGCTCGAACTGAATCTCGAGAAATTCGACAAGATGTTCATCGAACTTATGACTCGCCCCACTCCCGGCGCGCACGCTCCGGCCCAGTAAACGAGGAAACGAATGGCTAAAAATGTGGACGTCGTTGGAATTGGCAGTTGCACGGTGGACTATTTCGCCATCGTGCCGCGTCTTCTCGGCCCGGAAGAAAAAATCAACGCGACGCGGATGGAAATTCACGCCGGCGGCGTCACAGCCAATAATCTCACGCAGGTGGCCCGATTGGGCGCCAGCACAGGCTGGCTTGGCCTGATTGGCGACGACGAAAACGGCCGCATCATTCAGAAAGCGTTTTCGCAAGATGGCATGGACCTTTCCGGTATCGAAGTCGTGAAAGGCGAAATGTCGTCGCTCACCTGGATTCCTGTTGATGTTCAAGGCGAGCGCTGCATCTACATGTTCCCCAACGTCACAGGGAAAATTTCCTGCTTTCAGGTGGACACCCGTTTTGCCCCGCACATCAAGTCCGCGAAACACTTCCACACCGAAGCGTCGCAGCTTCCGATCGTTCCCGTGAAGCAGGCGATGAAAATCGCAAAAGATGCGAACGTCCGCGTGATATTCGACCTCGATGTGTCGCCCGGCTTTTTCGCGCAGGCGAATCTCGGCACGCAGGAAGAGCTCGTCGCCGCGCTCAAGCTCGTTGACGTGCTGAAACCATGCAAAGCCGCCGCGCGCGAACTGACCGGCGAAGGCGATTTCGACAAAATGGCGGGCAAGCTTCTCGATCTCGGCCCCAAACTTGTCGCTGTCACAATGGGCGCCGAAGGATGCTTGATAGCTACACGCGAAAAAACCGTTCATGTCCCAGGATTCAAAGTGAAGGTGGTGGATACAACCGGCGCCGGCGACGCATTCATGGGCGGCCTTTCCTATGGGCTCCTGCAGGGTTGGGACACACAAAAAGTGGGGCTTTTTGCCAATGCTTGCGCGGCTCTTTGCTGCATGGCGGTGGGCGCTCGCGCGATGTCCAAGCGCGACGATGTGATCGCATTCATCAAGGCGAATAGCCCGGCAGGCGCGCCGTCGTTCTAGCTCGCCCATAGATTCTAAGTCGCGCATTCGAGTTCGCGAAGTACGGCCCTAAAACCGAAACGCCGAGAGGAGCTACATGTTCACACCGCAAAGTTTTGGCCTTGCGCTGGCGATGATGCTCACCGCCTCGATCTGCTGGGGATCATGGGCCAATACCTATAAAGGCGTGAAGGGCTACCGCTTCGAGCTTTTCTACTGGGATTACGCGATCGGAATTTTTCTCGCGGCGCTGATTTATGCTTTGACCATGGGCAGCCTCGGCAACAACGCCGACAGCTTCCTGAACAACGTCCATTCGGCGGACACCGCGAATATTTACCGCGTTCTCTTCGCAGGATTAATCTTTAACCTCGCGAACCTTCTCCTCGTCGCCGGTATCGACATGGTCGGCCTCGCCACCGCTTTCCCGGTGGCGATCGGCATCGCTCTCGTGGCGGGAACGATTTTGAGCTATATCCTCCAGCCCAAAGGCAACGTGAAAATGATTGCCGCCGGTTTGCTTTGCGGCGTCCTGGCAGTGGTGCTGGACGGCAAAGCGTACGGCCAACTCAGCGGCAATAAAGCTGCCTCGCGCAAAGGTCTCATCACTTGCGTCGTCTCCGGTATCTTAATGAGTACTTGGGCGCCTTTTTCGACCCATGCCATGACGCACGGCAACACGCTCGGCCCCTACAGCGTCAGCGTCTTTCTTTGCCTCGGCGCGCTGCTCTCCTGCTTCATCTGGAATTTCTACTTCATGAAGCATCCGCTCGTTGGCGAGCCGGTCGCTTTCGGCGGCTTCTTTCACGGCCCGGTCCACGGCCATATTCTTGGGCTGATCGGCGGCGCAATCTGGTCCACGGGATTGGTTTTCGATCTCGTCGCCTCCACGCAAACCGGCGTCGCGATTTCATACTCCATCGGACAATCCGCTCCGATGGTCGCAGCCTTGTGGGGAATATTCGCGTGGAAGGAATTCGCCGGCGCCAATTCAAAAGCCAAATCCTACCTGGCGCTGATGTTCATCTTCTATCTTTTGGCAATCTTGCTGATCGCGCACGCCACTGCATAGTCCAGCTCGTTTCCGGGTTGGAGCATTGACATTCTGAGCAAAGGACCAGCTCTTGTTTTTTGCCTTTTGGTGGGAGCCCTCTGCTTCAGCAGAGGGGCTGGACTTTAGTCCAGCAACATATCTGCAACATGATCAGTGCGCTTTAGCGCTGGGAATCTAGAGCGGCGGCAAAGTAACACGAGCTAACACGCCTAGTGCCTAAATCGGCGGACGCCGAAATCCTCCACACGCATCCTCAATCTTCGCGGCAACCGCCAGCACCGCCTCTTCCTCCCACGGACGCCCTACAACCTGCACTCCAATCGGCAATCCCTCCGGCGATTTCCCCACCGGCACCACCGCCGCTGGAACTCCCAGCAGATTGAACCACTGCGAATACGCCATCGCCTTCAAGTATTCGATTTTTCGCCCCGCCACCGTCCATTCGCGCTCCCCATGAGAAAACGCCGGCACCGCGCACGCCGGACACAACAAAATCGGAAACTTCTCCATCTTCGCCAGAAACGCATTGCGCAGCACGTCGCGCCCCAGCAAGGTATTCAGCAGCTCCGACGCACTCAGTGGCCCATCCGCCGCCACACGCGCCCGAAAATCGCGCAGCAAACGGGCTAATTCGTTCGTCCTGCCCATCCAGCATCGGCGAAAACGCCATCTGCCCCGCGCGCCCGAAAAGATTCCACCAGTATTGCCAGATTCGATCCAGGTTCTCAGGCCGCCACGGCTCCACTTCAAATCCCTGCGAGCGCAACGCATCGGCAGCCTTGCGCACAGCGGCCGCCGTTTCCGGAGTCACCGGCGACGAACCATCATCTTCAAAGTAAGCGACGCGCAGCCTGCGAATCTCGTCGTCCTTCCACCGCCGGATGCCCACCGGAGCGGAACTCGGATCGCCCGGATCAGGCCCTGCCATCACTTCGAAAAGCCGCTCCACATCGCGCACCGTTCGCGCCATCGGCCCCACCACGCCAAGATAAGCAAACGGACCCGCCGAGCCCGGGAAGTGTCCCGTAGATGGAATCCTTCCGGGTGTCGGCTTCAGCCCGCAAATCCCGGTGAAATGCGCCGGGATCCGAATCGATCCGCCTCCATCGCTGCCCACTCCTCCGGCAGAACATCCCGCCGCGATCGCCGCCGATTCCCCGCCGCTCGACCCGCCCGCCGTTCGCGCCAGGTCCCAGGGATTGTTCACGCGCCCATAAATCGAATTGTCGCTCTCGTACGCCATCAGAAATTCCGGCACGTTGGTATTTCCCAGAATGATTGCGCCGGCTCCGCGCAGCCTCGCCACCAGCGGCGCGTCTGTTTCCGGCGTGTTGCCTTTTCGCAGCACGCTGCCGCATTCGCATGCGCAGCCCCGCCACGTCTATCGAGCTTTTCACCGTAACGGGCACGCCATGCAGAGTCCCCAGCGCGTTTTTCCCACCCGGCGCCGCTGCTGCCGCTTCCGCGGCTTTCGCCCTGCCGCGCGCCCGTTCCGCATCCACATTTGCAAATGCGTTCAACTTCGGATTCAATCGCTCGATCCGCGCCAGATGCGCCTCCACCAGCTCCACTGGCGAAATTTCGCCCGCGCGCACCCGCTCCGCCATCCCAATCAGCGACCCGTACACGATCTCGTCCACTTGGCCTCCGCGTATTCCCCGAAAACCGCTCAAACGCGCGGCAGTCTATCATGCTGCGATTACAGGTCATCGGCTGATCGCAGAGTAATGCATCCGATGAATCACGGATTCTTCGAGGTCGAGGTCAAAGGTCAAGGGCAATGATACGTCTTGCGGTGCCGGCCTCTCGTTTTCGTCGCTTGGCGCCGCCTAATATGAAAGTATTATTGTCCGTCCAGGACATTCGAATCAGAATGCACGCCTCCTTGCCGATACATACCACAGTGTTTCTCGCGATCGCTCGCGCGCGCTACCGAGGCTTCGATGAAGCGCGCCGTGGCGATTTTGCTCCCGATCCTGTTCCTCACGGCCGCATACATTTACGCCTGGCCCACGGCAAGCGTGCCCTATTTTGCGGCTGTCATTGTTCACGCGCTGGGAGGAGTAGCGCTAGTCGTTCTCCTTGTTCTTACGCTGGACAAGATTCTTGAAGGGGCGGCTCCTGCGACAAGAGCCGGTTGGTTCCTCGATCGCGTTCGGCGGAACGCTTGGCGTGATGCTGATTTTCACAGGCACTCGCCGCACCGAATGGCCGCTGCTCTACGTTCACATCGCCGCGTGCGTCATAGGCGGAGCCTTAATTGTGGCGGACTGGATGGGGCATCACCGCGGTTACGCGATTGGAGTCCACCATCCCACCGCGACAGTGCTCCGCTGCGCCTTCTTCCTCCTCGTAGCCGTGGTCGCTCTGCGCAGGCGCTTATTGGCTCCGCAAAGTGCCCTGGGAGCGCAATCATCGCATCGAAAACCCCGTCAATAGCCCCCGCCTCCATGGACAACGAAGGCGACGGGCCTTCGGGCCCTTTCTTCCCTAGCTCCGCGCAAACGCTGCATCACGGTCAAATTCCGGCCTCATACTTTATGGAGTCGCAAAGCTGCGAGCGCTGCCACTCCGACATCTACAAACAGTGGCAAAGCTCCGCGCACCATTTCTCCTCGTTCAACAACGCGTGGTATCGCAAGAGCATCGAGTACATGCAGGACGTGGTCGGCGTGAAGCCTTCCAAGTGGTGCGCCGGCTGCCACGATCCCGCGCTGCTCTATAGCGGCATGTTCGATCGTCCCGTCCGCGAGATCGAAGACACGCCCGCCGCGCAAGCCGGCCTCGGCTGCATGATGTGCCACTCAATCGCGCAAGTGAAAAGCACGATGGGCCAGGCCGATTTCGAGCTCGAATATCCCGCGCTGCACAAACTTGCCGCCAGCAAGAATCCCATCATCCGGCGCGTTCACGATTACCTCACCGAACTGAATCCCGAGCCGCACCGCCGCGTGTTCCTCAAGCCCTTCATGCGCACGCAGACCGCCGAGTTCTGCTCCACCTGCCACAAAGTCCATCTCGACGTGCCCGTGAACCATTACCGCTGGACGCGCGGCTTCAACGACTACGACAACTGGCAAGCCAGCGGCGTCGGCTGGCAGGGCGCGCGCTCGTTCTACTACCCGGCGAAGCCGATGGCCTGCCCCGATTGCCACATGCCCGCCGAAAAATCCGTCCGACGCGGGCGCAATCGCGGGCGCCGTTCATTCGCATCGCTTCCCTGCCGCCAATACTGCTCTGCCGTTTGTGAACAACGACGCCGAGCAGCTCGACGAGACAACGAGATTCCTCACCGATAAAGAGCTCAGCGTCGATATCTTCGCCATCTCTCCCGAGACGCCTGAAACGAAATCAAAAACCAATCCATCGCGAAGCGCCCGCAGCCGCTGTCGCGTCCACACCGGGCATCGAAACCACATTCGCCGTGGGAGAAGAATCCGCCGCATCTGCCCCCGTTGCTGCTCCAGGCTCAGAATCAGCAGCCGAGATAAGCCAGCTCACCGCTCCGCTCGATCGCTCCGCCGCTTCCGTTCGCCGCGACGGCACCTACCGCCTCGATGTCGTCGTACGCACGCGCAAGATGGGCCACTTCTTTCCGGGCGGCACAGTGGACGCCTTCGATTGCTGGCTGGAACTTTCCGCCACTGACGATAAAGGCCGCGTGATTTTCTGGAGCGGCCGCGCGGCCGACGAAGGCAAAGGCCCCGTCGATCCCGGCGCGCATTTCTACCGTTCGCTGCTGATCGATTCGCACGGCAATGCCATCAATAAACGCAATGCCTGGTCCGCGCGCGCCACCGTTTACGCCCACCTCATTCCTCCCGGCGCGGCGGATACGGCGCACTTCCGCCTTCAGATTCCTCCGATGCCGGCGACCGCATTCACGTAGTCGCCAAACTGAACTACCGCAAATTCGCCTGGTGGAACACGCAGTTCTCTTTCGCATCCGTCGCACGATCCCGCGCACAAAGACGCCGCCACCACTCCCGATTTCGACGACCGCCACTGGCTCTTCACCGGCGATCCTTCGAAGGTCCCGGGCGGCGCGAAAGGCATTCCGGTACTTCCAATTGTCGTCGTCGCGCAAAACGCAATCGATCTCAATGTTCTCCCCGCCAAGTCTCGCGAACCCGCTCCAGCCGTGCAGCTCAATCCAGACGACTGGACGCGCTGGAACGATTACGGCATCGGCCTGTTCCTACAAGGCGATCTCACCGGCGCCGCCGCAGCATTCACAAAAGTCACGCAGATCGATCCGAAGAATCCCGACGGCTGGGTCAACCTGGGCCGCGTCCGCGTCCAGGAAGGCAACCTGTCCGCGGCGCGAGAAGTTCTCGATCGCGCCCTCGCGCTAAAACCCGATCTCGCCCGCGCCCACTATTTCTATTCGCGCGTCCTCCGCAGCGAAGGCCACTACGACGAAGCAGCCCAGCATCTGCGCGAAGTGATCAAGCAATACCCGCGCGACCGCGTAGTCCACGACGACCTCGGCCGCATCCTCTTCCTCCAGCGCCGCTACATCGACGCCATCGCCGAATTCCAATCCACGCTCGCGATCGATCCCGAAGATCTCGAAGCCAATTACAACCTGATGCTCTGCTACACAGGCCTCAACCAACCCGACCCCGCCGCCGAATTCCAAAAGCGCTACCTCCGCTTCAAAGCCGACGAAGCCGCCCAAACGCTAACCGGCCCCTACCGCCGCAATCATCCCGAAGACAATCTAGAGCGCCAGCCAATCCACGAGCACGTCTCCGAGCCGCTCGCGCGCCAAAACAGCCCCGAAAAAATCTGCAACGAGCTCCACGAGCCGCGCGCACAAGTCCGCTTCTAGCAGCTCAACTCGACCACGAAAGGCTCCGACTAATGACTCCTCGCCCCGGAGGGCTCAGCGGCACCAGGTTAAGTGGCACAGGCACTCTTGCCTGTGCGCTTTCCTTAGCTCTCGGCCTGTCATTCACCTCCCCAGCCCAGTCGCAACAATCGCCCGCATCCTCCCCCTCCAAAATCCACTTCGAAGACATCACCCGCTCAAGCCGGCCTCCACTTCACCCACAACAACGCCGCCTCCGGAAAAAAATACCTCCCCGAAACAATGGGCTCCGGCGTCGCCTTCCTCGATTACGACAACGACGGCTGGCAAGACATCCTCCTGGTCAACGGCGAAGACTGGCCAACACCAATCCAAAGTTCAAACTCAAACTCAAAAAAGCGCCACTCAACGCTAGCCCTCTACCACAACAATCACGACGGCACCTTCACCGACGTCACCCAAAAAGCCGGCCTCGCCGTAGAAATGATGGGCATGGGCGTCGCCATCGGCGACTACGACAACGACGGCTTCGACGACATCTTCATCACCGCTCTCGGCCAAAGCCGCCTCTTCCACAACAACGGCAACGGCACCTTCACCGACGTCACCCAAAAAGCCGGCCTCGCCGGCCCGCACGAATTCAGCACCGCCGCCGCCTGGGTCGACTACGATCGCGACGGCCATCTCGATCTCGTCGTCGGCAATTACGTCCAGTGGTCGCCCGAAACCGATATCTACTGCACCCTCGACGGCAAAACGAAATCCTACTGCACGCCCGAATCCTACAAAGGCGCGTCCGTCCGCCTCTGGCACAATCGCGGCAACGGCACCTTCGAAGACGCCACGCAAAAAGCCGGCCTCTTCGACACCAGCTCGAAAAGCCTCGGCATCGCCATCCTCGACGCGAACCAGGACGGCTGGCCCGATATTTTCATCAGCAACGACACGCAGCCCAACAAGCTCTACATGAACAACGCCAACGGCACCTTCACCGAAAAAGCCGTTCCTTCAGGCGTCGCGTATAGCGAAGATGGAGTCGCCCGCGCCGGAATGGGCGTCGCCGCCGCCGATTACGACCGCTCCGGCTACCCCAGCCTCATCGTCACGAATTTCTCGAATCAGATGCTCGCCTTCTATCACAACGAGCGCAACGGCCTCTTCGTCGACGAAGCGCCGCACTCAGAAGTCGGCCGCGCCTCTCTGCTCACCCTCGGCTTCGGCTGCTTCTTCTTCGACTACGATCTCGACGGCTGGCCCGACATCTACATCGCCAACGGCCACATCGAAGACGCCATCGAACGCGTCCAGCCCCGCGTCCGCTACGCCGAGCCTCCGCATCTCTTCCGCAATCTCGGCGCCGGAAAATTCACAGAAGTCACCGACGCAATGGGCCGCGCATTCGCATCTCCGCGCGTCGCCCGCGGCGCAGCCTACGGCGACATCAACAACGACGGCGCCCTCGACGTCCTCGTCTCAACCAACGGCGGCCCCGCCGCCCTCTTCAAAAACACCGGCGCCACAAATCACAGCCTCCGCATCAAGCTCGTCGGCACAAAATCCAATCGCGACGGCCTCGGCGCCACAGTATCCGTCAGCGCACAACGTCAGGTAGTTACTCATGTAGACCAGGTTGGAGTTACTGTCGCTGTCGCTGCGGGATACGAAAACTACACGCAAACATTGTCGAGCGGGGGAAGTTATCTCTCGTCCAGCGAGCTCATTCTGACGTTCGGTTTAGCTGATCGCCCTCGCGCAGCTTCCGTCGATATCCGCTGGCCCAGCGGCCAGACCGACCACCTCAAAGATGTCTCCGGCCGATCAAATCATCACAATAAAAGAAGGCTCCGGCATCATCGCCTCCACCCCGTTCGCCAGGCGCTAGCCCGGTTTTCGTACCGCCGGCATCCCGCCGGCCTTTTTCCGTCCAACGGGCACATCCGGTGCGACATCCCCTAGTATTGGTCTCACGACTGTGTCGGGCAATTGAGGCAATCTGATAGGACGTGTGAACTCAAGTGTTGGAAAAGATCAGGAGTGATGCTGTAACGGCGAGTGATGTCACATGACGCTCTGTTGCCCCCTTTGTGGGAAGGCTCTCGAAACCGGTGAACTGACGGTTCAGCCTAGAACCAGAGGAGGGTTTGCCTGCCCACGTTGTGGGAAATTGCTCCATTTCTCTCAGAGCCACCCCTATTTGCGGGCATCCATTTCATTACTCATTTCGGCGACCGTTCTCTACTTTGCTGGGGTGCGCAAACCTGTCACCTTCATTCTTGGCACTTTGATTTTGTGGGTGCCTATCTCACTCCTATTCAATGCGTACTACGTGCGAATCATGCCCCTTGGACTCAAGCCATGGAAGGCACCCCGTGAAAGCCAGACACTCATCCAACGCTTGAATGAACGAAGTTCACCAGTCGAACTATTTGACAAACGCTCAGAGAAGTCAGACATATGAAATCCCTCCTCAGAATCGCCTGACTACGCGGCGAAAGTTTTTGGCCCGCCTTTCGCATTTCCCGCCCCACCCGTTCTCGACTAATATGAATCCCGTGAAACCGGCCACAAGGACCCCGTTCACACACCGCTCCCTACTTTCCGCCATCCCCCTAGCCATCCTGGCTCTCTCTCTCACCAGCCTAGGCCAACAACCCCAACAAGAATCCCAGCAAGCGCCCCAGCAACCACCGCGTTCCCACGTCCGCCGCCGCATCACCAAAACTCCCACCCCCGAACAGCAGCAAGCCCCCCGCGCAGAAATCATCCGCGAAAATAATTACGGCGTCGCCCTGATGAACCGCCAGCACTTCGAAGAAGCCCTCGGCAAATTTCAGCGCGCCTGCATCCTCGACCAGGAATCCGACATCGGCTGCGTCAACGTCGGCATCGCCTTCCTCAACATGCAGCGCCTCGACGACGCCCAGCAAATCCTCCAAAAATCCGCCGAGCGCGACCCAAAAAATCTCGCGCGTCTGGTTCAACCTCGGCCTTCTCGCCAAAGCCGCCGGCCAGCCCGACCAAGCCATCGAATATTTCCAGAAAGCCGCCGCGCTCGATCCCAGCGACGCCGACACGCAATATTTCCTCGGCCTCATCTATTCGCAGCAGCAGCAATACGACAAAGCCATCGCCGCCTTCGAAAACGCGCTCAAGCTGAATCCGTTTCAGGTCTCCGCCGAATTCGGACTCGCCCAAGCCTATCGCCGCAAGAATGACGACGCGCGCGCCATCGAGCATCTCGATCGCTTCCAGCACCTCACCGCCGAAAAACTCGGCAAGCCCATGAGTTTCATCTACGGCGAGCAGGGAAAATATTCTCTCGCCGAGCTGATGCGCCCCGCCCCAGAACCGGTTCCGCCGGCCGTTCCCGTGCATTTCACTAACGTCACGCCACTATCAGGTCTGCCCGCGCAGCCACCCTCCGCCTTGCGCAAGCCCACAGTGAAATCCGCGAGCCTCCATTCGAAGCGGCCGCACAAATCCGAATCCCAGCCAGAAGAGCCGCGCCCTGTCGCGAAATTCCTCGGCAGCGGCGCCTGCATCCTTGATTACGACGGCGACGGCAAGCCCGACATTTTCCTCGTCAACGCCGACGGAAAAGGAAATGCCGGCCTCTTCCGCAATCTCGGCGGCGGCAAATTCGTCAATGTCACCAAATCCGCGCACCTCGATATCAGCGGCGACGGCATGGGCTGCGCCGTCGGCGACTACGACAACGACGGCAAACCCGATCTCGCCGTCAGCTTCGATGGCCGCGTCGCGTTGTTTCACAACGAAGGCAAAGGCGTCTTCAAGGATGTTACGGAAGCGGCCGGGATCGCTAGTGATGGCCTCGCGCTCGGCCTTGCCTTCCTCGACTACGATCACGACGGCGACCTCGATCTCTACGTCACGCGCTTCAACGAATTCCAGCTCGATAACTCCCGCGAACCGTTCCCGTTTCCCGCCGATGCAACCCCGCCCGGAAATATTCTCTGGCGCAACAATGGCAATGGCACTTTCACCGACTGGACAAAAGAAACGGGACTCGGCGGCGTCGCACCGTCAGTGGGCGCGCTCGGAAGCGATCTCAACAACGACCGCGCCATCGATCTCGTCGTCACCGGTTGGCAAAAGCCACCCGTTGCCTACATGAATCAACGCGAGGGCGCATTTCGCGCCACCACTCCATGGACCACAAAAACTCCAGCGGACATGCCCGCGTCCACCGCCGGTGTCGTTGCGCTCGACTTCGATAAAGACGGCTGGATGGACCTCGCTTTCACACACTGGGGGCCGCCGGGACTGACCCTGTGGCGCAACGTCGAGGGAAAATCGTTCGAACGCGTCTCTCTGCCGGAAGTTGAATTCATGCGCGCCTGGGGCGTCGCCGCTCTCGATTACGACAATGACGGCTGGATCGATCTCGCCGCCGTCGGCGAGACATATTCGGGCGAAGGCCGCATCGTGCTGCTCAGAAACGAAGGCCCAGCCGGTTTTCGCGACGTGACCGCCGAAACCGGCCTCGACAAAATCGTGCTCCACGATCCGCGCAGCATAATCGCCGCCGATTTCGATGCCGATGGCGCCGTCGATCTGCTGATCACTCAGAATAATCTTCCGCCCGTCCTCCTTAAGAATACCGGCGGCAATCGCTACAACTGGCTCCGCCTGGCGTTCAAAGGCGAACACGACAACAAAACTGGAATCGGAACGAAAGTGGAGTTATCCGCGGGCGCCCTGCAACAAAAGTGGGAAGTCACAGGCGCTTCCGGTTACTTGGGACAAGGCCCCACGGAAATCGTCGCAGGCCTCGGCTTCGAGCGCGAAGCCGAAGTGATTCGCCTGCTTTGGCCCACTGGCGTGCTGCAAGACGAAATGCAGATTGCAGCGTTGAAGAACGAACAAATCGCCGAAATCGATCGCCGCGGCAGTTCCTGCCCGATCGTCTTTGTCTGGAACGGCGAGAAATACGAATTCCTCGCCGACATGATCGGCCCGGGAATCGTCGGCCACTGGACAGGCCCCAACCAGCGCAACATTCCCGACCCCGACGAATATTTCAAAGTTTCCGGCTATCAGGTCCAGCCCAAAGATGGCCTGATCAGTTTCAAGATGCTCGAGCCAATGGAGGAACTCGACTACCTCGATCAAACCCGCCTTCTAGCCATCGATCATCCCGAAGACGTTGAGGTCTATCCCAACGAACGCTTCCTCAGCGCTCCGCCCTTTCCGCTGTTCAAAGTAATCGCCAGCCAGGACGCGCACGCCCCGGCCGGCGCATGGGACGACAAAGGCCACGATCTGCTGCCTCTGCTTCGCGCGCGCGATCGCAAGTACGTCACCAATTTTCCCGACGCGCCCTATCAAGGCTTCGCCGGAATGCACACCATCGAACTCGATCTCGGCCCCTGGGAGGCGGATCGCCCGATTCGTCTGCTGATGGACGGCTTCACCGATTATTTCAGCGCCAACTCGATGTATGCTGCATGGCAGGCGGGCATCGAGCCGGTGCCGCCCTACGTCGAGATGCTCGACGATTCCGCGAAATGGGTTCGCATCGTCAACGATATGGGCTTCCCCGCAGGCCTCGCGCGCACCATGGTCGTGGATCTCACCGGCAAGCTCCCGTCAGGTTCCCGCTTCATTCGCATCACCACGAACCTGAAAATTTACTGGGACCGCATCCGCGTCGACAATTCCGCGCGCAATATTCCTTTCAAGGTGACCGAAATTCCCCTGGCGAGCGCGAAACTAGATTTTCGCGGCTACCCGCGCGTCGTCGAGGGCAATCCCATCAACGATTTGCGCTACATCTACGAGCAGGTGAGCGCCACAGGCCCCTACACGCGGCAGATCGGCAACTACACGCGCTACGGTGACGTGACAGATCTCGTCCGAAAAATAGACGAGAAGTACGTCATTTACGGCTCCGGCGACGAAGTCTCCATCGACTTCGACGCCACCAATCTCCCCGATCCCCCCGAAGGCTGGACCCGCGACTATTTCTTCTACGCCGACGGCTTCGCCAAAGACATGGACTTCTACGCCGCCCACGGCGACACAGTCACCCCATTGCCCTTACACACGCTGGTTCCGTACCCATATCCCGCCGGCCTCGAATATCCCGAAGACAAAGATCACCTCGACTACATCCTCGACTACAACACCCGCGCGTCTCAGGCCCAGCAGGCGATTCCTTCCGCTTCCAGTACCCCACCCCACTAAAAAAATAATGTAGCGCACCGTCTTCAAATGTAGCTCACCTCTTTAGAGGTGAGGCCTCTGCGATGTTGCCCGGGCCGGTCACGACGACGCCCTGTTCGTCGTGGGCTTACGCCTTTCAGTAGCGTAGGCTTCAGCCTGCGCCCCAACCCAAAACTCACCGCAATCGTCCCGCTTACCTCGATCGCGCTCTCGTTCTTTTCGTACCGCCGGCGTCCCGCGAGCTCTTTTGATGACGCAGCCAGCATCCTTGCAGGTTCTCAGGTGGGAGCCCCCTGCTTCAGCAGGGGGAGCTGGACTTCAGTCCAGCGAAAAAGCGCCGCTCTTGAAAACGGGCTTTAGCCCCGGGGTTTCCGGCTGACTCGCAGGTCCCCACTCCCATTCAGCCTTGTTCGTTTGTCCACTTTCGCGTTGCCTTCGTCTATACAATTTGCTACCGTAATCCCTGAGTTATGGGCATGAACAAAAATTCGCGCAGTAGAGCGGCCGCTTCGGACGCAAAGCCGCCCCAGACCCCGCACGCCCCAACGCACGAGCTGCCATTCCGTACCGCCGGCGTCTCGCCGGCTCGTTTACAACCGATCATCACTAGACTCGCTTCCCCCTTCCCCCAATTTCTAATCGCAAATCCGGAATTAGAATCCCCCGCAACTCCAACAAAACAAACCTTCGAGGCCAAGTCTAATCGCAAAAAAATCGCGATTCTTCACCAGGAATTTCGCCTCGGCACTGGCGGCTTGCCCATCCCTCGCTATCTCCACCCATCACCAGATTTCTAATCGAGACACCGCGATTAGAATTCCTCGTAACTCCAAGAAAAACAACTACATCGCAATTCCTGATCGAGACAAAAAGGCCATTTTCGATGGCAGAGTTCGTGCTCCCTTGCTTGCCAGCCCCCAGCATGATAATTTTCAATTCCGTCGTGATTTAGCACCTTCCGACATGCCGTCCAACTCCAACAATTCGCCATCGGCAGCGCGTCAGCGCGACGCCAACAGTTCGAGCGCCGCACGCGAGCCCAGTTTACTGGCGCGTCGAAGGCAGCCTCCTGAACCTCACAGCCGTCCGCCCCGTAGGCTTCTTCACCTGGAACGCGCAAACTTTTCTCGAACGCTGGGGGCGACGCGGCACGATGGGCGTCCTCGCGATCGCGCGCCCATTTCTCTACGCCACCAATCGCGTGTTCGCCACGCGCCTTCTCCACACGGTGCTGCGCGGCGTAAGTCGCGACCGGCTCGACCTGCTCGGCGAAGAATTCTTCCAATATTTCCTCAAGCCAAGATTGAAAACCGCAGGTGTTGCCCGGCTAAAAGAAATCATCGCATCCGGCGCGGACGTTGTGCTCGTGAGCCAGGGACTCGACCACATCATGCGCCCTCTCGCCAATCATCTCGGCGTCGAGCGCATTCTCTGCAACCGCCTCGATTTCCGCGACGGGCTTGCCACCGGACGCCTGCTCGATCCAGTGATCCGCCCGCGCGGCGCCTTCGCGAAACTCACCGGCCGCCAGCCGAACGGTCAAGTGTCGCGCGAAATTCTTCTCCGCAGCCTCGGCTACACGAAGAATCCGCAAATCGTAGACAGCGCAATTCAGTCCGCACAGCGGCCGTCGCCGCAAGTCTCAATTCCCGTCGTCCACTTTGCGAAAACGAATGGCGCTGCTCACAACGGTCTTCCTTTCTCCGTGCGCGACTCGCTCCGTGGCAAGAACATTCTTCTCATCGGCGCCACGGGCTTCATCGGCAAAGTGTGGCTCGCAAATCTCCTCACCGACCTTCCGGAAATTGGCAGAATTTATCTTCTCGTCCGGCGCAACAAAGCCAATACCGCGCTCGATCGTTTCCGCCGCGTGGTGGAAGAATCGCCCGTCTTTGAGCAGCTCGCGGCCGAGCATGGCGAACGGTTCGCCGCTTTCCTGCGTGAGCGAATCGAAGTCGTCGAAGGTGACGTGAGCAATCCTGGCCTTGGTATGGCCCAGGATGTGCGCCAGCGCCTCGCCAAAACGCTCGACGTCATCGTCAACAGCTCCGGCCTCACGGATTTCAATCCCGATCTCCGCGAAGCTCTCGCGACGAATGTCCGCTCAACAGCCTATTTGCTCGACTTCCTTCGCGATTGCCAGCACGCTTCTCTGCTGCATCTTTCCACGTGCTACGTAATCGGCCAGCGCGACGGCCGCGTGCTCGAAGAGCTCCCGTCAAATTACACTCCAGTCGGCCTCGCGAATTTCGACGCCGAGAAAGAATGGCAATCGCTCGAAGCTCTGGTCCACGAAACCGAAGCGCGCGCCGATTCTCCTGAGGTCACCGCTGAATTGCGCGCCCAGGCGCTCAAAAAAGAACACGCTTCGAAGGATTTGAGCGGCGCGGCTCTCGAAAATCAAATCCGTAAGAATCGTGTCCGCTGGCTGCGCCAGACTCTTACCGATGCGGCCACGCAGCGCGCCAACGAGCTTGGCTGGCCCAACACCTACACCTTCACGAAGAGCCTTTCGGAATCGTTCATCCGGAATTTCCTCGACGCGCAACCGAACGCAGCCATCGCCGTCGTCCGCCCGGCCATCGTCGAAACCTCAATCGAAAAGCCGTTCCTCGGCTGGAACGAAGGCATCAACACCTCCGCGTCGCTCTCTTATCTGCTCGGCACTTTCTTCCGCCAGCTTCCGACCACCGAATCGAAATGTCTCGACCTGATTCCGGTGGACCTCGTCTGCCGCGGCATGACGCTCATCGCCGCTGCGCTTGTCGCGCGCCGCAACGAGCGCGTCTACCAGCTCGCCACTTCCGTCACCAATCCGTGCGACATGCGCCGCTCCATCGAACTTACAGGTTTAGGCCATCGCAAATTTTATCGCGCGCAAGACGGCCTCGAACATCGCCTGCGCCTGAAATTCGATGCGATTCCAGTTTCGAAATCGCGCTATCAGAAACTTTCCGCGCCCGCGCAGAGAGCTCTGGTGAAGGCCATCAATCGCACGGTCGAGCCTTTCGCTGCCAAGCCGCCGCTCGCGCGCCGCGAACGTGAACTAGAAAAGGTGATCAAGCTCGTCTCGCTCTTCGAGCCTTTCATCCTGCACAACGATCACGTCTTCGAAGCGCTGCACGTCGAACAGCTCAGCGCCGCGCTCCCGCCCGCCGAGCGCTCGGATTTTGGGTTCGATGCCCGCGGCCTCGATTGGTGGGACTATTGGATCAATGTCCACATTCCGGCGCTGCGCAAGTGGTGTTATCCTCTCATCGAGGGCCGCCCTCTGGAGTCCCGTCCGGGGCGCAAAGTGCCGTTGGCGGGCGATGGCGAAACGAACGCCGCAGGGGCGGCGGGATCATCTCCGGCAACGACGAACTGAGATCCAATCACAGTGGCAATTCTTCTCACCGGTTCCACCGGCTATATCGGCGCGCACATCGCATCAAATCTTCTCGCGGATTATTCTCAGCCGCTGAACCTGCTGGTTCGCGCTCGAAATTTGCAGGAAGCGCAGGAGCGGGTGTGGCGGTCGCTGCAGTTGCACATGGATTTTCCGCGCTTCGAAGATTTCCTGAATTCGAAGCTCACGATTTTTCTCGGCGATCTCACGGATTCGCAGTTCGGGCTCAGTGACGACGATTATCGCCGCCTCGTTCGCAGCACCGATTCCGTGATTCACTGCGCCGCTTCGCTCAACCGCAAATCTGAGAAGAGCTGCCTCAACGTGAATTTGCGCGGCACACTCGAAGTGATCCAGTTGGCGATGCGGGCGCGCGACGATCACGGGCTGCGCCGCTTCAGCCATGTGAGCACCGTCGCGGTATGTGGCCAGCGTGCGAATGAAGTTGTGCAAGAGGATGCTTCGATCGATTGGAACCGGTCGGACTACGATCCCTACGCGCGCACCAAGAAATTCTGCGAGCACATGGTGCGCCAGCTTCTGCCAGATGTGCCGCGCACGATTTTCCGGCCGAGCATCGTGCTGGGCGACAGCCGACGCCCGGAAACGAACCAGTTCGACATGGTTCGCACTTTTGTGTTTCTCGCGGGTTTGCCGGCGCTGCCCTTTCGCTCGACGGATCGCATCGACATCGTGCCTGTCGATTACGTGGCCGACGCCATCACGATGCTGCATTTGAAGGAAAAGCCGGCGCACGAGATCTATCATCTTTCCTCCGGCACAGGCTCGGAAACATTCGCGGAGCTGACAAACGCGCTGGCGAAAGCGCAGGGCAAGCATGGGCCGCGATTCGTGCCGGGGCTTGAAACGCCGTCGTCGAAAATGGTGAATGCGCTGGCGGGCCGCGCCGGCAAGATCGGTGGATTCGCGACGCTGCTGAAAGTCTTTCTGCCTTATCTCGTGTGGAACACCGTGTTCGACAATTCGCGAGTCGACGCGGAGATGGGACGCAAGCCCGTTCCGTTTTCGGAATATTGCTATCCGCTGCTGAAATACAGCCGCGAGACACATTTCGTTTACAAGTATCGCGACTGGCCGTCGGAATCAGCGGCTGGGGCTGCGCGCGTCGTCCAGGATGTGCGCCCATGATGGATTTCGTCCTCGAAGCCTGGGTGAGCAGCCTGATCGAACTGAACAAGTTCGAATGGGTGCTTGGCGCGGGTCAGCCGTGGAAACCGGGGACGAAGCTCAAGCTGCTATTCGCCGGCTACAACGGAACGCGCAATACCGGCTCCGATGTGCGCGTGGAGGAAATGCTGCGGCAAGTGCGACGAATTCTGGGCCCGCAGAATCTCGAGCTTAGCGTGATGACGCAGAATTTCGACCTGACGCGCGGCTATTTTGGCGACGCGAAGCAGGTTCATCTGCCGGACGTATTTCCTCCTTTCTTGCATTCCGAGGTGCGCAAGAACGACGGAGTTGTGGCGTGCGAAGGCTCGATGTTCAAGAGCAAGTTTGCCAATGCCCTGACCACGATGATGATCGGTTCGCTTGGGATTGCTTCCGCGCAGAATAAGCTGAGCGTGGCGTTCGGCGCCGAAGCCGGGCAGATGGATCCGCTGCTGCAGAAGATGTGCAAGCGCTACTGCAGCGATTCGCTGGTGATTACGCGCAACATCGAATCGCAAGAGGTGCTCGGCAAGCTGGGCGTTCCAACGGAACTCGGCACGGACACGGCTTGGACTTTTGAGCCGCTCGGCCCGGAATATGGCCGTAAGACTTTGCGCGATGCGGGCTGGGATGGCGCGACTCCTGTTCTTGCGGTGTGCCCGATCAATCCGTTCTGGTGGCCGGTGAGCGCTTCGCTTGCGAAATGGGCCGCGCATTCCGTGGCAGGCGCATATGCGAAGAGCTATTACCGCACGATTTATTTCCATCGTTCCGGTTCGGAAGTGGATGCGTCCTACGAAACTTATTTATCAGCGATGGCGGCCGGTGTTGACCGGTACCGCAATCGCGCCGTGTATTTCCGGTGATGATCGGGATGGAGATGCTTGACGGAGATGCTTGCGAGCGAGTGGCGGAAAAGCTGGGTGGCGTGCCAGTCTTCTCTTCTGAGAAGTACGACATGTATCAGCTGGTGAGCATCCTGCGCGCGAGCGATCGGATTCTCTCGTCGCGCTACCACGCGATCGTCACTTCGATGCCGGCCGGAATCCCGTCGGCAGGCGTGACGATGGACGAGCGGATTCGCAACCTGATGCGCGAACGCGGGCACGAACATCTGCTGATGCGCGTGGATGAACCGGATCTGGCGGATAAGATCGCTGCTGCGCCTCGAAACGCTAGACGCCGAGGCTGACGAGATCCGCGACGCAATGCCGCGAACTGTCGCGCGCAACCTGCAACTGATGGCGCGGATGGGCGTTTATTTCGAAGAACTCGTGGCGCGCCACTTCCCCGAATTTCCGGTGCGCCAGGGCGTGCTGAGCTGGGAAGACTATCTGCCGCCGCTGAGCCCCGCGCTTTGCCGGCTGGTGGAAGAGCGCAGCGACGCGGTGGCGGCTCGCGGCTGAGCCTGGCGACTATCATGCTGCGCACGAAACTCGTCGAGAAAGGAATCGGAACCGAGCCCGGCTTCCATTGGCGTGGCCAGGAGATCACGCGCTTCGAGGGCTTGAGTGACGCGGTATTCGGATTTGCAGTGACGCTCTTGATCGTCTCACTCGAAGTGCCGCGGACTTTTTCCGAGCTGCTGGAGACCATGCGCGGCTTTTTCGCGTTTGCGATCTGTTTCGTCCTGCTGATGCTGATCTGGTACCAGCAATACATTTATTTTCGCCGCTACGGATTGCAAGATACTGTGACGATCGTGTTGAACTCGGCGCTGTTGTTTGTCGTGCTGTTCTACATTTACCCGCTGAAGTTTCTGTTCTCAATGCTGATCAACGTTTGGTCAGGATCGTCACTGGAGGTGCACCTTCCCGACGGAACTGTGCGCGCGGTCATCGAGCAATTTCAACTGCCGACTCTGATGATTATCTACAGCGCAGGATATCTGGCGATTGCGGTGGTGTTCGTGCTGCTTTTTCTGCATGCCTATCGCCAGCGCGCTGCAACTTATGCTCAGTCCAGTGGAAGTTTTCGATACACGCTGGAGCATCTATAATTCGGTGTTCAGCGGCGGCGTAAGCGTGGTGTCAATCCTGCTGGCCTGGCTGGGTGGCGTAAAACTTTCAAGCGTGGCGGGCCTGATTTATCCCGTGCTGATGTTTCCGGGATTTACGATTTTGGGCAGGCTTCAAGGTCAGCGAAGGCATCGCTTGGAGAAACGCGCAGTGGTCAGCGAAGCATGAAGATGACATTTCTCGAAAACATTTTTGCGCGGCTCGAGCAGGCGTCAAGCGCGCCGGTGCTCGCCGAAGTGCTCGACGGAAAGATTGTGCTCTGTGACTGGCGGCGAGCTGCTTGCCTTGATCGAGCAAGCGCGCAGATTCCTCGTTGGGCGCGGATTCAAAAAAGGTGACCGGTGCGCGCTGCTTGCGCCGAACAGTATTCGCTGGGCTGCGCTTGACCTGGCGATGATGGCCGAGGGACTGATCGTAGTGCCGCTTTATGCGCGCCAAGCGCCCGTCGAGCTGGCCGCGATGCTGAAGGATTCGACTCCGGTACGCATCTGCTGCTCGGACGCCCGGCTCGCCGCGGAAATTGTAAAGTTCTGGCCTGCCGCGCCGAAAATCTCGCTGCTCGACGGTATTTTCACCGGCGACTCGACGGCTGCACCTTCGAAAACGCTCGCGCATGCGGATTCTGATCCGCTCACGATCATCTACACATCCGGAACGTCGGGTGAACCGAAGGGCGTGGTGCTGAATGCGGGTAACGTGAATTTCATGCTTGAACGTACGGGCGCGCGCCTGGATGAGCTAATGGTGGAGGTGAAAAAGCCCACGGGAGAGCCTGAGCGGATTTTTCACTATCTCCCGTTTTGCTTCGCTGCGTCATGGATCCTGCTGCTTAGCGCCCTTTCGCGGAACAGCGTGCTGACGCTTTCGACCGATCTTTCGAAACTGTCCGATGAGCTGAAACTTGCCGAGCCGGACTACTTCCTGAATGTGCCGACTCTGCTCGAGCGCGTGAGGGGGAAAATCGAAGAAGCGGTCCGACTAAAAGGCGGATTCGCCGCCGGCATGTTCGCGCGGGCGCAGGCGGCTTATGCGAATCGGCAGCGCGGCCAGCGCACATTATTGATTCGGTCTGGCTGCGTCTCGCAAATAACTTCATGTTTCCAACGATCCGCAAAACCATTGGCGCCAATCTGAAAGCTTTGATCTCGGGCTCTGCGCCTCTGTCGCCCGAAACCCAGCAATTCTTCATGATGATCGGAATTCCGGTGCTGCAAGCGTACGGCCTCACGGAAACTACCGCGATCTGCACACTCGATGCTCCGGGGCACGTGGAGCCGGGGCGGGTGGGTCCTGCGATTCCGGGAATCGAAATGATGCTCGGAGAAAATGACGAAATCCTTGTTCGCGGGCCGAATGTTTTTCCCGGTTACTGGCAACGACCGGAAGCTACGGCGAAGGCGCTCGAAGGCGGATGGTTCCACACCGGCGATCAAGGTGAGAAGGATGCGAATGGCAACTGGCGCATTTCGGGGCGGCTGAAGAACCTGATCATTTTGAATTCGGGGCATAACATTGCGCCCGAGCCGCTGGAGGATGCGTTGGCGCGGGAACTTCCTGAAGCTGCGCAAGTGGTGATTGTGGGGAATCAGCGCAGTTTTCTCGCGGCGCTTGTTACCGCGCAGCCATCGAATGGGTTGAAAGCCGAGCGCGTGCAAGCGGCGCTCGACGCCGCGAATGCGGGGCTTCCCCACTACAAGACGATTCGCGCGTTTCATATTGTTCCGGAACCGCTGACCATTGAGAATGGGATGCTGACGGCGAACGGCAAGCTGAAGCGCGACGCGATCGTGGCGCACTTTGCGGCCGAAATCGAACGGCTATTCGAGAAAAAGACAGCATGAAAGATTTTCGCGGCGACACCTTGTCCTGGAGTGCAGAGGGTGGCGTGATCGAGCTGGTTCTCGATCGCGCGCCCTGCAATGAAATTGGTTCCGCGACCCTTGTGGAGCTTGAGAAATTCGTTAGCTGCGCTTGAGACGCTGCAGAAAGATTGCCACGCATTGATTATTTCCAGCCCACGCGCGGAGGGCTTTTGCGCCGGGGCTGATTTGCGCGAGCTGTATCACCGCTCGCAGGCGCTGCCGCCCGCGGAGCGCGTTGCCGGCGTGCGTGATTTTGTTGAGAGGATTCACCGGGTGGGAAATGCGATTGATGCGGCTCCGCTTACGACGATTGCGGCGGTGCACGGGGTTACTTTCGGAGGCGGATTTGAGCTGGCGTTGCTTTGCGATTTGATCGTGGCGGATAAAATGACGCGCTTCTGTTTTCCCGAGCTGCGGCTGGGATTGATACCAAGCTTTGGCGGAATTCCGAGGCTCAAGCGCGACATCGGGAATGGAGTGGTGCGGGATCTGCTTTTGACAGGGCGCAGCATCAACGCGCAAAAGGCGCAGGCGATTGGGCTTGTGAGCCAGGTGACGGGAGAAGGCGATGCGCTGCGGGTGGCGCGCATGACCGCGGCACAGGTGGCGAAGTTTGATCGCGGCGCGACGATTGCGGCGAAGAAATTCATCAAGCCGATTCCGTATGCAGAGCTGAAACAGGAAGTGGATATTTTCTGCGATTTGTTCACGCGGCCGGCGGTGGAAGCGGGGCTGCGGAAGTTCGTCGAGAGCACTGACGCGCTGCCGTATCTGCCATAGCGGTCGCGCTCGAATCGGGATGAATCTGTGGCAAGATAATCAGAATGCCTACACTCCAAAATACGACGGACGAAGTGCTGCGGCTCGCATCGGAACATTTCAAGGTTCCGGTAGCGACACTGAATCCGAACGACGACTTCTTCAAAACTCTCGGAATCAACAGCCTGCAGGCACTCGATTTGCTCACGCGCATCGAGCAGCATTTCCGCATCGAGCTTCCCGACTATGAATTACAGGGCGTGAGCGACTTCCGTACTCTTGCCGAGCGCATTCAGTCGCGCCTCTGATGCTTGACCTCCGACAATATCAATCTTTAGGCGAAGCTTTGCGCGCGGCGGTGGAACGCTGGCCCGATGAGATTTGTTTGATCGAGGCGGACCGCGAGCGCGAGAACATTCGATTGAGCTATCGCGCGTTTGGGGCGGCGGCTTTGTCACTGGCAAGCGGCTTGCAACAGGCCGGATTTCAGGGCGGGACGCGGGCCGCGATTATCATGACGAATCAGTCGAAATGGCTGATTTCGGCTTATGCGATTTTCTTTTGCGGCGGCGTGTTGGTTCCTCTGGATTACAAGCTGAGTGCGGACGAACAGCTGCAGCTTTTGGCGCATTCGAAGGCTGAGTTTCTCGTGGTGGAATATCATTTGTGGCGAGCGATCGCGCAGGCTGGCGGCTTCAAGACTTTGGGGGCGCGAGTGGTGGTTGTGACGGAGGCACCGCCCGGGGCTGAACTCTTCGGGGCGAAGCGGTGGGAAGATTTTCGCGGGGCTGGTGCAGCGATTTTCGTTCAGCGAGCGCGCCAAGATGCGGCTTGCATTGTGTATTCGTCGGGGACGGGAGGGCGGCCGAAGGGCTGCGTGCTAACGCACGAGAATTATCTGGAGCAGTGCATGGCGCTGACGGCGCTCTATCCATTCTGGCCGGGCGTGCGGTACCTCAGCATTTTGCCAACGAATCATGCGATTGATTTCATGGTGGGATTTATCGGGCCGTTCACGTGCGGAGCGGCAGTGGTGCATCTGCGGACGCTGCGGCCGGAATATATTCGCGAGGCGCTTACGCGATACAAGATCACTTATATGAGTCTGGTGCCGATGGTGCTGAAGAATCTGGAGAAGGGTTTGCGGCAGCGCTTTGCGGAATTGCCGGCTGGGCGGCGCACAATCTTGGATGGGTTGATTGCTACGAATCGAGCGCTCACGCGACGGCGTCCGAATCTGAAGTTGAGCCGGGCTTTGCTAGGGCAGGTGCACGAGGCGTTTGGAGGGGAGCTACGCGCGCTTTTTGTGGGCGGAGCTTTCACGGAGCCTGCGACGCTGCAATTCTTTTACGATCTGGGGATACAGGTTGGCAACGGTTATGGTTGCACCGAGGCTGGGACGGCGATCACGTTGAACGACTTCAAGCCGTTTCGCGCTGATACGGTGGGAAAGCCGCTGCCGGGCATGGAATTGAAAATTGTGAATGCGGATGCGGAGGGAATTGGCGAAGTGATGGTGCGGAGCAAGACGGTGATGTCGCATTATCTTGACGATCCGGAGATGACGGCGGAGGCGATTCGAGACGGTTGGCTCATTACCGGCGACCTTGGACGGGTGGACCGCGACGGGCATTTGCAGCTTTTCGGGCGCAAGAAAAACATGATCGTGACGGAAGAGGGCAAGAATATTTATCCGGAGGACGTGGAGACGGTGTTCGAAGGCTTGCCGGTGAAGGAATTCTGCGTGTTTGCAGCGAATTTTCTTTGGCCTGCGCGGACGATGGTGGGCGAGAAGCTAGTGCTGGTGATTCATCCTGAAGCGGGCGCGGCTGTGACGGATGGTTTGGTTGCAGAAATCGCCGAGCGCAATCGCAAGCTGCTGAATTACAAGCGGATCAGCGGGTATCTTGTGTGGGATCGCGATTTCCCGCTGACGGCTTCACTGAAAATCAAACGCGGTGAGCTGGCCGAGCAGATTCGCGTGGCGCTCGACCGGTCGGCGATGGTGACGCTGTGAGCGGGGTGCGCCGAATTCACGGCCTGGATTGTGTACGGTGACTTCGCGATTTCTGGCGATCGTAAATCCGGTGGCTGGCGGAGGAAAGTGCGGACGACTTGCTGACGCGGCGCTCGAACGAGTCCGCAGCGCAGGTATTGAGTTTGATGTCGCGCTGACGAGTCGCGCCGGCGAGGCGATCGAGTTGGTTCGAGGCGCCTATCAGCGGGGCGTTCGGCAATTTCTCGCGGTGGGAGGCGACGGGACCGCGTTTGAAATTGTGAATGGATTGTTTCCTGAGGCGCTTTCGGGCGCGCGGCCTTCGCTGGGATTTCTGCCGCTGGGCACCGGCAATTCGTTCCTGAAGGATTTCACAGCGCGCGGGGTGGAGCACACGATTGAGGCGCTGAAGAATGGGAGCCGGCGCGCGTGCGATGTGATTCGTTTGCGGCATTCCGAGGGCGAGCTTTACTACTTGAATCTTTTGAGCCTTGGATTTCCTGCGGATGTGGGCGAGCTTGTGAATCGCCGGTTCAAGAGTTGGGGACAATTCGGTTACATTGCGGGCGTTTTTGTGCGGCTGGCTGGGCTTGAAACATTCTTCGTTTCCGCACCGGATTGGTGATTCGGGCGAGTGGGATCGGCGCGCTGCGCTTTTTCTTTCATTCAACAACAGCAAATTTACGGGCGGCGACATGATGATTGCGCCCAACGCGGACGCGACCGACGGGCAGATCGAATATGTGCGCTGGGGGCCGATCAGCCGGCTGGGGCTTGTCAGGATGCTGCCGCGGCTTTTTACTGGGACGCATATTCGTGATCCGCGGGCTTCGCGTGTCGGCTGCCGAAAAGATTGAGCTGCAAATCGATCGGCCGGTGAACGTGATGATTGACGGCGAAATTATGCGGCTGGAGTGCCGGTCGATTGAGATTCTGCCGTCGGCGCTGGACGCGATTGTATGAGAGATGCATATCTTGCGGTGCGATCGGCCGTTCTTTGGGCGGTGAGCGGGATTCACTTTGCGATTGTCGGCACATTTCTGATTCTTCTGGGCGTCTTTATCGATCCGCGCAAGAACGACTGGCCGCAGCGGCTTTTCTTCCGCAATATCCTTCGATTGGCTGGGGCGAAATTTGAAGTTGTGCGCTCGCCCGGATTCGATCCAGCGAGGACGAGCATTTTTATCTGCAACCATGTGAATCTTTTTGATCCGTTTGTGATTTATTCGGCGATACCGCAGTTTGTGCGCGGGTTCGAGCTTGAATCGCATTTCCGGATTCCAATTTATGGGTGGCTGATGGGACGCTTTGGGAATGTTCCCGTGCCGGATAAGCCGGGCCGCGAGGGCCTCGAAAATATGACGCGGCGCGCGAAGCAGGCGCTCGATTCGGGGGTGAGCTTGATTGCTTTTGCAGAGGGATCGCGGACTCGCAACGGACATGTGCAGGAATTCAAGAAGGGCATATTCAATATGGCGCAAAAATTTGGCATGCCGATCGTGCCTATGAGCATCGTAGGCTCGTATCAGTTTTTTCGCACCGGTCACTGGATGCTGCATCCTGGAACAATCACCGTGTATCTGCACGATACGATTGATACGGCAAAAGCGGATCGCGGTGAAGTGGATGCGCTGCGACAGCGCGTGCAGGAGATCGTGGCAGAACCTGTAGAAGAATCGCTGAAATAACTGAGACTATCC
This sequence comes from uncultured Acidobacteriota bacterium, assembly GCA_963767205.1. GTDB lineage: Bacteria > Acidobacteriota > Terriglobia > Acidiferrales > UBA7541 > Palsa-295. The sequence continues at coordinate 375,377 of CAVYDF010000007.1, forward strand.
GGGAACTTGAGAAGCGGTGGCTTCGGGCAGCGTTCGGCCGGCGCGCAGTTCTTGCCAGGTATAAACCACGCGGTGAACCACGGTGAGAGTCGAAATCGTCGCAATCACCCATAGCACCGGGGCCATGCGCATGAAAACTCCGCCCATGATCAGCAGAACGAGGCGCTCGGGACGTTCCATAAAGCCGACTTTGCAGGATGGAATTACCGATTCGGCGCGGGCGCGGGAATAGCTCACCATGAAGGAGCTGGCCATCGCCACAGCGGCGAGCATCATGTAGAACGGGCGGCCGATCAGCGTGTAGTGAACGACGAGCCCCATGTAGAGCGCGAGATCAGAGTAACGGTCGAGCGTGGAATCGAGGAAAGCGCCGAAGGCTGTGACACGTCCGACGCGGCGCGCCACTTGCCCGTCGGCCATATCCAGGAAGCCCGCCAAAAATAAAATCGCGGCGGCCGCGCGGAAGCGTCCCATGGCAAACATCACCGCGGCCCAGGAATTCACGCCGAGACCCAGAAACGTGAACATGTTTGGGGTGATGCCCGTGGCGGCGAGTCCGCTCACTACATGGCGGAGCAGCCAACCACCGCCTTCGCCTATCCAGTAGGTTATGGGGCGCTGTTGTTCTTTTTGGCCGTTCGTCATGAGGAATCTAATTCACATCATACACTGGAAAATTCCCGCCGGCCGATAACGAATCCGCCCGCGAGATCATCGCTTTCGAAGCGTCATTTCCGGCACGTTGCCGGCGTGATGCAACTTTGGCTCGGTGAAATGCTGCACGTCGTCGGGAGTGAAGCCGGGAGCAACCTCGCGTAACCTGAGCCCATCGCGCGTCACGTCGATTACGGCAAGATCCGTGATGATAGTGTTTACGCATTCGATGGCGGTGAGCGGATAAGTGCAGCGCTCTGACGATTTTCGGCGAGCCATCCTTGGCGTTGTGTTCCATTGCGACGATGAGGCGTTCTGCGCCGACAGAAATATCCATCGCGCCACCGATGTTTCCGGCACCTTTGGCGCCAGGCACGCGCCAGTTCGCCAAGTCACCTGCCTCCGAGACCTGCAATCCGCCGAGGATGCAAATATCGAGATGCCCGCCGCGAGTCATCACGTGGGCATCTACCTGAGAGAAAAACGAAGCGCCGGGAATCAACGTTACCGGGACTTTCATCGCGTCTACCAGATCGTAGTCTTCCTCGCCCGCTATCGCGCGGGGGCCCATACCTAGAATTCCATTTTCGCTGTGGAAATAGACGGTGACGTCCGCTGGCACGTACGGAGCGATCAGATTCGGGATGCCCCAGCCCAGATTTACGTAGGCGCCATCGGGCAATTCGAGCGCTGCTCGTTCGGCGATCTGCTCGCGAGTGAGCCGAGTCTTAGACAAAGCGAATGCCCTTCGCTTGCACGATTCGGTCTATGTATATGGAGGGAGTGACGACCGTTTCCGGGTCGAGCGCGCCGGTTTCCACGATCTCATCCACTTCTGCGATCGCTGTTTTCGCAGCCGTGGCCATGATCGGATTGAAATTGCGAGCGGTCTTGCGATAGATCAGATTCCCGAGCCGATCCGCGCGATACGCCTTGATGAATGCGTAGTCGGCGCCCAGCGCTTCTTCGAGAATGTAGCGACGGCCGTGAATTGTCCGTTCCTCTTTGCCGGCGGCGATCTCCGTCCCCACGCCGACCGGTGAATAGAACGCCGGAATTCCCGCGCCGAAAGCACGCATACGTTCGCAGAGAATTCCTTGCGGGACCAATTCAAGTTCAATTTCGCCAGCATCAAATTGTTCGTGAAAATATTTCGCGCCTGGGCCGGGAAAAGCCGCAACGACCCGGCTAATCTGGCGATTCTTAAAAAGGAATCCGAGTTCGCCATCGCCGGTCCCGCAATTATTGCTGATGACTCTCAGGTCGCGGGCGCCATGCCGCGCAAGGCCCTGAATGAGATTGTTGGGAAATCCGGCGCCGCCAAAGCCGCCGAACATGATCGTGGCGCCGTCGGGAATGTCGGCAACGGCGGCGTCAACCGTAGGGAAGACCTTATTTTTTTGACACATTTCTCGTGAAGGACCAAAGTACCCGGGGTGGGGGTCGAACCCACACGACGCGTTAGCGTCAGGGGATTTTAAGTCCCCCGCGTATGCCATTCCGCCACCCGGGCCCGGCACATGCAAGCCTAACTTACTGAATCACTTGCTGCAATACTGGCTCGGTGGCTGCCGACGGCGCAACGCGCTCGGTGGCAGTAGTGGTGGCAGTTGCCCCGGCTGTAGCGACCCCACTCTCTCCCGCTTTCGGAACGAGCTTCTCAACGGCGGCTAGTGTGTGCTTCGGCGCAAGATGCGAGTAGCGCACGGTCATCGCGATTGTGTTGTGGCCGAGTAGCTCTTGCACGGTCCGAATATCCACTCCCGCCATCACCAAGCGGCTCGCAAAAGTGTGTCTGAGACAGTGCCAGCTAAAAGCGCTGACCTTGGCGTCCTTGAGAACCGGCTCGTGGCTAGGCAGTACGCAAGCTTTCCGTTTCCATAACGCCAGGGACAGAAGCTGCCCCGCACAAGTCCTCGCTTTCTAAGACGAATCGTTGTTACGCACGCGCTCAAAAGGCAAGCTCGAGATTTGTATGGAAGACGGGTCCGTTACCTCCGATTGCGAAAGGAACGGCCGTGTAACCCACCGCCGAATTCTGCAGATAAAGGAATTCCGTGTTCCAGCGCACGACCTTGTTGTGCCAGGGGGAAAAGTTTACGCCAGCCCGAAAGTCAAAAGGGTTGTCGTACTGGCCATATATAGACGATCCCCCGAGATAGAGCTGGAGAGTCTTAGGGACGACCATCGCTGAGCCTTGCATCTGGAAGCCTCGAGAAAAGATCGTGGGAAGCCCAGCGGTGCCGGGCCCCTTGAAGTTGTCGAGCCAGCGCATGAAGTATTCTGCATTTGTTGAAGATCGGGCGTTTGTGAATCCTGCTCTTGCGCCCGAGTGGGCGTTTCTCCAAGCGCCGCGAAAAACCAAACCGTAACCAGGGAGATCGCAAGTCGTTGAACAAAGTAATGGTTGGACATCATCTGCGCCTCCTCTTGATCGATCATCGTCAGACAGCCTTCTGACGTAGACGCTCACCAGGTGCCAGCCGGAACGCCGGCAAGAGTCGCGTATCTCAGTCGCAGGATCGAATTCTGAATGATTTCTAGAGGAAGGAACCGGGAGCTACAACTAGGGAAATCCCGAATGCATTGGCGACGTTTACTTAAATCGACGAGATAACCCCGCTATCAAAAGTCTATCGGGGGCTGAATCCCGTTTCAACGGGCGTAAATACCCCGTTTTCAATGGTCCCCGCACCGTTACTTTTGACAGTATCCAGCGGCCAAAACAAAGAGTATAAATTACCTTACTGGTCATAAATGAAGCTGGCGCGAAGCCAAATCGGAAATATCCTCATTACAGCGTTGGTCTCCGCTGTGTTACTTGGCATTGTTTCTTCCGAACTTCCGGAGCTGCTGTCTCTAACTGATAATGCCGCAAACTATTTTACGGTCCTAAAGACTATTAAGGTCTCACCTAGTCTGCCGGATGCCTGCCGACCGATTCGAAACTTTGAAATGGATCCCAGTCATCCTTGGGCCGCGTTGCATTCCTCGGGACTGAACCCGTTCGGAAAAGTAGCACCACACTCCTCAGGTTTTTTCATTCTTTACTCCATCCTCCGAACCTAACGCAATCACATCTTAAGTGCGGTCCGCGGAGTCAGGGGTCGCGGTTCCCAACAATAGAAAGATACCGAGGAGGACGCTTTATGGATAACGTACTCGAATACGGTAAAGATCCACGATTTCTAATAGCAGATGACCATGCGATCTTCGCTGATGCATTGCGAATTTATCTGCAAAGAACGTATTGCGTCATAGGATTGGTGCAGGACGGGCATGCCATGGTGACGGAGGCGATTCGACTTCGTCCGGACGTGATTGTTGTGGACGTCGGTATGCCGCTCTTGAATGGGCTCGATGCGGCCCGGAGAATTAATGTACAAGCACCGGATATCAAGTTCATTTTCCTGACGATGCGAGACGATCCAAATCTTGCTGCCGCGGCTCTCGAACTCGGCCCAATCGGGTTTGTACTGAAACACTCGCCCGGACAAGAGCTGCTAAAGGCGATCGATCACGTCTTGCGTGGCAAGTCCTACGTAACGCCCAAGCTGAGAGCTGAAGACTGGGTTGAAAGGAAGTCTAGAGCGCGTCAATTCTCGACGGGAATGACTCCGCGACAAAGGGAGATTCTTCAGTTGTGTGGTGAGGGGCGGTCCATGAAGGAGATCGCCGGCCTCTTGGACGTAAGCGAGAAAACCGTGGAGTTCCACAAACACCACATCATGAGTGCCTTCAACCTTGGGAGTAACGCCGCCCTTGTTTTATTTGCCTTGAAGCAAGGGCTGATCTCGCTCAATCCCTAGTCGCCCTAAGGTAACGGATGGATCACGCCATAGGAGGGTAGAACTGATACGAATGCTTCAAAGTCACTGAACGGTAGCCAAGGAGTTGCTGCAGCCGCAGAATTTCCGAAATCCACGAATGACCTTCGAAAGTTGGGTGCCTTACGACCTGTCGAAACCCAATTCGGAGGCTGGTCAAGTCGGCTCTTCAAAAAGGATAGCGAGTTTCTTGAAGAACATTGCCAATGGGGACGATATTCTCAACGGCATCACCTTAGGGATTTCCCTAGTAGCGCTCAGACGGGTTGAACGTCTAGCTTTTATTACGCGCTAAGTCAGCGAAAGGGCGTCCGTTACATCGAAGGAGCACGAATGGGATTCTGGCAAGTCCCACTCTCCCAGCCCTATGCCTTCGGCATTACCTATTGACCGGAAACGTGTCGATGGTCGTCCCGAATATCTACAACATATAGGTAGGTTATAACTTGAATGTCCTCGTGCGGCTTACTTGTTCGCTCGGCCTTCAAAGCGGCCGTTAAGTCTGTCGAGACTAAAAGAAAATACCCTTGCGGCATCCTCATGGCTATTTTTTCCACTCTCCTCGTGGTACCAATTTTATGGGCTCAATCTCAACTTCCTGCTAGGACTACTTCTGCATCGAAGGCAACCACTGAGTCCCAGCAAGACGCGCCATCTGCATCGACCACCACTGGACCTGCAGACCGTGCAATTCCTCTACCGCAGATCGCTGATCGAGCGGAGGAGCTCGACCGCTGGCTTCGGGAGATCACGAGTCGACTCACGCCCGAAGCGGATCTGCTCAAAGCCGAGGAGGAGGCGAAGAGCCAGTCCGCGGAGCTTCGCAGGCACGTGATCCAAAATGGTGACCTTTTAGCCAGCGGGGCCACAACACTCGAGCGTCAGAGCGAGCAGAGGTTTTGGCGCGTTCTCAGACAAAAATATGCTGCTGAGCTTGAGTCCTTGACTTCACGCGCTGCCGAGTTGGAGAAACAGATCAAACTTCTTGACCAGCAGCAACTGGATTGGGAGGCCACCTGGGATCAGATCCGACAACGCAGTGAAATCGAGACCGTGGTCAAACACACCGGTGAGGAACTCGTCGCCATCCGAGATGCGCGCACCGCCTTGGAAAAGCAGTTAAACCTTGTCCTCACGCTGCAGAATCAAGTCTCGCAAATGGATCGCCAAATTTCGGATGATATGTCGAGGATTCAGGAAGCTGAAGACTGGTCGCGCAGCCGCCTATTCGAGCAGGACAGCCACCCCCTCTGGGAGATTCACGAATTTCGCAATCTCAACCAAGCGGTGGACATCGGAATCCGGCATTCCTTCGGATCCTTCAAGATTGCCGTGGAATTCCTGCGCGTACGCAAGCTGGGCATTACGTGCCTTGTGACGTCTTACTTTTTGGCTCTACTGGGAGCCTTCAAGCTCCGGCGGCAATTCGAGCGTGGAGAAGCTGCGGGAGTTTCCGAGGCGGCATTAAAGGTCTTGGATTCGCCGTTTTCGATTGCGCTCCTTGTAACCTTGGTTGGGACGATTGGTTACAACCGTTCCGCTCCAATCGAGATTGCATTCATCCTCTACGTCCTTTACTTGATCCCGGTGCTGCGATTGCTCTCCCCCTACTTGAGCCCTCTCTGCGGAAGCTTCTTCACATGCTGGCAGTGTTCTACGTACTCGAGGCTCTGTATTTTTTAATTCATTTTCCACCACTGGTTAGGCGCGAAATCCATTCGTTAATCTTTTTCGCGGCTTTGATTTGTTTCGGCTGGCTTGCTCGTCCCTCCCGATCGCATGAACTGTCAACGCTTGGACGAAATTTTCGCATATTAACGATCGGGATCCGATTGGGCCTTATCCTAATTGCCTCATCCCTGGCAGCAAATATTTTTGGATTCAACTCTCTCGCGCAGATCCTCGGCCAAACCGCCTTGCTTGGAGCGTTCGCCGGGGCGGCTCTATATTGTGCGGCTAGAGTTCTGATGCTGGTCTTGAGCACGGTATTGCAGACGACCTGGACACGGTCAGTTCTCGAGGACCGTGCTGAGCAGATAGAGCGTTGGGCTTGGCGAGTTGTGGTTCCACTCTGCTTCTTCCTATGGCTTGAATCATTGTCACGCTTGTTGACGATCCATGGCAGCGTGGTGGGCTACGCGACGAAGGCACTTTCATACCCCATTGGTATCCAGAGAGTGCATATTACGCTTGGGGATATTCTCAGCTTTGTCTTCATTCTAATCGTGGGCTACGCTCTCGCGAATTTGCTTGCCTTCGCACTCAGGAAGTTATTGCTGTCGAGATTCTCCCAGCAGCGCGGACTGCCGTTCGCAATTTCAAAGGTTATTTACTACTTCCTCCTCGTATTGGTTTTCCTGGCTGCCTTGGTCAATGCCGGAATGGAGCTCAACAAGTTCACGTTGATAACCGGGGCGTTAGGTGTTGGCGTGGGTTTCGGGTTGCAGAATATCGTCAACAACTTCGTTTCAGGATTAATCCTTCTACTCGAGCGTCCCATTCGTGTCGGCGATACTGTGGAGATGAAGGGACTAGTCGGCAGAGTCAGACGAATTGGAGCACGCTCGAGCACCATCCACACCTTTCAAGACGCCGAAGTGATTGTACCCAACAGCGATCTGATCTCGAAAGAAGTCATCAATTGGACCTTATCTTCTCTACGCCGGCGCGTGGACATTCCTGTTGGAGTTGCGTATGGAACCGATCCGGAACGCATGCTTGCACTGCTAATCGAAGTCACCGGCCCCCATCCCGGAGTGGTACAAAGTCCCAAAACGGAAGCCTATTTCCTTGGTTTTGGTGATAGTGCTCTTAATTTTGAGGTTCGCTTCTGGACTTATCGAGAAGATTGGTTTCAGCTCAGAAGTGAGGTGGCAGTGAGCCTCATGAAGGCGTTGCGGGAATCGAATATTGAGGTTCCTTTCCCACAGCGCGAATTGCACATTCGCAGGATCGAAGGACCAGGAGAAACTGTGTCCAGCGAGGGATGGCCGATCTCCGATTTGAAAAGAAGGACGCGGTCATGAAACACTCTGAGCATGAGGGTTGGCTGGTGCGATGACTGATTTTAGGCATTTTCGTAAAGTAGTTAAGCTTCCCCAGCTCGGGTTAATGTTGATAAATCTTCTTGTTACCCGTAATCGGCCCTGGAAGCGCGAACTAACTCCCGATTAGTCGGACAATCAGAAACTCGGTCTCGCAGTTTGGAGCAGACGGCTTATTTTGGCTCGATGTTGATAAATCGTGTGGCTGTTCAAAAAGTAGGTTTTTCTGAAAAAAGTCGAAAATCGGCAAGGATCAACCAAAATGAACAAAAACCCCAGCCAGAAATCTCCCATGGATTACACGCAAACCAAAGAGCAGAAGCGCCTAAATGACGCGCGTGAGACGGGGGTCCCATGGAAGAAGTGGGGGCCGTATCTCAGCGAACGACAATGGGGCACCGTTCGCGAGGACTACAGTCAGGACGGGAATGCTTGGAACTACTTCAGCCATGACCAGGCCCGCTCCCGCGCATACCGATGGGGAGAAGACGGCCTTGCCGGGATCTCCGATGACAAGCAGCAGCTCTGCTTTGCCATCGCTCTCTGGAACGGCCGGGACCCCATCCTGAAAGAGCGTTTGTTCGGTCTGACCAACAGCGAAGGCAATCACGGCGAGGATGTGAAAGAATACTACTTTTACCTCGACAGCACGCCGACGCACTCCTACATGAAATATCTCTACAAGTATCCGCAACAGGAATTCCCCTATCGTGATTTGGTGGAAACGAATGGGCGCCGATCGCGCGAAGAGTTAGAGTATGAACTGCTCGATACGGGTGTGTTTGATGCCGACCGATACTTCGATGTGTTCGTCGAATACGCCAAGGCTGACGCCGGAAGACATTTTGATTCGCATCTCGGTACACAACCGCGGTCCTGAAATGGCAAACATTCACTTGCTTCCGACGCTTTGGTTTCGCAATACCTGGTCCTGGGAGCAGGGCGCGACCAAACCACTGCTGCGTCAGTCCGCGGAGGGAACCATCGTCGCCTCTCACCCTGCAACTTGGCGATCGCATAATGTATTGCGAGGGAGATCCAGGACTGCTTTTCACGGAAAATGAGTCTAACGCCAGCTGCCTGTGGGGCCAGCCAAATCCGTCTCCGTATGTGAAGGACGCATTTCACAATTACGTAGTCTCGGGCAAGCAGGAAGCGGTGAACCCATCCGGGACCGGGACAAAAGCCGCTGCGCATTACTGTCTGGAGGTGCCCGCCGGGGGCAGCAAGGTCGTGCGGCTGCGATTGAGTGCGAAACCTGCCCGCCGAACCATTTGGCCCATTTGACAAGATATTCGCTGCCCGTCTCGCTGAGGCGGACGAATTCTACAGACCGGATCACTCCCAGTTCGTTGAGCGAGGATGAACGTCGCGTGCACCGCCAGGCGCTGGCCGGAATGCTGTGGACCAAGCAGTATTACTATTTCGATCTGGATAAATGGTTCGATGAGCATGAGGCTCATCCTCTGCTGGGGGCTACTCATCGCAAATGTCCGCAATGCCGAGTGGTTCCACATGCTGAACAGCGACATTATTTCAATGCCCGACAAGTGGGAGTATCCCTGGTATGCGGCCTGGGATCTGGCCTTCCATACGCTGGCTCTGTCGATTCGTTGACTTCGATTTTGCCAAGGACCAGCTCTTACTTATGCTGCGGAGTCTGTATTCGCATCCGAACGGGCAGATCCCGGCCTATGAGTGGAATTTCAGCGACGTGAATCCCCCGGTGCACGCCTGGGCGACATTGTTCCTCTATAACATTGAAAGAGAACTGGGCCGAGCGGACCTGCGCTTCCTGGAGCGTTCTTTTCAGGGCTTGATGTTGAATTTCAACTGGTGGGTCAATCGAAAGGATCCGCAAGGAAGGAATGTCTTCGCCGGGGGCTTCCTCGGACTGGACAATATTGGAGTGTTCGATCGCAGTGCTCAACTCCCGACGGGCGGTCACCTCGACCAGGCAGATGGCACGGCGTGGATGGCTTTCTACTGCCAAAACATGCTCGAGATCGCGCTCATTCTGACGGAACACGACCCCATGTATGAAGAGATCGCCTACCGGTTCCTCGAGCATTTCCTGTGGATTACATATGCAATGGACCGGATCGGGGAGCACCATGACGAGATGTGGGACACCCAGGAAGGTTTCTTCTACGACTTGCTCCGACTGCCCAATGGGGACGCCATGCGGCTGAAAGTTCGATCCATGGTGGGATTGCTTCCTTTGTGTGCTTCCACAGTTCTTGAATTCGAAGCAATGAAGAGTCATCCTCGACTCATGGAGTTGATCGCGCTATTCAGAAAACGACATCCGGATTTGCTGAACCACATCGCTCCCGCCGATGAGAAGTTTGTCGGATACGCCGACCGCCGGCTTTTGTCGGTGTGCAACAAGGAAAAGATCGAGCGGATCTTGGCGTATATGCTCGACGAGAACGAATTCCTCGGTCCCTATGGCATTCGCTCCCTCTCCCGATACCATCTGGAGCATCCCTTCGTGTTCAATCTCAATGGGCAGGAATACAAAGTCCAATATCTGCCGGCGGAATCGAACACCGGAATGTTCGGCGGCAATTCCAACTGGCGAGGGCCAGTTTGGATGCCGGTGAACGCCTTATTGATCCGGGGGCTGCTGAATCTCTATCAGTTCTACGGCGATGACTTCAAGGTCGAATGTCCCACCGGTTCGGGAAAATACATGACCTTATTCGAGGTGGCGAAAGAGATTGCCCGGAGACTGTCGAGTATCTTTCTGCGCGATGCGAGCGGAAAGCGGCCCGTCTATGGAGGGACCAAGAAGTTTCAGGAAGATCCGCACTGGAAGGACTACATTATGTTCTACGAGTATTTCCACGGTGACAACGGCGCGGGCCTCGGGGCCGGCCACCAAACTGGATGGACAGGGGTCATAGCGCGGACGCTCGATTTGTTCGCGCGTTTGAAACCGGCCGATTTGCTCCAGGTCTCCAAGGGCGAACTCATAGCGCGGATGACTCGTGGGCAGGTCGCAGGAGAGTAGGAGTCATGTAAAAATGCGTGAATGCTCCTGATTCCGATCCTTCGTCATATTGCTTTGTGACTTTATTATCCACGATGCACGTTCTGTGGCCCCTCCTGGTCGGCTGAACGCCAGTAAGCACCTTCGAATAGCTGATAAACATTCTGCTCCTGCGCCTAACGCAAAGATTTCCTCGCGTTGCGGAAAGACCAGAAGGAAGGCAAGGCGGAGGCTGCAGTAACTGTTAGATTTTGAGACTCAAGAATGAGACCGAGACGGATAGGGTGTTGGGAAATCATCTTACCACCACGTGTCTCAAGCTGAGATCGATGATGGCATAACGAAGTCGGCCCCACGACGAGCAGAGTAAACTGTGCGGTGTCGCAACCTAACAGAGCTCGGATCGAAGGAGAAAATTACAGGATGCGATCTACACGCTCGGCAACAGACGATCGCGATGTTGGATACCGACACCGGCGAACCGATTATCTAGTCACAATAGACCGAGACGGCAAACCCCCAGGTCAACGCGGCCCTCAGATTGCCGACCGGGTCTAGTCCCTACACAAGTTGTGCCGTTCTTCCGGGTCCATATCTTGTACGGCTTCGCAAGATACACTCCCCGGTACTTGGCCACTGATATTCAGGACCGTGCAAACATATTTCCCAGGTGGCAAAGACTTCAGGTCGCCTTCGGATGCCGCTTTACTGTAAGGCTTCGCTCCAGCAAGAACGCCCATCTTTTCCCTCGGGGTTTTGTGCGGACTACGGTAAATGTAGACTAGGATACCGACGACAAGAATGCCTAGAAAAATCAACAACCGCTTCAAGGTTTCGTTCATCGTTTGCTCTCCACAGGCTGGGTGATTTATCACTCGATCATTCTCCTGACTTCGTCATCACCTTTCGCACCACAGGCCAATACGAGGGTTATCAGGAGTACCCCCCAAAAGACCCTGCACAATCGTCTTTCGCTGCATGGCTACCTCTCCTTTTCTTTACTTTTGAAACTCGAATGGAATTCACCGCCTGGTGAGGGTGTCCTGATTCAACCAGCTCCGTTCAAGAGAGCAGCGGGTTTTTGGGCCGGCTTAGTGCGGAATAAAGCTAGCCGTTCAGCCCACCTGAACGCTACTAGGGGAATCCCTAGATAATATCGATGGTCGTCCCGAATAATGTGATTGTTTCAGGAAGCTGTGAACTTGACGTGTTCACAGAAGCGGGGTTTTCCACTGCAAACTCAACTGTTCATGGTCTCATTTTCTGACTGAAGGGGCACACAGACATCGATCCTCGTCCCCTTCCCCCGTTGCGAATGAATCTCGAATTGCCCACCCACGAGGCGTGCACGTTCTCCCATGCTTCGCATGCCCAAGCCCACTCTATTCCTCATCTCCATCATCTCGAATCCATGCCCTTCATCACTTACGGAGAGAAATAATTTGTCTCCTTCCTTGCGCAAATTCACTTGGCCCTGTGAAGCTCCGCTATATTTCTTTAAATTCTGAAGGCCTTCCTGAACGATACGGAATAAACACAGAGCCGCGTTGGGAGGTACATCACGCGGAATATTCTTGGAAGAAAAAACAATTTTGATGCCTTGCCGAGAGGTAAACTCCTGACACAAAGCCTTCAGTCCAGGGACAAGTCCCAGGCTCTCAAGCGCGGATGGATGCAGACGATGGGATACCGTGTGTAGATCGGCACCAAGCTCGCTGGCGGAATTCAAGAGCTCGTGCAACTGTCGCTTCGTAGCTTCTGACGAATCCGGTAACGTCTCCGAAGCGTTTTCCAATCCTAGTGCGAGCAGGGCCAGACGCTGGCTAAAATCGTCGTGGAGCTCCGACGCCAGCCGCCTTCGTTCCATTTCCTGTGCATTGATCAACAGACCGCTGAGCTGTAACTGAGCGTCTCTCGCCTGCTTGAGTTGTTTTCGGCTGAACTGAAGGTAGGCGACAAGTGTCGATAGACAGAGGATAATCGATCAGCCCACTGATCCAGATCCATTTGGTGCGTTCCCACAGTGAAATCTCCTTGAATAGCAGCGTGCTGCCGGGAGGGAGGTCGCTTTCCTTGAATCCCCACCGACGTAGAGCTCGCCAATCGAACAGATAGACGTCGTCATTCCTCACGACTGGGATTTCCTGCGGTTTCACCCCGTCGAGAATCCTCACAGCCATTCCAGCAGCAACCTGGCCGTCTGCAGCCCAGCTCACCACATAACCGCCCACCGTTCCTTTACCGACATCTACGTCATCCACCACAAAGACAGGTGCGTTCGCGGCATTGGCAACCATAGGAACGGCCTGGGTTGCGTCAATAAAGTGTGTTCCTGCAGTATCCTCCAGTCATGGAAGTATGATAGACGATCGTTTTGCTCGGCAACCGCCGTAGTCGTTCAAGGAGCGTAGGCATATCCAGGTCCGTGAGGTATGTGAACTCGAACTGCGACTCGTACTTGCGCAAACTTTCCTTGGTGAGAGCCTCAAGGCTCCTGTCAAAGGCTCCTGTACCGCCCACGACAACTACGTGCTTGGTTTCGGGTTGCAAGTGCAACGCGGCGATCAGGGTCTTCTCTGGCTGTGCCACACCCCAAACACCAGTGAAGTAAGAGTCCGGCTTCAGTTGGTCTATCATTTCCTCTGTAGTGCCGCAGAAGATGACCGGAATGTTCGGAAATGACCTTTCATGCGATTCGATCATGAACTTGAGAGACTCAGGTCCGACGGTAATGATCACATCTGGTTTGCGGTCCGCATACTTGCGAATGTACCATTCGCGAAACTGGTACTGCGAGGCCTCATCGGGAAACAAAGTTGCCTCAAGATTCTCATTGTAGAGTTCGATCTGGTATGGAGAATTCGCTAGACCGGCGGCGATGGCCTGATCTAGAGTCGCAATCCCGGGCGAAGAAATAGAACTAAAGTCATTGAAAATGAGGACGCGCCGGACTATTCTGTGCGGCTGCGCTAGGAGCGATTGCAGAAAGAGGAAACCGGCAACGACAATTAGAACCAAGGCAAACCTTGCTCCTCGTTGAGGACAAATTCGCAAGCCAAGCAGTCCTCCCAGTGAAGCTGACACAACCAACCTCCTAAGCGACTCTCAACGAAGCAAGACTAACACTAACGCCGCTAGAAGAATGTCGTCGCAAAACCTGTGTCGAGTTCATCCATCGGACGAACCCGCCCGATGACCACGAATATAACACCCGGCGAGAAACTCCGCGCCTGGGGATAACATCTCGCCCGGTCTAAGAGGGCTAGTCTGCAGTCCAACGCAAGAGGCGAGATAGTTTTCTGTTGTGCCGTCATCTCGGACTCCTGATGAATCACTGTCCACAAGTCAAGCGCCATTGGCGGCGCAGCATTTTATTCGTAGGTCTAATCGCTATGCTGCTTCCCACCGGTTCACATGGTCAAACAGCCTCGACCGGTGCACTGGCGGGCGTGGCTTTGGACTCATCCGGTGCCAAGTTGCCTGGTGTGCTCTTACGCCTCAGCAATCGGGAAACAGGCCATACCGAATCTGCAACTTCCGATGAACACGGAAGGTTTAGTTTCCTTCTCCTATCCCCCGGCACGTATCAACTACAGGCAAGCAAAACCGATTTCAATCCTCTGAATCTTACGGAAGTGCACATAGCTCTTACCGAAACGCTTAGGCTTGAACTGCGCCTGAAACTTGCAGCACATTTGGAGCGTGTTTTGGTTTCCTCGGAGCCGCTGATGGTTCAAACCGACAGCGCCGCCCTGGGGCGTGTCGTCAATGAAAGTTCAGTCAGCGAGTTACCACTAGTGACAAGAAACTTTGCGCAAATAACCGGGCTCTCCCCTGGCGTAGCTGTTGGGGTGTACAACGCCGGAGAGCTTGGACTGGGAGGGACGGCACTGTCCCAGATTGCCAAATCCAATGACGGGATCTTCGTGCACGGAGCCCGCTCCTATGACAACAACTTCTTAATAGACGGGATAAGCGTTAGCGATGTACAGGGGAGTGCGGGGGGGAGTGGCGGAATTCCTATACCTAACCCAGACAGCATCCAGGAGTTCAAGGTGCAAACGGGGCTCTACGATGCCGGTTATGGACGTTACGCCGGTGCCAACGTCAGCTTGATCACAAAAACGGGCGGGAACGATTTCCACGGTACGGTCTTTGAGTTTTTTCGGAACGAGGTTCTCAACGCAAACGATTTTTTCCTAAAGCGAACAGAGCAGCCCCGCCCTGCCCTCAAGGACAACCAGTTTGGGTTTGTGTTTGGTGGGCCGATAAAGAAGGAGAAATTGCTCTTCTTCGGTTCGTATCAGGGAACGCGCCAGGTTAACGGCGTCGCTGCTGGTCAGTCGAGGATTGCTTGTAGCGCGAGCTTAAGTCAGCCGCCACTAACCAACGACAGATCTGCCGCGGCGCTCGCCAAAATGTTTGGCGGCATGGCCGGTGTGTTGGGAGGAGTTGCCATCAAAGCCGATGGTTCCAATATCAACCCCTCGGCGTTGGCCCTGCTAAATTTCAAGCTCCCGGACGGATCTTTCTTAATTCCAACTCCACAAACTGTGGATACTACAAAACCTTTCGCCCAACAGGGTTTCTCGGTTTTTACGGAACCTTGTCATTTCAGTGAAAATCAGTTTCTAACGAACGTGGATTACCTTGTAAGCCCTCGCAGCAAAATCACCGCCCGCTTCTTTTTAGCTAATGATGGTGAGACGGTCACATTTCCCGGGAATGGACTCAATCCGGCGGGCAACATACCTGGATTTCCGAGTCCGAGCGATTCTGGCTTTAGAGTCCTCTCCATCGGTCATACCTATACTTTTCGCAATGGCTGGCTCAACGAAGCACAGTTCGGCTATGTCCGCACGAGAACTAGTACGGAGGCCCAGACCCCATTCAACTGGTCAGATGTTGGGGTTGCCGAAGGAGAGATGAACTTTAACAATCAGCTTCCAAGCTTGGAAATAGGCGGTTCCGTTAGCTTAGCCTCTGGGTTCCCGCGCACGATAACTCAAAACAGTTTTGTCTTTAGTGATGATCTCAGTTTTGTCCATGGAGCTCACACCCTCCGACTGGGTGGATCGATAACCAGATTTCAAGACAATATCAACATAGCAGGACTGGGTTCGTTCGTGCAGTTTCTCAGTTGGCCGGATTTTCTGCTTGGCCTGAACGCGGAAAGCAACGGTACGCAATTCAGCAATGTTTTTGCGTCGTTTGATGACTTCGGGCTGACATCCCGAGCATACAGGGTGTGGGAGGGCACAGGGTTTGCACAGGATGATTACAGGATTCGTAAGTCGATAACGCTAAATGTCGGGTTGCGATATGAACGACTCGGTCAGTTCGGAGACAAGCTGGGCAGGAATTCCAGTTTCGATCTTAGCAAGGCCGATGCGACCCCCCCGCCGGGCGGAAGCGTTGCAGGTTACATTGTGGCCTCTAACTTCCCCGGTGCGCTTCCCCCCGGCGTCATCCAAGTAAATAATGAGTTTGGGAACTATGGCAAGGGACAAAATACGATAGCTCCAAGAATCGGGTTTGCTTGGCAGTTTCTGCCCAGGGAAAGCGCGTGGGTGCTCAGGGGAGGTTACGGTGCGTATTACTCTCGGCCAACCGGCCAAGCGTTCTATCAAAATGTATTCGGCGCTCCGTATTCTGACTTCCGGCTGATCAGTGGTCAGGCAAACGCAGATGCGACTTTCCAATCGCCCTTCGCGCAGCCATTTCCTACTCCGCAGTCCTTCCCCATGTTCCCTGCGTATTCACCTTCCACCTCTACGACTATTTACAGCGTCGCGCCCGGCTTTCGCCCCACGATGGTTCAGCAGTATTCTTTAAACGTTCAGACCGAACTCCACAAAGGTTGGTTGCTGGAAGTCGGGTATGTAGGCACCCGTGGAATACACCTGGTACGTCAACGGTCCCTTAATCAAGCCCTATCAGCTTCTGCGCAGCACCCGATAAGGGGAGTGACCACGGATACCGTCGCAAATATTCCTTCGCGAGTCCCGATTCTCGGGGTGCCTCCCGACTCCCTTGTTTTGATGGAGTCTGAGGGCGGTTCCTGGTACAACGGGCTTGAAGTGAGTTTGACGAAGCGGATGAGCCATGGCTTGCAGCTTCTCGCTTCCTATACATTCTCAAAGACGCTGGACACTGATGGTGCTGACATTAACTCAACGTCGTCAGGGAATGCACTAACATTAGGAGACCAAAATTCTCCGAGCCAGCGATGGGGAAGAGCCAGCTTCGACCGCACCCACCGGTTCATACTTAGTGAAATTTGGGAGATTCCGAGCCCACCCACTGGCCTTCAGCGTGAGTTCCTGGGAGGTTGGGAGTTGGCGGCGATAGTTACGATTCAGTCTGGAAGCGCACTAACAATAGCAGACACTAATGCCAATAATGTCTTCGGAATCAGTGAGGATCGGGCAGAACTAACGGGCAACTGCACAAAAAATCAACTAGTGACGAGTGGTTCCACCGCATCCAAGCTGAACAACTATTTCAACGTCTCGTGTTTCGCGACTCCGCCGGTGATCGGCGCGGACGGTGAGGGAACTGCTTTCGGAAACAGTGCAACAGGAATCGTAGACGGTCCTGGGCAAGCAAACCTGGATCTTTCCCTATCAAAAAATATACCGATCAAATGGCCGAGCGCGGGAATCAACCTTCAATTCCGCACTGAATTGTATAACGCACTGAACCATCCGCAGTTTGCTAACCCTGATACCAATTTCATTTCTCCTACATTTGGCGTGATTAGTAGCACGGTTGTAAATCCTCGTGTCGTCCAACTTGCCTTAAAACTTGCATTCTGACTTACTGAACATCAGTACGGAATAAATGCTGCTTCAGTAGGGAGATCGTTAAGCTGTCATGTGAAGACGAGACGATTGTCTCCTGCTGTGCGAAGCCTCTGCATGAAGTTGCGGCTCAATATCGACCGAGATGAGACCGCGCTTCACAGCAAACAAAACCAGGTCGGCGTTACTCTTCAAATTGAAAACATCCATGATGTGATGCTTATGGAACTCCACAGTTTTCTCGCTCAAGTTTAAGAGACCTGCGACCTCCTTCATCGGTCGCCCTTCGGCCAGCATTTGGACCACTTCGCGTTGTCGCGGGGTCATTTCTTTTGAGAATTGCCTTGCTCTAGTCTTAGATTGAACCCAATCCTCCGCCCGCATCTTCGGTGTAAGGTAGGACTGGCCACGCAAAACATGGTCGATGGCCTTCAGCAGTTCTTGTCCGGCTGAGTGTTTAAGAACAAACCCAACTGCCCCTAACTCAAGGGCTGCAGCCGCAAGATTCGGATCATGGTACATAGTCAAGAATACGAATTTGATGTTTGGGACTCGGGTTCTAGCCCTCCTGGCCGCTTCTAGGCCATTCAGTAGTGGCATCCCGACATCCAGGACGATCACGTCAGGCCGAAGTCGAACGGCAGCGTCTATCATTGCACGACCGTCGAGCACCATTCCGACAACGGTATAGGTTTTTTCCAGAAAGACGCGCAATGCCTCAGCAAACATGGCATGGTCATCTGCGACTAAGAAGCGTAGACGCAAGGAATTCGAGCATATACCCATAACGCCTGATCCTTCTGGCTGGTCAACGAATGTCGGCACTGCGCACCACGTTCACAGCGAACTGTAATCGCCATGGTTCGGGCGAAAGCTATCCTACATGGTTTCCACTGTCACCTAGGGAAAACCCTAGGTACCTCTCAGCTTGCCTGGGTTGCACACTGGCGTTCTTGAATCACTCGCGGGTCTTGTTGGCCGAGCAGCGGCGGATGGTGCGGCATTGTGTCGAAAGCTCGCAATCTCCTTCCTGACGTCATTGTAAATGATATTAGTATGCCGGTTTTGACCGGAGTCGATGCTGCACACAATCTCAGGGAGTCCAGTTCCAATGCAATATTCGTTTTCCTGACGGTGCATTCGGAGGATATGTTTTTCGATTCTTGACGATTTCAAGACAGTGATAAAAACTAAGCCAAAACGTTCTTGACGGAGCTGACTTTGTCAGAGCGGGAGTGCACTTGATAACCTTTCTCGCAAACTTGAGGTTACGGCGAAAGTTTCTGATCGCCATGTTCCCGCTCGCATTGATGGCAGTGGTATGGATACTACGGCGCTTTCCGAATTAGTTCGAGATACGGTCAATCACTAGCAACGGCAGTCGAGACCTGTGAATGCAGGTAAAGCACCAGGCCAATAAAGATCAAGAGGCCTCCAACCGCCACAAAAACAATGAAGGCAATTGGGGTGGCCCACATCAAGCAAAGCGCTTCAATCAGGAGGCCGATTGCGAGGCAGATCCCGGCAAGCCGCAACCGTTTTTCAGACCGACTTGTGCTCACCATCAGGTACCTCTCTTCCAGTATTTTGCCTCTTTCAGATGCGCTAGATCATGGGCTGAGTCGTGGCAACCAGCGGAAAGGCATGAGAGTTGATTGGCTTTGATCGCGGGGAGGGTAGCCGGGTCGGCGTTGTGCACCACTCCCTCTTCAAACGACCGAGCCCCTAGATGACAATGCAGACATTCTCGATTACTGTACGGCTCGTAAAGCTTGATGTCCTCTGGGGCGGGCGGCGTTCCGAAATAGTAGATGAATACGTGCTTTAGTCCGTATAGCTTTACTTTGAGGCCGCCGAACATAGCGTACTGCGTGTGGCAGGAATAGCAGGCTTCGTCGGTAGGCACGCGGCGATTTTGAAAATGCGACGCGGGAAGATGAGTAGGGTCGTCGACGAGTAGACTTTTGCCATAGTCTTGCATCGTGTGGCAGGACAAACAGAAAGCGGTGGTTTTGGATCGTCCCATTTCTCTCGAAAAACCCAGGAGACCGCAAAAAATCGGCAGGCAAAACATCGCTATGAAGGCGAGGATTTTCCCACCGCGGCCTGCCATGAGGTCAGGGCGGGCCACCATTGCCGTGATCACTACGGCATTAAACAAAACCAGACAGACAATCAGACCTGTCGCGTGAGGCATTGATCCGTATCCATTCTTAGGATGGGCTGCGTATTCTGCAGCCTTCTACCTATGAAGATTATTTCTTCGCAAACGAGCGAATGTAAGCTACCAAGTCTTTGATCTGATCGGGCTTCAGGCTTTTCCCGTATGCTGGCATCTTGCCTTTACCGTCCGCGGTGATAGTAGTGAGCTCAGCGTCGCTCATTTTCTGGACCTCCGCAGAGGCAAGATCCTGGGTCTTCAGCGCTGCCTTACCCTTCCCGTCGGCGCCGTGGCAGGAAGCACACTTAGTCTTGAACGTTTTCTCCGCGCTCGCGGTATCTTGAGCACGTGAGACGGATGCGACCACGCACAGCATGGCTGTGAGGGCGATTGCTGATAGAAGTTTCATGAGTTCCTCCTTTTTTTGCTCACATCTCTTTGCGTTTCTAGAAAGCGAATCGGACTGACAACGTAATCAGGTTGCCGCGGAAATTCCGAGGCGCAAATAAATCCTGATACGAGCCGTTCGAATCTTCGTGATACCCGTAGTAATCCCAGCGGGCCCGTCCAGTCCAACGTTTTGCAAAATGGTAGGCGACGGACCCGTAAGGCTGATACCAGTCCGAGTTCAGCGGCCCCGCCGGCGCCGTGGCGATCGGGCTCAGTGGATTCAGATTCACTTCGCTCCCGCTCACTCCCAACAAGTTTGCTCCCACTTCAACCGACAAACGGCTGACCGGAGTCCATAGCACATCGATGAAGCCGGTGTTGATGGCGCTGTGGTAGGACGAGAACTGCTGTAACAGCCCAGATAAGCCGGGGCAAACAGGTAGTCCCGGCTGCGCCTGACTGCTGGTAAAGCAGATGAAAAGTCCGGAAGCGATATTGGTGTAGTTATAGCCGAACTGAGCGGAGAGCTTTTCCGACGGTGTGATCGATAACGAGAATCCACCGTTGCGGTTGTGCTGTGAGCCATTCACGTTGGCAATCGGGTTCTGGCCTTCTGTGGCCCGGAAATAGCCGTTGAGATTGAGCCAAGCGGCAACACGGTACTGCACTCGTGCTCGGTATTCCTGATAATTCAGCGGGCTCAGATGCGTAAATGTTTTGTCTGCACGTCCAAAATCCGCGTCGATGTTAATGCTCAAATGCTGAACGGGTTTCAGCCACAAACCCAACACCGCCGAGTTCGAGTTAATGTCAGTCGAACTGGCTGGTTCGAACGTTGCGTTTTGAAAGGAAATCGATCCATCGGCATTCTGAGTGCAGCCCTGGGGCAGGACTCCGCCATCCAGGGCGCAATTCTTGCGGGCGGCGTTGTCGGGGAAATAGATCCCGTTCTGCGTATTGTCAAACTTGTCGGCGATCACGCGGTGCGTGAATCGGTAACCGAAATAAGCCCCTGCTTTTGTCGAAATTTGTACCCGGCCTTCGATCAGATTCGTGATGATCTGCTGCTTGAGAAAATTGTTGTCGAGGTTTACCAGAATATCCGCCCCGGAACTGGTAGTGTGGGTCGGTGTGCCGTTCGCGAGGCCCGGCGGCGTGACGCAAGATGTGGCCGGCAGGGCTGCGGTCGGCACGAACACGGTCGGCTGAACGATCAAACTGGTGGAGAACAGCGAACATTGCGTGGATGTGTATTGCGCCGGCTCGTTCCAGTTTCCGTAGTGAAAGGAATCCACCAGGTTGAAGTCGTGGGTGATCTTCCACGTCGCGCCCAAATCGCCGTAGGAAGCCACATGGCGGCCTTGAATCGGTCCGGACTCCGAGTAGTCAAAGAGATTACTTTTGGAGACGCGGCCCTCAAAGGATTGCTGGTAGTCAGAAACGTTTAAGTCACTGCCCGTGTAGCTGAACTTTCCAGAAATCTGTAACGATGAAATGGGATTGGATTGCAAACTGATCTGCTCGGTGGGAGCGTTTGTGCGCGCGCGCCAGTGAAACTGGTAGCTATAGAACGCGTTGCAGGTAGAAGTGACGAGACCGCCCGGCTGGAATGCAGGATTGCAAGGCGGACCATTCCAGGAAACACCAAGGTCGACGGGAGGAAATCCTGTTCCGACGCTGAATTGCTGGTTCTGGTCGCTGGAATTGGGATCGGTCTTGTAGTAGCTCCAAATCTGGTCGTAGCTGATGTTGGTGTGCGGCAGGAACCGGAAGTCCACGCCGAGGCGGTACTGCGACAGAGTTGACGAGAGGTTCTGAAGAAGAAGTTGCTCGGTGCCCTCATGGGTCGCCGAGAACGATGGGCCAACATCGGTGCTGTGGTAGTAGCCGAGGCGAAGGCGGATTTTCGAGTCGGGCAGGATCGTGATGCCATAGTTCTGCATGTTTCGGCGCGTGTTGAGAGATTGCGGAGAGGTACCAACGATCTGCGTATTCGAGAGAGTGGCAGGCGCGTTGATCACCGGATTGAATCCCGCCGGAGCATTCGCCGGAGGAGGCGCGGGATTAAATGGGTTGCCAAGCAGGGAATAATCCCAGTAATTTTCGTCGTGCCGGAACATCGCGTCGAACATATACCACTTGTTCTTGCTGATACGCAGGACGCTGACGACGTTGGGATCACCTCCGTAGCCGAAATTGCTGAAGTACAATCGATCGAAAACAGTGCCTCGCTGATCGAGCGAGCGCATTTCGGTGGTGAAATCCAGCAAGCGCGGGCCGTCTCGCAGGTTCACCAAGGTGTCGTAAGTCTGCTGATCACCCGAGATGCTCGTAATGCGTCCGCCGAATTCGATCGATTGCTTGACGTTATAATTCCCCTGATCGACGCCCTTTTCCTCGTCGGCTTGCTGCGCAAAAGCGCCGGGCGCCGCGAGCAAAAGCAGCAGGATGAAAGAACCAACGAAATGCCTCAATTCCATTAATCCAAATCGCGGTTTGTTGTTGCGTGCGTTCTTCATCGTCATTTCCCTCATGGCGTAAAGAACACGCTGCTGGTGTTGGAGCCGTGGACGGCAACATGGCACAGCGTACACGACTGATACTTCTGGGACTGATTATGGAACGTAGGAGTGCCTGGCGGACCAATATCCGCGGGCAGTGCATGGCAGCTGAGGCACAACAAATTGACCTGATTTTGTTTAAGCATCCGCTGATTCGTCGATCCATGCGGCGAGTGGCAGATCGCACATCCTTCGACCTTCGCTTCGTGCTGGTAGACGAACGGCCCCTGCTTTTCGCTGTGACACTTGTAGCAAACCTCGTCGCCCGAAGCATTCGTACGCAGCTCCTTGGGGCGGAACGTGCCATGTGGACTATGGCAATCGTTGCACTGGATCAGACCTTCGTTCACGCGATGGTGGAACGGCCGCGCGAATTGTGCACGCACATCCATGTGGCACGTGTAACAGAGCTCCGGCGATTTCGCCTTCATCAGAAACTGACTCTCCTTGGCGTGATGGGGAGAGTGGCAATCAATGCAAGCGACACCGTTGGCCAGGTGCATCGAGCGGTCATAGTTGCCATGCTCTTCGGTGTACTGATGGCAGCGCAGGCAGCGCGCGCTGGTCTCTTGTGGCGTGGTGTCTTTAAACGTGAAGATTTTAGATTTGTCGCCGCCGCCATCTACGTGCTCTTTCCCCGGCCCATGGCAAGCTTCGCATCCGTGCCATTCCACGCCTTTTTGCGCGTCGAGCTTGCCATCCATGGTGGTGGCGACGTGAGCGGTGGTGGCGAAACTTGTATAGATCTCTTCGTGGCAGGTCTTGCAGGTATCGGAACCGACGTAGAGTGATGGATCCGTAGGAGCAGCATATGCTTTGGCCTGATTAGCGGACTTGTTCCGTTGTGCGGCTTTCTTCTTGTCGTCAGAATAGGCAAAAGGAACTACCAGCGCCGGAATCAGCAACACCAGAAGATAAGAGATCGGGAGTCGCTGGCGATACCTCATTGAACTCCTCTGGCTATTCGCAGACAGATTCCCGCGACTCGCCATTGCGTGCGCTCGGGAAACGTAGAACCTCGAGGGCTCCTCACAAACTGTCGAATCCCACCCCCAAGCTGGTCAACTCGACATTTCACGAGAACAACGAGTTCCCAAAAAACCTTCCCGGCAGCGAGGGTATTTCGAAGGGTAGCCAATGTCGACTAGGGATTTCCCTAGTAGAACTCGGGCGGGCTAAACCTCTAACCTCCATCTCGCCCTCGGTCAACGTGAACGCGAACGCTTGTCAAGGAGCGTTTCTTTCGGTCATGAACTCTTGGCATGACCGATGATGTGCCGCTGGTTTTGTGAACAATGCGATTGTTGCGGGAAGACTGGCCAGCCGACCGAAGAATTTCATTGCCGGGTCGCAATTCTGATTCATGAAATACGGAGCAGGCCTTGGATCCGAATAGGAATGACGAATTTGGAATGAATGGAAAGATTGGAAACGCCACGTGTGATTCACCAAAGATTCTTACACGCGTTACCCGGAGAGAGTGGTTCAAGACGGCCGCCGGTGGGTGCGCCGGACTGGCGCTCGGTGGTCTTGTTGATATCGCGGCTGTTCAAACTCAGACGCAGAAGTTGAAGCTCTCCAACGTTAGTGAGTTCACTACCTCCTGCAATTTCTGCTCCTGCGGCTGTGGGATGGTCGCCTCCGTACGCGAAGGCAAGCTGATTACCATGGAGGGTGACTTCGACCACATTGTGAATCGCGGATCCCTGTGCGTGAAGGGCATATCCATGTTCGCGACTCACAGCTCGCCGAACCGGCTCAAGACACCCCGCTACCGGGCGCCGGGCAGCGACCACTGGGAGGACATTTCTTGGGACGACGCGATCACGCGGATTGCGCAGAAGATTCGGAAGACGCGCGACGAGACGTGGATCGCCACCGAGAAGGTCGGCGACAAAGAGGTTCCGGTCAGTCGGACGGATGCGATCGGCTTCTTGGGCGGCGCGCAGAACACGAACGAGGAGTGCTACCTCTTCCAGAAGGCGGCCCGGTTGCTCGGCTTGGCTTACGTCGAGCATCAGGCCCGACTTTGACACAGCCCCACGGTCCCCGGTCTGGGGGCCTCGTTCGGAAGAGGGGCGATGACCAACCACTGGATCGACCTTCAGAACTGCAAGACGATCCTGGTTGAAGGCAGCAACGTGGCTGAGAACCACCCCATGGCCTTCAAGTGGATTCGGAAGGCACAGGAGAACGGGGCGAAGATCATTCATGTCGATCCGCGATTCACTCGGACCTCCGCGGCCGCGGACGTGTACGCGCGCATCCGGCCCGGGACTGACGCGGCGTTCCAGAACACGATGATCAACTACATCCTCGTCAACAAGCTGTACGACGAGGATTACGTCCTGACCCACACCAACGCGCTCTTCTTGGGCGATGAGGCGTTCGAGTTCAAGGACGGCCTTTTCAGCGGATTCGACGCGGAGAACCACAAGTACCATACGGAGACTTGGGGATATCAGCTCGATGGCAGAGGGAAGCCCCGTGTCGCCAAGAGTCTGGACGACCCGCACTGCGTCTTCGCGCGTCTGAAGACTTTCGTCTCACGGTACACGCTGGAGACAGGCGAGCGGATTACCGGCATTCCGGCCGCGCAGATTCAGCAGATCGCGGAGATGATGGCGAAGAACCGGCCGGGGTCCATCCTCTACGCGCTCGGGATGACCCAGCACACGACCGGGGTGCAGGGGATTCGGTCGTTCACAATCCTGCAGCTCCTGCTCGGCAACATCGGCAAGCCGGGCGGCGGCGTCGACGCGCTGCGCGGCGAGCCGAACGTGCAGGGCGCGTGCGACATGGCGGTGCTCTACAACTACATGCCGGGCTACCTCAACTCTGCGTCGAACGCCGAGCCGACCATCTACGACTACGTGCGCAAGAACGGAATCGCCGACAGCCGGTACCTCGTCAATACGCTCAAGGCGTTCTTCGGTGAGGCGGCCACCGCCGAAAACGATTATGCCTATGCTTGGCTGCCTAAGCGTAACGCTTCCAAAGACTACGGAACTCTGCCGATGTTCGAGGATGCCCTTACCGGGAAACTCAAACTCCTCTGGATCGTGGGTCAGAATCCCGCGGTCACCGTGCCCAACCTCAGTCTGACGCTCGGTGCAATGGCGAAACTCGAGACGCTCGTGGTCCAGGAGATCTGGGAGACCGAGACAGCGGCGTTCTGGTATCGCCCCGGCGTCGACCCGAAGTCTATCTCCACCGAGGTGTTCCTGCTGCCTGCGGCGTTCTTCATGGAAAAGAACGGAACCATTAGCAATTCGGGCGGCATGGTGCAATGGCGTCACGCGGCCGTGAAGCCTCCGGGGGAAGCTAAGCCCGACGGCGAGATCGTTGACCTCGTCTTCCGTAAGGTGCGCGATCAAGTTAAGGACTCGAAGGAGCCGAGGGACGAAATCATCCAGAAGGCTTTCTGGACCTACACCACGGCCGAGGACGTCCTGCGCGAGATCAACGGGTACGCCCTGCGCGACAACCCCGAGACCGGCCTCAAGGCGGGCGATCTCGTCCGCAAGGTCAGCGATCTTCGGGCCGACGGTTCCACTTCGTCTGGCGCGTGGATCTATGCGGGCGTTTTCGCCAACGGTGAGAACCTTTCGAAGCGCCGCGATTCGCAAACGGATCCGGGAGGCCTTGGGCTCTATCCGGGCTTCGGGTGGACCTGGCCGAACAACATGCGCATCCTCTACAACCGAGCGTCGTGCGACCGGCACGGCAAGCCCTATCCGGGCTCGAAGGCCATCGTCTGGTGGGACGAAAAGTCAAAGCGCTGGGCTGGATACGACGTACCGGATGTCCCCGTCGTGACCGACGGACCGGATACGCCGAACGGCCAGCGGGCCTTCCACCTAGGCGCGGAAGGCGTAGGGCGCCTGTTCGCGGCCGTTTACTCAGACCCGGACGAGAAGCATCCGGGGTATCCGCGGGACGTGGCCTATGTACCGAAAGACGGCCCGCTGCCGGAGATGTACGAGCCCGTCGAGAGCCCAGTGGAAAACATCCTTCACCCGAGCGTCAAGAGCAACCCGATGCTCAAGTATCCGCGCGTCACGACGGGCCAGCCCATCGGAACCGTCGCAGATTTCCCCTACGTCCTTATGACATCAACCGTGGCCGAGCATTGGTGTGGGGGCTCCACAACGCGCAACATTCCGTGGCTCAATGAACTTGTCCCTGAGCCTCTGATTGAGATTCCAGTGTCCCTTGCCCAGAAACTGGCGGTCAAGTCCGGAGACTGGGTAAAAGTATCCTCCGCCCGGGGCGAACTCACCGTGAAAGCGTTGGTTACTCCAAGGATGCAGACGCTAAAAGTCGGTGAACGAGAAGTTACGATCGTTTGGATGCCCTATAACTGGGGCTTCAAAGGTCTTTCGGTGGGTCCGAGCGTAAATGTCCTCACAATCGATGCTGTCGATCCGGGAGCGGGAACCCAGGAAACCAAAGCCTGCCTGGTCAACGTGATCAAGTTGCGCGAGGCTGGCGCAAGATCGTCCACGGCGCGAAAGGGCAACGCATGAGCACGCGTCAGTCTGCAAACACAGGCGCATTCAAAGCCACGCTCGTTGATATCACGAAATGCATCGGTTGCCGGGCGTGCCAGGTTGCCTGCAAGCAGTGGAATGATCGCGATGGAGAAGTGACAGAGTTTCAGCCGGAGCTGGGATTTCAGAACCCTGCTACGCTCAGCGCAAAGACTCTCACCCTGATCACGTTTCACGAGTTGCCGGACGAGAAGGCGCCCGGCGGGTTGCACTACCTTTTCACGATGCGGCGCTGCCTGCACTGCCTGGAGCCCGCATGCGCCTCAGCTTGCCCGACAACAGCTTTGACCAGGCAGCCCGATGGTCCCGTAACTTACGATGCCAACAAATGCATCGGCTGTCGCTACTGCGAATGGGCGTGCCCTTGGGGCGTGCCCACCGCGGAATGGGACTCTCTCGCTCCCAAGATTCAAAAGTGTACGCACTGCGCCGACCGCACGGATCAGCCCATCCCTTTGCTTCTCAATGGACAGGCACTCTTGGCTGACGAGAGCAAACGGTACCGCGACAATATTGTCGTGCCAGCTTGCGTCAAGGCCTGTCCGGCTGACGCGTTGCTTTTCGGCACCCGGGACGACGTGTTACAGGAGGCGCGTAATCGGGTTTCCAAACATCCCGAGAAATATATAGACCATATATATGGAGAAAAAGAGGCCGGCGGCACGAGTGTGTTGTACCTTTCGTCGGTGCCTTTCGGGAAGCTAGGTTTTCCGGACGTTGGTAACAAGGCGTATCCCGGTTTTTCCAGCCTCGCTATTCACGCTGTTCCCCCTGCCGTCTTGGCCTTGGGTGCATTTCTAGGTGGCACATACGCTTTCTTGAAACGCAGGGCCGCCGCAATGGTCAGTGGGACGGGTGCAGCAGCACACATGGAGGCTCACGGCTCTCACTTGGAGTTCGAGCCCCTCCCGCACAAGTTGCTGACTCCGTGGAACTTTGTGCTCCTTGGAATGATGGTCTTCGGTCTGATTTCGGTTATAGCCCGATTCGTTTTGGGTTTGGGTGGTAGCACCAACCTTTCGGACACTTACGCCTGGGGGCTCTGGATCGTCTTCGATTTGATCTGGATCGCAGTGGCTGCCGGAGCATTCGCTACTGCAGGCATCATCTACGTCTTTCAGCGCAAAGATCTGTACTCCATGGGCCGTTCAGCCGTGCTTATGGGCCTGTTGAGCTATTCGTTCGTCACAGTCACTCTGATTGCTGATCTTGGCTTGCCCTGGCACTTCTATCAGCTTGGCATGCAGTCTCCCGAGCAATCGGCGATGTTCGAGGTGTCTTGGTGTGTCGGCCTCTATGTCACGATCTTGCTTCTGGAGTTCCTCCCAGTTCCCTTCGAACGATGGGGGCTGGAGAAGGCGAAGGAGATCTGGCAGCGATGGTCCGGCTATTACGTGGCTTGTGCGGTGACATTGTTTGTCTACCTGCTTTCGCGGCAGCTGACGTATGCGTTGCTCACCGCGGTCTTGTTCACTTTTCTTGCCTGGGCGTTTCGAGCCCGTGACAAGAAATTTGAGCCGATCATCCTGGCAATTGCCGCAGTGACGCTGTCCACAATGCATCAGAGTTCGCTAGGATCTTTGTTCCTGCTGATGCCGGACCAGCTTGCTCCGCAATGGTGGTCTCCGGTGATGTCCATCTCATTCTTCTTGTCCTCCATCGCGGCCGGTACGTCCGTCGTCGTTCTGGTCGAGATGTGGATCGCCAAGGCGTGGGGAAGACGGCTACAAATCACGCAACTGGCGGCAATGGGCCAAATCTCATTTTGGTCGCTCTTGTGCTATTGGGCCTTTCGGCTCGTCGACATGTCCTTTCGAAGCCAGTTGTCTAACGCATTTTCGGGAAGACTGGGCACCTTCTTTGCGGTCGAGCTTTTCATCGGGGGCATCCTCCCTCTGGTCCTGCTCGCTCGCGCTTCGCTGCGGAACCGCCCTGCCGTGCTCTTTCTCGGGACTCTTCTCGCCGCAGCTGGAGTGGTTTTCAACCGCGTGAATGTGGTTCTTCTGGCCATGGACTTGAAAGGGCCGATGCCTGGGGTCGCACCATCGTCATACACCCCATCCGTTTTCGAGTGGGGCGTCTCTGTTGGCCTTATCGCTGCGAGCATCTTTCTTTTCGGGCTCGGAGTACGATTCCTGCCCATTCTCCCCAAGGAAGAGACGGCACAGTGATAGGAATATTGGCTCAATGACTCAAGATGTTTGGCTAGCGGGACATCCATATCTACGTTCGGTAGCGGACTTCCATGCAGAAGTGGAGACGGCCGCAGCCAGCGTCCCGAGCGGCAGCGCGAAAATTCCAAACTGGGATGACTACGTCGGTGATTATCGGGCGGGCATCCCTTTACTGCGGAGCTCCCATGTTGCAATCGACTTCGAGCCCGCAGAGACGATCCTTGTATGGCTCGTCGAGAATTTGACTTCGAGGCCTTTGCCAGAAGAGTTGGCAGCGGAGTGTCGGGATTCGAAGTCTCAACTGCGCGGTGAAATGAATGCACCGCATCGAGCAGTTGCCTGGTTACTCGACAACGAGGATTTTAAGCCAGCGCACCCAGGTCTAATTCGCTACCTAGGCTGGACCGCGCTGGCCGTATACCTTCGCCCACTTGTGGATGCGTTCAGTATCTGGCGTGAGGAGGAGCACTGGTTGTGCGAGTACTGTCCTACTTGCGGATCGCCTCCTGCCATGGGTCAGCTAATTGGCTCAGATCCTGGGCGCATGCGGCTACTTTCTTGCGGCTGCTGCGGCACGCGCTGGCGATACCGGCGAATCGGATGCCCGTTCTGCGAACACGGGGACGATCATCGGCTCGCCGCCCTATCGATCGAGGGAGAGTCACACCTTCGCATCGACTACTGTGATTCCTGCCACGCTTATCTAAAGACCTATGTTGGAGAGGGGAGCGAGCGCCTATTGCTGGCAGATTGGAGTTCACTTCACCTCGATATTATCGCCCGCGATTATGGGCTGAGACGGCTGGCCAATTCGCTCTACGAACTGTGAATAATCCGTCTCCGTCTTGGCACGACCGGGATGACAGCTCGACCAAAGAGCATGCCCGATCTGAATAGGAGCACCCGTCGTGACTTTTGACCAACCGGTGCCCGACAAGGAGTACCTGAACCGGGCGCTCGAGGTCTCCATTCACATCTGCCTTTTCGTCTTGCTTGTTGCAGCTTGCCTTGTCATTCTGAGACCGTTCATCGCGGTGGCCGTTTGGGGACTGATCATCTCCATCGCCGGTTATCCGGGATACTGCAAACTTCAGAAGCTATTCGGCGGGAAGCGTGGTCTTGCCTCCACACTCTTTACCGTCCTTCTCCTTACCGTCTTGATCGTGCCAATTGCACTTCTCGCTCAGACGTTGGTCGATGGCTTCCAATCTCTCGCGGCACGCCTTCACAATGAAACCCTGACGATTCCCCCGCCACCGCCGAACATCGCAACGTGGCCATTGCTCGGCAAACCGTTGAGCGATCTCTGGAGCTTGGCTTCCAACAATCTATCTGCCGCACTTCAGCGTCTTGCGCCGCAGCTCAAAGCGGCTGCGAGCGGACTACTCTTGGCAGCTGCCGGAGTTGGCATGGGCGTGCTGCAGTTTTTCGTTTCGATTGTGGTTGCGGGATTCCTTCTCGCCAACTCGAGCCAGTGCGCGAGAGTTTCAAGAGGTCTTTCAATCCATCTGTTCGGCAACAAGGGCCCAGAGTTTGAAGCACTCGCGGGGGCGACCATACGCAGCGTCACCACCGGTATCCTTGGCGTGGCGTTGATCCAATCTCTGCTCGCCGGTCTCGGTTTTCTGGTGGTTCGGCTCCCGGGAGCGGGCCTGTGGGCACTGGTGTTCCTAGTTGCCGCTGTGCTTCAGGTGGGCGCCTTGGTTTTGATCCCGGTCGTGGTCTACGTTTTTGCAACCGCTGCTACGGCCAAGGCGGTGGCCTTCTTGATTTGGTGTATTTTCGTCGCCCTCATAGACAATGTTCTGAAGCCGCTGCTGCTCGGCCGGGGCGTCCCCGTTCCCATCGTCGTCGTTTTCTTGGGCGCGATCGGCGGCTTCATGGCGATGGGCATCATCGGCCTTTTTGTCGGCCCAATTGTCCTGGCGGTTGGATACAAACTGTCCCTGGCTTGGCTGTCTCAAGACAGCGAAGAGGCGCCGGCTATTTCCCAGATCCACAATTCCAAGTACAAGTCGGAATGACGCATATCAATTGGTGTAATTACATCTCCAAGATCTCCCCACATGGTGATGGCATGCCACATCTCGATGAGTCGGCAATATCAAATAGGAGGAGCGCGTGGTCGCGTACGTTATTGCGTCTCTGAGGCACAATCCCGAGCTTGCAGTCTTCCTGACGCTCGCGCTCGGATTCGTGCTTGGGCGTGTGCGGGTTGGGACGTTCAAGCTCGGAAATGTCGTGGGCACGCTGCTCGCGGGTGTGCTTATTGGCCAACTAGCCATAAAGGTCCATCCGCTCGTCGAAGTTGTGTTTTTCGACCTTTTCCTTTTCGCGACCGGCTACAAGGTGGGCCCGCAGTTTTTCCGAGGGCTCAAGAGAAACGCGATGCCGCAAGTGATGCTGACGCTAGTCTTGTGTGTGACGAGCCTCGTGGTGACAGTCGCGGCGGCGAAGATGCTCAAGTACGACTGCGGCACCGCTGCGGGCCTCATGGCTGGAGCCTTCACAGAGAGCACAGTTATCGGCACGGCGGGTGACACGATTTCGCGGCTTAATCTGCCAGACGCCGAGAAACAGAGGCTGTTGAACAATATCCCTGTCGCGTACGCGGTCAGCTATCTTGTTGGGACTGGCTTCGTCGTCTGGTTTCTCTCGAGCCTTGCGCCGAGACTGCTCGGAGTCGACCTGAAAGCGGAAAGTAAAAAGCTCGAAGCGAAGATGTCCGCGAAGCCCACCGAGCAGTCCGGTCGGCGCTCCGGCTACCAGGAGTGGGACATGCGGGCGTATCAACTTGCCGACGCATTTGCGAATCGTCGGATCGCCGATTTGGAGAACTCCTTTGCGCCGGAACGTGTATTTGTTGAGCGAATCCGGCGCGACTCCCAGTTTGTCGATGCGAAGCCCGATACTGTTTTGCGCACCGGCGACGTCATTGTCATCATGGCCCGCCGTCGCGTGCTGCTCAGCGAAGGTTTCGCCATTGGGGTCGAGGTCGAGGAGCGCGAGTTGCTGGACTTTCCTATGGCCACGGCCGATGTCGTCGTCACAAACCGCGATGTTGTTGAGCAAACACTTCCAACACTGGCCGAGCAATACGGCCGCGGCGTCGTCCTCCAGAAGCTCATCCGTGGTGGGGAGGAAATCCCATTCACGTTTGAGACGACCGTGCAACGTGGCGACCTCCTTCGCATCGCCGGCGCAACACAGAATGTGGAGCGTGTAGGCAAGATCCTCGGGTACATCGAGCGATCCTCAAGCGAAACAGATGTCGTATTCGTAGGCCTCGGTATCTTCGTGGGGGGCTTGATCGGCTTGCTTTCGGTCAAGGTCGGCGGCTTGCCGCTCAGCCTCACGGCGAGCGGTGGCTCGCTGATCATGGGGCTGGTGTTCGGATGGCTGAGATCCATCCGCCCGACGTTCGGTCGCATCCCCGAGCCAGCGCTTTGGGTGTTCGACACCATAGGCCTTGCGGTATTCATTGGCATCGTTGGCTTGAACGCCGGCCCCGGCTTCATCACAGGCCTGCGCGTCACGGGCCCGAGTCTACTCGTAGTGGGTTTGCTCGTCGCCGTAACCCCGCACGTGGCGGCGCTACTCTTCGGACGCTACGTGTTGAATGTAAACCCGGTCATTCTGCTCGGCGCCTGCGCGGGCGCGGGAACGGTAACGGCGGCGCTGCGGGCGATTCAGGATGAAGCCGGGAGCAAGCTTCCTGCACTCGGCTACACGGTACCGTATGCGGTCGGCAACATCCTGCTGACCGCATGCGGCCCCGTTATCGTGATGCTTACCAGGTAGTTGTGCCCAAAGGTCGTTATCAAAGGACTCCGAGGGCAATGCTGTGGTTGTTCCGCGAAAACATTGACTGCTTCCTGTCACTGACCTTCGCGGCTGCGCTTCTACGTCGAACTAGACCGTGGCCTGTAGGCACTGACGAGCAGCGCAACGGTAATCGCAATATAAAGAACACCAGCAATCCCCTCAAGCGCTGCCAACATGCGCACTTCACCCTGCACGGGTACAACGTCACCGTAGCCGATCGTTGAGAGAGTTATCAAACTAAAGTACAAGAGCTCGGCGTGGCGATCGGCTATGGAGGCAGTACTGTGATGAATGGACCCCGGAAGGAGGACGTCAAAAGCACTATAAAGCCCAAACCATTGCAATCCGAGCAGTAGGTAAATGCTGATGGCGGTGTAGAGATGATCATCGCTGATCGTGTGCGCCTCTCTCAGATAGCTAAACAGGCCAATGGCACACAGCCCGAAAAATGCCGCTAGGATCACCCATTTCAACCCAATAACGATTGCTTGGGGGAAGAGAATACTGAGTGCAGCGCAAATTACCGCGCTGGCCATTAATAGAATTGCAGGCCACGCCAAACTTTTGATTTGCGCCATCTTGATCGTCGCCAAGAGGAGAGGTGCGAACATTACACCACCGAGAATCATTCTCTGAAGGTCACCGCGGTCCAGTGCGGGATACAGTAGAATGAGAAATAACAGGGACAAGAGAAGCAAGGGATCCCGCCGGGTTTGAACGAACTCCCGCATCATGTTCCTCTTCAGAATCGGTCAATTCCGATTTGTGACAACTGAGCCTGAAAACGAGAACGGGAATACTTTGGCAGCTGTCTCACTCAGATCAATCCGCCCTGGAAAAAGAATTTCGATTTCGGTCCGAAACTTCTCCTGTGCGCGACTCTTCTTCCATAAACTTGGGTAGCGGGTCACTCTTAGTCGACGCCATCACTCGTGGATTCGAAGCGCTCCGTGAAAGCGGCCTCGAGGTTTGCGTAGAGACGTTAGGTTTGATTGCCTCGATCCACAACTAGGGAAACCCCTAGAAGCGTTGGGGCAGTGCAGAGTGCTGAAATCGTCCAATGTAGATGGCTTTCCTGGTTAGGGGTTTCCCTAGTTGGCGAAGTTACGTCTTTTTTCGCAAGATGGCGTCAGTACACTTCCGCCAGATCAGCGCAAGTGCAAGTTGACTGCTCCGGCTCGGAGGGAGTCATGCGCTGGGCAAAAGCTCAGTTCATGGCCTTCTCTCAGCAAATCAAGGTGCGTTCAGTCGCGGCTCAGGACACACCGAGAGCGGAGCGCGATCGGGTCCTGCAAGTGAAACGCGAACACAGGATTTTAACTGAGGCCCAGATCCAGGAACTGGTCGAGTCCCGTCAAGCTGACGGGACTCGAAAAGCACAGATAGAACACAGAAACTCGAGAGGAAAAAGTTTATGAACCGCAGATGTCGAATCTGTAGTCTGCTGGCGGTCATTCTGGTTCTAGGCGCTCATCAATTCGCTGCTGCTCAGGAAAAACAATTGCCGAATATCGTCATCCTAGCAACCGGAGGAACAATTGCTGGAGCCGCAGCGACCGGGACTCAAGCTGGCTACACGTCGGGAGCGGTGACGATCGACTCGATGCTCGTCGCGGTACCCGGAATCAAGGGCCTCGCTAACATAAAGGGCGAGCAGATTTCCAACGTCGGCTCCCAAGACATGACCTTCGACATCTTGATGACCGTCGCGAAGCGTTGCAATGAAATTCTCGCCACCAACAGTTACGACGGGATCGTCATCACACACGGGACCGACACCATGGAAGAGTCTGCGTTCTTCCTCAATCTCGTAGTGAAAAGTGACAAACCAGTCGTTCTGGTTGGTTCTATGCGCCCGTCAACTGCCATCAGCGCGGATGGTCCTTTGAACCTGTATGAAGGTGTTGCTGTAGCGGCCGATCCCAATGCGAAAGGACGCGGTGTGCTCGTGGTGATGAATGACTGGATCCATGGCGCTCACTCCCTCACCAAGACGAGCACTACCGCCATACAGACGTTCATGTCGCCGTCGCGTGGAATTGTCGGTGTCTCCAGCTATGGAAAAAACGACTTCTACAACATTCCTAGTTGGAAACACACATCAGCCTCAGAGTTCGATATAACCAACGTAACAAAACTTCCCCGCGTCGATATTATTTATGCTTACGAAGACATGTCTGCCGATCTGATTGATGCTTCGGTTGCGAATGGAGCTAAAGGCGTCGTCATCGCCGGAGTCGGTAACGGAAACATGAACAAATCCTCGCTGGAAGCTGCGGCCCGAGCCGTCAAAAAGGGCACGGTGGTGGTCAGGAGCAGTCGCGTGGTTACGGGGACTGTCGGGCGGAATGTCGAGGTCAATGATGACGAAATGGGATTCGTGGCTTCCGACGAGCTAAACCCTCAAAAGTCGCGAATCCTTCTAATGCTTGCGCTGCTTAAGCCGCGCACAACTGCTGAATTGCAGCAACTATTTCAAACGTACTGAAGACCCTTTCTTGTGTGTTCGGGGGTGTTCTTGCCAATGTCGGTTAGCTCGCTGGAGATCCAATTCAATGATCTGGATTAAACTTTGTATCTTGTTGGCACCGGCCCAACCAAGATCCGCAAACTCCTGCGCAGCCATAATTTTATGATGTCGGGTCTGCTCACAATGAGCACCTCAGTTTTTATCGCGCTAGGGCTTGGAATTCTACTCCCCCGGTAGTAGATGAAGAACCGATTCATGGCGAGACCTCTTTTTTGCCGGCGGCACACCTTCCCGTTTCCATTGAACGGCCAGTCACTGATGACACAGCGAAGTCGGCCTCACGGGCGTACGGTTGCGGGTGGCGGTCCATATGGTCCGAATCGAAGGAGTCGAGATCTGCTTGGTAAAACCTCCTCAACGCGACCTGTGAGCAAGCGGCGTGCGGCTGCAACGTGCACGGCCGCGCAAGCAGACTCCTTCGTAAGGTCCGAAGCAGGAGACCGCGATCTGCTTATCGGGCTAGTGATTTTGACTGCAACGCGCTCGAGCGAGAGGGTCATTCAACGTTCTCGAAGTTCTGGAGAAGCCTTATGATTTCTCAGAGATTGACGCGTGCCGCCTTTATTCTCACCACGCTAGCCTTTTCGGCCTGCCACTCCACTCATGCCAAGAAGCTGCGTGGAGACGTCGTGACGATGAAGAATGGCGACCGGCTCACTGGAGAAGTAAACGGACTCGATAATGGCGTCCTATCGATTGAAACCGATTATTCTTCGACTAATCTTTACGTGGATTGGAATCAGGTCGTAACGGTGAGGAGCACAGCAACTTATCTGATCACTCTCGCCAACGGTGTGCATGTCACCGGGAGGATCGAGCGATCCCCTGGAAGCGATGAACACACCGAGGACGTAACTATCGTCGGCGACAATGGAGAACTGCATGTTCCTTATCCAAGTGTCGTTGAGATGGAAAGTAAAAAGCCATCGGTCTGGCGTCAACTCAAGGGCAGCGTAGATGCCGGGGTCAGCTTCACTAGTGGCAACAGTCAGACCAGTGCAAACACAGACCTGAACGTTAGATACTCGACGCCTAAGTGGTCGGCTTCGGCAGCTCTCGGCACATCATTTAGTGACCAGTCGGGAGGAACAAAAACGAACCGCAACGATCTCTCTTTTGGAGGGCAACGGTTCTTAAGTCGAAACGCGTATCTCGGTGGCCTGCTGGATTTTCTGCACAGCAGCCAGCAAGATTTGGATCTTCGAACGACTCTAGGAGGTGGTTACGGACGTTATTGGAAACGGACCACGAACACCGAGTTTCGTTGGCTGGGAGGCCTCGTCTATACGCAAGAGTCATTCGCAACACCAACAAAGAAGTCGGACAGTAACGCGGAAGGCTTGCTCGGTGTCGCCTATGATTCTTATCGTTTCAAAATAGGGGAAATTCATTTACAAGCGTACGTGTTCCCCGGCTTATCCGACTCCGGCCGCGTTCGCACCACCACGAACAATTCCCTAGTCATCAAGCTCACCAACAATTTTCACTTTACGCTTTCGTTCTGGGATAACTACGATAGCCGTCCTCCAACGACGGCTAAGAAAAATGAATTGGGACTGAGCTCTGCCATTGGATGGGCATTTTAGTGCACGGCTCGGTAAATTTTGGGATTCTTATCCTACGTATGGCCCGAGGAACGCTCTGTTCGCTAAAACTTGGAACCTGGCGGATATCGAGCGGATGAACCGAGGGGTCGAAGAAGTGCATTGCACAGCGGTTCGTATTGGCGGTAAAGCCGGAGATACTTTTCCTGATTTGGCGGAGCGACTTCGTCTGATCCAAAGAGAAAAGTTTCGGATAGCGGGTGATGAGATCGGCATTGGAATTCCGAACAAAGCCACACGGCCGATTTTTGTGTCCATGATGGCTAGGACATCGTGAATGTCTGTACCCTGTTGGAAATAATTAGTTGGATGGAAATGCATGTCATTCAGTTTGGGCTGGTTTGTAGTGGATTGTGCTGTTGCTGAATTGCACCAAAAGAGAAAGATGACGGCGATAAAGTATGCAAATTTGCTGCTTCCGCAACGCCTGCGAGGAAGGTGTTACCCCGCGTGAAAACCTGACAGACGGTAGTCGTGGTTATTCGGCACTCAATCAAAACGCCAGCTCGAGATTTGCATGGAAGACGGGCCATACTGCGACCAGCGCGCCTCGGGACTACTTCAATCCGACAGAACTCGGCGAATAAAGGTTGAAGTCCAGCTTGTCACCAACGTATTCGATGACTTTTTGAGCCTTCACACTGTTTCCTGCATCATCGAGGCGTGGAGCGAATACGGCAATCGCGCCTTTGCCCGGAACAATGGCGACGATCCCACCACCGACTCCGCTTTTGGCTGGAAGACCTACGTGCCAAGCCCAAGAACCGGAGCTGTCGTAGAGTCCGGCCATAGTCATAGTGGAGAGGATGAAAGGCACGTCTTCGGGTTTGATGATTTGCTCGCCAGTGGCCGGATTCTTGCCATTATTGGCCAGCACGGCTCCCATGCGCGCGAGTTGGGTCGCATTCACACCGACGGAGCACTGTTTTGTATAGATGTCGACGGATTCAAACGGATCGGCGTAGATTCGCTCGTATTTGGCGAGTAGCATCGCCAGGGCTTTGTTGCCGGCATTTGTGGCGGCCTCCGATTTGTAGACTTCATCGATCAAAACCAATTTTTCGCCGGCCACCTTACTGTAAAAATCCAGAATCTTGTTCCACTTTTCGTCTTCGTTCGTGCCGGAGATTAAGCTTGTAGTAGCAATGGCGCCGGCGTTCACAAGCGGGTTGGCGGTGTGTGTCGGCATGTCCACAACGGCAAGCACGGAGTTAAACGCTCTGCCTGTCGGCTCGGAACCAATTCGTTGAAACACCTTGTCGTGGCCGAGTTCTTCCATCGCCAAGGCCAGCGTGTACACTTTCGAAATCGATTGGATGGAGAAGGAGTACTTGACGTCGCCAAGTTCAAAGACCTGGTTGTCCGTGGTCACCACCGCCACGCCGAACAGCTTCGAGTCCACCTGTGCGAGGTAGGGGATGTAATCCGCATTCTTGCCACTGGTGTCGCTGCGATACTTGTCATAGGCCTCTCGCACAGCGGCCTCAACTCGCTCGCGATTAGGAGCTACCGGGCTTTTTTTCACCTGTCCAGAAGCCGGGACGGCCCAAATACTGGCGATGAGAAGATATCCAGCCAAGACCAATGTCCCAAACCGAGAACTAATTCTGAACATTTACTTCCTCCTGAACTTGCGATCGACCTATTTCGTCCTTGCAGGGCTCAACGCGGGAGTCTTCATTTCTAAGCTGGCATGGTTAGAACTCAAAGCTCTTACTCCAGTCGTATCGGAAAGAGAGCTGCATTTTGTAGTCGTTCACATTGAAGCCATCGGCGAAATTGATGCGCCTTCCCCATTGAAATTCGCCGCCCACCGTTACTGGCTTTACGGGGTGGTACAGAAGATTTACCAAGGCATAGTGTCCCTGATGGAATGAATTGGCCGTCATTGCGTTCGAATTTTCGATATTCAACATGGAATAACCGATCGAGGTACTGAACCGGTCACTCCAGGTGTGGTCAAGAAAGGAAACTACTCCAAGGACGGGCAAGGCCACGCCTTTGATCGGGCTCGCAGGGTTTGAGAAAGCGTCTTTAACACCAATGTCAACAGGGGCATCATTCATATAGTTTTCGATGCCTTCCCCGTATACGACCTCGAACCGGCCGATGTCCTTCTTAGTAAAATTTAGATTTG
Source organism: uncultured Acidobacteriota bacterium (assembly GCA_963767205.1). GTDB lineage: Bacteria > Acidobacteriota > Terriglobia > Acidiferrales > UBA7541 > Palsa-295. The sequence continues at coordinate 414,635 of CAVYDF010000007.1, forward strand.
AGGTCACATTAACTCCCCAACCTATAGCAGTTCCGCTGAGGTTGGGCAGATCTGGATTTGTGTCGACCCAAGCGATTTTCCTCACAATCCCGGCCACCTGGACGTAGCCCCAGCTCCTGGCGAGGCGAGCATGGCCGCTCAAATCGGGCCATTTAAATTGGGGAAAAATGTTTTGGAGGTCGATGCGATCGGCATAACGTCCCCCGTCCGCACTGGCGCCGGGACGCTCAAGGGCAATCACGACATTGCTCGCACCCTGGATCGGCGTCCAGCGTACCTGCACATTTCGAAAGAACACCATCCCGTTGGGTCCCCAATACTCGAGTGAGTTTGGAAAGACATCGATGTCCATGAAAGGACTCCAGGTCTGCCCAGCGCCGAAATGACCGAGCTCGCCCCAGGCATGGCGCAGGCGGAATGTGGTCTGTCCCGCGTCGACACCGGTGCCGAAGAGTTCAAACTCAAAGATGGTCTTGAGATCGCCGAGGGGCGTTGGAGTAAAGCTCTTCACCCCGAAGCGGGTTTGTCGAACACCGAAAAATGTGCTGCCGTCCGGACCAAACTCCCCCTTGAAGGAAGGTAATTGCGTGGGGCGCTCCACATCAAACCAGTCGGGATTGATCGAACCGAAATTAAAGCCGCTGTCCGCCATTGCGTAACCATAAAAATTGATGGAACTTGACGGCTTCGGTTGTTCCGCGTGTTCCTCGGCTTGGCGGGTATCGGTTGTCACAGGAATGCTTGGCCCTGGCACGGCTTGTTTCGATAGTCCCGCGACGGCGTTCATCTGCTGTTTTAGTTCCAGCAGCTCTTTTTCAAGCTGCTCCATCTTCTTCTGCATCTGTTGAAGGTCGGGAGGTTGCGAAGTCTGCTCCTGCGCACGCGCTGATGGTTCAACAACCAGCGTGAGAAAAACAGCCGTGACCAAGGAGATCCCGAGTCGTCGAGAAATTGGATAACGCTTGGAAATCATCCGCGGGCACCTCCTTCTTGGTTAATGAGCGTTAAGCAAGCTTCCGTCGTATGCGACCGCCGACTGCCTGCTTGAAACGCCAACGAGTGTCGCGTACCGCAGTCACAGGATTGAATTCTGAATCACTCTTAGAGGTAGGAGCCGTGGGCCACAACTAGGGAAACCCCTAGGATGTTGGAGATGCGAGTGAAATCTCGACCAGACCATTGCAGCTGTATAAAAATTAGACTGCTGCCACGAGAGGAGCGATACAGAGCGATAGGTCCTGAGGCGATTACGGTGACCAAACCTAGCAGCATGAAACTGTCATTGAGCAAGAGGTCCCCGATTTGGGCTCTGTCGTATGTCAGGGCGAGCGCGGCAAGTAGTGTCCCAGAGTCGAAAAAGAAACACTACTTTCGGCGGGATGATGCCTTCAATTTCCCCCTAGCTGGATTTTGAACTGGGGATTGGGGATTGGACGTTGCACCGTTGCTCGCAACTCTGGCGCGTCACAAGTCCTGGGTAACGCGGAGTGGTACCGCAGCCTTGACCGTTGTCCCTTTCCGAGGTCTCGACTGAACTGCAAAGTTTCCACCCAGCCCGCGTGTGCGCTCTTCCATGCTTCGGACACCAAGTCCTTCATTCCGGCGGAGCCGACTCAAGTCGAACCCATGGCCGTCGTCCCGTACGGTAAGCTCCAATCTGTCCCGCCGTATTCGCAAAACTACTTTTGCCTCGTTCGCGCCGCTGTGTTTCTTCAAGTTTCGAAGGCCTTCTTGAACGATACGAAAAACACAAAGGGCTGTATCAGGAGGGACCGATCGGGGAATCTCATCCGCCGTGAAGATCACCCTTATGCCTTGATTTGCAGAGAATTCCTTGCACAAGGCGGCGACGGCAGGGACAAGTCCGAGGCTCTCGAGCGTGGAGGAATGGAGCCTATGGGAAAGGGTGTGCAGATCAGCGCTGAACTCGTTTGTGGATTTTACAAGGTTGTGCAATTGGCCGTGAACCTCGCTGAGCGAAGAGGGAGTCGCTTCCTCGACATTCTCCAAACCCAGCGCCAGCAAAGCCAGCCTCTGGCTAAAGTCGTCGTGAAGTTCCGAGGCTATTCGTCGCCGTTCCTGTTCTTCTGCATTGATCAGTTTACCGCTTAGATGTCTTTCTTTCTCTTTCGCCAATTTCAACTGTTCTTTACTGTATTGCAGGTAACCGGCCAAGGCGGAAAGAGTCAGGGTGATCAAGAGTATAGCGACCCAAGACAATTTAGAATGTTACCAAAGACTTGCTTCGCGATAAACAATGACGCTTCCATAAGGAAGTCGGCTTTCTGGAGTGTCCCAGCGCTCCAGTTCATTCCAGTCGAACATCAACATGCTGGGAAGTACCTCGATAGGAATATCTTCGGCTCTTTTCCCCTCAAGGAGCTCGGAAACGATCCGGGCCGTGATCTTTCCCTGTTCCTGAAAATTCATCAAATCGCCACCGACGATGCCATGTCCCAAGTACGTGTCCGACATCCGAAATACCGGGGCGTTGGCAGCAGATGCGATCATGGGAAGTGCCTTCGTTGCATTGAGGAATTTGTTCCCAGCGGAATCCTGGAAGAAAGAGGTATAAAACACGATGGAATTCTCGGGTAGATTCTTCAGCTGTTCGAGTAATTTACTCATTTCCATGTCAGTCAGATAGGAGAATTTGGTTTTTGGCTCTTGAAGAGAGCTGAAGAACTCTTTAGTAGCCGCCAGCACCACCCGGTCATAAACCGAAGTTCCTCCAACTACAAACACGTGGCGGGTATTTGGAAAAAGACGCAAGGCCGCTTCAAGAGTCTTCACTGGCTCTCGTTTTTGCCATGTTCCCGTGAATCGGGAATCTAAACTCGGACTTCCCACCTGGTCCGCGGCACTCCCACAAATGACAACGGGTACGCCCAAGAATAGGGTACGGCCATAGTCTGCGAGGAATTTGATTGTGTCGGGTCCCACAGCTACGACAACTTGCAAATTACGACCGCCATACTTCTTGACAAGCCAATCCCGGGTTTCGGCAAGCGACGGTGTGTCTGGAAGGGAGAGTAAATCGAGGCTTTCTGAGAAAAACTCAACGTCTCGGCGTGTCGTCCGTTCCACGCCACTCACAATTTGTTGGGTCATTACGTCGGTTAGGGAATGCGAGGGGCCTACCTCATTAAGAATCAGGACATCTTTCTTTGAACGCACCTGGGCAGAAGCGCTGGCACTGATTAACGCGAGAGCGAGCAGAAACGGTACATGAGAAATCAATCGCATCCGGAAAACCTTCCCCGACGGTTTTCGAGATTCATCCGCCTTATTCCTCCCAGGAATTGAACCCTGGAATTGTGGCTTTTATCTAGGAAGCGACCCTTCCAAATCTCTAAGTCGATTGTTATGCATGGGGCGGAAGGAACGTCGACGAATGAAGAAAGAGACAACCCACCCTCGCCGCCCGTGATTTTTTATACTCCAACAGACGAGGTCTCTACAACTGTTAAACCTGATGGGGTAGCTTATTAGAGGACTTTTACCATGTCAGAATCGCTAGAGATAAACAAGCGTCGCCTACACGTTGGTCCATCTTCGGTTGACTTAGGTTTACCCCATGACCCGGTTTAGTCTTTTCGTGCCATCAAGCTCTCGACGATAGTTGTTTAACCCTTGGTTACCTATGCGCTGTAGAGGGAACCCGTCACTAGGGAAATCCCCAGGTGTTTAAAGGAAGCTCGGTTGCTAGCATTCTCAGTTGGCTCGTCATCAGACCTAGCCAATCGAGCAGACGTCGTTATAGATGAAATGAGACCCCTGGCTGTGAGTTGCTCGGTGGACCGGAACATTCAGTGGGAAAGAGCTTATCGACGGACCGTCAAAGTCACGCCTACCTGCCAATTGCGGATTGGTTGTTCAATTACAAAAAGGACTGGTTGCGGCCAGACCTAATCGCTGGGCTGACTGCGGCTGCCGTGGTCATTCCCAAAGCAATGGCATATGCAACGATCGCGGGCCTGCCGGTGCAGGTGGGGCTCTATACGGTTTTAGTCCCCATGGCGATCTATTCTGTGCTGGGAACTTCTCGCCCGTTGAGTGTAAGCACCACCACTACGATCTCAATTCTAACCGCAGCAGAACTTAGCCAAGTCGTGCCGGGTGGCGATCCGTCGTCCCTCCTTAGGGCCTCGGCAATGTTGACGCTAGTGGTCGGAGGCTTCCTCGTCCTGGCTTCGTTGCTCCGCCTGGGCTTTATCGCAGACTTCATCTCCGAACCAGTGTTGGTCGGGTTTAAAGCAGGTATTGGAGTTGTTATCGTGCTGGATCAGGTGCCAAAGATTCTTGGCATTCATTTTCCAAGAGGTTCGTTCTTCCACAGCGTAGTGGCTATCGCCCGCGGTATCCCCGAAGCGTCAATCACGACCTTAGCTGTGGGGCTCGCGATGATCGCAATATTAGTGGGGATCGAACGACTCTTCCCGCGGGCGCCAGCCCCATTGATCGCCGTAGCAGCAGGAATCATCGGTGCACGTATCCTGGGACTGTATGCGCACGGAGTAGAGTTAGTCGGTCGGATTCCTCAAGGTCTACCCTCCTTTACTGTTCCGGATTTCTCGCTGGCACAGGAGCTCTGGCCCGGAGCCTTGGGTATCGCTCTCATGAGTTTTACCGAGACGATTGCTGCCGGCCGAGCATTCGCTAAGAGTGGGGAGCCACCGCCCCGATCAAATGGGGAATTGTTAGCGACGGGCCTTGCAAATGTGGGCGGCGCATTCTTTGGAGCAATGCCCGCTGGTGGAGGCACCACCCAGACTGCAGTGAACCGGCTTGCGGGGGCACGCACACAGCTCGCAGAGGTGGTCACAGCCGCAATTGCCTTGGCCACAGTTCTACTGCTCGCACCCTTTCTGGCACTCATGCCCCAGGCCACACTCGCAGCTGTGGTCATCGTCTACTCATTCGGATTGATTCAGCCGAAAGAGTTCCGGGAGATCCTGGAAATTCGACGAACTGAGTTTTTTTGGGCCTTAACCGCCTTTGCCGGGGTAATTGTGTTGGGAACCTTGAAGGGCATCATCGTCGCCATCGTGTTGTCGCTCGTGGCGCTCGCATCTCAGGTGGCCGATCCGCCCGTCTATGTTTTGGGGCGGAAGCCGGGGACCAACGTGTTTCGGTCTCGTTCTGCGGATCATCCAGAAGACGAAACCTATCCCGGGTTGTTGCTTCTGCGGCTTGAGGGACGCGTTTTTTTTGCCAACGCTGCACAAATCGGACACAAGATAAGACTATTGGTGAACGAAGCGCAGCCCAAAGTAGTTGCGCTCGATCTCAGTCCTGTATTTGATCTTGAATACACAGCGTTAAAAGCACTGAGCGAAGGCGAGAAACGGCAACGTGAGCACGGGGTAGACACATGGCTGGTTGGGCTCAACCCCGGAGTGCTACAAATGGTCCGGAGATCGCCTCTGGGCAAGGCACTGGGACGCGAGAGGATGCAATTTAGTCTCGAGCTCGCGGTTACCAGATACTTGCAATTGTCCGCAAGCGGCCTCGATGGTAGCGTCATGACCAAAATGTAATCACTGAACGCCGTCCTGCTGCCCAAAATTGATTCCGGGTTGAGTTCCCCGGCAGCCTTAGCGATCTAATCCCCGTTGGGATGGGAAGGCTGGCATTGACTGCAATTGTTTTTTCACTCGTAATCGTGATGATACAGTTCAGCGCAATAGCTTACTCACCCTTTCTGGTTATCCTGGACCACGCGCGACCGGGTTCTTAATTCTTCTGTTGCTAAGGGTCGGCACGTTTGTCGCTTCGGTCGGCATAGTGACAGTTTCGGTCGAGGCGAGCGTATAGCCAACCTTGGCCTCTACCTACAATCCGGCCGTCCTAGGGATTTCCCTAGTTGAGCGGACGTCAACCCAGACCTAGCATCATCTCAGAAACCGGGCTTTGGCCGAGGACCGTGCGAAAGCGGTGTTCACCTATTTGGTTCATCGAGTTCGGTAGGAGGAAGCGTTATGCCCCAGCTCAGTGAATACCGAATTAACTATGTTGGATCATGTTCCTGATGGCGCTTGCGTTATTGAGCCCGATTGTCGCCGCCCAGACCGGAAAGGTAGAAGGCCTAGTCAAAGCACGCAACGGCGATACCATGATTGTCCAAACTTCGAGTTCTCCGGATGTTACCGTCCTGCTGACCGATAGCACTTAAGTGGGACAGGTCCAAGGTGTCTTCAAGGCACGCAGGAAACAAATGTCGATGGCGGCGCTCATCCCTGGGCTCGCTGTTAGAGTTGAAGGGACCTACAATCAGCAAAACCAACTGGTGGCACAGTCTGTTGCTTTCAAAGGCAACGATCTTGAGGACGCTGAAAAGATTGCAGCCGGCATGCACGAAACGAAAGTGCAGGTGCAGCAGAATCAAGCAGAGTTGGAAAAACAAAACGCAGCATTGAAAGCTCAGAACGAGGCCTTACAACAACAGCAGGCACAACTGACCGAACACCAAGCCAAGATCGCTGCAAACAAGGCAGCCGTTGACGCCGCGATCGCGCGCTTCGGCCAGCTAGACGATTACTATATTTTTGATGAGGTAACCGTTTACTTCGACAACGGCAAGGTCAAAGTGGATTCGAAGTACAACCCCCAACTACTGGCATTGGCGGATAAAGCCAAAACCATCGACGGCTATATGATCGAGGTAAAAGGCTACGCTAGCTCCGTTGGCAGCGTGACTCTAAATCAACGGCTCAGCGAAGATCGCGCCGATGCGGTGACCAATATCCTGGTTCAGCAGGGACACATCTCCCTCACTAGAATGCTGGCCCCAGGGGCAATGGGAGAGAGCCACCAGGTCGGCAATGACAAAACGGCGGAAGGACAGAGGGAGAATCGTCGCGTTGTAGTGCGTGTTCTGCAGAACAAAGGTATCGCGGGAATATAGAGCGCTCCTTCTAAGCTTCGTCCTGCCTTTCGCAGGTCGGTTTGGTACATGGCAAGAGACCCGAGCAAGGAGAAAATTCGATGATTCAAAGGAATCCATGCGAGTCCAGAGTTCGCAGATTCTGCTACGGCAGTTTCGTGATCGTGATGCTTCTGTTGGCGGCCACCCTCGCTCTTTCCGCTGATGACAGGGGAGAAGAGGTTATTGACGCAACTGCGATGGGAACCAGTACCCAGATGGGCAGAGTGATTAGCGTGAAGGTGATCATCTACGATTTCTCCACGGATGAGGATCGAGCTATCCTCGTCGATGCCTTTAAGCAAGGCCAGAATGAGGGCTTGGTGAATGCGCTCACCAGGATGAAGTCAGTCGGCCGCATTGCAATCACCGGCACAATTGGCTACGACCTCAGTTACATTCGCCTGATCCCCACCCCAACAGGCCGCAAGATTCGCTTCGTCACAAACCGTCTGCTCAGATTCGGTGAACATTATTACAACACCCAAAGCAAAGCCTTCAACTTGACGGCAGGCGAGATCGAGATAAACGACTCCGACAAGGACAAGAGCGCTGGCGTCCTCTACCCGGCTGCCCAGTTGATTATCAACAAAGAAGGACAGCTAGAATTCCAGCTCAACCAAAACCCGTGGAAGCTTGTCAACATCATCGACTGGCACAAGGCCGGCACTCGCGAACAAAGTCGTTAAACGTGAACGGTTGCATGGTTATTGAACTCTCTTTGTAAGGAGGTTCCCCGTCGTGAAAAGTCAATCTACGCTGGTCTTGTGGTTTGGCGGACTCCTGTTATCACTATCGCTGGCCAGCTTTTTAGTCGTCCACGCACAAAATAAGCGCTCCAACAAGTACGTGTGCTCGGAAACAAATCCAGCGAGTATTTGCACCGCCTCAAATCGTTGCGGATCCGCTTCGGATCCATGCGTAGTGGATCTGAAACGCAAGGGCGGTACTTCGGCTACGGTTACGCCGTCCATACCGAATTCGAAGTCGAATGCCCCCTTCTGTGTGAAAACCGGAACAACGGTCACGTGGCAAAGCTCGGCGAAAAATACAGGCTTCATTCTTGACTTTGGACCATCCTCTCCATTTGACACCACCGACGCAATTATCGGTGGATCTGACAGACCGATCTCAGTCGTCGCCAAACGTCCAGGGTGTTACAAGTTCTCGCTGGGGGCGTGCATTGCCGGAACCATCTACGGAATGTGCGGATCGACGGACTCGGAAATTGTCGTTACAGGTGATGGCAACTAGGGGGCTGTCAAGCTGAAGAACAGCTGGAATCTCCGGCAAACAACGCCGGGAGTCGAAAGTTTGTGACACAGCCTGGATTTCACGCGATTTTCCAGCCAGTGGCCGACGGGAGGAGCAGAAGCTCATCAATCTACATGCGACCCCAAAAGAGAAAACCCGCGCACTCAGGCCACGTATTGTGACGGAACCCAATTTGCTCGATAAACCACACGATTTCTCTCTCGTATTGGGTGGTCCGACCTACCAGTTCTTTCGTAAGTCGCATCTCGCCGGAGATGCCTTGGAAATGTTGCATCGCCGGCTAATCTTCATTTCCCTGCTCGCATGGTTGCCGCTGTTGCTGCTCTCGACCATCAGCTCCTCAACAGGCAGCGTCGGTCGGCTTTCCTTCATTCACGACGTTGAAGTACATGTCCGATTCCTCGTCGCACTTCCGGTCCTTATCGCTGCCGAGTTGATAGTTCACTCGCGTATACGTCCCGTTGTCCTCCGCTTCGTCGAGCGACGTATTGTCATCCTGCAGGATTTGCCCCGCTTTGAGCGCGCGATCAACTCGGCTGTATCGTTTCGCAACTCCATCCCGATCGAGCTTGGGCTCTTGCTACTTGTTTACACACTTGGCCTGTGGTTCTGGGGCAGTCGGATCGCGATCGTGGCGCCGACATGGTATGCCCTGCCGGGCGGACGCTGGCATCTGACGCCCGCAGGGGCCTGGTACGTCTTCGTCAGCATCCCCATCTTACAGTTCCTCCTCCTGCGCTGGTACTTGAGGCTCTTTATCTGGTTTCGATTTCTCTGGCAGGTCTCCAGGATCGACCTAAATCTTATTCCGACTCATCCCGACCGCTGCGCCGGTCTTGCCTTCCTCGGCAAGAGTGCGTACGCCTTTGGCCCGGTTCTGTTTGCACAGGGTGCCATGCTCGCCGGTCTGGTCGCGGCTCGAGTCCTTTACAGGGGAGAGAGCTTGACGTCCTTCAAGGTACAAATCGCCGGCTTTATAGTTTTCTTCATCGTGGCTATCCTCGGTCCACTCGTGATGTTTACTCCGGGGATGGCCCGCGCAAAAAGGAAGGGATTGGCCGACTACGGCCTGCTCGCTCAAAGCTACGTCGAGAGCTTCGAACAGAAATGGGTTCTCGGACACCCCACCGAGGAGCTCCTGGGATCGGCTGATATCCAGTCGCTCGCCGACCTCGGCAACAGCTATGCCGTCGTAAGCGAGATGCGTTCGATACCCTTCGGGCTCCAGGACATCACCCGTCTGGCCGTCGCCACCGCAGCTCCTCTTTTGCCTCTCATGCTTACTATTTTCTCTCCGGAAGAACTCTTCATGCGCGTGATTAAGGTCGTGTTTTGAAACGCTCTCGTCGCCAACCTCGTCGGCAACCGCTACCGAGCTACCATGGGTGAATTGTCTTCCTCCAACACCAGTGAGCCGGGCCGAATCGTTCGCCATGCAACGCAGGCGAGTCGACCCGGATGGATACGCTGGCTGCCTGGATTGAGCACTCTCCATCATTACAAGTCGTCCTGGCTGCGGGACGACCTTGTGGCCGGCCTCGTCATGACGGCCATGCTCGTGCCGGTCGGCATAGCGTATGCTGAGGCATCTGGATTACCGGGCATCAACGGCCTTTATGCGACCATCGTGCCCCTGCTCGCATACGCCCTCTTCGGTCCAAGCCGCATTCTCATTCTCGGACCGGACTCAGCACTTGCGGCCGTGATCCTCACGGTTGTGCTACCGCTTTCAGCGGGCGAACCGCAACGTGTGGTCGCATATGCCGGAATGATGGCACTCGTCTCCGGCGTCACGTGCATCGCGTTGGGCCTGGCGCATCTGGGTTTCATCACCGAGCTGCTCTCAAAGCCAATCCGCTACGGCTACATGAACGGCATCGCTTTGACGGTGCTGCTGAGCCAAGTGCCGAAGCTATTCGGTTTCTCTGTCACTGCGAAAGGACCGCTGCGCTATGCGTGGGGAATCATCGACCAGGTGCTAGCGGGGAAGACGAACACGACGACGTTGGCAATCGGTGTCAGCACTCTCGCCCTCATTTTGTTACTGAAGCGCCGGCCAAAGATGCCAGGCATTCTGATCGCCGTGGCTATCGCGACTGTCGTAGTTGCGGCCTTCGGCCTCGCAACACGCGCCGGTGTGTCTGTACTCGGCCCATTGCCGCGGGGGTTGCCCTCGCCACGTCTTCCCCTTGTCCATCTCGACGACCTTGTACCAATCATCACGGGTGGGCTCGCGGTCGCTCTCGTATCATTCGCGGACACGAGCGTGCTTTCTCGAACCTATGCAGCCCGTCTGCATACACAAGTCAATCCGAACCAGGAGATGGTGGGCCTCGGAGTCGCGAATCTCGCTACGTCCTTCTTTCAGGGTTTCCCGATCAGCAGCAGCTCGTCGCGTACCCCGGTGGCTGAGGCGGCGGGCGCCAAGACTCAATTGACTGGGGTCGTGGGTGCACTCGCCATCGCATTGCTACTGATGCTCGCACCCAAACTGCTCAAGGACCTACCGCACACTGCTCTTGCTGCGGTGGTCATCGCCTCGGCCATTGGCCTAGTCGAAGTGTCTGATCTTCGCCGCATCTATCGCATCCAGCGCTGGGAGTTCTGGCTTTCGATGGCCTGCTTCGCGGGTGTGGCCACGCTCGGCGCCATTCCGGGTATTGCGCTCGCGATCGTAATTGCCGTGATTGAGTTCCTTTGGGATGGTTGGCGACCACATTCGGCTGTGCTCGGCCGAGTCGATCGCGTCAAGGGCTATCATGACATCACCCGGTACCCGGAGGCACGCTTGATCCCAGGCCTCGTACTGTTCCGTTGGGATGCACCACTCTTCTTCGCGAATGCGGAGCTGTTCCACGAACGCGTCCTGGATGCAGTTGCAAGTTCACCGACGCCCGTCCGCTGGCTCGTAGTTGCGGCAGAGCCGGTCACAAGCGTCGACGTTACCGCGGCCGATGCTGTTTGCGAACTTGACGACGCCCTGAATGCGGCCGGAGTTGCGTTGTGTTTCGCTGAGATGAAAGACCCGGTCAAAGACAAGCTGAAACGTTTTGGGCTCTTCGCGCGCTTCAGTGAACATACCTTCTTCACGACTCTCGGGGAAGCTGTAAGCACGTATCGCGCGGCTCATCCAGTTGACTGGGTGGACTGGGAGGATCGCACGTCGTAAGGCCCGTGGTGAAAGTGTTTTGCTTTCCTCAGTGGGAACCTCCTCCTCGTCCATATTCCCAATGGGTGCAGGAGGATCGTGCAATCCATTCGGGTCGAGGCGGCGGGTCGTCTGCGGTCCGTAAACAACCACCTGCCGGCCGAGCGCACGGAACACTCGCTGGACGTGACGTCGGCTTGGAGGATGGCGAGGCAGTTTCCGCCAGCTCCTTCGTCAACTGCCCAGCACGCTAAGCGCGCCGAGCGAGTCGCGCTAGGCGGTGCTTAGAATTGTTTGGGTGCTTCAGCCGCGCTGCCGGCGCTTGACACGCAATTGGGCTAAAGAGCGAGCGAGCGAGGCGTTGACGTGGGCGACTTCTTCGTCGGAGAGTTGATCTTTGAGCCGCGCTTCGGCGCGTCGTCGAGCTTCTTCGGCCTTCGCCTCGTCAATTTTGTCGGCTTGAACTGCCAGATCAGTGAGGATCGTGACGCTAGTGGACCTGACTTCGATGAGTCCAGCACCCGTCGCGAGGAAGACGTCGCGGCCGTCTTTACGCACTGTGATTTCGCCCGGCACCATCTGTGTAATAAGTGGGACGTGTTGTGGGTACACCCCGAATTGGCCAGTCACGCCCGGCAATGTGACCATCTCCACGTCCTCGTTGTACACCGAGCCTTCAGCGGTGACGATTTCAAGTCTGAGCGTGTTGGCCATATTTCAACTTGGTTTGACTTCGTCAATGCCGCCCTTCATGTAGAACTCACCTTCAGACACAGCGTCGTGTTTGCCGTCGAGAATCTCTTTGAAGCCACGCACGGTTTCGGCCACCGGCACTTGTTTGCCTTCGCGTCCGCTAAACACGGCCGCCACGGTAAAGGGCTGGCTGAGGAAGCGTTGGATCTTGCGGGCGCGCATCACCGAGGTCTTGTCATCGGGTGACAGTTCGTCCATGCCTAGAATCGCGATGATGTCTTGTAGATCCTTGTAGCGCTGGAGGACACGTCTGCACACCCAACGCCACATCGTAGTGCTCCTGGCCAACAATTTCGGGCGCGAGCGCCCGGGAAGTGGAGGCGAGCGGATCAACCGCCGGGTAGATACCTAACTCTGCTATCGACCTCTCTAAGACGATGGTCGCATCCAGATGCGCGAACGTAGTGGCTGGCGCCGGATCGGTCAGGTCGTCCGCCGGTACGTACACCGCCTGAAACGAGGTAATCGAGCCTTTCTTGGTAGAGGTAATACGTTCCTGGAGCACGCCCATTTCAGCGGCAAGAGTCGGCTGGTAACCAACGGCGCTTGCGGTGCGGCCGAGCAAAGCCGACACTTCGGATCCAGCCTGAGAAAACCGGAAGATGTTGTCGATAAAAAGGAGTACATCCTGATTTCTCTCGTCCCTGAAATATTCCGTCATGGCGAGGCCTGCCAGGGCGACACGAAGGCGCGCGCCGGGCGGTTCGTTCATCTGGCCGTACACGAGAGCGATTTTCGACGCGCCGAGGTTGTCTTGCTTGATGACTCCAGCCGCCGACATTTCATTGTAGAGATCGTTGCCTTCCCGGGTGCGTTCGCCGACGCCGGCGAAGACCGACACCCCGCCATGGAGCTTGGCGATGTTGTTGATCAGTTCCATGATGATGACGGTCTTGCCTGTGCCGGCACCGCCGAATGCACCGACCTTGCCTCCTTTTAGGAAAGGGCAAATCAAGTCGAGGACCTTGATGCCGGTGGGAAGAACTTGCGGTGATGGCGCTTGGTCTACGAGCTTAGGCGCCGGGCGGTGGATCGGGTAGTACTTGTCTGCTTTGATCGGTCCGCGTTCGTCGACCGGGTTGCCGCATACATCGAACACCCGCCCCATCACTCCATCTCCGACGGGCACGGAAATGGGCGCGCCAGTGTCTATGACTTCATACCCGCGTTTAAGACCTTCGGTGCCGGACATGGAGACGGATCGGACCCAGTGATCACCGAGATGCTGCTGCGTTTCGAGCGTTAGTGTGAACTGCTCGTTGTCGACTTTAAATTCGACCGTTAACGCGTTGTAGATGGCCGGCAAGGTTTCCGTGAATTCGACATCCACAACCGGACCAACGACTTGAACAATTTTGCCTTTATTCATGTGCCACTCTCCCGCTACTCACTTCCCAGCTGGCCGCCGGCAATGTCCAGCAATTCCTTAGTGATATTGCCCTGTCGTAACTTGTTGTATTCGAGGGTTAAATCTTTGGTCAAGTCACTTGCACTATCGGTGGCGTTCTTCATGCCCACCATGCGAGCGCTTTGTTCACTGGCTTTCGCTTCCAGCAAGGCTCTGTAAATGAAAATGTTGAGGTAATGCCCCAAGAGATAGGAGAGAACTTCCTCTGGACTGGGTTCAAAGAGGACATCGGTTGTGTCGGAGGGCTGGGCGGCTTCGGATTCCGCACCAGGTACCTTCAGGTTTTTGATTTCGCCAATCGGTAGAAACTCCGCCATGCCAGCCTTCTGTGACAGGGTGTTGATGAATAGCGTCGCGACAACCTTAACTTCATCGACCTCGCCCTTCAAAAATAGATCACGCGCAAAGTTGGCAATCGGCCGGGCTTCGTCGAATCGCGGCGAGTCCCCGAAAGCAAACTCGGCCGCCAACTGCAGGTGGGTGCGCGCGACGAACTGTGCGGCGCGCTTGCCGGCCGCGATGAATACAGTCGTCGCCGGATCAAATTGCGTTGCCACTCGAAACAGGTTGGTGTTGAGCGCCCCACACAACCCTTTGTCGGTGCCGATCAGGATCACCGCGCGTTTACGAACGGCGCGCACTTCCAGCAGTGGATGAGTGAACTCACGGGCGTGAGTAACGGCGTACCGCTGGATTCGATACAGTAGTCGTGCGAACGGCCGCGTCATCAGCGTGGCCTGTTGCGCCTTACGCATCTTGGAAGCTGCCACCATCTGCATCGCGCGGGTTATCTGCGCAGTGCTGGTGATCGACCTGATCCTTCGGCGAAGCTCACGTGGGCTGAGCATATCTCACCGCGTATTGTTCATTTCCAAGTGTCCTTGAATTCTTCCGCGGCAGCCCTCAGCTCGGCGGTAATTTCTTCGCTCAGTGCCTTTTCCCTTCCGATTTTGGCGAGCAACTGGCCTTTGCGCGTGGTGAAGTATTCCGTCAACTTGTTTTGGAATTCCTTGACCCGCGCGACGGGCACGTGATCCAAGTATCCGTTTTGCGCGGCCCAGATCACCACCACCTGGATTTCCACTGGAATCGGGTTGTATTGCCCCTGTTTGAAAATCTCCATGATCCGTTTGCCGCGATCGATCTGCGCTTGCGTCTTGGCATCGAGGTCCGAGCCGAACTGCGCAAATGCCGCCAGCTCCCGGAACTGAGCAAGATCGCCCTTGAGTTGACCGGCGACTTGCTTTATGCCCTTGACTTGCGCTGCCGAGCCAACGCGCGAGACCGAGATGCCAACGTTGATCGCGGGCCGCACACCTTGATGAAACAGATCGGTCTCCAGAAAGATCTGGCCGTCAGTAATCGAGATAACGTTGGTCGGGATATACGCGGAAACATCGCCGGCCTGTGTTTCGATAATAGGCAAAGCCGTGAGGGACCCATTGCCATACTTTTCCCCAACTCGCGCCGCGCGCTCGAGCAACCTACTGTGCAGGTAAAACACATCGCCCGGATACGCCTCACGACCCGACGGGCGCTTCAATAGGAGCGACACTTGCCGGTATGCCACGGCCTGCTTAGACAGGTCGTCGTAAACAATCAGCGCGTCCATGCCGTTATCCATAAACCACTCGCCCATCGCCGCACCAGCAAACGGCGCGAGATATTGGTTGGCGGCGGAGTCAGAGGCCGGGGATGCCACGATGATCGTGTACGGCAACGCGCCGGCCTGTTCGAGAACCGAGATAACCCGCGCGATGGTGGATTGTTTTTGGCCGATCGCGACGTAGATGCAGTAGAGTGGCCGGTAATCCTTGTCGCCCGCCAGTTCGGCGGCTTTGTTCAGCCGGGCCTGGCTGATAATCGTATCGATGCAGATCGTTGTCTTGCCCGTGCCCCGATCACCGATGATCAATTCGCGTTGGCCGCGGCCAATCGGAATCATCGCGTCAATCGGCATGATCCCGGTTTGCACCGGTTGACTGACCGAGCGTCGCCGAATAATACCGGGCGCGGTCTTTTCCACTGGATAGGACTTCTCGCTCTTAATCGGCCCTTTACCGTCGATAGGTTCGCCCAGCAAGTTCACCACGCGACCCAGTAGTCCCTTGCCCACGGGCACTTGCAAGACCTTGCCGGTGGTGCGGGCTTCCCCGCCCTCTTTCAGTTGCGTGAAGTCCCCGAGAATTACGACGCCGACCTCGGTTTCGTCGAGATTCAATGCCAGGCCGATAACGCCGTTGCCGAGATCGATCATCTCGTTTAGCATGGCGTCGCTCAGGCCTTCGATCTTAGCGACACCGTCACCAACCTCACGAATGACTCCTACGTTTTGCTTCGCCGCCGTGGCCTTCGCGCCTGCGATTTGCGCTTCAATCTCTCGTAGTAGGTCCGTCATAGTCACCCTGCTTCAGAAACTTTTCTCCAACGCTTCCAGTCCGGCCCGCACACTACCGTCATAAACATCGCATCCCACCTGAATCCGCATTCCGCCAATCAACTCAGGGCGCTGTGCGAACCTGGTGCTCAACCCCGGCCCGTACCGGCGCGTCAAGCCGGCTTGTACGAAAGTTTGTAAATCGGCCGGCAAAGCGGTGGCGCTCTCGATCGTGGCCATCTGCTGGGCACTGTTGAGTTTCACTAACCTCAGAAAATGCGCGAGGATGGAGAAGCAGTCTCGTCCAGCGGTCGCGATGACGCGTCGTGCAACTTGTCGGACGCGATTCTCATCGAGCAATGTGTTCACCAAACAAAGGCGGTACAGCTGTCTGGCCTCGCGTTTCGCTTTTTTTGTGATTTTCATTGCACTGAAATCTCTTTGGAAGTTTGCTCAGCCAGGCGTCGCTGGTCTTCCGCGGTCAGAATCTTGCCAGTGACCCTAGTCGTGGCCTGCACGACCAGCTTGCCGACCTCTCGTTTGAGTTCGGCGAGCATTTGGTCGTGGTCCTGCGAGGCGGCTTCGCGCGCCTTAGCCGTGATCTGTTCGGCAGCAGCGATGGCTTTCTTTGTTTCCTCTTGCTGCACCCGAACCGCCGCGGCCTGGGCTTCCTGGATGAATTTGGCGCCTTGGGTGTGTGCCTGGGCCAACACTTCTTGGCGCTGGGTTTCGGTCTTGTCTAGTTCCACTTTGATTTTCTCGGCGTTGGCGATGCCGACGGCGATTTGTTCACGTCGCTGTTCCAGCATCGCGAGGATACGCCGATAGGCGAACTTGTGGAGGACGGCGCACACTATCGAGAAGCTGATGATCTGCGCCCCCAAATGCTGCCAGTCCACGCCAAAGGTCCGGGCGATCTGCGCGACCTGGCCTTCGCTCTGGGCGACGGCCAATAAAATAAAGGCATTCATGGTTCTGCGCCCTCCCGGTGGTTACTGTTTGACCAGAAACAAAGCGTAGAACACGATCGCTTCTGCAAAGGCAATGGCCAGAATAGCCTGGACCAAGATCTTCGTGGACGCGCCAGGATTACGTCCCACCGCTTCCGAAGCCTTCATGCCAATCAACCCCACTCCCACCGCCGCACCGAGCGCAGCCAAACCAACAGTGAGGTTTCCGCCTAACTCCGGTGCCAATATGGCCGCTAGCATATCTGGTACCTCCTTTTGTTTTCTCCGGCTCCCGCGACCGAACACGGTCAAGCTGGCGAAATATGTTGTTCAATCTTGCGCCCTGTTGGCGGTGCTGCTTCTTCGTGTTGACAAATGAGCAGCGTAAACACAGCGCACAACAACATGAAAACCAGCGCCTGCACCAACCCCACCAACAACTCCATGAAGTAAAACGGAATGGGCAGCAACCAGCCGAAGCCGGGCTTCAGCCGAGCCATGGTCTCCAGCATGGTTTCCCCGGCGAAGATGTTGCCGTAAAGACGAAAACCAAGGGAGACCGGCCGAAACAGAATGGAGATGATTTCCAAGCAGCCGGACGCGAAAAATACGACGATCATTAGTATTTTCAAGAACCCGGTTGTCTCACCTTTCGGGCCGAACAATTCCTTGACGAATCCGATCGGACCAAGTTCCTGCAGCGCCCAGAAAATCCAACAAGCAAAAAAGATAATTGCCATGGCGAACGTCAGGTTCAGATCGGCATTCGCGCCGCGGAACAGCGGTTGGTCAACCACGAAACCGTTCGGAGTCTGATGTCCCCATCCAATCGTGCCAACGCCGGGAATCAGACCAAGCCAATTTGCTGAGAGAATGAAGATGAAGATTGTCGCTAGAAACCAAAACGTCCGCTTGACCAAGTGAGGGCCAATAATGTCTTCCAAAAAGCCGTACAGACTTTCGACCAGCCATTCCAGAAGGTTTTGCGCCCCGCCTGGGACACCCTTCATGTCCCGCGTCGCAACTCTTGCGAAGATGATCAAAGCGATGGTAACAACCCAACTGAGGATCATCGAATTGGTGATGAAGCCGCCCCAATGTTCGATTCTGACGGCGGACTGCGGCAGGCCGTGTTCCGGCTCCGCGGCAAACACGGTGCCGGCTGGCAAAACGATCACCAACCATAACCATCGTTGGAGCGCGGCTCTCATCGATCAGTACTGCTTGGTTTGTCTCTTTCATTCGTCGCGAGGGCTACCGGTGTTGGTTGCTGAAACTCGTGATCCACCGAAGCCATTCCTTGAGCGTCGGTCAAGGTGAAGCCAAAATTTAATTTCAGGTACTTAGCCTTCCTCGCGATGCACTCTCATTTCCGTGCAATCAAGTACTGCGCATGACCTTAGCAGTGCTGAAAAATCGTAACAACTAGGGAAACCCCTAGGCCCGTACAGGAGAGATCTCACTTCCAATGTCAAGCACCGATCCGCAATGGCTTGAGGGAACCGGCACGAGCAAATGGCCGCGCTGGATTATGAGTTGTGAGTCGGTCGGCGCGATTTCTAACCGGATCGTTATTATTATTAACAATATCCTGGTGCTAAATTTCTTGGACGTACCGAGGGGGTGAGGCTCAGCGCCTTTAAGCGATCATATGATGGGGTTGCCGGAGCGATGCGTCAGGAGTGACAGCCAGACTAACGTTCAGTCCCGCAATTCGACGACCCGTGCCACTTTCCACGAGGTGTCTGGCTGCCGGATGAACACGACTATAGTCCTTGAGGTAGCATGAACCTGTACTCCCCCTCGAACTGTTGTCAGCGTAGTTTCCACTTCGCAGATTTGAAACGCCCATTTGCCAACAACAACCATTTCGGCAGGTGAATATTTACGATCAAAGTCAAATCGTCCAAAACTTTTAAGGATGTGCACCTGGAACTCTTTTTTACCACAGACGCATTGACCGTTCCCACGAACGAAAACGACGTCGTCAGTCATTAAAGCCAGAAGGCCGTTAGCATCATTGCCTTTCAGAGCTGCATTCCAAGCTTCCCATAGTGCAGCAATCTTGGAAACATCGGAATCGGTACCTGGATTTGGCATGCTGTCCAAGTCTGCCTCCTAAGGACTGGTTCGCGGATCGGAAAGTGCTACAGGATGTTTTGCTTCATCAATCCTTTCACGATCAGCTTGACGAGCCCACCGTTACTTTTTGCGCCGATTTCGGGTTAAACGAATCGCTGATGCCGATCCAGATGAGTCCCCCATCCCCGCGGGCTGCGTATAAGTTACCTTTCTATACGAACCTTAGTGTCTTCACGCAGGTAGTCGAAAGCTTCTACCTGCTAGTAGGCCGTGCTCGTAATTCTGTAAGAGGAGCGGTAGTAAACGTAAGGAACGGCATAGTGCCTCTTCCGGACTCATGGAGCGAATGGGGCGAGCTCCACGTGGTTTAATACTGTACTCGCTGAGTCACTCACGCGTCTCGAGCAGAGTGCGCTTCTCGAGCGAATTCGATCGACCTAATATCTCTCCGGTATGAATTTGTGCCCCTTAATTGATTTTTGATCGTCGTAACTACGCTTTTCGGAACGCTTCGGCAATTTGACTCTCTCCCGGGACACCTTCTTATGCGGAATCATGCTGAGAAAATGAGAGATGCAATTCAGACGCGCCTTGCGCTTATCATCTGAGCGAACGAGGCACCACGGTGCATGCTTGGAGTCGGTCGCCTCGAGCATCTTGTCTCGGGCCCGCGAGTATTCATACCAGCGGCGGAAGGATTCCAAATCCATTGGACTAAGTTTCCATTGGCGAAGAGGATCTCTAACGCGAGCTTCGAAACGACGCTGCTGTTCCTTCTTTCCTACTTCGAGCCAGTATTTGATGAGAATAATCCCGGCATCCACGATGTATTTTTCGAACGCGGGGCAAAGTTTGAGGAACTGGCGATACTGCTCTTCGGTGCAAAATCCCATGACATGTTCAACACCGGCGCGGTTGTACCAACTGCGGTCGAAGATGACGATCTCGCCCGCGGCGGGAAAATGCCGAAAATAGCGCTGGATGTACATCTGGCTTTTTTCGCGATCTGACGGAGCTGGCAGAGCAACTAGGCGGAAGACGCGTGGGCTGACGCGCTCGGTAATCGCGCGAATTGTACCGCCCTTGCCGGCGGCGTCGCGCCCCTCAAAGACGACCATCACGCGCAGTCCTTTATACTTCACCCAATCCTGCAATTTGCACAGTTCCCCCTGCAGGCGCTTAAGCTCTTTTTCGTATTTCTTACGCTTCAGGGATTGTTCTTCACGTGACCCTTCTTGTTTGGACATCAGCTTAGCCTCTCCACCACGAAGGAACGCTAGGAGTCGAAACCGAGTATCGATCCATGGATATTGCGATCTCTCCAAAATTCATCGGGCGATCTGATTCTTGGATCGGAGAACTTCCTTTCACAACTTGCCAGTCAACCTTTCTAAGGATTAGGTGACTTCGCAGGCGTGGACGTCGCGCTGATCCACTGCGAATCGTTCAGGTTCCAGCTACCTCCGAGCGCTCGATACAAATTGACGAGGGCCACCTTACGGCCGAGGTCATAGATGATTGCGGAAAGCTCCACAGGATACATTTGGATCTCAGCGTCGATGATTTCCAGATAACTAGCGAGTCCGCTGTCATACCGAACGCTGGACAACTGGACTGACTCACGGTAAGCCCCGACTGAAATAAGCTCGTTTTCATACGCCTTGGCCAACTCTTGATGGGCCGAGAGCGACGACGAAACCTCGCCAAACGCCTGCGTAACCGTTTTCTCAAAGGCAATTCTTGCTTGGTCGCGTTGCGCCAGAGCTGCCCGATATTCGTTCTTCAGGCGGCCGGCGGTAAATAGAGGACCGGCTAAATTGCCGGCAAGGCTCCACGCTTTGCCCCCCGCAGTGAGCTCGGACAGTTGGGGGCTTACTCCACCAAGTAGGCCTGTTAAGGAAATCGTCGGGAAAAAATTAGCTTTCGCGACGCCGACGCTAGCGTTTGCAGCTATCAGAGTTTCCTCGGCCTGGCGGACATCAGGTCGGCGCTCCAACAACTGTGAAGGCAAACCGGTAGGCACGTCAGGCGGGTCGAACTGATCCGCCAAAGTAGCGCCTCGGTCAATCGCGCCAGGATTGCGCCCCAAGAGCAAGTTCAGCGCCGCTTCCTGGGCAACAATCTGTCGCTTAAGGTCTGGAATTACGGCCGCGACGTTCGCTAAAGCCGCTCGTGCCCGAGCGACCTCTAGGCCGGAAGCAGCACCACCTTCAAACTTGCGTTGAAAGATGTCCAGAGTGTCCTGGAAACTCTTGACTGTTCGGCGTGAAATTTCGAGATCGGCATCAAGCGCACGCAATTGAAAGTATCCTTGAGCAACTTCTGCGAGCACGAGAAGACGAACGTCACGTTTGGCTTCCTCGCTTGCAAAATACACGGCACGTTGCGCTTCATTCAGTCTGCGGATGCGCCCAAACAGGTCTATTTCCCAGATAGTGTTCAAGTTATAGGAATAATATGTATGGCTCGCGACGAAGGGAAAGGGGGCCCGCTGTCCGGAAATGCTTGCGCCGTATCCTACTTGAGGGAAATATTCGGAACGAGTCACACCCGCAAGCGAGCGTTCTTGCTCCACCCGGGCCAAGGCGACTTGCAGGTCGTAGTTGTTCTTCAGCGCTTCCCGAATGAGACTTTGAAGAACGGGATCCTTGAACAGGTCCCACCAAGCCAGATCCGCCTCCGAACTAGTGCTTATCTGCCGCTCTGCATAAAAGTCGGTTGGAGGCTGGAGGGAGGGACGCGTGTACTTGGGACCCACGGTGCAACCAGCCAACAAAAGTGACAGGACAGCAGCTGTGCAAATTCTTCGCATCAGCTGTGTTCTCCTTCGAGCACTGCGGGCTGAGCTACAGCCACGTGAGGCTTTTTCCTGGCGATTCGCTCGACCACCACAAACAAGACAGGGACTAGGAATATTCCAAGAACGCTCGCGGCCAGCATGCCCGTGATGACGGAGCTTCCCAACACCTTCCGACCAATCGCACCTGCCCCTTTCGCCGTCCAAAGAGGAACACATCCTAGGATGAACGCAAAGGAAGTCATCAAGATCGGTCTTAACCGCAAGCGCGCTCCTTCGAGTGCCGCTTCCACAAGTTCCTTTCCTTTGGAGTGCTCCAATATTGCGAACTCAACGATCAGGATGGCATTCTTGGCCGTGAGCCCAATCAGCATTACCAGCCCAATTTGCGCAAACACGTTGTTGTCGAACTTGCGTAACAGCAGTCCGCCATAGGCACCGAGAACTGCAACGGGGACCGACAGAAGTACGCTGAATGGCAGCGACCAACTTTCGTACAGCGCGGCCAAGATCAGGAAGACGAACAGAAAAGACATGCCGAAAACCATCGCCTGACCGCCTTCAGCCTTCTTTTCCTGGTACGACATGTCGCTCCAGGCATAACCGAATCCAGCAGGCAAGACTTCGCGCGAAACCTGTTCCATGGCCGCCATGGCTTGTCCGGAACTGTAGCCCGGCGCCGGTGAACCGTTGATCTGGATGCTTCTGTACAGATTGAATCGGTTGGTGTATTCCGGTCCGGACACGCGCTTGATCGAAACAAGTGAGGCGAGTGGCGTCATCTCACCCTTGGAGTTCCGGACATAGAAATTGTTGATTTTGTCGGCGCTCGTGCGATATTCCGGTTCTGCTTGGAGGTAAACCTTCCACTGACGGCCGAAGCGATTGAATTGGTTGACGTACGCGCCACCCAGGAAAGCCTGCAGCGTCTGGTAGACCTCGCTGAACTGCAAGCCCTGCTTCAGTACGCGATCCTGGTCAACTTCCACATAGAGTTGTGGCACAGATGGCCGGAAGGTGGTGACAAGACGAGGCGAGCTCAGGGCGCTTCCGCGCGGTTTGCGTCAGCTTGTCGAGAGTGTCCCAAAGTTGTTGAACGGTTCCGCCACTGCGGTCCTGCAGCATGAATGTGAACCCACCCGCCGTGCCCAGACCCGGAATAGCGGGAGGACCGAACGCGAAGGCAATGGCCTCGGGGATTTCCTTGCCCATTTTCCGGTTGAGACTCTGCATCAGCCCGTTGGCGGAGAGTTCCGGGGTCACGCGCTCTTCCCATGGCTCCAGTTGAAGGAAGAAGAATCCGGTGTACGAAGCAGAGGTGTTGGACAGCAGGCTGAATCCGGAAATGCCGCTAAAACTCTTGACTCCGTGCGTGTGCGCAAGCATGTCATCAATCTTGCGCATTACTGCATCCGTCCGTTGCAGGGAGGCCGCATCCGGCAGTTGTATCTGAACGAACGCATAACCCTGGTCTTCTTCAGGGATAAAGCTGGTTGGAAGACTTTTTCCCATTCCCCCGGCGACGACAGAGATTCCTACGAGCAGAAGCAGTGACAGGACCCAGCGTCGAATGAGCACATGGCTCCAGCTCACATAGCCGCCCGTCATTTTTCCGAACCACCTGTTGAACCAAGTCGAAGAATTTTCCTAAGGGACCCTTCGACTTCTTTCGCGGCTTCAGCATAAGAGCTGCGAGTGCAGGTGAAAGCGTTAGCGCATTGAATGCCGAGATCAGTACGGAAATCGCGATCGTGATAGCGAATTGTTGGTTCAGCAAACCCTTAATGCCGCCTAATGCTGCCATGG
This sequence comes from uncultured Acidobacteriota bacterium, assembly GCA_963767205.1. GTDB lineage: Bacteria > Acidobacteriota > Terriglobia > Acidiferrales > UBA7541 > Palsa-295. The sequence goes on from CAVYDF010000007.1 coordinate 438,156, forward strand.
GGATGAACACGGATGAAAGCACCAGGGCGATGCCAATCACGGGCCCAGATACTTCTTCCATTGCTTTCAGCGTTGCTTCCTTCGGTGTTAAGCCATGTTCAATGTGATGCTCCACAGCTTCCACCACCACGATGGCGTCGTCCACCACAAGGCCGATCGCAAGAATCAGACCAAAGAGAGAGAGTGTATTGATGGAAAAACCCAGCATCGGGAAGATTGCGAACGTACCGATGAGTGAGACGGGCACCGCAAGCAGGGGGATGAGTGTCGCGCGCCAGTTTTGCAGGAACAGGAACACTACAATGATGACCAGGACGATGGCTTCCGCTAAGGTGGTAACAATCTCTTTCATGCCTTCCGTGATTGGCAGCGTCGTGTCCATGGCGACCACATATTCCAGGCCTTCCGGGAACCGGGTTTTCAGGTCTTCCATCTGCGCCTTAACCTGTTTGGCCACAGCCAACGCGTTGGACCCAGGGGCTTGGTAAACGCAAATAATCACCGCGGCGTTTCCATTGTATCGGCCGATCTGCTGATAGATCAGTGAGCCCAACTCGATGCGTGAAACATCTTTCAGGCGCACCGTGGAACCGTCTGGATTTTGACGCACGATAATGTTGCCAAATTCTTCGGCATTGACGAGCCGGCCCGCAGCACGAACCGCGTAAGTAAACTGCTGCCCCTTAGGGGCTGGCTCTGCGCCGATCTGGCCTGCCGGATTTACGGCGCTCTGTTGCTGAATCGCAGCCGTCAAATCAGCAACGGTCATGCCAAGTTTTGTGAGCTGATCCGGCTTCACCCAAATGCGCATTGCATAATCCGCAGCGCCAAAGTTCGTGACCTGCCCGACTCCGGGAACTCGAAGCAATGCATCATTGACATTTATCGTGGCGTAGTTCCCCAGGAATTGCCCGCTGTAGTTGCCGTTCGGCGAATAGAGGGAAATAACCAGCAGGGGAAGTCCCATCAACTTCTTGACCGTCACGCCGTACTGATTCACTGAGGTAGGCAGATTCGGACTGGCCTGGGATACGCGGTTCTGTGTGTTGACCTGGTCGATATCGACGTTGGTGCCAACGTCATAAGTCACCTTGAGGGTCATCGTGCCGTCGTTGGCATTCGTGGACATCATGTAGAGCATGTTGTCCACGCCATTCATCTGCTGTTCCAGGGGCGTGGCAACCGACTGCTCAATCGTCAGTGCATCCGCTCCGGTATAGGTGGCGGAGACGTTGATCTGAGGAGGAACGATATCTGGCAGTTGGGCAACCGGCAGCTTCGCCATCGCCACAACACCGCCGATCACTGTGATGATCGCGATGACGATCGCAACAATGGGTCGGTTGATGAAGAATTTCGACATGGCTACTTCTCACTACTCTGTGCATTGGCCTGAGTATCCTTGAACTGTGCAGGCGCAACGGTCATGCCCGTCTTCACGCGTTGCAATCCGTCCACGATCACGTTCTCTCCCGCCTCAAGTCCGGATTCGACCACCCACATGTCTCCGAATTGCGGGCCGAGTTTCACTGTCTTAATCGCCACCTTGTTGTCTTGGCCTACTACTCCTACCTGATAGATGCCTTGCAATTCGGAGACCGCCTGCTGGGGAACCAAAAGTGCATTTTTACGAACCTCCGTAACGGCACGGATGCGAGCATATTGTCCCGGGCGTAGGACGTTGCCCGGATTCGGAAACTCTGCTCTCACTTGAATGGTTCCGGTCCTTGCATCCACCTCGCGGTTCACAAGAAGCGCGCGGCCTCGCTCAGGAAATACTGCGCCGTCTCCTAATATGAGTTGTAGAGATCGCCCCGCATCCCGTCCTGTTTTCTCGCGGGTAAATCGCATGTAGTCCTGCTCGGCAATGCTGAAGTCAACGTTGATGGGATTTATGTCTGACACTGTGGTCATAATGGTTGTGGGAGTCATAAGATCCCCGACGCCCACTTTGGAAATGCCCGCAATTCCGGAGATTGGCGAGGTCACGGTCGTCCAGCCCAGGTTTAACTTCGCGTTGTCGAGGACTGCCTGATCAGCGTCCACCTCTGCTGTGGCCGCGCGTTCCATACTTTGGGCCTTGTCGAGCTCGGCTTGACTGACGGCCTTTTGTGCCACCAACGGCGTGTACCTTCTCACGTCGATCTGCGCCTGCGCCAAAGAAGCCCGCGCGCGCTCAAGCCTCCCCTGAGCTTGCTGTACGGCGGCTTGGGCCTGGCGCTGATCCAGCTGAAACATCGCCTGCCCCTTTTTGATATAGGAGCCTTCCGCGTAGAATTGGGCTAGTAAGAACCCATCCACTTTGGGGCGGATATCTGCGTCGACGTTACCGAGCATGGTTCCTATCCAATCCTGCTGAATGTTAACGTCTTTTTGCACAACCGGCGCGACCGTAACAGCGAGCGGCGGTGGAGCTGGTTTTTCTTCCTTGGAAGTACATCCGGGAAGAGTGCAAAGAAGCATCAACGATATGCAGAGAAATTGCGAGGGACTAATTACTCGCTTTTGTGAGTACGCTGGAGCAGATATCAATGTTGTTTTACGCTTCCAACAAAGCGGGATGAGACATTTCGATTCTGCATTCATTCGTTTCGCCTCTGGGTTCCGGCGGCTATCGTAGATCGATCACACAAAGCGAACGTTCTAAACGGCTCCCTCAGTCGAGAAAGCTGAACCTAAAACATCGAATCGAGAGATGCAGCCTACTGAAACCCGACGAATGTCTGCGCACCGCGTTTACGGAATTGAATCGAACTCATGGCCCTGGATGGCGGGTGCAGTGTGTCTAAATCAAAAGCTGCGATTCCGTCGCAGCCCACCGAAACCTAGTCGGCAAATGCATTCGGTGGCCAATTATCATCCGTGGACTTCCACGATTTGTTCGGGTTATAAAGCTCCATTTCTTTGAAAATCTTGAGCGTCTCTGGACCCAAATCTTTCTGATAGACAACCCCTTCGTAACTGACAATGAATGTCTTGACGCCCGTAACGCGATAATCGGCCGGAGCGGCGGCAAGAGCGAAGCCTCCGATCATCGCCCCCTCTACAACAAAATCGATTCTCCCGAGTGGGGCCGCGGGGCCCTGTCCCGTCAGGATTTTGAAGAAATATCCGTGATAAGGCTTGGCCTTATCCGTGTAGCCCTCTTGCAGGGCATCGGCGATACCCTCGGAGAAGGGCCCGCCAAGGCTCCCGTCTGGATTCCGCCACACCAGACCGTCGTGCTTTCCAGGGGTGCTGATGACTCGCTGTGCGTACTGATTTACTTGAGAGTTGTCATGTCTTTCCAACGCATATTCGTTCTGGGCGTCCACATAGCCACGGCAGATTTCGATGGCATCCAATTCATTGCTTCCGATGCGACGGTACAGAATTTCCTGACGGCCTGCAGCGGTGTCGAAGAGCCACCTTCCATTTCGCTTGACAATGGGGATTGGTAATGGCCAATCGTCGTTTCCTACTACAAGGGTGGCACGGTCCGGGTTCGCGGGATCTACGACAATCGAATTTTTCTCGTGAGCTTTTGCGGCAAATGCAATAGCGAGGTTCTTGTCCCGAACGGAGTCCTCCGAAGCGATCAAGTCTTCACCACTCGGACCGAGGATTTGATCTAAAGCGGACACATCAAAGTTCCCCGTAGCTTGAACGAACGCTTCGGCGGCTTCTTTAGGGGTGGCGAAAGACCTCTGGTTTTGTGACGCAGTTTCGGAAGGTTTCTGTTGCGACAACAAATTTAGAGAGCAGAGTAGCGCAAAGGCGCAAGAAATGGACGTTAAAGACAATCCTGCGAATGCATTCCGCACTAACGAATTCATCTTTGATGTCATTTGAATTCCTTTCTCCGCGATTACCTACCGTCGTCGCCCACCACCACCGCCCCCGCGACCACCACCGCCCCCCATGCTGGAGCTACCGCGCGAACTGCTGGCTCGCGCCGCACTCCCACTTCCGGAAGAACCTCCGAGGGCACCGGAATTTCTCCCGCCCGAACCGCCGCTCGAGGTCTGGCGATCGCCTACCCGGTTGCTACCACCGCTGGCACCCGATTGTTGCCTGCCTCCACCAGCGCCGCCGCGATCCATTGTACCGGCCTGTTGCCGACCGCCGCCCTGTTGGCGAGATTGTTGTTGCCGCGCGTTGGCTTGACGGTCAGAGGCGGACGCCCCACGGGCTGTACCGCCGTACTTATTTGCTGTGGCTTTATTGGAGTAGGGCGCGCCACCGCGATGTTGGGCGTTATGTTGCCAATTGTTTCCGCCGCTGACGTTTGTGTTGCGGTTTCCCCCGTTGATGTTTGCATTGCGGTTATAATTATTATTATTATTGATCGTGATGTTATTATTTCCGCCTCCCCAGCCGGTGTTATAGCCCCAGCCTCCACCCCAAGCCGCTCCCATAGCCAAGCCAACACCGAAAGAGATCGCCATTCCCGCAGCGTAATAGCCCGGAGGAGGATAGGAGATGGGTGGGTAGGGATAAGGCGGCGCGCCGTACACCACCACCGGGTCATAGCTGGGGACGTAGACGACCTGCGGATTGGACTGCTCGACCACGATCACCTGCTTGCTTTCCACTACCTTCGTCTCGACCTTCATTTGCTCATTGGATTTCAGGTTCCCCTTCTCTTGGGCCTTCTTGCGCATGCGCTGCATAGCATCCATGACATCGTTTTGCTGCGCGAGGAATGCATTGCCAAGCTCTGATGTCCACTGGATGTCATCCACCAGGCGTTTGACCACATCTGGCAGCGCGACCATGGCCTGAACGCTTGGGTCCCAAGGCTGTTTCTGCACGGCATCAGCGAGCGCCTTATCTTTCAAATTCTTGTTTTTCGCCAACCATTGCTGGAGTTGAACAAGTTCCAAGGGGTACGTCGAAGCGGCGAGTACTTGAGCAAGCAGCGGATCCGGGTACAGCGCAATCGGAGCCACCAGCGAATCAAGTTGATCCGGCGTTAGCGTGGCACCCTCTTGCTGGTCCGACTGGGTTGCCTGCCCATGCGAGAGAGTCGTTGGAATGGCATCTCCCGGCACTAGTAACGCACAACACAGTACTGCCACGCAGTGTTGGGCGATTTTCCATAAACAAGTTGATCCAGGAGTTTTCTTCGTCATGGCTGAATTTGCCCTCGTAAATTCCACCTGTACGCTCCGTGGGTCCAAATCGTGGCCGTAGGGTCCGTCATGTGCTGACATGTTGGCTGTGCGTCCCTGAAATGCATATGGGTCCGAGAGGTCAGCCTGCCTACCCGATTTATATTGTTTCGATCGCGCCGGCAACTAGGGAAATCCCTAGCACCGGATTGCTATAGATCCCGTCTATTCAGCGGTTAGCAGAATTTCGAACTATCATGAGGAAGTTAGGGGAGAAATATAGATGCGGTTCTCGAGAACGGCATAAATTGCCGGAATTAGATGAGTCTTGATTTGAGATTTCCAGACATAACCCAGAGCGCCGACCTCCCGGCAAGCTGTTACGAACTCCTCGCCGGTATTTATCGTTAGGAATACAAACCTGGTAGTGCAACCGGATTTTGTCAGTTTGTCCACAGCGTCAATGCCATTCATTAGTGGCATTGTGATATCAACCACGACAACGTCTGGATTAAGCCGTTGTACCTCTGATACAAGTGATATCCCGTCGCTTGCCGTGCCTACGAGTTCAAAGTGAGAGCACAGAAGACCTACTTCGGCTTCGAGGAATTCTTGATGGTCATCGGCCAAGAATATGCGAGGGCGAATCAATGTTCGCCTCCATCCTGACACACTGCACTCGCTTGAGTGGAAGCAGTGCGGTATCACGCTTCTCTCGGATGTTAGGTGGGGGAGTGAAGCTGCGCTACTGGGGAAATCCCTAGTCAGCAATCTGCGATTCGCAGAGAGTTTACTTCTTTTCGTGGGCAGTTCTCGCTCGCGCGTCCTGTTCGGGTCAACAGATAGGCCCGTGTTTCAGAGCGTACAAAATCAATCCGGCATTACTTTTAAAGTGGAAAGCTTCCATATTGTGATGCGTGTGGAATTACACAGTTTTTTGCTCAAATTGGCACAGATGTGATATTTCGGATTTGCGAACGCATAAGTTTAGGAACCTTGCTTCGAAGTATGCCGACGCGCTTGGTACGCCACCGTGCCGACACCCCCGTTTGCCTGACACTACCATTCGGACGTGCCACGCCGAGCTTAGGTGATCCGCTGCGGGAACTCTATGGAACGGGCGAAGGACAAAGCAGCAAAGGTATTGGAACGAATACGGACACGACACCTCGGAGTACCCTCGACATTTTTGAAGAGGAGGTTCGTGCCCGAGTGTCATCAGCCCGCATTCTCGTCGTAGAGGATTTCGCACCCTTTCTACAATTCATCTCCACGACGCTGGCCACAAGGCAAGATCTGCAGGTCATCTGTGAAGTGTCCGACGGACTAGAAGCGGTTCGAAAAGCAGAAGAGTTGAGACCAGATTTGATTCTGTTGGACATCGGCCTCCCTAGTCTGAACGGAATCGAAGCCGCCCGACAAATCCGCAAACTTGTCCCAGAATCCAAAATCATCTTTTTAACTCAAGAGTTCTCTGATGAAGTGGTTGAGGAAGCATTTCGATTGGGCGCGTGTGGCTACGTTAAAAAGATAGAGGCTAAAAGGGATCTTTTGGCCGCGGTAGAAACCGTTATCTCGGGAAAGCAGTTTGTCAGTAGCGCATAGGACAACAGCAATTAGATGCTCTCACCCGAAACGCAATCCCGCGACGCAGCGACATCGTCAATGCTCCTGATTCGGTTTAGGGATTGAGCGAAATCAATCCTTGCTTCAAGGCAAATAAGACCAGGGCGGCGTTGCTCCTAAGGTTGAAAGCTTTCATGATATGCAGTTTGTGGAACTCCACAGTCTTCTCGCTCAGGTCCAAGAGACCGGCGATCTCCTTCATGGATCGCCCCTCACCGCACAACTGAACAACCTGCCTTTGTCGCGGGGTCATTTCCTCTGAGAATTGCCGCGCTCTAGACTTCCTTTCGACCCAGTCTTCAGCTCTCAGCTTAGGCGTTATATAGGGCTTGCCATGCAAGACATGATCGATCGCTTTTAGCAGCTCCAGTCCAGCTGAGTTTTTCAGCACAAATCCGATTGCCCCAAGTTCAAGAGCGGCGGCAGCAAGGTTTGGGTCGTCTCGCATCGTCAGGAAAACGAACTTGATATTGGGAGCTTGTAGTTTGATTCTCTGGGCCGCGTCGAGCCCATTCAAGAGCGGCATACCGACGTCCACAACAATCACGTCCGGCCGAAGTCGCATGGCTTCCGCCACCATCGCAGGACCGTCTCGCGCCAGCCCCACAACGGTATGAGTCTTTTCCAGATAGACCCGCAATGCTTCAGCGAATATGGCGTGATCATCCGCGATTAGGAGGTGTGAGCCTTTCTCCTGCACAGAGATGCTTTCCATGAGTCTCCTCCGCTCCCGCGACCTGGACGCAACGCGACTGACCCTAATCGACTGCCCCATTCCAATCCGTGATGTGCGTCACCAACCGATGTGATTGGCTCACACAACTCGAATCGACGGCAGCATCGATGCAGGTGCCCTTAGCGATTTGCCGACGGTGAGCTCTTCACCGGAACGATGGAATTGGCAAAACTAACAGTCTGCTAACGTTCAGTTGGAGAGGCCCAGTAATTGGAAATTTGAGGCATTTCCGGATAGGTGTCGATAACATCTCTAACGAAGTCGGCTCCGTCAAGAACGTTTTGTCTTAGTCTTTGCTTTTCCTGAGCACACCCGTTTTACGATCACCCGACCGGCTCGGCCCATTCACTTCATCGTTTCGGTGTGGCCCACCAGACATCTCTTCGGTCCTTGCTGACCATGATGAGTTCTTCGAACTCCCCGCACCTCGGGGAGGCGGGTCGCCTATTCAGGGATTCGATCACTGCTAGGCAGGATCATGTTATCGAGCAGGCATTCCCGCATGGGCACCACCGTGTTTCTGTCGCATCTGACCGCGGCGACAGAACTCTTGTTAATCGATCTGGTCACGCAGCAGGATCCAGAGCCGGATCCCCAGCTTTCGTGCGGCGGCCACTTTCGCCTTCCCCAGCCCTTTCTGCACCAGCTTGTGCTGATAAAAACGCTGCAACTCCGCATCCTTGCGAACCGCATGCCCCACCGCTTCGCACCACAGAAAACGTAGCAGCGGATTCCCTTGTTTGCTCAAACCGCCCAATCGCTGCCGGCCTCCGCTGGAGTGTTCGCTGGGAATCAGTCCCACATAGCTGGCTACCGCTTTTCCATCCACGAATCGCTTCGGCTCACCCAAAAAGGTTTCCGTCGCCAGAGCCGTAATCGGCCCGACGCCCGGATGAGTCATCAGCCGCCTTGCCTGAGGGCGCTGCCAGGCCAACTCTTCTACCTTTTGGTTTAAGTCGGCGATCTGTTGCTCGAGCTGCTGATACAGCGATTGCAATGCGGTCCGCCGTTCGGCTGTATAGCGAGTCGGAGACAATGAGGCGATCGTCTGTTGACCTGCCTTGCTCCACAGCGACGAGCCTCGCCGCAATCCGTGACTGAGTGCGATCGCTTGCAAGGCGTTCTGCACGCGGGTTCGGATGCGTACCCACTGATGCCGATAGAGGATTAGTGAGCGCACATCCCGTTGTTCACGGGAAGGCATCCAGATCAAAGGAAAGCGGTTTTCAACCAGCAACTGCAACACCAGCGCGGCATCTCTTCGATCGTGCTTTTGTTTCCGCGGTTCGGCTGCGCGGATCTTCGCCGGATGCCCCACCTCGCAGTCGATCCCTAACTCTTCCATCAACGCCATTTGATCAGAACGGAAGAATCAACGATCTACTTAGACTACCTGCGCGCCTGCGAACTCGAATTAAATGTTCCCGAGCAGGAGTATCCGAATTTTCTCTCGCTGCACCGAGACTTCATTCGTACCTCGTTAACCAGGTACGCTGCCAAGCCTGAGGTTCGCGCGAAATATGAATGGCTAAGGGAATATCATGGCCGCACTCTTCGAGAACGATTCGGGCCAGATATTCCCCAACATTTGAGGGTATAAGAAGGTTGTCTCCTACAACTGGGAGAACAACTTGAGTCGCCCAATCAAGGCGCACCAGTGGATCGCACCGACGTCTGAACTGCCGTGGCTTCAACGAGTTGGTTGGTGGGCCCGCTAGGATTCGAACCTAAGACCAACGGATTATGAGTACGAGATTCGCCGGTCGGCAAACTGTCGCTAACCCCTGCGGAATCCGCACAACCTCTTAGATTGCAAGACGTCACGCGAAATCGCCATCTTTGTGTAGGTTGGCGTACGTTTGTGTGCTTGTGTCTCCTTTAACTTGAGAACAACTTGAGTGCTCTCGAAATGCTCGTTCTTTCTTGGCGCTGGGCACAGAGCCTTCAGCCATTCACAGGGAACCCCTAGAAATCGCGATCATGTCGCATTTTGAGATAGCTAGTGATAAGAGGATTTCTCGACATCTATCCAGGTCGAACCGTCCCAGCCCATCAGCAAAGCCTCGTTTCCGATTACGCGACTAATCGGGCACTGAGAGTGCTCCTGGTTCACAAAGAAAAATGCGCCACTAGAGGCGAACACTGATATTCGTTAGCCATTTTAATCAGGTGCACCCACTGACCTGACTTTAGGATTGAGCGGCACGCGGGCATCGACCGTCGAGCCCACAAGCGGTTGGGATTTTACGGAAAGTTCTCCATCAACTAACTTCAGACGCTCCTTCATGCTCGTTAGGCCGAGCCCGCGTCCGTTCATAGACTTCTCCGGATCAAAGCCAATTCCTGAATCAAGCACAGTCAGCTGGATCTCATTCAATCCACCGCGCAGCGACACGTCGAAGTGTCGTGAACCGCTGTGCTTGATCGCATTCTGGAGGGCTTCTTGCATGACTCGGAAGAGGCAGAGCGAAATCTCTTGTGAGAGTCTTTTCGGGACGTTGTCGCAGTTAAAGTCAACCTCCACTCCTTGCCGTTCAGACACCTCTTTGCAGAATCCGGCGGCCGCCACTTCAAGACCGAGATAATCCAGCTTCGAGGAATGCAGGCGGTGCGACAGTCCTTCAATATCCCTCGCAAGATCTGAAATTTGATCCTGAACTTCGCCGATGCCACGCTCCAGTTCGGTTGCCGACGCGGGGAGAGCCTCTTTCAAGCTTTCAAGTTTCAGTGCCTGCAACGCGATACGCTGACTGATGTCGTCGTGAAGCTCCCTCGCGATCCGGGTGCGTTCTTCTTCCTGTGCTTCGATCAACCTACGGTTGACCGTGGACAGTGCCTCCTCCGCGCGCTTTAGGTCCGTAATGTCAATGCACGAACCGATGTATCCGGCAAACGAACTGTCACAGTTGAACCTGGGCACCCCTTGATCGAAAACCCAGCGATGCTCTCCGTTGTGCCGCCGGAGGCGATACTCTATGCGGAAAGGCTCGTGCCGATCGAATGCCTTCGTGTAGGTATCCAGACACATTTCCAAGTCTTCGGCGTGGACTCCCTCAGCCCAGCCGTTTCCAAGCTCCATCTCAAGGGGCCGACCGGTGAACTCGAGCCAGGGCTGATTAAAGTAGTTGCACAACTTATCGGGGCCGGACATCCAGATCAGCACGGGTGCGGTATCTGCCACCAACCTAAACCGCAATTCGGTCTCGCGGAGCGCGGCTTCCGCCTGCTTGCGCTCGGTTATATCCGCTACCAGGCCTATGATGCGCAGCCTCCTGCCTTTACCGTCGAAGAAAGACGCGCCCGTTTGCCTCCAGCCAAATTGCATTGCCGTTGGGATGTAACAGCCGATATTCGATTCGATAGTTAGGATTTCCAGGAGTAAGCCGAGTCTTTGGAGATAAATACGTCTCGCGGTCATCGGGGTGAATTCGGGCGACAAATTGCCGCCCCCTATCACGCGTTGGGTCGTCCATCCAGTTCAGAATATCTCCGCACTGTCCGGTTCGCACGATCACATCGCTTGCCATGTCCCACTCGAACGCGTACATCCTTCCGGCTTGTACCGCTAGATGTAACCGCTCCTCGCTTTCTCCCAGTTTCTGCTCCGCTTGCCTGCGCACTTTGGATACCAGGCCAGAGATAGTCAATGAAGTGATCAAGAAGGTAAAGACCGCCACAGCATCAAGTGGATCGTCAATTCGAAAACCGAAACGTGGGGGAGCAAAGTATCCTAAGCACAGAGCCGCAATGACGGAGGCAATGATTGAAGAAACAAAACTCCCGAAGCGGGATACTAGCACGACGACAATCACATAAAGGAGACCGGTCGTAGTGAGATTAAACCGCAGCCGGTCGCAGATTATAGTAAGCGATGCCAGCGCCAAGCAGGCAACCAAACATTCCGCGGCTGAGCGCCGAAATTTATGCATATGGTTATGCTCTACGAGAGTACCCACACACCCCAGTCGAATGTCTTATATTCCGCCAAAACGATGAGCCGTACAACTAGCAAAGGACGGGTAATCGCATACACCGTTCCTGCACGCAACCTTGGGATTGCTCTAGCGCAATTTCTCATCTCGGTTCGTTAACAGGCTACATCCTGATTAACGCGGTTAGGTGTTGAGAACAGGGGTGGCTGTTGAAAAAGGCGCCTACTGGTGGAGTGTTGAACTGAGGTAGCTGTTTCCTGCTGAGATATCGCGCTTTCTTTTTTTATCTCAGACCGGCACCGTGGCTGATTCAGGAGATCTTGATCTAAGGAAGCGGGCCAGTCGTTTCAGGTTCTGGGCTGTAGCCGCGAGAAAGAACTGTTCGCGAACATGCTTGATTCTCCGCAAGCGCACCCTGCGCAGTCCGATCTGGTTCTTCAATTCCGCAAACAGTGCTTCTACTTTCCGGCGTTGGCGTTGCGCGGCCGCGAAGGCCGGAGCAGTCGTTCGCTCTCGTGCCCTTTGTCGCGCCGCTTCGTGGATATGGATCGCAATTTGCCGATAGTGTCCGCTGGTGCACTGCGATTTGTGCACACACTCCCGACACCGTTTTCGCGTTGCCCTATAGATATGGTTTCGGTTGCGCGGGTTCACTCCCAGGTAGGTTAGTCGCTTTCCTGCGGGACACTGATAACTGTTCGTCTCGGCAACGTAGGTGAACTTCTCGATCCCGTACAAGTTGGTTTTGGGAGCAGGACTTTCTTTCACGCGAATATACGGAGTGATGTTCCGTTCCTCAAACCAGGCCAAAAGCTCACCGTTCCCATAGGTCGTGTCGGCGGCAACCGACTGGGGGAAGCGCCCGCGTCTCTCCGCCGACCGCGTGATCATCTCCCGAGCCGCGGCACTTTCCTGGCTCAGTCGAGCGGACGTAGCCTGAACGCCCACAATGACGCAACTCTGGTTGTCGATCAGATAGTTGTTGAAGTACCCCAGCTCCGCCGGACGAGCGCCCTTGGTCGAATAGGTCGAATCCGGATCCGTCGTCGATACCTGGTCTTGTTGATGGGCCGGTTCTTCAATCGGGTTTTCTTGCTCGAGGTCCGCCAAGTACTCTCGCACCGTGCCCTTCACGTGGGCCACTTCCGTCAACTGCTCACGCGGGATGCGGCTCGACCGGCTGGCATTCGCGGCGATAAAGCTGCCATCGACCGACAGGTGTTCCCCTTCCACTAATCCCGCTTCCCTGCAACGGTCCACGATCTGTTCAAACAGCTGCTGGAACAGATTGGACTCGAGGAAACGGCCATGACGGTTCTTGGAAAACGTAGAATGATGGGGAATCTCCTGATCGAAGCTGAGTCCGGTAAACCAGCGCCAGGCCAGATGCATCTGCAGCTCCTCGACCAGCTTGCGCTCGCTGGTGACGCCGTAGAGATAGCCGATCAGCAGAATGCGCAACAGGAGTTCCGGATCGATCGAGGGTCTGCCCGTATCGCTGTAGGAGTCCTTCAGCTTCTCACGAACGAAATCGAAGCTGATGTGTCGGTCGATGAGACGGAGTAGGTGGTTTTCAGGAACCTGATCTTCAATGCGAAAGTAGTAGAACAGCGACTCGGAACGGGAGTGTTGTCCCATCATAATCCGCAAGCCTCCGTGAATAGCGATGAAGAAGAGCATCGGCAGAACGCTTGCTCAATAGACGTTGCTGCCGACACTTCAGTGCGCATTCACGAACACTTTTTCAACAGCCACAGGGATTATCACTACCTATCTCAGTCTGAGATAGCTGGTGCGAAGAGGATTTCTCGACATCTATCCGGATCGGAACATTCCAGCTCGCCTGCCGAACGTAGTTTCCTTCCGGAGCAATAGTCTGTTTTCAACCAAATCTTTCCCTTCCTGCTCCGGGACCGGAGTCCACGATTGATCCGGATTGAAGAGCTCCATTTTGATAAATTCGTTGAGGGTAGCCGGCCCGAAATCCTTTTGGTAAACGATGCCGTCGTTACTGACTATAAAGGTCTTCAGGCCAGTGACGCCATATTCCGCCGGCGCTGCTACTAGGGCGAAACCACCGATCATCGCCCCTTCCACGACGTAGTTCATTTCGCCGAGCGGTGCGGCGGGTCCTTGTCCTTTCAGAATTTTGTAGAAATAACCGTGGTAAGGCTGTGCAGTAGGCGAGTAACCCTGTTCGATTGCTTGGGCAATCTTTTCGCCAACTGGGCCGCCCCAAGTGCCGTCCGCGTTTTGCCAGGCGAGGCCGTCCTGTTTGCCGGGGGTGCTGGTGATGCGTTGGGCGAACTGATTCACAGTGTACCCTTCGCGTGGTTGATAGGCGTATTCGTACTGCGCTTCGACGTAGCCGTGGCAGATGTCAATGGCGTCCAATTCATTGCTGCCGATGCGACGGTAGAATAGTTCCTGGCTGCCGGCCTTGGCCTCGAAATGCCATTTCTCATTGAGTTTCACGAGCGGCACGGGGAAGGGCCAATCCTCGTCGCCCACGATGAGGAATGCCCGGTTCCCCGTTTTTGGATCCACGGAAACACTTTTCTTTTCATGAGCCTCGGCAGCAAAGTCGAGAGCACGCTGCCGGTCTTGCGGGTATTCCCCGGTAAGGTAAATGTCCTCTCCATTGGGACCGAAAATCTCGTAGAGAGTATCCACATCAAACTTTGCTGCCGCATCGACGAGCGCGTCGGCAGCCTGCTCAGGAGTGTTGAAGAGCTTAGCGCCCGGGACGGTCGGAGCTGTTGCTTTTGTCGCGGCAGATTGCGGGGCCGCGCCCAGAACTGTCGCCGCAAGGAACGCCCACGCCAAAACGGCCGCGACCCTGAGAAGCTTCGAGAAAATTCGATTCGTCAATATTAGTTTCATTGTCTGTCCCCGTAATTCTTTTCCGCAATTGGCGTTACTTATCGGCGCCCACCACCGCCCCGGCCGCCACCACCGCCACGACTACCGCCGAATCCGCCTCCTCCCCGAGATCCCACGCTGGAAGCGCCGCGATTGCTGCTGTCGCGTGCGCTCGATCCGTTGTATCCCTTCGAACCTCTGGAACCGCCCCCGAAGGCATCGCGGTTGCCGCCCCCACCGCGGGAGAGGTCGCGACCCCCTATGCTGTTCGCTCCACCCGCCCCGGCTCGGTTGCCAGCGCCACCTCCTGCACGGTTTCCTATGTCGCCACCGCCTCCCGCCCGGTTGCTGGACAGATTGCCGCCTTGCCTGCCAAGCTGTTGGCGAGCACCGGCCTGGCGATTCGCCAAAGAGTCGCCGCGTGTCGTGCCGCCGAACCTGTCTGCGGTAGCTCGGTCCCGATACGGGGCACCTCCGCGATGTTGGGGATTGTGCTGCCACTTGTTGCCGCCCCCAGCCGGCAGGGTGGACCCGCGATTCCCCCCGCCAACGCCACCAACCCCACCAACGCCACCAACGCCGCCAGCACCGCCAACCCCGCCAACGCCACCAGCCCCACCAACGCCGCCGACGTTCCCGCGATTGCCCCCTGCAGGCAGCTGCGACGGACGGTTGCCACGGTTAATGTTCGAGTTGCGATTGAAATTATTGTTGTTGTTGATGGTGATGTTGTTGCCGCCCCAGCCGGCGCCGCAGCACCAACCACCGCTCCAGAAGGCCCCCATCATGACGCCCACACCGAAGGAAATGGCCAAGCCCGCCGCGTAGTATCCCGCCGGCGGATAGTAAATGGGCGGATAGGGATAGACCGGTGGGCCGTACACCACTACCGGATCATAGGAAGGCACGTATACCACCTGCGGATTGGCCTCCTCGATCACGATCACCTGCTTACTCTCCGCTACTTTCGTTTCCTGCTTCACATATACCACCCGCGGATTGGCCTGCTCGATCATGATCGCCTGGTTACTCTC
Organism: uncultured Acidobacteriota bacterium; assembly: GCA_963767205.1. Lineage (GTDB taxonomy): Bacteria > Acidobacteriota > Terriglobia > Acidiferrales > UBA7541 > Palsa-295. Next base: position 453,439 of record CAVYDF010000007.1, read on the forward strand.
CACTACTTTCGTGTACACCTTGATCTGCTCCGTGGATTTCAGGTTTCCCTTTTCCTGAGCCTTTTTACGCATGCGTTGCACGGCATCCATGACCTCGCTTTGCTGGGCTAGGAACGCGTTGCCCAAGTCCGTAGTCCACTGGAGGTCGTCGGCCAATCGCTTGACCACTTCGGGCAGCCCGGCCAGCGCCTGGATGCTGGGATCCCAGGGCTGCTTTGCGACTGCATCGGCGAGCGCCTGGTCTTTCAACCCTGGATTTTTTGTCAGCCATTGCTGGAGCTTGATGATTTCAAGGGGATAGGTGGAGACCGCGAGAACCTGCGCAAGCAACGGGTCTGGATAGAGCGCAATGGGTGCCACGAGAGAGTCCAATTGGTCGGGTGGAATCTTCGCCGCCTGATCCTTTGGCGAGGAGGCCTGCGCAAAGTGAGGGGAGAGCGTATAGGCCGAGATGTCACCTGGGAGGAGGCCAACAATGCAGCCAATAACCAGCACGTATCGGAAAATAACCCTCAAAATCTTCTTTATCGGAATCATGACTACCTCTACTCTTGATCGCGAAACGAAACCGGGAACCCGCTGCGTACTTTGACAACCTTCGACCTTTACGGACTGGGCGGCGACAATCGGGCTCAACAATGCGAGCCCAATGAGGGCCAGCGTTACAACTTCATGTCACATTCGTTCAACGCGGTGGAGAGGGATCAGCGTTCTCCTCTACGCCCTTAATGCTCTTTTTGAAATGATGCTAGGTCTGGTTGGATGTTTAGTCGACTAGGGAAATCCCTAGGAATGCGCGGAGCCAAGGTGGAAGCTAAGCTCGGCAGAAGATGTCATAGGCAGCGACTCGCAGCGATGTGAAGTTCTGGGTCCTTCACACCGAATGATCCACTCGGGGAGGAAGACTTCGTAAGAACCGGGCTCGCTGCAGCTCGCCCTGTTTGAGCCGGTGTAACTGACATGTCTTCTGAGAATCCGCGTCCGGAACACCAACGTTGGGCGGGAGCCCGGCCTCGAGTACATTGCCACTATGGAGTGCTTCCTCTGCGCTGTTTACCTTTTGCGTGCCTAGTACTCTGTGGGTCGCTGGGTATTTGCGATACGAATGCAATGGCGCAGGATGAGCGGCCCCTGACGACAGCCACAGGTAAGCAAGCCCAGCTGACCACAACGTCGGAACCTTCCTTAAGTATTGATCAGTCGCAACAGGGGAAGGAAACCGCCGAGAATCAGGAAAACACAAACAAGAACAAGAAGGAGTCACGGGGCGCCATAGTAGTTGCACCTATCCCGATATCCAGCCCTGCCATTGGCTCCGGAGTCGTACTATTCGGTGGGTACATTTTTCCGTTTCGGAAGGCAGATACTGTACGGTACCAGCCTCGCATCCGAACGGGGCTGCGAGCTCCCGGACTTAGAAGTAGCGTCCTGCCTTAGTTCAGTCAATCAAAATAGTTGGCTACGAATAGATCTCACGGATTTCGGCACGTTGCGCCAAATCCCCTTGATCACACCGGATTATTCGATGTGTCTGGATATTGGGACGAGCCGTGTAAGGGTTGTCTCGTCAGAATGGCTCCGACGGATTCTGCGCTCTGCCGATGCCTGGAGTAGGAATCTGTGTCTCGAACAACTGGGAGAACAACTTGAGTTGCTCGGTCGACGCATGGCAGCCGATCGCACCGATCTTCCGAACTACTGGCGCATCAATGGGTTGGTTGGTGGGCCCGCTAGGATTCGAACCTAGGACCAACAGATTATGAGTACGCTGTTCCGGACCCGTTGTTCACCGCGTCGCTGCGATGGATATCACTGTGGCAATCAGCGCAGAGCGTGATTAGATTCTCGCCTGCGTCATCACCCAGTCGGCCCCGCGAACGAATGTGGTGGACCTGAAGACCATCGGGGCGGCCACAGCTCTGGCATCGCCAGCCGTCGCGCTGCAACACTTCGGCGCGGAGTTTGCGATAAGAATCCGGGTCCAGCCGAAGCCTCGGTCGCCGTGGTCGAAGATCAGCCATTAGACTCTCTCCACTTGCTTCACGAATTCCGTTTTCTGGGAATCCGGAAGCAATGAATAAAGTCGACCAAGCGCGAAGAGCAGTGAGTCGGAATGAGCACCCTCGAAATGAGCTCCGGCGAGAAAATCGGCACAAATCATCTCTAAGCAATAGCCCCGGGATTTGTTCGCGCCGAGCATCAGAGCAGCCGTCTCGAGCGCTCGCTCAATCACCGGCAGTTGGCTCTTATAGAGTTTGAAATAAATGATTTCCCACGGCTCCGTTTCCTGGCCAGTCAAATGCTTCTCGACTTCCCGTTTGAATCCTTCCTTTGGAAGCTCGATCGCTTTGTGCAACCAGGTTGCACAGTCAAACCTGCCGCCGTCTCGTCGCGCCACTTTCGCAAGTTCGGCTGCTTTTGCCCACCCCACTTGTTGCAAGTCATGGTGAATGCGGCGAGGCAGTTGCTCGTGGATGGCCATCAGGTAGTAAGCTTTCCGCCTGGACTCGGGAAAGCGTTTCGTCAAAAAATCATCGAAGGAGCCGAGGCCTTCGAGCCTCCAGTATTGGCCCGATCGCACTTCGCACAGGTACCGACCCAGTTCGACAAACCGCGTGTCCTTCTCTTGCTCGGCATTACGCTCCCAGGACAAGATCTCATCGACCTTGTCGAGAACGAACAGAGCGCGGCGCCGATTCAGTTTGGGTTCCACGACGACACGCCCGTTAGTCGTCAAATTGGTCAAGCCAATCAAGATCAGTTGCTCCTGCTCGGCGAATGAGTTTGGAATCCCTCAGCTGCTGATCCCCTAGGCAAAGGCCCAGATGGGAACAGCCGACGCATCCGTTTTGTGGAAAACGGATCCCGCTGTGCGGCAGAAAATGGCCGGCTTCAATCTGCACGACGGCCGTTTCCACCAGCTGGCCAAATTCCCGACGCTGTTCTTCACCGATGGATGTCTTCAGATATTGAATTTCGGGCGCGCTTTTGCGAACGAACACAACCAGAGCGACATCCGCGATTCCGGTCATCCAGGAGTAGCAGATCAGTTGCGGATCGAGCGACAGGAGACCATCGGGATGTTCGGGATAGCGCGATCCCGTGGTTTTCCAATCAAGGATGCACTTCGTCCCGTCCAGCTCGCCAATCGCATCCACGTAAGATAGAAATTCGCTTCCACATGGAAGTGAGCGCGTGCACTTGACCTGGAGATCTTTCTTCGGGCATCGGATCCGTACACGATCATCCTGGGCGAATCGTTCGAGCAGGCGAACACCCTGGTGATAGAGCCGGTCCCAAGAATCGTTCTTCGCATATCGGAGCAAAGCATCCTGATGTTCTCGCCACTCGTTAAAGAACGCCGCGGTCGAATCCTCTTCGCGAAAATAGACTGCCAGAGCGTTCTCGAAGCAGCGACCAAAAATCATCGAGGCCCGACCTTCCTTTTCGCGCCAGCCATCAAGGTATCGATAGCGATACTTCCGCGGGCAGTGTAGGTACTGGCTAATCTGCGTAAAGCTGTAGGTCATTCGACCCTCCTACCACAATGCCTTCGCGAGCATCCTTCGAGATGAATTCCCATTCGTTGGACGGCGCGAATCCCTCGAGGTTGACAAAAGTGCGGCCCCCAAAAGTTTTTCTCGTGGTACGCAGCACGCCCGCGAGGCCGAGCAAAGCCTTGTCATCCACCTCGTCGCGGCCTAGAAGGTCCGTGTCATAGCCGAAGTCCCGAAGAAACCAGTTCAGTTTCCAGAGTGACTTCTGGGTGCAGTAGATTCGTCCCGAAACTTTGTGCGAAGCGAGATCGCTGGGTTCGAGGATCGCAAAGCTGAGAATGAAGAAAGGTTTTTGCGGGTGCCAGCGATAATAAGCGCGGTCGACCCGAACTAGGAACACGCCTTCCAGAATTCCATCCGCGCCTGGTGCTTCAGCATGCAAACCCGGGATGTGTCGTTTCATGATTTCACCTCCTCAAGCTGGTTGTAACTGTTCAACTTGCAAATCAGGGCGGCGCGATCCTTCGCTGCCTCTACAGCCAGTCTGGAGATGAAGGCTTCGACCAAGTCACGACTGGCATCGCGGAGCGCCTCGGTTCCGCAGAAATCAGCCGCATAGCATTTCACGAGGGTGGGATCGAGTTCATATTTGCGGATCAGTAGGCAGAGTTGGTCGCGGAGTCTTGGCTGGCAGGTGCGGGAACCGTTTCCATTCGAATGATTGGAATCGATCCCTTCACTCTGAACCCGCTGATGCGGGGAAGAGAGATACCCAAGTTCCTCGACTGAGCAGATACCGATCCCATAGGCCTTGCGCAGCGCGCGATTGACCGCACGGGTCTCCGCCACACGCATCTCGGCACCTCGAACCAGAGCGGATGTGTTAGAGGGATCGGCATCTCCGTGACCTACGAAGCCCCGTGAGCCGAGCGATTTGTATACTATTGCCTTGAAGACCCAACGACCGGTACCAACATCCGAAAGACGTTCTTGAAGAATCGTCTTGATCCCACGACAACCTTTCCGCGAAGCAAGCTGCAAGAGACCAGAGTGGGTCACATACCATCGACCCTCCAAGAACTGCAGATCGCCCGCAGCTACTGAAAGAGAATACCTAGCCGTAAGTTCCCGAAGAGAGCGAAGGGCCATACGAGAAGGCTCGCCCCACAATTGACGCGCGATCCTTGCGTTGGAGCGAAAGCTAACCGCATTCCTCTTCATGAGTCCTCCTTTGCTGCGCATCTAAGATCACCGCCCTCTAATCGTGCGGAGAGTTCACGTCTCATTTCTTTCATTGCCTTGGGCAGCCTCGTCGATGTAAAAGGAAACACTCGCCTTCTGAGACTGTGCGAGAAGGGGTTTTGTGTAATTCCCATACTTATATTTTATATGTAAAGGTATACTCGATGTCAAGGATAAACGCACGATCTAGGACTGGCTCCGTGGATTGGAAGGCGGTTGGGCGGAGAATCAGGGAACTCAGAGGGTTTGATATGACACAGGCAGATTTGGCGCATCGGATCGGAGTGAGCCAGGGTTATTTGTCAACTGTCGAGCACGGTCAAGGCGAAATTGGGGGGGAAGTCTTACTCGCGCTCGGTCGAGAATTTAAAAAGTCGGTGGAATGGCTGTTAACGGGCAAGGAATAGATTTAGTCGAAAGAATCGGTAGGGCCCCCCGTACTCATTTGAGTCTTGACGTGTCGAAAATTCGAGATAAAATGTAAATTGAAAGGGAACGAAAACTTCGGACTCTTAGCGTAAGAGGAACTTCAAAGCGAAATAGGGGCTGTCGTTAGGTAAGGGGCTAAGTGGGGTGCCATGAATCGGCGGCACCCAAAGCGAAAGGCGAGCGGAGGTACGCTCGCCTTTTTTTTGAACAAACGCCCACGCTGTCTCGCGGATTTCACGGAGGCCGACGTATGAATGACGACGAAACGTACGAAGTAGGTTTTGGCAAACCGCCAAGGCGTACCCAATTCGCAAAGGGTAAATCGGGAAATCCGCGAGGTCGCCCAAAGGGCGCGTTGAACGTGGCGACTATCCTCGAGCGAACACTGGAAGAGGAGGTGATCATCACCCTAAATGGCCGACGGAGAACCGTGACCAAACTTCAAGCCGCCATCATACAACTCACCGACAAGGCAAGGCGAACCATCAGCGAGAAGGTCGGCCTGGAAGACTCTACTCTACTAGGGATTCCCCTAGTTGTTTGGGAACGGTGCTAGGTCTAGAAGTTTAAGGATAACCATAGGGGCCGTCGGCACAACCCCTGTCGACTTGGAATACCCAACAGGACTCGGGGGAACGAAATCCCCCGCCGTTCCTCCCGAGTCTTGGCCTCCAATGACGAGACCTGCTGGGACTAGGTGCCACGCCACAGTGTGTACCGCTGCCGGAATGGTTAACGAAATCGCTCGCTGACAACGGAGGATCAAGGCCGTGGTAAACAATGAATCAAAAGGATCCTACTCGCACATGACCAAGAAGGCTGTGCATTGCTTCCTCGCATCCACACTGAATGCTTGGCAGCAAGAGAGCGTTCCAGCAGACGTCCTGGCACGGGCCAATTGCGTCATCGTTCTTCCTGATGTGAAGAAGTTCGGCTTTGGCATCGGCGGAACCGGCGGTCGCGGGCCGATGGTTTGCCGCCAGGGCAAGAACTTCACTGGCACGTCGCTCGGCGCAGCGACACTAGAACCTGGCGACGATGCCAACCAGCGCCTCTACGACAATAAGCCCACTGCGAAGGAAATCGTGGTTGGAAATGCCGTCAAGCCTACGCCTGCGGGCAAGGAGCTAATTTCTCTGCTCAACACCAAGATCGCAAAGCGCAGCAGCAAGTAGGTGGAGCAAGAGCGTCCGAGACGGGCATGGCGCAGACAGGCTATTAAGAAATTTTCTGCGTGTGAACATCCGAGAGTCGTGATGGCAACTTGACAATCAACAGTGGCGTGGACGATCACTCTGTGCTTAAGCCAGAGGCGCCTTTCGCCCGTGGTCCCAACCCTGGGCTGCCGTCGTCAAAACCGGCTGACTCCGTCCGGTCAGGCAGCGTTCCAATGTCCGCGGAAAATGACGCCGGGTATACCATCGCGGATCTCAAAAATGATAGAACTTCTGGCGTAACAGGAGGCTGATCATGCTCGGGAGACCGCTGACGGTTGCCTTTCTGCTTTGTGTCGGAGCGTTGCATCTACCCGGTAACGCCAGTGCGCAAGATGTGAAGTCTACATTCGACAAGTCTGTGAACTTCACAAAATACAAAAAATATACATGGGGATCAAACTACCTGCTGACTGCGCAGCCGAAGGACGTTCAGGAACGCATCAACATGGCAATCGTCGATTCCATTAACCGGAATCTGCAAGCCAGAGGTTTTGTGGAAGATGACAAGAATCCAGACTTCCGGGTTACTTATGAAGCCGGAGGACAACCCAACGTCGATGTGGGCGCACAGCGAAACTTGTATGCTTCGGACATGGTGGGCTACTACTGGGGTAACCTTAGCGGAATCTCCTCCGACGTTTGGGTTTCCAGCTTGGCGAAGGTGAAGGTCACCGTGACGGACGCCGCGACAAAGAGCAATCTCTGGGAAGCGACCGCGTCCAAGAGGATTCAAGATCCCATGAAATTCAAGAACAAACTGCAGGAGAATGTAGATAAGTTCATACAAAAAACGATGAAGGGATTTCCCCCGAAGAAGTAATCAACTCGTTTTGGATGGTGATACGAGGCACGAAGTCTAAATGACGACTCGCTAGCCTTGATCACAGCCGTGATCAAGCAAGTGCTCGCGCACAGTCGACCCGTCGCACACAGCTCAGAGGCAGAGGAGACACCAATGAAAATCACGCGCTCGCAAACGCTCTTCGCAGCCGTCGCGATCTGGATGCTGATGCTGTGCTCCCTCTCCGTCTTGCCTGTTGCGAATGCCAAGGGTGCGAAGCTCCTAGTGAGCTGGAAAAACCCCGACTATTCTGGTCAGAAGCCCCACCGGATTCTCGTAATCGGCATGAGCGAGAATCCGGAAGTTCGCGCAGACTTCGAAGATGATCTTTCGTCTGCACTTGCAAATGACGGCCTTGAGGTGATTCCCGGAAACACGATCCTGTTCCGGCCTCACTCTGCCGAACTGGAACCTGACTATTTGAGAGGCCAGATTCGCGACTTCAAGATTGATGCCATCATTGTTTCGCGACTTGTGAAAGTCGACAAAAAGACTACCTACATTCCCGGCCATAGTTATACCGTCCCTTACGCGTACTACGGCTCGTTCTATGGTTATTACGGCACGGTATACCGGCAGGTTTATACTCCCGACTATCTGCGTGAAGATACGACGGTTCGTGTAGAAACCAATTTTTATGCAGCAACCCCGCCGGATGGAGAACTCATCTGGACCGGCACTAGCGATTCATTCAATCCGAAATCAGCGCAAAAGGTAATCAATGGGCTCGTCAAGCTGATCGTGAAAGAATTGACGAAGCAAAACCTTCTGTAGGAGTTTCCCGATAAAGTCGCCCCTCTGCGCAGTCGGACAATATGGACTTTTCGGTTGTCGAATCCTCTCGCAACCACGAATCACGGAATCACCTAGCTATCGGTGGTAATCGCGATTGCCAGTTTGGCTAGGGATTTCCCTAGTTGTTGGCGCGCCCCGAACCGACCTAAATAGTCTTGCCTCGCACAGAAGAGCACCACTGTTCCGAAAAGTAACGGACTGATCCTGGATCTTGTGTCCTGTAAGCCGCTCCAGCTTCGGCTTGCGGTGAAGGCGAGGTCATAACGCATCATTTTCAAAAACCACTCACCGGAGAATGAAAATGGCGACGCAACCGAAGACAACCAGCGATTCGAAGCAAGGCACACCACTCAGGCACAACGACTGGACCAAACCTGCCGCGATGGCAATTCCAAAGGAGGGATTCTTTAAGAAAGAAGACGGGCGGTACGGGCCGATCTTCCCCAGGACCCCCGCCTGCTACGGTTTCACCGTCATCGCGAAGATTATCCCGGGAAGAGAGCCTGTATTTTACGAGTATGCCAGAAACATCGAAAAAGCGGTGGCCGAGCAGCCAGACTGCCTGGCTGTTCTCAAGCTTCACTACCTGCGATGGGTACTATTTCCGATTAAAGGCGAAACGTACTTTATGTACCAGGGAATTTTCGACACCGACTTCGACAAGTACACCGAGGACGCAGTGACTCTGTTCACACAGCTGGGCATCCGCACGGTATTCGAAAACCTGGAAGGGTTTCCCAAGACTGGCAGACAAACGCGCCAGCCTTCATCAAGTTTGTTCGTGACCACCAATGTCCGAGCTTTTTGGAATACGGGGAGTACCCCTTCTAAGCGCCGATGATATCAAGAAGGCCCTCAAGATTAAGACAGCCTTTTCCGGGATGCTCGATTTGATGCAGTAGAAAATCATGTATACGAGGAGGCGGGCGAGCCCTCCCTTCATCTCGCAGTTTCGCAATACGGTTGACGATTGTGCGCAAAGCGGCTTAAGGAGACTCCGCGGTGCTTGAGCTTGACGACATCCAGCATTTCCTCATCGCCCGTCCGCCCGCCCTCGCAGCGCGGTACGAATTCCTAACATTTCGGCATCCTGAGGGAGGACGTGCGTGGTTGACCGGCCTCATCGACAAAGTAGGGACGGCAAGCGCGATCGGCTCCAGCGCTTTGGGTTCCAGGTGGGTGACCGTGGCTTTCACCTGGAACGGCTTGCGCGCGCTCGATGTGGCAAAAGCGTCGTTGGCCACCTTTCCAGAAGAGTTCCGTCAGGGGATGGCTTCCCGCGCGACAATCTTGGGCACAACGGGAGCCAACGACCCCTCCCATTGGGTCGGAGGCTTGGCGAGCCCGAACCTTCATGCCATCGCCATACTGTTCGCGCGCGACGTCGCAGAACGTGAGCGGTGCCGGCAGGAGCATGATCGGTACTTGTCGCAATGCGAGGGTGTGGAGGTTCTTTCGTCGCTGGACCTCGAGGCCATACCCCCATTCGACTCTGTCCGCGAACACTTCGGTTATCGTGATCGGCTCTCGCAGCCAGTAATTGCGGGAACGGGAGTGGAGCCAACGCCTGGCTCGGGCCTACCCATCAAAGCAGGTGAATTTTTTCTTGGCTATCCAGACGAGGGAGGCCCGCCCACCGGCTTGCCGCACCCGGAGGTTCTCTCCCGCAACGGGAGCTACCTGGCCTATCTCAGGATGGAAGAGCACGTGGGCGCATTTCGCGCGTTTCTCCGACAACATGGCGAGACGGCCGACGAGCAGGAATTAGTCGCAGCGAAGCTGATGGGACGATGGCGGAGCGGTGCTCCACTTGTCCTCGCACCCGACAAAGATGATCCCCAACTTGGCGCAGATTCCCTGCGCACCAATGATTTCAGCTACGCGAGCATGGACCCTCACGGTTATGCCTGTCCCCTCGGTTCACACATTCGCCGCATGAATCCCCGCGACACCGCGGTCAACATGCAGCGACGCAAAATGATCCGACGGGGAGGCACCTACGGGCCGCCCCTGCCGGAAGGCGCGCCCGAGGATGGCAAAGAGCGAGGTATAGCGGCCTTCATCGGTTGTGCCAGCCTTATCCGACAGTTTGAGTTTGCGATGAACGTGTGGGCGAATGACCCAAACTTTCATGGACTAGGGAACCAGCGCGATCCGATCATCGGCACCCAGGATGGCACCTTTGACATGACGATTCCGAAGCGACCCATCCGCAAGAAGATCGAGGGCCTACCAGCTTTCACGACCATACGAGGCGGCGCTTACTTCTTCCTGCCGGGTATTAGAGCGCTCAAATACCTAGCCTCGCTGGGAGACGGCCGCTAAGCCAATAAGCGTCTTTTTAAAGATGGCAACGAGGGAAAAACCATGGGCACAACGCTTGAGCCACCCCGCACGTACAACCAGAACCACGTACCTCGCAAGTATGCTCCGGCAAAACGAAGGGTGTCTATCTACTGGACGTGGAGCTATCCGTGGGAAGCCAACCGGGACCTCACGGAGATGGACAACCGCTTTTCGACGATGACTGAGGTCCGCAGGGTGGCTTGGCCAGAGTATGAGACGACGGAGTGGGACACGAAGCACTTCCTGCAAGGAATAGCCGGCACATTGGAGTTGTTCCACCGCTCGACACTGTCTTTTCAGAAAGTCGTCTACGAAGTCACTACCCAACCGGTCGCCGTATTCCAGCGAATTGACCAGGCGGGATACAAGCTTCCGATAGACGAGCGAATTCTGCAGGACACAGACACGCTTATGGTGTTCGGTCTTGATCACTTAGTCTCAGAGCAGGAGGCGGCACAAGAGGAGATCGCCGCCATTCGGGAGTGGATGAAACGCGAAGGAACCTGTCTGATGATAGGCCCGCATCACGATGTGGGATTCACGCGCGACACGAATCAGCGGCAGATGGAATATGCGCACCATGGTGATGCACTCGTCCCTCGGCAGCAGCGCTTCGGACAGTACACGCGTTCCTTGATGAAGGCTCTCGGTGTTCCGGTCATGAACCAATTCGGGCTCCGCCCGGCACTTGTCAAGGGCAGTAAGCAGATCTCACCACTTACGATCAACCGGGATCTGGACAAACTCGGCTTACTGAATGGGGTCACCACATTCAACTTTCACCCCCATCTACCCCACTATGCGTTAACCACCGATGACTTGAAATCCGTCCATGTGCTTACGCGTCAGCCGATTGATCTTGACCGACCCCATCCATTTACTGCGGCGGGGAACACTGAATTCAACTCTTGCATCTGGATGCCCCCGAAGGACGAGCGAGCCGGACATATTTTATTAGCCGATTCGACGATCTTCACCACTTTGTTCGGCGGGACGGACAGCCTCGAGATGTTCTGGAAGAACCTTGCCCGCGTGTAGGAGCTGCTGAATCCAATCAGGAACATGTTCCGCACCGAGTCTGCGGTCAGAGGCTGAAATGGACATACTGAACAAAACGATCCCAGTGGCGATGCTTCTCTTTGTGGTCTCAAGCATGCTGGCGGTCGGCCTGGGCCTAACCGTTGGTCAGATACTTGCCCCGCTCCGCAATCTGAAGCTCGTGTTCCTGGCATTGTTTGTCAATTTTGTTCTGATGCCCCTCGCCGCTTTTGGTATCGCGAGACTACTGCGGCTCGACCAGCCTCTGGGTGTCGCTTTGCTGCTGTTAGGGGCTGCCGCAGGTGCACCATTTCTCCCTAAGTTGGCGGCAATTGCCAAGGGCAATCTCGCTTTTGCAGTGGGCTTGATGGTGTCACTGATGGTGCTGACGGTCGGCTACATGCCCCTCGTTCTGCCTCTGCTGCTCGAAGGCGTCTCGGTTGACTCCGGGAAGATCGCCCGCTCTCTTGTTCTTCTTATGTTGCTCCCCCTGGCTATCGGCCTCGCCGTAAAAGCTCGTTATGAGGTTGTTGCGGCAAGGACAGGACGATTGCTGAATGGCTTATCGACTTTGAGCCTCGGTCTACTGATTGTGCTGCTCGTGGTAACGAACTTTCGAAACATCATTGACCTGTTTGGTACGCGCGGCATCTTGGCGAGTGTTCTCTTCATTGCCGTCGGATTTGCTTTGGGTTGGTTTCTGGGAGGCCCTGGTCTCGATACGCGGGGAGTGCTAGCGCTGGGAACGGCTCAGCGCAACATTGCTGCGGCGCTCTTGGTCGGCGGACAGAATTTCAGCGACCCCAGAGTAGTGGTCATGGTTGTCGTGGTTGCGATTGTCGGCCTGCTCGTCTTGATGCCGCTTTCGCGTATGGTGGCCAATCGTAGCAAAGGAGTTGGAGTCTAGCATCATCGACCCTGCGGAGATGGTTATCACGCGAAAGACGGGATTAGTAAAGAGAAGCTTAGTTTTGTCTATAGGGGTGGTCACTGTTCTCTGCACTTTTGCTGTGCCTGGCCACGGGCAGGTTAGAGGCGTGTACCCCGTAGGAATGAGCGCCACCAACTCAGGAGTCACTCCCGAATCGGGGATCACATATGCAAACGTCTTTATTCTCTATGCGCGCGACGAGCTGAAGGGGCCCAACGGCGAAATCCTTGCCACTGGCCAAAACTCCATCATCATGGACATGAATAGTTTTGTTTTTGTGAGCAAAAAGAAGATAACGAAGTTGGGCGGCGCGGTATTCTCGGCCTCCGCGACCCTGCCTATCGCCAACAATTCGCTCACTTCTGATGTTGAGGGTGCGTTGAGTGGAGGCGGAGGATTTGCGGACTCATATTATCAGCCGTTCATTCTCGGCTGGCGGACGAAACGCGCAGATATTCGTGCGGCGTACGGTTTCTTGGCGCCCACGGGTCGATTCATTGCAAACGCAAATAACAACGTGGGTTCCGGATACTGGACTCAAGCAGCATCAGCGGGCGAAACGTTCTATCTAACAAAGAACAAAGCGACGGCCGTGTCTGCGTTTCAGATGTACGAATTCCACAGCACCCAGCAGGGAACCAACATTCATCCTGGTCAGAATTTTGATCTCGACTATTCGCTAACGCAGGTTTTCTCTCTCCAGGGAGAATTGCGCCTTCAACTCGGGTTAGTGGGCTACGGACAATGGCAGACCACGGATAAGAGTGGTCCGACTATTACTGCTGCACAGGCAGCGGCACATTACAAAGTCAATGCTCTCGGTTTTTCGGCAAATGTAATCTTGCCAGCACGAAAGGTGAGTCTGGGCGTCAAGTATTTTCGGGAATTCGAGAATAGGTCAACATTCCAGGGATACTCGTTACAGATATCGGGTACGATCACTCTGTAGGGTTACTAGTATACAGTAACATATAAAGTGACCGAAAAGTTATTAGTCTAAACTAATCGGACGGAATCTCGCGAGGGCTGTTGAAAAACTCGCTCACTTCCATTTCGCAAAAACTGCTTGCATCAGGAGGCTCTATAAACGATTTCCCCGGGTTTCCTAGACATTTTCTATCACTCGATTTTGACTTTTTTTTCGGAAAAACCGAGTTTTCCAACAGCCACAGGATTTCATAACATCTATCCGACACCTGCGCTCGCTATTGTCCTACACCAAGGATTTGGTAATAGCTTGTCCCGCGACATCTACTTGGATTCGAGCACTTGACGATTGTTCAGCTTCTGCGGAGGGCGATTGTCGTGGGGATACAGCTTCGTGAAGGTAGCCAATTGTTCGTTGGAGAGGCTCGACGTGGATTTCAAAATGTACCAGGTCACTCCCTCTGTGCAGGGCGGCGTGGTGAGCGAGCCGCTGTAGGTGTAATAACGAAGCTGGGGCGGCATAAGCTCTTCTACGTTCACGAAGACGGTAGAAACCTCAACGGTTTTGTCTTTTTCTGGCGGAATATTCTTCCAGAGAGTTTCTAAAAGAGGATTGGAAACCCCGGCGCTGAACAGGATGGCCACGACGGCTAGGTGGCCATCCGTGTCAGCGTGGACGAGGTGTCCAACCATGTCGAAGCCCTTCCCGTTGATTTGTTCCTCACTGGGGTGGTGGAAATGAAATTGTTTGAGGGTATAGGTTTTGTTGCCGACGGTGAGTGTACTGCCCGGTGCGTAATTGACCATGATGGTGTGGCCGTTGTTGATGATGCTGAGGGGAACGGCTTTGTAATCGAATTTGAGCTCAGGTAAGTCGGCGAGGGTGGGGTGGCTGATGTCGATCGGAGACTGGTTGTGGCCCATCTTACAAATGGCGAATGCCGGATCAAGCGAACCCCAGTGTTTTGGATCCCCCTTGCCTTCATAGCTCCAATGAGGAGCGTGCGATTCTTGGGTGCGAGAGATTGCGGGCGCAAGTGCAAAGCAGATTGCCATGGCAAGAACGCTTGTCTTCCCTGTTAGACGAAAGATCATTGGGAACCTCCGAACGATAGGGCCCGAGCGGACGGATGGAGCACAGTCGAACCTACATTTTCGTTTCAATTCCGTGTAACTTGCCACGCACGGAAATTTCTGTGCTTAGCTTCGAAAACGAGATCATAGTACACCCCCTGTTCGCCGCACTGTGAAATGTTTCCGAAAAAGGTAAATTTGCCACCCAAGTCCTGGTAAATGCGGTGGTCTCAATGGGTCGACGCGACGCTTAGCGCGAACCTATCTTGAATCGAAAACCAAAACTAAAATCGCTCGCTAGGGTTAGACGATCCGGAACGTACGTTCCGCATCATCTGTAGGCCGTTCTCCACTGTTCACGTTCAGCTTTTCACGTCTGATCTAGCAGGAAACTAAGCTCGGGCTGGATTTGTTGTTTCGTCGCGTTTTCGAGTCGTTCACCGACGCTTTTCTGTTGAAGGCCAAGGGCGACAGTGCTCCAACGACGGGCTGTTTTTCGATTTGATCAACCGCAAAATTTAGCAGTGTTGCCACACAGGGTCTTGAGCATCTCTGTCGCGATTTAAGATGGCCCGCAGTCGCGTTAGGGGGCGCTAGAGCCACGATTCGGGCGCGCTCCGATGAGAGCTTCACCAAGCGCTGATTCTGAAAACAATCCGTTCCCTGTTTTTGCGCAGAAACGCGGTGGCAGTTGTGGTGGCACTTGGGTTTTCGTTCTGCTTCGCTCTGATGCGTGGAACTGCGGAGAACGGTTACGAGAAGAGGCCGTTAAATCAAGCGATTTTCGCTGTACTGCGGTGTGCTGCGTTTTGGTGCAAAGTGCTTCGAATGGATTTTAAGTCCCCCGCGTATACCATTCCGCCGCCCGGGCCCAGCATAGCAAAGCTATCTTATCAAATCGCACGGCAACATGAGCCGGATGGAATGGCGGTGAAGATGAGCTTGGTTGAATTCGGATGCGGTGCGACGGAATAAGGCGGGAAAATCAGAACGGGGCTGGCACGAAATTCGCATTCCGGGCAGCCCCGCTTGTTATTCCGGCAACTGAGTGATCTTAGTGCCTATGTTGCGGCGTCCTGGCGTCCAGCGTAGCGATCAACTGCGATGCCGCCGGAGGCCGCGGCGTCTCGTGATGGAGAACGATGTCCCTCGCCGATACTTTTTCGCCATAGATTCTGCGATTGGCGTCGTTATCGGGGCGGACGGTCGAACCTTCCAACGAAACACCCGCAAATGCACCACGGGCCCTCGAATAACTCAATATTTCAGCTCGCAGGGTGGCATCGCTCTCCGCTGACGCGGTTCGTCCAACGGGGCCGGCTGCCACGGATGCATCACCGCCGAGTTTCACTTTGCTTGAGAGTATCCCGTTTGCTCCGCTGTCATTCATAACGAGGAGGACGAAGTCGGTGGCTTCGCCGCCGATTTGGAGGCCGAAACTTCCGCCTTCCAGGGCCATCATTGAGGGGGCACCCCACGGTCCGGTGAAGTCTGGACCCGTGCGGCATGTCATGACGCCCCGACCATAACTCGCGCCGACGATGAAGGCCGCTTTCAGAACTGACGGAAACACAACGACGCAATCGGCCTTATCCAAGAGATCCTGCGGAACGTCGTCGGGAACGTTAAGAATCTCCGTCATTACTTTGCCGGCGTCCTTTATGCGATCCTCTTCTTTTTCCTTGTCGTCCGCAGGCGTGGTGAAAGCGAGCAACAGCAGTGCGACCATGAGCGACGCAAAAACACCTTTGTGTCTCATTAAACTCCTCCAACGTTTTGTGGTTGAGATTTGGCGTTCAGCTTGGTTACGTGGCTGTGCCGCCGCGTAGAAGATGGGCAACTAGCGTGATGACAAAGATCACGAGAAAGATGAAGAACAGGATCTTGGCAATTCCGGCTGCGGCAAAAGCCACGCCGCCAAATCCCAAAAATCCCGCGATTAACGCGATGACCAGAAAAACCAGAGCGTAGTAAAGCATTGCTCCTCCTGTGCTTGCTACTTGCGATTCGGACGTATGACATGCCCGATTCTGCAGACGATGTTAGCCGAGTGCGCGAGATAGACGAATCGGCCAAAGACCTTACTGGCTGGGATATTAAAGCCTAGGTATTTTCTCGAACGTCGTGGGCTAACCGATTGAGGCGAAAAGCATTTAGCGAAGAAAGCAACTGACCATCTATCGAGAACGATTCGAGGCACGGCAGACGCAACCGTCAGCCGTGCCTCGCTTGATGTGGCGGGTTCTCGATCGCTCGACTACTTCTTGGACGGCGAGGTCTTGTCGAGAAGATCGACCAAGCCTTTGCCAGCTGCGGGAGTGGCTTCTCCACCGTCGATGATCTGCTTCGCGGTGATGGATTTTCCATAGACGGCTTTATTCGCGTCGTCGTCGGTTTCCATCGAAGCACCTTCGAGCGAAACGCCCGCGAACAAGCCCTTCGTACGCGAATAGGTCAACACATCGACCTTCATCGAATCGGCGTTGTAGCCATTTGCCGCGGCGCCCGTGGGTCCTGCGGCCGCAGCGGCATTGCCTCCGAGCTTCGTCTTGCCATTCAGAATCTGCTCGGCGCCTTTCTGATTCATCACTACAAGCACGAAATCGGTAGCAGTGGAGCCAAGTTGCACGCCAACGCTGCCCTGGTCGAGTTTGTACATCGCGGGAGCGCCCCAGCTACCGTCTTTATTGGCGCCCTTGCGGCAGACCATCACGCCGCGGCCGTAGCTGCCGCCAATACCGATCGCAACTTTCTTCACGCTGGGGAAAACGACGATGCAGTCTGCTTTGTCGAGAATGCTGGTGGGCAGGCCCTTGTCTCCGGAGAGGATGGCTTGCATGGCGGTGGCCGAATTCGCGAGCCGCTCGTCTTCTTTCTTTTGAGCGAAAAGGGGAGATGCGAGTGCCAGACACAACGCGAGAGTTACCAATCTATTGTTCAAGGTCTTGTCCTTTCAAACGAAGTTAATCGCGAGCCGAAGCTCGGAAATGGTGTTTTTGGGCCGGTTGAGCGGATACCTTATCAGGCTCGGCTATTGTACACCGACTAATTGGAATCGTGCGATTTAAACGCCGGCGACGGCTGTCATTCGGACGTCATCGGCCCTTCGACAAGCGGAGGCCATGGTGTAGACTCAGCCGTTCAAATTTCGATGAATGGGCGAGGTTACGCCAGAAGGATGCCTGTGAACTTGAAGCGACTTGCGATTGGAATATTGATGTTTGGGATCCTGGCAACAGCGAGCGCGGTGCGCGCGCAAAACCCCGGCCTACAATTCAAGATTTCCTTTCCCGCCTCGGCGCACGCAGAACCAATAACTGGCCGCGTGTTCGTGATCCTCTCCAAGACAGACGAGACGGAGCCGCGTTTTCAGACTGGCCGGACTGGCGTGCCATTCTTCGGCCGCGACATTTCGCAGGTTGCGGCGGGGCAAGCTGCGGTGATCGACGCTAGTGATCTCGGTTCGCCGATTGAGAGTTTGAATGACTTGCCGCCCGGCGACTATTTCGTTCAGGCCATGATCAGTGTGTATTCGGAATTTAAGCGAGCCGATGGATACACCGTATGGATGCATGACGATCAATGGGAAGGCCAGTTGTGGGCGCGGTCGCCGGGCAATTTGAAAAGCAAGGTGGAGAAAGTTCACCTCGATCCAAGAGCGGCCGGAGGGCAGACGGTCACACTGGTTGCGTCCGATGTGATTCCGGCGATTGCCGTGCCTGCGGATACGGAATGGGTGAAGCGATTCAAGATTCAGAGCCCGACGCTGACGAAATTCTGGGGACGCCCCATCTATGTTGGCGCCACGGTTCTGCTGCCAAAAGACTACTCGCGCGCGACAATCAACTATCCCGTGATTTACGAGCAGGGACACTTTCAACTGGATGCGCCCATGGGCTTTCGTACAGAGCCGCCAACAGAGGCGGAATTGAAGGAAGCGGGGCCGATGGCACGATTTTTGAAACGAGGGCTACGAGCTGTATCAGGCGTGGACATCCGACAATTTCCCGCGACTGATCGTGGTCACGTTCCAGCATCCAAATCCGTACTTTGATGATTCGTACGCGGTGAACTCGGTGAATGTGGGCCCGTATGGCGACTCGGTGATGCAGGAGTTGATCCCGGAAATTGAGAAACGATTCCGAACAATCAAGGAACCTTACGCCCGCATCCTGACGGGAGGTTCGACCGGAGGGTGGGAGGCGCTTGCGCTGCAGATTTTTCATCCGGACTTCTTCGGCGGGACCTGGGGATATTGCCCGGATCCGGTGACGTTCACGAACGTGGAGGGAATCAACTTTTATAAGGATACAAACGCGTTCTACAAACAATATGAATGGCGGCGCGAACCGACCGTGAATTCGGTCTACACCGACGGGCGGGTGGGCCTGACCTCCGAGCAAAGGAATCACCTGGAACTCGTGAATGGCACGCATGGACGTTCGGGCGAGCAGATCGATATCTGGTCGGCGGTGTTTGGTCCGCTGGGGAGCGACGGTTATTTGGATCCCGCATTCGACAAGCGCACGGGCGAAATCAATCCCAAGGTGGCGCAATATTGGAAGGATAATTTCGATTTGCTCGAATACTTGAAGCGCAACTGGACGTCAGTGGGGCCGAAGCTCGTTGACAAGCTGCACATCTATGCGGGAACGATGGATACGTACCAATTGAATTATGCCGTGCGCGAACTCGACGAATGGATGAAAACGACTGCGAATCCTCATTACGAAGGCTTCTTCGAGTATGGGGTTGGCGAGCCGCATTGTTACACGGGACGCCTGACGCAGGCAGAGCGGCTGGTGGAAATCGCTGACTTCATCGCTGCGAAGAGGCCTTATGTGGCAGACGTGCCGTGGTGGAAGCACTAGAACTTTCAGCGTGATCTGTTTTTCCCCGGAGCGAGAATGCAGAAACCGATTGTGGTGATGGGTAGCGTGAACTTCGATCTGGTGGCTACGGCTGAGCGGGTGCCGCTGCAGGGCGAAACGCTGACCGGGATCGACTTCGGCACGTTTTATGGCGGCAAGGGCGCTAATCAGGCCGTGGCGGTGGCGCGACTCGGATATCCGGTAAGCATGATCGCCAAAGTGGGCGACGACGATTTCGGGCCGGGACTCAAACAGGCGCTGCGCAAGGCCGGAGTGGACGTGCGGGCGGTGGAAATCGCCAAGGGATCTTCCGGAGTCGCGCTGATCAATATTGGCCGGGACGGGCAGAACAATATTGTTGCAGTGCCCGGTGCGAACGGAAAAGTGACCGGCCGCGACGTAAGGAAGCATGCGGCGCTCCTGCGAAAAGCTGGAATGATTTTGGCGCAATTGGAAATTCCGCTCGACGCGATGGAGGCGCTGGCTGGATTTGCCCGCAAGAACGACATTCCGTTGATGCTTGATCCGGCCCCGGCGCGTGAGTTGCCTGCCGATTTGCTGGGCAGCACCACCTGGATCACTCCCAATGAAAGCGAGACGCGAGTTCTGTGCGGTCTGTCTCACAACGAGCCGGTGACTCCCGCTACGGCGGCGCGCTGCGCGGATTTACTGATGGCGCGAGGGCCGAAGAACGTGGTGATCAAGATGGGAGCTCAGGGCGCTTATATTGCGACTGTGGATGGAATTCGCGAGATGGCTCCGGCCTTTCGAGTGGACGCGGTGGACACGACTGCGGCTGGGGATGCGTTCAATGCTGGATTTGCGGTGAGCTTGCTGTCGGGCAGGCATCCGCTGGAAGCAGCGCGATTTGCAGCAGCTGTGGCTGCGATATCGGTAACGCGAAAAGGAGCCCAGCCTTCGATGCCGACGAAACGCGAGGTGACGAAATTCTTAAAGCGAGCTGGGACCGATTAGAAGCAATGGGTTAGTTCGGCAAGGCGGACGGAGAGGGCTGGCGCTGCTGAAGGCAATACAGTACGAGTTCGACGCGGCTGGAAATCCCCAGCTTTTCAAAGACTCTGAACAAATAATTTCTCACGACCTCCTGCTCGCTCGCGGCTACACGGCCCGCCAGGTTGCTCTCGTTTGTTACGCCCTCACGGCCGGTCTTGTCATCGCGGGATGGTTTGTCTTGCGTGTGGGCACCAAAGAGGCACTCGTCGTGAGCGCCTTGATTGCCTGTGCATTATTCGGAATAGAAGTTCGAATGGGCGCGTTGCGTTCGCAGGATACTTCCCAAAGAATCCTGACTGAAGAAGATCTACGCTGGCGCCAAATGGCCGATCAGGCCCTTCGCGGAAAAGCTTAGACCGGATTTGACAGAATCGTCCGCGGCGAACGGCGGCTGCGCTCTTTCGGCGTCGATTGTTTTTGCGCGTTGCCGAGTTGCACCAGAAGCTTCCGCAATTTCGCGCGCTCTTCGAGTTCCATGTCCACCACTTCGAACGCTCGCGCTTGCGTATTCGCATCTCGCACGATCATCTGCGCCTTCACTGACTTCGCGGAGGTGTTCATCTTCAGGCTGACAATGCTGCCGGGATAAAGGCTCTGCTCGCAAACCGCAATTCCGCCGCCCAGCGTCATTTCCGGAATTTCCATCTGGCAATTGTCTTTCAAGCTGGTCGTCGTGGCGCTCACCGGATGTTCCAAGCCGCAAGCGCGGATAGCGCCGCTGGCGAATCGCCGAAGATTCCGGATCGGCGTCGAGCGGTTCAATCGAGAATTCCGCCACGCTCAAGCCGCTCTTGGGAATAAAGCTGCGCACCCATTCCGGGTCGATCTTTTCCATGGCCTGCGCCGCCACCACCCGAAGCTCGCTCGGATTCGCCCAGCGGAAAGCTCTGCGCGCCTCGGAAATCTTGCGAAGGAGAACCTCCGCGCTGGTTGTGCGAAGCCGGCCGAGAGCCTCGATCGCCTTCAACCGCAAATAGTCCGTGCCGCCGCTCGGCAGATCGCCTTCGGCCATGCGCAGCAGCCTCATGTCCGCGCTCTGTTCTCCGGCCATGCCGATCTCATCCACTGCGAGTGGGCGAATCACTGTGTCGAGCAGGTCAAAAATGTCGAGTAGCAGGCGTCCACGTTCCACTGCGCCGCTCGCGGCAATTTGCCGCACCACGCGATCGTGAGCGGTTCGCTTCCATTCCTTCATTCGATCGGGCAGCATCTTTTCCAGCATTTCACGATCGATTCTTGCGAGCATGCCCACGGTGTCGATCGCCTCGTTCGGCGTTCCTCGCAGCAATTGCTGCCTTAAATGTTCCAGACCTTCCGGCCCGAGCATGCCCATCATCGAGACCAGAAGTTCGCAGTCCTCTCGAAATCCCGCGCGACTAAACCGGATCGCCAGTTGCTGCGATGCCGCACCCGGCATACGGCGGAGCAGATCGGCAAGACCGCTCTGGACATTTCCTTCTTTCAGCGCTTCATCGATGAATTCCGGCAAGCGATTTTCAATCGCGATCTTCGGCCGCAGATTCTTGCCCATCTCAGGGCGTTCCGTCTCCACGTAGTCGATCAACTCAACGGAGCGTTGGATCGCAGCATAAGACCGCTTCTTCGTGGCTTCCTGCGACATGCGCACGAAAGCCGCCCCCACCAGGCTCTGCATTTCGGAATCGCGCTCTTCGGGAAGCTGGACGCCAATCTCGCGGATCACGTCCATCAGCAGACGTTCGTCCGTGTTCGCGTAGAGCGATGCAAGTTCCGCAAGTCCCATGGCTGCCTGACGGCGCGGCTGGTTCGCCTTGTTCGTAATGCAACTCGCATAATTGCGGAGGATTTTGATCGCTGTTTCCGATTCTCCGCGCGCTTGCAACGCTTCCACATATTCGCGCACTTTCGCCGCTGGAACGCACCAGGCGTCGCCAGACTCGAGCACCGCTTTCTTCTTGTCTTCCGCTACCTCGGACCAGAATTGCTGGGCCAGCAGCTCCACATGGGACTGCACTTCGATTCCGGCGCGCGCCATCTTTTCTTCATACACGCCCATGATCTTGCGCAGGCCGTCGAGCTCCGTGTTCATCTCGTCGAGCAACTGGCGCACGGAATTCACTTCGATGTCTCCGCGCTCATAGCTCTCGAGTGCGAACCGAATCGCAATGTGCTCCGCAAGCTTCAAAAGCGTGGGGCGTTCTGACGATTCCGCCGGAGCTTGCGCCGCCAATGCCGAAAGAGCCTGGCTGATCGTGAAGCGCGCGCGCCGTGGCAGCGTCGAAAGCCGCGATTGAAAAGCATTTGGATCGAGTTTGTCCTTTGTGCCGTCGCCCGTGCGCGCGATTTGCGCCAGCACCTGCAGGATGCCTTGCAGCTCGTCTTCTTGAAGCGTCATCAACCCTGTTTCAACGGACATCGAGCCGGGGCCAGCCGCCGCGCGCGAGGAACGTCCCACGCGAATTCCGGAAGTTGCGTTCGCCCATCGGCCAGGATTGTTCGGCTCAGGGTTCGTGCTCGCCCCGGGAGGAACTCTCCATATGCGCGAATTCGATCCGCCACCGCTGCCAACTCCAGAGCCGGGACCGGCGCCGCCTGCGAAGCCTCCCGAATTTCCGCTGCCGGAATTTCCACTGCCCAGAACCTCCGCCACCGAAATCTCCACCGCCCGCACCGTGGCCGCTACCTCCGCCATGAACCGCCGTGCCACCCACACCTCGTCCCGAGCCTCCGCTTCTGCTCCGGCCTGAAGAATCTTCTTTGTTCAGCCAGAAACCGCCGGCATTGGGATCAATCGGAGTGCCTTCGGCGTTGCCGCCAAGAATATTCCATGTGCCGGAATCACCGGCATGGCCACTTCCGCTTCCAGAGCCGCCTCGTCCCGCCGCCGAACCAGTAACAGGAACTGCTCCGGGAATTCCCGCGCCAGTTCCGCTTCCCGAACCTGAGCCTGTACCGCTTGATCCGTCTTTGTTAAGCCAGAATCCACCGGCATTGGGATCGAGTCGCGTTCCGCCGCCTTCACCAGCGCCGACAATGTTCCAGGTTCCAGCTTCGCCGCCGTAATCGCTGCCGCCGGAATTCGCTCCGCCCGTGCCGCCAGAACCAGCATTCACGCCGGAAAGCATTCCGGAAATACCGGCTCCCGCTCCGCTACCTGAGCCCAAATCCGCTCCGCTGGATCCCTCTTTATTTAACCAGAAGCCTCCGGCGTTGGGATCAAGCCGCGTTCCCGAGCCGCTGCCGCCGACAATGCTCCATGTCCCTGCGTCACCACCGGCACCTGTGCCGCCCTGCCCGGGACCATATCCTTGCCCGTAACCGCCACCATCGCCACCCGAACCGGGTCCGCCGCTGCCACCGCTGCCGTCGCCCCAGCCGCCCGAGCCACTTCCCGATCCGCCGCCGCTGCCTGATCCGCCACCGCTGCCATCGCCCCAGCCGCCCGAACCGCTTCCCGAGCCTCCGCCGCTGCCGGATCCACCGCCGCTGCCACTGCCGCCGGAACCGGTGCCGCGACCGCCAGAGCCTTTGGTGCCTTCTGCCGCAACGATCAATTGCAACAGCTTCTCAGGGTCATTGAATAGCTCATTGGCTGCAGCAGAATCCATTCCCAATGTGCGCGCGGTGATGTGTGCCGCTACCGACGATTTCGCGATCGAAGAATCCGCTGGCACGAAACAAATTTCGTTCACATGAATGTGCGGATCGCCTTCCAGCGCGGCTTTTAGCTGCTCGACGAGTTGAGCGGGCTTCGCGCCCGTTCCTGTGGGGAAACCGCGGACGAATTTTGCGAGGCTGGCCTGCGTCACTTTTGGCGAAAAGTGAATGCTCGCGATACCTGCTCCAGAAAGCATCCGCGCAAAACTTTTTTCCGCCGCAGCGGATTCGAGTGACATGCCGTCGAGCAGCAGTTGGTCGCCAGATACTGACAGCAATACGCCTGCTTCGTTATCCGAGCCAAGGGCGCTTTGGAGTTCGCTCCAAGCCGTCTCGTACTGTTTTTTCGTGCGAGGATGCCCGAAGTCATACATTCGAGCGAACTTGAGCAGAATGTTAAGGCTGCGTACGAAGGCTCGAGCAGCCGTGGCGCGTGTGTTGGCGTTCATAGCGGCAATTGGGGCAGTGGCCCCGCCTCTGCTTGCAAATATGGAGCTTAGGTGCGTTGCGGACAATGGTACTGGTGTCCTTTTCGGTACTACCAGTTAGTCCTATCTTGGATTGGGACAGAGGTTTACGAGCGGAGCCTCGCGAGATACGTATTTTTTCAGCCAACCTTCCAACTCACTGATCTTGCCGAGGATAGTCAGTGCGCCAAGCTCTTTAAGCCGGGTACCACGATGCGCCGTTCCCAGCTCCTACGCGGCAGAATCCCGACGAACGGAACTTTCGCCGCTTTCGCTGCCAGAGCATCGTCGACATTGTCGCCC
This sequence comes from uncultured Acidobacteriota bacterium, assembly GCA_963767205.1. GTDB lineage: Bacteria > Acidobacteriota > Terriglobia > Acidiferrales > UBA7541 > Palsa-295. The sequence goes on from CAVYDF010000007.1 coordinate 478,067, forward strand.
ACATACAGCGCGGTCGAAGGGTCGCGGCCATCGAGGATTTTCAGGAGGCCTTCGGGATCGGGTTTGGGCTTCGACACCTCTTCGACAGTTACGATTTGCCGGAAATAATCGCGCACCTCCCATCGGTCGAGCGTGTAATCGAGCTCTTTGTGGACTCGACCGGTGAAGAGCGCCAGTGGCGCGATTTTCGCGATTCGCTTCAAGGCCGCGCGCGAAAGCACCCATTTCTCGCGGCGGACATTTCCATCGCTTCCGTTCTTGCCCCAGTAGATTTCAACGAATCGCCGCTTCACCTCTTCGTAGCTCAAATCTTTGCCGAGCTGATTCACCCACGCGTGGGAGAGCTTCCAATCGTCGTTGAATCCGGGCCGGTTCTTCCAGCGGTGAAGTTCCGAGCGGGTCACGCGCTTTGACGTCAAGCAGGCGCACCGTCTCAAGCGTGGTGCGCTGAAAAGATCCGCGCGTGTCCACCAGGACGCCATCCACGTCGAAAATAATTATGGAAAGCTTTGCAGTCATAGGGAGAAATCAAGATTGTGCAGCAGAGGTGAAAAGCTCGCTACGATGGAGACTCTTCCTGTTCCCCGGAAGATTCTCCAGAAAGTTCATGCGGATCGGATTCCGGATTCTCTGGATCCGATGCGGGTTCGATTTCAAGCGAATCCGAGGACCACGCTTCCCCGGCAGCTACAGGCGGTGGCGCCACGGCGTCGTGCACATGCGATTGCTCTTCATCAGATTGCTCGGCGGCAGGCGCTTCCTTCTCCAAAGAAGCTGTGCCCGATGCCGGCGCAGGTGCAGCGGAAGCTGCCGCCTGAGCGGGTGCGCTCTGCGCAGCTGCTTTGAGAGTTTCGAGCCGCTTCGCGAGGACCTCGGCAAGAAGTCGATGATCAGCTTGGCGCCGCTGGCATCAGCATCTTTCGTGGGATTGTAAGCAGCCACTTCAATCGCCGCGAGATGCTTTTGCGTTACGAAAACCTCAAGCGCTTGGCGCACTTCCTCGAGGCTCAAGCCGCCGGTGCCGGGATAGTTCGTCGCTTGAAAATCGGCAATCACATCCACGTCGAAGTGCAGAATAAATTCGTAGCCGTTGGCATGAATGCGTTCCACGGCCGCCTGAGCCGCCGCCGCGGCTCCCATTCGCTGAACGTCCGCCGCGTGAAAACAGCGAAGCGGCGATTTCCCGAGTAACTGCTCTTCCCCGGGATCGAGCCGAGCGACACCGAAGAGGGCGAGATCCGGTTCGCGCACCAGCGGCGGCTCGCCCCAGAAACGCACCATCTCCGCAGCGCCGGTTCCGGTCAAGTGAGAAACCACCATCCCATCAACACAGCCTGACGGCGTCGTTGCAGGCGTGTTCAAGTCCGCATCGCGATCCATGTAGATCATGCTGACGTTGCGGAAGTAGCGTCGTGTGCCGGCCACGGTGGCGAGCGCCACAGAACAATCACCGCTCAAGATGACGGGAAGCGCAGTGGATTTTACGGCTTGTTCAACGCGTGGTTTCAGAGCTTCGAGCGCAGCAATAATTCGCGGGAGATTGCGAGCACGAGGGCTTTCATCGTCGGGCTGGTAGAGCTGGGCAGGATCGTCGCCCAAATCGGAAACTTCATAACCGGCGGAGCGAAGTCGATCAATCAATCCAGCAGAGCGTAATGCCGCAGGAGCGCCTTCATGTCCCGCTGACATCGCGGCCGCGCTGGTGGGTGCACCCAGCAAAGCGATCTTATTGGGCTGGCGGACTATCTTTACCGCCACTCATCGGCTCCTAGGATGGTTCACACCCTTTTGCCGCTTTAGTGCGCGCTTTGGCGTGCTGCGAGCTCCGGCGGCAGCGTGAAACGCACATCTTCACGAATCAAATCCAGGTCGCGCTCATTCGTGAATCCGAATTTCGCAAGACGCTGGCTCACTTGCTCCACGAGAATCTCGGGCGCGGACGCTCCCGCCGTTAGGCCGAGCGTCTTTACGCTGGTGACCCAGGATTCTTCGATGTCGTTCGCATCTTCAATGAGCCGCGCTGCAACACCGGCGCGCTTGGCAACTTCCACGAGACGATTCGAGTTGGAGCTGTTCGCGGAGCCGACCACCAGAATCAATTCCACTTCATGCGTGAGCGCTTCCACCGCCTCCTGACGATTCTGCGTCGCATAGCAAATGTCGTCTGAAGCGGGGCCGACAATCGTTGGGAATCGCTGGCGCAACCGCGCCACAATCTCTTGCGTGTCGTAGAGCGAAAGCGTTGTCTGGGTCAGGAAAGCAAGGCGCTCAGGGTCGGGAACCTCGAGCTCATCCACTTCTTCAACGCTTCCCACCACCACGGTCTGATCGGGAGCCTCGCCCGAAGTGCCCACAATTTCCTGATGGTCGCGATGGCCGATGAGAATCAGCGTGCGGCCTTCGCGCGCAAACTTCAGCGCTTCCAAATGAACTTTGGTTACAAGCGGGCACGTAGCGTCAATCACGCGCAGACTCCGCTCTTGCGCTTCCAGTCGAACGCGCGGCGGAACACCGTGCGCGCTGAACACCAGACACCGCGCCCTCGGGAACTTCCTCGATTGTCTCGACGAAAATCGCCCCCCGCCGCCGCAGCTGATCAACGACGTAGCGATTGTGGACGATCTCGTGATGGACATAGACCGGGCGGCCGTATGCCTCGAGAGCCAGTTCGACGATGTCGACGGCCCGCACCACACCGGCACAGAAGCCTCTGGGCCGAACCCTTACCAGCGTCTTCGCCCCGTTGGCGCCCTGAATATTCGTAAGCGTCAATTCACTCTCCGCAGGTTGATAGTTTACCCGAAGCCGGGTCAACTCGCCACATCGAGCGAGCGGTTCCGGTGCTGGATTCGGCATCGAAGCTCGAACCGGCAAAATCGGTTTTACCGCCGATTAGACTAGGGCCCGAGTCTTTGTTTTGAGGGAGTTACAACGAATTTTAATCGCGGAACCGTAGATTAAAATCCCGCGATCGATACGCGACTACTGAGCAGATTCGGAACGTGTGTGGCGGAATTGTTTTCTGCTGATTTCTTCGATCGCGCTGAAGCCGCGGCGAGCAGAATCACCAATCACTCGCACGCCAACTTCGGCGAAGTCCAAGCCGCGTTCTCCGAGCGAGCCGACCAGATACGCCAGAGCCGCGACGGCGAGCAGCACCGCGAAACCGAGACCAAAGAGAAGCTCAGCCGCGAGCAATTCGCGAACAAAGTAGAGTTGAAACACGAAGAAAACCGCAAAGCCGACAAGCAGTCCTCTGCGTACCTTCGCTTTTTCAACGATCAACAGCGCCAACGATTTCGATTGCTCCAGGAACGTTTTCATCAGGCCTCACCGTCTCACACCAGATTAGATGCAACGGAAAGTCCAAATGAAGCTTCGCGTAAGTGACTGAAAGATAAGGGGAAGGGGAAAAGCCTGTATGCGGCCAAACTGCGCACAAGAGAAAACGCTTTCCGCAGAAAGGAGTACTCAGGTACCGACAGTGCCGAAGCGGAACAGCGGTGTCGCGCTGACACTTTTAGTCCGGCGCAGACGTCTTTATTTTTCTTTCGCCGCGCCTTCGAAACCGCAGTGAAATTTCGATTAATTCAGACGCGAAATCGTCGCGCGAAACAAGCTCGCGACTCTTACCGCCCGTCGAATGGATAGCGATCCTGCGCGAGAACAGCGTCGGCAACGCGACGGCGGATCGCGATCGTGTCAATCGGAGCGTGCTTGGCGAAGCGACGTAGAACCGCGAGCTGCGTGATGAGCGTATCGCCATCGGCTGAAGCAGCCAGAGCCGTGCGCGCATCCTTCTCGATTCGGTCCATCGCGTCATACACAAACGCGCGTGCGGCGTCTCCCATCACGCTTGCGGATTCGCCGCGCTTGGCAAATGCTTTCTGAGCGCGCCGCAAAGACGATTCCATGGCGTAGACGTCCATCGCAATATTGGCAAGCGAGGCCACGATTTCCTGCTGCTCGGCCAGTCCTTCGCGGAATTTCTGCATTGCCGTGCCCGCTGCAAGCAGGAAGATCTTCTTGGCCTGTGCGAGCGAGCGTTCCTCTTCAGCAAATGCCCCCGTTGGCGCTTCCTCGAAGGACGGGCCCGCCAGGACTTCTTCGCCCAGCTTCATTGCGGCGGGGATGAGCGGCAGAATGCCTGCCATCGAACGCTTGATCAGCATCTGGATAATGAGCATGCGGTTGATTTCGTTGGTGCCTTCGAAAATGCGGTTCACGCGGCTGTCGCGGTAGGCGCGCGCCACCGGATAGTCTTCATGGAAGCCGTAGCCGCCGAAAATCTGCACGCCTTCATCCACGCAATAATCCACCGTTTCGCTGCCCATCACTTTGCTGATCGAGCTTTCGATGGCGTACTCCTCGAGCACCTGCATGGCCTGTTGCGTCTTATTCGAGCCGGGTGTGGGTGACGACACGGCGGCTTCGATCATGCCCGCCGAGCGGTAAATCATGGACTCGACCGCGTAGATGCGGATGGCCATTTCGCCGAGCTTGGTCTTGATCAGACCGAAATCCTTGAGCGATTTGCCGAATGCCGTGCGTTCCTTGGAATACTTTGACGATGCTTTCAGCACTTCTTTCGCGCCGCCCAGGCAGGACGCGCCGAGCGAGAAGCGCCCGACGTTCAGCGTATTGAATGCGACGATATGGCCGCGTCCGACTTCGTGAAGGAGATTTTCCTTCGGTACAGGCGAATTCTCGAAAAAGATCGGCATGGTGGAACTGCCGCGGATTCCCATTTTCTTTTCTTCGGGCCCGGCCGAAAAGCCGGGCGTGCCGCGCTCGACGATGAAGCAGGAGAATTTCTCGCCGTCTACTTTGGCGAACACAATGTACACGTCGGCGAATCCGCCGTTCGTAATCCACATCTTCTGACCGTTCAGAATCCAGTTCTTGCCGTCAGGCGAAAGCACCGCGCGCGTGCGAGCGGCGAGCGAATCCGAGCCAGCCTGCGGTTCGGAGAGGCAGTAGCTGGAAAGAAGTTCGCCCGAAGCGATCCTGGGCAGATATTTTTTCTTCTGCTCTTCGGTGCCGAAATAGACGATTGGAATTGTTCCGATGCTGGAGTGACCGCCGTGAGAGACGGCAAAGGACGCGTAGCCAGATAATTTTTCAGCGAGGACGGTAGAGGAGATCTTGTCGAGACCCGCGCCGCCGTATTCTTCAGGAATCGCGCCGCCGAGCAAGCCGATTTCTCCGGCCTTCTTCAGCATCTGCGCCATCAATCCTTCTTTGTGCGCTTCGAGCTCCGGCACATTGGGCAGAACCTCTTTCTGGACGAATTCCTCGGCAGTCTGGCCGATCAAGCGCTGGTCGTCCGTAATATCGGCAGGAGTAAAAACGTCCTCGGGACTGGTGGATGTGATGAGAAATGATCCTCCGCGATTGAGAACCTGGGAAACCGGTGCCGTGGCCATGATTTGCCTCGCCTCCTGAAAAAGTGGGGGTCAATAAAAAGTGATTGTCTCTCTCATTTGCGCCGGAATCAATAGGACAGAAGGCCTCAGGTCAATTCCGGCCAGAGGACTGGCCGGAATGGGACCTGGGCTACGGGTACTCGGGCTGAAATAGTGGCATACGGAGCGAGCGCCGCCTGGTGGCAGAGCTACGATGCAGAGGGTCATGATGCCGCGCTCAGAACTCGAATCAAGCCGCCTTCGATTCACTCTTGATCAAGCGAGGCGTTCGAAGATTCCCGCCGCGCCCATGCCTCCGCCAACGCACATGGTTACCATCCCGTAGCGTGCGTTGCGGCGTTCGAGCTCGCGCAGGATCGAGGCGGTGAGTTTCGCTCCCGTGCAGCCCAGCGGATGGCCGAGCGCGATGGCTCCGCCATTCGGATTCACCTTCGCCGGGTCGATTCCCGCGGCTTTAATCACGCTAAGCGCCTGCGTGGCGAACGCTTCATTCAGTTCGATCACGTCGATTTGGTCGAGCGTCAGTCCCGCGATCTTCAGCGCCTTCGGAATGGCAAATACCGGACCGATGCCCATTTCTTCCGGCGGGCATCCGGCCGTGGCAAATGCCAGGAATCGCGCAAGCGGTTTCAAACCGAGCGCGCGGGCTTTCTCGGCGCTCATCACAACGGCGGCGGCGGCGCCGTCACTCATCTGCGAACTGTTTCCCGCCGTGACCACTCCGTGCACGTGAAATACAGGCTTCAGTTTCCCGAGCGCTTCCACGGAAGTATCCGCGCGCGGTCCTTCGTCGGTGTCGAACTTTGGCCTTTACGGTTTTGGGGCGCGAGCTATTCGGCGAGCCGTTGGCGCTGGCTTCCAGCACGCTGTAGCTGACGTCAACGGGGACGACCTCATCCTTGAATTTTCCAGCAGCGATTGCTGCGAGCGCTTTCTGGTGGCTGCAATAGGAAAAATTATCTGCCTGTTCGCGCGTGATGCCGTATTTCTTGGCAAGATTCTCCGCCGTCAAGCCCATTCCCAGGTACGCGTCCGGATAATTGTCCATGAGCCAGGGATTGGGAGAAACCTTATTGCCGCCCATGGGCACCATCGTCATCGATTCGGTGCCGCCGGCGACGGCCGCGTCGCCCTTGTCCTGCCATGATGCGCTCGGCGGCGATAGCGATGGACTGGAGGCCAGATGAACAGAAACGGTTGATTGTCATCGCGGAGGATTCGACGGGCAGCCCGGCGCGAAGCGATGCGATACGCGCGACGTTCATGCCCTGCTCGGCTTCAGGCATGGCGCAACCGAGAATCACGTCTTCGATTTCCTTCGGGTCCACACCGGCGCGAGCAATCGATTCTTTGATTACCAGCGCGCCGAGATCGTCGGGACGCGTGGTTCGCAGCGCGCCTTTTGACGCTTTGCCAACCGCTGTTCGAACCGCGCTAACAATTACGGCTTCTCGCATCTGTCACCTCATCCGGAGTTCGTAATTCGGAAATCATACGCAAACGAGTCGTTAAGGGCTCAGCTATTGGATGCCAGCAGAGGTAAAAAAGCAACAGCGCGGAAGAGTCCGCGCTGCGCCAAGGTTTCGAGCATTCAACAGAGTGGATTTGCCTGTTAGAGCCGGAACTTGATCGTAATCTGCATCTGAACATCGACCGGTTCGCCGTTCAGACTGGAAGGCTCGTATTTCCAGCGTTTCAGCGAGTCCAAGGCAGATTCGCGTAGCATCAAGGGGCCGGATACCACGTGCATTTTCACGATCTTTCCCGGCCTTGTCGATCGTGGTGTCGATTATCACGTCGCCCTGAACTCCGCTGGAGCGCGCGCTGGGAGGATAGATCGGCGCTACTGAATTGATCAGCTTGGGTGCCTTTACATTGCCGCCGATTTTGACGGGGCCTTCCGGCTGCATCGTTGGCGCGGGAAGTGAAGCTGCGTTCGGCGCTGCGATACCCGGCAGCGCGCTTGCTCCCGCAGCCGATGCGGACGCATCAAGCACAGGCGCTTGATCGGCTTGGTTTTCGCTTCCGCGTGTCCAGGTGGTGGGACGAGAAGTAAGCGCCGTGGACACCATGTCCGACGTCACTCCCGGAGCCTGTTGCTTTGCAGCTGGTGCGGCAGGCGAATGGTTTGCGCTTGGTGCCGGCGCTTTTGTGGCGTTGCTTGCGTTCGACGACAGAGCGGACTCCGTGGGCGCGCTGGCATTTGATCGAGCGGCTGAGTTCGGTTGTGCGCCAGCAGGCATATATGGTTGGCCTGCCGGAGTAATCGCCGGGAGTTGGTTCGTATCGTTGGCGCCTGGCTGGGCAGCGTTGGAAGCGCTCTGAGCAACGGGTGCTGTGCGCGAGCTGGCATTTGCGTTTGCCGGACGCTGCCGGAAATAAGCGATCCCGGCCCCCAGAGCGGCAACAAGCACCGCAACGCAGGCCGCAATCAACATCCAGTTTTGTTTGCTGCCGGTATCCTGTGAAACGGAGCTTCCGAAACTTGAATCGAGCCGCGCTCCAAACGCTTCAGACGCCGAGGATTTCGGGGCATCCGAAGTAGCGTCGCCGAGAATTGCCGTAACGTCGCGAGCCGCCGACAAAGCAGAAGAGGCTGGTTGCTCTTCCGTCGCGGTTGGCGCCGGAGATGAGGAAACGGAGTCGCCATCTCCCAAGAGCTCATCCATTGTGACTTCGGGCGGAGCGGACGGCTGCGCGGCTGGAGGCTCCGCGGCGAATCGTTTTTGCAACAGGGGGCGCCGGGCTCTCAAGTCTCCTTTCGACAGGAGAGAGCGGCTTTGTTACTGCTGTGGCAGAAGCAGCTTCTTGTACTTTTTCCTGCGAGCCGATCGAGATGAAGGAAGACTCGGGTCTCGCGGTTGGCACGAATGGAACAGTCGGCGCGACAGCGGCGGGCTTTGACTCGCGAGGCGGCGCTGTAACAGTTGGCCTGATAACTGGCGCCGGCGGGGGCGGCGTAAGTGTCTGCGATTCCAAATTCATTTGTGGCGGCGCAACGATGCTTGCGGCAACTGGTCCCTCGGAAGGAAATTGGACGCCCCAATAGCCGGGTTGGCGGTGCGTGAATTCCACTTCGACGTAGCTTCCTTGATTTGCATTGGGACGAACTTTCAAAACGCGACAGATGGAATCCTGTTTCGTTTTAATGTTCGTGAGGACCAGCATTTGACTGACGTTTACGGCCGACGTCATTCTGAGAACGGCGCCCTGCGGAAAAACGATCATCGTTACGGTCTGTTCTTCAAAAGGCTCGGTGCGCGGCGCGGTGCCGCGGGCGACTTCGATGACGCGTGAACCATGGACTTTGACGGCAACTTCGAGTGAGAGAGCGTCGGCGCGGAGTGCGGATGTGGGCTTGCTTTGCGTTCCTGCCTGCGATACCGGCGAGCTGCCAGCCGTGCTCGGAGCTTCGATCGAGTCTTTTGTAAGTGGCGCCATCGTTCTATCCGGCAGTTAGGCCGTCCCCCCGAAGATGTGACGTAAAGATGGTTTTCCTTGATATATGCCGATTTTCGGCGGGCGTGACAAAGTGCGGCAATAGTACGTTCGTACTGCCTCAGAACATTTGCTCAATCGGCCAAACGCAAGGAAACATAAGGCGAAAACGAAGGCTTAATCGGAGGGGTACCAGCGTATGGAAGGGGGAGGAAAGGACTATCCGGCTAGGCCGAAAATCAGTGCGGCGAGAGAGAATTTGCCCCGAGAACCCACTTGCGTGGGTTCTCGGGACTTTCACCTTTGAGGGCTGCGGCGGCTCCAATTTTCTAGAACTGCTTGGCCATCGTGCCGAGCGTGACCGCGACTTTGTCCATCTCGATCACGAGCACGGTTGAGTTGTCGACAACGTAGTAGGCGAACGTGAACGAGGCCGAGGTGGGTTTGGCTGTCGCAAGGGTCAGCGTGGCGCGACCGAGAGCTCGATGGCGCGGCGATCGTGCTGTTGGAGAGAGGAATGTTGCTGAAAATGCTTCCCGTCTCATTGATGTCGAGATAGCCGGTGAGCCCGGTGGTTCCGGCCGATGAGATCGAGCCATTGATGTCCTGCTCGCCGGTCGTGGTCTGTCCCGTCGTGTTGATTCCGTACGTTCCCGAAGGAGCGCTGGTTGACGATTGCAGAAATCCCATGCCGCTGCTGACGGGCACTACCGTGTCCACCTCGACCATCTCGAAAGAATTGTTCGCCGTCGGGTAGACCGCGTACATGAAGCTGAGGCCCCCGGCAGAGAGCGTGAGGAGAATGCGATTCGAAGTGGTGGCGGGACTCAGCGTGTATGTTGAGCTCGAGGGTGAGATTGTCTCCCCGAGATGAATCGTGCTCGCCTGCTCGTTGACATCCTGAACGCCGGCGGAAATCGTCCCTGTGCCGGAAGCGGTGAACACACCGCCCGCGGCATACGGGCCGCCCGTTTCTGCTCCGGCAACTGTGAAGGCATAATTCCCGTTCAGGGTGGCGAGTGTGATCGAATTCGGCGCGCTGAACGCGTCTCCTGCAAGAACGGGAGCGCCTGCGGTGTCGATCTCCACCATTTTGAAATGCGTGCTGTCAATAATGTAGAAAGCAAACGTGAGAGTGCCGGTGCCTGGAACCGTGCTGATGAGTTCCAGCGTGCCGCGGCCTGTTCCGCCGTCGATCGAAAAGATGTTTCCATGCAGCGATAGATCAGCCTGCGTGATGGTTCCGGCGTCGTTTACATCCTGAATCGCAAAATTCACCGGAAAGGTTCCGGCGCCGTCCGACAAGAATCGCCCGGCAATTGCCATCGGGGCGCCGCTTGAGTCGATGCCGCTGATTCCGAACGAATAATTATTCGCGATCGCGCTCACCGAGAAATCTGCGGGATTGGCTTGGTCAATCGTTCCGCTTCCAGTTGCAGTGCTGTCAAACCGAACGAGCAAAGCATGTTTCTCGGAAATGATGGTCACCTGCCACGTGATGGTGCCTAACTGCGTCGTGACCGTTGCAATTGCTCGCCCATCAGGTCCAACGGCAAGGCTTCCTCCGCTGATCTGATTTTCAAGGATGCCGCTCGCAGCACTGTTCACATCCTCAACTCCGCCGGTGATTTGACCCGACCCGTTGATCGTAAAAGTGCCAGCCACGGCCAGAAAACCGCCCGCATCCTCGCCCGTATAGGCAAACGTATATTGACCCGACAAGTGTGGCAGCAGAGAAAAGGATCGTGACCGTCGCGGTGCCCGATCCAGCCGCGGAGAGCGCCGAGATTGTAACCGTTCCTCCCGGCGGCGGAGTGCGCGGCGCTGTGTAATTTCCGGATTGGTCGATCGTCCCCGGATCTGCGCCCGAAGTGGCCGTCACCGTCCATTGAAAAGGTCCGGTTCCGGCGGCCGTAAACGTCTGCATGCCTTGTGCCGCCAGCGAAACCGCCGCAGGAGAAACCGTGACTGGCTGCGCTGCGCCCACCGTTACCGTGACGGTCGCAGATTTCGACTTATCCTCCTGCGAGGTAGCGGTAACAGTGACGCTCCCAGTCGTCGCCGGCGCGGTAAATACACTACCGGCAAAAGTGCCGGCGCTCGCCGTCCAATCCACACCGCCGTTCGACGCAAAATTGTAGACAACCGCGGTGAAATTAATCACGCCACTCACGGGAATCGAAGCCGACCCCGGATAAATCACCACGGAAATCGTTGCATTAGGATTCGTACCGCCGCCGCTTCCGCCGCATCCCGCCACACCAAGCGCCACCGCAACTCCAAGCGCCAGGAACGCCAGAGTTCGCTGTCTCATCAGAGCGCTCCTTTCTGCGAATTTGCAGACGAAGCCGCGCCTCGCGGCATAAGCGAACGAACCGGCGCGCCGTGCTCGTTTCTCAGCATGTAAATGTGATTCGACGTCGTAAGAATTCGCGCGAGAAGCACCGAATTCCCGCCAAATGTAGCCATCATTCCAGTCACATGAATGCTCTGGCCCACCGACAGCCCCAGATTTTTCGCGGTCACAGCCGCGCTCGCTCCGAGGTGCACATCAACCACGCCCTGTGCCGAGATCACGAGCAGGTGCGTTCCCATCGGGCCGCCGATCGAATTGGTTTCAATCTTGTCGATCGTTCCATCAATTTTGATTTCCTTATTCAGATCGTATACGGGCGAGGCCATCGCAGACTCATTCGCCGTTGATTGCGCGTTCGTAATGAATGGCAGAAGAATAGTTGCAAGGGCACAGCTCAATAACAGGTTTCTGACGGCATTGCTGGTCATCCCGTTCTCCTTAAGCACACCGATATGCTTACTCTTGCTCGCACATCCTCATAAAGTTCCCCAAAATTTCGGACAAGTTCGGAGCGACTCAATCGAACGGCCCACCCGGACCGCCATCAACCGGCTACTTAGATGCACGAACCCCTGCCCTGAGTTACACCGAATGAAGCAAAAAGTTGCGCCTGTGCGCAGCCAATCGTTTATGTGAATCGTCTGTTAACGCTAATTTCGCAGCGGCTTTCCGGTTTTCAGCGTGTGTGCGATTCGTTCCTGCGTTTTTCGCTCTCCGCACAAACTGACGAAAGCTTCGCGCTCCAAATCGAGAACGTATTGCTCGGAAACCATCTGAGGCGCGGTGATGCTGCCGCCCGCGAGTATGTATGCCAGTTTCCTGCCGACCACCGCGTCATGCTCGCTCGCAAATTCTCCGCGAACCAGCATATGGATCGCGAGCTTCGCGCCGGCCAGAAATTCTTCGCCCAGCACGCGAATTTCAGCGGGCGCCGGCGGATGATAGCCCTCGCGAACCAGCGCCAGCGCCGTCGCTTTCGCATCCGCCACCTGCCGGTCGCGATTCATCGCAATCAAATCCGAACGCCGCAAAAATCCCATCGATCGCGCCTCTTCGCCGCTCGTGGATACCTTCGCCATCGCGATCGTTTCAAAGATGGGCTTCAGCGCATGAAACAGATCGAGGTCTTCGCCTCCGCCCGCGTGCTCGTTCGCGCGAATCAGCATCTCTTTCGTTCCGCCGCCGCCAGGAATCAATCCCACGCCCGTCTCAACAAGCCCGATATACGTTTCCGCCGCAGCATGAATTCGCGCCGAACTAAGACTGATTTCGCAGCCCCCGCCCAGCGCCATTCCTTGCGGCGCCGCCACCACAGGCCCTGGCGCATATTTGATCGCCATGTTCACGCCCTGAAACTGGCGCACGGCCATGTGAATATCGTCCCACTCGCCTTCTTGCGCCGTCACGAGCAGCAGCATCAAATTCGCGCCCACAGAAAAATTCGGCGCCTGATTCGCGATCACCATCGCATCGAATTCCGAGCCGAGCCGCTTCACTCCGGCATGAATCATCGCGACGATGTCGCCGCCGATGGAATTCATCTTCGAGTGAAATTCGCAGCACACCACGCCGTCGCCCAGATCGATCAGGCTCGCGCCTGCGTTCGTCTGCACCACACCGGTACGATCCTTCAGAGACTTGAGAATGATGATTCCGGCGGGCTCAGGAACCGGCTTCATCGCCTTCGCGCCGATATCGAAATATCGCGTGCTGCCTTTTTCCGTTTCGTAGAACGATTTCTTTGGCGATGCGAGCACGTCATTCACCACGGGCGGAATCTGCTTCCCCTCGCGCCCAAGCGCTTCGGCCATTCGCGCCACGCCAATCGCGTCCCACACTTCAAACGGCCCCAGCTCCCACGCAAATCCCCAGCGCATCGCGCGGTCCACATCCACAACGCTATTTGCGATTTCCGGCACGCGGCGCGCCGCATACAGACAGTTTTCGCTCAGGCACGACCACAGAAAACGGTTGGCTTTGTCGCCCTTCCCGTCCATCGCCGGCCCGACGAGCGCGCGAATCCGCTCGCGCGTCTCTTCGATCTGCTTTCCCGCTTCGATCGAACCGAATTTCGCTTTCTGCCGCGGCCGGTACTCCATCTTCTGCCAATCAAGCGTCAGAATTTCCGAATCGCCGCCCTTCTTCACTCGCTTGTAAAATCCGCTTCCCGTTTTATCGCCCAGCCACCCGCGCTTCATCATTTCCTCAACAAAAGCGGGAACGCGCCACATCTCGCGCGATTCATCGTTGGGAATGTTGTCGTAAATGTTGCGCACCACGTGCACGAGCACATCCAGGCCAACGATGTCAGCCGTGCGAAACGTCGCCGATTTCGGCTGCCCGATCGCCGGCCCCGTGCAAGCGTCCACTTCCTCGATCGTCATTTCCAGCGCCTGCATTTGCTTCAGGACATTCAGCATCGCGTACGTGCCGATGCGGTTGGCGATGAAGTTCGGAGTGTCCTTCGCGACCACCACTCCCTTGCCCAGCCGCAGATCGCACATTTCGTCGAGCATCGCCAGCACGCCCGGTAGCGTTTTCGGTCCGGGAATCAATTCCACCAGCTTCATGTAACGCGGAGGATTAAAAAAATGCGTTCCCGCCCAGTGCTGCTGGAAATCCTCCGAGCGCCCTTCGGCGATCAAATGGATCGGCAGCCCGGACGTGTTCGACGTGACGATCGTCCCCGGCTTGCGCACGCCTTCGACGCGCTCGAATAATTTACGTTTGATCTCGAGATTCTCAGCGACCGCCTCGATGATCCAATCCGCCTGCCCGCACCATGCGAGATTGTCTTCCAAATTTCCGGGCGTCACGAGTCGCGCCGTTTCAGGCGTGAAAAACGCCGCCGGGCGCGATTTTCTGGCTGCTTCCAGCCCGGCCAGCACGATCCGGTTCCGCACGGCGGGGCTTTCGAGCGTAAGTCCTTTTCGTTTCTCGTCAGCGCTCAATTCGCTCGGCACGATATCGAGCAAAAAACACGGGATCCCGGCGTTCGCCAGGTGCGCCGCGATGCGCGCACCCATCGTCCCTGCACCCAGCACAGCCACCTTCTCGATTCTTTTTTTCATCGGACTCGTTTCATGGATCGGTTTCACGGGAAGACGAAAGATGACCACCGAGGTTACAAAACGAGTAACCAGCGGTCAACCGGAAACACCGCCGCACGCCAAGTGCGGTAAAGTGGGTAGAGGTTTCGCGGCCAGAAGATGAGTCCCGTCACCAAATGGCTCGGCACCGCGTTACGCGGCTTGCGTACGTTCGCGTACAGCGCCGATGGGCAACGTCCCAAAGTGGGAGTCGCTCTCGGAGGCGGTTTCGCGCGCGGCATCGCCCATATCGGCGTTCTGCGCGTTCTTGAAGAGAACGAAATCCCCGTTGATTTCATCGCCGGGACCAGCGTGGGCGCCCTGATCGCGGCCGCCTATGCCAGCGGTACTTCACTCGACGCAATGGCCGAGCAGGGTAGCGCCACTCGTTTCCGCGATTTCGGCCGCTGGACTCTTTCGCGCATGGGAATGGCCTCCAATGCGCCGCTCGACGAATTCCTCCACCGATTCACCACTGCCAGCAATTTCAGCCAGATGAAAATTCCGCTGAGCATTGTCGCCACCGACCTGATCAGCGGCGAATCGGTCCACTTCACGCACGGTGAAATCAGTCCTGCTCTTCGCGCCTCCTGCGCTTATCCAGGACTGTTTCTGCCCGTCGAGCACCAGAACCATTTCCTGGTAGATGGCTTCCTCACCGAGCAGGTTCCCGCGCCTGCCGTGCGCGAGCTCGGCGCCGAACTCGTGATTTCCGTGCATCTTGAGCCCGGGCTTCTCGATTCGAAACCGCGCAACACGATCGAAGTGATCAGCCGCTCGTTTTCGATTATTCAGACGGTGGCGAATCAGCCCTGGCGAGGCCTTACCGACGTGCTCATCGAACCCGACGTGCATCACGTGCTCTGGGATGAGTTTGTGAAGACGCCGCAACTGATCTCTGCGGGAGCGGACGCCTGTTACGCCGTGCTTCCCAAGATCAAACACCTGCTGGCTCACGGCGGCGAGCATCTTCTTCGCGCTCGCTTGACCCGGCCTACCTCAGAAGAAGTGTGATTTTTTCTTCGACGGCTCGCTGCTAACCATCACAGCCCACTCGCGTCGAATTATAAGTGAGGAGCCGAACCCGCTCTGCGGTGACCGCTGCAACGCCCCAGTCATACGCAGGGTGAGTTCGGCTCTTCCTTTTACCCATTCACGCCGTTGCTCTTTCCCGGGCCCATTGAAAATCATCGCTCTGCGTTGAAATAATCGCTATTTGGCTTCGCTGATTTCTACTTTCACCACCTGCCCGTTGCCTTTGCCCCGCTTCGTAAACCACTCGCTCATCGCGGCAGCCAGCCTTTCGGCTTTCACATTTGCCCCGGCTTCGAGCCGTCCCTCTCCCGTCGGCAGCGTGTCGTCAAATTCCCCCGAACCCGTGAAATTTCGCATACAGAAGCTATCCAGCCATTCGAGCGGCATCGGCTCGCGTTTGCCGCCAATCACCACCTCCGCCTTCAGCTTTTGGGCGTACATTTCGCCGGAAGTATAACATCGGGCACGAAACCCCCTTCTCGCCCGGGCCGTCCGGTTGCATTTGGGGGTAGGCGTGTCCTACAATTTTTGGTGGAAAGCGCCTCTGTTCCGCCAGACCACTGCACTTAGCTCCGGTCGGGCGGTGTCCCCCGCGCCAATGCCATGGAGGTTCGGTGTCAACGCCATTAGAAAGCTGGGTGGAAGAATCTGCTCGTCTTACGAAACCGGACAAGATTGTCTGGTGCGACGGTTCGCAAGCTGAAATCGACCGATTGACATCCGAGATGTTGCGGGACGGCACTTATATAGAGCTGAATCAGAAGACCTATCCCCATAGCTACCTTCACCGCAGCAATCCGAACGACGTAGCCCGCACCGAAGGCATCACTTTTATCTGCACTCGGAAAAAGGAAGACGCCGGGCCAACCAACAACTGGATGTCCCCCGACGAAGCCAAGGCCAAAGTCCGGCCGCTTTTCGATGGCGCCATGAAGGGCCGCACGATGTACGTAGTGCCCTACATCTTGGGCCCCGCAACGTCTCCCTATAGCAAAGTCGGAGTCGAACTCACCGATTCCGCCTACGTCGTCGCCAGCATGCGAATCATGTCGCGCATCGGCAAGGCCGCGCTCGACCGCCTGGGTAGCTCGTCCGATTTTGTTCCTGGACTTCATTCGCTCGGTGACCTGAATCCCGAACGCCGCTTTGTTCTTCATTTTCCCGAAGAGAAATTGATCTGGAGCATTGGCTCCGGCTATGGCGGTAACGCGCTTCTCGGCAAGAAATGTTTTGCGCTGCGGATTGCGAGCTGGATGGCGCGCGAGCAAGGCTGGATGGCCGAGCACATGTTGATCCTTGGCCTGGAGGATCCCTCCGGCAAAGTAACGTTACATGGCGGCTGCGTTTCCCAGCGCGTGCGGCAAGACGAACCTCGCGATGATGGTTTCCGCGCTTGGAAGACAAAGGTTATCGCGTCTGGACCGTGGGCGACGACATCGCCTGGATGCACGTTGGCTCCGATGGCACTTTGCGCGCGATCAATCCCGAAGCTGGATTCTTCGGCGTCGCGCCCGGCACGAATGAAAAAACGAATCCCAACGTGATTCAAGGCGATGCACCACAACTCGATCTTTACGAATACGGCAGTAACGCCCTCCGGTGAACCCTGGTGGGAGGGCATGGACGGCGCACCACCTCAGGGGCTGGTGGATTGGAAGGGCGAGAAATGGACGCCGAGTAAAGGTGCGGCCGCTCACCCCAATTCGCGATACACCGTAGCCGCCAGTCAATCGCCCTCGATTTCGTCTCATTGGGAAGATCCGCAGGGCGTTCCGATATCAGCGCTTATCTTTGGAGGCCGCCGCGCGCACGTCGCTCCGCTCGTCTATCAGGCGCGCAACTGGCAGCACGGCGTTTTTGTGGGCGCCACAATGGCTTCAGAAACCACGGCCGCTATCACAGGCGCGGTCGGCGTTACCCGCCGCGATCCCATGGCGATGCTTCCCTTCTGCGGATACAACATGGCCGATTATTTTCGCCATTGGCTCGACATGGGCCCGAAGCTCAAGCATCCTCCGGGAATTTTCCACGTGAATTGGTTCCGAAAGGATGCAGACGGAAAATTTCTCTGGCCGGGCTACGGTGAGAATGTCCGCGTTCTTGAAATGGATTCTCGATCGAATCGAGGGCCGCGCCGCTGCAACCGACACGCCGATTGGCTATGTTCCTACGCCTGACTCGCTGACTCTCGATGGCCTCAATATTTCTCGCGGCGCGGTCGATGAACTGCTCAAAGTGGATTCGAACGATTGGGTCGAGGAACTGGATGCAACCGGAAAGTTCTTCGAGAAATTTGGCAAGCGCTTGCCCGAGGAAATTCGCGCCGAACACAACGCACTTGCGGAGCGACTGCAGCGCGTTTCTGTCGCTCCCAAGTGAGTTGTTTCGTTGAGGAATAGAAGGCTCAGTTAATCAAGAGCTCTACGACTGTTCCTTCGCTGGCATTACAGGCAAAGAAAGCTTGCCCGGAACTCAATTTAAGGCTGACCAGCACCTGACGCACGCGATCCTCCCCTTTTACGGCACCAACCCACACGGTGCCCTCATCGGGGAGTTTTTTGAAAATATCGTACGTGTCGTGCACATCGAAACTGCAGTTCATAACGCCCCCTTTTTGATGATGGCTCAATCTAAGCTCGCGCTACATTCGTCCTGATCACCCGGTGCTGGTTCTTCCCGTGCTGCGGGAAGCTGCAGGGCCATCAGAACTTCAACGAGTGCGCCTACTTCTTCCGGGCTTGACACCACACAGATCAAATCCTGAAGAAACCCCTCCAGATTCTTTGTACCTCCGTAATCCGGTTGCATATGTTTTTCATCTCCTCAGCTCCTTGTCTGTCAATGGGTGACGCGGGAATCGGAACAGTCCGTTCGATGGGACTTCGGCACCTTCGTCTTGTTGTGGAAAAGAAAGATGGACGAGCGCGAATAGGCTTGGAAGAGGAGACTACGTTCTATGAACACACAGCAGTTGCAAATAGCCAGCGGGAGATTGCGCGTTAAGAATTGAACGGAAGAGGGTAACGGTATTCGAGTCGATCGTCATTCTGCTGAACAGCCTCTACGAGGTGCCAAACTGGGATTTGCGTCATGGCGAAGCCGAGAACATGGACGGTGTCTTCGTCACCACAAGCACGTGAAATCGTTTGAAGTGTCGTCGATGAGGCGGGTGAGTTCGGGGATCTCGCTCGACGACAGGCCGCAGAACAACATGGAGACGATCAGATGCGAAGCAGAACCGGTGGCGCTATAGCAGGCCCAATTCATCTCGATTCGTTTATACATCGAACATTCCGCCAACTCAACCCTCGAAAATCATCCGCCACCGTTCGAGCCTTCGTCGTCTTCGATTATTTTTCACTCAGAATCAAATCGCGAGTCCAGGGTTGTCCAGAGCCAATAAAGTGATATGAATGGTGTGATATAATGAAAGTAGCCGTAGCGAAGAGCGATTTTAATCTACGGTTCCGCGATTAAAAATCATCGTAATTCTATCAGAAACAAATACACATGAATATTTCTAATCGGCGGTAAACCGCAGTTTGCCTGGTGCGACCGTATACATTCCTACAGAATCGACTCAATTTCAGAATCAATCGCGAAATGGGTCTGTGGAAATCCGTTGATCTCGTACGCTTCGCCACTCTCATTGCGGAATTGAAAAAACCGGCTGATGTGATAGTCCTCATCGAGAATGTCGAAAGCCTTCTCTGCCTCTGAGCGCGACACCCCTAACGACGAAATGGCTATGAACTTCCCATAGCCGCCGGCAACGCCAGATATTTCTTTACCAGTTCACTCAACGACATCGTTCATTTCCAGGAATTCCAGAATGCTAGATACGTCAGATCCACACGTATGCGCCCGCTTCACCGTACGGAAGATTCATGTAAAACACGTTGGCCTCGGCGATTCCTTCGAACGCGTCCGCCAGTTTCCGCGCGCCATGCGTAGAGCAAAACCATTCGCCGCGCTCTCTCGCGTATCTTATCCGTTTCATCGAGACTAGCCACCTGTTCCCGCGACATCCACAGCCAAGTCGCAGGCCGCGAGCATTCCGCGCAGGTTTCTGCGATTTGCGACAGACGCTGTTCAATCGCCGACGCAGTTTCGGACGCCACTCCGGCCGCCTCGAAATCCGGGGTGGCCACAAAAAAGTATTGCGTGAAGATTTCCGGATTCGGTTCAAACGCCACAACACGGCCGTCTGAATTCTCTCCAACTCGCCGACGATGGTATCGAGCAGACATTCGCGGCAAAGTGAAATTTCCGGGCGGACTGGCTCGCGCCGCGGCGCTCGCTTGCCTCGAAGGTAAAGCGTGTCCGGCAGAAGCGCGGCGATCCATGCGCACCCATCGCGCGTGTGGATGCACTCGGCAGCCGTTCCCTTGAGCTTCGCCCACCAATTGCGGCTGCTCGGAAGGATTTCAACTCTCGGGTAAGCCGTTTCGTAGGGGACTTGCGCCAATTTCTTCGCTACGCTCCGTCACTTTGCACGCGTATGGTAACAGAACGAGAAACGGAATTTGGACCGCGCTCGTTTGTCTGGCCTACTCGCGTTCGGATATGATGGGTGTCTCAGTTTGATTTGCACCAGCAATATTCGCGGCGCAAAAAAATCGCATTGGAAAGCACGGAGGAAGAGCATGGCAATTTCGGTGGGAACAGCGGCGCCGGATTTCACGTTGAAGGATCAGAGCCAGAAAGAAGTAAAGCTGTCCGATTTCAAGGGTAAGAAGAATGTCGTCCTCGTATTCTATCCCCTCGATTGGAGCCCGACCTGCACGAACGAGCACGCCTGCTTCGTGAACGACATGAAGAAATTCGAGCAGCTCGACGCGCAGGTGATGGGCATCAGCGTCGATAGCGCTTGGTCGCATAAAGCTTATGCGGAAAAAATGGGCATCCAGTATCCGTTGCTCGCGGATTTTCAGCCGCGCGGAGCGGTGGGCGATAAGTTCGGCGTTTATCTTGCGGATAAGGGCATCACAGGACGCGCCATCGCGATCGTGGACCGCTCGGGCAATATCGCGTGGTTCAAGAATTACGATATTCCCGTGGTTCCGGATCTGAAGGAAGTTGCCGACGCCCTCGCGAAAGTGAAGTAAACCGGCGCGCCAATCTAAATCGCGTTATGGCGACGATCGCTGCGCGAACGTCCTGATGTAGTCCACCAATTGCCACCGCGTTTCTTCGGGCAGCGATTCGAAGCTGGGCATTGGACGAGCGCCTTTTGTGATTTGCCAGTAAAGCTCTCCATCGGTGATAGCTGCCATAGCGCGAGCATTGCGAAAATCCGCAGGCGCAACGGACAATTCCTCGGCTTTCGGTCCTTTGCCGTCGCCGTTCATTCCGTGGCAATTCGCGCAGCGGTTCTCGTAAATGAGCATGCGCCGCTGCGATCGCTTCCGGCGTCGGCGGAACTGGATTTTGCAGATTTTCTCGCGCGGGCTCGCGCTCCGAAGCCGGTAAACGAATACAACACGATTCCGCCAGCGATCGCGACGATCAGGAAAGTAACGAGAACGGGCGCCAGCAGATTTCGTTGATTCGCTGAAGGTCGCGCGGTCCGGTATTCCTTGGCATGTGCTCCGGCGCGATTCAATCGGGCCGAAATTATCTTACACCACGCTCCGATGCCCTGGTTCACAATTTCCCAGCGAATCGATGGGCGGCCAGAGACGAAAGCAACGCGAGCAACATCATTACCACAGACATGCGCAAACTCCACAGCAAGACGCGAGCCAGATAGACAGCTGCGCGGACCGAAATGAGTGCGTCGCCCATCAGCTGCACGAGTTGGTCAGATTCGAGCAGTGAAGAACTCATGCGGGACGGAAGGTCGGGATGCTTCGAGCACTGCCTGGCTCGAGCACCAGCGTCTTCGAGTCGGCTCGAGTCCGATCTGCAGATGCACGACGATCGCGGGCAATCATCGTCACCACGCGAGCTGCAGGAAAATGCTGATGCGCAAGTTCATAGAACCCCTGCAAAATCACTTGCCCGGCCATCGTGCCCACGGTGGACGAAGACAAGTCCCGAAGCCAGCGATGCAACGGCAAATGCAGTGCCCGCGAACTTCCCGAGCAAGGGTGTGAGCGAACGAGTGCCGCCGCTGCAATCGAATAAGAGTGGGTGCCCGCATCCACAGGACGATCAAGCTGTGGCCCTATGCATCACCTCGCCGAATTGAACAGCGAGATCCGATTCATCGGCCACAATTCACGTCCAACCGAGCGCCAACTGCGGTGCTGATGCCGATCCCGGTCGCGCCTCGCAATTGCGCCCCGGCAAGTCCGAGCGCGTGATGAAAGAGCGAAATGCAAGAATCGTGGCATCACGGTGGATGCGAGCATGCCGAGAGGCGGTGTATATGCGACAGAAGAATTGATTTCGCGGCAATCGACGACGCGCTCTTCAAAAAACAACATCCAGGCGTACGGTTGCGCCGAAACATCTCGAAGAATAGGCGAATTTCGATGACTGCCCGACGGCAAGGCCATGATTACCCGCTCGAGCCACTGAAACCCGAGCTGTTCGAGCGCAAGAGATCAGATAACGCAAAGGCCCGTCAGTGATCGTCCCGCGTCCGGTAGCACCTGGTGATTCCAGCAAACACCAGGTTGACTCCCACCGCGATGCTCGGACGAATCCGAGAGAGACCGGCCCGCGCGAACGCCGATGAATTCCGCTGACGAGCGTCAGGAAATTCCCGAGCGTGACCGCCCATCGCGAGAAGCCCCAGAACCCTGCAAACTGTCAAAAATAAGTCGGCGTGCCCGTGGTGAGTTCCGAGCTCCCGCCGCACCGTCATTTCCTGCACCACGAATCCCATCGCAAACGTGAGGACGACAAGGGAAGAAACCGATCCCGAAGCGCGCTCCGGTCGCCGCGTAGAAGCATGCTCGGCGCATCGATTTTCGCCAAGGAATACGAGAACTCCCGGCCCGACTAGTAGCCATAGCAGCCGCACACCTCCGAACGACCCGGGCCCCGCCGCGTCGCACCAGGCTTCCCAGCGATCGCGAGCGCGATCAACGTCTTCGTGTGTGAGAAAGCGCTCGAGTTCCGGTGCGGCGGCAGAAGCCGCTGCCGATTCAGTGGTGGGCTGCGCCTGGTCCGGGGGAGCGTGATGAGCTCGTCGTTCAGTCTTTTCATGAGTTAACGCCGCTAAACCTTGAATATAAACTACGCTTAACATGCGCGCCCGTCAATTGTTTGCTGCGAGTTGGGTGCAAAAATCTTCGAGACCGGTTCCCTCTTTGCTATAGTTGGACGAGAACCGCGAGGAGCGAAGAAATGGCTGAAACGCCGAAACCACAACCGCAGCAACAACAAGTGCAAATCAAAGCCGATGAAAAAGAGCTGCTAGGCCAGTATTCGAATCTCGTGGTTGTCCATCACAATCAAGAGGAATTCACCCTGAATTTTGTCTATATGTTCCCGACGGCGCCGCAAGGAAAGCTCATCGCGAGCATGATCGTGAATCCCCGGCACGCAAAACGCCTGATGCGGGCGCTTGAAGAAAACGTTTCGCGTTACGAGGCGCAGTTCGGGGCGCTGCCGGAAGATCCCGTTCCCAATGCGGATCCGAAGGTGGGATTTATTCAGTAGTTCAGGAAACCAATCCAGGAAACTCAGCTCAGGAAACCAATTCACTAGGCAGCGAGTCGGCGATCACCCACTGGCCGTTCGGCTCGAGAAACTCCAAGCCCACCGCAAAGCCTTCTTCCGGAACCAGTTGACAGTAAGCTACTCGCGCGAGCGCACGGAATGAGCCGGTCAAGAGTCGCAATCGTCAGCCGGTCATTCTGCTTCCAGCGACGTACACTTAAAACCCTCGCTCCCCTCGGGCTCACATTTTCTGTGAAAGTGGTTTCCGTCCCGGGCATTCTCGGGATGGCCTATGATTCGCACCCCAACTTCCATTGGAGTCCTGGTCTCACGGCGCGAGGCAGTGAAAGTCTTAGGGACCCCCATCCCAAAGGCCATTTGTCCTCTCTCTTTGTTTAAAGACAGGCGGCGACGTTACGAAACCGAAATTTCTTGTCGCCGCGGCCTTTCATTCCGTAGAGTGCTCGATCAGCCGCCCCCAAAAGCTTCTCAATCGAAGTTCCATCCGCGGGATACACGGAGACTCCCACGCTCGCGGAGACCATCGGCGTTTGCCCATCGTTCATCAATTCCTCGCAAATCCGCTGGGCTGCCTGCTTGGCTTCCTGTTCGCCGGATTCCGGAAGAATCAGCGCGAATTCATCACCGCCATACCGTGCCGGCGTATCAATCGTCCGGCTGCTGTTTCGCAACGCCACGCCGAGGCGCTTGATGGCGCGGCTCCCGGTCAGGTGTCCGTATTTGTCGTTGATCTTTTTCAGTCCGTCGAGATCGAAGAGCAGCACTGCGAAACTGCGGCCGGTGCGGCGCGAGCGCTGGATTTCGTTTTCGAGCACTTCGAGCAATCGCCGGTGGTTGGCAAGTCCCGTGAGCGAATCCGACGCTGCAAGGCGGCTTACCTGATCGAAAAGCTGCGCGTTGTCGAGAAGCGTGCCGCCCAGCACAACGACATAGCTCATCACCATCAGCACATGCGCCATCGTGGCAGGCGCGTCGAGAACATGCTGCGATTGGCTCATCGTGATGTGGCAGAAGACATTCAGCAGCGCTGCAACAAAAAGAGCGCGGTCGAGCGAAGCGTCGGCCCGGCGCAGACGCAGCCAATATCCCACAGTGGCGATGATGAAGATCGTGGCGGGCACCAGATCCCAGGCTCGGGGCATGAGCGCGCCCGGCTGCATCACCGGCGGGTTGGGCAACATGAAGTAGAAGACGCTGGTGAGGTAAGCGATTGCGCCAACGATCAGAGTGGCGCCTGCCATTTCTTTTGCGGGATCGCGCGCGACCGGAATTCTGCGTTCAACGGCAAGCGCAGCCAGCAGGAGCAAACCCAGAAGCGTGCGCCCGGCGAGCCAGCCGAGAGAGATGTGCGTTCCCTCGTATCGCGAGATCAGCATGCCGCGATAAAACGTCATGCTGGTTCCGGCTTCGATCAGGCCGGCCAGGACGAAACCGAATGCGAGCATCAGGGAGATGCGGTCGTGGGTGCCTCGGAAGCGGACCAGGGCGTTCGCCGCGAACGTGAATGCGATCAGGCTGCCCGACATTTCGAGGTAGGTGTCGAGCAGCGGGTCCGCCATGTACGGCGAATTTCGAAGAATCCAGACGAAAATCAGGTAACCCGTTATTGCAATCGTCCAGAGAAGGACGAGCCGAAAACGATGGATGACGCCCCAAATCTTGCCCGGAACAGCCACGAATCCCCCAAACGCCCCACACCTGCCCATGAAGAGGCGAGCAACTCTTGTGCCGATTTGGAGCATGGTTTTAGTACTAGATAAACTAATGATTCAAGGACGTTTATACGATCAAGAGGAAAGCTGAGGGGATGGAGTTCGACCGGA
This sequence comes from uncultured Acidobacteriota bacterium, assembly GCA_963767205.1. Taxonomy (GTDB): domain Bacteria; phylum Acidobacteriota; class Terriglobia; order Acidiferrales; family UBA7541; genus Palsa-295. Next base: position 502,869 of record CAVYDF010000007.1, read on the forward strand.
ATTGGGCATGGGTGATGAGTAGAATTGTTACAGCCCGGCACCCTGGCTACCCAGGCATCCGGTGGCAGATGAAACAGCAAATAGCTTGAAGTCCAGGAGGGTCGCGACGGCTAAGTGGGGCTTTCGGCGAGAACCGCCCCGGCAAGCTAGGCTTATGAAAGCGCTGGCAAGCCACCCACACTCCACGCGAGCTACTGCAAGGCTTATCCCTGCGGGGGCTGGCCTTCTTCCGCTTTCTTCACTGCGGATTCGGCGCCGATGAAACCAATCTTGGAATGCTGGCCATCGCAGAATGGCTTGTTCAAGCTACCGCCGCAGCGGCAGAGAGAAAAAGCTGGCTTACCGGTGAGATCGAATTTGTTGCCCGCGGCGTCAACCAGTTCAATGGTTCCTTCAGGAGCTTCCACTCGATATGGGCCGTTGGGACGAATCGTGATTTTCACCTGAGCCATTATTTTCTCCGTATCTCCGTGTGGGATTTCCGTGCTGTGCGTTGAGGATTAAAACTCGCAGGCAATCGGATCAGCGTGCTAAATTTCGCAACAGAATCGCTTAGTATTTTGGAACTGAAGGATCCACTTCGTCGGACCAAGCGAGAATACCACCCTTCAGGTTCAAAACCTTGCGAAAGCCGGCCTGCCGCAAAAATTCCGAGGCTTCCGCCGAACGCTTGCCGCTGCGGCAGTGCGCCACGATTTCGCGGGAGCTATCGAGTTCGTTCACGCGCTTCGAAAGATCGCCGAGCGGAATCAAATAGCCCGCCGATATTGCAGATCTGGTATTCGTGCGGCTCGCGCACGTCGAGAATGAAAAGATTGTCGCCGCGATCGAGTCGCGCTTTCAATTCGCGCGGGGTGATTTCCGGAACCGTGGAAGCGGGCGCCGGAGCTTCTTCGCCGCGCACTCCGCAGAATTCGGCGTAGTCGATCAATTTCGTAATCGTGGGATGAGTCGCCGCACACCGGGCAATCGGGATTCTTTCGCAGCTTCAACTCGCGGAATCGCATGGACAGCGCATCGAACAGCAGCAGCCGGCCGACGAGCGGTTCGCCTTTGCCGATGATGAGCTTCAGCGTTTCCGCCGCCTGAATCGAGCCGACGATTCCCGGCAGCACTCCGAGCACGCCGCCTTCGGCGCACGACGGCACCAGACCTGGCGGAGGCGGTTCGGGATACAAGCAGCGATAGCATGGACCTTCGGGATATCCGAAAACGCTGGCCTGCCCTTCGAAGCGGAAAATCGAGCCGTAGACGTTGGGCTTGCCGAGCAGCACGCATGCGTCGTTCACCAGATAGCGCGTGGCGAAGTTATCCGTGCCATCCACGACGATGTCGTAGTCTTTGAGGATGTCGAGCGCGTTTTCGCTCGTGAGCATGGTCTCGAACGTATCGATCTGAATGTCGGGATTCAAGCCGCGCAAACGCTCGGCGGCCGCCTGGATTTTGGGGCGGCCTACATCGTTGGTGCTGAAAAGAATTTGGCGCTGAAGATTTGTGAGATCAACTCTATCGAAATCGACGAGCCCGATGCGTCCGACGCCCGCCGCGGCGAGATATTGTCCGAGCGGCGCACCCAGGCCGCCGGTGCCGATGCAAAGCACTTTCGCGGCTTTCAGCTTGAGCTGACCATCCATGCCAACTTCCGGCATGATCAGGTGGCGGCTGTAGCGCAGGATTTCTTCTTTCGACAATGTTGGCGAAGGCTGCGCGGTTGTAGTGGCTTTAGGCGCTGCGATATCAGTGTTGGATGCCATTGGGAAACTCCGTCGTAGAGCGCGCTACCGTGCGCGTGCTGTTGTCTGCTCCGCCTGCGATCGAGGGGACGATGCTTACCGTGTCGCCTTCCTTCAGGCGCGTCTCGTCCTTCTGCAAATAGCGGATGTCCTCGTCGTTTACGTAGACATTTACGAAGCTGCGCAGGCGTCCATCGTCGGAATAGAGATGCTTCTTGAGGTCGCCGAATTTGGTGGTGAGCGCCGAGAGCGCTTCCGCTACGGTTGCGGCCTGCAGTTCAACGCTCGCTTGTCTGCCGGCATACGCGCGCAGCGGCGTAGGAATGATTACCTTCACTGCCATTCAGTTTCCTCCGAACCTTAGCTTAGACGCCTAACCACTTAAGATGACGCTGAGCGGGCTTCCGATTCAATCGCCTCGGGCTCGTAGCCGGAGCGGTCGTCGCGCAGGCGCCAGGATGTGGTGTCGCGCGGCTCGCCCTTCTGCACGCTCACGATGATATAGCTATACCACGGCCACGCATGGTCGCGATCGAATTCACTTGGCCGCGCCGGAGCGTCGGGATGCGAATGATACCAGCCGAGCAGATCCAGATGCTTGTCGGCGGCAGTTTTTTCTGCGAGGCGCACGTCGTCGGGCGTTAGCTCGAAACGATTGCGCGGCGAGTCGTCACGCCGATTCGCGAGCGGGAGCAGATCTATGATTTCGCGTGAACCCTCATCATTGCCGTCGCTGCCGAGCAACGCGCCGCAGCACTCGTGGGGATAGGTTTCGCCGCCGTGGGCGTGAATCTGCTGCAGCAGAGCTTCTCGAATTTTCAGGGGCGGGATGGTCATGACGGCGAAGTTAGTCTTCGCTCCAAAATCGCTCGCTCAAATATTTCTCGCCCGAATCGGGGAAAACGGTGACGATCACCGCGCGCGTTCCGGCGGGCAATCGGCGCGCGACGTGAAGACATGCGCATAGAGCGCCGCCCGAGCTCACGCCGGCGAGAATGCCCTCTTCGCGCGCGAGGCGCTTCACCATTTTTTGCGCGTCTTCTGTGCGCACTGCGAGATCTTCATCAGCAAGCTCACGGTCATAAATCTTGGGGACGATCGCGGTGGCCATATGCTTCAGGCCCTCAAGCCCGTGAAAGCCAGAATCCGGCTGCATGCTGATGCAGCGAATCTTCGGGTTGAACTCCTTCAGGCGGCGCGTGGTGCCAATGAATGTGCCGCTCGTTCCCAGACCTGCGACGAAGTGGGTGATTTCGCCTCGGGTTTGCTCCCAGATTTCTGCGGCGGTGCCGTTGTAATGGGCGGCTGGATTTGCGGCGTTGCTGTACTGGTCGGGATAGAAATATTTGTCCGGACTCGGCTTTGTAAATTTCGCGGACACGACGGATCGCGCCGTCCGTGCCTTCTTCGCCGGGAGTCATCACCAGCTCGACGCCATAGGCTTGCAAAATCTTGATTCGCTCAGGCGAGGCGCTCGACGGGAGGCACAATTTCACTTTATAACCGCGAGCCGCGCCGACCATCGCGTATGCGATGCCCGTGTTGCCGCTGGTCGCGTCGAGAATAATCTTGCCCGGGCGCAAATCGCCTTTGCGCTCGCCCTCGCGAATCATTGAGTACGCGGCGCGATCCTTCACCGAGCCGCCGGGATTAAACCATTCCGCTTTTGCGCAGATTTGAACTGCAGGCGCGAATTCCGCAGCAAGGCGATCGATCCGCAACAGAGGGGTATGCCCGATTTGATCGAGCAGATGTTCGCCGATTCGCGCTGCCGGCTCCACACGCGATTGGGATAACGCCGCCGATTTTTTGGCTGCACTCACGACAAATTCACCCTCCAACCGGTTCGCCATCCGAGACTCGATTCGAACGTCAAGACCATCAGCAGCAGGGCCATATACCGCTAATTTCGAAGAGTTTAGCAGAGGCTCGCTTTAGTCTATCATCCGCCGCCAGCTCATCTGCCATGCCGTTTTGATGCACCTGGCGCCGGGCAAGGAGCATATATTTGGCTTTACAGCGGCGAAGCGAATTCTTATCCTCAAAGGCTATGTGGTACGTGAACAATCTTGTTCGATCAGGCGCAGGTGGAATCCCTTTCCGCAAAGGGCTTCCTCGTTCGCAGTTCGGGCGGCGTGGTGCGTATCGAGAAGTACGATTGTGGCGCCGAACTTCGCAAGACGCCGGAAGGCCGCTATCAAATGACCGTGATCCCCACAATCATGATGTGCGGACAGTTCACGCGGCTGTGGGACGCGGGCTACCAGAAATTTCTGCTGTCCAACGAAGGCAAAAAGTATCCGGTGCTGGTTGAGCAGCTCGCGAGTTTGCGCAAATTCAACGAAGAGCTGCGCACCGCGCTCGGAGTGCCCACCTACTACAACGAAGCGATCGGCTCAACCTGCCAGCTCAGTGTCTACGACCGTGTGAAGGGTCGTCCCGGCGACAATCCCGACGAAACCGTCGGCGCGCAAGAAAAAGTCGAGCACTAGCTGGCAATCAGCAGACCAATTCCACGCTACAAGCCAAGCAAATCAAACTTGCGCAGCGAGTCGACCGCACTTGTGCATGCCCGTTGCGCGGCTTCGCGCCGTTTGTCCGCGCGCCACTCGTCCGCGTGCATTTACCGCACAGCCCGAAGAACTCCGTGCGATATCGCTCGACGCGAAAACCGACGCCGCGCGACGACATGTCCCAGAATATGCGCCGGCAGTTTGATCGTCACGTCCCGCAGCGCGCCACAATGATTGCAAATCAGGTGATCATGGCGTTCGATGATCGGATCGTACCGCGCCGCCTCATCCGCGAAATCAACCCGCGCGATCATTCCCTTTCGCTCCAGCCAGTTCAGGGAATTATAGATCGTGGCGTACGCCACTCCCGGCCGGCGCTTTCTCACAGTACGAAACACTTCCGCCGCCGTTGGATGCGCGTCCGCTCCGCGGAGCATCTCCAAGACCACGCTTCGGTAATGCGTCAGTCTTCCTGCTGTTCGCATCGCATTTCCTCGATTTAGATTTGGTCCGCGCTGGTAAAGAGTTTGATTCGCGAAACGAGAAAAGGTTTTTTCGGGCGAGGCAGATTTCTTAAGAATTAGGAAAATTCCAAATTTCGGATGCTGGGTATACCTGAAATGAGAATATGCAGAGTCCGGTGCTACGTCGGGGACCTGTTCCAATTGGCGTCGCAGTTGCGCCACGTTCACGCGATGTTGCGCAACCAACCGCGAGCCCAGAAAAATCACCGGAACGTCGTTTGTATAGCGGTCATGAAGGATTGGATCGTCATCGATGTCCACCTCGCGCAATGTCGCGCCGAATTCTCGCGCGAGCGGCATGATGGCAACCCGAGCTTCTTCGCACAGCGTGCAACCCTCGCGCGTGTAGAGGGTAATTTCGCGCGGGCTAACGATCGCCAGCCGCCCATCTTCCGTCCGCGCATAGAAATCGCTTTCGCCCTCGCGGAGTAATCCACTTTTCACAAGCTCAGAAACCGCGTCGAGCACCGCCTCGCGCTGTTTGGGGTCGTTTCCGCCTACAAATTCGAACATGGTGTGCAGGTCGAGCGAATCGCGTTCGAGTTGGTCGTAAAGCGACAGCACGCGCTGTGCGATGGGATCCATTTGGTCAGCCTCGCTGCCTGCCTGTTATGGCTTCAGACTGTAGTATCGCTGGAAGGTGCCAATGAAAGGATAGAAAGCACGCGCCCGGTAAAGCTCCGCAATCTGCCGGATATGTCCAAGGTCGTGACATGCCCATTCATTCAGAAATTGGCCGATCGTGACCTGTCCTGCTTCTTCGTGCGCTCCTGTCCGACCGATGGCGCCCGCTGGAAGATAGCGCAGCCAGGAAAGCGTGCGATCGCGCTCGTGGCAGAACTGCTTCAAATGCTCGCGAGCTTTGCCCGCATACTTGCCTGCCTTGTAGGCAGCATTCTGATCGTAGTTATGAAGCACGGGATTTTTCTCGTCGAGCATTTTCTGCACGCGCTCGCGAAATCCCACCACTTCCACGTCCGCCAGATGCGCCAGTACTTCGCTGATCGACCAGCGGTCCATCGCCGGTTTCCAGTGCAGTTGATCGTCGTTCGCCGCCCAGATAATTTTTTCGATGATGATGGGCGTTTGCTCCAGAACTGCCAGTCCTGGCAGCGCGTCTGGACTCGGTGAAGCGGCCATCTATACCCTCCGTCCCAGCGAATAAAGACAAAACCATTTTATACCGTAACAGCGCGCCGGTAGTCGAAGCGCTTTCGGAAACATCGCCAAGGCTTCGGCGGCGCTTGTACCTGAATCGCGCGCATGGTAAACCCAAATGCGAGGTTTTAGACGCAATGGCCGACGTGGTAGCACTGATGGACGATCTTTTTTTTCAGGCGAAAGTGATGGAGACGGCGAAGCATCTTGGCCTCAATCTCCGCATCTGCGGAACGCCCGACGCGTTTCTCGCCGAAATCGGACAGCAAGCTCCTGGGCTGATCGTTGTCGATTTGAACGCGCGCTCCGAGCCGCTCTCTGCGATCGAGCGCCTCCCGGCCGACGCCCGCGAGATCCCGATGGTCGCCTTTCTTTCTCATGTTCAGACCGATCTTGCCGCCAAAGCGCGGGCAGCGGGCTGCCGTGAAGTGATGCCTCGATCCCAATTCACGCAGAACCTGGCAACCATCCTCGCGCGCGCGAAATCCCACCCGTCATGAATTTGCGCTCATTTTCAGCGGCCATCGCCGCAGTGATTGATCGCGGCCGCTACCTCCATGCTTTGGCCCGTAACGACGCGCGCCCAAAATAATGCCGCAGCCGACGCAGCCTCCGCTCTTTCCGCAGCGCTGTCAGCGGCCTGCCGCGCGAATGAGACTCAGTTCGTAAATTATCTGACGGCTGACAGCGCCGCAGCCTTCCGCGCCCTGCCAGTCAGTCAGCGAACCGCATTTGTACGGCGCTTCGCACTCACCGACGATGCAGGCAAGCCGCTCGCTTCTACCGACGCGCAGAACCATACCGTCCTCCGCTGCGAAGCGTCGAAGGGTACGGTGGAGTATCGCTTCGGAGAAGTACGTGTCCACGAGAACCTCGCCTTCATTCCGGTGACGGTGCTCAATCTGGAAGACACGGAATTCGGCCTCGTCCGCGAGAACGGTGCATGGCGGCTTCTCTCTCTCGGCGTGGTGCTTCTCGACATTCCGCAATTGGCGAAGCAGTGGGACGCCGCCGACCTTACCGCGCGCGAAGAGGCTGCCATACAAACTCTTCGCGATCTGGCCAGCGCGATCGAGACGTACAACCGCGCCTGGGGCAAGCTGCCCGAGTCGCTCTCGGTGCTGGGACCCGCGCCTCCCGGACAGATTTCACCCGAGCAGGCCGCCTTGGTGAGTGCCGACCTCGCACGCGGAAAACAAGACGGCTACGTATACCGCTACCGAATCAATCCCGACAAAAACGGCAATGACACGAAATTCGAACTCGCCGCGACGCCTGAGAAATATGGCCTGAACGGCCATCGCTCTTTTTTCTTCGATAGCCAGGGAAGAATTCACGGCGACGACAAACATGGCGTCGTGGCCACGCCCGAAGATCCCCTCATCGCGGGTGAAAAGTCGGAGTGACGGTGCGGGGACCCTCAGGTATAATGCCAGTCTCGTCTTGAACAAGAGCAGCCGGAAATAATCGCAAGGATAGCGAATGTCCCAGGTGGCGTCGGCAATTTCTCAGTCATCAAATCCCGCGAAACTGATCGCGGATCGGATCCTTCGCGGCGAAGGTGTTGCGCTTGACGCTCTCCGGATCGCTGCCGCAAATATCCTGCTTGTGCTTTGCGCTCACATCGTAATCCCGCTGCCGTTCACCCCGGTTCCTGTCACTGGTCAGACGTTCGGGGTGCTGCTCGTCGCCGTCCTTCTCGGTTCGCAACGCGGAATGCTGACGTGCGTTCTATACCTGCTCGAGGGCATGGCGGGCCTTCCCGTTTTTCAGCCGCTTGGCATGCCCGGGCCGCTCCGGCTCGCGGGACCCACGGCCGGCTATTTGCTCGCATATCCATCGGCTGCGTTTGTGACGGGCTGGCTCGTTGAGCATATTTCCGCACGTAGCTTTTCTCGTTTTCATGCCGTTCGGCTGACAGGCGCTCTCATTGCCGGCGAAGCGATCATTTTCGCCGGTGGCTGCGCATGGCTCGCGCTTGGAATAAGATTAGGATGGACCGGCAGCAATTTACGCGGGAGCGCTTCCCTTCATACCGGGCGAAATAATTAAGATCGCATTGATATTGGCCGTTGTTCAGGGCGCCGAATTGGCGTGGAAACGCGCGTAGCATTCGGTTTACGGGTGAACCTGGTAAGCGGTGAGACAGAGTCGGTGCGGGCAGCACTTTCTAGAATCTCGTTTCATTTTCCAACCTATGGCCACACTTAGCACGCCGCCAAAACAATCTCCCGAAGAGCGCGTCCGCTCCGCGAACCAGCGTTTCTATGCCGCTTTCGAATCGCTCGACATGGCGGAGATGGAAGCTGCCTGGGCGCACGACGACAATGTCGAATGCGTGCAGCCGGGCGGCGAATTGCTGCTCGGTTGGGACGAAGTGCGCGGCAGCTGGGCTCGCATTTTTGCGAATACCAAGCGCGTGCGCATTGCGCTGAGCTCAATCTGGGTCCGGGTCGAAGGCGATGTCGGTTGGGTCGCGTGCACGGAGCACGTTACCACCGCTTTCACGGATGGCTTTGATGAAGCAGTGATCCAGGCAACGAATATTTTTGTCCGTTCGGGCAACGATTGGCTGATCGTGGCTCATCACGCATCGCCGCTTCCGGCGCCCACAAGCTCAACGGTTCAATAGCTGCGGATACTTGCTTGCGGATTTCTCCGGCAGCGCGACTGTACGACTTTTCGTCGGTGTGGTAATCTACTTCCCTCAAGAGACGCAGCGAACAACAGCGCTAACTCCGAAGAACGCAACTACTGCAGCGGGTCCGACGGTCTTGCACTGCGTCATCTCAGCCCTGCGCGGTGAAGAGCGTCTCGCGAAAGCGCCAGGATGGATCCCATGACGGCCACACCGGCAGCTTTGCCCAAAACTGCTGAGCTTCGCCTTGCACATTCGCCCGATAGCGACGACGCTTTCATGTTTTACGCGCTGGCTACCGGCAAAGTGCGTCTTCCCGGCGTGAAATTCACGCACATTCTGTCCGATATCGAATCGCTGAATCAGGCCGCGAGCAAGGAAACCTACGACATTACGGCGGTGAGTTTTTACGGCTATACGTTTGTCGCCGACAAATACGTTTTGATGGATTGCGGCGCGAGTTTTGGCGAAGGCTACGGTCCGATCGTCGTCTCATCGCACCCAATCAAGAAAACTGAACTCGCGGGACGCAAAATCGCGATTCCCGGCGCGCTGACAACTTCCTATCTCGCGTTGAAGCTCTTCGAGCCCAACGTCGAAGTGGTCACCATGCCATTCGACAAAATTCTGGACGCCGTGCAGGCCAAAGAAGTGGAAGCGGGCCTGCTGATTCACGAGGGCCAGCTGCTTTTCTCGCAAATCGGCTTGCACCGCGTGGTGGACCTTGGCCAATGGTGGCAGGAAACCACGCAACTGCCACTGCCGCTCGGCGCCAATGCGATTCGCCGCTCGCTCGGCACAGAGCTTGGGCTGCAGGTGGCGCGCGTGATTCGCGACAGCGTTTCCTACGCTCTGGAGCACCGCGATGCGGCGCTCAACTACGCGCTGCAGTTTGCGCGCGACATGGATCCGGTGCTCGCCGATAAATTCATCGGCATGTACGTGAATCGCTGGACGCTCGACTACGGCGAAGAAGGACGTCGCGCCGTTCGCGAACTTCTCGATCGAGGCAAAGCCATCGGCCTGGTTCCGTCGTCCTTCAAGGTAGAGTTCCTTTCCGACGCCGCATAAAATTCTGCGCCGCAACGGGTGATTGTCTTCCGGACTCGCCGCCTCACACCACGCCCTCGTTCCGTTGCACCCATGAGAAGATTGAGTTAGCAACATGAAGAACCTGATTCAACAGGGCCTCGCCCTTCGCGAACTTCTCCGCGAGCGCATCCTCGTGCTGGATGGCGCGATGGGCACCATGCTGCAACAGGAGAACCTCACCGCCGCGGATTTCGGCGGCGCGCATCTCGAAGGCTGCAACGAAAATCTCAACATCACGCGGCCCGACGTGGTTCTCGGCGATTCACCGCAAATACCTCGAAGCCGGCGCGGACATCATCGAGACGAATTCCTTTGGCAGCACGCCTCTCGTTCTCGCCGAATATGGACTTGGCGATCACGCCCTCGAAATCAGCCGGCGCGCCGCCGAACTTGCCTCGCAAGCGGCTGCGCGAATTCTCGAAAGGCTCGAAGCCGCGCTTCGTGGCAGGCTCGATGGGCCCTACAACGAAGGCCATCAGCGTCACCGGCGGCGTGACATTCTCGCAGCTTCACAAGAATTATCTCGAGCAGGCTCGCGGCCTTGTCGAAGGCGGCGCCGATCTTCTTCTTCTCGAAACCTGCCAGGACACGCGCAACATCAAAGCCGGCGTCCTCGCGATTCAGGATCTCAGCCGCGAAATCGGCGCGCCCATCCCGCTGATGATTTCCGTAACGATCGAAGCCATGGGCACGATGCTCGCCGGCCAAGGCATCGAAGCGCTGTGGGCATCGCTCGATCATGTCGAATTGCTTTCGCTCGGCCTGAATTGCGCCACCGGCCCCGAATTCATGACCGACCACGTCCGCACCTTGCAATCGCTCACCAGCCGGTACGTCTCGTGCTATCCCGAACGCGGGATTGCCGAACGAGGAAGGCCGCTATGGCGAAACTCCCACTTCGCTAGCGGAGCAGCTCGAGCGATTCGTGGATCGCGGCTGGCTCAATATCGTCGGCGGCTGCTGCGGGACCACCGAGGAACACATTCGCGCAATCGCACAAATGGCCGAAGGAAAAGCGCCGCGCCGTCCCGTCGAACCAGAAACATCGCGCCGTCTATTCCGGAATCGAAATGATCGAAGCCGAGGAAAGCACGCGCCCGCTTGATCGTTGGCGAGCGCACCAACGTGATCGGTTCGCGCGCCTTCAAGAATCTCGTCGCCGCCGAACAATGGGAAGAAGCCACCGAAATCGCCCGCCGCCAGGTAAAAAGCGGCGCGCACATCGTCGACGTCTGCCTGCAAAGCACCGATCGCGACGAAATGAAGGACATTCCGCCCTTCTACGATCAGCTCATCCGCAAAATCAAAGCTCCGATCATGATCGATACCACCGACGCGGCCGCGATCGAGCTTGCGCTCACCTATTGCCAGGGCAAAAGCATCATCAATTCGATCAATCTCGAAGACGGCGAAGAAAAGTTCGAGCGCGTTTGCCCGCTGGCGCGCTCTTATGGCGCTGCGATCATCGTCGGCTGCATCGACGAAGATCCCGATGCAGGCCCAGGCGTTCACGCGCGAGCGGAAACTCGAAATTGCCGAGCGCTCCTACCAGCTGCTCACCGGAAAATACGGCATCCGCGCCGGAAAATATCATTTTCGATCCGCTCGTCTTCCCTTGCGCCACAGGCGATGAAAATTACATCGGCGGCGCCGTCGAAACGATCGAAGGCATTCGCCTCATCAAGAAAAGTATTCCGCACGTCCGCACAGTTCTCGGAATTTCCAACGTGTCCTTCGGCCTTCCCCCCGGACGCTCGCGAGGTCGTCAACTCCGTTTTTCTCTACTACTGCACGAAGGCCGGCCTCGATCTCGCCATCGTCAACGCCGAGCGCATCGAGCGCTTCCCCTCGATTCCCGAGCACGAGCGCACGCTGACCGAAAATCTGCTCTTCAATCGCGTCCCGACTGAAATCCCGGACGCGCATCCGCAAGCCGCAATAATTCGCGGCGCTCCGGCCGACTGGCGCGAGCAGTCGCGCGAGCAGAAAGCCGCCATCAATCAATTTCACATCGCCGCGATCACCGAACATTTCCGCGCCGCCGGCTCGCGCAAAAAAGCGCGCCCCGAAGATCTCCCGCTCGATCAGCGCCTCGCAAATTACATTCTCGAAGGCTCGAAGGACGGCCTCGTCGCCGACCTGAATAAAAAACTCGCAGAAGGCGTTGCTCCACTCGACGTCATCAACGGCCCGCTGATGGCAGGCATGGCCGAAGTCGGCCGGCTGTTCAATAACAACGAGCTGATCGTCGCCGAAGTTCTGCAATCCGCCGAAGCGATGAAGACCGCCGTCAATCATCTCGAGCAATTCATGGAGAAATCCGCCACCGAAAAGCGCGCCAAAGTAATTCTCGCCACGGTCAAGGGCGACGTCCACGACATCGGCAAAAATCTCGTCGAGATCATCCTGAAAAACAACGGCTACGACGTCGTCAATCTCGGCATCAAAGTTCCGCCCGAAGATTTAATCCGCGCGCACAAAGAACATCAGCCCGACGCAATCGGCCTTTCCGGCCTGCTGGTAAAGAGCGCGCAACAAATGGTCACCACCGCCGCAGATCTTCGCGAAGCCGGAATCCGCGTTCCCCTTCTCGTTGGCGGCGCGGCACTCTCGGAAAAATTCACGAAGCTGAAAATCGCCCCGCAGTACAGCACCGCCGTCTGCTACGCAAAAGATGCCATGACCGGCCTTCGCCTGATGAATCAACTCAGCGATCCGTCGCAGCGCGATGCCGCGATTCAAGCGCACACGCATGTCGAAACGCTCGTGCTCGACGAACCCGCTCCAGAACCTGCCGCCGCGCCGATCACCGATGCGCGCTCGCCGCGAATTCGCACCGATATCCCGATTCCGCCCGTCGCGTATCTCGATCGCAAAATCCGCGCCGTCCCGAATCTCAACGAAATCTGGAGCTACATAAATCCATTCATGATCTACGGGCGCCATCTCGGCTTCCGCGGAAATTTCGAGAAAGCTCTCGCCGAACGCGATCCGCGCGCCCTCGAACTCTTCAACAACATGGAAGAAGTCCGCCGCGAAGCGGCCACTTTCATGAAAATTTCCGCCGTGTGGCAATTCTTCGAAGCCGAGCGCAACGGAAATTCGATCGCGCTATACGCGCCCGACTCCGGTTCGCCGATTCACACTTTTCATTTCCAGCGCCAAAGCCCACCCGGCGATCTTTGCCTGAGCGACTACATCCTTCCCGCGACGAATGGCTCGCGCGATCACGTCGCGCTCTTCGTCGTCACCGCAGGCGCCGGCATTCGCGACCGCGCCGAAGCAGCCAAATCCGCCGGCCGCTATTTTTATTCGCACGGGCTTCAGGCGCTCGCGATTGAAACCGCCGAAGCCTGCGCCGAATGGCTGCACCGCCGAATCCGCGAAGATTGGGGCTTCCCCGATCCGCCCTCGCTCACCATGGCCGACCGCTTCACTTCGCGCTACCGCGGCAAGCGCTACAGCTTCGGCTATCCCGCCTGCCCAAATCTGGAAGACCAGACCGGCATCTGGCTGCTCCTGCGCCCCGAAGAAATCGGCGTTCATCTCACCGAAGGCATGATGATGGACCCGGAAGCCAGCGTCAGCGCCCTCGTCTTCCATCATCCCGATTGCGCGTATTTCAGCGTTGGCGGAGATTCATCGCCCCTCTAGGAAGTTCCCGTGGCAGGCTCTGTTTGACAACTAGTTAGCTAACTCCGGTTTGACTTTGCCGAACTCTGATGGATAATTGACCCCGTTCGCGAATGATTCTAATTTCGTACGCTTCCTTTCATCCAGGAGGTTCCATGCAACGCACAGGCCTCGCGATTCCATTTCTTTTGTCAGCATTTCTCTTCGCCCAATTTGCGAGTCCGCAAGAAAAACAGTCGGCGGCCGATCCGCTCCCGCCGAGTGCAACAGCGGCCATTTCGATTACCGCCACAGATGCTCATGGAGCTCCCGTACAAAACGTCTCCAAGGAAACCGTCACGGTGCTTGACGGGAAGGAAAGCGCTCGCTTGGTCGACGTTCGGAAAGCTTCCGACGTTCCTCTCGACCTCGGCATTGTCCTGTTGGCCTCCAAGAAAAAATTCGATCAGGAGCAAGCAGCGGCAATCGATTTGGCGCAAAAGGTCTTGCGACCGGGAGTTGACAGAACTTTTGTCATCGCCGCCGGCGGCGATAAGTCGTGGTCAAATCCCAACATTGCCTGGATAACTGATCCGTCCGCGGCCGTAACTGCGATTCACGGCTTGGACAAGAATACGGGCCTGCCTGATCTTTTCAATTTTCAGCTATCAACCGCAGCGGCGGGTGTCGATCGGAAATCTATCCAGACTTATAACGCCGGATCTGGATTTTCCATTTACAGTGTGATCTGGGCCATGATGAAAACGGATCCTCGGCCCGTTCGTAGGGCTGTGGTCATTTTTCGATCAGCCGTGGCGCACAGCCCTGGTTATGGCGCTCAAGCCACCCAGGCAATCGAGGACACTCACAAGAGTATGATTCTCACCGCTCAATCAATGGGAATTTCGTTTTACACAATCGGAGTTGACGACCAGCTATCCACGTCGGACACAAGTCGCAACAGACTTGATACCACCTATATGCCAACCCATAGCGGAGGCGATGATGGCAGCGCCCGTAAGTATGACCAGGATTTATCTCGTTCGAACGACCTGCAGTACTCGGCGGGACGTCAGAACATCGATCGCATTGCGAATGAAACGGGTGGGTGCTCCTATTGGACTACAAAGAAAAACTTTCAGGATGCTATCAGCGGAATTACGAGTGATATCCAATCTCAATACCTCGTCATATTCGCAAAGTCAACAAGCGCGACCGCGCCGCCGGTACATCCGATCAAGGTTGAGGTTGCCGGTTCCGCACACGTATTAGCTCCGCGGGCCTACGTCGCCACTGGGGGACAGTAGACAGTTTTCAGTCGCACGCAGGCTTTGAAGAACGCCGTCTTTCTGCGCTGCCTGGCGTGTTGCTTGGCGGCTTCGAATTTCATTCTCCTCTCTTAAATTTGACCCTGAACCGCCGGACGTGGATACTTCTCCAAGCAATTCTGCTTGGCTAGTATGTTCTCCGCGACACACCCATGACGCGACGCGCAGGATTTCACATCCTCCTACGATGTTGCGGAGGAATTTTTTTATGCCTCGCTCTCTCGGGTTGCGGTGATACCTGCTTCGTCATCATCGGTATCTTCCCGAATACAACTTCCACCACAAATCCGCCCACATGCAAGCTCGGCGATGGCACTGGAACTATCATCGTCGGAATCAATTCCGCCCGCCCCTCGCCCCAGGCTCCCACCTCACCCAATCTTCAGCACGTCTTCATTACTCTCCGCGGAATCGATGCCAACCCTAATGCCACCGCAGGTGAGGATTCTCCCGACTGGCAGGAACTAGCGCCCGAACTCGCGAGCGAGCCTGTTCAAATTGATCTGATGAACACCTCCGTACCAGGCGCCTTATGCGCGCCGAGGCTTACTCGAAAAGCAATCGTTCGCGCTGCTGTGTATCGCCAGATTCGCCTGCGCTTGGTTTCTGATGAGCCGGCCCCTGGTGATCCGCTTCCGAAAGACAACGAATGCGGAGGCCGCAACCTCAACTGCGTCGTGGACACAAATGGCCACACGCGCGCGCTCGTGATGAAGAACGCAGCGAACAACGTGCTGATAATGTCGGATCACATTACGGATGGCTCTTTCAATGTGCTTCCCGACACGGCGACCCAACTCTCTATCGTATTTGATCCCTACTCATCGCTTGCTGTGGCTGTCAGCGATGCCGTTCAAATCGCTCCTGTATTTTCCGCAGAAACAGACGCCGAATGCGCGTCCTCGTTATCCCCGCGGTAGCACTGGTCAGTTTTCGCAAGCATCACTCCCAAGCTCGCCTTGACGCTCCCATCCGTTTCGTCTAACGTCAACGCGATTCCCTTTAAGAGGTCGTTGGCATGAGTCTGGCGCCCAATCCGAGGCTTCCCGGTTTGCATCTTGCAAGCACCGGTAGCTATCCGCGCATCGGCGACGGACCCGAACTCCAGACTCTTCGTCGCGCCATAACCTCTCTCGATCGCGGCGAACGCAACATGGCGGACCTCCTGGACGCTGAGCACGAGATGACGCGCCTCGCTATTGCTGACCAGCTCAAAGCCGGCCTCGAAGTGATCACCGACGGCCAAATTCGCTGGTACGACCCCATCTCGCATATTGCGTCCAAACTCGCCAATGTCAAGATCGCCGGTTTGCAGCGCTATTTCGATACCAACTTTTATTTTCGCCAACCGGTAATCACCGGCACCCCCAAGCGCAGTGATGCGCTCGTCGCGAAAGATTTCAGTTTCGCCCGCAACGCGCTCGGACATCTTTCAACTCCGAAGGATCTCGCCGGTAAGCTCTCAATCAAGCCGGTGCTAACGGGCCCTTACACGTTGGCGAAATTTTCGCTTTCCGCTCACACTGGAAACGGCGCTGTCGATCCTTTCTCATCGCTCGAAGCGCGGACATTGGCTTATGCGGAGGCACTCGCCGCTGAAATTATTGCGCTCGCACAAATTGGAGCCTCATTCGTTCAAATCGACGAACCCGCGATCGTTAAATATCCAGAGGACTGGAAGATTTTCGAAAAGGCAATATCTCAACTCACCGCAGCGCGTGACAAGTCTGCTGCGGAAGAGCGCAGAACCGAGCTAGCCCTCTATGTCTATTTCCAGGATCCAGCTCCGCTCTACGAAAAATTCATTACGCTCCCCGTGGATATAATCGGCCTCGATTTCACTTACAATTCAAAACTCGCTGACCTCGTCGCCTCAATCGGGTCCCCCAAGCCTCTGGGTCTGGGACTTGTCGACGGACGTAACACGAAGCTCGAAGACGCCAGCGAAATTGCACGTCAAATCGAACGCATCCTGCCGAAAATTCAAGGTGGACGCGCTTACATCAATCCGTCCTGCGGCCTTGAGTATCTCCCGCGAGATCGCGCCTTTGCCAAGCTTCAGCTGCTCGATAAGATCCGCGCGGCCGTGGGAGCCTGAAGAATTAACCTCCACATGAGCCGCGAAAAACTCGAACGCCTCGGTCTGCAATTACCTCTGTTCCCCACTACTTCGGTCGGCAGTTTTCCAAAGCCGGATTACCTCGTCCGCGCTCGCGCCGATTTTGCAAAAGGGAAAATCACAGCGCAGCAGCTTCACGACTTGGAACACAAAGCCACGGCATTCTGGATTGAGACGCAGGAAAACCTTGGCGTGGATGTTCTCGTGGACGGTGAAATGTATCGAGGCGACATGGTCGCTTACTTCGCCGAGCGTCTTCCCGGATTCACCGAAGGTGGACTCGTCCGCGCTTACGGCAATCGTTACTATCACAAGCCGATCATAACGGGCGAAGTCTCCTGGCCCGGCCCCGTCACTGTTGATTCCTGGCAGTTCGCCCAAAGCTTGACGAAAAAACCGGTAAAAGGAATGCTCACCGGCGCCTACACGATCATGGACTGGAGCTTCAACGAGCATTATCCCGATCGCCGCTCCACCGCCATGGCTCTCGCCGCTGTGATCCGTAAGGAGGTCGAAGCCCTCATCGCGGCCGGTTGCAAAATCGTTCAGATCGACGAGCCCGCGCTTTCCGTCCGCCCCGAAGAACTACCCATCGCGCTCGAAGCCATGGAGCGCACTACGAAAGATCTCGATGCGTATTTCGTCACCCACGCCTGTTATGGAGAATTCGATCACATTTATCCGGGCATGCTTGACCTCGCTGTCGATAATTTCGACCTCGAAATGTCCAATAGCGATCTCGACCTTCTCGAAATATTCCGCCGCCACCCGTTTACCAAAGACATCAGTTTCGGCGTCGTCGACGTTCATTCTCATAAAATGGAGGCCCTGGAAGCGGTCCGCGGGCGTGTGGAGAAAGCGCTCACGATTCTTCCCAAGGAAATAATCTGGATCGATCCTGACTGCGGGCTCAAGACTCGCACCGTCGACCAAGCCATCGAGAAGCTTCGTCTCTGCGTTGAGGCCGCGAAATCCTTTCGCTGAAATACCGTTATCTCTTTTTGTACTTTCCCTTGAATCGATTCTGGTCTAGTATCTCGCCCGCGTTACGATTAATTAACGATGCCCGGCGACATCATCGAGATCACGCCTGACAACGATCCGAGGCCCAGGCCCGAAGCTGCGCCTTTCGCTGACCAGTACGCTGCCCTCCTCGCTGAACACGCAATCCAAAATAACGATCAGAGTCTCCGGCGCCACACTGTCGGCTTGTCGATCTGGATGGCGTTCGCGGTTGCAGCCGGTGCAGTCATCGCTTCTGCATTCGTTTATTTTCTCGCCTACTAGCAAACCATTGCTGTTTGCCGATTCAGTGCCACAAAAGGACCGCAGCGCCAGGCGGGAGGCACAACTATTGCCTCGTTCGACCGCTTTCGAAACCTTGACGCGCCATTCCCGTTCGCATAGATTCGCTTCGCTGATGAAATCGTCCGCAAAACTTATTCTTGTCATTTCGCTGCTGGCTATTCTCGCAACTGGCGCCACGGCCCAGTATCCTCAATCGCCACAGATTCCTGCCTCGCAGCATTTCGATTGGCCTGCACAGCCCGTGCGCGGCGCGAAAGCGATGGTCGTCAGCGACGAAAAGACCGCTTCTGATGTGGGCGCCGAAATCATGAAGCGCGGAGGCAATGCCATTGATGCGGCTGTCGCCGTAGGATTCGCTCTCGCCGTCGTCAATCCCGAAGCCGGCAATATCGGAGGGGGCGGCTTTATGCTTGTGCGGCTCGCCGATGGCCGCACGGCTTTCATTGACTATCGCGAAGTAGCGCCGGCAAAAGCCTCTCGCGATATGTACGTCAAATCCGACGGAACGGTAGACACGCAAGCCTCGCTCATTGGATATCGAGCGGTCGCCGTTCCCGGCACTGTCGCGGGACTTGCGCTTGCTCTTAAAACCTACGGCTCGATGAGTCTCGCTGACGCGCTGGCTCCCGCGATTCGTCTCGCTGAAGAAGGATTTCCAGTCAGCGAGAAACTCGCCGCGTCGCTCCGTTCGATGGAAACTACCTTTGACCAATTCCCCATCTCTCGCCGGATTTTTCTTAAGAACGGGGCGTACTATCAGCCCGGGGAAATCTTCCGGCAGCCGGAGCTGGCCGCCACGTTGAAACGCATCGCCGAAAAAGGTCCTGACGAATTTTATCGCGGCCGAACGGCTCGCGATTTGGCCGTCGAAATGAAGCGCGCAGGCGGCCTGATTTCGCAAGAAGATCTCGCACACTATAAACCGGTAATTCGCAAGCCACTAACCGCCGATTACAATGTGAATGGTCACGCCTGGCAGATAATCACCGGTCCGCCGCCCAGCTCGGGAGGCATTGCGATTGAGGCTCTCAACATTCTCGCTCCCATCGAATTAAAATCTTGGAACGATGCGCAATCCGTCCACTGGGCAATCGAATCCATGCGGCGCGCCTTCGCTGACCGCTCCACTTATCTTGCCGATCCTGCTTTCGCGAAAATTCCGCTGCGCGGCATGATGTCCATCTGCTACGCAGACACGCTCCGGCGCACGATTGATCCCGAGCGCGCTTCGTCGAGCGACAAAATCCACGCCGGAAACCCCGCGGCTTTTGAAGACGCAAGCTCGTCCTCGGGTCCTTGCCCGCAAATTTCGAGCAAGCCTGCCCCTGCACAAACTGGCGAGACCTTCCATCGTAACTCTGCAGCCGTCGCCACCGACGGCCACACAACCCACTTCTCCGTCGTCGACGCCGCCGGCAATGCCGTCGCCAACAGCTACACCCTCAACAATCTCTATGGTTCCGGTGTCGCTACTGCCGATGGCTACTTCCTCAACGACGAAATGGATGATTTCACCGCGCATCCCGGCACGCCAAATATGTACGGCCTCGTTCAATCCGAAGCCAACGCGATTGCCCCGGGCAAACGCCCGCTCAGCTCGATGATGCCGACGATTCTTCTTCGCGATGGTCAGCTAAGTTTCGTCACCGGCGCACGCGGCGGGCCGCGCATAATCTCCGGCACAATGCTGACGATTCTCAACTGGATGCGTCTCGGCGAAGACGCGCAAGCCGCGATCAACGCCCCGCGCTTTCATCAACAGTGGCTGCCCGACACAGTTCTCCTCGAGCCCAATTTCCCGCCCGATGTCGCAAAAGATCTCGAAGCTCGCGGCTACAAACTCGCCGAAAAAACAGGCTGGATCGGCCTAGTAGAAGCGATCGGCATCGACCCAAAAACCGGCGAACGGCTCGGCGCTCCCGAACCCCGCCGTCCCGGCGCCGCCTCAGGTTTCTAAGCAATCCGTTCACGCCACTCTCGCTTTCCCAGCTGCATCGCCTCTCACTCCGTCGAAATTCAACGAGCAACACGCGTTTGCAATCTCGCCCGCACCTGCTACCCTAATCCGTCATGAAGCGCTCGCGTCATCACGCAAAAATTTGCCGGCCGCCCATCGCGAGGCCATAATGCGCCGCATCCTCTCCACCTACCGCTACATCCACCAACCGCTGACGGCGGGGTTGCTGGCGGAAATCGGGCACACGAAAATCGACGCAATTGAGGTCTTTTGCGCTCCCAGCCATTTCAATTACCGTGACGAGCAAAAAATCCGCGAGCTGTCTGACGCGCTCAGCGAATATCATCTCGAGCTTCACTCTCTCCACTCGCCGACAGAGCGCGACCTGGCTCCCGGCCGCGAAAGCGGTGTTCCCATCTCGATTTCCGATATCGAGCGCATTCGGCGCCTGGACGCCGTCGACGAAGTAAAACGCGCCCTCGATGTCGCCGAGCGCATCCCATTCCGCTATCTTATCCAGCACATTGGACATGGCCGCGACGCAGCCGATCCACGGAAACTCGATGCAGCCTTCACGTCGCTTGAAATTCTCAGTGTCTTCGCGAAAGCCCGCGGCGTCACGATCGCGCTCGAAAATACCCCAAACGAAATCGGCGCGCCCGCCTCGCTCCAGCACTTCATCGTGGACACGCATTTGCATGACCTGCGCCTCTGCCTCGACACAGGCCACGCGCACATGGACGCGACCGTCGAGGTCGCCTTTGACACCATGCGCGAGCGTCTCGTCACGGCACACATCCACGACAATCACGGCGAGAAGGACGAGCACTTGCTTCCCTACGATGGCACGATCGATTGGGACGCAGCTCTCGGTGCATTTGCTAACGCGCCTCAACCGGTTGCCATTGTGCTCGAATTGAAAGCGCAGCCGGACGGAACGCCTACTCTCGATCAAATCCGCGCCGCGTTCGACAAGGTCGAGAAAAATCTGGACACAAAGCGCGACCGCGCCACCAAATCTTAATCGCGAATCCAAATGAAACGGACGACTGAATGACCCAACAAGCGCAAGCCCACACTCCCGACGCCTCGCCAATCATCACCATAGAACAAGCCGGCCAATATGCCGGACAGTCCATCACGATTCGCGGCTGGCTCTACAATCTGCGCGAATCCGGCAAACTCCTTTTCCCCATTTTTCGCGACGGCACAGGAATCATCCAAGGCGTGGTCTCGCTCAAAGAGCAGCCGCAAGCCTTCGAAGCGCTCAAGGGACTTCCACAAGAATCGAGCGTAATCGTCACGGGAAAAATTCAAGCCGAACCTCGCGCCCCCGGCGGCTATGAAATTCACATCAGCGGCATCGAAGTCGTCCAACGCGTTTCAGATTCCGAGCCATATCCGATTCAGCTCAAAGAGCACGGCGTCGATTTCCTCCTCGACAAACGCCATCTCTGGATTCGCACGCCTCGCCAGGCCGCCATTCTGCGCATCCGCGCAGAAGCAGAGCGCACTGCGCGCAATTACATGGATTCGCAAGGCTACACGCTCACCGACGCGCCCGTCTTCACTCCCGCCGCCTGCGAAGGCACCACCACGCTCTTCGAAGTGAACTACATCGACGACCAAAAAGCCTATCTCACGCAATCCGGCCAGCTCTACGTCGAAGCTACAGCCGCGGCTCTCGGCAAGGTCTACACCTTCGGTCCCACGTTCCGCGCCGAAAAATCAAAAACCCGCCGCCACCTCACCGAATTCTGGATGCTCGAGCCCGAAGCCGCCTACGCGCATCTCGACGACATGGTGCAACTCGCTGAAGGCCTCGTCAGCACAGTCGTGCAGTCGGTCATAAAAAATCGCGCCCGCGAACTTGCCATGCTCGAACGCGACGTCGCGAAGCTGGAAAAAATCACCCCGCCCTTTCCGCGCATCAGCTACGACGATGCCATCAAAGTCCTGCAAAAGGCCGGCAATCCCGCAAAGTGGGGCGACGATTTCGGTGGCGACGAAGAAACGATCATCTCGAAAGAATTCGACAAGCCCGTCGTGATCCACCGCTACCCCACCCAAATGAAAGCCTTTTACATGGCCACCGATCCCGAGCGCCCCGAACTTTCGCTCAGCTTCGACATGATCGCCCCCGAAGGCTACGGCGAAATTATCGGCGGCGGCGAACGCCTCTCCAGTTACGAAACGCTCCTCCAGCGCCTCCGCGAGCACAATCTGCCGGAGGAATCTTTTCAGTGGTATCTCGATCTGCGCCGCTACGGCAGCGTGCCGCACGCCGGCTTCGGCCTGGGCCTCGAGCGCACCGTCGCGTGGATTTGCGGGACTGAGCACATTCGCGAGGTCATCCCCTTCCCACGGATGCTCTATCGCGTTTATCCTTGACCGGCAAATGACCGGCTTAAACAACCGGCTCAAATCGACCTGCCGTCCGGGCCGCTGAAAGAACGCCAAAATGCCAGACAAAATCAGAATCATCGGGGTGCCGATGGACCTGGGCGCCAGCCGCCGAGGCGTGGATATGGGTCCCTCCGCCCTGCGCGTCGCGGGACTTCAGTCGCGCCTCAAGCAGCTCGGCCGTCAGGTGGAAGACATCGGCAACGTTCAGGTTCGCCAGCCCGAAGAACAACCCTACGGCGAGAAAAAGGCCAAGTATCTCGACGAAATTGCCGAAGCCTGCAAAGGTCTCGCGGATATCGTCGGGAAAACCCTCGACGAGGATTTGGTGCCGCTGGTCCTGGGCGGCGACCACTCCATCGCTGTCGGAACCACCGCTGGCGCTGCCGCACATTTCAACAAAAAATCGAAACGCATCGGCGTTATCTGGCTCGACGCTCACGGCGACATGAACACCCCCGATTCTTCGCCCTCCGGCAACATTCACGGCATGCCTCTCGCGTCCATCATGGGATATGGGCCGCCGGAACTCACCAAACTGGCCGGCATCACACCGATGGTCGAGCCACGCAGCGTCGCACTGGTAGGCATCCGCGATCTCGATTCGAAAGAACGCCGGCTCATGAAAGAATCCGGCGTCCACGTCTTCACCATGCGCGATATCGATGAGCGCGGCATGCGCGAGGTGATGGCCGAAGCGCTGCGTTTCACCACAGACGACACTGCCGGCGTCGCCGTAAGCCTCGATATGGATTTCGTCGATCCCACCGACGCTCCCGGCGTGGGCACTCCCGTACGTGGCGGCGTCACCTACCGCGAAGCGCATCTTGCTCTCGAAATGATTGCCGATAGTGAAAGCATGGTCACCTTTGAGCTCGTCGAAATAAATCCCGTGATCGATGAACACAACACCACGGCGCTGCTCGGCGTCGAGCTTGTGCTCTCGGGCCTGGGAAAAAAGATTCTCTAATGATGACCGGAATCAAAAAACGCCTGCGCATCGGCGTCCTCTTCGGTGGACGCTCCGGCGAACACGAAGTCTCGCTCGCTTCGGCTGCCTCCGTGATTCGCGCGCTCGACCACGAAAAATACGAAGCGGTTCCCATCGGCATTTCGAAGGACGGCCGTTGGCTCGTCGGCTCCGGTGCGATGAAGCTGCTAGGCGACGTACTGAAATCCGGCGACCGCGTCATGTTGCCCGCCGATCCCACAGCTGCACAGCTCGTTCCCGTCGGAGCTTCCACTGGTCAGCCGAGCGTAATGGTCGACGTGGTCTTCCCCATGCTTCATGGCACATTCGGCGAAGACGGCACCGTGCAAGGCCTTCTCGACCTGGCGGGTCTGCCATACGTAGGCGCAGGCGTTCTCGCGTCGGCAGTCGGAATGGACAAAGACGTTCAAAAGCGCCTCTTCGAGCAAGCCGGTCTGCCGATTGTTCCCTTTCTCGCCATTCACCGCTGGGAATGGGAACGCGATCGCCTGAAAGTCCTGCGCGAAATCAAAAAGAAATTCCGCTTCCCGCTCTTCGTGAAGCCCGCGACGCTCGGATCGTCCGTGGGCATGACCCGCGTGAACGCGCAGCACGAACTGCAAAAGGCGATGGACTTGGCTGCTGAATTCGGACTGAAAATCATCGTCGAGCGCGGAGTGAACGGCCGCGAAATCGAAGTTTCGGTGCTGGGCAACGAAGAAATTCGCGCCTCGATCCCCGGCGAAATCGTCCCGCATCGCGAATACTACGATTACGCGGCAAAGTATCTCGAAGGCGGCACGCAACTCGTCATTCCCGCGCAGCTCACCAAGAAACAGGTCACCACATTTCAGGATTACGCCGTTCGCTCCTTCCGCGCGATCGACGGAACCGGTATGGCCCGCTGCGATTTCTTCCTGGATCGCACGAATGGAAAAATCTTCATCAACGAACTCAACACGATTCCCGGTTTCACTTCCATCAGCATGTATCCCAAGCTGTGGGAGGCTTCCGGTCTGCCCTACACGAAGCTGATCGATCGCCTGATCGAACTCGCCCTCGAACTGCACAAGGAAAAAGCCCGCACAAAATACTCCATCGAACTTCCCGCCGGAGCCGGCGGCGCTCTCGAAGGTTAGTAACAAAATCGAAATCAGCCCGTACTAGATAGAGAACGCGCGACGGCATGCATCTTGACCATGGCGCGTCGAATCAATTAAACTAACCGGTTAGTTAAATAATTAAGGCTTGCGAGAGCGGCAGAGACACACCGCATCTCCGGATCCGTGCATGAAACTAGGACGCCGAAAAGTCGAGAATCCCGCCACAGCGCGGCGCATCCTCGCCGCCGCCGAGCGCCATTTTGCCGCGCAGGGCATGGCCGGCGCGCGCACTGACGAGATCGCTGCGGAAGCCCATGCCAATAAGGCAATGCTCTACTACTACTTCGGAAACAAGCGCCGCCTCCATCGCGCCGTCCTCGAAAATCTCTTTCGCCAGCTCAGCAAGGTCGTCTATTCGCCACCAGCCCCCGATGCCCCTCCCCGTGAACGGCTGCGCGCCTGGGTGAACGGATATTTCGATTTCCTTGCGACCCATCCGAATTATCCGCGCCTGGTGCAGCGGGAAGCGATGGACGCGACGCCCAAGATTGAATGGATCGCGCGCGACTATTTTCAGCCTTTCTTCAAACACCTCACCGGCTTGATCGCCGAGGGTGTATCGGCCGGCGAGTTTCGCGATGTCGATCCGCGCCAGACCGCATTCACCATGCTCGGTGCAGCAGCCTTTTATTTCGCTTCCGCGCCGGTGATGAGAACGATCGTCGGTCACGATCTGCTCGCGGCCAATGCACTCGAAGCGCGCCGCCTGGCATTGCTTGATTTCATCGAGCATGGCCTTTTCAGCGAGCATCCGAAACGCAGCGACAAGGGTTCCCCAGCGAGGCCTCGATGACAGGGCGAAAATTCATAGTCGTGATTGGAATGGTTTTTCTGATTGCGCTGGTCGTTTATTTTGCCACCACGCCGAAAGGCAGCGACATTCCGCTAATCGGAGTCGTGGACGGCAACGAAGTGATCGTCAGCCCTCAAATCACGGGGCGCATCGTCAATCTCACCGTGGATGAAGGCTCGCAGGTTAAGAAAGGCGACCTCATCGCCGAACTCGACCGCACCGAACTCGAAGCGGGCCTCGCTGCCGCGAAAGCAAATGTAGGCACGCTCGAGAATTCAGTCACTCAAGCGCAGCACAACTACTCGTGGACGAGTGACCAAACTTCCGCCTCGCTTGATCAGGCCCAGGCCATGACCACTTCGTCGGACGCGCAACTCGAACAGGCCAAAGCGCAGCTTTGGCGCGATCAATCCGATTTGAAACGCATGCAGTTGCTCTACGACAAGCACGAAGTATCGGGCCAGGACCGCGATCACGCCGAGGCCGCAGTAAGAATGTCGGAGGCCAACGTAAGGGCACTCGAAGATGCGGTGAAAGCGCAGAAGGCCGCCATTGGGGTGGCAAAAGCGAATCGCAAGCAAGTGGACATGCGAAAAAGCGCCGTGGCCAGCGCAATCGCGCAGCTCGAACAGGCTCGCGCCACAGTAGCGCAGGTTACCGCGCAACTGGCTTATACAAGAATTTATGCTCCGATTGACGGCATCGTCTCGGTTCGCGTCGCGAAGCAAGGAGAGGTCGTTGCGCAAGGCTCGCCCATCGTCGTCGTTGTTGACATCGATCACCTGTGGGTTCGCGCTGACGTTGAGGAGAGCTACATCGACTCCATTCAATTCGGCGAGAAGATGCGCGTCCAGTTGCCTTCCGGCAACGTCCTCGAAGGGCCGGTGATTTTTAAAGGCGTCGAGAATGATTTCGCCACCCAGCGCGACGTAAGCCGCACAAAGCGCGACATCAAAACCTTTGCGATCAAAGTTTCGGTTCCCAATCCCGAGCGCCGCCTTTTCACGGGAATGACCGCGACGGTACTAATGCCACAGCCCGAAAAGAAAAACTGGTTCGAACGGCCCCGAACCTAGCGGAAACGAGCCCATGAACGCAATTGAAGTCGAGCATCTCACGAAAAAGTTCGGCGATCTCGTCGCCGTCAATGACGTCAGCTTCCAAGTGGCCGAGCAGGAGATTTTTGGCCTGCTGGGGCCCAACGGCGCCGGCAAGACGACGCTCATCCGCATGATGACCACTCTCACGCCGCCCACTTCCGGCACCGCGCGAATCGCCGGCCACGACATTCGTACCGACGCGGATGGAGTGCGCCATGCTCTCGGCGTGATTCCGCAGGCTTTCACGTCCGATCCGGAATTGACCGCCAACGAGAACATGCTGATTCACGCAAAACTCTACGGCGTTCCGTCCGAGCGGCGGGAAAAACTGATTCACGACCTCCTCGAATCCGTGGACCTTCTGAAATTTCAGGATGCCCTCGTGCGCACGTTTTCCGGCGGCATGCGGCGCCGTCTTGAAATCGCGCGTGGCCTGGTTCATTCGCCCAAGATTCTTTTTCTCGACGAGCCTACCACCGGCCTCGATCCCGTTTCGCGCACGAATGTGTGGGAAATGATTCGCAACATGCGCGACAAATCGAAGCTCACGATTCTGCTCACCACGCATTACATGGACGAAGCCGATAAGCTCTGCGATCGCATCGCCATCGTCGATCACGGAAAGCTGGCGGCGCTCGATACACCCACAGCGCTGAAGGACAGCGTGCCAGGTACGGACTCCGTGGAAGCCGAATTCGAAGACACGCCGCCGGATTGGCTCGACCAGCTTCAGCATCTCGCGCAAGTCCGCGGGTGTAACCACTCATGCGGGCGCAGTGCGAATCGCATCACACGACGGCCCCGCCACTGTGGCGGCGCTGATGGATTTGGCCCGAGTGCGCCACGTCACCGTAAAAAAAGTTTCGGTCACGAGCACCACGCTCGACGATGTGTTTCTTGCACTACACAGGCAGCGAATTGCGCGACGCCGCGCACGGAGGCGCGGGCTATGACATCAGCCACCTCTATCGCTAAAGCGCTCCGATTTCCGGCAGATCGCGCCCCGCGGGAGGGGGCCGTTTACCGCCTATTAGAAAATCGTAAGCGGTTGAATCGGGACGAGTTAGAGAGAGTTTTAATCGCGCTACCGTGTATTAAAAACTCGATTGAAAACTCGGTGACACGCGCATGAAACTCTTTCGCGTCAATGCGCTGATTGAGCGCGACATGCGGAAATTTTTCCGCAGCCCCGCCCTGATGATGGCTTCGATGGTGTTTCCGCTGGTGCAGCTGATCGTTCTTGGTTACGCGTTCGGAGGGAAAATTAAAGGCGCGGTCGTCGCGGTCGTCGATCAGGATCAGACGGTGCAGTCGCGTCGCTTGCGCGAAATGATGAACGGAATTTCAACGGGGCCGAAAACATTTCGCGTCGTCGAATACAAATCCCTGCCGCAGGCGATCAACGATCTCCGCTCCGGATTCGTCGCGCGCCGTGATCGACATTCCTTACGACTTCACCCAGCGCTACTATCAGCGCAACCGTCCGCGCATTTCCTTCACCGAAGACAACACCGATCAGTTCGTTTCGAGTTCCCTGCTCGAACGCGTGCAGCAGATGGTAAATGAACTGAACACGCCGGACGTGGAGCCGCGGCTTGCGAGCCAGGTGGATTTGAACGTCGTCGAAATGTATCCGTACATCGAGTACATCAAATATCTGCTTGCCGGCTCGATCGCGATGTCGATTTTCATCGTGGCCATGATCGGCGGGGGCATCACGTTCATTGACGACAAAGCGCGCGGGCTGCACGAAGGATATCTCGTCACTCCGATTCAGAAAACCGAGCTGGTGATGGGACTGATCGGCGCAGGGGCGCTCAAGGGATTGATGGCGGGATTCATTCTCACGATCATCGGCGGCTTGATTGCCGGGATTCCGCGGTTGTGGGATCCGGTGCGGCTGTTTTACCTTGCGATTGTCGTGCTGGTGGCTTCGGTCGCGATGATCAGCTTCATGTTTCTCGTGATGGTGCGCGTGGACGATCCGCTTGTGCCGCGCGCGATTTTCGGCGTGTTGAATACGCTGCTGTTTTTTCCTTCGGGCGCGGTGTATCCGATCGAAGCGTTTCCGGGCTGGCTGAAATGGATTTCGATCGTGGATCCGTTCACGTACACGGTGCACGCGCTGCGGAATCTCACCATCAAGAACACCGGCTTCGAAGGAATCTACAAGGACGTCTTAATTTTATGCGTTTTTTCTGCCATCATGATTGGCGCGAGCATCGCGCTGTTCAAGCGGCAATTATAATTTAAGGAGTTCGCGTGGCGCTTTTTGACGGTACCGAAGAACATCCGCCCTCGAAGATCGCTGCGTTACAGCATCTCGGGTGTCACGTTCGTGGTCCTTGTGGCGCTGGGCTGCTGGTATTTGCTGCGATTCCACAAGGAGACGACCACCGTCAAGAATTTTCTCAGTACAGTCGCCGCGAGCAATTTTGATCTGGCCTATCAGATGTGGAAGCCGGCGCCAAGTTTTTCATTCAAGGATTTCATGGAAGATTGGGGGCCAAACAGCTATTACGGGCCCGTTAAAAGTTTTCACATTGTAAACGCCGAAGAAATGAAGCATGGGTCGGATTCGCCATCAGGAGTGATCGTCACGGTTGAGGTAAGTCCCTACGACACCTTTCCTTCTCGCGGTGATGCGGCAAAGGAAAACAAAATCAAAGAAGTACGATTGTGGGTGCAATTCAACGATCAATCGCTAGGCTATCCGCCGTAGGTTCGAAGCTGCAGGCTCAAGGAGAAAACGTATCCTGCGATGCCGGGCATTTGAAAAATCACTGCGCTTCTATCTTGGCCTCGTCCACCAGCATCACCGGAATGTCATCGCGGATCGGATAAACCCGCCGGCACTGCGAACACTTCAACCCTTTTTTATCACTCGTCAGTTTCACCGGCGTCTTGTCCAACGGGCAAACCAGAATATCGAGCAATTCCTGCGACACTGCCATCTTCACCTCCTGAATTGCTCCTACGTTCGCGAACGATCCATTTCAATTCAATCTTGATTCCGGTCCGCGTCGTCAGTCAACACTTGAAACAGCGAGCGTGAAATTCCCCTTCCACTCTGCGCCTGTCTGCAACTCAACCGGCCAAATCGCAATGATCTGCGAGCCTTGATAAATCCGCTCGAATCCGTCTTCTGATTCCGACACAGTCTCGATCGGCGAAACCCAGAAATCGCGTGCCGCTGGCGCCTTGAATTCCACTTCGGTCTTCTGCCATTCGTCTACCACGCGTAGCGAACTGGCCGGCACAGCCGAGGCCCACCGCAAAGGATACCGCTGCCCCGATGATTCAAAGTACCGATCCGGAGCCGAGGGCGCGAGGAAATTCACCACCGCCTCGATTCCAATTACAACCGACGCAGCGCCAGGAGCGGTTCGTCGAGCTGACGACCTCGCAACTGATCTCGAAACCATTCGGCGTTCGCGCAAACGAGAATGTCTTTTCGGCCGGCCAATCGGCACTTTCCTCGGAAGCGAGCGTCGCGCCAGTCTTGGAAACATCCACGACTCGATAGCGCCCGCCTGCGAGCGCCGCATCTTCGTCAAGGCTCACGGTCGCGCAATCTTGGTAGGTTTTCGTCGGACTAAAAAGAAGCAACCGGAACGCATGCCGCGGCCAGCGATCATAATGCAGCCAGCGCTCCAAGCCTTCTTCTTTCACGCGCATCTGATCGTGAATCGACTTCGCGCCCTGATAGTTTTGCGATCCGAGATTTTTAAGCCCCGCGTGATAAGCCTCGAGTCGCCGCTCGAGCGAATTGATGACTGCCACATTCGTCGCCCGGCAATCGATGGCGCAAATCGTCGCGCCATCGTCAGGCCTCAGCAGCGCAGCATAGCGATCAGACGTGAAATAAATTTCCTCGCGCCCATCCGCATCAAAATCAATTTGAGCCACGTCAGCGTATTGCTTGGCCCTATGCGACAAGCGATCTGCAATCGCTTCCGCTCGGATCACTGAATTCCATAACGCGGTGCGCAGATGCGGGGCGTAGAGGCCGCCAAAGACGCCATGCCAGTACGCATCATTACACTGGCTGCGCAATAAGAGCGACATGGCTTCCTCGGCGCGCTCGTACAAATTCCTTGTCGCGCGGCTTCTTCTCAGCGAGCTTTCGCACTTTGCCGGAAACGTGCACCACTTTTTTCTGCAGCAAATTCGATTCGCAATACTTCGTGAAGAAATTGCGCCAGATTCCTCCGCGCAGGAACGGAAGCGATTCCGGCCGCGATGCAAACTCTTCGGTCAAGGCGTGATATCGCACGCGCGCGGCCGTTGGCAAAGCCCACTCCATCATTTCTGTATATGACGCCGTCGGAAGATCCGCGCGGCCGAATGACGGGTGAGACGCTACAGCATGGCCAGGAGTGGACGTCTCCAGCCAATCCGCATTTTTCTCCAATTCGGAAAATAAATTCTCGAGCCATCCATCCGTATAGCAGAGCTTGTTTGTGCCGGGCCACACGCCAAACTTTTCCAGATCGTCACCCATCACCGCAAAAGCGCCCGGATGGTCGCTCGCGGCGCGGCGCAAAAAATCCAATGTTTCTCCTACGGGGCGAAACGGCAGCAGGTAGCGTAGCGCCTTGAGGCCTGGCAGAACGTTGACGACATGACACTGGTCTTCCGCGCAGTAGTGTCCAAACAATTCGCTCAGCTCGAAGCCCGCGCCAAGAAAATGATTGTCATCCACGAGCGTATATTCCACTCCGGCAGGAGCCAGCGAAGATGGAAGTTGAGGCTCCCAGACGCGCTCGGCGAGCCACGCACCTTTCGGCCTCGCGCCGAAATGCTTTTCCACATAATCCGCCAGCCGCGTGATCTGCTCTTGCCGGTCGGCCGGAGGAATTGCGACTAGAATCGGCTCGTAATATCCGCCGCCTACGATTTCAATTTGTCCGCGTTCCACGAGCCCGCGCAATTTCTCGAAATATTCTGGGTGCGCGCGCTCCATCCATTCGAGCAGCGATCCCGTATAGTGCAAGCCGAGGCGAATGGAGGGGTGTCGCGACAATACTTCGACGAAGGGCAGATAAGATTGCGCGTAGGCGCGTTCGAAAACGTCTCCGAAATTACCGACCGGCTGATGAGCATGGATCAGCAGAGTGAGTTGGAATTTTGCCACCAAGAAATCCTCGCCGCAGCAACACCAGAATAACCTGATTCGCGCGAAGTTCCATACAGCGGCCACACTAAAATGCGCGTCACTGACACGTTACGGTGGAGATTAAAGCCGGCTTATTAACGCCCGCGCCGCGCCCACCGCTCCGGCAAACTGCGCGAAGCGCTCACCCAGCCGCGCCATTGCCGCTTCAATTCCAGAATCCGCCACGCCTTCAGGCGCATAAATCACCACGAGAATTTCGCGCGCCGATTCCGTGATCATGCTGCGCGTGGAATCGCTGATCGGGCTTCCGAACGGGCCATCGGGATCGGCCAAGACCGGCCGGCCCTCGAGATGCCACATCTTCTTCCCAATTCCCTCATACATCTCGCCGGGCGCACCGTGGCGCAACACGATCGGCGCACGAATACGCGCTCGGTCGTAACAGCCATAAGGCCAGCCCGTTTCAATCGAGCCCAGGTTGCAAATATCCACGGCATTCGACACGCGATACAGCCCCTTGCCCTGCACCACGCGCCTCAGCAGCGCTTCCGACGACGGCCGATATTTCGATGGGTCCATCCCCCATTCGCGAAACATCGCCCGCACCGCCCGAATCGCAGGCGCTTCCGCGAGGCTCTCGACTGTAAACTCGCCGCGCTTCCGCTCCGAAACTTCGTCCATCAATTTCGCGAGCCCCAAATCCACAGGGACGACATGCAAACCATCGGCTTCGACGACGCCTAGCTTCACTCCCGGCAATTCAATCCGAATTTCCATGTTTATCTGAGTCTCCGCGCTAATATCGTTATCATTTCAAGGACCGCCGAACAACGGGTGCGCAGCGACGATTCTATCGAGATTCGGTTGATCTCACGATGAAATCCGCGGAGCGAGAAAAGAAGTTCGAAGAGGGCTTGCGCATTTCAATGCGAAGAAATTCTTCGAGGCTCATGAATTTTGGGAAGAGATATGGCTCGTGGAATCTGAGCCTGAAAAGACCTTCCTGCAGGGATTGATTCAGGTGACTGCTGCGTTTCATCACCGTCAGCGTGGAAACGCGGAGGGCTTGGAGTTGCTGCTTGCCGCAGGAATTGTGAAATTATTGCGATTTCCAGAAGATCATCGCGGACTTGCGATTGGTGAGTTGCGAGAAAATGCCAAGCGATGGGCGCGGGCTATCGGGGTGGGCGACGATCTCGGCGAGGAAGCGCTGCCAAAACTTGGGCGCGCGAGAAAATCCGCGCAACATCGCTCCGCCGCAAGCAAACGGAACGCATCACCGGGAACTAAGGCTCGACGATAATCTGGCCTTTCATTTTGCCGTGGCCGGTTCCGCATTTCTTACAACACGAAAACGCGTAGGTGCCTGGCGCTTCTGCCGTGAATTCCAACGTGGCGGTCAGATCTTTTTTGAGCTTCAGGCAATCATCGCCGTACGTGAATGACAATCCTGGAGGGGTATTCGGCTGGCCGCCCTCCGGAAAAGGATTGATGTGGATTCCGTGCGTGCGATCCACGGCGGTCAGTTTCAGTTGAATCTTTTCTCCTGCCTTCACGCGGATTGCAGATGGCTCAAATTCGAAATTCTTCGCGGTCACTTGAATCATTCGCGCGGGTTTCTGGGAAGGTTTCTCTTGCGCCGGCACGAAAGATCCCGATGCGCCAATAACGACAAACGCCGCAAACAACGCGAGCGCCGAGCGAGCGATTTTTATTTTCAAGAAACGTTGCCTCCATGAGCGAGCATACGTCCGTCAAAACAAAAAGAGAAGCCGCGACTCCAACACTCCCGCCGCTGTTTTATTGACATGCACAGCTGGCTATGGAACGCTGCTAGCGGAGACCAATCATGCCGCTCGATCGTGAACAAATCACGGACGCCCTGCGCCAATGCTTCGATCCGGAAATTCCCGTCAACATCGTGGATCTGGGCCTGATTTACGATGTGCAAAACGATCCTGAAGGAAACGTCAGGGTGAAAATGACGCTCACGTCGCAAGGCTGCCCTTCCGCGCAGGCCATTCCCGAGCAGGTGCGGCAGCGCATCGCGGCGATCGAAGAAGTTCGGGACGTGAATGTGGAAATTGTCTGGGAGCCAGCATGGAACCCCGCGATGATCAGCGAAGCTGGCCGAAAGGCGCTCGGCATCGAACCGGAAGCTTAAGCACGCGCCCCAAAAATAAAAGCGCGGCAAATCTCTCGATTCACCGCGCCAAATACGTTGTGATTCCCTCGCCGCAGGACCAGCGGCGGCCGCTTTTCGTTACGCCTGCTTATTCGTGTACCAGTCCGCGTTGATCGGCGTAAAGTTCGCCCACTTCTCCGGCAAATCTTCGAGCGCGAAAATGGCGGTCACCGGGCAAACCGGGACGCACGCGCCACAGTCAATACACTCCACCGGGCTGATATAAAGCTGCGTTTCAGCCTCGAAATCCGGCTCGTCCTTGCGCGGATGGATGCAGTCCACCGGACAAACGTCGACGCACGCCGTATCCTTTGTTCCGATGCAAGGCTCTGCGATTACATAAGCCATTTCGTTTTCTCCTGGATTAGGGCTGTCTTCCTCACAGAATCACTGCCATTCCGCCCGCCACACTCTAAACATTTTTTATATCATCATTCCTAACAGGGGCACAAGTATGCCTCGCAGCCGCTGTTTTGCGGCGGAAATTCGGTTCCGAGTTCCCGCGAATGGCGCTCGATATCCGGCGATCGGCTCCACATTCAATGCACTACCGAAGTTGCTGTCCCGGCGTCTAACCCGCTAGAATGTTTGACGTGAAGATAAAGCGACTCAAATGGGCGCTGCCGTTCGCGCTGCTTTCGGTGGCGATGCTCGCGCTGCTATTGTCCGGCGTCTCGCATCTACGTGTCGCTTTCGCGCAGTCGGCATCCGCCAAGCCGCGCTGCTAAATCCGCGAAGCCCGCGTCAGCAGATCTGCCTTTGATCGACCTTGCCGGGTACAACCAGGTGCTCGCGAAATACCACGGCAAGCCGCTGGTCGTTACGTTCTGGGCCACTTGGTGCGAGCCGTGCCGCGACGAATTTCCTCTGCTTGTCGAGCTGCAAAAACAGTACGCGCCGCAAGGCCTCTCGATTTTTGGCGTGAGCCTCGATGACGACGCGGACATGAATCTCGTTCGCCGCTTTCTCGCGCGCAATCAACCCGGCTTTTCCAATTATCGCCAGAAGCCCGGCATCGATGTGGACGCTTTCTATCGCGGCGTGAATCCGGCTTGGACCGGCACGATGCCCGAAACAATTTTCTATGGGCGCGATGGACATATCCTTGGCCATTTCGTCGGCGGGCAATCTCGCGCGTCATTCGAAGAAGGAATACGCCAAGTGCTGGCAAGTCCGGCTGCGCAGGCGAGCGGCCACTAGGCGGCTAACGGACCGGCGCGGCTTCGGTTCGGAATTCGTCCAGCCACATTAGTCATCTCTCTCGGAGGTCTCCGATGCTTCAAACTCGCGGAAACAAACTCACCTGGCTCGGCCACGCCGCATTTCGCATCACCACTCCCACCGGCAACGTGATTTTGGTCGATCCGTGGATTCAGTCGAATCCCATGACGCCCGAGGCGCTCAAGAAAATCGAGCGCGTCGATACCATGCTGATTACGCATGGCCACTTCGATCACATTGCTGACGCCGTCGAACTCGGCAAGAAATTCAAGCCGCGCGTCGTGGCGATTCACGAAACCGGCGGCTGGCTCGAGTCGAAGGGCGTGTCCAATATTTCGGGCATGAATAAGGGCGGGACGCAAAAGGTGGGCGAAATTGAAGTGACCATGGTGCACGCAATCCATTCCTGCGGCATTCAGGATGGCGACAAGATCGTCTACGGCGGAGAAGCCTGCGGCTACATCATTCGTTTGCCCGGTGGCCTTACCGTTTATCACGCGGGCGACACCGCCGTCTTTGGCGACATGAAAATTATCGGCGAGCTTTACTCGCCGGATCTCGCGATGCTTCCGATCGGCGACCACTACACGATGGGCCCGCGCGAAGCGGCCCTCGCTATCCGGCTGCTCAACGTGCGCCACGTAATTCCGATGCACTTTGGAACTTTCCCTGCGCTCACGGGCACTCCCGATGCGTTGCGCGAACTCACGCGCGACGTTCCAAGCCTCGAATACCATGTGATGAAGCCAGGCGAAACTCTGGGCGAAGAGAAATCCGCAAGCGCAAGATAGATTTTTATGTAGCTCACCTCTTCAGAGGTGAGGCCTTTCTGGCGGAATCGTGCCCTCCTGATGGAAGCGCCGGTTCGCGCGACGCATTCTGGAGGAACCAAACCAATGCCCGGCAAAATCCTGAATTCGAACGTCGAAAAATATCTCGAATCGCTGCTGCCCAAGCGCGACCCGATCCTTACCGAGATGGAGCGTTACGCAAAGAAACATGATGTGCCCATCATCGGTCCGGCCTGCGGGCGCTTGCTCTATCTCCTCGCGCAGACTTCAGGCGCAAAACGAATTTTCGAAATGGGTTCTGCTATCGGGTATTCCACAATCTGGCTTGCGCGAGCGGCGGGACCGGGCGCGGAGATTTACTACACAGATGGCAGCGCCGAGAATGCGAAGCTCGCAGGGCAGAATTTAAATCGCGCTGGTGTGAGCGACCGCGTTCAAATACTTGTGGGCGATGCGCTCCTACTTCTCGATGAAATTGGCGGCCCGTTCGATCTCATCTTCATTGACGTCGACAAGCACCAATATCCCAAAGCAATGCAGAAGGCGGTTCCGCGATTGAAGAGCGGCGGACTTCTCATTACTGACAACGTTCTGTGGTCCGGCCGCGTCACGGCGAAATCGAAGGACGTTCGCACGAGTTCGATTCAGCAATTCAATCGCTTAGTGTATTCGTCGGATGAGCTTTTTCCCGTCATCGTCCCGCTGCGCGACGGCGTAGCCGTTTGCCGCAAATCCTGATGAGCCTTGGTACTCGCAATTAAAATTTCGCGCCGGCTGTTGGAACGCTATTGGGTAGGCGTTGGCGGTTGAATCGTCACGGGCGCCGTCAATTTAAAATGCAGCCGCGTCTCCGCCGGAATCGTAATGTCGCGTTTTCCGGTGAATGCAGTGCCCGCTGTTCCTGCGCCACCGCCTGCGAGCGCGCCGATCGCAGCGCCTTTACCTCCGCCTGCCAGCCCACCAATGATTGCGCCAAACGCCGCGCCTCCGCCTGCGCCAATCGCGGTACGTTTGCCGCGGCCCTTGATGGTTTCCTCAAACTCGGAAGTTTGAATCGAGTACGGCTGTCCGTTCACGGTAATCGAATCGAGAGTTAGCGCCAGCACGGCGCCGCCTTTCACGCGTCCAGCGGAATCCGCTTGAACCACTGTTCCCTTCGCGCGCGTGCCCGTGGGAAGTACGGTCACGCCGCCCACACTGATCGGCGCCGCAAGCGAAGCCGCGAACGGATCGCCGTTGTTGTTTGTTTTTGAGCTGACGGTCTGATCGATCGTCACGGTGAGAAGAGTGCCCGCGTCAATCACTACGGGTGGCGGAGGTGGTGGTGGTGCAGGTTGGCTCGGCGTGTTGTTCGCTGCGGGGGCGTTTGAAGCTGACGAATTGGCGGCGGATGAATTGCCTGCTGGCGTGTTCGCCGTGGCGCCGCCACTCGGGTTCCCGGAATTGGAATTCGGATTCGATTTATTGCATCCGCCAACCGCAAGCAGAGCGCCAATCACGAGCCATCGGACAGCTGTGCCAGTTCTCATTTTGCACCTCAGTTTGCCGAGCGAAATGAACTGCGGAGAGTTTGGACTGCCGCGCTTGCCTATTCTAATTCCGGGCAAAAATTATCACAACGATTTGCTGCGTTGAAATCCCACGCACCGTGTGCGCCGCTCGGGTAGCCACGACGATGCCTTACTCGTCGTGCGACTTTCCCCGCAACATCTCAAGCCGCATCATCAGAAGACTTCGGCATCAAATTGCGCAGAAAGAAAGCCAGGTTCGCAGGCCGCTCGGCGAGCCGCCGCATGAAATAAGGAAACCAATCGGTGCCAAACGGAATATAAATCCGCAACCGGTAACCTTCGCGCACCAATTGCTGCTGCAAGTCAGTGCGGATTCCATACAGCATCTGAAACTCAAACTGGTCGCGCCCGATATTTTTCTCGCGCGCGAAATCCTTCGTGGCCTGGAGCATCGCGGGATCGTGCGTCGCAATCCCGTGATAAATCCCGCTCGGCAACATCACCTTCATCAGCTTCACGTAATTCGCGTCCACGTCGGCTTTTTCGGGAAACGCGATTTCCGGCGGCTCCTTATATGCTCCCTTGCAAAGCCGCATCCGGCACCCCACGCTCAGTAAATCCTGCACATCCTTCTCGGCCCGGAAAAGATATGCCTGCATCACGGTGCCGACGCCGGTATATTTCGCCCGCACCCGCTTCGCCAATTCCACAGTGCGCTGCGTGTACGCCGAGCCTTCCATATCGATGCGCACAAAGTTTCCCAAATCTGTCGCATGCGCCACGATTCTTTCCACCAGTTCCTGGCAAAGCGATTCGCTCAAATCCAATCCCAGCTGCGTCAGCTTCAGCGATACATTCGCATTCAGATTCTCGCGCGCAATCCGATTGAACATCGCGATATATCCATCCGCCGCGTCACGCGCCCCCGCCTCATCCGAGACGTTCTCTCCCAGCAAATCGAGGCTCGCCGAGCGGCCCGCCGCATTCAGCACTCGCGCGGCCTCAATCGCATCGTCAAGCGTCTCGCCCGCCACAAATCTTCGCGCCACGCGCCGGCTCACACCATTGCTCATGATCAGCGGCGCAAGCCGCTTGCTTTCGGAAAGTTTCAGAAGGAGTGCGCGCATCAGTAGAAAAGGCGCTTCTTTCGGCGGGAGAATAATGCAGCGATTCTCATGCGCTGGGAATTATGCCGTGAACCCCAAGATTTAACTAGCGCTGGTTACAACTTGTTTTTTCCAAGAAACTTCTCCGCATCCATCGCCGCCATGCAACCCGACCCCGCGGCCGTAATCGCTTGCCGGTAATGATGGTCCTGCACATCGCCCGCCGCGAAAACGCCTTCCACGTTCGTCTTCGGCCCGTCGTGCGTGGTCAAGTAGCCGTCTGCGTTCATGTCCAGCTGGCCTTTGAAGATTTTGGTGTTCGGATCGTGCCCAATCGCTACAAAAACGCCTTCCACCGCAATAGTCTTCAGCTCGCCCGTATCGACGTTCTTCAGCCGAACCATCTCCACCGACTTTTTGTCGACGTCATCCACATGCTCGATCACATACGGTGTGAGAAATTCAATTTTCGAGTTCGCTCGCGCCCGATCCAGCATGATCTTCGTCGCGCGAAATTCATTCCGCCGGTGCACCAACGTCACTTTTTTCGCAAATTTCGTCAGGAAGGTCGCCTCTTCCATCGCCGTGTCGCCGCCGCCGACCACGATAATATCGCGCTCGCGAAAAAAATAACCGTCGCACGTGGCGCACGTTGAAACACCGTATCCCAGTAGATGTTTTTCCGCCTCAATCCCCAGCATCCGCGCTGATGCGCCGGAGGCAATAATCAGAGCCTCGCACTCATACGTCTCTTTGCCCGCCACAACCTTAAACGGCCGCTTGCTCAAATCCACCGAAGTCACCGCGCCCGACGCAAACTCTGCCCCGAATCGTTGCGCCTGCTTCCGCGCGTTCTCGATCAATGCCGGACCCAAAATTCCGTCCGGGAATCCGGGGAAATTTTCCACCAGCGTCGTCAGCCCCAACTGGCCGCCCGGCTCGTAGCCGTCCAGCACCAGCGGTTTCAACTCCCCGCGCGCCGCGTAAATCGCAGCCGTGAGCCCCGCACACCCGCTTCCGATGATGATCACCTTGCGCACTTAAATTCTCCTGACGATTCGATGCTGAATCAGCCTAAGCGATGCAATCTGAAAAGCTGACTATTGTAGCATTTAGCGCCGCAACAGATAGAACGTCGGCCACACGAAGCAGTTTTCGCGAAGGCCCCCGTCAACGATGTCTCATGTGCATTGATGATTCTCCCAAACCGGAGTAACATTCGCGCTCATCATGGCGGCGACAAGACTGCTAACGCGAATACCCGCGATTCGATTTTCGCCGCAGAGGTGAATGGAGTTTCCGATGAAAAGGATTGTAAGAATTATGCTGAATCAAATGATGCAGATTTCGCGGTTGATTCCGGTACTCATCCTCGCAGCCTTCTTCCCAGTTATTTCTCACGCTCAAGCGGAAACCGGTGCTCAGGATCACGAAACGCATAACATGGCGGCCATGGTGCACACCCCTTCAACGACAGAATTCGAAGGGCATGTATCACTGCCTTATCAAGTGCAGTGTCACGGCCATAAATTGGCGGCAGGTGAGTACAAGCTCTTCGTGAAAACGGTCGGCGAAGACAAGATGGTCACACTTCAGCGGGAAGGAAGCGACGTCGTCTTGAAGTCTCGTCCCGTACCTCCCACTTCGGTTTCCGACCACGGCCCCAGCGCCATGATGCTACGCCACGGACCAGGCCCGGGCACGCACACAATCGAAGGGGTCTATATCGAGAATCTGAAATTGGTTCTGTTCCTCGACGAGACCGGACACGCGAACCCCATCGACAAGGTGTTCGCCAGCGTCAAGCGCATTCCGATCACTTGATCTGATCGATTCGATTGAGCGCGGATTATCCATGGGATGTCTCGCAACCGCCGCGAGAAGGTCGAAATCCGCGCTGTAACTTCAGCTCTAAGTTTGTTATATGCTCCTGCAAGGGCTGTTCGTGCGAGTTCGTGCGATAGTTCCTCTTTGCAGATGTGGCCACGCCCACCGGGATGCTCGCCCCAGGGACCAAACTCGGACCGTACGAAATCGTCGGCGCATTAGGCGCGGGCGGAATGGGTGAGGTGTACCGCGCCCGCGACGCCCGGCTGAATCGAATCGTCGCAATCAAAATTCTCCCCGACGCACTCGCCACCGATGACGACCATTTGCACCGCTTCGAGCGCGAAGCCCGCTCGGCGTCCGCCCTCAACCACCCCAACATCGTCACCATCCACGACCTCGGGCGCGACGGTTCCGTTCACTACATCGTCATGGAGTTAGTCGAAGGCACCACGGTGCGCGATTTGCTGAAAGCAGGAGCCGTGCCGATTCGCCAAGCCATCGACATCGCGGCGCAAATCGCCGAAGGCCTCGCGAAAGCGCATGAGTCCGGCATCGCGCATCGCGACATCAAGCCCGGAAACCTGATGATCACCGCCGATGGCTTCGTCAAAATTCTCGACTTCGGCTTGGCGAAACTCGTCCCCGCCGGCGAGGAATTATCGCAACTCCACACGCGCTCCAATTCTGACACGCGCTCAGGCGTAATCCTGGGCACGCCGGAATACATGTCGCCCGAACAGGCCGGCGGCTTCCCGCTCGATTTCCGCTCCGATCAATTTTCA
Source organism: uncultured Acidobacteriota bacterium (assembly GCA_963767205.1). Taxonomy (GTDB): domain Bacteria; phylum Acidobacteriota; class Terriglobia; order Acidiferrales; family UBA7541; genus Palsa-295. The sequence goes on from CAVYDF010000007.1 coordinate 543,825, forward strand.
CTGGGTCTGGTTATCTACGAAATGCTCACCGGAAAGCGCGCATTCCGCCGCAACACCGCCGCTGAGACTCTCGTCGCGATTTTGCGCGAACAGCCCGACCCACTTGCGACACTCGTCCCCGACGCGCCCGCTCCGCTCTGCTGGGCCATCGAGCGCTGCATCGCAAAGGAACCCGAGAAGCGCTACGCCTCCACGCGCGATCTCGCCCATGAACTTGCCGCCATCCGCGACCGCTTCGCTGAAAAAATTCTTCGGCACCCGGAATCCCGCCAATCCAATATTCCCGTTCAGCGCACCGCATTCGTGGGCCGCGAAAAAGAAATCGAGGCCGCGAAAGAACTCCTGCTGCGCCCCGACGTTCGCTTGTTAACCGTCACAGGCCCCGGTGGCATCGGCAAGACGAGGCTTGGCATCGAAATCGCCTCCGCCGTCGCCGATCGTTTTCCCGGAGGAATTTATTTTGTCGCTCTCTCCGCCGTCAACGATCCAGGCCTGCTGCTCTCCGTGATCGTGCAGGCGCTCGGACTGCGCGAAGCGGGCGGCCAATCACCGCTCGAATTGCTGAAGAAACATCTTCAGGATCCATCGCGCCCGCCAGTGCTTTTTCTCCTCGATAATTTCGAGCACCTTCTTCAAGCCGCGCCAACTCTGGCTGATCTCCTCGCCATGGGCCCGAATCTCAAACTCCTGGTTACCAGCCGCGCCCCGCTTCACATTTACGGCGAACACGAATTCCCCGTGCCTCCGCTGGCCCTCCCGGATTCGCGCTCCAAGCCCACTATCGAGGACCTCTCAAAATATCCCGCGGTTGCGCTCTTCCTGCAGCGCGCCGGCGCAGCCAAACCCGATTTCGAGTTGAACCACGAAAATTCCTCCGCCATCATCGAAATCTGCAGCCGCTTGGACGGCCTGCCCCTCGCGATCGAACTCGCTGCCGCCCGCGTGAAGGTTCTCTCCGTCGCCGCCATGCGCACGCGCCTCGCCAGCCGCCTGCAATTGCTCACCGGCGGCGCTCGCGACCTTCCGCAGCGGCAGCAAACCCTGCGCGCCGCGATCGACTGGAGCTACGACCTGCTCAGCCCCGCCGAGCAGAAACTTTTTCGGCGCCTCTCCGTTTTCGCCGGCGGATGCACGCTCGAAAGCGTGGAAGCGGTCTGCGACGCTAAAGCCGATCTCGATTTGGATCTTCTCGACGGCATGGCTTCGATGGTGGATAAAAGCCTGGTGCAGCAGGTGGCACAGCCTCACGGCGAATCGCGCTTCACGATGCTCGAAACCATTCGCGAATACGCGCGCGAAAAACTGGAAGCCAGCAAGGAAGAGGCTTCCACGAAGCGCGCTCACGCCGCCTATTGTCTCGTTCTCGCCGAAGAAGCCGCCATCGAACAGGGCGAAACCGTCGGCTCAGAGTGGCTCGAGAATTTCGTGCGCGAGCACGACAATTTTCGCGCCGCGCTCGATTACCTGATCGAAACCGGCGATGCGGATTGGGGATTGCGCCTCGGCGCGGCTCTGTTTCGTTTCTGGGAACGCCTCGAGTATCTCTCCGAAGGCAGAGACTGGCTCGGCAAACTCCTCAAACTCCCAGCCGCGGCTGCTTCTTCGAGAGCGCGGGCCCGTGCTCTTTTTGCAGCCGGCATACTCACCGTGGAGCAGGGAGACTACCTTCAGTCCGAAGTCCTTCTCGGCGAAAGTCGCGATGTGTCTCGTGAACTCGGCGACAAGCAGGGCGTCGCCGTTTCACTGAACGCGCTGGCCGTATCGGCACGCGATCGTGGCGATCTGGCGCTGGCAAACACGCTCTCCGAGGAAAATCTCGAATTGTGGCGCGAGATGGGCGATCCGCGAGCGATCGCGCGCGCGCTCAGCAATCTCGCGAGCGTCGCAAAACTCCAGCGCGATTTTGCGCGCGCGCGTTCCCTCTATGACGAATGCCTCGCGCTCTTCCGCCAACTCGATGATCGCACCGGCGTCGCCTGGTCGATCAATTACAAGGGCGATGTCGCCCGCGATGAAGGCGACTCCGCATCCGCTCGCTCTCTCTACGAGCAGGCCCTCTCGATGTTTCGCGAACTCGGCGACCGCTGGGGCGTCGCCGGCACGCTCGCCGATCTCGGAAACCTGGCAAGAGAGCAGCGCGATTGCGCCACAGCCCACGCTCTCTATCGCGAAAGTCTGAAAGTTTTTCAGGAGCTCGAGCACAAACGCGGAATCGCGCGCCTTCTAGAATGTTTTGCCTGCTCCGCGTCCATTCAATTCCAAGCCGAGCGTTCCTTGCGTCTTGCCGGTGCAGCCGCCGCTCTTCGTCAAAATATCGGCGCCCCGCTCACACCCGCAGAGCAAGCAAAGCTCGAAGCTTATCTCGATCCGGCTCGCCACGCCCTCGCCAACACATCTGGCGCCACAGCGTGGCTCGAAGGCTGGGGCATGCCCCTCGAGAAAGCCATCGAGAAAGCAATCGAGGAAGCCCTCAGACCCGACGCAGAATCTTCGTAGGCTTGGCACACTGCGGGCGCCAGCCCGCTGCCTTCCGCGAACAAAAGTGAAACCCTGGTTGTCTTGTCGAAATTAAATTACGAGTGGTGCGCGCCTATTCCGCGCTCGACGCGTCGAGCAATCGCCTCACCGCAGACACGCGATTCGCCGGCAGGCCAACCCGCTTCGCATGCTCTTTGATCGCAGCTTCATCCGGCGCCAGATAAACGCAGTACACTTTGTCGCCGGTCACATAGCTGTGCAGCCACTGAATTTCAGGGCCCATTCCCTTCAGCACGCTCACCGACTTCTGCGAAAGTTCCCGCAGCTGCGCGTCGGTTAAATTTCCTGCTCCCGGCACGTCGCGTTCGATAACATATTTGGGCACGGCGGCTCTCCTGATGTAATTCGATGCTAGCATGCAGGCGAAAGGCTCACAAGGCAGCGCGCTCGCAGCCTTTTCAGCCTTTAGAATCGCTTTAAAATATTCGCCGAGAATAAATGAACGAGGGCCACATGGATCTTCGATCGCTGCAAAAACCTCTGAAAGACCAATACCGCGCCGACCCCGCCGCCTCGCGAATCACTCTTCGCGCAAAAGGCAGCCAGACCGACGCCCCGTCTCATGCTCCGTCGACATCGGCCGCGCCATCTATCAAGCCGAAGCCCACAAAGGCGTGGGAGGCGCAGGAGCCGGCGCCTGTTCCGGCGATCTCTTGCTCGGCGCCCTCGCCGCATGCGCGCAAATCACCTGTCAAATGGTAGCCGCCGCCATGGGCATCGCAACCGAACACATCGAAGTCACAGTCGAAGGCGACTTGGATCTTCGCGGCACACTCGGCATCTCCAAAGACGTCCCAGTAGGCTTCGAAAGCATCCGCCTGAATTTCAACATCGCCGCCCCCAACGCAACTCCAGACCAGCTCCGCGCCCTACAAGAAAAAACCGAACAATTCTGCGTCGTTATGCAAACCCTCCAACACCCACCCAAACTCCAATCCACCTGGCTCAATCACTCCTGACCACCGCTCGCCTTTCAGTGGCACAGGCACTCCTGCCTGTGCGCTTTGCCCTCGCGGCACCCCGAAAAATCCGCCTCACTCACGACCTCGCTCAAGCCACTCGCATCAGCACGCTCGAACCCCTCACTTCGAAAACACCACCCCATGCGGCGCCCCAACTCCCTTCCAACCCTGCGGCCATTCCCGCTCACCAAAATTAAATCCCACCTTCCCGTCTACATCGCGAAAAGCATCATCAAGCGCAATCGCCCCAGTCGCCTGATCCAACTTCAACAAAAACACCCGATGATCCTCAGGCGACCCGCTCGAAGTCACCACCAGCCTCTGCGTCTTCTCGCCCCAAGCCGTCCAATGCGGCGCATACGTATCGGTCAACTTAATTCGCGAAACTTCCACAGGCTTCGCCGCATTCGCAATATCAATCACAACCAAACCGTGCATCGCCGGCACGCTCTGCACCAAATAGTGCCCCACGATCGTCGGAACGCCGCACCAGTTACCAGGAAAGGTGTACACGAGCTGCGCCTTCGGCTCGTCCTTCTCCACTCCAGTAATGCGCTCAATTCCACATCCCAGCGTCTGAATAAAAACCGATCCGTCCGGACCACGCCGCGGCTCCTCAGGACTAATCTGCGCGTAGCGATTCTCCCCCACATCCAAATACGCCGTCTTCAGCAGCTTCAAATCCGAAAGCCGCCACACCTGATACGTCACGCCGCTAAAAATATCGTCGAGGTGCATCGAAGAATTTGTGGAGACCAGGCGATCAATCTCAGGAAGCACCACCAGGCTGTACGGCATCAACAACGCGTCAGCAAACGCCGGATCAGCATTGCTCGCACTCCGCACCAGCTTGCCCTCATCATTAATTTCCACCAGCCCGCCCGTCACGCCCATCTGCCCCTCGCTCCCTCCATGATGCGCGTGCTGAAATGTCGCCAGCACATTCCCGTCAGGCAGCCGCAAATACGAATGCGGATGCATGTAGCCGCCAATATCGGTGAACGACGTCACCACCTTGGGATGCAACGCATCGCGCACGTCGAAAATAAACGTCCGCCCAGCCCCGTGATCGTTCGCAAATAGCATTCCACTCGAAGGCATCGCATATTCGGTGTGATGTACCTGCATCGTCTGCTGGTCCGTCGCAAGAGTCGTCACCAAATGCCCATACGACGCCGACGCAGGGTCCGCATCAATCACCGCAAGAAAATCATTGCCCTTGTGCGCCTCGTCGCCAGCCCAGGCAAACAGATAATCCTCAGGCGCCTTCGTCGTCCGCTCCTGCGACCGCAACGAAAAGCTAATCGCGCACAAAGCCAGCAACAAGCACACCCACGAATCGCATCATCGACAGACCCTCTTTCATGAAGAAGTTATCGCCGGCGCAAAAGCATATCAGCCGTCACAGTGGAATAATAGCGGACGAGCACTCGCCTTTCAGTGGCATAGGCATTCATGCCTGTGCCCCGTACGCCCCAGCACAATCGCTGATTCTTGCCTCCCGCACGCGAGCGTTCTTCGCCTTCAAGTGGCACAGGCACTCCTGCCTGTGCGCCTCTTATTGCACCCCGCCAAAACAAGCACCAACCCGACCTCGCACCAAAACAAAAAAACACTTCGCCTTCCCCCAAAATTTCATGTACTTTCCGACCGAAACGCCCCATGTGCTTCTCAGCCGCAGCCAATTTCGCCGGCAGCACAGTCCTCGCCGGCATCGGCATCGCCACACTCTCCCGCGTGAAGCACCGCCGCGAACTCCTCTTCGCCACGCTCCCCACCCTCTTCGCCATTCATCAATTCATCGAAGGCTTCGTCTGGCTCGGCCTCGACGGCATCCTCTCCCCCAAAGTCACCCACAACATGGGCGCCGCCTTCATGCTCTACGCCCAGGGACTCCTCCCCTTCCTTCTCCCGCTCAGCATCTACCTCTTCGAGCCCACCGCCAAAGCCCGCAAACGCATGCTCCCCTTCCTCATCATCGGCGGCGGCACCACACTTTATATTTTGTGGGCGCTCACAGCCTACCAGCTCGAGGTCTACGTGAAGGGAAACAGCATCGTCTACATCAATCCAGCCACCAACAACACCATCGTCGCCATTCTCTACGTCATCGCCACCTGCGGCTCTCTCTTCTTCTCAAAAATCAGAATGATGGTCATCTTCGGCGCAGCAAATCTCATCATTCTCCTCGCCGTCATGATCTTCAAGCGCTACGCCTTCACGTCCCTCTGGTGCGCCTACGCCGCAGTCGCCAGCATCATCATCCTCGCCTACTTCTGGACCAGCCACAAATCCCGCCCCTTCCTCTACGCCTATTTCAGTAGCACAGGCATTCCTGCCTGTGCCCACGTAACGCCACGTCTCAACCGCCAATCCTTGCCTCGATCGCGCGAGCGTTCTTCACCTCCCCGGTAGCCACGACGACGCCTTCTTCGTCGTGGGCCTCCGCCCAAATCAAGCCCAACCGAACTAGCCATTTCGCCTTTCTACCCGCTCAAGCCTCCGCCCGAAACGTCTTCCCCAACTCCGTCTCCGCCAGCCGGTAATAATGCCGGAAGTTGTAAATCAGCGGCGACCACTTCGCCGCATCAATATACCGATCCTTGATCACCAAATCCTTCTCCACATGGACGCGCACCACTTCCACTTCCGCCGCCACCGCCCCTCCAAGCTGTTCCACCCGCGCGCCGCCTATTTTGTGTACCGCTCGCACCACCGCCTCCATATGCACAGGACACTCCGCCGCCCGCGCCGGCTTCACCACTTCGCTCGCCATCGGCGTCAGCCCAGCCGCATCGAATTTCTCCCGTTCGAAGTGAAACTGCTTACTCTTCAACTCCGGCACCGGATTCTTTCCCGTCAGCGGCGCAAGCTTCTCCACCTCTTCCCACATTTCCGGCGACGGCAAGTTCACCACGCACTCCGCATGCCTCCGCACGTTGTCCGCCGTCTTCGTTTCGTCAAGCAGCCCCAGCAGAATCGTCCACCCCAGCGTCCAAAATGACGATATCGGCGCCAGGTTCGTCTCCCCATCCTCATTCAGCGAACTGATCAGCGCCACAGGCGTCCCAAAATAAAGAATCTTCGGCTCAATAGTTCGAAACCTCGTCTCACTCATAGCACTTCTCCTAGGTTAAATTGCCCCGTTTGAAAAAAGACTCATCACACTCTCCGCCCCATGCTTCCTCACACACCCATTCTATCGCTAGCCTCTACAAGAATGTTTCATCTGGCAGTGAAATGTCATTGCCAAATCGCAACTCGCTAGCGTTCGTTGCCTTCCAGTGGCACAGGCACTCCTGCCTGTGCGCCTTTGCTTAGCTCCCGCACTCAAAGTTGAGATCAAACTAACAGTCGCTAGCTTGCCAGCCCCGACAAGTAGCACAGGCAATCCTGCTCGTCCTGAACAACGAAGCGTTTACCCTGAGAACCAAAGGCCTATGCCCGCATAGTAAGCCAGCATATTCGCCAGTCGTCGCCTCGCCCCCGCTAGCGTTCTTTTCATACCTCCGGCTCTCGCCGGTGCACTTGATGTGGTATTCTCCCAGCCAATCGCCATGATAAAAGCGAACATTTTGGCTGGCGTCACTGCCACCAACGCCCGGTGGTCTTCCTACAATATTTTCGCAGATGTGAACGGCAACGGAGTGGTGGACTCGACCGACGTCAGCATCGTCCGCAGCAGAATCGGGACGTCACAGCCATAAAAATGAGAATCAACCTAGATCCTATGGAGAATAAAATGAGAAATCTCTCGCTCGGAATCATCACCACGGCACTGCTTGCTCTCCTGTTTTCGCCCGCCGTACGCGCGGACCTTGTCCTTAGCATGCAGCCGGTGATTAGCGCCGCTCCCGGTTCAACGGGGAATGCCTTCGATGTGCTGCTCACCAATACCGGCGCCTCGTCCGTGGACTTGGGGGGCCTTCGCATATGAAATCACCACAGCCGACACCGACATCAGCTTCACGGGTGCGGACACTGCGACGACAGCTCCCTACGTCTTTGCCGGAGATTCGTTCGACGACATCAACGGCTTCACGCTTTACACCAACTCGTTGCCGAGCCAAACGCTCCAAGCCTCCGATTTATCGAATAGCACTGTAGGCGCCGTCATCGCCTCCGGTGCGACTGTCGGAGTGGGCGACATATTGTTCGACGTAACGTCCGGCGCCACGCCCGGATCCTTCGCCGTAACCTTCGTGCCTTTCCCATTCACAAGCCTGGCCGACCCAAACGGCGGCAATCTCGACTTCACCTCGGCAGCCGGCACGATCATGATCACAGGTACCGTTCCGGTTCCGGAGCCAGCCACAGGCAGCCTGCTAATCTGCGCCTTTGCCGCCGCCGGTTTCGTAATCCTAATCCGCCGCCGACGGCCCAACCCGCAGCAAGCCTGATCTCAGCTTGCCTGCAAACCTGAAGACACGAGGGATTTGAACCCGTGAGAACCGACAGCGCCTGTTGTCTGGCTTAGCTCACGCACTCAAAAGTCGAGATCAAATTCACAGTCGCTACCCAGCCCGACAAGTGGCACAGGCACTCCCTGCCTGCCCTGAATTATCGCCACCTATCCCGTAACGTTTCGGGTTCTTCTCACTTCGGCCGAATATTCTGATTCACCCGAAACAAATTCCCCGGGTCATACCGCTTCTTGATCTTCGCCAGCCGCTTATAGTTCTTCCCATACGTCGCCCGGATCCGCTCCTCGCCCTCGTCCATCATGAAATTCACATACGCCCCACCGGACGAATACGGATGCAGCGCCTCCCAATACTCCCTGGCCCACGCCGAAATTTCCTCCTTCTTCGCCGGGTCCGGATCCACGCCAACTATCACCTCCGCCCAGTTCGCATCACGATGCCACCACGCCGTCGCGCTTTTCTTCACGCGGCTCGCCGCGCCATTAATCGGATAAAGGTGCATCGTCGAATGCATCGTTGGCAACATCTCCGCGTGCTTTACGTACTCCGCAATCGCCTCATCGGAAAGTGTCCGCATGAAATCAGCCTTCCAATACCATTGCAACCCCGGCGGATACAGGCCGTCAAAGAGACTCTGCAGCACCGGATGCGGAATCGGTCCGGCTAAATCAAGCGCAGGCGCCTTGAATTTCCGGATTGGCTTGAAAACTTTTTCCGCCTTTTTCATCGGCCCCGTATAGCACCACACGATCCCGCACATCTTCTTGTGGTGTAGATGTTCTGGAAACGGCGGCCCCGGCGGCACGGTGAGAAAAGCAAAGAACCCATAAACATCATCCGGCGCCTTCACAATAAAGCTGCGATACCACCGCATCATCTCCGTCGCGTCTTCCAGCGCCCACAGCATCGGACCGCCATAATCCGTGTGCACCGGCTGCCCCTTGAATAAGAACGACGTCGCCACCCCAAAATTTCCGCCTCCGCCGCGCACCGCCCAGAACAAATCGGAATTTTCCTTCGCGCTCGCCGTAACAAATCGCCCATCGGCCAGCACCATTTCCACCGCCAGCAAATTGTCGATCGTCAAGCCGTACCGCCTCGTCAAATAACCCATCCCGCCGCCCAGCGTCAGCCCAGCCACGCCGGTTGTCGAGACGAACCCCGACGGCACCGCCATCCCGAACGCATGCGTCGCATGATCCACGTCCCGCCAAAGCGCGCCTCCGCCCACCTGCACCGTTTTCTTCTTCGGGTCCACCCGCACATAATTCATCCGCGAAAGATCGATCACCAACCCGTCGTCGCACACTCCCAGCCCGCCCGCGTTGTGCCCTCCGCCGCGAATCGCCACCAGCAGCTTCTGCTCCCGCCCAAAATTCACCGCCGCCATCACGTCCGCCACATCCGCGCACCGTGCAATCAACCTCGGCCGCCGCTCAATCATCGCGTTATAAACCTTGCGCGCCTCGTCGTAGCCCGCGTCCCCTGGCTCGATCAACTCTCCCCGCAGACTCGCCTTGAATGTCGCAATTGCCGTGTCGTTCATCGTCCCCGCCTTCCCTGAGCCGCGTTCCTCAGTGAAAATTTTAAATTCACGTCTGACGGCCTCTGACCGCTACATCCTATTCTTCTCTTACTTCTCACACAATATTCCCAACGTCCGCGTACGCCGTGCCGACGACAAGTGGCACAGGCACTCCTGCCTGTGCGCCTTTGCTTAGCTCACACACTCAAAGTTGAGACCAAATTAACAGTCGCTAGTCTCGCCCAGCCGTAACGAATCACTGCCATACGGGATTTGCCGCTCCCCGCCGCGTGGGAGATAATGCCGCCAGTGGGAATCTCGAGATGCAAACGACTGCGGGTCTCTTCCGCCTCCTGAATGAATTCATCATGTTGCTTCTCGGCGCGCTGCTGATTTTGCTCGCCGCGTCGCATCGAATCGGCCTGCCTCCGCGGCCTGGCGCTGTGGTACGCGCTCGGCGCCGTCTTGATTCTTTGGGGACTGCGCACCGGTATGCGCCCCGTCTCGAAAGCCGCCAACGAACACGCCGCGATTCGCGGCGGCTCGCTGATTCTCGTCGGCCTGATCATCCTCGGCGTCCCGCTCGTCTCGCTGCGCTACGAAGCGCTTCTGCTCGCGCTGGCAGGTGGCGTGCTCGTGCTGCGCGGTTTGCTCGGCAGCGTCCTTCTCGTGCGCGCCTCCTGATTTTTCGCGGCGCGTCCGTTTCTTCAGCAAAGGGAGAATTAAATGGAAGTCGTAAACCTGAATGAAAAGCTCTCCAAGGTCACAGAACACTGGAGCCCGAAAATCGTCGGCGAAATCAACGACTCCTACGTCAAAGTCGTGAAATTCAAAGGCGCTTTCGTCTGGCACCATCACGACGACGAAGACGAAATGTTTCTCGTCGTGAAAGGCCGCATGAAAATGCGCTTTCGCGATCGCGACGTGTTCGTCTCGCCCGGCGAATTCATCATCGTGCCCAAAGGCGTCGAGCACATGCCCGAAGCCGACGACGAGGTCCATATTGTCCTGTTCGAGCCCAAGTCCACCCTCAATACCGGTAATGTGCGCAACGAGCGGACAGTGGTAGAACTGGAGCGGCTCTAGTAACGCCGTCATCGCGGCTCGAGGAGAGTTCACTTCATGAAGCGCCGCCTCTACACGCTCGACGTGTTCACCACCAAGCAGTACGCCGGAAATCCGCTCGCCGTAATCACCGACGGCGACGGCATTGCGCCGGCAAAAATGCAAGCCATCGCTCGCGAGATGAATCTCGCGGAAACGGTTTTCGTGCAGCGCCCCACGAACAACGGCGCGCTCGCCCGTCTCCGCATCTTCACCACCACGCGCGAGCTTCCTCTCGCCGGTCATCCTGTGATTGGCACCTGGTTCTTGCTCGCCGAGCTTGGCGTCGTCCCGGCCTCGGAAGGCCACGTCCAAATCATGCAGCAAACCGGCGCGGGAATTTTGCCCGTCGAATTCAGTTTTCACGACGGCCGCCCGGTGCGAGTCACCATGACGCAAAAACCGGCGCGCTTCGTCGCGACTAAATTGAATCGCGCCACCCTTGCCGAAACTCTCGGCCTGAAAGCAGCCGATCTCGATCCCACGCTTCCGCTGGAATTTGTTTCCACCGGAATTCCTAACTTGATGGTCCCGATTCGCAACAGAAAGACCCTGTCGAAGATTCACGTGAACATGCGCGGGCTCGCGCAACTGATTTCGCGCAACGGAGTGTTGGCTTACTGTTTCGCGCTCGGCGGCAGAGGGAAAGCGTTCGCTCGCGGAATGGTGCCGTGGGGGCTCATCGAAGATCCGGCCACCGGCTCCGCAGGCGGCTCTCTCGGCGCTTATCTTGTCGAGCACGAGCGGCTGAAGCCGGCGGAAACGCTGACGATCCTGCAAGGCGTCGAGATGGGGCGGCCGAGCGAAATTCAGGTCGAGGTCACTTCTGCGCGAGGGCGCCTGGTGCCGAAGGTGAGCGGCTCGGCGGTTCGCGTTTTCGAAGGCCACATCGACGCGTAGTTTCGGGCCTTGATGTCGGCCCCGGCGTGGGCCTAGCTCGCCGACCGAGTGTGAGCTTGGCCTCGCGCTCGGCCTTCGTCTCAACCTCGCGCGCCACATGATCTCAGCCTTCTAGTTTTTTCTGCGCTGCGTCGAGGATGCCGTTCAGAAATGCCGGGGCTTCTGCTGAGGAAAATTTCTTGGCGAGCTCGAGGGCTTCGTCGATCACCACTTTTACTGGAGCGGTGCCGGATTTGAATTCGTAAATCGCGAGCCGCAGAATATTCCGGTCCACCGCGGCGAGACGCTCGAACTTCCAGTTCTCCGAAAGTTTTCCGACCAGCGCGTCATTTGCGGCCGCCTGCGCGACCGCGCCTTCGAAAAGCTGGTCCGCAAATTTTCGCGTGGAATCGGCGGCGCGCGCCTGCTTCCAGAAATGCTGCTCGATTTGTTTTGGTTTTTGATGCGCCATGTCCCACTCGAAGAGCATCTGCAGCGCAAACTCGCGAGACTTGCGCCGAAGAGTCATCGCTTCCCGCGCCGCGGCTTGGCGCCGGGCTTCCCTGAAGTTTTGGCCGCTGGCGCAGCTTGAGACGCCGGTTTGCGTGCCAACTTGATCGACAGTTGCGCCATCTCGACTGCGCCCATTCCCGCGTCGTAGCCCTTGTTGCCGGATTTCAGGCCCGCGCGATCGATGGCTTGCTCGAGCGTGTCGCAGGTGAGAACGCAAAACGCCATCGGGACGCCAGTGTCGAGCTGCGCGATCTGAATGCCGCGAGCGGTTTCCGAGCAGACGTAATCGTAGTGCGAAGTTTCGCCGCGCAGGACGCAGCCGATGCAGATGATCGAATCCGCTCGCCCCGTGGCTGCGAGCTTTTTTGCGGCGAGCGCGATTTCGAGCGAGCCGGGGACGCGGACGATTTCGATTTGTTTCTCGTCGGCGCCTGCTTGTTCGAGCGCTTCGAGCGCGCCGGCGAGCAGCCGGTCGGTGATGAAATTATTGAACCGGCTGACGACGATGCCGATGCGCAGACCGGCTGCGCTCAACTGCCCGCGAGTCACTTGTGGTTTCAGCGTCATCGTCTCTTATCTCGTCTGCGCCTCATCTATTCGTCTCCGCGTCATCTGTTCGCCTCCGCCTGGCGTCGTCGGCGTCAGCGCCCCTGAAATTTTGCCGGCCGCTTTTCGAGAAAGGCGCGGGTGCCTTCGCGCATGTCTTCGGTGGAGCAGCAGACGCCGAAGAGGGTGGCTTCGAGAAACAGGCCTTCTTCGAGCGTCATATCCATGCCGTGCTCGATCGCTTCCATCGCGTATTTCACGGCGAGCGGCGCGTTGGCGATGATTTTCTTTGCGATGGCTTCGGCGGTGGGCAGAAGGTCCGCAAGCTCCACGACGCGATTCACGAGGCCGATTCGCAGCGCTTCATCGGCTGAAATCATTTCGCCGGTGAGAATCAGTTCGTGGGCGACGCCTTTGCCGCAGAGCCGCGAGAGGCGCTGCGAGCCGCCGAAACCGGGCAGCAGGCCGAGTTTTGTTTCCGGCTGGCCGATTTTTGCATTCTTGCTGGCGATGCGCATCGTGCAGCCGAGCGCGAATTCGCAGCCGCCGCCGAGCGCGAAGCCGTTGATCGCGGCGATGGAAGGCTTGCCCATGGTTTCGAGGCGATGCAGCACGCGATTGCCGAAGACGGAGAATTCTTTACCTGTCACTGGAGTGCGCGTGGAAAGCTCGTTGATGTCTGCTCCGGCGACGAATGCTTTTTCTCCGGCGCCGGTGAAAATCGACACGCGGACCGAATCATCGCGTTCGATCGCGGCGAGGCAATCGTCGAGTTCTTCGACCGTTTTGCGATTGAGCGCGTTGAGCACGTTCGGGCGATTGAACGTGACGCGAGCGATCTGGTCTTTCACTTCGTACAGTAAATTTTCGTAGCTCATTTTATTTATTCCGCTCTCTCGTTTATGTGAGCTGCATCGCTTTTGGCTTGGCGGGATCCGAGTAATCGTAGAAGCCGCGGCCTGCTTTGCGTCCGTTCCAGCCTGCGAGGACCATTCGTTTCAGAAGCGGGGGCGAGGCGAAGCGCCGTTCTTTGAATTCGTCGAACATGATGATGGAGATGTAGTAGGTGGTGTCGAGGCCGACGAAATCGAGCAGCGTGAACGGGCCCATGGGATAGCCGCAGCCGATTTTCATGGAGTTGTCGATGTCTTCGACGGAGCCGACGCCTTCTTCGAGCGCGCGCACCGCGTCGAGCAGATACGGGACGAGCAGGCGATTCACGATGAAGCCGGTGCGATCGGAGGTGCGCACGACCGTCTTGCCGAGGCGCTGGCCGAAGGCGACCATTTCGTCGAATACTTTTGGATCGGTGGCGATGGTGCGAATCACTTCGACCAGCTTCATCACCGGCACAGGATTGAAGAAGTGCATGCCGACGAAGCGATCGGGGCGCTGGGTGAAGGTGGCCATCTCGGTGATGGAGAGCGACGACGTGTTGCTCGCGAAGATTGTGGGCTTCGGGCAGATTTTGTCGAGCGCGCCCCAGAGTTCGCGCTTGGCGGGCAACTGCTCGATGATCGCTTCGATGATCACGTCGCTGTCTTTCAGGTCTTCGACGTTTGTGGTGCCGCGCAGGCGGCCGCGGATTTGATCGCGGTCGGCGGCGCTGAGAGTTCCCTTCTCGACCAGGCGGGCGAGATTTTTGTCGATGCCGGCCAGGCCTTTGTCGAGGAGCTGCTGAGAAACTTCGCGCACCGTTACCTGGCAGCCTGACTGCGCTGCGACTTGTGCGATGCCTGAGCCCATCAGGCCGCATCCGACGACTCCTACTTTTTCAATGGCTTTTTCAATTGCCATGCAGCTGCCTCCGAGAACTGCTTGCGATGTGACTGCTGATTTCCGCTAATTGCGCCGTAGTAGGGTACGGGAACGGACTGCGATGAGGCAAGCGAACGGCATGCAATTCGAGCTTTGGCGGAAACCCGAAAACCCCATTTTGTGTCCATTAGGAATTTGCTTTCTCCTTTTTATTCAGCGACTTGAGCTTTTTTCTGAATGATCGATTGTTCCGATTAGACTTGGCGCGAATTTCGCGCGGCCTTGCGGGACGAGGCTTGGCGCGCGCGGAGTTCGCTAACAACTCGCTTCCCAGCGGAGAGAGGGACGACGCGGGTGCGGTGAAAATGAAATTGGTGTGCGCAGGCTCGAACCAGTTTCCGTTTTCGTCGAGGTGCGCGTAGATGCGGGCGGCGCGAACGATGACACCGGAGGAGACGAGGGGAACGTGTTCCGCGTTTTCGAGAATGCCTTCGAGAACGCGGCCGAGTTCGCGGCGGCGCCAGGCGAAAAGTCCAGTGCAGTGCGCATGGCGGTAAATCGATTTGCGGCTGGCAATCTTATATTCGCGGGCGATCAGCTCAACGCTGTGCCAGCGGATGAAGTCTCCTTCGATTGCGTCACGATCGGGATGCGAACAGATGCAGCAGCGGCGCGCGTGTCGTGAAAAATCGGGAGGAAGCAGAGGGCGGCGGCCAGAGCCCAGCAGGTGAGAGTGCGCGGTGGTGGGCGATGGCGAGACAGAAGCTGGTGAAGATGCAGGAGCGGCGATGACTGCCGTATTTTCCGCGACGGGCGGGGCGGTGGCGTGGTTGTCGTTGGGAGTTGCTATCGGTTGCGGAGCGTCTGCAGGGGCAGCGGCTATGGTGGATGCGACGTCGTCGTGGTGGAGGGATTTCTGGTACTCCTCCCATTCGTGGGCGAAATACATTTTGGATTCTGCTTTGCTGAAACGCGTGGGCCTGGAAATCTCGAACGAGACGGGGAAAGATGGAATTCGTCGTGGCATGGTGAACGACCTCCTTTGGGCGGGAAAAACACCGCCGATCCGCTTTGCGGATTCTCTTTCTAAAACTCGAATTTTCTATGGAGCCGGCTTCAAGCGAAGGACTAAGTGCTTGAAGCAACTGCGAACTGCTTTGCCACTGGCTATATAGTTGGAGTGGGAAAATGAGGGAAAGGTTGCCAGGGGGAGGCACAGGACAAGTAATTTCAAATTTAAAATTTAGATTGATGCAAAGGCAACCCTGGCGACGAGATGGCGGCTTTCTCGTGCGATGGGCAATAAGCGAAAGAGCTTGCGCGGGTGAGGCTGCGCAAGCGGTGGCGCGTTGCGCCGTCTTGAATTCCCAGCGCTTCCGCGCTGGGCTAAATTGTGCCGCGCCTACGGCGCTGGATGAGTTTCTGTGGCGGGGCGAGAGAGCAATTTCAAATTGAAAATTTAACAAATTTCAAATGAATGCAGAACAAAAATCGGCGGAGGAAAAGAGCCAGAATGCCCTTCGTTCGCCAGGATAAGCGGTCAGAAGAGCCGGCAGGATGCTGATTGGATAAAGGCGTCGGCGCTACAAGGGATCGGGGCGTCGGTTAGAGGTCCGTGTTGCATTCGGGATCAAACTTGATCACGAGCGGGAACGTTCGGGGAGGCGGCCGGGGCTGCCGTCCTGTAATTTGAATCGCCACGCGCGCAACTGCCTTGATGGTCGGCCTTGTCAAGGTGAGGCGAAAGCGAGTGGAGGATGCGAATTTTTGTCGATTTACCGTTTGCGTTGATGGTGACGAAGAGCAGCATATCGCCAGAAGCGCCGGACTTCATATCTTCGCGGCGAGTAACTTGGCCTTGGAGAGTTTATTTCGTCCACGACACCGACGGTGGTGCCTTTGTCAGTTGGTGAGACGGCTGGGCAAGAAAACGACACCTATCGTGGCTACGGAACGCCGGACAGGGCTTTGGGTGACCATAGACGACGGATGCTTTTGTTTCTGCGGGAGCGTGAGCGGGCGGCTCGAATTGCCACTGCTTGACGCTGTCGAGGGCGGCTTGATAAAGCTCCGGAGGGCCGCTCAGTATCTTCGCGTCGGAAACGTGTCCTTCTGCGTCGACTACGAGACTCAGCTCGACTTTGCCTTCGACATTTTTCCTGAGAGCTTCTTCGGGAAATGGAACGGCTGGCCCCTTGAGCAACTTCAATGGTGCTTCGGACTTGGTGGCGGTTTGTTGCGGCGAGTCTTTCACTTGTGCTGGTGCTGCGGACGAAAAACAAAATGCGAGCAACAAAATCAGGACAATTGGGCAGCGGAGTTTCATGTCCGTATCCTTCTGAGCTTGTGACGAGCTTACTGCGAATGGCCGATTATGGGTAGCTGACGCCAGGGGAACGAAGATGATGGCAGCACAAGGGGGCTTGCGCGGGTGGGGCTGCGCAAGAGGTGGCGCGTTGCGCCGTCTTTGATTTCCCAGCGCTTTCGCGCTGGGCTAAATTGTGTCGCGCCTACGGCGCTAGTGCTCGGAGGCGAGGCGAAGAGCAATTTCAAATTGAAAATTTAAAATTTCAAATGAATTCAAAAGAAGGGATCAGCGAGGCGCGAGCAATTGCAGATTTCGAATGAAGGCTGAACGGAAGTTGCCGAAGAAAAAGAACTGACAAGATGAGGTTCAATCCTCAGGATGAAATCCTTCGAAGCTTCGGGCGACCCCACCCTGCAGCAGACGGCCTGGGGCGGAAAATAATGCATCCGTAATACACCTGATATACGGCGTGGGCTTGCGAGCCGTAGACTGATGCTTCCCGGCTGCAAATCTGATTTCGAATTCGTTTGAGGCTAATGGAATGAAGGACTTAGTGGCACGACTTTGGACGGAAGAGGATGGACAAGATTTGACTGAGTATGCGCTGTTGCTGGCGTTGTTGGCGCTGGGGGCGATTGCTACGGTGCGCACGCTTGCGACGACTGTGAATAATGTGTTTCAGAATTCGGCTAGTAATATTGCGACGGCGGCGGGAGGGTGAGGTTGTGAGGACGCGTGATGCGGCGGCGTTGGAAGAAGGCGGAGAACGCGAACGCTGGCAGCGCGGTTTCGGTGGATGGCGCGTGCGTGCTGATGGCGCGTTCGGGCACGGCCCGCGAACCCATGCGGGATCTGCGACATGCCGTGCCCCTACTGGGGAAAAAAACAACGACGAGAACCAAGAACGTGGTGGCGAATGCGCCAAGCAATTGCGATTGTGTGCTGCGGCGTTTCGGGGGCGCAGGCTGAAGCCTACGCTACTGAAAGGCGGGTTACGGAGTGGCTAGTTCGATTAGGGTGTTGCCGCCTTGTTGGCGGGCTTCGTCTATGCCGGCTTCGGCGCGGTTCATCCATTCGGTGACGCGGTCTTCGGTTTCGTCGCCTGGGCGGGAGGTGGATTGGGCGACGACGGCGCTGACGGTGAGGTCCTGCGCGCCCCAGGAGGGATGGACCGTGGAGGCGACGTTGCGAAGTTTTTCGGCGAGGGCTTTGGCGTTTTCGAAATTTGTGTCGGGCAGGATGAAGACGAGAGACCAGGCGGTGTATTTTACGGCGACGTCGGTCTGACGGACGGCTGAAGAAACGGCGCGGGCGAGCTGCTCGATGAAGTGATCGACGGCAGCGTCACCGTGCTGGCGCAAGAGATCTCCCCCGCGATCCACGTGCAGGACAATCAGCGAGAGCGCAGTGCCCTGCGAGCGCGCGCGATTTGATTCCATCAGCAGACAATCCACGTAGGCGCCACGACTGAGAAGACCGGTGCGTTCGTCGGCTACCGCGAGAGAGCGGACGAGCGAGCGGAGGCGGGTGTGGTTGACGGAAAGCACGAGCTGATCGCCGACGGCTTGCAGGAAGAAGCTTTCGTTTGGTTTCCAGCGGCGGGCTTGCGCTGAGCCGACGATGAGAGAGCCGGCGGGAAGCTGCGTTTCTTTGTCAGTGAGAATGACGCCGAGCGCGGAGGTGAGGCCGAGATCGCGGACTGCCGGGCTGGTGGAGGAATTGAGCTCGACTCCGCCGAGCGCGTCGGGAGACATTCTGGAAATTATATCGGCGAGGGCGTTGATTCGCTGCGCGCCGGCGGTTTGAAATCCGGCGGCGGCGTATTCGGCGGTCAAATGCGATTCGCCGGAACCGCCGATGGTGACGAGGCAGCGCGAGACGCCGAGATGCTTGCCGGTTTCCGTGGCGGTAGAGGTGAGGACTTCGCGCGGAGTGGATTGGCGATACATCAGGCGATTGATTTCCGCGATGGCGGCGAGGTCGCGGTGCGTTTCCGCGGGAGCGGAAGGATTGACTGCGGCTGGAGGATGAGAGGGAGGCGACGGCATGTGTATCACGAGTGGCGTGGGTGCGGTTGGGGCCGGCTTGGCAGCGGGCTTTGGCGGAGCGCCTTTGGGCCACCAGTTGGCGCGATCGTAGAGCGAGCGGAGACGCTCGTTTTTTTCTTCTTCGCCGGGAAAAAGTTCGGCGATGCGCTGGAGGCGTTCGACGGCTTTCGACTGAAGCGAATACTGGAGAAAGATTTCGACCTGCACGCTGAGATCTTCGAGGGCCTGTTGGGCGCGAGCTTCTTCGGTGACCGGGCCGGTGGCGGCGGCTTGATCGGAACCTGCCCCGGTGAAGCCATCGGTACGAGTGGAAACGGTGGCAGCCTTGGCGGCGCGGGCGAGAATATTTTGGAGAAACGCCGGATCGGCTTTGCCTTCGAGGCGGGCGATACGTTCGTGATTGCGGTAGTCGTAAGGATCGATATCGACGAGGCGATCGAGCGAATCGCAGGCGGGTTTGATCTGGCCCGCTTCGAGGTAGAGGTCGAAGAGGCGGACGAGGGCGTCGAAATATTTCGTTTCGCGATTCAATTCCTCGTAGAGGTGAGCGACGACTTCGGCGACTGGCAGAGAGGTGGAATACATGGCGGCCATCTGGTCCATGTGGGCGACGAGTTCGGTTTCGCGGCGGTGGCTGCGCATCAGATCTTTTGTTTGGACGAGGAGCGTGGCGGCTTTGGCTTCGTCGCCGCTCAGGATGTACGCGCCGGCCAATTCGAAGAGCTTCGAGAAGCCTTCCGGTTTTTGCTTGTAGTAGGCTTCGAAAATTTCGCGGGAGCGGTCGAGGCGGTGTCGTGCGAAGGAGCGCTTCGCCGAAGAGAGCGAGGAATGCGGTGTCCTTTTCATTGGCGGCGATGGGATCGAGAAGCTCGACGCAGCCTTCGGCGTCGCCTTTGCGCAGGCGCGCTTCGGCGAAGAGAAGGGCGCCGGTGCGATCGTCGGGCGAGAGCTGATGGGCGCGGTCGAAATACTCGATGGCTTCGTCGAGGCCGCCGGAGGCCTGGGTGAGCTGGCCGGCGCGCAGATAGCTGCGAGTGGCGAGATCGCGATGGCCGAGGCGCTCGGCTAGTTCACCGAGGATCACATGGCGGCCGGGATTTTCGGGGTCGAGGAGCGCGATGCTTTCATAGCAGGCGAGCGCTTCGATATCGCGGGCCTGCTGCTGGTATAGCTGCGCGGCCGCGCCGAATTGTTCGATGGCTTCGCCGGTGCGGTTTTGCTTTTGCAGGAGCTGGCCGTATTGCATCAGGCGGTCGGGCGGCTGGGGGAACGAGCGCAGGAAACGGGTGAAGATGGCGGTGGCTTTTGAGGCGTCGCCGGTTTCCACCAGGCGATCAAACTGCGCTCCGTAATATTGGGCGGCTTGCGCGGGTTCGCCGAGGCGCGTGTAGATATCGGCGAGCGCCTGGATCGATTCCTGATTCGAGGGAACTTCGTCGAGCACCGCCTGATATTCGACGGTGGCTTCGCGAAGCTTATTCTTCTCGAGGAGGCGCCGCGCTTTCTCGAAATGTTTGTTGACGTCTGCTATCGACATGGAGTGCGCGCACTGACGATCGGGACAGGCTGGGGAAGTCCATCCAATCGCCCTCTCCGAGGCTTTCGCCGCGGTTTCACCCGGCGCGCGGGTGGAGTTTCAACTATACATCGGAGAATGAGGCAGGCTCACCGGGAAATCGCGGAGGCGTTGCAATGGTAACAGCAGCGATTGGGCGCGCGAGGCAGGGGCTGCTGATTAGCCCGGGGCAACGGGACGGACTTCGCTGGGGAGATGGCTGACGCGTTCGCGCATGTCTTTTAGCGAGAGGCCGCTGCGCACGAGAGCCGCGAAACCCAGGAAGACAAAGGGGAGGTTGAGCGCGAGGAAGGCGAAGATGGAGAAGCCGGTGGCGGTGGATTTTTCGATGTCGAACCAGCCGAGGCCGAGGACGCAGAAGAATTGCCACGCGCCGATATTGGCGGGGGCGTTGGGAAGCGAAACGCCGAGGTTGATGACGAGCAGGACCACAACCGCCGCAAAAAACTCCAGATGCAGCCGGTATCCCTGCATCACGGCCCATAACCCGCATACCTGGCAGGCGGGCATCAGCAATGAAAAGAGAATCGCAGGATAGAAGCTGGGAGAAGTTCCCATCGCGTGCAGATCTACCAGAGCGCTCATAAACTTTCCGGGCAAGCGCGCCTTTCTGCCTTCGAACGACTGCCTGTCGCCCAGCTTCACTTCGAGATAGAGAATGAGGGCGACGACGACGCCGAGGAGGACGAGCGTGACGATGGCCAGCGTATAGACAATTTTTCTGAACTGCTGCAAGTCCACCATCAAGGAAGCCACCGCAAGCGCCGCTACTGCGATCACCAGATCGATCAGGCGCTCGACGCCTACGGAGCCGAGCACGCGTCCGATGCTGATGCCTTCTGAATTGGAAACCAGATAGCTGCGCAGAAGCTCGCCGGGACGCAGCGGAAAAACGAGATTGGCGAAGAGGCCGGCGTAGACCGCGCGGATGGCTTTCGTGAGGCGTACCTTGCCGAATGGGCTGAGGAGAAATTTCCAGCGAGCCGCCTGCACGACGTAACTGAGGACGTCGAAACCCATGCCGAGGAGGACCCACTTGTAGTCGACCTTGGCGAGGTCGCGAAGGGCCTTCATGATGTGGAAATCGTGCAAGACCCAGACCAGGCAGGCGATAGCAAGGCCATAGCCCAGAATCTTGGGAACCTGAGTGGGTTCTTGAGGCGTCGGTTCGAACATGGGTTTCAAGGAAGACGGCGCAGGCACGGCCGGTTCCTTGTCGTTTTTCCGCACTTTAGAATCTTAGGATGGTGGCGCCCCGCCGTCACGCCCCCGGCGGGCTCGAAATCCGCTACAGCCTACGACAAGAGGTTGCCGCAGGCAATCCGTGACTTTGCCTGATGTTCGCGGGGGCACTACTGCTGCGATTCGGCGGAATGGCTGGTATCATCGAGCCGCAGAAGACTTTAGAAAAGACCGAGGGGGCAAGCGGCGATGGCTGAACCAACTAAAGAAGAGTTGATGGCGCGGATTGCGGAGCTTGAGAAGCAGACCGGTTCGCGCAAGCGCGGCGTGATTGATTTCAAAGTGGGCGAGAAGGGCGGAGTGAGCGTGTACGGGCTGGGGCGCTTTCCTGTGACGCTTTATTACGAGCAGTGGATCCGGCTGCTGGATGCTGCGGCGGATTTGCGGGCGTTTCTGGAGGAGAATAAGAGCAGGTTGAAGTTGAAGGATCAGCAGTAGGGGTGGGGCGCGGAGTGCGCGTGTTACGACGCAGATCGCGCGCGTTACGAATTGCCAAGCATTGATGGTTGATGATTCTTCGGCTGCGCATCAGAATGCACAGGAATGTGCTTTGGCGACGCCCGGAGGTACGTTCGGCGCCATCCGGTTTATTAGATCTTCCCTCAGCGGCTGAAGCCGCTTGATTCCGACCTTGCTTACGTCGCCACGGCTAGAAGCCCCCAGTGCCCTGACGTCAGCGACAACTTCGGGCAGCGAAGACTATCGCCTCGTCTTCGTAGTAACTCATTGAGGAATTCGGCGGCAGTTTGGCCATCGCTCCCGGCGATGGGCGGTCTATCGTAGTGGTCCAGCCATATAACAAGGCCTTCTAAAGGCCCTATCGAGGCACTTATGTCGAACAGTCCTATTGTCAGCTCGGCTCAGCGGCCATCGCGCCGGAGCACGCGGCTGAGCGAAGCGATTCTTATGCGGGTGGAAGGCGTGGACTCCTATCGCGGGCCGTATAGCGAGGAGGTTTCCACGGTGAGCGTGAGCGCGCACGGCTGCAAATATTATTCGAAGCACCAGGTGCTGTCGAACGCGCTGGTGATTCTGGAGATGAAAGGCGACAAGGCTGATGCGAAGCCGGTGTCGGCGCGCGGCCGCGTGAAGTGGGTTGCGGGATTGCAAGGCGGCGTGTTCGAGACGGCCGTGGAGCTGGAGGATCCGGGGAACGTGTGGGGAGTGGCTGCGCCACCGAAGGATTGGCTGCCGTTCTGCGGTCCGCGGACGATTGAGATCGACACGGCGAAATCGAAGCCGTTTGCTGTGCCGCGGCATGAACCGGCTGCGCCGGCCGTCGCGAATGCGAATGTGAAAGATGTGGCGGCTCCTTCGATGGGCTCGAGCCGGACGGCGACTCCGAGTGCGGGCGAAAATGGCTCGCGACAGGCGATCGCGTCGGTGACGCGTCCGATGGGCCAGTTGATGGGCGATTTCCAGCAGCAGATGGAGGCGATGCTGGCCGAAGTGGCCACGGCGGCGGTGCGCGAAAAAACGACCGCGATGCTGAACGACGTTCATGCCAAGCTGCGGGAAGAAGCGAAAGAGATTCTCGCCGAGACGACAGCCTCCCAAGCCGGACCGTGGATCGAAAATGCGTTGAAGCAAATGAAAATTTCGGGCCAGGACACGGCGCAGAAGCTGCATGCGCAGTGGATGAAGAAGGTGGAGTTGGACCTGGCTACGTCACTGCAACAGATCGAAACGCGGCGGCAGGAGATGGAAGAGCTTTCCGGCAATTTGGCGGCTAACTCGCTGCAAAAGGTGGAGAACGTTCTGGAGGCGTCGCGCAAAGAGGGAGTGGATCGAATCGTCGCGCGGCTGAAAGAACAGGTGACGCCGATCGTGGAGGAAACGCGGAAAGCCGCGGCGGAACTCACCCGGCGCAAAGAGGAGATCGACAAGCTGATAGGGCAATCCGTGGAAACAGCCACCGCGAGACTCGAAGAGGTGTGCTCGAAATTCGACAAACAATTCGACAGCGTGCTGCGGACGCGCATCGAATCGGCGCGGCAGGAAATGGAGCGCGCCGGAATGGCAGCGACCGATTTGGCGCTCAACAATCTGCGTATTACTTCGCAGCAGCATCAGGAGCGGGCGCAGACGCAGCTTCGAGAGCAGTTGAACGGCGTTTCGGACTCGGTCTTGAGGGAAGTGAGCGGGCAAGCGGCGGAGGCGTCGCGGCAGTTCTGCTGGGGAAATGAAGAAACAGAGCCGCGACCATCTGGAATTTGTGAGCGGGGCGATTTCGGAATTGGCGAAGGGCATCGGGAAATTGTCGAAGGAATAGGGCGGCCAGGCAGGCCACTCTTGGGACGTGGCTATGGAAAATCTGATCGAAGCACCCTCTGAAGTTCGGGTCATCGGAGATAGCGCGGCTTGCGGTATGGCGTCGTGTGATGAAGGCGCAGCCATTGCGTTGCGGGGCACGCCGCTGTGCGTGCGGCATTTCATTCCGGTGTGCACGCAAGAGATTGAATCGCGGGGCGAGCGGCTGAAGAACGGCCTCTACGACGAGGCGGCCACGCTGGCATTCAAGAATTTCATTGCGGCGTGCGCCGAGCAGGCCAGCCGCTTCATTCAAGATGATGGCTTTACTGACGGATCGACGAAGAGCCGGCTGGAAGAATTTCTGCGGCGCGTGTCGCAATCAGGGCAGCGGCTTCGGCGGAGCCCGCGGATGAGTTCTTCTGTGCCTATTTTTCTGCGCCGTGAGGATTCCGGACGTACCTGGGAAGAAGAAACGTGGACGATTACGGTGAGCCAGCACGGAGCGTCATTGGTGTGCCGCCATCCTGTGGAGACGGGTGGCGCGCTTGTGCTCTCGCGGCGGGATCGCGCGAATCGCGTGCAGGCGCGGGTGGTTTACTGCCGCTATAATTCGGAAGGTTGGCGCGAAATTGGCGTCGAGCTGCTTGATCGCGACGATTTTTGGGGGTTGTCGCAGGCGGCGCGGATGCAGCCGTCGGTGCGGCCCGCGTAATTCTTTCGGTGCTATTTCGCTGTAACACAGATTGTCCTTCATAAGAGAGTACGCACTCTCTCGTTCAAGCCACGAAATTTGAGACAATTGCTTCCGCGAATGCGCGGTTGCAGGGAGCGGTGCGCGTGAAGATCCTCGAGACGGAGCGGCTGATATTGCGGCAGATGGAGGTGGAGGATGCTCAGTTTATATTCGAGCTTGTGAATGAGGCGGCGTTTATCCGGAATATTGGTGACAAGGGCGTGCGGACGCTGGAAGACGCGCGAAATTATATTTTGAACGGGCCGGTGGCGAGCTATGCGAAGTTCGGATTTGGATTGTATCTGGTGGAGCTTCGGGAAACGGGCGAGGCGATCGGAATTTGCGGATTGTTGAAGCGCGATTCGCTGGAGGACGTGGATATCGGTTTTGCGCTAATTGAGAAATTCCGGCGAAAAGGCTTCGCTTACGAATCGGCGGCGGCGGTGATGGAGTATGGACGAAAGGCGTTGGGGTTGAAGCGGATCGTGGCGATTACTTCTCCGGACAATGCAGGATCGATTCGCGTGCTGGAAAAGATTGGCTTGCGATTCGAGAAAATGATCCGCATGCCGGGATCGGATGAAGACACGCGATTATTTGTGCCGCGCGATTGACTTCGCGAATAGATTCCTCGGGAATAGACATGGTGACGCTGAAAACCGAGCGACTGATCTTGAGGGAATGGAACGAGGCGGACCGGGAGCCGTTTGCGCGAATGAACGCCGATCCGCAGCGTGATGGAATATCTGGGTGAGACGATGTCGCGGGAGCAGAGCGACGAAGTGGCTGACCGAATCGAAGCGCATTTCCGGGCGCACGGATTTGGGTTATGCGCCGTGGAACTGGCCGAGAGCGGCGAGTTTATTGGATTCATCGGGCTGGCTGTGCCGACGTTCGAGGCGGCGTTCACTCCGTGCGTCGAGATTGGCTGGAGACTCGCGGCAGAATACTGGGGACGCGGGGCTTGCCACGAAAGGCGCGCGCGAAATTGTGCGTTATGCGTTCGAAGAGCTGGGGCTGGCAGAATTAGTTTCGCTTACGGCGATTCGGAATGAACGTTCGCGGCGGGTGATGGCGAAGTTGGGGATGACGCACGACGCGACTGAGAATTTCGATCATCCTGGATTACCCGCCGGTGATCCGCTGCGCCGGCACGTGCTGTACCGGCTGACGCGCGAGAAATGGTTAAGCCAGCTGCACCGTAGCACGTTCAGCCGTGGCAACGAATTGCGTTAAGCCTTCTTTTCGTGCTGCTTGAAAATTACCGACGATTCTTCGTGAGCCTGCTTTGAAAACTCAAAAGCCTTCGAGGCGTATTCCATCGCCTGCCGCGACTGCTCGTGAGCTGTGAGATGGTCTTCCTTGCCATGATGCGCGGCGGCGGCCTGATGCGCGTGCGCTGCCAGCATATGAAACTCGGCTGCGCGTTGATGCGAATCGTATGTCATGGGATCTCCCGAATCATTCGCGATTGAATTGCATGGCCAGTGTATCGCAGCGGAGGAAAGGCGCGAAGTTTGCCGGGGGCCAGCCGGCGGGCCGCGACTCGCGGCGAGAGCGAAAAGGATTGCAGGCGACAGGCACGAAGTGTATATCTCT
Organism: uncultured Acidobacteriota bacterium; assembly: GCA_963767205.1. Classification (GTDB taxonomy): domain Bacteria; phylum Acidobacteriota; class Terriglobia; order Acidiferrales; family UBA7541; genus Palsa-295. The sequence continues at coordinate 569,833 of CAVYDF010000007.1, forward strand.
TTCTTCTTTCCTGACGTCTCGGCCTCCGACCCAAGCAATTGTTCCGCGTGGCGGAATCTCACTTCGAGGTGAAACATGAGCGATGCGACCGTTGGAGATGTGGCTAAAAAAGTGACTGGGTGGTCGATTGCGATCAGCGTGCTGATGATCATCGCGGGACTTCTTGCGATTCTGCTGCCGCTCGAAGCGGGCATCGCCGTGAATATTTTTGTTGGCTGGATGCTGATTTTCGCGGCCGCGGCGCATTTCGTGTACGCATGGTCAACGCGCGGCACGGGTGGCGTGATCTGGAAAGTGCTGGTGGGAATTTTGTACGGAGTGATCGGATTTTATTTGCTGGAACATCCGGCACGCGGGCTGGCCACGCTGACGCTTGTGCTCGCCTATTACCTGCTGATCGAAGGCGTGATGGAAATTATTCTCTTCTTCCAGCATCGCTCGGGTCCGGGCGCGATATGGTTCTTGCTCGATGGAATCGTTACGCTCATCCTCGGCTTTCTCGTTTGGAAGACGTGGCCATCGAGTACGGAATGGGTGATTGGCACGCTCGTGGGCTTGAGCATTCTCTTCAGCGGCACCACGCGGCTGATGCTTTCGCTTGCGGCGCGGCGGGTTGTTACGAAGATGGCCTGACGCGTTCCTTCCCACAATTTCAAAGTTGGCGAATTTTGCGGCTTTGTCGCGCGTTGCAACTGCGTACGCGCGTCTGACTCCGCTAGCTCGCTGCTGCAAACTGTGGCACACTCGATAGTTTGAGGGGCGCGGCTTGTGCGCGCGTGTGCGCCGGGCGCATTTCGCGGCGCGCCGTTCGACGAGACCACAGCCTCAGAGAGCACCCGAGCAAAAACAGACAATGGACCCGCAGTACATCCGAAATTTCTGCATCATCGCGCACATCGACCACGGAAAATCGACTCTGGCCGACCGGTTACTAGAGTTGACCGGCGCGTTGAGCCAGCGCGAAATGACGGCGCAAGTGCTCGACTCGATGGACCTGGAGCGCGAGCGCGGAATTACGATCAAAGCAAAAAGCATTCGTCTGCATTACACGGCGCGCGATGGGCATGAGTATCGCCTGAATCTGATCGACACGCCCGGCCACGTGGATTTTTCCTATGAAGTTTCGCGGGCGCTTTCGGCGTGCGAAGGCGCGCTGCTTGTGGTGGATGCGAGCCAGGGCGTCGAGGCGCAGACGGTGGCGAATGCGTTTTTGGCGTCGCGGCACAACCTCACGGTTGTTCCGGTGATCAACAAGATCGATTTGCCGGCCGCGCGTCCCGATCACGTGAAAGAGCAGATCGAAAACGTGCTGGCGATTCCGGCGGATGAGGCGCAGCTGATCAGCGCTAAAAGTGGAATCGGCGTCGACGAAGTGTTGGAAGAAATTGTGCGTCACGTGCCGCCGCCGAAAGGCTCGGCGGAAAATCCTCTGCAGGCGCTGATTTTTGATTCCTGGTTCGACTCGTATCGTGGCGCTGTGGTGCTGGTGCGCGTGATGGAAGGGCGCATCACGAAGCACACGAAAATCCGGCTGTGCGCGAGCAACGAAGTGTACGAAGTGGAAGATCTCGGCGTGCTGACGCCGAAGCCGATCGTGCTCGACGAGCTTTCGGCGGGCGACGTGGGCTTCATCATCGCGAATATCAAGCGCGTCGCCGACGCGCGCGTGGGCGACACGGTGGTGGAGGCGGATCGCCCCGCGCCAGCGCTGCCCGGATTTGAAGCGATCAAGCCGATGGTGTTCGCTGGGATGTATCCGGTGAACGCGAGCGATTACGAAGTGCTGCGCGACGCGCTGGGGAAATTACAACTGAATGACGCCGCGTTTTTCTACGAGCCGGAAAATTCGGTGGCGCTGGGTTTCGGGTTCCGCTGCGGTTTTCTCGGGCTTCTGCACATGGAGATCGTGCAGGAGCGGCTCGAGCGCGAGTTCAACATCGAGCTGATCACCACGGCGCCGAGCGTGCAGTACCGCATTACGAATACGGCAGGAGAAGTAGTCGAGGTGGACAATCCTACAAAATTTCCGCCGCCGGGCTCGATTCAGAAAATCGAAGAGCCGATGCTCACCTCGATGATCATCACGTCGGAAGAATCCGTGGGCGGCGTGCTGGCGCTGTGCGAAGAAAAGCGCGGCGTGCAGAAGAAATTCGAATATCTATCGCCGACGCGCATCATGCTGACGTACGAGATGCCGCTGAACGAAATCGTGCTCGATTTTTACGACCGGCTGAAGAGCGTTTCGCGCGGTTATGCATCGCTCGATTATCATTTGTCGGGGTATCACGAATCCGATCTGGTGAAGCTCGATGTGCTGGTGGGCGGCGAGCCTGTGGATGCGCTGACGGTGATTTGCCATCGCGACCAATCCTACGAGCGTGGGCGCGATCTTGTTTCGCGTTTGCGGAAACTCATACCGCGGCAAATGTTTGAAGTCCCCATCCAGGCCGCCATCGGCAGCCGCGTGATCGCGCGCGAGACGATCAGCGCAATTCGCAAAAACGTGATTGCCAAGTGCTACGGCGGCGATATTTCGCGCAAGCGCAAACTGCTGGAGAAGCAGAAAGAAGGCAAGCGGCGCATGAAGCGAGTGGGGCGCGTGGATATTCCGCAGGAAGCTTTCCTCGCGGTCCTCAAGGTTTCCGGCGGGATTAACGACGAAGAGTAGGCGATGTACCATTGCATGGCCGCCTCTCGCGACATACACTATTTCTGAAGGATTTCTATGCCAAATCCACAATTTCGGACCAAAAAGCGCGGCCGAAAGATCAATCTTGAGCTGACCACGAAGGAATATCGAAAGCTCTTGGACGGTCTTGAAGAGCTCGAGTGTATTCGTGCGTTCGACGCCGCACAGAAATCTGGTGAATCTTCCATCCCATTTGAAAAAGCCGTCCAAGAGATTGGACGCTCCAACTGATCTTGACGACCCTTGCTAAGACGAGACCACTCCTTACATTTTTCGCGCTTACTTACATATTTTTGGTCGTGGCGTTCATCATTCAAGTGCTGTACGCGTTTGGGCTCGTCCGACTGAGCGCAATTTCAAGATATGTCAAATCTATAGCTCATGGAAGGCTCTGGCTAGCGGGATCGTTCTTGGACCGGCTTTAATTCTGTTCTCCGCTGTGATTGTGCCCGCCGTTCTCGCAACCAAGGAGCCATTGCAATCGCTGAACTGGAAGGCATTCCTATCGGCCAGTTCCTATCATTGCCAATATTCTGGAGGATTCATCCAGCTGCTCTTGGCTCCGATTGTCGAGGAACCAGGATGGCGGGGATACGCACTCCCGCGCTTCCAAACCCGCATGAGCCCGGGACGGGCGTCCGTATTGTTAGGTCTCCTGTGGGCTGGCTGGCACATCCCGAGTTTGTTCTTGGGCGGGTCGACACTGAGCGGTTTTCTAAGATATTCATCCATTGTTGTTGCGCTCTCGGTATTAATGACCCTTGGGTTCAATCTCTCGAAATTCAGTATCCTTGTCGCGTTCGCGATGCACGCAGTTAACAATATGCGTGGCTGTGTCATCGAGGCATTGGCCTCGCACGCTACTCAGCGGGTCAATGGCTCCATGATCTGGACTCTCTCTACGTTTTTGGTTCCGGTGGCCCTAATACTTCTGACGCGAGGCCGGCTGGGACTGTCACCCACGCACGGAGCTGGCGCAAATGTTAAGAGTCTACCTTGCGTTTGACAGTGGCGCCGAGTTCGCCGCGCGCGAGGCGGACTGAGATATCTTCGCCGAGCGCGACCTGATCCGCTGAACGCAACACCTTTCCTGAGGCGTCGTAGGCGATGGCGTAGCCGCGTTCGAGGATGCGGAACGGGCTGCGCTCTTCGAGTTGCAATTTGGCGGCTTCGAAGCGCTGGCGCTTCCCTGCCAAGAGGCGCTCAGCGCGGGCCTCTAATTCAGCAACGCGTCTCTCCACCACATAACGCCAACGCGCCACTCGCGCGCGCAGATCGAGCGCTGCAAAACGAACTTGCGCCGTGCCGTATGTCCTGCGTTTGCGCGTCATCACTCGCTCGAGCGCTGCGATCAGTGCGAGGCGATGCTGATCGATCCGTCGGCGCACGACCACTGCACGCGCACGCAGGTCGAACGATCCAATTTGCGCGCTCGCCTTCGTGACACGCTGCCGATTGGTGCCAAGCCGCAAGCGCAAGCCGATCACGAGCGACGATGAAAGCTCATCCACCTGCTGACGCCGCCGGCGCACCAGAATTTCGAGTTGGCGAAAACCTCGATGGGTTTGCAGGTCGCGCACGCGATGGCGGCGCTCGGAAAACCAGTAGCGAATCTGTTGCACCAGGTGCCTCTGGTGTTCGGCAATATGCCGCTCGAATTCCTGGCGCGAACGCACGACCAGTTCGGCTGCGGCGGAAGGCGTGGGCGCGCGCAGGTCCGCGACAAAATCCGCAATCGTGAAATCGGCTTCATGGCCGACGCCGGTGATCACGGGAATTTCAGAAGCGAAAATCGCGCGCGCAACTACTTCCTCATTGAACGCCCACAGATCCTCTAGCGAGCCGCCGCCGCGCGCCACGATCAGCACGTCCGCAAATTTGGCGCGAGTGAAATAATTCACAGCGGCAGCGATTTCTTTCGCAGCGCCATCGCCCTGCACTTTCACTGGATAGAGCCGCACATGCGCGTTTGGAAAGCGGCGCTTCAGAACGCGAAGAATGTCGCGGATGGCAGCGCCCGTGGGAGACGTGACGATGCCTATACATCGCGGCAAAACGGGAAGAGGCTTCTTACGCGATTCGTCGAAAAGGCCTTCTTCCTGCAGACGCTTCTTCAACTGTTCGAATGCAAGCTGCAAGGCGCCCAGGCCGACCGGCTCAATATTCGTAATGTAAATCTGATATTCGCCGCGAACATCGTAGACGCTGATTGAGCCACGCACCGTGACGTGCAGACCATCTTCGGGCCGGAATTTCAGCCCACGCGCTTGATCACGGAAGCAGATACAACGGATCTGTGCGTGCGCGTCCTTTAACGTAAAATAGAGATGGCCGGACTGTGCCGCGCGAAAATTCGAGACTTCGCCCTCGACCCAGATATCGAAGAAAGCGCTCTCGAGCAGATCGCGGATGCGGTCAGTAAGTTCGCTGACTTTCCACACCCGCCGCTCGGGCATCAGATTGAAAAGCGAAGCCTGGCTCATGTTGTTAGCGCTGGAATTCTACCGCCGGAACAAATTTATAGCCCAGAGAATCAGCGTGAGCGCGACGCTGAGCACGATGCAAGTGACGACCGGAAAATAGAAGCTGCTATTTTTGCCCTGATAGGCGATATCGCCGGGAAGGCGTCCTAGGCGAAAAGGCAATCGCCCGCCGAAAAAGAAAAATCCGCCGACAACTGCGAGGGCAATTCCGCACACGAGTAGGAGCTTTCCGAGTTCGCGCATCGGTTCCAAAGTAATCAACCTGAGAAGCATTCTACTCGAATCGAACCGTTCTCTGGAAAACGAGCCACAAATCGGGGGCGCCGCGCAACGGAGTCTTTTGTAGCGCCACCCTTTAGGGTGGCAGGGTCGTTTTTTTTTGCGACGCGTGCCGGGTTAACTTCCAAATCAAACCCTGCCGGTCTGAAGACCGGCGCTACAGAAGACTAACGGCGAGGCTAGACGAGTTCCTCACCTGCGAAGAAATAGCTGATCTCGGAGGCGGCGGTGTCGGGCGCGTCGGAACCGTGGGTGCAATTGTTCTGGATGCTCGTGCCGAGCTCCTTGCGAATCGTGCCGGGGGCAGCTTTAGCGGGGTCGGTGGCGCCCATCGTGTCGCGCCATTTCGCGATCGCGCCTTCGGCTTCGAGCACCATCACGACTACTTTGCCCGAGCTCATAAATTCCGTGAGGTCATTGAAGAAGGGGCGCTCGCTATGAACTGCATAGAATCCTTCCGCTTGCGCTTTCGTGAGGCGCATGGACTTGATCGCCACAATTTGAAATTTCGCCGCATGAATGCGGCTCAGTATGTCCGCGGAAATTCCCCGGCCAACGGCATCCGGCTTAATGATTGCTAGTGTGCGCTGGGATCCCAAGAGATTCTTCCTCCGTTTGATTTTGTAGCGGTCGACAACTTACCGTTTGCTGCCCTTTGGCGGTTTGCGCGATGATTTTTTCTTTGGTGCGGCTTTTGGTTTTGCGCTCGACTTCGATTTTGATTTCGAACCCATCACACGCGCGATCGTTTCGCCTATATCGGCAGGGCTTTGGATGGTGTGAATGCCGGCGGCTCGCATCGCTTTGTACTTTTCGATTGCGGTTCCGTGCCCGCCGCTGATGATCGCGCCAGCGTGGCCCATGCGACGGCCGGGCGGGGCGGTTTGTCCAGCGATGAATCCGACGACCGGCTTCTTCACATGTTTCTTGATGTATTCAGCCGCAACTTCTTCGGCGTTGCCGCCGATTTCGCCGATCATCACGATGGCGTGCGTGTCGGGATCGTCGTTGAACATGCGAATCGAATCGAGAAAGCTGGTGCCGATGATCGGATCGCCGCCGATGCCGATGCAAGTGGATTGCCCGATTCCCAGCTGAGTGAGCTGGCCGACGGCTTCATAGGTGAGCGTGCCGCTGCGGCTGACGACGCCGACATTTCCCTGCTTGTGAATCGATGCGGGCATGATGCCCATTTTGCATTTTCCAGGCGAGATCACGCCGGGACAATTCGGCCCGATCAAACGCGTCTTCGAATCTTTCATCGCGGCGGCAACGCGCACCATGTCGAGCACCGGCACGCCTTCGGTGATGCAAATCACGAGCGGCAAATTTGCATCGACAGCTTCGAGGATCGCGTCGGCGGCGAAAGGAGGCGGAACGAAAATAATCGAAGCGTTCGCGCCCGTTTTCGCAACGGCCTCGGCAACGGTGTTGAACACGGGCACGCCGAGATGTTTTGTGCCGCCTTTGCCGGGCGTGACGCCCGCGACAACTTTGGTGTCGTAATCCAGCATCTGCTGCGCGTGAAAGCTGCCCTCGCGGCCGGTGATGCCTTGCACGACGACGCGCGTGTTTTTGTCAATCAGAACGCTCATCGCGCACCTTCCGCGAGCGCGACGACTTTCTGTGCCCCGTCTTTCATGCCGCTTTGCGATCGTGAAATTGAAACCCGAGTTGCGCAAAATTTCCTGGCCTTTCTCGACGTTGGTGCCTTCCATGCGAACGACGACTGGCACTTTGAATTTCAGCTCTTTCGCAGCATTCACGACGCCGCTGGCCAGCACGTCACAGCGAAGAATGCCGCCGAAAATATTCACGAAGACGGCTTTCACGTTGGGATCACTGAGCAAAATGCGGAAAGCGTTCTTCACCTGTTCTTCGGAAGCGCCACCGCCCACGTCGAGGAAATTCGCCGGGCTGCCGCCGCTCAGCTTGATGATGTCCATGGTGGCCATGGCGAGGCCGGCGCCATTGACCATGCAGCCGACCGTGCCGTCGAGCTTGATGTAGTTCAGTTTGAATTTTGAGGCTTCCACTTCAAGCGGCGTCTCTTCTTCGAGATCGCGCAAATCTTTGAATTCCGGATGGCGGTAAAGCGCGTTGTCGTCGAAGGTGACTTTCGCATCGAGCGCTACCAGGCGGCCATCGCCGGTGACGACGCAGGGATTAATTTCCACGAGCGATGCGTCCGTTTCCATGAACGCGCGATAGAGCGATTGAAGAAACGGCACCGCTGCGTTCACAACTTCCGGCGCGAGGCCGAGTCCGAAGGCGAGTTTGCGCGCTTGAAACGGCAGCAATCCGGTGGCGGGATGAATCGTCTCGCGCAGAATCGCTTCGGGATTGTCCTTCGCGACTTCCTCGATTTCCATTCCGCCGGCGGTGCTGGCCATAAACACGGGCGCGCCCACGGCGCGATCCACGAGAATGCTGAGATAAAGTTCGCGCTTGATGTCGAGGCCTTCTTCGATCAGCAGGCGGCGAACGATGCGCCCTTCCGGGCCGGTTTGCGGCGTCACAAGATTCATTCCGAGGATACGCTCGGCATGCGCCGAAGCTTCGTCGGCTGATTTCGCAAGCTTCACGCCACCCGCTTTGCCGCGCCCGCCTGCATGAATCTGCGCTTTCACCACCACGACCGGAGTACCAAGCCGCTGGGCCACCGCGCGCGCTTCGTCTTTTTTGAAAACCACTTCGCCGCGCGGAACCGGCACACCAAATTTCGCCAGGATCGCTTTGGCCTGATATTCGTGGATCTTCATTCCTACTCCATCGGCTTTCGGAAGCTCGCCTTGAATAGTGCTAGTATTTTATGCTCGCAAAAGCTACTAAGTTTACTTGGAACGTCGAGGACGAGCAAGGAGCGGTGTGGCTCTCGAAATGAAACCAGTCTGCGGAAAATACTGCGATCACGTGCCCGTCTTGATTCTCATGATCCTCGACGCGCTTGAAAAAATCGTAGCGGATCAAGATTTGACGCGCGCCGAAGCCGAAGCCGCGATGGAAGATATTCTGGCGGGGCGTGCGAGCGATGCGCTGATCGCGGGTCTGCTCACGGCGCTGCGTATTAAGGGCGAGACGGTGGATGAGGTGGTCGGCTTCGCAAAAGCGATGCGGCGCCACGCGACGCCGATTTTTCCCGACGGGCGCACTCCGAAGAACGAAGTGCTTGTCGATACGGCCGGGACGGGCGGAGATGCAGCCGGGACATTCAATATCTCAACCGCTGCTTCGTTTGTGATCGCGGGCGCCGGCGTGCGCGTTGCGAAACACGGCAATCGCTCCGTTAGCTCGCGCTGCGGCTCGGCCGACGTGCTGGAGGCGCTGGGCGCGAAGATCGACTTGGCGCCGGACCGCGTGGCGCGCTCGATCGAGGAAATCGGAATTGGATTCATGTTCGCGCCGGCGATGCACGCGGCGACGCGGCATGCCATGCCGGTGCGCCGCGAGCTTCGCATGCGCACAGTGTTCAATCTCCTCGGCCCGCTGACGAATCCCGCCGGAGCATCGGTGCAGATCGTCGGCGTGTATCAGGCGAGCCTGACGGAGCTGGTGGCGCGAGCACTCGGCGAGTTGGGCGTGCGGCGTGCGTTTGTTTTCCACGGAGCCGAAGGCTTGGACGAAATTTCGATATCGGGTGAAACTTATATTTCCGAGCTGCGCGACGGATCGGTGCGAAGCCTCACTGTTACGCCTGAAGATTTTGGTTTGCGCCGCTGGCCGGCCGAAGAAATCCGCGGCGGCGACGCAAAGCGCAATGCGGAAATCATCCTCCGGATTTTTGCCCCCTCGTCGCACCACCACGCGAATGGAGCGCACCGCGAAATCGTGCTCGCGAATTCCGCGGCAGCGCTCGTTGCTGCTGGGCGCGCCACGGATTTTCTCGACGGCGTGCGCGTGGCAGCAGAATCAATCGATTCCGGCGCCGCGCGCGAAAAGCTCGAAGGATTTATCGCGTTCACCCAGGGAGACAGCGACCGGGCAGCTTTCAGGATCCTGAAGAGGTCGCAGCGTTACCTATTAAATTTGCGTCAGGCTGTGCACCGCATATCCGAAACACGCCAGCACAAAAATCCCGAACGCCACCGCTTCCATTCCGAGCTGGTGTGGAGTGCCAAGCCCGATAGAAGTGTAGCGAAGCAAATCCACCTGCCATGTGATCGGGTTTGCCAGGCCAATAACGCGAAACCAGCGCGGCAGCGGCTCGAGCGGATAAAACATCGAGCTGGCAAAGAGAAACACAAAATAGAAAACCGAGGTGACGCTATTGAAGATGTCATTGCGCCGAATCTTCAGCGCGAAAATCGTATAGAAGAAAAACCATCCGGCGGTTCCGACGATCACCGTCACCACGAGCAGTGGCAGAAGATCAAAGCGCAGCCTGATTCCGAGCAGCCACGTGCCCAACCCGAGCGTGATCACCATCTGCACAATCGCAATGAAAACGTTGAATAGCACTTTGCCGAGCAGATATTCCGACCGGCTCATCGGATACGTCAGCATCTCATAGAAAATTCCGTTGTCGCGATCCATGAAGAACGACCACGAACTGTTCGACGCGATGCCAAAACTCGCCATGCCCAGCACGCCCGCGAGAAAAAACGAATTGTACGTGACGCCCGGCGCGGACTGCGGAGTGCCCAGCGAAGCCGTCACCCCCACTCCAAACACCAGCAGATAGCAAAGCGGGTAAAAAAGATCCCAGAAGACGAACGTGATGTTCGTCGCGCGAATCTTTGTCTCGCGATACAGCATGGCGGAAATCGACGACACGATCGCTCCTCGCGAGCGGGCTACCTACCCACGCACTCCCGTTCCGGCCTTTTGCGTCAATTCAACAAAAATATCTTCCAGACTCGCCCCGCCAATCTCCACCCGCAGCACGCGCCCCTTCTTCGCCAGCGCCGCGACAAGCTCCAGCGCCTCCGCCTCCTGCGCCTTCACGCAGAATTCGAGAGTGTTACCATTAATCTGCGAGCGAATCGGATGCAGAGCCGCAATTTCGCGCTCGATTCCAGCCGGCAGCGATTCAAACGTGATCGCCACTTCATACACATCCTGCGAAAGCAGCTTCAAAGCGTGCAGGTCGCCGCGCGCGATTTGCCGGCCCTTATTTAGAATCAAGATGTCGTCGCACAATTCTTCCGCTTCGCTCAAAATCTGCGTCGTGAGAACAATCGTGCGTCCCCGCGCCGATTCTTTTCGCAGCGCATCCATCACTGCTCGTTTCAGAATCGGATCCATTCCGGTTGAAAACTCGTCGAGGAACAGCACCGGCGTATTCACCAGAAACATTTTCGCCACCTGCACGCGCCGGCGAAAACCTCCGCTAAGATCCTGCACTTTGCGATCCGCCTCCGCCGTAAGATCGAAAAGCTTCATGATCTCGGTGGCCCCGCGTTCCGCCTCAACCCTATCGAGCCCGTGAAATCTCGCGTAGGTAAGCAAATTGTCGCGCACCGAAAGAAACATCTCGCCCGCCGTCTCTTGCAGCACCATCGACGTTCGCCGGCGAACTTCGAGCGGCTGCTCGACCACGTCAAATCCCTCAATGCGCGCTTGTCCGCTCGAAGGCTGCAGAAGCGTCGCAAGAATCTTCAGCAACGTCGTCTTGCCCGCGCCGTTCGGTCCCAGCATTCCGAAAATCGAGCCGCGCGGAACATTAAAACTGAGTCCATCGATCGCCCGCACCGGCTCGCTGCGCGCGCCGAAGAATCCATTGCGACGCGCGGGATACACTTTCACGATGCTGTCGACTTCAAGAGCGTATGGCGAGCGCTCGGGGATCATTTGCGACCGTTCGATGGGTCGGGCGAAAGCGATGAATTCAAATCGATGTTTACTGAACCCGGCCCTGCGCCCGGCGCATAACAATAGCCGTCGGCGTTGTAAGTGGCAGCGCAACGCTTCGTGAATTCATGGCGCCGCGGCGATTGCGCGAACTGCCACACCGAAGCATACGGCAAGCCGCTGGCAGATGGCGGTGGCGGATTTTTCGGGTACACGCAGCCGGGCGATGGCGGGCACGCATCGTCGTACACAAAAAAAGAAATCTTCCGCCCTCCGGCGTGTGAGCGAATGTCGTCCGCGGTGACAATCGTTTGCCCCCTGCCTTCCTTCGCCGGCATCCCGGAACAATAAATTCCCGCCCGGAACCCGCCCGCGATCACCGCATCGAACCACGCAAAAATGTATGCGTTCTGCTCGTCGGTCATGCGTCCCGCCTTCTTCCTGGTCCAGAAAAATCACAGTACCGGAGTGAAAGCCTTCCTGCTGCGCAAGCGCAGCCGCCGATTGCCCTTCCACTTTTCCCGCGTCGGCCGCACTTCCACGGTGTTTTTAGCTGGCTGATCGTCCGCCCATTGAAGAGCACGAGAAAGCCAAAGCCGTTTTTCAAAAGCGCCGAGCGCTTCCCAACCCACTCGTTCGTCTCAGCACCTGGTGGAATGTTGAGCCAGTATCCGGAGAAAGAAAATGCCCGCCTCAATGACGGCAGCGCCGCATCCCCCGGGTATTCGTTTGAGTCAAAACCAAGGTAAGAAGTGGACGAAGCATATCCCAGCGTCGCAGCGAAAAGCAGAACGCAGCAGAAAGACAGAGCCTGTCGAGTGATGCAGTACGAACGCGGAATCATCGAGCATCTCGCAAAACCACGTGAATTTTATTCTAGACGCTGAGGAAATTTTCGAGAAGCCGGAAACCCGCCTCGGTAAGAACCGACTCCGGATGAAATTGCACGCCCTCGACGCGCAGTTTGCGATGCCGAAGTCCCATGATCGTGCCGTCGTCCGTTTCGGCGGAAATTTCAAGATCGCGCGGCAAAGATTTTCGCTCGACGATCAGCGAATGATAGCGCGTGGCCTGAAATTTCTGCGGCAAGCCGCGGAAAATAGTCTTGCCATCATGATCGATGCGGCTCGTTTTGCCATGCATCAATTTGCGTGCGCGGATCACGCGCCCGCCAAACGCCGCCCCGATCGCCTGATGCCCCAGGCAAACACCGAGAATCGGAATTTTGCCGGCAAAGCGCTGAATCAGCGGGATGCTGATTCCCGCCTCCCGCGGCGTGCATGGTCCGGGAGAAACCACGATTCTCTCAGGCCGCATTTTCTCGATCTCGTCGAGCGTGATGCGATCGTTGCGACGCACTTCGAGCTGCTGCCCCATCTCGCCCAGATACTGCGCGAGGTTATAAGTAAAGGAATCGTAGTTGTCGAGTATCAGTAGCATCGTTGCAATTCAAGCGACGCAATTCAAGAATACAGTAGTCAGCGACTTATTTCTTCCCGCGCTCCCCGTGCGCAATTTCCAGCGCTTTCACCAGCGCGCGCGCCTTGTTCACGGTTTCCTGATACTCGCGCTCCGGCACCGAATCCGCGACGACACCACCACCCGCCTGGATGTAAACACGCCCCTTCTTCGCCACAAGCGTGCGCAGCGCGATGCACGAATCGATGTTGCCGGAGAAATCGAGATACATCACCGCACCCGCGTAGATACCGCGACGCGTGGGCTCGAGCTCATCAATAATTTCCATCGCTCGGATTTTTGGCGCGCCGGAAACGGTGCCGGCCGGAAAGCAGGACATCAGCGCGTCGAAGCAATCCATGCCGCGCCGCAACTGCCCGCGCAAACTCGACACCAAATGCATCACGTGCGAGTAGCGCTCAACGAACATCAGCCGCTCCGGCTTCACCGTTCCGTACTCGCAGACGCGGCCTAGATCGTTGCGCCCTAAATCAACGAGCATGATGTGCTCGGCCCGCTCCTTGGGATCGGCAAGTAGTTTCGTCTCGAGCTCTCGGTCTTCCTTTTCGTCGCGCCCTCGCGGAACGGTCCCAGCAATCGGACGGTAGAAAACATCGCGCCCCTGTACCTTCACCAGCATTTCGGGCGAGCTACCTACCACCGAGACTTCGTCGAGCTTCAGAAAATAAAGGTACGGCGAAGGATTCACCACCCGCACCGCGCGATAAATCTCAAAGGGGTCGGCGTTCGTGCGCGCCGAAAATCGCTGGCTCGGCACCACTTGAAAAATATCTCCCGCGCGAATGTAAGCCTTGGCCTTTCGAACGGCGGCGAGATACTGCGGCCGCGTCATGTTCGATTGAAGCCGTGGCCTACCGCCCCGCTTAGGTCGCTGCTGCTTTGGCAGCGGTCCTTCCAGCTTCCGCCGCGCTATCTCGATTTCTCGCACCGCCGCATCGTATTTCTCGCGGAGGCTTCCCTTCCCTTCCGTGAATACGTTGCGAATCACCCAGATGCGATGCTGCACGTGGTCAAAGGCGATTACGCCATGAAAAAACATCATCACGCAATCGTCTGAGCTCGAGGTCGTCGCGTCCCGACGCAGGAATTTTTTCGATCAGCCGCACCATGTCGTAAGCGAAATAGCCGATCGCGCCGCCAATCAAGGGCGGAAGTCCAGGTACCCGGACGGGATGGTAGCGCGCAGTCAGTCGCCGCAATTGCTCGATGGGATCATCGTCGAATTGGATTTCGCGGCCGCCGGTTTCGAGCGTGCAGATTCGTCCGCGCGCCCTGAATACTTCTTCCGGATTCGCGCCGGCAAAGGTGTAACGCGCGATGGTCTCGCCGCCCTCCACGCTTTCCAGCAGAAACGAATATTTCGCGCCGTGCGCAATTCGCAGATACGCCCCGACGGGCGTCAGCAAATCGGCTGTAAATGTCTCGTAGACCGGGATCAGGTTTCCCTGTCGCGCCAGCTTCGAGAATGTTTTGAAATCAGGCTGTGCCATGTGTCGCCAGTAAAGGTGTTGCCCGTTAAGACTGTCCCATCAGGACGAGCCGGGCTTCGGCGTCTGCTTTTCTTCGCGTTCGAGTGCCGCAAGAACGGCTGCGCGCATCGCCTTCTCCGGAGCGCGTTGCCCCGTCCAGATTTCCCACTGCGCAGTTCCCTGCGCCACAAACATCTCCACGCCGGAAACTGTTTCGATGCCACGAAGGGCCGCAAGTTGCATCAGCTTCGTCACGCGCGGGCGATAAATCGTGTCGAAAACCAACCGGCAATTCAGCTCGCGCGCTTCGAGCGGCGCGCGACCAATCGCGGGATGCATGCCCACCGGAGTCGCGTTCACGATCGCGTCGAAAAATTCCGTTCTCAAATACTTGCGCGCGATTGCTTCCTCCTCCGGCCGCCCGCGCCAGCGCGACCGCCCGCGCAGGCCGCCGCGCACAAATGCCAACCGACGCTCCAGCACGAGACAGCGCAAATGCGACCGCGCGCGCCACGCCTCCCGCTCCAAAAATCAGCACGCGGCTGCCTCGCAGAGACATGCGGCGTTCGAGCGCCCGCAGCACACCCACATAATCCGTGTTGTGGCCGACGAGCTTTCCGTTTGCCCGAACAGAAACCGTATTCACGGCGCCAATGGACGCGGCGAGTTCGTCGCAATCATCGAGATAGCGAAGAATCGCTTCTTTGTGCGGCAGCGTAACGCTGAATCCTTTCATTCGCAGCGCTGCGATCGAATTGCAAAAGTCCTTCAAGTCGCGCACCAGAAACGGCAAATACACCGCATCGATTCCTCGCGCCCGAAAGCCGCTATTTTGAAGCCGCGGTGAGAGCGAATGGCCGATAGGATTGCCGATCACGCCATACACACGGGTTCGCCGGGTGATGCGGTCCGCGCGATACAGATTCACCATGTCGCTGAGCGACACCTGGCCAGGCGCCGTCGCATTTTCGACAGGCGCGTAGACAAAAGCTCCTCTTTCGCGCAACGCAAGGACGCGCATCGGAAGCGCCACATCGCCCATTGGCACCGCGATCGTGTCCCGCCGGCCACGCGCAATCGCAAGCACGCGCCGCGCTTCCCGAAGCGATTCGCACTGCGCCGCGACCTTGATCGCGTCCGGCCTCACGCTCGATAGGCTGGCCACCACCCGCTTCAAATTCTTCGGCGCGCGCTGAAAAAAATGAGCCGAGCAGATTTGCCGTCCTTCACCAAGCAACACGTCGAGTAGTTCAGCCGGACAGCGCGACGCGGATTCAATCTCAAGGTCATACCATTCGCATCCAGCTCTTAGCGCTTCGCCAAGATGGATTAGCTGTTTCGCAATCGTGCCTCGATAGCGGCCTCCCGCTTCGCGCCGGCGGCAAGTCGCGATCAGCGTGGCTCGGCCGCGCGTCCTGCTTCGCCGCCCGCCGCTCGCCGCCAGCCGAACGAGAAACCGCTCAATCTCGGCGTCGTTTGCAAGCCAATCCAGGCGCAATTCGATCGTCCTTGTCGCCGCGAGCGCTCGCTCGAACTCGCGCCACATCGCTGCCGCAGTCTTCCGCTGCAACGACCGCACAAATTTTCGACTCGCCAATCATTTCCCTTCCATCCGCGTCCGGAAATCTCTCCCGATTCGACCCGCGTCTCATCGCACTCAGCAATTACGCGAAACACTGGTCCCACCTGTCCGTTCGTACAGGGGGTTCTGGCTTCTACCATGCGTTACTGAATGTGTAAAGCACACCAGACCTTGCCTTGACGCTCCCATACGCGTTTGTTACGGTCGAATCATCGGGTTGCGCCCTGTGTCGGCGCACTGCAATCAAAGGAGCATGTATTATGCGCGGGAAAATTGTCCTTGCAGGTCTCATTCTGGCCCTATCCGGAGGCGCGCTCGCCGCGCAGGAGAGAGGCCTTACCACCACTCAGGACGACATCTACTGCTCGGGGACCATCACGAACGAGTCCGTCCCGCGCGATACCTACGTGATTACCGGCGAAGAGTCGAATTATAAGAACACTTTCCAGCAAGGCGACTACGTTTACATCAACAAGGGCTCCAGCCAGGGCGTCAAGGTAGGCGACCAATTTTCAGTGATCCGCGCCGTCACCGACCCCACCGACATCGAGTGGACCAAGTGGCAGTTTTCCATCCTGAAGAAGATTGGAACCATGTGGGAAGACGAAGGCCGCCTCCGCGTCGTCGTGGCGCAGCCCAACGTCTCCATCGCTCAAGTCGTGAATTCCTGCAACTACATGCAACGCGGCGACATCGTTCTGCCCTTCAACGAGCGCCCGGCGCCGCCTCTAAAATCCGAGGCTAATTTTGACCGCTTCGCGCCGCCCAGCGGCAAGCCGGTGGCTATGGTCGTTTCCGGCAAGAGCTTCGCGATTCTCGACGGAACCAATGACATCATCTACGTGAACCTGGGCACTTCCCAGGGCGTCAAAGTGGGCGATTACTACCGGGTGTTCCGCTATCAGGGAACCGAACACGAGACCGCCTATCAGACCAAGCGAGCAGCCTTCGATATGTATCGGATTTCGGAAGCGTCCCTGCGAAATATCAATGGGACAACGTGCCGCGCGAAGTGATCGGCGAGGGAGTGGTGGTTCGCGCCGCGCCCAATTCTTCGAGCGTTCTAATCACGTTCAGCCTTCACCAGATCTACGCGGGCGATTACGTCGAAGTCGAATAGGTTCGATTTCGCTCGTACGTCAGGTTCATCGCTGCCGCGTGGCCTGCGTGGAATCCCGCTTCGCTGAATATTTCCGCGGTAAATCCTTGCACCCGCGTTCCGGGCTGTTTCCAATCGTCGCGATCGAGCTCAGCCTTCAGGCACGTTTCTTCCAGAAAGCGTTCGGCCGTCCAGCCGAATTGCTCGGCTACCTGAGGCAGCAAAACGCCTCGTTTGCCCCCTCGCGTAACCATCAAGCCGTGCTTTCCCGGCTCGATCTGCTCGCGACGAAATTTCCACGAGCGGTGAAAGCACAGAAATCTCAATTGCAAGGCCTTCGAGTTCCGGAGGCGTCATCGGAGCAAACCGGGGGTCATCCAGCGCCGCTGCCATCGCGCAATAGGCAACCACCGAAACCAGCGCATCCTTCGACGCAAGCTGCCCCACGCATCCCCGCAAGCGCCCCAGCCGGTGCAACGTAACGAACGCGCTCGCAGGCTGTCGCAGCGCCTCATCATCGGGAAGGTCTTCTAGGAGCTCGCGGCGTTCGACAGCGAGAATCACTGCCCGTCTGGCCACATCGAGGAGAGCCTGCTTCGCTGAATCAGCGAGTGGGAGCATCCTGGTGCTTCTCTTCGGGCTTCACGAGGATTACCGCTCGGCGCCGCTGCTGCACGCGAATATCTATCTGGCTCCAGAACATCTGGAAGTAGTGAATTGCCGACGCCACGGCGCTCAATACCACGAGCCACATCAACACACTGCCGAGCAGCTTCAGCGACGTATACTTCGCCGTCAGAATCACCGCGCATCCCGCGAGCACCTGCAAAATCATCTTCGTCTTGCCCAGCGCCGACGCCGGAATCACCAATCCTTCCACTGACGCGATCTCGCGCAGCCCCACCACAATAAATTCGCGCCCGATGATAATCACCACCATCCAAGCGGGCACCAGTCCCATCTCCACCAGCGAAATAAACGCGGCCGAAATCAGCAGCTTGTCGGCGATCGGATCGAGCAGAATTCCCAGCGTCGTAATCTCGCGCCGCTTGCGCGCGATGTATCCGTCCATCACGTCCGTAGCAGCGGCCATCAATAGAATCAGCACGCCCCACACTTCGAAGTGGATTGGCAAACCCCAGAAGTCAAAATTCGGTTCGCGGGTAAGTAGGACAACCACCAGAAGCGGGACGAAAAAAATCCGGAGCACGGTAAGGCTGTTCGGCAGGTTCATCGCGCTCACGAGATTCTCTCATTGGGCAGACGCCGAGCGGGCGCATGCCTTGGGTTCCGTTTCACTATAAACTTCGCTGTCCAGTGAGTCAACGGTACGTGCGAGATGTGCGCCGCATAAAAAATAGAAGCCCGGAAGCCCCTAGACCCGATACAGCAAATCCTGTATCTAGTGACTCTTAGCGAACAAGATGCTGCAACGCTGTGCAAATTCCCCTGCGCAGAAAAACGGACGCTGCCTCTGGGTATTTCTCCGTAAGCGCAGAACCACTAGGCACTAACTGGCACATCCAGAAGGACTTAACAGAGCATATCGAAATATGCGATTCCGTATAAGTCTCTCGATTAAAAAGGTTTTCACGATTTCGGCAGGCCCTTTTCCACAACGATTTCCACAGTTCGCTCGTCGCTAAGAGGTACTAGTAATAGGACTTTTCGCACCCCTCACCGATTCACCCTGCGCCACGAACTCCTGCAGTTGCCGCGCAACAGACTCCGGTAGCTCTGCCTCGAGTTGCATGTGCCCGTCCTGCACCTCAGAGCTCAGCACCCGGCCGCAAGCGTGGATGATTGCAAGGTCGCGGCCGTTGGCTAGCGGCACGTTCAGCTGCATGCGAACCAGAGGATCGCCGGGTAGCACGGCATCTATTCGGGCGAGCAAATCTTCCAGGCCGGCTCCCGTAGCGGCGGACGTGAAGGCTTTTTGCCCGTTGTGGCCGTTCGCGCTTTGCAAATTTGCGAGCTGCTCGGGATCGAGCTGGTCGATCTTGTTGAAGACGTGCACGCGCGGAGTATTCTTTACGCCAAGATCATCGAGAACCTTTTCAACTTCGGCGTCTTGCTCGGCATGATGCGGATTGGAAATATCAGTGACATGCAAGATCAGCGCCGCTTCCTGCACTTCTTCGAGCGTCGCGCGAAACGCCGCGATCAAATCGGGCGGCAAATCGCGCAAGAATCCCACGGTATCGCTCAGCAGCACGCGCCGCCGCGACGGCAGCCGCACCGCGCGAATCGTAGGATCAAGCGTCGCGAACATCTGCGGCGACGTCAGCACCTCAGCGTGCGTCAGCGCGTTGAAGAGCGTCGACTTCCCCGCGTTCGTGTAGCCCACGAGCGCGATCATGCCCAGCGGCACAGCCTGCCGCGCGCGCCGCCGCGTGGTCCGCTGGCGGCGAACGGTCTCGATCGCCTCTTTGATTTTCGCCACGCGATCGCGAATCCGCCGCCGGTCGGTCTCGAGTTTTTGTTCCCCAGGTCCGCGCGTCCCGATTCCGCCGCCCAGCCGCGAAAGCTCCGCCCCTTTGCCCGCCAGCCGCGGCAACAAATAATTCAGTTGCGCCAGCTCCACTTGCAATTGCCCTTCACGCGTCCGCGCATGCGTCGCAAAAATATCCAGGATCAACTGCGTGCGATCAATCACGCGCCGCCCAATTCCCTTCTCCATGTTGCGCAGCTGCACGGGCGTCAGATTGTGATCCACAATCACCAGCGGTACATGCCGCATCTCGGCTTCCAAGCGAATTTCTTCGAGTTTGCCGCGCCCCACGAGCGTCGCAGGATCAAGCGCTTCGCGCACCTGCAGCAGCGACCCTTCGATTTTCGCGCCCGCGCTCTCAGCCAACTCCGTCAGCTCTTCCAGCGAATCGCGCCCCGCAGCCGTGGGATCGCCAGCCCGCCCGCGCGGCGATTTCTTCAGCCCCACGCCGACAAGCAACACGCGTTCCCGGTTATCCAGCTCTTGCGGTGTTTTCATGCGGAGGCAATATCCTGCGGCGGCCGAACCCTGAGGGTATCAACTCTCATTCGTATAATCTGATTATACCGCCGTTGGCAAGTCGGCGGAAATTGGTGTGTCCTAGTTTGACTTCATCCCTGAGTTCGGGGCGCGCTCATCACCCGCAGCATCTGGTGCATCAGGGACCACACCGAGAATCATCTTTTGCAGCTTTCGCAACGCGTCGGCCTCTGACATGACGGGACTGAAGAATAGCCGACGTATTCCCCGGGGCAGCAATAACTTGAAACTCTTCCACTCGGATAAACCATCTGTGAGTTCATTGATCGCCTGTTCAGAAATGAATCCACCGAACACCCGAGTTATTCGTCGCTTGTAAAGCCGCCGAAACATCATCGTTCACCGTCGGCCAATGGGCCTGCGCGCTACCCCTACCGCACATTCTCCTGCAGCGTCCAATTCCCCGTGCCGTTTCCATTCGGGTTCGCATTCACGTCATTCGTCTGCACCCGTTTCCCCTGATCATTCACCCACGTATAGCTGTACGCGCTCGAATCCTTCGTAATTTCGCCCGTCCTCGGATCGAGCCGCTTCTGCTGGTCGAGCGAGTAATCGCACCAATCATCCGCCGCTTGGTGCCGCGCATTCCGCTTTCCTGCGCCCGCGCCATGGACATATCCGTCCCGCGCTGCATCGACGCCAAAAACTGCTCGTGCTGCCGCTGCCGCATCTCCTGCGCCTGATTAAACGCATTGAACTGCGCCTTGCTCCGCCGCATCGCCTCGTCGCCCATCTGCCGAATCGCGCGCATCGACGCTTCGGACATATCGTTGATTTTTTGAACGTAGATCTTGGTCCGCGCGTCGGTCCACTGCTTGTCCACGACAAATGATTTCACGATCGGCTGAAAGGTGGCATCCGAGAAGCTCTTTTCCGGCGCCCACACACGCGACACGCTCGCGCTGCACCCATGCTGCCCAATGTTTCGAAAATACCTGCACGACACAAACACGTTCAGCTTCTCTTCGATCACAATTTTGTTGATGTGATATCGCACCACCGCGCGCGCCTTATCCGCCGACACCGCAAACATATTCGAACTCTGCGCCGCCGCGTTCCTGCGCGTTTGTTCCAGATCGGCCGCCGGCTCCTCCCGCACGTATTCCACTTCCAGCACGCCCACCATGTATTTCAGCACTTCCTCAGCCGGCACTTCTCGCTTGTACGGCAGACATTCCTCGCCACTCTTCAGCGGCTTCCCATTGTTGTCCGCCCAAGTCCAATCCAGCCGCGGCAGCTGCTTCACGCCAGTCAGCCCGTCCGGGCTCATCATCCGAAACACAGGAAACGGCCCATCATTGCAGCTAGTCCCCGGAACTACAGCCCCATCAAAGATCCAATTCGCCGGAATCGAAAGCGAGTAAGCCTGCATATTCAAAATCGGATCGGTAATCGTGACGACGCGCGTAGCCTGAGCCGAAGCCGTACCCCCAAAGCTAAGAATTGCAAGAATCGCCAGCGCGACCGACGCAGCAGCGCTAAAAAATGGCCCAATTATTTTCATGCCTCTCCTCATCCCGTGCCTTTTGTAGCGCCGGTCTTCAGACCGGCAGGGTTGCTGTTTTGCCGTTGTCTCGTCGTGGGCATCTGCACTTCGCAACACGAACTTACTACTACACCACAAACGAACCAAAACTCGCGGAAAAAACACCGCGAAAGGAAGGTCACTTTTTCTGCGTCTATTCCCAGTGCTTTCGCACTGGGCTAACTTCTGACGCACCTACGGCGCTGAAGAATAAATTCGATCGAGATTGACGTTACTGACAAAAAGTGGCGCCGCAACTGGAGCAAGCAGGTTGCAGCAAAAAGCAGTTTTGAGGCGATCCGGCCGGCCTTTTCCCCTGTAGCGCCGGTCTTCAGACCGGCAGGGTTGGCTTTCCAGTGGCACAGGCACTCCTGCCGGTGCGCCTTACCCTGACGCCCCGCACAAACGACACCACAAAAAATCGCCCGCCCGCAAGAAAGTCAAAAACGCCGGCTGGAAGCCAGCGCTACAAGAGAAGACACCCTACGGCCTACCGCCCGACCTCGCCGACGCCGCCAGCACCAACTCCGAAAAAAAATCCCCCAACCCCCGCTTCGGCGCCCCACGAAATTCCGGGTCGCGACTCGCCCGGTCCACCCACCCCAAACAAACCAGCAACCCCATCTCCGACCACGCCTCCGCCGCCCGCTCCGTAAATCCCACGTCCTCGAGCACCGCGGCAATATATCCGCGCCGCTCGCGTTCAATCCCGCGCGCCCGCTCCGCCGCCCGCGCATCACGACGCGCCCAGTCCCGCAACGCCGCCTCAAGCCGGCTATGCGCATCATCCGTCAAATGCTTCACCAACTCCGCCCAACGCGCCGCCGCGCTGCGCTCATCCGCCACAGCCGCCGCCAGCCACGCTCGCTCGTCCTCGTCCCACTGCTCCAGCATCGCCCCCGCCAACTCATCGCGATCGCGAAAATGCCAGTAGAAGCTCCCCTTGCTCACATGCAAATCCCGCGCCAGCACCTCAACGCGCACCGCATCAATGCCATCCTGCGCCAGCCGAGCAAGCCCCGCCCGTACCCAATCAGCCCGCTGCAGCGGCGCAGCCTTCGGTGCCCGTATAGGTGCAGGTGACGCCATTGTCGTCTTCGCCTTATGTACCGCCGGCATCCTGCCGGCTCTTTTGACTTCGTGTTTCGGGTTTTGCTTCTTGTCGCCCCGCCCGGACGATATAGCTCTGCTCAGTCGCCGTCAAGCACTGCGGAACCCATTTGTGAGGCCGCTGGATTCGAACGAGTGGCTGAGTGTCAATCAGCGACGTTAGTTATTGCGCCCAAATTTCGGTTACCAATTCGGAGAGGAGACCATCCAGGTCTTCTCGGCGACGATTTCGAATCAAATCCAGCATCCGAAGAACTGTGGCGTCATCGAGAGGAAGAATAAGTCCACGTTCGTCGTTAAATGTATCCCGGCATCTCTGAACAAACAGCGCCCGATTTTCAAATCGCCGGCAACAAAGAAAACCCAGCTTGCCTCTGTTTACTGAAAAACGGCCCGCTAACTGATCTATCTCGGGATTGGCGACTTCGGTTGTGTAGTTTTTGCATTCGAAGGGAACATACGCGCACGGGTAACCCCGAATGGTCGGTATTCTGTGGAAGATGCCTACTTGTGCCCCATTTTCCAGGAGTATATCAATGCGCTTCCTACCCTGATGTATCTCGTGTTCCAACTTTGGGTGTAGGAGATTTGGGAAGAATAGAAACTCCGCCATCCCGATCATGAGTCGGTGATATTCGAAGGCATGGTCATTTCCCGCGGGGACGCGTCGAAGCACCTCGGCCAAGGAGTCCGAGATAATCGTCTCGTCCGCTTCATCAACCTCGCTCGTTGTCCTCCTTGCTTCGTTTGCGGACAGCCAGTCTCGAAAATTGATGAGTACGTCTGGGTGTTCTCGTGAAAATTCATATAAAAAAGTTTTCGTCCGAGGATACAGCGTTTGTAGATCCTTTTTATATACGACGCGACGAAGGTTCTTCAGCGTCTTTGCTAAGCGCGAGGCAGGATTGTTGAGCCCTTCGAGCTGAAGAAAGTTGAGTACAAAATGCTGGTAGTACTGTTGATGATCGTAGGCCGGAGTTCGTCTGATAATGGACTTAGGCACTAAGAGTATCGGCCTGTTGCGGTAGACAGGAAGCTCGAGATAGCGGGCCTCCCATTCCATTGTGTCTGTATTAAAGCAGGGGGGCATCGCCACTTCTTGCACGTCGACGCCATGCAGATTGCATTGCGCGGCCGTATAGTCTGCAAGATGGCTGCGAAGAACATTTGTGCTTAGATCGGATATTTTGTCATAACTGATCCCTTCAATCATTAACTCCGATTCTTCTATAGCACTTATGAAACCCTCTCTCACGGCAGCAGAGTCGCGCAAAGCTTCAAACAGCTGTTCGGCCTGCATGTTTCCGATGCCAGCCCCGTGTGGTCGGCGAGCTGAGTATCCGAGGCGCGTCTCGTTTGGTTCGCGCAAGTTCAGGAGAAGTCCCCGAGCTCTGTCCAGGTTTCCACCCCGAATCTCGTCTATCAGATGTTGGAAAAAAGTGACCAGAGTATGGTGGGCGTCTTGCGACCAGCGATCTGGCCGCTGCGAAAGAGCGAAGGGATCGAGGAATAATAGATTGTCCGTTGTTAGCAAGACATCGACGAAATCTAGTTCGGCTTGAGTTTTGCCGATACGAAATGTAGTTGCAAATTTCGGCATCTAAGTTGATCGTAATAATGTACCCGTCTGACGACCCAACACAACATCGAACGTCTTGATTTAGCTGGCTCTGCCGCCCGCGTGCGGTCCACGAATTCGCCGTTGCAGGCGTGAAGACACGGAGTAAAATGTGGGTATGAATATTCGCCTGCGGCCAAAGATCGAAGAGCTAATTCAGCAAGATGTAGAGCGCGGACCTTATCGGTCGGTGGACGAGTATGTGGAAAAGGCCGTGACTATGCTTCACGAACAGGAAGCCTGGCTTGCGGCGAATCGCAGTGAGATTAATTCAAAGATTGAGGAAGGCTACGCTGCGGCTCAGCGAGGGGAGTTGATCGACGCGGACGAAGTTCGTGTGCGAATGGCCGAACGGAAGCGTGCGCTGCGCCCTGAATAACGGCGGATGAGCGCTTACCGTCTTACGCCGCAAGCTTTAGACGACCTCTCGGACATCTGGGTCTTCATCGCACGGGATAATTTAGAAGCCGCTGACCGCGTTGAACAAGCCGTATACCAAGCCTGCGAACTTATTGCGACGTCGCCTCTGGCGGGAAGCGTGCGCGAAGACTTGACCGCTTTTCCAGTTCGCTTCTGGACGGTACAGCCGTATACGAAATACCTCATCGTTTACAATCCGAAAACGTCGCCCGTTCAGATCGTTCGAATCCTTCACGGCGCGCGTAATTTGCCTACAATTTTGACCTAGAGAGCGCCACGCACTAGACGTTTACTGATATCCAACCGATTGAATCCATGCTACCATTGCCCATTTTCGTATGACGACGCAGAGGAGACTGTGGTGGAGGGCTTAGGTCAGGTGCAAAGGCAAAAGAGCGGCACAGATGACGGCGCTACAAGGGAGAAGGCTGCGCTGAGGGGTAAGTGGCACAGGCACTCCTGCCTGTGCGCAGTTGCTGGGGCCTGGGATTCAGAGCCTGGCAAACTGCGTGGCATCGCTAACCCGCGATTTCATCCCGCGTTTCGAAGTACGAGGCGCTCGGAATTGACGCGGAGACCTAGCGTGGCTGAGATGGTTTTGTGCTGGGTGGCGCAATGGAAACGCACAGGCAGGAGTGCCTGTGCCACTGAAGGCGCCGGACGGTGGCTAGTGGTGGCGGGGGTTTTAATACACGGTGGCGCGATTAAAACTCCGCGCAACTGTTTTAATTACAGCAACTTGAAGGTTTCTAATCGGCGGTAAAAGGGGGGTAAAGAGTGAAGGGAAAAAGAGCCGGCAAGATGCCGGCGCTACAAGGGAGCGGAGATCAGATCGAGCGCGGCGGCGATGGTTTCGTCGGCGTCGCCGAACGTGTCGAGCCAGTGGACATCTGGCTCGCGGCGGAACCAGGTGAGTTGGCGCTTGGCGAAGCGGCGCGTGGATTGTTGGATATTTGCGACTGCCGCGGCGAGCGGGATGCGGCCTTCGAGATGGGCGCGGAGGTCGGAGTAGCCGATGAACTGGAACGGCTTGGCGTCGGGGGCGATGCCGCGAACATTTTCACGCGCCTTGTCACGCAGCTTGTCACGCGCCTTTTCACGCACCTCGGAAGAGACGAGGGTGCGGACTTCGTCGAGCCAGCCGGCGGCGAGCATTTCGTTGACGCGGGCGTCGATGCGGGCGTAGAGGGCCGGGCGCGGAGGCGAGAGGCCGATTTTCGTGATGGCGTAGCCTTCGAGAGCGTTTGCACGCAATGCTCTGGGCGCTTCGTTCTGCGCTCCTTCGCGGGGTCGTTCGCGCGCCGCCACTTCGTCACGCACTTCTTCACGCACTTCTTCACGCGCTACACCTCGCGATTCGTCGTGCGAGGCGACGCGGCCTGCGCGGAAAATTTCGGCGACTGGCTTTCCAGCGAGGATGCGCATCTCGATGGCGCGGATTATTTTCTGGGTGTCGCGCGGGGCGATGCGGACGGCGGAGGCGGGGTCGAGGCGGGCGAGGATTTTGTGGAGATGCACGGGGCCGCGCTTTTCGGCGCTGCGGCGGAGGCGGTCGCGGAGTTCTTCCGAGCGCGTGGGGGCGTCGGCGAGGCCTTCGAGGAGGGCGCGGAGGTAGAGGCCCGTACCTGCGGCGAGGATGGGAAGTTTCGAGCGGCGGCGGAGATCGTCGAGCGAGAGGAGGGCGTGGCGGCGGTAGTCGCCGGCGGTGAAGATTTCGTCGGGCTCGACGAGGTCGACGAGATGGTGCGGGATGCTATGCTGGTCGCGCGGCGCGACCTTCGCGGTGCCGATGTCGAAGTGGCGATAGACCTGCGTTGAATCGCAGACGAGGATTTCGCCGTTGAGGCGCTTGGCGAGTTCGATGGCGAGCGCGGATTTGCCGGAGGCGGTGGGGCCGAGGATGACGATAAGGCGGGCGGGCGCGGCGGCGGTCATTTTAGTTTAGTGCGCGAATTTCCAGCGGAGCAGGAGGATGACGAGCGCGATGGCCGCGAGGATTAGCGCGCCGAGGATTTGGGTGCGGTTGAGGTTCACAGCGAAGTTACTGTCGCACAGTCGGGCGGCAAGAGGAAAATGGAAAAGGGAAAATTGAAATTGGAGGAAATCCGGAGACGCGCGGTGAGAGAAGAAACGGCAACGGCGAAAGAGCCGGCAGGATGCCGGCGCTACAAAGGAAAGTGCAACGTCAAAAGAGCCGGCGAGACGCCCTTCGAGGCTCAGGGCAAGCCGGCGGTACGAAAGGCTGGGCTAGCGCGTGTTCACTGAGTCTGGCGGGATGTTGTAGAAGTAGATGAAACGCAGCTCGATGAAATCGCCTTTGAATTGCGGGGGCAGCGGCTCGAAGGGGTTTGAGGTGCGGATGGAGGAGAGCGCGGCGGTGTCGAGCGGCTGCTTGCCTGAGGTGCGCTCGAGATTTGGATCCTGCGGCGGGACGCTGCCGTCGCGATTGATTTTGAATGTGAGCATGACGATGCCTCTGTCGCCCATGAGCGCGGACTCGGGCATCACGGTGTACCAGTTGCGCCTGACGGTAGCGACAAGGCGCTGCATGTAGCTGTTGAAATCGACGCCTTGCGTGTCGGTGAGGATCGAAACGCCCGGCTGCATGCCTTGCATGCCGCCGCGTCCGCCACGGCCACCTCCGCCTCCTCCTCCGCCACCACCACCGGCGCCGGGATTGTAAACGGTACCCCCTCCGCCGCGCTGGATCTGATCTTGGATCTGGCTCTGAAGCTGTTTGCCAGGGGAGGAGTTGGGCAAATTCAAATTCAGGTGGCCTGGTTGAGACGGCTGCACCGGCAAAACTTGCGAGGGTGTCGGATTCGGTTGCACGGGGACGCTGACGGGCGGCTGATTCACGGCGGTGTGCGGAGTGGGCGCGGAGGGCAGCTCGGGTTTGGGCTGCTCGGGATTTGGAATCGAAGGCGGCGCGACGGGCGCGTGGGATTCGGGGCGCGGGGGCGCGACTTTGTTCAGGACTTTGGGGCTGATCTTAACTTTCGGGCCCACTGGGCCCGGCGGGCCGGGAGGCGCGGAAGGAATCGCGTCGACCGGAATGTAGGTGATGCCGAGGCTCTTGCTGGCCATCTCGATTTCTTTCGTCGTGGGGACGTGCGGCGGAAACATTTTCGGGATGAAAATTATGAAAATAATCAGGCCGATGTGGACGACGACGGAAGCGGCGCGAGTGATGGCGTCCCACTTGGCGTCTTTTTTGGCTTCGGGCTCGATGAGGAGGTTCGCGTCGCCGGTGGTGAAAATGTCGGGCTGGATGACTTCGCGCAGTGCGGCTGTCATCACCTGCGGCTTATCGAATCGCGCGATTTCGGCGGCCTCGGGCGGCTCGACGTAGACCGGAACAACGACCCGCGGATCCATCACGGTGACGGCAATGTAATCGGTGACTGGTTTCAGGTCGAACGGCTTCGGCGCGATATCGCGCGGGACTAGGGCGCGCTCGACGAGCACGCCGAGCGGAAGATGACTTGGGATGCTGGATTTTCCGTTGAGCGGAGGCGCATCGGAAAGGCCGGAGGGAACGACCATGCGGTCGTCCATGTAGGTTTCAAAGCGCGCGGGCGGCTTTCTGTTCTTCGCTTCCTCCTCGGTGAGCGGGCGCACGTCTCTCGGAACCAGTATTCGCTCGATCATCGTGCGTCCTGTGGAACGAAGCTGGATAGTTGGACGTGGCGAGCGTGTTCGAGGATGCCCGACATAACGCGGTCGGCGAGTTCGAGAGCGCGGCGGCCTGCGGCGCCATCAACGATCGGCTGCGTGCGCGTGCGAACGGATTCGAGGAACGAGCGAAGCTCGGCGCGGAGCGGTTCTTCGGGCGTGGTGGGCACTTTTTCGAATGCGATTTGCGGCTGCGCGTTGTTTACTTCCGGATTTGTTGCGGAAGCGGCGTTCGCGCTGCTTGATTCGACGCGAACGCGAAGAACGTCCTGGCGCGTGAAATCCAGCGAGACGTATTCGTGTTCCTGGAAGAAGCGCATTTTGCGGACGCGTTCGGTGGAGACGCGGCTGGCGGTGAGATTCGCGACTGTGCCGGTTTCAAATTCGACGCGCGCGTGGGCGATGTCCACTTTGTCGCTGATGACGGGGATGCCGACGGCTTTGAGATCGACGACCGGCGCATTGACGAGCGAGAGCAGGATGTCGAGGTCGTGGATCATCACGTCGTAGACGACGTCGATATCGAGGCTGCGCGGCGAAAAAATGCCGAGGCGATGGACTTCGAAAAACATCGGGCGCGAGACGATTTTTCCGACGGCGACGACGGCGGGATTGAAGCGTTCGACGTGGCCGACTTGAAGAACGCCGCGGCTGCGTTTTGCTGCGGTGATGAGCGCGTCAGCTTCGTCGAGCGATGCGGCGATGGGCTTTTCGACGAGGACGTCAATTCCCGCTGCGAGGATGCGCGAGCCGATGCGCGCGTGTTCGGCGGTGGGCACGGCGAGGCTGACGGCGTCGATGCCATCGGACGTGAGCGCGTCGAGGTCGCGAAGAACGCGCGTGCCAAATTCGGCGGCAACTTTTTGCGCGCGTTCGGCATTGGTGTCGATGATGCCGACGAGCTCGGCGCCTTCGATTTCGCGCCAGACGCGAACGTGGTTGCGTCCGAAATCACCGACGCCGACGACAGCTACGCGGATGGGTTTCTCGCTCAAGATTTCCTTTTCGCTTCTAGAACCGGCGATGCGGCTGCGGCGGATTTCGCCGGAGCGAATGCCTGAATTGCGATGCTGAAATCGTCGGCCGCTTGAATCAGGTGGTCGCGGTCGAAGAGCAGCGTCTTTCCTGCGTCAACGGCGAGAGCTGTGGCGTTCGAGCGGCGCATGACTTCGATTGTCTTCGGGCCGACTACGGGTACATCGAAGCGCATATCCTGCGACGGCTTGCTGACTTTGACGACGACGAGGCGCTTGCCACCGGCGATGCGAGCGGCGCGTTCGATCGTCTCGTCGGTTCCTTCCATGGCTTCGACGGCGACACAGGCGCGATCGCGGACGACGACCGTCTGGCCGAGATCGAGCGCGGCGATTTTCTGCGCGACTTCGCGGCCGTAGTTGATATCTGCGGCCTCGGACACGTCTGGCGAGCGACGGCTCAGGATTCCAACCTCCGGTAAAAGTTGGCCCAGAAATTTCGTGGAGTCCACGAGTTCGATGCCTTCGTCTTCGAGCACGCGCGCGACAGCTCCAATCAGCGAATCGGTGTTTTTCGCCGGCAGCGAGAATAGCAGCTTTGCGAGCCGCCAATCGGGGCGGATCGAGCTGAATATTTTATTGTGCTTTACTTGCCCTGCCATCACGGCGTGTTTCACGCCCTCCTGATGCAATAGCTCAATCGTGCGGCTAAGTTCGCCGAGGCTCACCCAGTGGACGCGCGCGGCGGCCTGTTCGATCGCGGACGATGCTTCTTCGCGAATGGCGATCACGGCCATCTCGATGCCGCGGCTGCGCGCACCTTCCAGGACGAGGAACGGAAAATCGCCGTTGCCAGCGATGAGGCCCCAGCGCTCAGAATTCTCCGGAATTGAGTTCGCTGGCATTCTTATTTGGTGAGACCGCGCTCGGCCGTCGATTCGATAAACCGGATAAGGGTTTGGACGTCTTCGGATGCGGAAAGGGTTCCACGCATTTGTTCGAGAGCCTGAGTGGTGTTGAGCTTGGAGCGGAGGAGGAGCCGATACGCTTTCTCGATAGACTCGATGCGGTCGGGCGAAAAGCCGTTGCGTTCGAGGCCGACGGAATTCACGCCATAACATTTGGTGTCGCGCGGGGCGACGATTTTGGAGAAGGGCGGAACGTCCTGGGTGATGACGGTGTGCGCGGCGATATAGGAATACTTACCGATGCGGCAGAATTGATGAACGGGGCAGAACGCGCCGATGGTGGCGTAGTCTTCGACCGTAACGTGGCCGGCGAGCGTGGCGCCATTGACGAAAATCGTGTGGCTGCCGATTTGTGAGTCGTGGCCGATGTGGGCGTAGGACATGATGAGATTGTTGCTGCCAAGGCGCGTGGTGCCGCCGCCTTTCACTGTGCCGCGATTGACCGTGGAGAATTCGTGGAATTCGTTTTCGTCGCCGACTTCGAGCGAGACGCGCTCGCCTTTGTAGGTGAGATCCTGCGGGTCGCCACCGACTACGCTGAACGGGTAGAAGTGGTTGCGTCGTCCCAGGCGTGCGGGGCCTTTGACCATGGCGTGCGATTCGACGATGCAGCCTTCGCCGAGTTCGACTTCGTCGCCGATGACGGCGAAGGCGTCGATTGTGACGCAGTTGCCGAGGCGGGCGGTGGGCGCGATTGAGGCGCGCGGGTCGATCTTACTCATTCGGCGGCTCGATGGTTTCAGACATTTCTCGAGTTGGCTCATGGCAATGTGGGAAATTCCCAGGGCTAAAGCCCATTCTTGTTGCAACGCTTTTTTCGCTGGACTGAAGTCCAGCTCCCCCTGCTGAAGCAGGGGGCTCCCACCGAAAACCTCCAACCAAAACGTCCACCAGAAAGCTGCGGAATCCAGCACGCGCTTCATTGCGCCTTCTCGGTGGAGGCTGGCGCGGGTTGCTGGACTTCGTCCATGTCGACCATTTTGCACATTAGCGTGGCTTCGGCGGCGAGTTCGCCGCCGACAGTAGCGCGGCCGTGAATTTTGCAGAATGAGCCGCGCCAGGCGAGGACGTCCACTTCGATGCGCAACTGATCGCCGGGGACAACGGGTCGGCGGAAGCGCGCGTCGTCAATGGCGACGAAATAGACGAGCTTCTTTTCGCGGTCTTTCACTTCCTGAAGCAAAAGGAAGCCGCCGGTCTGGGCCATGGATTCGATGATGAGCACGCCGGGCATGATGGGTTTGCCGGGGAAATGTCCCTGGAAGAAATATTCGTTGATGGTGACGTTCTTGATTCCGACGATGCGCTTCCAGCGTTCCATTTCTTCGATGGTGTCGACGAGGAGAAACGGGTAGCGGTGCGGGAGGATGGCTTGGATCGCGTTGGTGTCGAGAATCATTGTTGGCCTCGTGTGTGAGGTGTGCGCACCGGTTGCTTTGGCTCGGCGTGCCTGACCGTATATGTTGTCTCGGAAGCTGCGCCCAGGAACAAGCGGATAATTCTATACGAAACGTGACGGAGTGGGAATCGGGGCGGGGATTGAGACGTGTCGAGAGAGTTCGGCCTTGGGTGCTGGAATTGTTGGTTGAGATCCTTCGCTGCGCTCAGGATGACAACGTTCTTGTTGGGAGGTTGAAATTTAGTTCGTGCGACGCCAATCCACCTACTCCGAAATCATCCCGATTGTTGCCAGCCAGGTTTCCACTAACTGGGGCCATGCGGTTATCGGAAGCGACGTGCGGCGCAGACCGAAGGCGTGGCCGCCCTCGGCGTACAGATGCATCTCCACGGGAACGCCAGCCTTCTTCAGGGCAATGTAGTACGCCAGCGAGTCGTTGACGTCGTCGACGTGGTCATCCTCTGCTTGCAGCAAAAACGTAGGCGGCGTCTGGCGGGTGACAGGAATATCGGGATTCAATCCAAATTGTTTATCGGCGATCGTCTCGTGGGCCGGCTTTCGAATCACAAACTTTCTGGCGCCCTGGTCAGCATCCCATTCCGCAGCGGAAAGCGACAGATGCCCGGGATAAATGGCAACCGCAAAATCTGGGCGGCAACTCTCTTTGTCGGCGGCATCGACAGGCGGGTACAAACGCTTCTCGAAGTGCGTGCTGATCGCTGCCGAGAGATGCCCGCCGGACGAAAATCCAAGTACACCAATTTTGTGCGGATCGATGTGCCAATTCGCGGCGTGCAAGCGCAGCAGCCCCAGCGTCCTCTGGGCGTCTTCCAACGCGATCGGTGATTCGGGATACGGCCCTGATTTTGGATACGGCGCCGATTTGGGATAGCGTTCGTTACCCGGCACGCGGTACTTCAATAGCACGCAGGTGATTCCTTTTGACGTCAGCCAGTCGCAGACCTCTGTGCCTTCCAGATCGATAGCCAGATCCAGATAGCCCCCGCCCGGAAATACGACGACGGCTGCGCCCGTATTCTTTCCGTTTGGGGAATAGACTGTCATCGTGGGCTGCGACACTTTGCTCACGCCCACCGCCGGTCTGCCGGCAATCAGGAACTCCTTGCCCGTCGTCTCAGCGACCTCTGGCCCCGCGAGAGGTTGTGGATCAGGCGGGTTTCCGGGCCAGATGGGCACTTGCGTATGTCCTGGCGATGGCTGCCAAGTGGACTGCTGCGCGCTCACACCGCCAAAAACAAATACAACACACAGAGCAAAGAGCAACGGCTTCATAGGAGCCCCCACCGCTCATATGTAGCACTTCACGTGGAGAATAAGGCCGGAGAATTTGTCACAGATGTGCTTTTCGGACGGCCGAGGCCTGCAGAAAAGAAGAATAAGCAGACGACGTGGCGCAATTTTAGAGCGGCTGATAGGATGGCGGCGCGATGACGGCGGAGAAGGCGGCAATGCGAGATTTGTTGCGGGAGGCGCGTTCGCGCGAGGGCGCGATGGTGCGGTTGCTGGGGCGATTTGTGCGGTGTGAATCGCCTAGTGGTGACAAGGCGGCGGTGGATCGGTTTGGGGCGATGGTGGCGAGGGAGTGGAGGCGGCGCGGGGCGAACGTGAAAATTTTGAGGCAGCGTTTGCGCGGGAATCATCTGCGCGTTGAGATGGTCGCGGCGGCGAAGCACGGCTTTGGGCGTGATCTTGCGCGTCGTGACGGAAAAAGCGCGGACCGCGATGACGGACAGATTCTTGTGCTTGGGCATCTGGATACGGTTTATCCGATTGGGACGATTGCGAAGATGCCGTTTCGCGTGAGTGGAGGGAAGGCTTGGGGGCCGGGGACGTTTGATATGAAGGGCGGGTTGGTGCTGGCGCTGGCGGCGGTGGATGCGCTGCGGGCGGTTGGCGCGGGGCCGCGGAAGCGGGTGGTGTTTTTGTGGACTTCGGATGAGGAGATTGGGAGCGAGACGTCGCGGCGGGTGATTGAGAGCGAGGCGCGGAGGAGCGATGCGGTGCTGGTGCTGGAGCCGGCGCTGGGGCGCGAGGGGCGGTTGAAGACGGAGCGGAAGGGAGTGGGCGGGGCGGAGATTATCGTGACTGGGCGCGCGGCGCATGCGGGGATTGAGCCGGAGAAGGGCGTGAATGCGGTGCATGAGCTGGCGCTGCAGATTGCGCGGTTGATGAAGATGAACGATCGGGCGCGCGGGATTACGGTGCAGGCGACGGTGGTGGAGGGCGGGACGGCGTCGAATGTGGTGCCGGAGCGGGCGCGGGCGGCGGTGGATATTCGGTTTGCGCGGGTGGCGGATGCGGGGCGGATTGAGCGGGGGCTGCGCGGGTTGCGTCCGATTTTGCGCGGGGCGCGGGTGGAGGTGCGGATTGGGGGGATGCGTCCGCCGCTGGAGCGGAGTGCTGGGGTGCGGGAGTTGTTTGGGGTGGCGCGCGGGTTGATGCGGGAGATGGGGGTTGTCGCTTGGGGAGGCTGCTACTGGTGGGGGGTCGGATGGGAATTTTACTGCGGCGCTTGGGGTGCCGACGCTGGATGGGTTGGGGGCTGTGGGGGATGGGGCGCATAGTTTGCGGGAGCATGTGGTGGTGAGGGGGACTGGGGGTGCGGGCGGCGTTGATTGCGGGGTTGTTGGCGGGGTTGTAGATGCGGAGGCGCGAAGTAGGAAAAAGGCAATTTCAAATTTGAAAATTTCAAATTTCAAGAGAAGAGAAAGCAAAATGCTCGGCGAAAAGTCCGCCGAGCGGTGACACGTTCTTGTGGCGTTTTTTATGTCACGGCTGCCCTTCGAGGCTCAGGGTAAAAAGCCGTGACCTACAAAGATCAACGCGACAGGCCCACGACGGGAACGCGTCGTCGTGACTACCCGGGCGATGAGCTGAATTTCCCGCGGCGCGAAGATTGGTTAGCGGAGGTATTCGTGGCGGAGGTAGGCGATGGTTTGCTGGTCGAGGTCGGAGTAGTCGGAGTGGAGGGCGTCGCGGAGGGCGGCGTCCATGGACGGGGCTGTGGAGATGCGATCGAGGAGGCGGCTGATGTCGCTGATGCCGCCTGATTCGATGATGGATTCGACGGCGGCTAGCGCGTAGGCGTAGGCGAACGAGGCGGCGCCGCCGGAGAGCGACATCCAGGAACCTTCGAGCATTTGGAGGCTGGGGGCGCGGCCTTGACCTGCCAATTCTACGAGCGCGCCTGCCGCGCTGTTGCTGCGGCGGCCTTCCATCCATTGCGCGACGCCTTCCTGAACCCAGGTGGGGGCGCGGCCGCTGGTTTTTTGTCCGATGAAGCTGTGGGTGAGTTCGTGTTTCAGAACGCGCGCTAATTCTGACGTGACGCTGCTGAGGCCTTGGACCGGGATGCGGATGCGGCCGTCGTTGATGGCGCCAGCCCAACTGGGGGCGCGGGTGATGTCGGCAAATGCCTGGCCGGTGTAGAGGATCACGCCGATGGGTTCGGGCGGTGTGTAGTCGAGCTGGGATTCGATGTCGTTGAAATCGTCTTCGAGGGCGTGCAGGATTCCGCTGGCGAGATCGGGTGTGGCGGTGCCGCTGTATTTCAGGGCGAAGTGAGCGGTGACGCCTTCGCGGTAGCTTTCCTCTTCAGCTTTGTCTTTTTGCGCTTTGGCGAGAGCGCGCTCGACTTCGGGGTCGGGATGCAGGTGCTCGGCGCGCTGCCATTCTTCCACCGCGAGATCCATTTTATTCAGGCCGTAGTAGGCCCAGCCCGTGAGCTTGGCGACGTCGGCAGAATTGGGAGCGACGCGGCGGGCGTGCTCGAGCGGGTCGAGTGCGGCGGTGAACTGGCTTTGGCGCAAGAGGAGCACGGATAGATTCAGGAGCAGGCCTAGATTTTCTGGAGCGAAATTCAGAGCCTGGCGGTAGTGGTCGATGGCGCCGTCAACTTCACCTTTGGATAGCAGGAACTGGGCGGCGGTGTAGTGCGCGGCGGAAACTTTTTCGACGGCGGCTGGGGAGCCGGAGCGAGCGTCGGCTTCGAGGTGCGCGATGTAGGCGAAGTCGATGGAGTCGTCGTGAACGGCGAGGCGGACGATATCGTCATAGCCGCGGACGGGAGCGATTTCGGGGGCGGAGACGGGCGGCGGTTCGTTTTGATGGGATGAAGAGGCTGACGAGTAGCCGAACTGGTCTTTTTCGACGCGGGCGATGATGGATTTGGGAAGCGAGAAGCGGCCGGCGGAGGTTTCGTAGCTGACGTGCTCGCCGTCGTCGCTGACGTTGGCGGCGGTGATGCGGCGGCCGTTTTTGAGCACAATCGTGTCGGCGGCCGCGGAAGACACGGCGAGCAGGAGCAAAGCTGCGATTGGCGCTGCGCGATGCATATTCCAATTTTAGCAATTGGCTGTGCTCACCTTCCGGCTGCCTTGCTGGTCTTTGTCTTAAGTGGCATGCCTGGGTCTTAAGTGGTATGCCTTAAGTGGCTACCGTGCAAAAGGTGCTGTTTATCGTGAACAAATCGCGGCGTGGGCTGTTTGTGGCAGGGGCGCTTGCGCTGCTGGCGGTGCTCGTTTCTCCGTCACCCGCGCCTGGTTTTCAAACGGCGGCTGCGAATAAACCCTCGATGCAAGATTTGTGGAGCGATCCGCGGGCGCTGTATCAGGCGTTGAACGGGCTGCGGCCGAATGGAGAACACGTCTACACGATCCATGAGTTGAATCTGCGGCGGGACGTGGTGAACGTGCGGCTGATTGAGGGGAAGCTGGCGTTTTTTCAAGCGATTGACGGACACGTGACGGGAGCCGTATTCGCGGGCCGCGGACATATTTTCGCGACTCCGCGAGAGCGAGGGGAACGGTACTCGATCGCGCAATTTCTGGGCGTGCCGATGGTGAACCAGGATTTCACGCGGGCGTATTTCCGATTCACGGACGACACGGCTTCGGAAATTCGGCAGCAGCTCGGCACAGGTGCGAGTGAGGCCGTCGAT
Source organism: uncultured Acidobacteriota bacterium (assembly GCA_963767205.1). Classification (GTDB taxonomy): domain Bacteria; phylum Acidobacteriota; class Terriglobia; order Acidiferrales; family UBA7541; genus Palsa-295. Next base: position 606,383 of record CAVYDF010000007.1, read on the forward strand.
ACGAAGTTCGCGGAAAGCTGGGCAGGACTGGTGAGCAGCTTGAATCCGTGGCACTCGCTGCGAGTGATGCTCGATCTGCTGTCGGCCGATCCGCTGCCATATTTTTACATCGGAGTGGAGAACGACAATATTGGTGCGTTTGATGTGCTGGTGGATGCGAGGCGGCATGAGCAGGTGTTGATGGGGCAGCCGCGATTCGAGAATGGCGTGCGTTTCTATGATACCTGGGCGTCGTTTAAGGCGCTGGACGCGCCGAAGACGCCGATCGAGATGTTTGCGCCGATTGACTATGCGGTGGACACGACAATCGAGAACGATTTGTCGCTGACGGGACGCACGACGTTGCATTTGAAAGCATTACGGGCAGGCGAGCGAGTGGTGGGCTTGGAGCTTTCAAGGAACCTGGCGGTGGAAGGAGTGAGGCTCGAAAATGGCGCGCCGCTTTTCTATTTTCAGAACGAGGACCTAAGCCGGCACGACATTCTTGGAGCGCGGCAACGACGCTCTGCTCATCACGCTTCCAGCACCTGTGAAGCTGGGCGAAGAGATTCGACTGGAGGTGAAGTACCGCGGCAATGTGATCAGCAGCGCGGGAAACGGCGTGGAGTTTGTGGGCGAACGCGGCACCTGGTATGCGCACGTGGGAGGCGGAGATCACTTCGCGCTCTTCGATCTCACGTTTCGCTGGCCGAAGCGATTGACGCTGGTGGCGACCGGAGCACGCACCGATTTGAGTGACGATGGCGACGTGAAGGCGGGCCGGTGGCAGTCGCGCGTTCCGTTTGCGGTGGCGGGCTTCAATCTCGGCGAATACAAAGCGGAGACGGCGGCAGGCGATCACCCCAAGGTGGAGGTGTACGCAAATAAGCAGCTCGAAAACGCGATCCTGGCCCTGCTCGAAAAAAATCCTGGCGACAACACATCGCTTCCGGGGATGTTTCAGTCACCGCGGCAGCGAGGATTATCGGGAGCAATTCCCGAAGCGCCCGCGCCAAGTCCTGCGGCTGTGTTGAAGCGGCTCGGAAGCGAATTCACGGATTCGATTCGATTTTTCGAGCGATTGGACGGCCCGTTTCCGTTTGAGCGCCTGGATGTTTCGCAGATACCGGGCAGCTTCGGACAGGGATGGCCGGGGCTTGTTTATTTATCGACGCTGGTGTTCCTGCCGCAGTCCGCGCAGGAACGAGCCGGATTCAGCGCGCTGGCGCAGGAGGAAGCTCGCGAGCTGATACCGTTTCACGAGGTAGCGCACCAATGGTGGGGCAACGTGGCGGGATCGGCTGACTATCGCGATGGGTGGATTCAGGAAGCCATGGCGAATTACCTGGCGCTGATGTACGCGGATAGCAAGCGGCCGGGGGATCAGAGAATGAAGAGTTGGCTCGATCGTTACCGGATCGCACTGACGACGAAGCCTCCCGGCGCGTCACTGGCGCCCGATTCAGCTGGCCCGCTGGATTTCGGATGGCGGCTGCTATCGTCGAAGGCGCCAAACGCATATGAGACCGTGACGTATGGCAAGGGCGCGTGGGTAATTCATATGCTGCGCGAAATGCTTGCGGAACCGAATGCCGCGGATCCGGATGAGCACTTCCGGGATTTGCTGAAGGCGATACTCAGCGAGCACTACTTTGCACCGCTGTCCACGGCCGATTTCCAGAAGGCTATCGAGAAACGAATGACGCCTGCGATGGATCTGGAAGGAACGCGCTCGATGGATTGGTTTTTCGACCAATGGGTGCGGTCAACTGGGATTCCGCACTATTCGGTGGAGTTTCAAGTGAAACCCCGCGACCGCGAATTTCTCGTGACGGGCAAGCTGATGCAGCAAGGAGTAGATGAGGTTTTTACTGAGCCAGTTCCGCTCTACGGAACGCGGCCCGGGCCGGGCGCAAAGATGGAAAGGCTTGGCGTAGTGGTTACAAATGGAACTGAGACACGGTTCCGATTTGTTACAAAGTCCCGCCCCGTAAAAATACTGATCGATCCGCGAAATACCGTACTTTGCATTGCTAACTGAATTCCGATTTAAGATTACGGGAAAGTTAAAACGCAGCATCTTGTCGTCCGATAATTTTCGGATTGATGTTGCTTCGCATGGCCTTCGGTTTTATGCTGTCACGTCCTGAGTGGAACGCCAGCCGAAGTGAGCAGAGCAGAGGCTGAGTGTTGAGCCGGTTTGCTTTATTGGCTCCCGGTACACTCCGGGCGGATGGAACGTCTGAAAAGTCTGAGAACCGCCTTCGCTAACCCATTCGATGCCCCTTTGTACGTTTCGCTGGCATCTATAGACCCAAATCCACCACCTGGGGCGCTTTCGTGGATCCTGAGGGTTCACAAAACATAGCGGGAGCAGGCGAGGCACCGGTACTCGAGCCGGGCCACACGCTGGCAACCGTTACCGACAAGATCAGCTCGATCGTGCTGGGCCGCGGCACGACCAAGGGCTGGATGATCGGCTTTGCGATCGCGCTCGCGCTGCTGATGATGTTCAACGTGGCCGTCACCTACCTGCTGATCAAGGGCGTGGGAATCTGGGGCATCAAGATTCCTGTCGGGTGGGGATTCGCGATCGTCAATTTCGTGTGGTGGATTGGAATTGGGCACGCCGGAACGCTCATCTCCGCAATTCTCCTTCTCCTGCATCAAAAGTGGCGTACGTCCATCAACCGATTTGCGGAAGCGATGACGCTTTTTGCGGTGGCTTGCGCCGGAATGTTTCCGCTCTTGCACATGGGCCGGCCGTGGCTCTTTTTCTGGCTGATGCCCTATCCCAATCCGATGTGGATGTGGCCGCAATTTCGCAGTCCGCTGGTGTGGGACGTGTTTGCGGTTTCGACTTATGCGACCGTTTCCCTGCTGTTCTGGTTCGTAGGCTTGATTCCTGACTTGGCGACTCTGCAGAGATCGGGCCCGAAACCGCGCGGCAAAAATCGTCTATGGAATTTTTGCGATGGGCTGGCGCGGATCGGCGGTGCATTGGACGCGGTATGAAGTAGCGTCGCTGTTGCTCGCCGGTCTGGCGACTCCGCTCGTCGTTTCCGTCCACACCGTGGTGAGCTTCGATTTCGCGGTAGCGATTGTGCCTGGCTGGCATACGACGATTTTTCCTCCTTATTTCGTGGCGGGCGCAATCTATTCCGGATTTGCGATGGTGATGACGCTGGCGATTCCGATTCGCAAATTTTACAAGCTGGAAGACATGGTCACGATGCGGCACCTGGACAATATGGCCAAGGTGATGCTCGCGACCGGCATGATCGTCGCCTACGGATACATGATGGAGACGTTCATGGCGTTTTACGGCGGGGATCTGTATGACCGCTATTTGATTTTGAACCGGATGACCGGGCCGTATGCAGTGGTTTACTGGTCGCTGATTGCGTGCAATATCATCATCCCGCAGGCAATGTGGTCGCGGAAAGTTCGCGCGAGCGTGCCGGCGCTATTCGTGATCTCGCTGATCGTAAATACGGGAATGTGGCTCGAGCGTTTCGTGATCGTGGTGATCAGCCTGAGCCGCGATTACATCCCATCGATTTGGAACATGTACTACCCGACGAAGTGGGATTGGATGACGTACATCGGGACGTTTGGTCTGTTCTTTACGTTGTTCTTGCTGTTCGTGCGCTTCCTCCCGATGATTTCGATCGTGGAGATGCGTTCACTGGTGCGGGAGACGGACGAGAAACCGGAATAGCGGCGGCAACCGAAAAAGGATATGGCACAGATCTTTCATCACAGCACGAACCTGATCTCGCGGCTGAGCATTTATGGCGGCGTGTTTATCATCGCGCTGCTGGGAGCCGCGCTGTATGGGATCGAACTTTCGCCGTGGTATACGGACCAGCATGTCGCGCGCGAACAGCCAGTTCCCTTCAGCCACAAGCATCATGCCGGCGAACTGGGGATCGATTGCCGCTACTGCCATACGTCGGTCGAGAAGTCGTCGTTCGCGGGATTGCCGCCGACGCAAACCTGCATGACGTGCCATTCGCGGATTTGGACGAATGCTTCGATGCTCGAACCGGTGCGCGCAAGCTATCGCGACGACAAATCGCTCGCGTGGACGCGGGTGAACGCGCTGCCGGATTTCGTTTATTTCGACCACAGCATTCACGTGAGCAAAGGTGTGGGCTGCACCACGTGCCACGGCCCGATTGCGGAGATGCCACTGACCTGGAGAGCAGGCACGCTCTACATGCAGTGGTGCCTGGAGTGCCATCGCGAGCCGGAGAAGTTCGTGCGGCCAAAATCGGAAGTGTTCAATCCCTATTACCAGCCGCCGAAGAACCAGCTCGAACTGGGGCGGCAGCTGGTGAAGGAATACAAGATTCAGAGTTTGCAGAACTGTTCGACGTGCCACCGGTGATCGCATAACGATGAACGACAACTCCAACTCGAACCATTCCATGAACGAGACGATTGATCTCGCGGCCGTGCGGGCGAAGCTCGCGAAAGACGGCGGCAAGCGATTCTGGCAGAGCCTCGACGAGCTCGCCGAGACGCCGGGTTATCGCTACAAGCTCGAAAACGAGTTTCCTGAAAACACGGAGAAGGAAGCGGACGGAATCGACCGGCGCGGAATTTTGAAGTTGATGGCTGCGTCGGCGGCGATGGCCGGGCTGAGCGCGTGCACGAAGCTGCCGACGGAGAAAATCGTTCCCTACGTGCGGCCGCCCGAGGAAATTATTCCTGGCAAGCCGCTGTTCTACGCCACCTCGATGACGCAGTCGGGCGTCGCAACCGGGCTGCTGGTTGAGAGCCACATGGGGCGGCCGACGAAGATTGAGGGTAATCCGGAGCATCCGGGCAGCCTGGGCGGCACCGATGTGTTTAATCAGGCCTCGATTCTTACGCTTTACGATCCCGACCGTTCGCAAACCGTGATTCATGAAGGGCGCATTGATAGCTGGGCGGCGTTTCTGACGGCGATCGGGAACGTGAGATCGCAGCTTGCGCCGAGGGGTGCCGGGCTTCGCATTCTCACTGAAACCGTGACGTCGCCGAGCCTGGCGGCGCAGATTCGAGATGTGCTGAAGCAATTCCCTGAGGCAAAGTGGCATCAGTACGAGCCGTGCATTCGCGATGCGGCGCACGACGGCGCTGTGACAGCGTTTGGGAAGCCGGTTACGACGGTCTATCACCTCGACAAAGCGGACGTGATCGTGTCGCTCGACGCGGATTTCCTTACGACGGGGCCCGGGCACACGCGGTACGCTCGCGATTTTTCTTCGCGCAGGGCGATTGAAGGGCCGGGCACGAAATTGAACCGCTTGTATGTTGTGGAGTGCACGCCGACCAGCACGGGATCGATGGCGGATCACCGGCGGGCGATGCGCGCGAGCGAAGTGGAAGCGTTTACGCGGCAACTCGCCACTGAGTTCGGAATCGCGTCGGCTGGAGCGCCGGAAAATTCGACCTCGTCGGTTCCACCGGCGTGGATGATGGCGCTGGTGCGCGATTTGGAAAAGCATCGCGGCTCGTGCGTGGTGATTCCGGGAGAAGGACAGCCGGCGATCGTGCACGCGCTGGCGCACGCGATGAACGCGTCGTTGGGAAATGCCGGGAAGACGGTTACTTACACCGAGCCGATCGAAGCGAATCCCGTGAATCAGATGAATTCGCTGCGCGATCTGGTGAAGGACATGAATGCGGGCGCGGTCGAACTGCTGGTGATGCTGGGAGGCAATCCCGTTTACGACGCGCCGGCGGATTTCGAGTTTGGGCCGACGCTGCTGAAGGCGAAACTGCGAGTGCATTCGGGACTTTATTACGACGAGACGGCGGAGCTGTGCCACTGGCACGTGCCGGAGACACATTTTCTTGAGGCGTGGAGCGATGCGCGGGCCTATGACGGCACGGTTGGAATTGTTCAACCTCTCATTGCGCCGCTTTATCAGGGACGATCTGGGCACGAATTGGTAGCTGCGATTGCGGGTGATGCCGGAAAATCGGGGCACGATCTGGTTCAGGGCTACTGGAAATCGCAGCGGCCGGAAAAAGATAAGGCTTTCGACGCGTTCTGGCAGAAGTCGCTGCACGACGGGGTGATGGCCGGGACCGCGCTACCTGCAATTTCTGTGTCGCCGCGAACTGACATCGGGAGAGAGCCCTCGGCTCCAGCGCTTGATAAGGACGCGCTGGAGATTGTCTACCGGCCTGATCCCACGATCGGCGACGGGCGATACTCGAATAACGGATGGCTGCAGGAAACTCCGAAGACGATCACGCGGTTGACGTGGGACAACGCAGCGCTGGTGAGCATTAATACGGCGGAGCGATTGAAGCTGCACCATGGGCAGTACATGAAGCTGAAGGTGGCGGGCCGCGAAGTGTACGCGGGAATTTTTGCGGACCCCGGGCATCCGGACAATTCGATCACCTTGCATCTTGGATACGGACGGCGGCGCGCCGGAAATGTGGGAAATGGGCAAGGCTTCAACGCATATTTTCTGCGAACTTCGGGCGCGCCGTGGATGGCAGGCGGGCTGCAGCTCGAAGATTCCGGGAAGAAGTACTACTTCGCGGTGCAGCAGTACCACTACATGATGGAGGAAGACGGTCATCCTGCGGATACGGAGAGCGTGAATGCGTTCCGCCGGGATCTGATTCAGGTGGCGACGGTCGAAGAGTTTCAAAAAGATCCGAATTTCGCACGGCATCCCGAGACGGAGGCTGGGAAAAAGCTGTCGCTATACCCCGGATTCAAATCCGAGGGTTACGCTTGGGGGATGTCAATCGATTTGAACCGCTGCATCGGGTGCAATGCTTGCGTAGTGGCGTGCGTTTCGGAAAACAATATAGCGGTAGTAGGAAAAGATCAGGTGATGCGCGGGCGGGCGATGCAATGGATCCGGATCGATACGTATTTCCGGGGCAACCTGGAAACGCCGGAGATGTATTTCGAGCCCTTGCCCTGCATGCAGTGCGAGAACGCACCGTGTGAGGTGGTGTGTCCCGTTGGCGCGACGACGCATAGCATCGAAGGGCTGAATGAGATGACGTACAACCGGTGCGTCGGAACGCGCTATTGCTCGAATAACTGTCCTTATAAGGTGCGACGCTTTAATTTCTTCCTTTATTCCGATTTCAAGACCCCTAGCCTTTACGGAATGCGCAATCCGAATGTGACGGTGCGGAGCCGCGGCGTGATGGAGAAGTGCACCTACTGCGTGCAGCGGATCAACGCGGCGAAGATCCGGTCGGAGGAAGAGGATCGGCTGGTGCGGGACGGCGAAATTGTGACGGCGTGCCAGAGCGCGTGTCCGGCTGAGGCGATCGTGTTTGGAAACATTAACGATCCGAAGAGCCGCGTATCGAAATTGAAGGGGCAGTCGCGCGATTACAGTTTGCTGGATGATTTGAATACGAAGCCGCGCACGACGTATCTGGCGCGGGTGCGGAATCCGAATCCGGAGATACGCGAATAGGGCGGCTTAGAGTTTCGATGAAGCGATGAGACGAAAACCTATTTACGGATTGCTGGCGGAGTTCGTGACGCCGGAGGAGCTACTCGCGGCGGCGCATCAGGCGCATAGCGCGGGCTACCGGAAGATTGACGCGTTCACGCCGATGCCGATCGAGGGATTGGCAGAAGCGGTGGGATTCGAGCATACGGTGCTGCCGGCGGTGGTGTTTACCGGCGGGCTGATTGGCGGGCTGACCGGATTTTTCATGTGCTACTACGCAAACGTGATCAGCTTTCCGTTGATTATTGGCGGGCGCCCTTACAACAGCTGGCCGATGTGGATTCCGATCACGTTTGAGCTGACGATTCTGGGGGCGGCGCTTTCGGCGGTGTTTGGGATGCTGGCGATGAATGGATTGCCAACGCCGTATCATCCGGTGTTCAACGTGGCGCGGTTTGCGCTGGCGTCGAAGGACCGGTTTTTTCTGGTGATCAAGGTACGGGATCGGAAGTTTGATCTGGCGGCGACGAAGGCGTTTCTTGAGGAGATGCGGCCGCACGGGGTGTTTGAGATTGAGGCGTAGAACGCAACACAGAGCATTGAACGCGCCCGTCACGCGCTGGCGCGGGATTGCGTGCGCGTGTGCGATTGTGGTGCTTCTCGCCGGATGCCGGCTGGATATGCACATTCAGCCAAAGTACTTGCCTTACGAGCCCACGAATTTCTTCGGGGACGGGCGCTCGGAACGGCAGCCGGTGACGGGAACGGTGGCACGCGGGCAGTTGCGGCTGGACGAATTGCTGTACACGGGCAAAGAAAATGGCGTGATCGCGGACAAGTTTCCGTTCCCGATTACGCGCGCGGATCTGGAGCGGGGACGCGAGCGCTACAACATTTACTGCACTCCCTGCCACGATTACACCGGCCAGGGCAACGGAATGATTGTGCAGCGCGGATTTCCGCAGCCACCTTCGTTTCATGTCGGAGGTCTTAGCACTGCGCCGGTTGGGCATTATTTTGACGTGATGACGAACGGATTTGGCTCGATGTACAGCTACGCGGCTCGGGTCGAACCTGAGGATCGCTGGCGAATCGCAGCTTATATCCGGGTGCTGCAGGCGAGCCGCCGTGGAAGTATGGATGATGTTCCCGCGGCTGAGCGTCAGACGCTTACGCAGAGTGCTTCCGGCGAAGCGGGTGGACAAAAACCATGAGCGCGGTTCGTTCAGTGACTCTGCCGGAAGAGCTGCGATCACGATTTGATTACGTGCAGCGGGTGGCGTTCGTTTGTGGTGCGCTTGGTTTGGCGCTCGTGGTTTTGTTCAGCTTTCACGACGAACACACGCGGATACAATTTTTCCGCTCATATCTGTTTGCATTCGTGTACTGGCTTTCGATTCCGTTGGGTTGCCAGGCGATTTTGATGTTGCATCACCTGACGGGCGGCTGGTGGGGTTATCCGCTACGGCGGTTGCTGGAAGCTGGGACGAGGACGCTATTCGCGATGGCGATTTTGTTCATCCCTTTGCTGCTGGGACTATCCCGGCTTTATGCGTGGGATCAGCCGGCAGAGATAGCAGCCGATGCGATGATCCGCTACAAGCGCCCGTACCTGAATCCAGGATTCTTCACCGTGCGCGCCGTGATTTACTTTGCGATATGGGTCGGCTTGGCGTTCGTGTTGAACAAATGGTCGCGGGAACAGGACGAAACCGGCGACCCTTCCATCGAAGGCCGCTTCGAAGCCATCTGCGGGCCGGGACTGATTTTGTGGGGATTGGCGCTGACGTTTGCGTCGGTGGATTGGGTGATGTCGCTCGAGGTGCACTGGTTTTCGACGATTTACGGCATGATTTTCATGATTATTTCGGCGCTCACCTCGATGTCGTTCGTGATTTTTGTGGAGCGCAGGCTTGCCGAGCATGAACCGTTGCGAGGGTCGGCCACTCCCGCGCAATACAACGACCAGGGCAATTTGATGCTCGCGTTCGTGATGCTCTGGGCCTACCTCTCATATTCGCAGTTCTTGATTATCTGGTCTGGCAACTTAAAAGAAGAGATTCCCTGGTACGTGACGCGCGCCTTTGGCGGCTGGGGAACAGTGGCTGTGGTTCTGATGGTGCTGCATTTCGCGCTGCCCTTCTTGCTGCTGTTACAGCGCAGCGTGAAGCAAAAACTGGCGCGACTCTGGCTGGTTGCGGGAATGCTCATTGTCCTCAGTCTTGTGGACGTTTACTGGCTGATCGTGCCGGCATTCGATCCGAAGGGCCCGCGAGTGCACGCGATGGATATTCTGGCGGTGCTCGGAATCGGTGGCGTGTGGATCGGAACCTATTTCTGGCAACTGAAGAAAATGCCGCTCTTGCCGTTGCGTGACCCGCGGTTCGCGGGGGAGCTGGAGCATCAGCATGGCGACTGAACGCCACCCAAAACACGGGGAGGAAGGATACGAGCACGCGGACGCGGATGTCCGCAGCCTATACAAGTTTGGAGCAGTGCTCGCGATTTTGATTATCGCCGTGATGTGGGCGATGGTGCACACGTATAACTTTTTCGCGAAGCACGAATCGCTAGGGCCGCCTGCGTCGCCATTTGAGAATCAGCGCGCGCTGCCGCCGGAGCCGCGTTTGCAGCCGCATCCGGCGACCGATTTGAAGCGTTACTGCGAAATCGAGCAGCAGCAGTTGACCACGTACGGCTGGGTGGACAAGAACAACGGGCTGGTTCGAATTCCTGTGGACCGGGCGATGGACATCGTTCTGCAAAAGGGATTGCGAGCGCGACCTGCGAATCAGCTTTCACCTGAGACAAGCGTGACGCCCGTGGGACCGGCGATGGAGCCACGAGCGATGGGGATTGCAGGGCCTTGCGGTTACCTGATTCAGCCGGCGAGCGAATCGGGTGAATCGAAACAGCGGAAGGATTGAAGTGAAACTGGCTGTGCAAAAGTCGGCGACTATCGGTCGCGATTCAGCGTGGCGCGCGATTATTGCGGCAGCGTTGCTGCTGAGCTCGCCATTTTTCGGCGCAGTAGCGAAGGCGCAGTTTCAGTATCCCACTCAGAATATCGGCGTGCGCCCCGAACTGCTGAAAGACGTAGGCATCGACCAAAAGCTGAACAATTCGGTTCCGCTCGATCTCACGTTCCGCGATGAAACCGGCCAGACGGTAAAGCTCGCGCAGTTTTTCGGCAACGGGCCTGTGATTCTATCGCTGGTCTATTACAACTGCCCGATGCTCTGCACGCAGGTGCTCAACGGGATGGAGCGAAGTCTGAAAGACGTACCGATGGACATCGGCAAGCAATTTAGCGTTGTGACGGTGAGCATCGATCCCACGGAACGTCCCACTCTCGCATCGGCAAAGCGCGCGCTCTATACAGGGCTGTACGGCCGTCCTGAGGCTGCTCAAGGCTGGCATTTCCTGACGGGCGACGAGCCGCAGATCAAGCAGCTCGCCAATGCAGTAGGATTCCGCTACGCCTACGATCCGGCGTCAAAGCAGTTTGCGCACGCGAGCGCGATCATGATTCTTACGCCGGAAGGCAAAATTTCGCGTTACCTCTACGGAATCCAATATGCGACGCGGGATCTTCGGCTGGGCCTTGTGGAAGCGTCCGAGGGCAAGATTGGGACACCCGTGGATCAGATTCTGCTCTTCTGCTACCACTACGATGCGGCGACCGGGAAGTACAGCTTGCTGATCTCGCGCGTGCTGAAGGCGGCGGCCGCCTTCACGATTCTGGTGATTGGGCTCGGAATTTTTCTGCTGGCTCGCAGCGAACACTATGCTCTGCCGGAGCGACGGGCATGATAGGCGCAGGTATGGCTGGGGTTTTTGTTGACGCCGGCGCGCGCCTGCTGACGAGCGCCTTGGCGCCCATTCCACTTCGTCCGCCAGCGGCTTCGACGATTGCGGAAGGTGTGGACCTCCTGCATTACACACTGACGGCGATTACGCTCTTTTTCACGGTGGTGATTTTCTCCACGATTTTCTTCTTCATGATCAAGTACCGGCGGCAATCGGAAGATGAGGTGCCGCCGGAAATCGAGAAAAACGTTCCACTCGAGATTCTGTGGACTGCGATTCCTACGCTCATCTGCGTCGTCATATTTTTCTGGTCTGCCAGCCTCTATGTTCGAAACGCGCGTCCGCCCGATGCCTCCACGGAAATTTTTGTGGTCGGCAAGCAGTGGATGTGGCACTTGCAACACCCTGAAGGCGTGCGCGAGATCAACGAGTTGCATGTGCCGGTGGGCGTTCCCATCAAGCTGACGATGACTTCGGAAGACGTGATTCACGATTTCTACGTTCCGGCGTTTCGCGTGAAAAAGGACGTGCTGCCAGGCCGGTATACGTCGCTATGGTTCCAAGCAACAAAGACGGGCACGTATCACATTTTCTGCGGCCAGTATTGCGGCGCGGATCACGCGCAGATGATCGGCTGGGTATACGTGATGGAACCATCCGACTATGCCGCGTGGCTTTCGGGCGGCGCATCGCACGAATCCATGGCACAGGCCGGCGAACGGTTGTTCACGCAACTGGGCTGCGTCACCTGCCACGCTGGCGACAATACCGGACGCGGACCATCGCTCAATGGACTTTACGGGAAGCCCGAAAAACTGCGCAGCGGTGAAACACGGACCGTTGATGAAGGCTTGATCCGGCAGGCAATCGTGTTTCCCAATTCGGTGATTCTGCCGAACTATCCGCCGGTGATGCCCACTTTCCAGGGCCAGATCAATGAAGAGCAAGTCCTGCAGCTGATCGCCTACGTGAAGTCGCTGGGAACGCAGGAAAGGACAGGGAAATGAGTACGGCTGTAGCAGATATCCACGAAGTTCCTGCCGGATCGCGCGTTAATTATCTGAACGCGAGCTACGGCATCAAATCGTGGCTTTTCACCACCGACCACAAGCGCATCGCGCTGCTTTACCTGGCTTCGATTACTTTTATGTTTTTCGTCGGCGGCACGGCGGCCGTTCTGATGCGCATTCATTTGATTGAGCCGCAGGGCGCGCTGGTGCAGCCGGAGACATACAACAAGCTCTTTTCGATTCATGGGATCGTGATGGTGTTTTTCTTTTTGGTGCCGTCGATTCCGGCTACGCTGGGGAATTTCCTTGTGCCGCTGATGATCGGCGCGCGCGACCTGGCGTTTCCGAAACTGAATCTGCTGAGCTGGTATATCTACATCGTCGGCGCCATCTTCACGCTCTACGCCATCATTTCTGGCGGCGTTGATACGGGCTGGACGTTCTATGCGCCCTATAGCAGCTTGTACTCGCAGACGCACGTGATTGCCACAGCGCTCGGCGTTTTCATTACCGGCTTTTCTTCGATTCTTACGGGACTCAACTTCATCGTTACGATCCACAAGATGCGCGCGCCGGGAATGACGTGGTTCCGCCTGCCGCTTTTCATCTGGGCGATGTACGCGACGAGCGTGATCTTCATTCTTGGCACGCCGGTAATCGCGATAACGATTTTCCTGCTGGGGCTCGAGCGGCTGCTGCATGTGGGCATCTTCGATCCGGCGGTGGGTGGCGATCCAATTCTTTTCCAGCACTTGTTCTGGTTCTATTCCCATCCGGCTGTGTACATCATGATTCTGCCGGCGATGGGCGTGATCAGCGAAGTGGTAACTTGCTTTTCAAAAAAGCGGATCTTCGGCTATAGCATCGTCGCTTTTTCCAGTATGGCGATTGCGGTGATCAGCTTCCTGGTCTGGGGCCATCACATGTTCGTCACAGGCCAGTCAGTCTATGCAGGCCTGATTTTTTCCGTGCTCAGCTTCCTGGTGGCGATTCCCTCCGCGATTAAAGTGTTCAACTGGACTTCAACGCTTTACAAAGGTTCGATATCGTATGAAGCGCCGATGCTGTACGCGCTCGGGTTTATCGGCCTGTTCACGATGGGCGGGCTCACCGGGTTGTTCCTGGCTTCGCTCGCCACCGACGTGCACTTGAACGGCACGTACTTCATCGTCGCGCACTTTCACTACATCATGGTAGGCGGCGCCGTGATGGGATACCTTGGCGGAATTCATTTCTGGTGGCCGAAGATCACGGGGAGGCTCTACCCGGACGCTTGGGCGCGATTTGCGGCCCTGGTAGTGTTCGTCGGCTTCAACCTGACCTTCTTCCCGCAATTCATGCTGGGTTACCTGGGCATGCCGCGGCGTTACGCTGTGTACCCGCAGGAATTTCAGGTGCTCAACGTAATGTCCTCAGCCGGCGCTTCGATTTTGGGCATCGGCTATTTGATTCCACTTATCTATCTGATCTGGTCGATGCGGTATGGACCGGCAGCCGGACCTAATCCGTGGGGCGCGCGAGGGCTCGAGTGGGAAGTGCCTTCCCCGCCGCCCACAGAAAATTTCGAGGAAATTCCCGTGGTAACCGAAGAAGCCTACAACTACACAGGCGCGAGGCAAACTCTTGGCTGATATGGCCCATACCGCGGCTCACTCGCCGGCCTTGGTGCATCAGTTCGAGACCAAGGAGCAGCAGCATGATGCCGGAAACCTCGGAATGTGGATTTTCCTGGCCACCGAAATCATGTTCTTCGGCGGCGTTTTCATGGCGTACATCGTCTATCGCGCGCTGCATCTGGAAGCGTTCATTCAGGGCAGCCATTTCCTCGATGTCGCTTTCGGAGCCACCAACACGGCTGTGCTGATCTGCAGCAGCTTGACGATGGCGCTGGCCATCAGCGCGGCGCAGACGGGCAAGAGCAAGTCCACGATTATCACGTTTCTGGTCCTGACGATGCTGCTCGGCGCGGCATTTCTATTTATCAAATTCAACTTCGAATGGACTCACGATTGGACCGAAGGGCTGGTTCCCGGCTTGCATTTCACGTACAGCGGCCCACACGCGCCGGGGGTGCAGCTATTTTTCTGCTTCTACTTTTTTATGACCGGGCTGCACGCGCTGCATATGTTTATCGGCCTCGGCATCCTGACGACGCTGACGGTGATGGCATATCGCGGGCGTTTCAATTCCGAATATTATGCGCCGCTTGAAGTGAGCGGGCTTTACTGGCACTTCGTGGACATCGTCTGGATATTTCTTTTTCCGCTGCTTTATTTGATTGGCGGGCGCTACGGAGGCGGGCACTAATGTCCGAGCACATCGTGCCGGTGAAGAATTACGTGGCAGTTTTTGTTTCGCTGCTGATCCTCACCGCGCTTACCACGAAAGTTGCGTATATTGACCTGGGCCAAACAGCGATCGGCAAGACTCACGTGATCGACTGGAACACGGTGGCAGCGCTTGCGATCGCGGTCGTCAAGATGTTGCTCGTTGTGCTTTTCTTTATGCATGTGAAATATAGCCCGGGGTTAACGCGGCTTGTGATCGCTGCCGGATTCTTCTGGCTCGCTATCATGATTGCTTTGACGCTTTCCGATGAGCTTGCGCGCGGCTGGACGGGCACGCCGCAACCTTGGAGCTTGTTGCTGCCGATTCTCCATCCCTACCTGTAACGGGCGCCTGACGAGACGAACCGGGATGCTGTTCGCTGCCTCGTCTTGTAATCTAGCCTTCCAGCGCAAAAGTCATAAACAACGCTACCGCACCCGTGCAACATAGACGACACCAAAAAGAGCAGATCAGCCGTTTTGGCGAGCTTCAATCTTTTCGATCGTTGCTGGCTTCGCAGAGCCAAATAGGCGCAGACCGTTGCAAGAAAATAGCCGACGCAAATAAACGCAAGAAAGTTGTCGGCGAGCGTGGTGATTTTCTCAAACCGCGTATAGATTTTGATTAGCCCGATTACGGTCAGGCATAACACCAGCATGTTGGGCGAATTCGTGAAAACCTTTTCGGAGAGATCGACCTCCGCCCTTTCTTCCTGTGGATTCTGATTCGGCACACTGCCCTCCCGGATACAAGCTTGATGCACGCATTCATATGGAGGCCGAACGCGGCGTCGCGGGATGATACCGCAGGTGCTCGACGGAATGTTTGCTGAGCGCGTCGGAGCGGACGCGGCTTATTTCGGAATTGAACGGAAGGCGATTACGGCGTTCAGGCCGCCGAAGGCAAATGAATTTGACAAGGCCGCGCCCACTTTCTGCGCGCGAGCTTGATTGGGAATGTAATCAAGGTCGCACTCGGGATCGCGTTCATTGTAATTCGCGGTGGGCGGCAGGATGCCGTGATACAGGGCCAGTATTGTGGCAATCGCTTCGAGAGCGCCGGCTGCGCCGAGCGCGTGGCCGTGCATAGATTTCGTCGAACTCACGGCGAGCTTATCCGCATGGGCGCCGAACACCGCGCGAATTGCCTGGCTTTCCACCGGATCGTTGCCGGGTGTGCCGGTGCCGTGAGCGTTGATGTAGCCGACTTCTTCCGGCGACATACCGGCATCTTTGAGAGCGCCGCGCATGGCACGCGAGGGGCCTTCCACGAGCGGTTGCGTCAAGTGGTGCGCGTCCGAACTCATGCCCAGGCCGCAAATTTCGCAGTAGATTCTCGCCCCGCGCGCTTTTGCAGCTTCGAGCGGCTCGAGAATCATCATCGCGCCGCCTTCACCCAGGATCATGCCTTTGCGATCCTTGCTGAACGGCCGGCAGGTATCTGGCGCGATCACGCGCATCGCTTCCCAGGCTTTGAGCATTCCGATTACGAAGGGCGCTTCGCTGCCGCCCGTGACTGCCATCTCCGCTTCGCCGTCGCGAACGAGGCGGAAGGCTTGGCCGATTGCGTGATTGGCTGATGAACACGCGGTTGCAACCGTGTAGGTCGGGCCTGTAAACCCTAAATCCATCGAAATCTGGCTCGCGCCAGCGTTCGCCATAGTCTTGGGGATCGTGAGGGGATGCACGCGGCCGCGGCCGGAGACGTAAAGATCTTCGAATCCGACCTCGATGGCTGATTGACCGCCCACCGCTGTGCCGCAGACGACAGCGCCGTTTTCGCGAAGAGTAGCGTTCAATTCGAGGCCGGAATCACGCAGCGCTTCGCGCGCCGCCACCACAGAAAATTGTGCGAAACGGTCGAGGTACGCTTCGCGGCCGGACTCGAAATGTTTCTCCGCATGGAAGCCGCGCACTTGCGCTGCGTTGAGAAGCTTCATCGGAATGCGCGAGACATCCACCGATTCGATCGGCCCGATGCCCGGGCGGCCTTCGCTCAGCGCTTTCCAGTTATCGGCGAGATTAAGTCCTAGAGGAGAGATGATTCCCAGTCCGGTGACGACCACTCGGCGCGGTGCCATCCGTCAGGCCGCCGGTGTGGCCGAGCCCATGGAAGTGTCCGGGGGAGCGGCGGCAAGAAGCTTCTTGACGCCCTCGACGACGTCGTTGACGCTGCGGATGGAGCGGACGTCGTCATCAGGAATGGAGATTTTGAAAGCGTTTTCGAGTTCGAAGAGCAGCGTAAATACGTCGAGTGAATCGATGCCGAGGTCCTGCAAATTGGTATCGAGAGTGATCTTGTCCGCCGGAATCCGCTTCACGGAAGCCAGCGTTGCAATCACTTTATCCGCCACAGCATCAGACATCGATCTTGCCCTCCCGCACTACTTGCGTATTTTTGAGACCGCTAATTCGCGCGAAATACGGCTTTCATAACCCGATTCGCTGAACACCAGACCGTAACGCAACCTCTGGAGTGAAGTCAAATTCTAGCAGGAGTGGGCGCGGCACAGCGCGTCGATTTTCTCCGAAGCAGCAGGTCAGCGAGTCGTCGACGCTGGCGCGGAAGACTCCGCCGGTGCGAGCTCTTTCTGGGCAGCGGGCGGCAACTTTTGAGATGGCTCAGGAACGTGACGAGCTGCCATGTTTGATTTTCGCTCAGGGTCTTGCTCCATGCGGGCATGCCCGACCATCGAATGCCGTGCTGGATGATGTAGAAGGTTTGGTTATCGGCCATGTCGGAGCCTTCTTTGAAAAATTGAGGGACGGGCGGATTGAAAGAATGTCCAAACTGGCTTTCGGGATTCGAAGGCGTACCGTGGCAGCCGGCGCAATGATTCCGGTAGAGAACTGGTGCCTGCTACGACGTTCTCATCGGTAGCTTGTAAGCGGATTTTTTTGATTTCCAGCGTGACGATCCGTGGATGCGTCCACTGCGGCCATTGCGAAATGCGTTTCCGCCGAAGAGGGGCTTTGATCGGCCGAAAAATCCATGTAACCCTGCTTCACGTACAGATAGCCGCCGAGGAAGATGACGAGGATTGTGACGATGACTCCCGAGAGGAAATTTCGCATGTGCCAGTCTCCTTTTAGGACGCTAATAGCCGAAGGGCGGGCTGAAATCATTTTACAGTGAGACGGTTGTACTTCTTCAAGACTTCGCGGAGCCGGTCGTGCGGCAACGCTTCGACCGTGTGGCCGTTGATGCCCGTCATCGTCTTCGCGGCGATCATAGCGTTCACCACAGCTTCCTCGGTGGCCTGAACAGTGGCCTCAAAGAGGGAGTCCATCTGGTCGTTGGCTAGCATTTGGACATTCGCTGACTTCTGGGCCAGTCCAGCGCCGGCGTTTGCCGTTGAGAATGCGATGAAAATGTCACCGGAGCCATTGCCGGAAATGCTGCCGAGGCGCCCGAGGCCTAATGTGACGCGGCGCGCAATCCGCTTCAGTTGATGAGGAAGCAGCGGAGCGTCTGTGGCCACTATAACGATGATCGAGCCAATGTCAGGGCGATGGGTATCAAGCGGAATCTCGTAGCCCACCGGGGCGCCAGCGATGCGAAGGAGATGGCGGGCGCCAAAATTACATTGAACGAGTACGCCAACCGTATAGCCGCCAAAGTTTTCAGGGAGCTTGCGCGACGAGGTGCCTGTTCCGCCCTTGAATTCGAAGCAGATCATTCCGGTGCCGCCGCCCACGTTGCCCTCTGCAATGGGCCCCGAATGTGCGTCTTGCATAGCGGCGATTGCGTCTTCCGGCTTTACGTGGAAGCCATTGATGTCGTTCAGGTCGCCATCCCAAGTCTCAGCCACAACCGGAAGCGACCACCAGTCTTCGAGCGGAATCGGGGTTCCGTGTTTCAGCTCCCAGTCGATCACCGTGTCCCGTACTACTCCTACGCTGTGCGTGTTTGTGATCATCACGGGGCCGTAAAGAAAGCCGGATTCCTCGACCCACGTGGTGCCAGTCATCTCTCCATTGCCATTTTCAGTGAACCATCCTGCGAATACCGGATCCACCGCGGATTTTCCGCGGGGAAAAATTGCCGTGACTCCAGTGCGAACTGGTCCGACTCCGATTTGCAAGCTTTCCTTCGCCGCTAATCAGAGTTTGGTAGCCGACCTCGACCCCTTTGACGTCTGTAATCGAATTCAGCGGGCCGGGCGTTCCTTCAAATGGAATGCCGAGATCGCGAGCACGCGGAGCGACCTGGGCGGCCGAGATAACAGCGGAGCCAACCAAGAGCGAGAAGAACTCGCAAGGATGAAATTCTTCATCGCTGGTCTTCCAAGGCGAGGGATTGGAGCTCTTTTTCAACGTGCTGAAGCAACTCTGTATTCTTCATCAGCGCCGATTCCAATATTTTCGCCTGTTCTGCTGCGCGGGCCCAATCCTCGGCCTCGGCAGCTTCCGTGAGTCCGGGCAGTTCGAGATGAGCGTAAGTATAGCGAGCGCCATATAAAGTGTGCTTCCACCATGGACGGCCCGGGATTCCCGCGGGATTGCACCAGTTGCGTTCCACTTGCATCAGCTCTTCGTTCACACGATTGGCTTCGACGGCGTTTAAACGGCCACGCGAAATCGCGCGCGACACGCTTTCGTTGAGCTCGCGCCCGGCGGCTTCGAACGCCGCAGTGCGATCTTGTAGCGGAACCAGATCGATCTTTGCGCCCAGGTGAGTCGCTGCATCGAGGCTCGAAATGAACTTTCGAATGTTGGCTCCATAAGAAGCGAAATCAAAAGGCAGGATGTCGGCGTTCGCGAGGCGCAATGCCATCACTCCCCAGAGTTGGGCCATTAACGCGTGATAGCGATATCCGGGATCGCCAAAATGATTCATCCAGTAGAAATCGTCGTACATGGAGTGATAGACGCCGTAGGGGCCGACGAACGTGAGCCCCACCGTGGGAATGCCGAGAAAATTCAGGAACACCGTGTGATCCGATCCGCTGCCGATTCGCGTGTTTGCCAATTCCGAATCGGAAATGGGTTCGGCACCGTGAAGCTCGTATTGGCGAGAGGCTTTCCACTCGTCATATAGCATCTTGCCCGAAGGCGCAGGAAGGGTTCGGGAAACTTCGACAAGAAGAGGCGCGAGTGAGCCAACGGCATCACCCTGAAAGTCTTTCCCTGAAGTGGCCTCGTCCACATTGAGATAGGCGACCGCTTTTTTCTTGAGTTCGTCGGCATACTGCTCGCCCCATTCCGTGGAGCCGGTGAGCGCATACTCCTCGCCATCCCAGCTGCAGATCACCAAGGTGCGCTTGGGCCGAATTCCCTGCTTCAGGAGCTGGCCTAGACTGCGGGTGAGTTCCAGCATCGCGGCCGTCCCGCTCGAAGGATCCACGGCACCGAATGCCCAGGCATCGCGATGATTCCCTAAGATTATCCATTCATCGGGCGATTCCGAGCCACGAATGCGCGCTTCGGAAACGTAATAAGGCTCGATGTTTGTGTTCATGTCCACTTTCACGTGGACGCGCACGCGTTTTCCGCCCAGGCGATATTTGAGCGGAAGCCCGCCCTGCCATTCGTCTGGCGCGACCGCACCGTCGAGATTTTGGAGAAGCGGCTCAGCATCGTGCCATGACAGAGGCACCGCCATGATCTTCGGAAGCGAGACCGCCTGTTCGGGAGCGATGCGTTTCGCGCCAGGGACGGAAGCCCAGCCAGGCGTGAGGGGATCACCGGGTTCTAGAAAATCGTAGGTAATCGCGCCGCGCTGAATGTGGCTTTCCGGGCCCCACGGACCGTCCGGATATACCGCCCCGCGTTTGAAACCGTCCTCGGCGGGATCGGAATAGATCAGAAGAGCGGCAACACCGAGGCGTTCCGCAGTGAGCGCCTTGAAGCCACGGTAGCTGTACGGATTGGAATATCGCACGAGCGCGATTTTCCCTCGCACATCGATCCCGTGTTTGCGGAGGTAGGCGTAGTCCTCGGGATTTCCACTGTGCGCATAGACGAGCGGGGCGGTTACATCACCCGAAGCCGAATAGCCCAGGTATGCGCCGGAAACATCTGGGTTCTTTGTATCGGGATCCACTTCATAAGGGGCCTCTCGAAGCACCGCGCGGTACGTTTTGGGCGCAATCATCTCGAGAGAGACGTCTCGAGGAGAGGAGTTCAGCACATCGTACTGGTGAATCGTCACATCTTCGAGCCCTTGCTGTCGCCACTGCTCCGCGATCCATTGCGCCAATTGATTGTTCCGTGGCGATCCGGCTGGATGCGGCTCCGAAGTGAGGTAGCGGTGAAATTTAGAGATTTGGTCCGTGGAAACGCCGGCCCGGTAACGCAGTTCGGTGGCATTCTCCCGTTCCGCGGCCCGCTGATGAAAACCCGGTCATCGGTGCGAGATCTTCCGCTGCAGCAACATGGCCACCGAGAGGACGAAAATCGAAGCCAGCCATAGCAGCCACCGGAAGGGCCGGTCAGACAAGCGCAGATGTGCCTCCCATCCCAGCGAGATGCGTCCTTTCAAGGTCGGCGAGGGCGCGGTCGAGCGCGGCTGCGAGCATCTGTATCATCGCGGACGTGATCGTGTACGGAGGAGCAATGAGGATGTGGTCGCCGCGCACGCCATCGACGCAACCCTGCATCGGATACGTCATGACGCCCGCTTCGAGCGCGTCCTCCTGAATTCGCGCGGCCATGTGCGCGTCGGCTGGAAAAGGTTCGCGCGTCTTCGTGTCGCGAACGATTTCGATGGCGAGGAGCAGGCCTTTGCCCCGCACGTCTCCCACGACCGAGTATTGCCGAAGGTTTTCGAGCGCCGCGCGAAGTTCGCGCCCGGCCGGTTCGACGCGCTCAAAAAGACGCTCGCGCTCGATATAGTCAAGCACCGCATTCCCGGCCGCAGTAGCTACAGGATGCCCGCTATACGTAAAGCCGTGGAGGAAAGTGCCGGAGCCGCGAGAAATCGTTTCGGCAACATCAGCGGCAACAATGACTGCGCCTAAAGGAGCGTAACCGCTCGCGATTCCCTTCCCGATCAGAATCAAGTCCGGAGAAACGTTCCAATGGTCGACCGCAAAGGGCTTGCCGGTGCGACCCATACCGCTCATTACCTCGTCGGCGATGAGGAGAATATTGTGGCGCCGGCAGATTTCCGCGATGCGTTGGACATACCCGTCGGGTGGCGCGACTGCGCCGAGCGTGGCTCCCACGACCGGCTCAAAGATGAAGGCAGCGACATCCTGTGATCCTTCGCGTTCGAGTAAACGGTCTAGTTCATCAGCGCAGTCTACATTGCATGACGGATATTCGAGTCCGAGCGGGCAGCGGTAACAGAAGCAAGGGGCAATGTGTCCCCATTCCTGCAACATGGGAGCGAACGGCTCGCGGCGGCGAACATTGCCTGACACGGAGAGCGCGCCGAGCGACGCGCCATGGTAGCTCTGGGAGCGTGATATGACGCGGTAGCGTTTCTTCTCGCCACGCTCGATCCAATACTGTCGAGCTAGTTTTAAGGCGGTCTCAGTGGCTTCGGAGCCACCCGAAGTGAAATAGACGCGTCCCTTATCGCGCATTCCGCTCGGCGCCAGAGCAAGCAGGCGACGGGCGAGTTTCTCCGCAGGTTCAGTGTGGAATTGCGAGGAATGAGCGTAGGCGAGTTGAGTGGCCTGTTCCGCCATCGCCCGGCCGATCTCAGGAACGCCGTGGCCGATCGTCACGACCGCAGCTCCGCCGGAGGCGTCCAGATAGCGCTGGCCTCCGGCGGTGAAGATAAAACATCCTTCGCCGCGGACGGCCTGAGGATACGTCTTCAGGAAACTTCGAGGAAAGACGGCGTCACTCATTGCATGATTCTCGATTCGACGGCGCTCGCGTGTTCTTGCATGGTTCAGCCAGCGACTGCCTTCACTATCGGCCAAAGTGGAATCAAGGGTTACTCAAAGGTGAGACGTGCCGAGCGTATTCATAACTGCGAATAATTGCAAGAGCGCGATGGTTATTTCCACTTCAGCTTCTTGACATCCACAGTCGGCGGCGGAAACTTCATTTTCATGCTTTCCAGGGTTTCCGTGATGATGTGGGAGACGGCAAGATTTCGAAACCATTTCTTGTTCGACGGGATCACGAACCAGGGTGCTTCGTCGGTGCTGCATCGGCGCAGGGTGTCCTCGTAAGCTGTCGTGTAATCGTCCCAGAATTGTCGTTCCTTGAAATCGTCCTGGGAGATCTTCCAGCGCTTGTCCGGATCGTCGATGCGTTCCTGGAATCGTCTTCTTTTGCTCTTCTTTGCTGATGTGCAGGAAGAATTTCAAGATCCGGACGTGATTCTGGGTCAGCATTTTCTCGAAATCGTTGATTTCATCGTAACGCTTGGACCATTCGGACTTAGGCACCAGATCGTGAACGCGCACGATAAGCACATCTTCATACTGGGAGCGGTTGAAGATGCCAATATCGCCAATACAAGGCACCGCTTTGTGGATGCGCCAGAGAAAATCATGCGAGCGTTCTTCGGCTGACGGTTGTTTGAACGATGTAACGCGGCAACCCTGTGGATTCACACCGTCCATTACGTGGCGGATCGTGCCGTCTTTTCCGGCCGCATCCAGCCCTTGCAGAACGATCAGAAGGGCATGCTTCCTCTCGGCGTACATCAGATATTGCAGTTCATCCAGCCGTTTGGCGCATTTTTCGAGATTGGCCTTCGTTTTGTGATCCTTATCCCATCCGAGCGTGTCGTCGGGATCCCACTTCGAAAGCCTCACGTGCTTTTTCCCCGGCGTGACTATGAGTTCTTTGCTGAAATTTGTTGCCATCGGCCTTCCTCTCGCTAACTTCGGTGTGCTGGCTTGAGACCGGAATCTAAAGAATACCTTGATTGATGGCGCGGCACGCCGTGGCTTGATATTTACTTCCGGTTCCATCCATTTTCGGCGCCCTCAGGTTGTAACATTTTTTTGACTCAGCATTCACAGTTCCGAAGTATGATAAGTTTCTCATCAGGCGCGCCCCTTATGGCAACGGTTTTACTCGAAACTTCGACTACGACTCGTACATCATCCATCAAACCTCCTGCCCCAAAAAGGCAGTATCCCGGCGCCCTTGTCGTTGTGGAAGGAATCGACGGATCGGGAAAAGCACTCAGCTCTATCTGTTGAAGCGCTGGCTCGAGATCGGCGGCTACCGGATTCACTTCACGGAATGGAATTCGTCGCCTCTCGTGAAGTCCGCCACCCGGCGGGGAAAACAGCGCCGGCTGCTCACTCCCACCACATTTTCGCTGCTTCACGCGGCGGATTTTGCTGACAGCTGTGAACGCCAGATTTTGCCTCTACTGCATGGCGGTTATTTGGTG
The DNA here is from genome assembly GCA_963767205.1 of uncultured Acidobacteriota bacterium. Taxonomy (GTDB): domain Bacteria; phylum Acidobacteriota; class Terriglobia; order Acidiferrales; family UBA7541; genus Palsa-295. Next base: position 630,255 of record CAVYDF010000007.1, read on the forward strand.
CTTGCCGACCGATACATTTATACGGCTTTCGCCCGTGACGCGGCGCGGGGTTGCTCACCTCACTGGCTGCGGAATCTGTACAGTTTTGCGCCCATCCCGGATATCACATTTTATTTTCGAGCACCGCTCGACGTGGCGGTGAATCGCATTGTGGCGGGCCGGCCGAAATTGAAATATTACGAGGCAGGGATGGACCTGGGAATTTCGCTGGATCGCGCGGAGAGCTTCCGAATTTTTCAGGAGCGAATTCTCTCGAACTACGACTCCATGGTGGATTCGGATCATTTCGTCCTGATGGACGGAACCGTCCAGGTGAACAAACTGCAAAAGCTTATGAGACAAGTTCTGAGCGATAAAGTGGAACTCTCTCAGTTCGCGCCAAAGAAATAGGGTGGACTCACAAAACAAAATGGCCTCGGTGAACGCTAAAAACGGGAACCGTCCGGCAAAGCGAAAAACGCAAGAAAACGAACGGTAAGGGTGAAATCCCCTCGCGTTTCTACGGCGTTCCGCTTCCGGGGGTGAAGCTCGAGGAATTGAGCGGGACTCTATTCGTTCTCGAAGGGACGGACGGCTCGGGGCGTTCGACGCAAATTTCGCTGCTGACGGAATGGCTCGAATCGGAAGGATTTGCGGTGCAGACGATGGGCCTGCGCCGGTCATTTTTAGTTGCGGATGACATCGATACGCTGCTCGCAGAGAATTCGGTTACGCCGATGACGTTGGCGTTGATGTACAGCACCGATTTCTTCGATCAGCTGGAACGGCGGATTCTTCCGGCGCTGCGATCGGGCTTGATCGTCCTGGCCGACCGATATATTTACACGCTGATCGCGCGGTCCGCGGTGCGAGGAATCGGGCGCGATTACCTGCACGGAATTTACGAAATGGCGCTACGGCCCGACCTTACCTTCTGGCTCAACGTGAAACCGGAGATTGCGTTCGATCGCGAGTTCAAGAAATCGCAGACAATCAGCTACTGGGAGTCGGGTCGCGATATGTCGCTCTCGAATGATCTGTTCCAATCATTTATCCGCTATCAATCGCTGATCAGGCGGGAATTTGACTATCTCTCGCAGCGGCACGGCTTTATTGAAATAGACGGCGAAGAAAGCGTCTCCGAAGTGAACCGGGTGCTGCGCAAGCGAATCGCATCGGCGCTGGGAATTCGCAGCACGCACTACAAACCCTCACACGCACTTGCGCACCTCTGGCGCTGAAAATTGGCTGCCCCCGTCCAGCTAGCGGCGATTGACGCAGGCTCAAACGCGATTCGCCTCGTAATCGCGAGGGCGACCTCACCCGAACATATCCAAGTTCTCGACAACGAACGCGCTGCGGTACGGCTGGGCCACAATGCGTTCACTCGCCGTCTTCTGGATCCGAAGACGATTGCGCGCGCCACGCGCACTTTTGAAGGATTCCGCGAGAGGATGGACCAGCATCACGTGAGCGCTTACCGCGCGGTTGCGACCGCCGCTGCGCGCGAAGCTCGCAACTATCGCACTTTGATGGAGCGAATTCGCCGAAAGACCGGAATTGAACTGGAAGTGATCAGCAGCGAGGAGGAAGCGCGCCTTGTTTGTTCGGCCGTATTCCGGACGCTGGGGGATCAAATTCAGCCTCGACTGATTTTTGATTTGGGCGGAGGCAGCCTGGAGCTGAATTTCTTTCAGCGTGGGCTGCTCGAACACCGAATCGCGCTGCCTCTGGGGACAATCCGATTGATGGAGACCTATTCGATCCAGGGCGCAATCGATGAGGACCATGCGCACCGGCTGCGGCTTCACACGCTGGCGCTGCTGCGGAGCGCGATGCCCACACCGCCAAAATTATCTCGAGCTATCGCTGTCGCATGCGGAGGCAACGCGGAAGCGCTTGTTCGCCTGGCCTCAGGACCGTTCGTGGGAAGGACGCCGACGATCAATGTGCGGCTGCTCAAAGATCAGACCTGGCGGTTGCTGTCCCTTGATATTCCCGGCCGAATGAAAGTATTCCGAGTGAGGGAAGATCGCGCGGAAGTGATGGGAATAGCGGCTATTATCATTACGACGCTCGCGAAGTGGCTCGACATTCGGACGATGCTTGTCCCTGGCGTGGGCGTGCGAGAAGGCATACTGCTCGACCTGGTCGCGGCACAGTATTCGGCCTGCCTTTCGTCGGAGGAAGAAAAGGATCGCGCGGAAGAGCTTCTTACCGGCGCTCGATGGTTTGGGCGGCGTTTCAATTACAACGAACAACATGCCGATCAGGTGGTTCGACTCGCGCTTTCACTATTTGATCAGCTTCGCCCGCTGCACGAAATGGGAGCAGACTTGCGGCTCGTGCTGGAAATCGCGGCTTTGCTTCATGATGTGGGCGACGCCATCAGCCACAAATCGCATCACCGGCACGGCGAATACTTAATCCGCAACGGCGAGATCCCAGGCCTGCGTGGTTGGCGATGCGACATGGTGGCGGCGCTCATTCGATACCATAATTCAAAATCCGAGCCCGAGCTCGAACACGCGTCCTATGCCGCGCTGGATGGCCAGCGGACGGAGAGAGGCGCGGCTTCTCACCGCTCTGCTGCGCATCGCAGAAAAACTCGAATCGGAGCATGAGCAACACGTCGCAGCCGTCGACGTTCAAATCGCCGGTCGCAAGGCGATCTTCAACGTTCGCACGGCGGAAGGTACCCGACTGGATGTCCTTGGCTTGGAGCGAAAAGCTGATCTTTTCGAAAAGGAGTTTCACTTGAAGCCTGAGTTTCGGCGTGAGCCGCGGAAAGAAAAGGAAAAGGTGGCGTAAGATAAGACATGATCCTCTACATCGTGCGCCATGGAATTGCGGTGGACCGCAGCGACCCGAACAGCCCACCTGATCCGGAAAGGCCATTAACCGCGAGGGGAATAAAGAAGACTCGGCTGGCGGCGCTCGGCCTGGCAAAGTTTGACATCAAGCCCGACCCTTTCATCACGAGTCCTCTGATACGCGCGGTGCAGACCGCTGAGATTTTCGCCGAGGCGCTTAGCTTTCCTCCGAGCAAGATTCGCTCCAGCGAGCATCTGAAACCTGCCGCAGACCCGGCAGAATTTCTGAAGGAACTGTCGCGACTGAAAGCGAAGGAAGCAATCTGTTTCGGGCACGCGCCACACCTCGATACCATGATTTCGCAACTGGCCGGAGCGCGCGGCGTTTTCACGTCTATGAAGAAAGCGGGAGTTGCCTGTTTTGAGCGCGCTTCCCAAGGGCATTGGGAACTTCTATGGCTGGTGACGGCCCGGACCTTGCGTCAACTGGCCGAGTAAGCAGTTCTTGCCTCACGGGTGAGAACGGGAAGCAGCGTGGTTCCTCCCTGCAACCCAGAGCGCCAATCGAGCCAGAGCGACTCTTTCCCGTTTGTCTTGGCGAGGAACTTTTCGAGGCGCTCCGCGCGAGCCGACTGGATTCGCTCCAGCCACGAAGCCACTGTCTGTTGCGGCTCGAGTTCGCGGGAATGACGGCGAATGTAGGTCCGAAGAAGATCAAGATCGTGAATCTCTCCCAACAGGTCCTGGGTTTCCTTTAAATCTCTGGCCCAGGCTTCGTAGTGCTGAGGCAGGAAGTTCTCGACGACATACCGAAAGCGCTTGATAGCGATGCGAACACGGTGCCAGGCAACGCCACTCTTCCGTTTTCTCGCCTGATGGTAAAGCGCAACCGCGTCGTTCAACTTCATCAAAGCAAGGCGCTGAAAGACGACGCTCCCGATCGGAAACATATCGGCCTTGCTGCGCAACTTTCGCGATAATTTCCGCCATTCTTTGCGGTCAAAATGATCAAGCTCTTTCTCCGCTTCCCGCAAACGCGCGCTTTCCAGGGTTCGCAATCGCTTCAGCAGTTCCGTCCTCGCGTCGCTCGGGCCGGGGAGAAGCTTCTTCACCCAATCTTGCTCCACCTGAACGTCCCGCAGTTCGCCGAGACTATGGAAGACCTTCTTGGAATTTCGCTTGACCTTGTTCCAGCCAGGGCTTGGATTGGTGTCGGAAAGCGCGTCGGCCATCGTCCGCGATCTTCGGAGGGCTACGCGAAAATCATGGACGTCGGCGACGTCCCAGGTCTTGCGAAGCTTCTGTCCGCGCTTCAGGACGCGTTCCATCCACTTCTCTAAAGCGTCGTTTTTAGCCAATACGGGAACGGGCAGGGTTATCGTCTGTGCCATCGAATACCATTTCTAGAGTTGAACGAAACTCCGATACTACCCCTGGCAGGAGAGTTTGGCTATAGCGGCTGTGGATTGCGGCAAGCGACCTGTTCGATTTGAGTTGATCCCAGCGAAGAAGTTTTGGTTGGACACAGGCTTGACACAGCATTTTCGTATTTCACTTTTCATACTTCATTTATGCGCAGCTAACAACGAACGTTTATCTATTGAGTGCCCGCATTACCCCATACCAAGCACGCCCAACTGGCTCGCCCCGAATCCCTCGGGACGGGCCAGTCCCGTTTTAGGTGCGTTCCGCAGCGCATTCGGCGCTATTCTCTTTCTCTAAACCGGAGTGCAAAGTCGGGAGCGTTGATGGCTCGAACATCTCGTAGCGTCGATCTTACGCAGGTTACGGAATGGAATGACGGCGCCGCAACTCGAAAAGACGATTATCTGGCCGCTGAAGAGCCGCTCGAAATTCGGATCGGCGAAAATCCGCTTAGCGTCACAATGCGAACGCCGGGACACGACCTGGAGCTTGCCGCAGGCTTTTTATTTACCGAAGGTCTCGTACAGCGGCGCGAGCAGATCGTCGCGCTCGAGAATGCAACAAACGATGACGATGGGAAGCGCGGAAATGTTGTGCGGGCTGAGGTGGCTGCGGAAGCTCTGCCGGATTTCGACAAGCTGCGGCGCCACTTCTTTGCGGCTTCGAGCTGCGGTATCTGCGGGAAGGCTTCGATTGATGCTGTGAGGTCGCGACTGCTGCGAACTCCCAATCCGGATTTTCGCGTCGAACCCAAGCTGATCGTGAGCCTGCCTGATGCGCTGCGTTCTGAACAGGACGTGTTTGAACGTACAGGCGGGCTGCACGCCGCGGCGCTATTCGATGCTCGCGGGGACTTTATTGATCGTTCGCGAGGATATTGGGCGTCACAACGCAGTGGATAAGGTGATTGGGTGGGCTTTGCTGAACGACCGCGTTCCGTTGAGCGATTGCATTTTGCTTGTTAGCGGGCGCGGAGGATTCGAAATTATTCAGAAGGCAATCGTCGCTGGGATTCCGGTGGTGGCGTCCGTGTCTGCGCCGTCAAGCCTTGCGGTTCAGCTTGCACGCGAGCTTCGACTGACCCTCATCGGATTTCTGCGCGGCAACCCGATTTGTGGTTTACGCTGGAGAAGATCGAGTGGCGAAGAGATGAGTTCGCGGAGAGGTCCTATCGATGCGCTAGCTGGCTCAAGATTGCCGTGCAGCTTTCGCGGATCATTCCTTACGCAGAGTCGCTTCGATCAGCCCGTGAGGCTCATCGGTAGGCAGAAACACTTCGCCGGAATTGTCCATTCCAAAGGGCGCAAGATTCACCGGGGTGAAATGCTTGTTCGGAAGCGAGAGATAAATTTCGCGGATGCGATCGAAGCTGTTGAGCACCGCTTCGCCCATCGCGTACAGCGTATGTTGAAGTGAGTGACTGTCGTGTTCGGCGAAGGTTTCGAGCATCGTCTGACGCACGCCGTGCCAGATAGGGCTGAATTCGATATCGCCGCCTTCATAAAGCCAGTCCGCGTGAATCACCGTCGATAGAATGCGATCGCGATCCTCCTTGAGCGTCGTGTAGGGGTCGCGGAGAAATCCTTCGAATGCGGACTTGGTGGTCTTCAATACGATCAAATCGTCGATGCCCGCGCGAATAGTGGTTCCCTCTCGAGTGCCAATCAGCGAGGCAGTGCGTTTCTCGTCTCCGGCGCGGGTGAAGGCGGAAGAGTGTGGTTTTCCGCTGATAGTAAGCCGTTCCCAGAGGCTTTCACTCGCTTCGATTCGAACACGCGATACCTGGGGATTGTAGGTAAGAAAGTGCTCGATGAGATGCAGCGCAAATTCCTCGACGGCTTCCACCGGGTACTGCCTCGCGAGAACGTACACCGTATTCTTCATCGTGTCTGTCGGCAGAATTTTCTGATTGTCGCCTTTCGTATGTGCCGTCTCGAATTCGCCTTCAAAGCGGAGGCGAATAGTCAGTTCCTTAATATCGTGCCGGCCCTGCTGCTTTACTACGCGGAGCAGCCGAACGCCGGACTTACCGTAGTTGTTTGCGCCCAGCTTGATGGCCATCCGTCAGCTCCCGCGATACGTGGAATATCCGAAGGGACTCAGCAGCAGGGGAATATGGTGGTGCTCTTTCGCGTTTCGAACTTGGAATACGATCGCGATTAGCGGATAAAATCCCTCGACCTTGCGCGATTTGAAATAGGGCTCCGTTTCAAAAGTCAGCCGGTATGTTCCTTTCACGAGCGATCCGGGCGCGAGAAGATGCCGGAGCCGGCCATCCGAATCCGTGGCGCCGCGGGACAGTTCTTTCCAGTCGGCCGCCTTTTGAATTTCCAGGATGACAGGGACGCCTGCCGCGGGCCAGCCGATCGAAACATCGAGCACATGCGTCGTGATGTCGCTCATGAGTTGAGTAGCTTCTCCAAGCGCAGCCGCATGATCTTTCGCATTTCGTCAGCGGCTACGCGCAATTCTGTTTCAGGATCATTTGCCAGGCGTTGACGAAGCGATTGCAGGATTTCGTCGCCGCTTTTCCCGGTTGCACAGATTAAGAATACATACCCGAATGTCGCTCGGTAGGCTTGGTTGGCGGCGTCGAGAACGGCCAGTGTCTCAGCGGACGAAGTTTGTGCCACAGACTGCTCGCGTGCCGACCACTCACGCGCGGTTCCAGACTGCTTCGAATTGCCGCGCCTGCTGCCGATCGGCGGATGGTGCCGGATCGCGCGGAGCCATTCCTTCGGGTCGAGGCGCGTCCAGATTTCATCGGCGCTCGCAAAAAGTTTTGCGTCTTCCGCAAAAGGCCGCTTCGAAATCATCTGGTCGGCCCAGGCGATTGAACCACAGCAATCGAGTAGCGCTTTGCGCGCCTGCTCGGGCGGCAACTGATTGATTCGCTCGAGGCCTTTTAACTGATCTTCAGGGTTCACAGGCTCGCCGAAAATGCGGAGGCGGCTAACCCCTCCATCGGGATAAATATTGAATCGGACATGCGAAACCGCGCCGACTTTCTGCAACTTTCGAAAGAAGTGACGCCTGTTGGCTCGGAGTAGCATCCGAGGCAGCACTTCCTTCCAGTCGGCGGATTCCAAACTGGCGTCCTTGTTTTCTTTTGGAGCGACGAAACAGGCTTCGAGCGAACAGCTTTCGGGAAAGTTTCCTTTGAAATAAGCCGTATCCACCTCGATGCGTCTGATGTTCCCCGGCAGTCCAAGCTTCGACGATTATCCAATCGTGTCCGGGCCCTCGTCTGCGGCGTGTCTCCCAGCCGTCGCTCATGTCTTTGCCGCGCCCCGGCATCAGAAGATTCAGCGGCTCGCTGTAGAATTGATCGCTGGATGCGAGCACTCTTCCGCCGCTTTCCACCGCGGCAAGATCAGTTTCCGGGCGCTTGGATAATTTGCTGTCCGGTACCACCTCGCCATAAAGCGCGAAGCCGCGCTACGCCACCGTCCGGATAAATTTTCAAGCGGAGGTGCGTGAAACGGCTGGAATTTTCAACGGCGAATTGATTTTGCGAGTCGCCTTCGAGCGAGCGTCTTCGGCACGATTTCGATCCAGTTTGTGCCGTCAGATTTTGAAAGCGCCTTTTCGCCGCGGTACGGACGGCTTCCCAGGTCGCAGGCTTCCAGCGAAAAGTGCGAAGGAAAGTTTCCCGTGAAGAAGCTTGTGTCCACCACAATGCCGCGAATCACTCCCGGCAGGCCTAATCGGATGATGCACCAGTCATAGCCGGGTGTTCGACGCCGCCGCGTCTCCCAGCCATCCATCCATTTGCCGCGGTCGGTATATTTGCCTTCGATGAAAATCGGCTTTGGCGGCTTCAGTAAATTTTCTTTGGGCGCAAAAAATTCGTCATTCGCTTCGAGCACACGGCCACCGAGCCGTTCTGAAGCCAGGTCAACGAAACTATCCAATTTGTTCACGCACTTGTTCACGCACTGCCTCGCCGAAGGATCTGGCCTAGCGGGCTGTGAGACAACTCGCCCTTGTCGAAAATCTTTCGCCCGCGAAGAAACGTCGTCTCGACAACACCTGAGAGCTCTCGGCCTGCATACGGGGTGATTTTGTTTCGCTGGTGAAGCTTTGCAGGGTCGACGGAGAACCTGCCATCCGGATTCCAGATCACAAAATCGGCGTCGTAGCCCACCGCGATTCTTCCTTTCCGCTCGAGTCCCGCCAGACGCGCAGGACCGCTGCACAGCCACTCCGCGAGCCGCGGCAAAGCATAGCCTCGCGACGAGGCCTCCGTCCAGACCGCCGGCAGACTCAGCTCGAGCGACGCGATTCCGCCCCACGCACGCAGGAAATCGCCCGTTTCGAGCAACTTCATCGCAGGAGGACATGGCGAATGATCGGTCGCGATGAAATCGATCGTGCCATCACCAAGCGCCGCCCAGAGTTTTTCGCGATTATCTTTTTCGCGAATCGGCGGCGCACATTTGAATTCCGTTCTGCCGTCACCTACGTCCTCGGCATCGAAAGTCAGGTAATGAGGACAAGTCTCAACCGTGACTGCGCTGGCCGTCGGATTTCGCCTTCTGCAGCGTCGCGATCGCGTCCGACGACGATAAATGCACGACGTGAATGCGAGCGCCGAGTTCCCGCGCCAATTTCACAAGAAGCTCGATGGCTTCGTTTTCCGCCGCACGAGGCCGGGAAGCAAGCCACGCAGAATATCGTCGCGGATCGGCTTTGGTTAGTTTCTTTTCGGCCTCTGCGATTGGTCCCGGCAATTCTGCATGGACGAGTAACGGTGCTTTGAGTTCAGCTCAACTCCGGAAGTGCGCACCGAAGATCGGCCTCGGTAACATGCGCGAATTCCTCGACGCCGCTCGGCACGAGAAAGCACTTGAACCCAAACACGCCGCTTTCCCACAGTGGACGAAGCTCGGTGTCATTTCCCGGAACCACACCGCCCCAGAAACCGACGTCCACCCAAAGCTTTCCTGCTGCCGCTGCCAGTTTTTCGCGGAATCCTGCCGCGGTCGTCGTCGCAGGAATGCTGTTGAGCGGCATTTCGATCAGCGTGGTGATTCCGCCTGCCGCCGCTGCGCGCGTCGCCGTCGAAAAACCTTCCCACTCCGTGCGGCCCGGCTCGTTGATATGAACGTGCGTGTCGACGATTCCCGGCATCACGACGAAGTCGTGGGCCTCGTGCACGACGGAGCCCTTCGGTAAGTCGTCAAACGCGGTAATCGCGGAGATAACGCCACCCCGCACGTGAATCGCCGCCGCGCGCTCGCCTTCCGGAGTTATCACTCGCTGTCCGCGAACAATCAGGTCCGGTATTTCTGTGAGGTCGGCCGGTGAGCTGGGTGAATTTGGCATGCGGGCTAGTTACTCATCACTTCAAAAAACTCGCCGAGCAGGTTCTGCGCCACGCGATCGCCGATACACAGCCGTGGAGCGCATATCATCGATTGGGGATATTTCGCGGCCCAGAATCTCTTGCGCTGTTTTCAGTAAAGCGCTGGAGAGCTTTTCGCCGTTCAGGATTTTCTCCGTCTCCGCAGCCCTCAGAACCGTGGGAGCTACGCTGCCCAGTGCAATCCTTACGTCGCTAATTCGGCCTTTCTCAGCGCTCGCAGCGGCCGCAAAGCATATTTTTGAGATCGCCTGCGCTTTTCGAGTTCCCACTTTCCGGTAGTATTCCTTGCGTCGACTCAACGTGCGATTCAGATGAATGCGCCAGATCAGCTCATCGTCGCGCATCTGCATTTTCTTATAGCCCGTGTGAAAATCGCGGTACGCCACCCGCCGTAGCCCCTTTCGCAGAAATAAGCTCGATTTCAGCGTCGTAGACCATTAGAGCCGGCGGTGAATCCGCGGCCGGCGACGCATTGGCGATATTTCCGCCAAGCGTTCCGCGATTCTGGGTGGCGATGCTTCCGGTTTCAGACGCCGCGCGGCATAGCAGAGGAAACTCGCGCTGCAAAATTTCGTTTCGCTGAATCTCGGTATAGGTCGAAAGCGCACCAATGGACAAGGATTCAGACGTCACTTCAATCCCGCGCAACTCCGCGAATTTCCAAATGCTCAAGAATTTTCGATGCGGCAGTTTTCCAGCTTCGAGCAACACCATCAAATCCGTGCCACCGGCAAAAGGTCGCCAGACGCCGGGCTCTCGCGCCAGCATTTCGAGCGCAGCATCGAGATTCCGCGGCGCCACCAGCTCATAACGACGGAAGGCTAGCCCTCAACTGTGCGATCCATATCGCGGCAAGCCGCCATCACCGCAGCGAATATCTTCGTGTAACCGGTGCAGCGGCAAAGGTTCCCCGAAAGTCCCGCGCGAATTTCTGTTTCCGTCGCATGAGGCTTGCGCTTCAGAAGATTCACCGCAGCCAGCACCATGCCCGGCGTACAGATGCCGCACTGCGCACCGCCGTAAGTAATGAAAGCCTGTTGCACCGCATGCAGCTGATCGCCGGTCGCCACGCCTTCGATCGTCCGAATCGTTGCGCCCTCCGCTTGCAGCGCCGGAACCAGGCAACTGTTCACGATCTCGCCGTCCAGTTCGACGCTGCACGCGCCACACTCACCCTCTCCGCAACCCTCTTTCACGCCGGTCAAGCCTGCTTCGTCGCGCAAGACGTCGAGCAGCCGCGCCATCGGGTAAGCTTCAAGCGTCGCCGCAGTCCCGTTCAACGTGCATCGCACGCGAATCTTTTTCGCGCGATCAGGCATGAACGCCCTCAAGCAATTCGCTAAGAACTTCCGGAGTTACCGGCACGCGCGTAATATTCGCACCGGTCGCATGCGCGATCGCGTTAGCAATTGCCGGCGCGGTACCGTCAAGCGGCAACTCGCCAATTCCCTTCGCCCCCGCAGGCCCGCGCTCGTACGGATTTTCTTCGAAGAAAACTCGAATCGGCGGAACGTCCATCGACGTCGGCATGATGTAATTCGTCATCTGCCCATTCACCATGCGCCCTTCCTGCCACACGACATTCTCATAAAGCGCCATGCCGATTCCCTGTGCAACGCCTCCCTCGATCTGGCCCGCAGCCAGAACAGGATTAATCACCTTGCCCACTTCCTGCACCGCGACGAAATCATCCACGCGCGCTTCGGCGGTGCGCATATCAACCGATACCTCCGCCACATACACAGCCCAAGCGTAAGCACCGTACGCGTGCCCCTCGTAACGTTCGTCGTCCCAGAACAAATCGCGAGGATGTTCGTATTTCACGAATGACGTTAACGGTCCGATTCGATCTAAATATCGGCGGCACGCTTCGGCAAATTCCTGCGGTGTTGTACTCGGCTGGAAGATAACCGCCATTTACGAGTTTCGCGCGAATCTCGAGCGCCGCAGTTTCAACCAACTTGCCGACAATCATCGACGTGCGCGACGCGACCGTCGGCCCGCTGTTCGGCACGTTCGCCGTGTCAGGCTGCACGATTTCAATCTGCTCCTGGTCGATGCCGAGGGCCTCGCCCGCAATCTGCGAGAAAATAGTGTTGGTCCCCTGACCCATTTCGGTGCTCGCAGCCATCACGCGCACTCGGCCGTCGCGAGTCGCCTCAGCAGCAACCTCGGATGCAAGGTGCTCTTCACCGGAGCCCGTGAATCCTGCACCGTGAAAAAACGACGCGAACCCAATTCCCTTCCGGATCATCTGTCCCCGGATTTTCCGCTTGCGAATCGTTTGCGCTTCTCGTGATAGCCGCTCAACTCAAACGCGCGATCCATCAATCGGTCCATATCCACTTTTTCGTGGATCACCTGTCCGACAGCAATCGTCTCGCCTTGCTGAATGAAATTCCGCCGCCGAAATTCATCCGGCGCGAGTCCCACAGCTTCCGCGACGCGATCGAGATGCCTCTCGAGCGCGAACACGCTCTGCGGCGCACCGAATCCGCGGAACGCGCCGTGCGGCGGCGCATTCGTTGCGACGGCCCGGCTGCGGATTCGCACGTTCGGGCAGCGGTACGGTCCAGCAGCGTGAATCGTCCCGCGCGAAAGTACGACCGGCGACAAAGTTTCATACGCTCCGCCATCCAGCGTGAAATCAATGTCGATCGCCACCAATTTTCCGTCTCGTGTAACGGCCGTCCGATGCTTCGTGCGCGACGGATGCCGCTTCGTCGTCGCCACCATGTCTTCCGCGCGGTCGTAAATAATCTTCACGGGCTTTCCCGATTTCCACGCAAGAAGCGCCGCGTGACCGGCAATCATCGACGGATATTCTTCCTTGCCGCCAAATCCCCCGCCCGTTTCCGCCTGCACCACTCGCACGCGATCTTTCGGCAATCCAAATAGCACGACCAGCGCCTTGTGAATGTAGTACGGGCACTGCAGCGACCCCCACACCGTGACGCCTTCTTCCGCGTTCGCCTGCGCGATCATTCCTTGCGGCTCGATGTAGAGCTGCTCCTGCGCGCCGGTTTCATAGGTTCCTTCGACGATCAAGTCGGCTTCCCGCAACGCGTGTTCCACGTGCCCTTTGTTCACTTGATAGGATTTGAAAATGTTGTCCGTTCCCCAAATCACATGCTTGCACGCAAGCGAATCGTCCATCGAAAAAATCGCGGGCATCGGCTCGATTTCGATGCGCACACCGCGCCGAGCCTCTTCCAGCAAATATTTGTCAGGATGCGCAAGCAGGACCACAGGCTCTTCAGGATGGTTCACGAATTCAGCAGCCAGGCACGGCTGATCGTCAATGAGCAGAGCGATGCAATTCTTGCCGGGAATATCCTTTGCGGTGACCACCGTGAATTCGTCCCACGGAATGCCCGGCTCGAAATGAATGCCAAGAATCCGCCCGCGCGCCACGGGGCTGCGAACCGTCGCGCCAAAGATCATGCCCGGAAATTTCAGGTCGTCCACATACTTCGCGCGGCCGGTAACTTTCTCGCGGCCTTCCTTGCGCGGCACGGACTTTCCGATCACCCGGGTTGCCATCAAACTCCCCTCAATAGGCGGTCTTATCCGGCTTCGACACCCACAAATGGAACGCTTCGAGCGCCTCTTCCCGCATCATCGGTATCAACGGAATCTTCCTGTGCGCGTGCGGCCGCGGAATTTCCTCGTAAATCAATGAATCATCGAATCCAGCCTTGGATGCGTCCGCCGCCGTGTTCGCGAAATAGACGCGCGCCGGCCGCGCCCAATAAATCGCGCCCAAGCACATGGGACACGGCTCGCACGTGGTGTAAATTTCGCAGCCTTTCAATTCGAAGTTCCCCAGATGTTTGCAGGCCGCGCGAATCGCCACCACCTCCGCATGCGCCGTCGGATCATTCGTCGACGTGACGCAGTTGGTCCCTTCCGCGATGATCTTGCCGTCTTTCACGACGACGGCAGCGAAAGGCCCTCCTCGCCCGGCACGGATGTTCTCAAGAGAAAGCTCGATCGCGCGAGCCATGAATGAATTGCGCATGTCTGTAGGGGCTGCCTGATGGCCCGATTGTAGCTCAGCCGCTCGGGCGGCGGCTCAATAATGTCCGTTTCTCGTCATCAGTGATAGACGCTCACGCCGATTCCTCGATACTGACGCTTTCTCTCAGCCGCGCGAACTCACCCGTCGCAAATAATCGTTCTTTCCGTCGCCAGAAGTAAAGCAGCGCACATCCGATCAGAATCAGCGCGACGCATAGGCCCGTCCACAACCCCGGTGCGCCCCAACGCAGCCGGAAACAAAGGTACGCGCCCAGCGGCAATCCGATTCCCCAATAGAGAATCAAGTGACATAGCATCGGTGTCCGCGTATCACCTGCCCCGCGCAGCGCGCCGGTCGCCACGGTTTGCATCCCGTCAAATAACTGGAAGAACGCAGCCACATACAAGAGCACTCCCGCCGCATGGATCACCACCGGATCTGGCGTGTATATGCGCGAAATCGGATCCGGGATCAAAAATAAAATCACACCCATGCAGAACATGAAGCTCGTTCCCAGCGCCAAAGCCGTCCATCCGGCGCGGCTCGCTCCGTGTGGATCGCCTCGCCCGAGGGCCTGGCCCACTCGCACCGCCGCCGCGGACGCAATTCCAAGCGGGACCATGTAAGTAAGGCTCACGGTGTTGAGCGCCACCTGATGGCTCGCAAGAGGAACCGCGCCCAATTTGGCGATCAGCGCCGTACACACCGCGAATACGCCGACTTCCATTCCGAATTGTGTCGCCGCCGGAAATCCCAGTTGGACGAGCTTCCACATGCGCAGGAAATTCGGCAGCCGCGGCGTGTCGCGAAGCCCCGTCTGATACCGATGGTCGTAGTACACCGCGTAAACGAGCAACACACTCATCATATAAATTCGCGCCACACAGGTGGACCATCCCGAACCCACAGTCCCCATCGCCCGAAATCCCAGATGGCCGTACACAAGCGCCCAATTTCCCACGAGGTTCACGAAATTCGCGGAAATCAGCGCGAACATCACCGGCTTCGCCAGGTTCATGCCCTGGAGATAACGGCGAAACACAAAATACAGCAACAGCGGCAGCGTGCCCCAATTCAGTGCGCGCAGATACGGAATCGCCTGATTCAGCACCGATGCTTGAATATCGAGCGAACGAAGCACGGGTTCGAACAGCCACACGATTCCCATCAAAAAGGGCGTGATTGCGAAACTCAAGTACACGCCGTTCACAAGCGAATGGTGACAGTCTTCCACGTCGCCAGCACCGTACGAGTGCGAGACCAGCGTATCGAGCCCCAGCATCAGCCCCGTTCCAAATATCGCTACCGCGTTAAAAAGAATGCTGCCCAGGCTTACCGCTCCAATGGCCTCGGCACTGTTAGCCTGCCGTCCGACCATCATCGTGTCCACAATCGCCATCGTCATCCAGCCCAGCTCTGCAAGAACGAGCGGGATGGCCAGGCGCAGCATCGGGCGCGCCTCCTCGGCGATGTAGTGTAGAAATAATCGTTTCAGCATGGCTTGGACGCTTCTTCGGAACGCTTCGCGCAAACAACCGCACGCATGGCAACCGCGAGAGAAGAACGCTATCTCAGTTTATAGGGATTCGTACGCGGTAGGAATCAATACCGTGCGACGCAGAAACGCAGCCTACGCCGGGCAAGAGGACCGTCGCGCGACCGACCTACCGAGCTATCAAGCTACCAAACTTTGAGCCAACGAACTAGAACCAGCGAACTAGCGACCAATCCAAAAACGTTGTCATCCTGAGCGCAGCGAAGGATCCCAACGTAACATCGGCAACGCTGCCGCTCGAACCGGCGGCCGTCACTCCATCCGCAGCGCGTCGATTGGATCAATCGACGCGGCTCGCCTAGCCGGTACATAGCTTGCGAGCAGTGCCGCTCCGCCAAGCACAATCCAACAATCGCAAACGTCACTGGATCCGCGGGCGCAACTCCAAACAAGAGCGACTTCACCAGTCCTTTGAGTGAAAGCGCTCCCGCGACTCCGATTGCGAGGCCAATCGAAGCGAGCAGCAGCCCGTGCCCTAGAATCATCTTCAGAATTCCAGAAGGCTGCGCCCCCAAAGCGATGCGAATTCCGATCTCGCGAACGCGCTGGCTCACTGTGAGAGCCATGATTCCGCCGATGCCCGATGCCGCAATCAGCAGCGCGAGTGCCGCAAATAGCCCCAGCAAGGTCGTCGTCACGCGCGGAGATGCCATCGATTCATAACGTGCCTGCTCCAAAGTCATTGCGTGCGTAACGGCCGCCTGCGGATCCACGTCGTGAACGGCACGCGTAATCTGGCGCGCGATGCTGCCAGGCTCGGCAGCCGTTTTAATCAGCAGAGCGCTTGGATTCGCACCTTGCGTTTCGGGGATGAAGAATTCCGGCGATGGTGCGTGATTGAGACCAAATTCGCGCACATCCCCCACCACTCCGACGATCGTGGCCCAATGCTCGCCGTTGTCACCCGACACGCGTTTTCCGACCGGATCCTCATTCGGCCAGAATTGACGCTTCATCGCTTCGTTGATCATCACTACGAGTTCGCTTTTTGGAGTATCCGTGTCGGCGAAGTTCCGGCCCTCTTTCAACGGAATCCCCAACGTTTGAAGATAGCCTGGAGAAACCGAGAACTGGCCTCCCACTGGCGGAGCTTCTCCCGGGCCAAGGTCACGTCCTTGAATGCGGAACGGCCCGGAGAACGCATTGGATCCCGCCGAAATCACTTCTGGTTCGAGAGGGTAGCCCGACGAAACGGCCGCCGACACGACACCTGGCTCGGATTGGACGCGATCGAGCAGCTTCTTGACGATTTCTGCGAATTGTTCATTGGTCCCGTACTTGCTGAAACTGAAAGTCGTCCGCATCGCCAAAACGTGTTGGGTGACAAAGCCCGGATTCACCTGCTGCAGCTTATACAAGCTGCGCAGCATGAGCCCTGCGCCAATAAGTAGCATGAACGAAAATGCAATTTGCGAAACGATCAGGACGCTGCGCACACGGTTTCGGTGCTGTCCTGCGCCCGCGCCACTGCTTCCCTCTTTTAAACCCGACGACAGATTGATTCGCGAAAAAAGCGCCGAGATCGTCCCGAACACGATGCTGGTGCCAAGCGCCGCGATCAGCGTGAACGCCAGCACTCCGAAGTCGATTCGAATTTCATGAGCCCGCGGCGTCAACCGTGAAGCGAATTCAGTGAGCAGGCTCAAGCTGCTGTACGCTGCCACCAGACCCAGCACGCCCCCAAAGAGGGCGAGCAGAAAGCTTTCGGTGAGAAGTTGCCGCAGAAGACGGCTTCGCCCCGCTCCCAATGCGCTGCGAACCGCCAATTCGCGTTCGCGTTGACCCATCCGAGCGAGCGTCAGATTCGCTACGTTGGCACACGCAATCAGCAGAACGAAAGCGGCGGCGGCCAGCAACACCAGAAGCGTGGGGCGCGCTTCATGCGTTAATTCGTCCCGCAGCGCCGTGGTTATCGCGGAGTAGCCCATGCTGTCCGGATACGACTTGGGGTACTCGGCCTTCAATCGCCCGGCGACCGTCGCAAGATCGGCATTGGCCTGCGAAAGAGAAACACCCGGCTTCAGCCGTCCAAATGCTTCCACCATTCGCATATCGCGATTGTCGATCATCGATTTCGAAGAGCGAAACGGACAAGCCGAAGTAGGCATGTACACATCGCTCTCGGCGGGATATTGCGGAACCGGAGGCAGCACTCCGACCACTGTATGAACTTTGTCGTTCATCTCGAACGTCTTGCCCACAATGTCCGGATCGGAGCCGAACTTGTTTTTCCAATATTCGTAGCTCAAAACCAGAACCGGCGGCGCGCCCAGCTTGTCGTCTCCCGGCAAAAAAGTGCGCCCCATCAAAGGGTTCACTCCGAAAAGGTCGAAGTAATTCGCCGACACAACCGCCGTTCGCACACGATCCGGATCCCCGTGCCCGTAGAGAATGAACGACATCGCATGGTATTCCACCAGACCCGCCAGCGACTGGTTCTGCTGGCGATAATCCTCGATTTCGTGCACCGAAAATCCCGTGTCGTCGATGCCTTCCTTTTGCGCCTGCTGCCGAATAAACACAAGTTGTTGTCCCTGCGGATATGGAAGCGGTCTCAGCAACACTCCATGCACCACGCTGAATATCGCCGTGTTCGCTCCGATCCCCAGCGCAAGCGTAAGTACGGCAAGACACGTGAATCCGATGTTCTTGCGCATCGTTCGCAAAGCGTATCCGGTGTCCTGCTGAAGCATTTCCCAGTGCTCGCGCGGCGCCGTTGTGAAAATGCCCGCCAGCGTTTCCCACCACACGCGAACCACTCCCACCGCTCCGGACCGGTCCCGCGCCTCACGCTCCTGATCGTCGAATGCGTGCTCCATCTCGCGCCCATAGTCCGAACGGAAGTCCGCCGGCAAGACGCGCAATAGCGCTCGAAACATTCGTTTCGAAAACGGAAGCTGGGTCGTGTTCATCGAAGCACTCCTCCTCCCACGAAAGTCGTCTGCGTCAGCTTGCCTCTACGCCAGCTCGGGCTTGCGAAACAGGTTCTTGTTGCGCGCCATCGCGACGAGTTCTTCCAGACGCCGCGCTTCATTCATCGCCACGCGCCGGCCTCGCTCCGTCAGCCGGTAGTAGCGCCTTCTCTCATCGTCCAATCCCGCGACGGGCCGCTTCGTCGATTCCACAATCCAATCCTCGGCATTCAGCCGCTTGATGATTCCGTAGAGCGTCCCAGCGCTCAGCCGGACTTTGCCTTCCGTCCGCCGCGCCACTTCTTTCAAGATCGCATAGCCGTGCTTTTCGCCATCAGCCAGAGCCAGCAGGACGTGAAACATCGCCGGCGTCAAAGGTTCCTGCATCGGAGTTTCAGCAGCATCGCGCGAACGGCCCATAGATCCCCTCCCTACCAGCATTCGTCACTATAACGAGCGACTGGATACTATAACGTATTGCGATATAGAGTCAACAAACAGGTTCGACGAACACACCACACAAAAGTGAGCACACAAAGTGAGTTCAAAACGCCTTTCGATAACCGAAGAAAGCCAGGCTGAACAGATCAGCTAGCCGGCGGGTCGTCGCGGCTTGTAAATCCGGATAATGTCGTCCGTCACTTCCACCATCCGCCCGGGATACTCGCGCGACACCTTCTCGCGCAACTCCTCCATCGTCGGATAGTCGGTCCGTCCATCGAACCAACGCGCGTCGTCAATCAAGAGCACGTGGTCGTAGGGAGATTGGTGGTAGATCGCATCGAGTTCCTGCTTGATCGGCGACGAAATGTCGAAGTCATGACCATCCAGCCAGAAAAGACACGGTTCCTTGAGCGCCGGAATCACCTTGGGCAGCACAGCTCCACTATCGCCCTCGAGCACATGGATAGCTCGGACGGTCAGCGAACTTTCGTCGCGCGCTTTCGGCCCGCCACGGATCGAGCTCGATCGAATAAATCTCCCGAAACCGATCCTTGTTCACATAGATCATGTGGCCGTAATTCGTGCCCGTCTCGATCAGCACATGCAGGCCATACTCTCGCGCATATCTTTCGATCGCGCGCTGCTTCGTCAAATGAGGCGCTTTTACTCCCGGCGAGCCTCGCATCCTCCACCACGCATATTCGCCAGGCGCGGAGAGCCTTTTGTACCAATGAAACAGCCTGCTGTTTCGAAAAGTTTGTCGCAAATTGGAAGACATTTCCACCCTGAAACTGCGTGATGAAGCGCATCCATCATAGGAAGCCAGCGCACGTTCGCACCAGCAAAATTTTCGCTGCATCTTCGGCTGCGACTGCCCCAAATCGATACAGGTTTCTCCGTAGGTATTTGAAACCACGCTCTCTACATCAAGCAGCGTACGAAATGTTTTTGCCTTTATTCCCATTACCAGCCAATGGTTTTCCCCTAAGTACACATTCGAATTTCACAGACGATCGCAAACTCTCCAGTTCTATAGCCTTAAGAAATCCGCCTCGATTGGAGCCCCAATGCACACAGTTAAGACGTAGTGGTAGCAGTCTATTTGGAACAACTCAATCGAGGGCTTTCGTCTTGAAGAAAATCTCACTCTTAACCGCACTTGCATTCGCAGGCACGATCTTTGCATAAGCGCCGCACATGCCGATGGCATCCGCGTTCATGATGCTTCCGGTGGCATGGACAAGGGTTTTTCAAGCGATACTGACCGGATTCCCGACTACCGCCGCGACGTGCGCATCGACGATTTCATTCTGAAAGTCGATCGTTTCTCCATCTTCGATCGGGATTCATTCGAAGATCGCGACTCAGATTCTAACCATTGGGTGCGAGGGCGCTCGGGCATGCCCAAAACTGCAGAATGGATTTGGTGGCTGAAGTCGAACAAAGACAGAAAGCAAGCTATCGATGATCCTGGCGTCGATCCAGTTGTCTCGGCTCCTGAACCAGCAAGTCTGTTGCTTCTCGGCTCAGGCTTCTTTGCGCTGGGCATCTTGCGGCGACGCGCGAATCATTCCACGCCAACCTCATAGCAATAGCACTCTTCCGTTTCCAAAAAGCCCGGCACGCAGAAATGCATGCCGGGCTTTTTTGTCGCCAACTAATCGGCTTGCCTATTTCAGCTTGTCGATTTTCGCCGCAAGAATGAAATCACTTTCGGTGAGCCCGTCGATCTTGTGCGTCCAGGTAGTAATTTCCGCTTTACCCCACGACAGAAGAATATCCGGGTGATGGCCTTGCTCCTCTGCAATTTCTCCCACTTTATTCACGAACGCCAGCGCCTGTCGAAAATCCGGAAACGTGAACAACCGCATCAGGTGATGACCATTCACCACCTTCCACTGCGGCACCTGTTTCGCAAGCGCCTCAAGTTCCTTCCCCGCCAGAGGCGGCACACCGCCTTTGCACGGAACGCACGTCTTGCTCGCGAGATCGCTCATCGATTTTCCGCCCTCCGATCCACCCGAATTAGTGCCTGAACATGCCCGGCGCACTCCCGCTCTGCCACTAGCGCTTCGCCGCCGAAGCCGCCTGCGAATCTAGATATTTCCGAACGTAGCTTTCGAACACCTTCTCCAGCCGCTCCACCACCGGCGTATTCCCATCGCCAATCTTTCGTCCCGCAATCTCGCTCACAGGCAGCAGATTCCGGTTCGTCGAAGAAATGAAAACCTCATCCGCCGCATACAGATCCTGCGGCACCAGCGTCTTTTCTTCCACCGGCACCCCCGCCGCCGCCCCGATCTCGAGCAACACTCCGCGCGTAACCCCTTCAAGGCATCCCGAATTCAGCGGCGGCGTCGCCACCCGCCCGCCCTTCACGCAAAAAATATTCGCGGCGGTGCATTCAGCCACTTCCCCACGCTCATTCAACATCACCACTTCATCGAATCCCTCGCGCTGCGCCTCTTGCAGGCTCCACACATTCGTCAACCACGAGGTCACCTTCACTCCCGCCAATGGCGACGCCGCATGCCGTCCCTGCTCGCGCACGCCCAGCCGCGCGTGATGGCTGTACGCCGGCAAATCCGACGAGTAAATAATCATATCCGCTGGCGGAAACTCTTCTCCGCTCCGCCAGAATCCTGCCTGGTTATAAATCGCATATATTCGCGCGCAGCCTTCCTTCACGTGATTCGCCCGCAGCACCTCGCCCAGTTGCTCCCTCACCTTTTCCGCGCTGAATGAAAACGGGCAGCGGATCCGACTCGCATCCCGCTCCAGCCGCTTCCAGTGCCGCTCGAACGCAAACGGGATCCCCTCGAAGATTCGCAGCGTCGTGAAAATCCCCCAGCCACTCAAAAGCCCCGCTTGCCCCGGAGAGAGCCTCACTTCCTCGATCGTCGCCAGGCCCTGATTGTGGAAAACATAACGATGGATCACGCGGTCCTCCCGCAAGCGAAAGCCATTCTAACGCAGAAGGCCGCACCTCGGCCGCATGGAGATAGCCTCCAAATCAAAGCCCGCGAAGCTCCTTGATTCCGCGGCATCGGTCGCTTGGCACCTAGCATCCGGATGATCCTGTATCCTATTGACACAGCCCAATTCTCCGCCTAAATTGGCTAGTGGCCCTCGGAGGACGAAAAGCTATGCGAGTCTGTTTCCGTGCCTGTCTCATAGCTATCTTAGCGGCGGGACTTCTCAATTTGCCCGCTTATGCTGCGAACGACAGCCCGCTTGGCATGATCATTCAAGCCGAGGGATTAGCCCACCTGGGCCCTGCAAAAGCGGCAATCGGCTCCACCGTTTATCCCGGCGACAGCATTTTCACCGAAGCAGGCGGCACCATGCGGATGCGCGTGGGTACCAGCCAGGTCTACTTGCTCTCTGAGAGCGGCGCGTCTTTGTCCCAGGGCAAGGACATGGTTCACGTCGTCGTAGCTCACGGAACGGTCGGCTTCTCTTCCCCTGCGAACGACCCGATCGGACTCGATACTCCTCTCGGCTTCGTCCATCCAGTTCCAGGTCACGCAGCTTTCGGGCAAGTCGCCCTCAACAGCCGGATCGAAATGATCGTTACCGCTTACCACGGCGATCTTCTCGTCGAAGAAAACGGAAACACTCACACAATTCTTGAAGGCAAGTCCTATCGCATTACCACGGACCTCGAACCACCGCCCGCACAACCCAATTCATCACAATCAGGTCAGGGCAGCGGCACTACCAAGAGCGCCATGTCCTCGCCAAAAGGTGAAGTAATCGCAATCGTGGGCGGCGCTGCGCTTCTCTCTTGGCTGGCTTGGGCTGAATTCTGCGAGAGCCCTTCTCGGATGGCTTGCATCAACTAACCGCACTTCGCCTTACGGCAGGTGGCAGGATTTCATTCCCCGTTTCTCGAAATACTGTTGATGGTATTCCTCTGCCCGGAAGAATTCCGGAGCTTGCTCAATCGCCGTCACGATAGGCCTCTTGAAGACGCCTGACTTTTCCAGCAGCGCTTTCGAAGCCCGAGCGGACTGTTCCTGCGCCGCATCATGGAAAAAAATCTCCGACCGGTATTGAGTGCCCACATCCGGGCCCTGGCGATTCATCGTCGTCGGATCGTGGCTTTCCCAGAAAATTCCCAATAGCTGCTCGTAGGTCACTTGCGCCGGGTCGTAGTCGATTTCCACCGCCTCCGCATGCCCCGTCCGGCCCGTGCACACATCTTCATAACTCGGATTTTTCAGCGTGCCGCCCGTGTAACCCACCGTCGTCGAGTTCACGCCCTTGAGGTGGCGGAACGCATCTTCTACTCCCCAGAAACAGCCTGCAGCGAACGTTGCTTTTGCCATGATGGAATATCTCCCAGTGATTTGCGCCTCGAATTCCTATGGTGCCACAACAGCGTAAACCCGTCGAGTTCGGGCAACCCGGAAGTTATGAGCTCGCCCATTGGGTTAGTACCGAGAAACGCGCCAGTAGGCCGACAATCGCTGGCGGGAAGCCGACTTCTCGTTACTAATCCGCTCAACTTCCTCGACCCCGTTTGTGGATAACTTCCTGTTTGCCGACCATCCGCCCGGATTCATTGTGAGTCTACAGGTCGAACACAAACAATCCATTGGAAATGGGCACCTCATCGGCTCATCGCATTTTCTAAGAGTGCCACAGGAAAGACCGATGTATCATTCGACATCTAGCCCGCGCCCGTCACGTTCACCGTGCGAGGAATTATCGGGACCGAGGCGCGGACCTTCCGAGATTGGGTCACCCAGAGATACACGAAATCCCATGGCAGATTGGCAAATGCGAGAAAAGCGGCCGCTCCGAGGACCTCGGCCAGAGCCAGCGGGGCCGACGGTCAAGAACTACATCACGCCCGCCGGATTGCAGCGGCTGAAAGACGAGCATGTGTTCCTACTGAGGCGCGAGCGGCCTGCGGTGGTGGAGGTCGTAGCGTGGGCTGCCAGTAACGGGGACCGCAGTGAAAACGCCGACTACCTCTACGGCAAGCGACGGTTAGGCCAGATTGATTCGCGGATTCGCTTTCTCACGAAACGCATCGACGCTGCCGTGGTCACCGATCCCGCCGCTGCGCGGCAGGGGGCAGCCGCTACGCGCATCTTCTTTGGCGCAACCGTGACCTACAAGGACGCCGCCGGCCTGGAACACGTCGTCTCGATCGTCGGCATCGACGAGGTGGACCTCGACCGCGGCTACATCAGCTGGCGCTCGCCTCTCGCTAATGCGCTGATGAAGGCGAGCCCCGGCGACCGCGTGGAACTGCGCGCGCCAGCGAAGACGGAGCATCTCGAGATCATCGAGGTCGAGTACGCGCCGATTCCGATGGATCCTTTCCGCGAACCGCTAGGAGCTCAGTCGACGCCCAAGGTCGAACGCTCCTAGACCAAGCCGCCCAACTCTGAGCGTTCCCCCGATCTTTGTCGTTTTTGCACATTGTGCCGTCAGGAGCTGGACAGCGAAACGTTTACAATCACTGCTCGGCGATTCAAATTAGCGTATGTCAGGCGATTCTGAGCGAATCACGGGCAAGTTACGGTTCGCGGTCGGATTAGTCCCGATAGACGCGCTGGTGTTTACCGATTGAATTTCACTGGCGGGATTTTCTAGATTGTCGAGGTTCCGAACTACGCTATGAGTTGATGTGTGGCCGTAGCATCGTTCGAGAAATACAGAATGCTCAGTCGGCAATCACAGCATCGTCACGTGCTTCCGCTTTTGCGCTCGCGTTTGTATTGGAACGTTCGAAGATCGTCTGCAGAATGTCGGGAATCTCGAAGACGGCTTGGTTTTTCATCGCCGCAGCATTCGCGCGATAGCGACTCAATGTCGCAGGATCGATGATTCGCGCCACCGCCGGCACAATCTGCCTGAAATTATTCAGCACTTCGCCCACTTCGTTCTCCAGTATCCAATCGGCGTTATACCGTTCCTGCGGCAGCGTCCATGCGTTGCGCTCCACGATTACTGGCAGGTGCATCGCCAGCGCTTCGCTCACGCTGCCCGGGCCCGGCTTGCCGATAAAAAAATCCGCAGTCTGCATGTATTGATTCACGCGAGTCGTAAACCCCTCGACGAAGCACGGCAACCGGGAAGTCCGCTCGCGCAAAGCCTTCGCAAGCTTCTCATTTTTTCCGCAAATGAAGATCAGCTGCAATTCCAGGTTAGACCGGTCCAGGCGCTCCGCGATCTCCAGCATCACGCCCGAGCCGTAGCCGCCGAATAACACGAGTGCCGTCGGCAAGTCCGGCCGCAATCCCAGCTTTTCTCGTTCTGCCACTTTGTCTTCGATCGGCGGCTCGTAAAAACGCGGATGCAAAATCATTCCCGAAGTCTGAAAAATATGGTCGTCTGCGTGGCCCATGCTGCGCGCCTGCGCCACTGCTCGGTCAGAACCGCAAATGAAATATTGCGACTGGCGCTCGATCCAGAAATGCGGCGGATAGTCGGCAACATCCGTGAGCACGGTTACAAATGGCCGCGTCGGATACGCACGGCGAAAGCTTTCGCCTAACGCGCGATTGAAGTGCGGAACAAAGGAAACCACCATGTCCGGCTGCGTTTCTTTCCAGTGCGCCTCGAGCATTCGCACTGTCGGCCCGTGATAAGCCCAAATCACCGCCTGCAGCACCTTCATCAATTGAATGCTGCCCAGCGTGTAACCCGATCGCAACATCCAGTTGTAAAAATCTTCGATTCGAATGCCCGCATATTTTTTCAGGATATCCAGCTGATCAAGGAGTTCCTGTAGGTTAGTTGAGGCGTACTTCCCACGGCCGCTGTTGGCCGCGAATTGCAATGTCAAGTGCTGTGGCAGCAGCACGATGGCCGCCGCCGGCGTCGAAAAATACGAACTCGATTCTCAACATGCGACGCGCAGTCTGGCAGTCCAACCTCCGTTCCATACTACAATTTGGTTAAAAGAATGTTTCGCGTGTCTAAACGATTAAGTCCCTGTGTTTTCAGAAGTTTAGCGCCACTGTCACATGCGCGTAACCGGCACGATTCATACTTTCTACCGTGAGATGCGATATGCATGTTCACTCGTACTTCTCCGGTGCTTGCACCACCCCTTTCCTTTCCAAATTTTGCCGCGAAAGTTATAGCGATCCTGTCGAAGTCTATGAACTGTTGCGGCGCCGCGGCATGAATCTTTTCACTCTCACCGATCACGATTCGATTGAAGGCGCGGAAAAATTGCGCAGCTTGCCCAATTTTTTCTTGAGCGAAGAGCTCACTTGCCGCATGCCGAGCGGCACAGAGATTCACGTCGGCGTCTACGACATCACCGAGCGCCAGCACACTCATCTCCAGCAGCGCCGCAACGATCTTGTCGCGTTGCTCATGTATCTTTCCGAGCGCCGCCTTCTCTTCAGCATCAATCACGTCTTCTCCAATCTCACCGGCGCGCGCGAACGCGAAGACTTTGCCTGGTTCCGGGAATACTTTCCCGCGATTGAGACTCGCAATAGCCACATGCTCGAAAGGTCCAATGCGAATGCACAAACCTTGGCACGGCAGTGGGAGAAAATTGCAATCGGTGGAAGCGACGCGCATGCATTGCCGTCCGCGGGGACGGCTTACACGGAAGTTTCGGCCGCGCGAAGCAAAGAAGAATTCTTTGACGGTCTGCGCGGCGGCATGGGCAAGGTTGCCGGTGAGTCCGGCTCTTTCGTAAAGCTGACTCGCGATTGCTTTCTGATTGCAGGAGAAATGATGCGCGAGAAATCATGGACCGCGCTTCTCGCTCCTCTCGGCCTGCTTCTCCCCGCGTTCACATGGTTCAACTATATCGAGGAACGGCAATTCAGCCGCCGCTGGGCTGCCGAAGTCCTCGGCGCA
>CAVYDF010000008.1:0-310757 GCA_963767205.1 uncultured Acidobacteriota bacterium
GCGAGCCAAGCGGCTGATACGCGAAGTATCGGCCGGTGCGGCCAAGGCCGCATTGAATCTCGTCGGCGATCAACGCAGCATCGTGCTGCGTAGCGAGTTCGCGCGCGCGCTGCCAAAAATCCCGGCTGACCGGAAAAATTCCGCCTTCGCCCGGATCGTTTCCACAACAAGCGCGCAAACCGAATCATCAAACTTGCGCTCGAGATCGGCTACATCGTTGAATTTCACGAATTCCGCCCCGGGAACGAGCGGAGCAAAGGGTTCGCGATATTTTGCCGGGTACGTGATCGAAACGGCGCCGAACGTGCGACCGTGAAACGAATTCTCGAGCGCGAGGATTCTTGTCTTTTTCGCGGCGACGCCATTGCCACCGCCGCTCGCGCTGGCCTTTGCGTTCGCATACGCTCGCGCGAGCTTGAGAGCTCCGTCAATGGCTTCTGCCCACTGTTTGTGAAGAAAACGCGATCGAGGCCTGACCGGTTCGCAAGCTTCTTCGCGAGCGGCCCTTGAAAAGGATTGTGAAACAGGTTCGACGTGTGAATCGCACGCCCCGCTTCGCGCCGAATCGTGCCCACCAGCCGAGGATGTGCATGTCCGAGCGCATTCACTGCGATACCGGCAAGAAAATCCAGATACTCGCGCCCAGTCGAGTCGTACACGTGGCAGCCGCGGCCTCGCGTGAATACGATTGGCGGCCGCTTATAGGTATTCATCAGGTGGCGCGCTTCATCCGCACGCGCACGCGACGCCGATAAACCGCCCTTCGCCGCTATTTTAGTTTTAGCCATTTCTAACGCGCCATTCCTTGTGCGGCTTTTGCCGCCGAAGCCTTCAACACCGGCAGAACGCGGGTCCCCGAACAGCGCACAGCATTCGCAGCATTCAAGAGCGCGCGCGGTGCAGTGCCACCAACAATTCGCACTTCCGTCACGCCAGCCGACAGCGCCCGTTTCGCTGCTTCGAGTTTCAGAATCATCCCGCCCGAAACTTTGTTGCGCCGGATCATGTCTTCGATTTCACCGCCACGCAGCGCGCGCATCACTTTGTCGCCATCAAGCACGCCGGCCACATCCGTCAGGAAAATCAACCGGTCGGCGCGAATGAATTCGGCGGCCGCCGCAGCCATGTGGTCGGCGTTGATGTTATAAATTTCGCCATCCGCTCCCAGCCCCAGGCACGAAGCTACCGGCACAACGCCGGCCGCCACTGCGCCCGCAGAAAATCGAGATTCACTCCCGTCAGGTAGCCGACAAACCCCAGGCGTCCGCTCGTTTTCATCAATTTGCATCGGCTCAGCCAGAAAGCACGCTGCATCGCGACGCGGAAATTCCCACCGCCGGCTGCCCCGCGAGCGAAATTGCCCCGGCCAGCCGCTTATTCAGCAGCCCGCCAAAAACCATCACCGCCACGTCGCGCGTCTCGCGATCCGTCACGCGCAAACCATTCACAAAGCGGCTCTCGATTCCCATGCGCGCCAGCGTCGCCGTAAAAATCTTTCCGCCGCCATGAATCGATCAGCATCTCGTGGCCATCGCGCGCAAGTCGGCGATCTGCCGCGCAATCTTTTGCACTTCGTCTTCGTGTTCGAGAATGCGCCCGCGATTTTTATCAACAGCCTCATATCAATCCCGCCGTCTCGGGAAATCCGAACATCCCGTTCATGTTTTGTACCGCCTGTCCTGCCGCGCCTTTTCCCAGATTGTCGAGGCAGGACACCATCACCAGCCGCTCGCCCTATTGATCCAGCGCAAAGCCGACGTCGCAAAAATTCGTGTGCGCCACATGCTGCAGCTCTGGCAAACGTTCCTGCCGGCAACACTCGCACCATCGGCCGCTCCGCATAAAATTTCGGTAGAGCGCTTCGATTTCTTCCGCACTTGCGCGACGGCCATCAGCCACACATACAGAGTGGAAAAAATTCCGCGCTCAACGGGCAGCAAATGCGTAGTGAAAATAAAATCTCGTCCGCGAGGCCCAGGTGTTCTGCAACTTCCGGCGTGTGCCGGTGCGTGAAAAGCCGTAGGCGCGAAAATTTTCGTTCACCTCGACGAAATGCGTCTCGCGCTTCGGCTCTTTTCCTGCGCCGCTCACGCCCGATTTACAATCGCAGACGATCCCGCGCGCCATGTCGATCCAGCCGGCTTCAATAAGCGGCCGCAATCCGAGAATCACCGAGGTTGGGATAGCAGCCCGGATTGGCAACCAGCCGGGCTTCAGGCAATGACTTCGCATAGAGTTCGGCAAGCCATAAACGGCTTCGTCAAGAACCTCCTTCCGGCCGTCCAGCTTGTACCAGCGCTAAAATGTCTCGGGCTCCTGAAAACGGAACGCGCCGCTCAAATCCACGATCCGCAGCTACGGATTCGCCGCGAGCAGCGCCGGCACCAGCTCGAGCGAAGCTTCGTGCGGCGTCGAAAGAAACGCGACATCCGCGCCGCTCTTCGCGATCGCGTCCACCGATAAACGGATTGCACGGAGCTTCGCCCCAGCCGCGAAGCTGAGGATAGAGCTCCGTGAGGCAGTGCACGTCCGCATGCCCGTCGCGCAGATAAAATGTCGGCTTGTCGACTTTTGGGTGCCGAAGAAGGAGCCGGGCCAGCTCGTATCCCGCGTAGCCCGTGGCTCCGACGACGGCGACCCGTAAGGGGTCGTTCATCGGAGCAATTCCTCCACGCGCTTTTGTACCGCCGCCCGCGCGCCTCGGGAGGGAGTAATCAGCAGAACCGTGTCGTCGCCGGCGAGTGTGCCGACAATTTCTTTCCAGCGTTCGGAGTCCACGGCCGCCGCCAATGGCTGGGCACCGCCCGGAGGAGTTTTCAGCACCAGCATGTTTTGCGCCGGGCGAATGTCGAGCAGGAATTCCTTGAGCGCTCGCGCTAGCGTAGCTTGCGGCGCGGCTTCTTCTGCCGCCGCGGCAGAGAGCGGCCGGTAGCCCTCGGTCGTCTTCACCAGCCGCAATTCGCGCAAGTCGCGCGAGAGCGTGGCTTGCGTCACGCGCATGCCGATATGCCCGAGGTGGCGGCGCAGTTCGTCCTGGCTCGCCACGGCGTGAGCCGCGAGCGAGCTTCAGGATCTGTCCTTGCCGGTATCGTTTCTGTACGCTCATTCAACCTTGTGCGTGATTATGCAACGCACTGTATAATCATACAGTCGCTGCGCTGTGTGTCAAGAAAAATCAAATTAAGCGATGCAACAAATTAACTAGTTGCGAATTGTCCTGAGCGCGCTTAGGCGCCCGATGGAGATACAATGCGCGGCGCGCGTTTCTCGTCCTGGCCTGACGAGTATCGAATCGCGCAATGTTGGAGGATTGAATGAAGCGTTTCGTAATTTTGCTTTGCCTTCTAATTTTGCCGCGAGTGCCTACGCTCTGCAGGAACCAAAACCCAGCGCCACCGGCGTCCGTTGCTGTCCACGCGGGCAAAGTCCTCGATGTGCGCACCGGAACCTACGCGTCCGACCAAATCATCTGGATTCAAGACGGCAAGATCAAAGCTATGGGCAAGCCTGCTGACATCAATAAACAGCTGCCTGCCGGGACCAACACCATCGACCTCTCGAATCTCACGGTGCTTCCAGGACTGATCGATTGCCACACGCACCTGACTTTTGTGCCGTGGTTAGCGGGCCCGCGCGGCCTGCACACGTCCTATCCTCGCTCGGCGCTGTACGGGGCTCACAACGCGCGCGTCACGCTGGAAGCCGGTTTCACAACGGTGCGCAATGTCGGCGCGGGGGGATATGCGGATATCGCGTTGCGCGATGCCATCAATGATGGTGACGTTCCCGGCCCGCGCATGCTCGCTTCCGGTCCTGCGCTCAGCATCACCGGCGGCCACGGCGACGAAAATTTCCTCGCGCCGCAATTCAACTACTCCGATGAAGGCGTCGCCGAATGGAGTAGACGGCGTCATGACCAAAGTGCGTGAGAACATCAAATATGGCGCGGATGTCATCAAGTTCATGGCCACCGGCGGCGTGCTTTCCGAAGGCGACAACCCAGCGCTCGAGCAGTACAGCCCGGAAGAAATGAAAGCCATCGTCGAAACGGCGCATGGCCTGGGCCGCAAAGTGGCAGCGCACGCGCACGGAGCAATCGGCAATCAAAATGCCGTGCTCGCCGGCGTGGACTCCATCGAGCACGGCAGCTATATCAATGACGAAGACATCTCAATTCATGAAGCAGCGCGGCACTTACCTCGTCCCGACGGTGTATCTGCAGGATTGGCTGATCGAAAATCTCACCAGCACTCGGTTTCACGCCAAGCATGATGGACAAAACGAAAATCGTCCTTCCGATCGCCAGAAAGAATCTCGCACGCATTCAAGTCGGGCGTGAAAATCGCCTTTGGCACCGATGCGGCCGTTTATCCCCACGGACTGAACGCGCACGAATTCGCCAAGATGGTCGAAGATGGGGACTGCCGCCGCTCGTCGCCATTCAGGCCGCCACAGTGAATGCTGCCGATCTGCTCGGCTGGTCCGATCGCGTCGGCACTCTCGAACCCGGCAAGTTCGCGGACATGATCGCCGTGGACGGCGATCCCGTCGTGGACGTCTCCACTCTTGAGAATGTTCGCTTTGTGATGAAGGGCGGTGAGATAATCAAGAATCAGCCGTGAAACGATCGCGCGCTTTCGATCACCGGAATTTTCGCAACGCCCTGGGCCAATTTGCCACGGGCGTCGCGATCGTAACCGGGCGCACCAAGCGTGGCCGATGCATCGGGCTCACCGTAAATTCATTCGCATCTGTCTCGCTGATCCTCCGCTTGTGCTTTGGAGTTTAGGAAGAGCCTCAACCGAGTATTCAGATTTCACCAAAGCACGGCATTTTGCGATTAATGTCCTTGCGGCGGACCAACATCATCTGTCACGCCGATTTGCAGCGCAGCTCCCCGACCGGTTCGCCGAACTCGATTGCAGCGACAGCATCGGGGGTTGCCCGCTCCTGAAAGGCGCCACAGCTCACTTCGTCTGTCGCGTAGTCCGTAAATTCGGCGGAGGCGACCACGTCATTTTCCTCGGTGAAGTGATTCACTACCGCTGGCGGCAAGGCGAACCGCTGATCTTTCATTCAGGTCAATACCACGTGAAGACCCACCATCCAGACTTGCCGGACTCATAGATCCGAGTCCCCCATCTTCGAGTATTATATTCTTTACAATATACCGGCTCGATTATAGTATCGGCCAACATCACTGGATCTGTCCGCGATCGAGAAAGCCCCAATGCCATCCATAAAGGTCTTGACCATCGACGGAGGCGGAATTCGCGGAATCATACCCGCCATGATTCTTGCCGAGATACAAACTCGTCTCGGCATGGGCCTCTTCAAGGCTTTTGACCTAATCACCGGAACATCCACTGGCGGTATCATCGCTCTTGGAATCGGCACTGGCTGCAAAGACTCAGGTCCGTATTCTCCGGGTGATCTTCTCGACCTCTACGTCCAAAATGGGCCTGCAATCTTCCGGAAAAATATTCTGACGCCCGAGCGCCAATTGTTTCTGCCCAAATATTCTCCCGACGCTCTTGAATCTGCGCTCGAGCAATTCTTCGGCAACGCAGAATTCAAATCTGCCCTCACTCCACTCTTGATTTCCAGCTATGATTTGCAGGGACAAATTCCTTTCTTTTCAAGAGCCACAAGATCGCATCGGATCCCACCTACAACTGGCGACTGACCGACATCGCCAGAGCCACCTCTGCTGCCCCCACATTCTTTCCACCACACCATTTGACGCGAGGCGCCGAGGATTACGCGCTAGTCGATGGCGGCGTGTTCGTCAACAATCCTTCTATGGCGGCTTACGCAGAAGCGCGCTCGCTCTATCCCGAGGCACTCGCATTCACTGTCGTTTCTGTTGGAACCGGTGACCGGCAGGATCAGATCACTTATGCTTCAGCGAAGGATTGGGGCCTGATCGGTTGGGCGAAAGAAATTGTCCCGGTGCTGATGGACAGTGTCTCCGAGGCGGTTGATTTTGAATTGCGAGCCTTGCCCGGCTGCACCTATTATCGCCTGCAAGTTCCTCACCTGCAAAATGCATCCAGCAACATGGACGATGCCGACCCTGAAAATCTAAGCGAGCTTCAGGAAGTAGCAGGTGAGTACGTGGCTTCCATTTCCGATCAACTGACCAAGGTTTGCGCGGAACTTCAAGGTGGCCGCGGTAGCGACATGCCGGGTATCGGCCGCGTGCCCGCACTGCCTCATCGTTAACCAGAAGTGGAGCAAGCAGTCCTAGGTCAGACCCTCTGCCACAGGGAGCCACACTTGAAACCGCGTGTCACCGGGTTTCGAGTTCACCTGAATACTGCCTCGGTGCTTCTTCACGATACGCTGAACCGTGTCGAGGCCGAGGCCCGTGCCTTCGCCAACTCCCTTGGTGGTAAAGAAAGGTTCGAAGATATGCGGTTGTACCTCCGGGGAAATTCCCGGTCCGTTATCGGCGATTTCAACTACGACACAATTGTCCTCGCGATACGTTCGGACTCGAAGCTTGCCCTCACCTCTCATAGCATCGATGGCATTGTCGATGATATTCGTCCAAACCTGATTGAGCTCGCTGCCAAATGAATTTACAAGAAGCGGGATTTTTTGGTAGTCGCGCTCCACGACTACTCCATGCTTGAGCTTGTGATTCAGAATGGTGAGAGTGGTTTCCAGGCCTTTTACGATGTCGATGTTTTGCAGCGGGGTCTGATCCATGTATGTGTATTCTTTAATCGCACGGACCAGATCGGAGATGCGCGACGTGCCGCTCTCGATTTCGTTCAGCAGAGTTGCCACCTCAACCGAAGCGGCGATCCTTACCAGAGCGGCGCGGGCAGTGTCTGCATCGAGCGTGGCGAATAAAGATTCTAGCGCTTCCGGCTTGACGTTTTTCCGCGCAAGATCTGCTGCCATCTGCCACAAGTCATTCTGGCCGTGGCTCCGCAATAAGGAATCGATCTGCTCTTCGAGATCGCTGACAGCTAGCGGATCGGGCGGTACCTCGTTGCTCTGGACGAATGCAGTTTCCAGCTTCTCGATTTCAGCTTTCTGCGCCGCCGTCAAATCACGACTCCCCAATTCGTGGCTCGCATCGCGTATTTTCTTCAGGACGTCGCGCAACTGGCTCGTGGCACGTTTCGCAGCAGACGCCGGATTATTGAGTTCATGGGCGAGCCCCGCTGAAAGCTTACCCAGGGACGCCAGCCTGTCCCGCTGCTGTTCGACGCGCGTGGTTTCTCGAACCCGGTCGGACAGGTACCCTACCAGGCGCGCGGTCAATTCCGGCATTTTCTGTACAAGTTCCGGGAACAGGGAAGCCGGGAATTTCAGGATCCGCCCTGCGGTGAGCGCTCGAAAGGTTACGCTGTACCGTTTCATCCGAGAGAAGGGTAAGATCCCGGTCACGTCGCCGGCCTTCGCTGGATATGTGACAGTATCCCCGCCCAAGTCACCGCGCCACTGAAACTGGCCTTCGAGAATCACACACATCCACTCGGCGGGATCGCCCTGGCGGATATAGGTATCCCCTGCCGCCACATGAAACTCTTGCGAATTGCCGAGGAACCAGTCGAGCTGATCGTCGGGCAGATCAGCGAATGCCGGCACGCGACGCAGGTCAGCTTTTTCGACCATTTAGACCTTGCTCAAATATTGATGGATAAATTGAACGGCGACCGATCCCTCACCCACTCCGGAAGCCACGCGCTTCACCGAGCCGTGGCGCACATCACCCACCGCAAACAATCCAGGGACATTCGTCTCCAGCAGGAAGGGATCTCTGTCGAGCTTCCAGCCTTTCGGTCGCTGGCCGTCTCGTATCAGATCGGGGCCCGTCAGGATGAAGCCGCGTTCGTCGCGCTCGACGACACCTGCCAGCCAGTCTGTCCTCGGAAGCGCTCCAATAAAAATGAACATCGCAGTTGCCGGCACACGCTCAATCTTATTGGTATCCGAACAGAGAAATGAGATCTCTTCGAGATGCGTTGCGCCGTGCGCCTCGGCGACGCTCGCGTTCGCCCACAGCTGAATATTGGGCACTTCTTTGATTTGATCGATCAGATACTGCGACATCGTGCTCGATAGCGAGCTTCCGCGTACGACGATAACCACTTTTTCGGCGTACTTCGCAAAATTCATCGCCGCCTGCCCCGCCGAATTCGCGCCGCCAATCACATAAACGATCTCACCCTGGCAGGACAAGGCTTCCGTGGCGCCTCCGCCGTAGTAGATGCCTGCCCCCTGCAAACGATCGACGCCCGGCGCTTCGAGTCGACGCCACTGCACGCCTGTGGCGATCATCAGCGCGTGGCAGGAAATCTCGTTTCCATCCGCCAATTTAATTATTCGGTAGGACCCTTCCGTGCGTATGCCAACGGCTTCTTGAGGCGACAGAATCTCTACGCCAAACCGCTTCGCCTGCACCACGGCGCGGCGAGCGAGGTCGCCGCCACTAAGTCCCGTTGGGAAACCCCAGATAATTTTCGATGCGTGAACTCATTCCGGCTTGCCCGCCGGGAGCCTCGCGTTCGATCATCACCGTGTGCAGGCCTTCTGACGCTCCATAGACTGCCGCAGCCAAACCCGCCGGCCCTCCACCCACGATGGCCAAATCATAAAAATTCGTTTG
Organism: uncultured Acidobacteriota bacterium; assembly: GCA_963767205.1. Lineage (GTDB taxonomy): Bacteria > Acidobacteriota > Terriglobia > Acidiferrales > UBA7541 > Palsa-295. The sequence goes on from CAVYDF010000008.1 coordinate 8,627, forward strand.
CGCGCGGGTTTTTAAACCGACTCTTTGGGCCACTTGCGCCGGGACACTCTCAAGAAGCTTCGTGCCATCCGGGAAAAGTACAACGGGAAGACTCGAAGCCTCTGGTCCCAGGACTTCCAGCAGGCGCTTCGTTTCCGGATCATTGGCGGAAGTTTCGACGTCTATCCACTGATATGGAACGCGATTCCGCGCAAGAAAATCCCGCAATTCATAGGACTTCGGCGACCAGCGCGTTCCCAGCACTCGTATGCCCTCAAATTTTGGCCGGTACGACGCTTGCCAATCGTCAAGCAGATCATCCAATTGGGGATAAAGGTGCTCGCTGGGGGGATCCCACGGCTTCAAGAAGAAGTAGTTGATGCTGGCCTGATTGATCGCGTCAATCGCTGCGTTCGTATCGGCATAGGCGGTAAGCAACGCCCGCTTCGCTTCAGGGAACACATGCATCGCTTCCTGCAGAAACACGACGCCGTCCATGTGCGGCATTCGTTGATCGGCAATAAGCAATGCCACGCTGTCATTACGCAGCTTCAGCTGTTTCAAAAGCGTGAGTGCCGCTTCGGGAGAATCGCTCCCGATCACACGGAATTCAGCGCCGTATTTCGTTCGCAAGTCGCGCTCGATCGCCCGCAGAACATCGGGGTCGTCGTCGACACTAAGCAAGATTGGTTTTGCCATGTTCGGTCCTGGTTTTTTGCTACACAAAGAGTATTGGACTGTTCGGCGATTTCATCAAGCAGGATGTCGCTCTCCCACCTAGCAAACGGAGTCGCGGGCTACGGTTCGACGAAGGGACGATCAGAGCGCGATTAAAAAACCCCACCTTTCGAAGAGCACGAAAGATGGGGCACCCGCAAAATCTGAAGCGGTTCTGATCCGGTGGGTGGGCCACCCGCCCAGTTCGGAGAGCACTTGGCAAGGAATGTGATACCGAAGGTCATTGAAAGTCGGGCCTTACTAATGTAAGAGAAGTTGAAGGCGGTTCTGTGGGCAGGTAACTCAGTTCTGCTAGAATCGCGGCTTAGAGGAAACCGGAATGCAGCGACTCTATCTAGGGAATAATCTGTGGGTTGGTTTTTGGCAGTATTGATGCCGCGATGATGATTCCCCTGAGCTTTCCCGACAAGCGAGCCGCGATGCTAGGCGCATTCATCGCTCGCTTCGCGCTCGGATTCGTTATCTGCAACATCAAACTACCGTGGGCGGGCTGGTTTGTCGGATTACTTCTCGGCATCCTGTTAAGTCTGCCCGACGCAATTATCACCAAAGCCACGATTCCAATTATCGCGTCTGGCGCAGTGGGCGGCACGATCATCGGATGGATCGCCTCGAAGTACGGCCGCTAAAAAAAGTAAAAGGTTACCTCCGTCCGCATCGCCAACCGGCACAGAGTTTGTTGCATCCGTCGTAAGAGACCAAAATATAACTACGCCTTCTGATACTCTCACTCATTTATTACCCACCCTAGAGGAGGAGACCCGATTGACACCCTGAGAACGCGGAGCGTATGGTCGATTTGAAGGGCTTTAAAGGGGAGATTATCGGCTTAAGAGGAGTATTCATGACGCCTCGAGCGCCTTTGCAGAAAATCGTGCTGATCGTCCTTTCCCTGGCCTTGATCGCAGGAACCCCCGCACCCCTCGCCGCTCAAGCGCCGCAATCGTATACACCACAAGAGCTCGACAAACTGGTTCCCGAATAGCGCTTTATCCCGACCCTCTGCTTGCCCAAGTTCTTGCTGCGGCTACCTTCCCGGACCAGATTCCCGACGCGGCAAAATGGGCGGATGAACATCACTACCTCAGGGGCGACGATCTGGCGAGATCCATTGCTGCGGACCACCTGCCGTGGGATCCCAGCGTACAAGCGTTGCTCCCATTTCCTTCCGTGTTGCAAATGATGGCGTCCGATATGAACTGGACAACCGAGTTAGGCAACGCCTTTCTCGCTCAACAGCAGGACGTGATGGATGCGGTTCAAAGAATGCGGAAAAAAGCCAGGGACTACGGCTACCTGCGAAGCAATGCGCAGGTTGTGGTTTCCGGCGATCCGTATGTCACTATCGTGCCGGTGAATCCAGACTTCATCGTCGTTCCTGTTTATGATCCTCTCGTCGTATTTGCCCCGCCTCCGCCTGGATTCTTTGTTGGCGGCGCGATCGTGTTCGGGTTTGGCGTCACGCTCGGCTTTGCATTTCAGCCCTGGGGCTGGGGAACCACTCGCTTCGTGTGGGATCGGCACGAAGTGTTCATCGCCAATACGCGTTGGGAGCGGAATTGGGTCAATCGCGCCACTTACGTTCATCATTACGATGCCGCGTTTCATCGTTGGACGGGGCCTCGCGGTGTGGAGCAGCACGAACTGATACGGCGCGACGAGGCTGAACGCAACGCAGCTCGTTTGGGTCATGTGCGCCCACCCGAGATACATCACGCAGCGCCGGGCCATCACCACTAGTTTGAGGCGCGCTCTGCCCTAGCTTTTCCGAGCGTCAGCCTATGGCTCGCTCGATGCTCGCGGAGGAAGTTTGCCTTAGGCCTCGTTGAAAAATAGAAGAATGAAAGTAACATGTAAGCTCTTCACTGCAAACTGGAGTGCGGCTCTATGAACGGCCTTCTAAAGCAGGCGATGTCCCTTTCACTCGTCGGCAAGTGCGTCGCTGCGGCTATCGGCATCCTGCTTATTCACGCCACTTTTCGTGTCCTCGAACAAACGCTGCCACGCCGCTTCGGTCGGGCCAATTCTCGCTATCGGGTCCGCAAATTCATCGTCTTCTCTGGTTACATCACGATTCTGCTTTTTCTAGCCCTGCTGTTTGAAGATCACTTAGGGCGCCTCAGCTTTGCCATTGGGATAATCGGGGCGGGCGTCGCGGTAGCTTTGCAAGACGTGCTGGCCAGCATCGCCGGCGCCTTCACCATCGGTTTCTCAAAGCTGTACATGGCGGGCGACAGGGTTCAGATCGGCGATACAAGAGGCGACGTGATCGATATCGGTCTCCTGCGAACCACTCTGATGGAAACGGGGAACTGGGTCAGCAAGGATAAGTACAACGGCCGGATCGTTCGCGTTCCCAATAGCGCCGTCTTAAAAGGGCCCATTTTCAACTACTCGCAAGGGTTCCAATTTGTCTGGGACGAAATTAATGTGGTTCTCACAACCGGCAGCGATTGTGAGTTTGCGAGAAACATGCTTACACGAGTAGCCAAGGAAGTGATCGGGGATTATCTGGCCGAAGCGCAGATTTCGTGGAAAGCCGTGAGCGACTATTATGAAACCATAAACCCTTCGTTAGAGCCTGCGATCACACTCGTAGTAAACGGTGGAAAGCTGGAATTCGGCGTCAGTTACATCGTCGACTACACCAAGCGCAGCGCCGTGGAAGATCAGCTATTCACGAAAATTGTGCAGGAAGTCGCGAATAGCAACGGCAAGCTCATATGGGCTTCCACTCTGGCTGCTATCGCGATTCCCGCGACGACACTGAGCGCGACCGGACGGCAACCGTCGTCCGCCACCGAGGGGGCGGCAAAGGCGGCGACCTCCAATTAACGGAGTCACTGGGCAGCAGCTGCTTCATGGGCGGGTGGCCCACCCTTTCTCGCGATTTGCATTCGTGGTTCCACAATTCACGGCATTCCCGCGCGAATCATAACCACTCGACCCTTCTTCCGATTTCGGCTCCAGCCTTTGCTGGCGGGTGGCCCACCCTTGCGCTTGTGTCCGTGATTTCCACGATTGCCGGTGCTCCGGTGAGGATGATACCACTCGGGCAGGTCACTTCGAAGTTTAGTCTTAGCTCTTACGGGTGCCCTATCCTTCGCCGGGTTTGCGAAGGGTGGGAAGGGGTTGACTTGCTTTCGATGCCGAGGTCTACACCTACCGATCCCGGCTCATCTACGCTTGGCCGTCGAAAACCTCTCGCAATTGGTGACGAATGGTGACGAGTTACACCAATCGAGCGATGAGGCGTTGGCTGCCGCTGAGTAGAATCAGTGAGATGGATGGTAGGCCCGTGCGGGCTCGAACCGCAGACCTCTACCGTGTCAAGGTAGCGCTCTAGCCAACTGAGCTACGGGCCTATGAACGCTAGTAATCTTAGCATACAGCGACTGATGCGCGGTGCCGGCAACCGAGCGCTAGCCATTCTCCCCGTTGCGCTCCTACCGCCGGCCAGCCGAATTTAATCCAATATCAATATTCCTCTCGCTGCCGGCTCATGTAAACTTGCCGTCCACATTCGCGTCACATGAGGCTTGATGGATAAGAAAAATTTCCTGTTTGTCTCACTCACAGGGTTGATCAGCGACATCGCCTGGCAAGTCTCGAAAGAAGGCCACGAAGTCCGCTACTTCATCGCAGACAAGAAAGAGCGCGATATCGCCGATGGTTTCGTCGCCAAATCGAAAGACTGGGAAAAAGATAAGGAATGGGCGGACATCATCGTCTTCGACGACACGCTCGGCCAGGGCGAGAAAGCGCAGGCGCTGCGCAAAGAAGGCAAGCCCGTGATCGGCGGCACCGCCTACGGCGACAAACTCGAAGACGACCGGTCATTCGGCCAGGAAGAGCTGAAGAAAGCCGGCGTGAACATCATTCCCTACGCCGAGTTCGAATCGTTCGACAATGCGGTCGACCACGTCACACAAAATCCCGGACGCTACGTCATTAAGCCCAGCGGCGAAGCGCAGAATGTGAAGCGCCGCCTATTCGTCGGCGAGGAAGAGGACGGGCAAGACGTAATCCGAATGCTCGAAGCCTACAAGCGGGCCTTCTCCGATGAAATTAAAGTTTTTCAGCTTCAGCGCCGGATGATTGGCGTGGAAGTTGCCGTGGGCGCTTTTTTCAACGGCAAGAATTTCATCAGCCCGATCAATATCAATTTCGAGCACAAGAAACTATTCCCTGGCGATATAGGTCCGCCCACAGGTGAAATGGGCACGTCCATGTTCTGGAGCGGCCCGAACCATCTTTTCAATCAGACGCTCCTCAAGATGGAATCCAAGCTTGCGGAAGAAGGCTACGTCGGCTACATCGACTTGAATTGCATCGTCAACAACAACGGTATTTATCCGCTCGAATTTACCGCGCGCTTCGGATATCCCACCATCAGCATTCAACAGGCCGGCATGATCACGCCCATCGGCCAATTTTTCTGGGATCTGGCGAACGGCGCGGATCCAAAACTCAAAGTGCGCAGCGGCTTTCAAATCGGCGTGCGAATCGTCGTTCCGCCGTTCCCGTTCGACGATGACGAAACCTTCGACTCGTTCTCAAAAAATTCCGCCATCATTTTCAAGAAACCGCCCGCGGACGAAATTCACATTGAAGACGTGAAGCAGATCAACGGCCAATGGCTCATCGCGGGAACTTCAGGCGTGATCTTGATCGTAATCGGCACGGGCCAAACTATGAAGCAAGCCCAGGCGCAGGTCTACTCGCGCATCAAAAACGTGTTGATTCCCAACATGTATTACCGCACCGACATCGGCGACCGCTGGGAGGAAGATAGCGACCGCCTGCACAACTGGGGCTATTTGCGGTAAGTCTTCGATCTTCCGCGGCTCAGGGCTTAAAATTCTGAATCCCGGAATGGCCGTTTCCGTTCCCGTTCGGCGTGTGCACTGCAAACGGTTGCGAAACAAGTTCCAGATCGCGCGTTACGGAATGTTTGCGCGCAGCCGCCGCAATGGCGTCTTCCTCGCTCTTCGGCATGAATCCGCCATTCGCTCGCATCGTCAGCATTGAAAGGAATTGCTTCCGCGAGTCATTTTCCAGCAGCGCCAGTATCTTTACTTTCAGTTGCGAAAACACGCTGCGAGCATCTGCGGAAGCATCCACGGTCTCAAATTTAAATTCTTCGCTCAGCCGGTCGAACTCCGCCAATAGCGCCGCCTGATAATTGCAGAAGCTCTCGTACATATCCTGCCCGGGATAAAGATCCATTCCCGATTCCCAGTAGTCGAACCCTCGCGAAAAAATCACGCGCGGCACAAGCTGCTCCACTCCCAATCGCAGATAAAACACCGCGTCCGGCTTCAGCGCCACGCTATAGATGCTGCGAATCCATTGCGCGTCCGCTCCCCGCACGATCGCGCGCGCCATCAGCGAATAGACGTAACGGTCGGTCAGCACGATAAATCCCGCCCGCAGCGCCGGCACGATTTCATTCTCGAACCGATCCACAAAATCGGTTGCGTAAAAGAGGTTCTGGGTCACGCGCCCCAGATTCACTCCCTCCTTCGCGCGCCGGATTCCGTCCCCTGCCAGCGTCGAGCGCGTCATGCCCGTATCAAGCACCGCGTGCCCCAGCTCTTCGAGCCACGGTTTTAAAAGCTCGATCTGCGTCGTGCGGCCCGCGCCGTCGGTTCCTTCGATTACGATCAGCTTTCCGTTGACGTGCGAAAGATCCATCCCCGGCAGGATTTTTCCATACGTCTCTCTCATGGCTGCATCCTCAATTCCGCTCCATTAGCGATATGCGATTTCACGATCTGTCTCACGCGCGTCTGCTGAATCTCAATCGGTAGAGTTGCGTCGATTACCGTCAGCCCGAATTCAGGAATCATTTTTTCGTACTCATCGATGATGCGCCCTTGAAACAGGCGAAAGCTTTCTTCCGCATCGTCACTCAGCCCCAAATCCATGCCCGCTTCGTAGAATTTGAATCCGTCGCGTGCGTCGAGCAGCCGTCCAATGGCCGTCTCCAGCGGAACGCGAAAATAAAACGCCACCGTCGGCTGCACCGCGAATCCATAAAGATCGCGCACCCACTCGCGATCCATCCCCCGCGCCACGTCCCGCGCAAACGCCGTGTACATGTATCGGTCGCACAGCACCACCGCTCCCGCCTTCAGCAGCGGCAGAATGCTGCGCTCCGTCCGGTCAGCAAAATCCGTCGAATGGATCAGCGAGAAAGTCGCAGGCGTAAGCAGCTTTTTCTTTTTGCCAAGCTTCGTCGTGTCCTTCACCAGCGGCGAAGAATTCCACTCGCTGAACACGACGCCGTAGCCTCTCGATTGCAGCCACTTGTGCAACAAGCTCAGTTGCGTCGATTTTCCCGAGCCGTCGATCCCTTCAACTACAAAAAGCTTTCCCGGCAGTTCATGCTCGCCGCGTTTTTTTACGGTAGACGCTGCCGCCCTCATTGCTGCGCCAGTTTCAAATCCTCCACTTGCCATGCCTGGAGAAATCCCCATTCGTGTCCCTTCCGCGCGAAGCAATTCACGTCGCTTCGCAGAAAATCCAATTCTGTCGTCGTGCCGGCCTCTGAGTTCCGGCTCGCGACCCAATAAGGTGTTTCATGTTGGCAAACTTGTCAGCAAGGTTCAGGCGTGTGTGTATCGAAATGCCAACGGGGAGGTACTAGTCCTAGCCTTCAGTGTAAAGACTTAATCGCAAGAAAAGAAGCGGTTTAGTGCCCGGCGCGTTCTGCCCACCACTCGCGCCAATCGGTCGGATTGGTTCCAAAACGGGCGCCGGTAATCTCGCGCAGCGCCTGATACGTCCAATTTCGTGTGTTGGAATCGAGTGAAGGATCTTCGCCAAGCCTCATCAGAGCAGGCACAGCAGCCATCCGCTGTTGCTTCGTCAACATGCCCGACTGCGCCAGCGCAGACCCTGCCCTCTCGCGCACCTCGAGCGAAGGATCGCTACGAAAAATATCAAGCAGCGCCGGAATTGTCGCGTCGGTTCCTAGCAGCGACATTCCCTCCACAGCCCAAAATCGCGTTTTCTCATCCGCATCGTGCGAATACTGAATCAAGGTTCGAAGTGCCTGCTCCGGCTCGATACCGCGATTTCCAATTGCCCCCAGCATCCATAGAGCCCATGAACGCCCCGCCGGATCGTTTGCGATCCGGTCGATCAGAAGGTCGGAGCTCTCTCGCGTTTTCGGAAGATCGTAGGTGACTAATTCCATCTCAATAGCCGCGGCCCGCACGCGCAAATCAGGCGAGTTCAGCCCGGAATCAAGTAGGCTCGTCAGCTGCGGGGTCATCGTTAATTCCCCGCGCCAGCTCTCCATCTGCGATAGGAGCCTCCCGCCGCCAGCTTCGTAGTCGTTCACGGTTTCTTTGAGAAGAAACAGGGCTTGCGCTTGTGGCGAGAGAGCCGCCAAATTCACGTTCATCGTTGCGGGAATTTTCGCAGCGCCTGCAATTCTGCCAGTGCCCTTGAACTCGATCATCCGGGCGAACTGTTCCCAGACCACGCGAGCGGACGTCGGCTTCAAAGCCATAAAAAAAGCGAGTGGTAGAACGAGCACCGACGAAAAAATCGCCAGCCGCAGGCCGTGGCTCATCCGCCGCCGCCCCACGTAAATCGCCGTCGGATGGTCGCGTCGAGCCAGCCCGGTTCGTCCGTTGTCGATATTCTCGTTCATCTTCCGCCTAAAATTTCCGCCTGAAATTCATCTTCAAGCCTACCTGTGTAGGGGCCACGAGGCAAGGCTGGGGCCGCTAAATCGAACTTGGGATTGCCCTCAAAGTTAGCTTGTACCAAAGGACGGGCCGGGTGCAGGTCTCAAATCGGGGCAAACGAGCGCCATATCTATCGCAGAATGGCCTTCAAAAACGTCAAAGTACGTTTCCAAGCGTCCGCAGCAGCATCCGGCCGGTAGGCATCCGCATTGTTTGGATTCTCGAATCCATGCCCCGCGTTGTCGTAGATTTTCAGGCTCACGAATTTCTGAAGTTTTGTCATGGATACCTGAAATGCTTTCACATCGTCCGGCGTGATGCCCTTGTCCAGCGCCCCGAAATTTCCCAAGACCGCCGAGCCAATATTCTGCAGGTCGCCTGGATCGGTGGGCAGCGTTCCATAATTCACCACGCACGCTTTCAACATTGGCTCATGCGCCGCCAGTCGCATCGCCCACGCCCCGCCAGTGCCCCACCCAATTGCCCCGATGTTATCCGGCTTCACGTCTGGCCGCGTCCCAAGATAGGCAAACGCCGCTTTCAGGTCCTTGATCGTACCGTCTTGCGTTAGCGCGCGTATCAGTTCGTGGGCCTCTGCCGCATCGGCCGGTGTCTTGCCCCGGTACAAATCCACCGCTAGCGACACGTAGCCCTGCTCGGCTAGTTTTTCCGTCTGCTCCTTCACCCAGTCGTTCAGTCCCCACGACTCGTGAATCACGATCATTGCCGGATGCTTTCCATCTTGGCCAGGCAAAGCCAGAAATCCACTGAGCGTCTCATCTCCGCTCTTGAACTGCACTGTCGAGGTTTTCGGCTTCTCAGTCGCGATAGTGCCCGGGCAGGCCAATAGGCCCGCCAACGCCACTGCCAATGGAATTCTGCTCCGATTTGCTACTCGCGCTCGCACTCCGAACTTTCGCGCGACTTCCAGCAACTTCATCTACGCCTCCTGACTAAAACTTGCACCTCGCCCCAACCCTCCATTCTATTCCGCTCGCCGAACCTGCGCCATCATTCATGCAGGCTGCACTTGCACCGCTGACCCGTACGCCAGCACTTCCGTCACACCCTGCATCACTTCGGTCGCGTCGTACCGCACCCCAATCACAGCGTTCGCTCCCCGCTCGATCGCGTGCTGCATCATCAACTCCAGCGCTTCTTCCCGCGTCTTCTCGCACATATCCTCAAACAAAGTAATATTCCCGCCCACCAGCGTCTCGAGCGACGCTCCAATCGTCCCGAAAATACTCCTCGACCTCACCGTCACCCCGCGCACCAGCCCCAAATTTTTCACCACTCGATACCCCGGCAATTCAAACGCCGTCGTCACCATATTGATATTCACGCTCACATTCATCACCCCTCCCCTTCGGCCGCCGTCACTTCACCACCGGAATCTCCACATTCGACGGATACTCCGCCGTCCTCCAAATCCTCTGCGTCGCCTTCTGATAATCCTCCGCCGTCGCCTCAAAAATATTCGGCACAAACTTCTGCGGATTGCGGTCAATCACCGGAAACCACGTGCTCTGCACCTGCACCATAATCCGATGTCCCTTCTGAAACTCGTGGTCGTTCGTATGCAGATCGATCGTAAACGGAGTCACTTCCCCCGCCACAATCGCTTCCGGCTTCTCGAAACTCTTCCGAAAGCGCCCGCGAAACACCTCGTCCGCGATCATCAGTTCGTATCCGCCCATCTTGCGCTCCGGTTCGTACCGCTCCGGATACACGTCAATCAATTTCACAATCCAATCGCTATCCGTTCCCGTCGTCGACGCAAATAAATGCGCCACGATATCTCCCGCCACCGTCACGTTTTCCGTCAGCGGCTCCGTCTCCCACGAAAGCGTGTCCGGCCGCTGCTGCACGAATCGCTGGTCCTGCAGTAACCAGGTATACCAGCGGCTTCCCTCCGAATACGTTTCCTCCACCGGACGCGCCCGGTAAGGCACCGGATTTGCCGGATCGGAAACATAACGAGTCGAACGCCTCGTGCCTGTCTGCAGGCGCGTCAAAAGAAAGTTTCCCGTCGCCGTGAAAGTAAAGCTTCCGCGGCGTCACGCCATCCCGCGGCGGCCAAGCCTCCCACGTCTTCCACTCATTCGCCCCCGTCTCAAACGTCATCGCTTCCTTCACAGGTTGAGTTCCCTTATCCTTCAGCCAGTAAGCAAACCACGGCGCCTGAATCTCCTTCCGGAAATACGCGCTCGTGTTGCTCCCAAAATCGATGTTGCCAAGTCTTGTCCCATCCGACCGCGCCCACCCGCCATGATTCCACGGCCCCACCGCCAGATAGTTGTTGTGCTTCGTATCATTCTTCTCCAGCAACTCATACACCTTCATCGGACCGAAGAAATCTTCCTGGTCCCACCATCCCGCCACATTCAAGTTCGGGACCGTAAGCGTTAAATCCTTGAAATACGGCGCAAACGCCTGCTTCTGCCAGAACTCGTCATAATTAGGATGCGCCACGAAGTCGTTCCATGTCGGCAGCGTCCCATGAAAATATCAATTTATTCGCATTCGACAGCGGCCCGAGCGCCAGATACCACTCGAACGTGTCGTACTTGTCGAACTCAAATTGAAAATTCGTCTTCCCCGTCTCCATCATCGCCGCGTATTCGAATCCGTAGCTCAGCCGGAAAGCGCCGTTGTGATGAAAGTCGTCACCCAGAAACATATCCGCAGGCGTCGCCTGTTCGGACACCGCCTTCAGCGCCGGATGCGGCTCGATCAGCGACATCGCCGTCAGCCATCCGCCATACGAAATTCCCGCCTCGCCCGCGCGCCCGTTATTGTTCGGCACATTTTTCAGCAGCCACTCAATCGTGTCGTAGGTGTCCGTTCCTTCATCAATTGACTTGGGATCCTTGCGGTCCCGCGGCGCTCGTGCCATCACGAATTTCCCCTCTGAGAGGTAACGCCCGCGGATGTCCTGCATCACGAAAATATAGCCGTCCGCAAACATCTCCCGATAAAGGTCCAGCAGCCGCGAATAACCGGCGTCATCATCTCCAGTTCCGTACGGCGTCCGCGTAATGAACAACGGCAATTTTTCCGCCGCATTTTTCGGCGCATAGATTTCCGTATGCAGTTTCACGCCGTCGCGCATCGGAATCATCGCGTCAGTCTTCACGAAGATCGCGCCGAACGGTTCTTTCTCGGCCTCCTTCCCCTGCGCTGAAATTTTGCCGCCAAGTGCCGCCGCCAAGCTCGCAATAATCAAAACCAAAAAAAACCTGCTCGCATCTCGTAGCTTCATCGTGCCTTTCCCTTGCACTGATTCCTATACGCCTTAAAAGCGCGGCGAGAATATCACAATGCCTTCACCCCAAAGCCTTTGAACATCGCGATGCCGCCCTCTCGCCTTGCTTGCCACAACGCGGCCCATTCTTCAAACCGCGCGGACGGCACCGACAACGCAGATCTCTCATGCCATTAACCGCAAAGCTGCCATTCCGTACCGCCGGCGTCTCGCCGGCTCTTTTGACTTCGCCTCGTGCCGGCGCAGACAAAAGTCAGGCTCGATCAGCCCGAATCGTTCCCCAGAAAGCCTCAAAATGTGGTAAAATGCGTTCGCGGTTGTTGCTCCTGAAAAATTGGCAGGACTTATGCCAGGGCTGCAGGGTCGCACATGCAGCCCTTTTTCTTTGGCCGGGCGCAACCGGCAAAGAGGCGCGATTTCTAATCGCAAATCTGGAATTAGAAATCGACGTAAGTTGAACAAAATAAAGGACGGCGAGTAGTTCTAATCGCAAATAAAATGCGATTTTTTAACTCAATTTTCACGCAGAATTCAGGCCAACGGCCGAGGGTGGGGTCATGACCGCCCCGATCCGCAATATCGCCATCATCGCCCACGTCGACCACGGCAAGACCACGCTGGTCGACGCCATGCTCCGCCAGAGCGGCATTTTCCGCGCCAATCAGGAACGTCGTCGAGCGCGTGATGGACTCGAACGATCTCGAGCGCGAGCGCGGCATCACGATTCTCGCCAAGAATACCGCGCTCACCTATCACGACACGAAAATCAATATCGTCGACACGCCCGGCCACAGCGATTTCGGCGGCGAAGTGGAACGCGCGCTGCGCATGGTGGATGGCGTGCTGGTTCTGGTGGACGCCAGCGAAGGCCCGCTGCCGCAGACGCGCTACGTGCTGCAGAAAGCGCTCGCCGCGAAGCTTCCGCCGATCATCGTGCTGAATAAGATCGACCGCCCCGACGCGCGCCCCGCCGCAGTGCTCGACGAAATCTACGATCTCTTCATCGATCTCGACGCCACCGAAGATCAGCTCGATTTTCCGGTGATCTACACGAACGCGAAGACCGGCGTCGCGCACCGCAAGCTCGGCGATGCCTCCACGAACCTCCAGCCGCTGTTCGAGGAAATCGTCGCCTCGATTCCCGCGCCGTCGGGCGATCCCGCGGCCGTGCTGCAAATTCAGGTCACCAATCTCGATTACAGCGATTTTCTCGGCCGCATCGCCATTGCCCGCGTTTTCCAGGGAACGCTCGATCGCGGCACCGAAGTCGGCATCGCGAAACTCGACGGCAAGATCCAGCCCACGAAAATCACCAAGCTTTTCACCTTTCGCGGCCTCGAGCGCGACGAAGCGGAGGAAGTTTCGGCCGGCGACATCGTCGCCATCGCCGGCGTCGAAGGCATTCAGATCGGCGAGACGCATCACCGACCTCGCCAATCCCGCGCCGCTCGAGCCGCTCACCATCGACGAGCCCACTCTGGCGATGGTTTTCACCATCAACACTTCGCCGTTCGCGGGCCGCGAAGGCCAGTACGTCACCTCGCGCGACCTGCGCTCGCGCCTCGAAAGGGAATTGCTCACCAACGTTTCGCTGCGCGTGGAAGATATGGGCGCCACCGACGCGTTTCGCGTGCTCGGCCGCGGCGAATTGCAGCTCGCGATCCTGATCGAAACCATGCGCCGCGAAGGCTACGAGCTGATGGTCGGCAAGCCGGAAATCGTGGTGCGCACCGAAAACGGCCGGCGCATCGAGCCGCTCGAATTGCTGGTCATCGATTGCCCGGAGAATTTCATCGGCATCGTCATGGAAATGCTCGGCACGCCGCCGCGGCGAAATGAAGAAAATGGTGAACCACCATTCCGGCCGCGTGCGCATGGAATTCAGCATTCCGTCGCGCGGCCTGATCGGATTGCGCGGCCAGTTGCTGACCGATACGCGCGGCACCGCGCTGATCCATTCCATGCTCGAAGGCTGGACGGAATACGCCGGCGACATGGCCATGCGTCCCACCGGCGCGCTCGTCGCCGACCGCGCGGGCGTTTCCGTCGCCTACGCGCTGTGGGGAATTCAGGAGCGCGGCGAAATGTTCGTCGGGCCCGGGCATCGAAGTTTACGAAGGAATGATCGTCGGCGAAAACGCGCGCGAAGACGACATGAACGTCAACATCACCAAGGAAAAGAAGCAGACCAACATGCGCTCGTCCTCCGCCGACGAAGCCATCCGCCTGATTCCGCCGCGCGAAATGACGCTCGAAAAAGCCATCGAGTTCATCGCCGACGACGAATTCGTCGAAGTCACTCCGAAGTCGATCCGCCTGCGCAAGAAAGTTCTCGACGCCAAGAGGCGCCCCAAGCGCTGGCAGGAAATCAAGGCGAGCGCCGAAGCCGCTTCTTAGCCATGTCCACAGCGGCTTTCCTGAGCCTGGCCGATTGTTCGGTCATGGGACGAACGATTCCCAACTCCGGGCAAAATGGCCCTTTGCCAAGCCTTCGAACCATCCGTAACAATATACAATATAAGACACTTATCGCAGCGCTCGCGCGGGAATTTGAGTTGCGATATATATATGCGAGGTTGTCTCCCGTGGACATAGCACGCCCCGAAGCCAAACGACAAAAGCGCATCCGCCGGACGATTTATATCGCCGTCGCCGTGGTACTGATACCGCTCGTCACCTACGCTCTCTCGAAGTTGAAGCCTGCCGCGCCCAGTGTGGATCGCGCGACGGTTTGGACCGACACGGTGAAGCGCGGCCCGATGCTGCGCGAAGTGCGAGGCCTGGGAACTTTGGTCCCGGAAACGATTCGCCTGATTCCCGCCATCACCGACGGAACCGTCGAGACGCGCTATCTGCTTCCCGGCACGCTCGTCAAAGCCAACACGGTAATTCTCGACATGCGCAATCCGGAATTGCAGCAGACGGCGCTCGATGCGGAATACCAACTCCGCGGCGCGGAAGCGTCGCTCAACAACATGAAGGCGCAGCTCGAGAATCAGCTGATGGATAAGCGCGCGCAGGCCGCGGCGATTCGTTCCGCATTACCACACGGCCGCGCTGCAAAAGGCAAACAACGAAAAACTTTATTCGCTGGGGCTCGTGGCAGACGTCATCGTGAAGACGTCGGAAGTGCAGGCCGAAGAGCTCGAGAAGCAAAACGAAATTGCCGAGAAGCAGGTGCAAACTTTCTCCGATTCGATTGCCGCGCAGATCGCCGTCCAGCAGGCCAACGTGGACGAGAAGCGGGCGATGTACGACTTGAAGAAATCCCAGGTCGACCAATTGAAAGTGCGGCCGGGCATTGACGGCGTGCTGCAGGAACTCACCGTCGAAGTCGGGCAGAAAGTGACGCAGGGAACTGTGCTCGCGCGCGTCGCGCAGCCCACGCATCTGAAAGCCGCGCTGAAAATCGCGGAGACGCAGGCAAAAGATATTCAAATCGGGCAGAAGGCTTCCGTCGATACGCACAACGGCATAATCGCCGGCCACGTGATGCGCATCGATCCGGCTGTGGTGAATGGTACCGTAACCGTGGACGTCGCTCTCGATGGCGCGTTGCCCACAGGCGCGCGGCCTGACCTGAGCGTCGAAGGCACGGTTGAAATCGAGCGCCTTACAGACGTGCTGTATGTCGGCCGCCCGGTGCATGGCGAAGCGAACAGCACCGTCGGACTTTTCAAAGTGATCGACGGCAGCGGATGCCGCGCGCGTGCAGGTGGAATTGGGCCGCACGTCGGTGAATACAGTGGAAATCAAGAAGGGCTTGCAGATGGGCGATACGGTGATTCTCTCCGACATGTCCGCCTGGGACAATTACGATCGGATGCAGTTGAAGTAAGCGGGGAACATTTCGGGCCTGTTGTTCGTAGTTTGATAGCGAAGGAGCACAGAATGAATAGCGACGCGCAATCCCTGATTCGCCTCGAAGGCGTGACCAAGGTTTTCTACACCGACGAAGTGGAAACCCACGCTCTCGCCGGCGTGCACCTCGATATCAAGAACGGCGAATTTCTCTCGATCGCCGGGCCGTCGGGCTGCGGCAAATCGACTCTGCTTTCGATTCTCGGCCTGCTCGATTCGCCGACCGACGGCAACTACTGGATCAACAAGCAGGCGGTGGCGAATCTTTCGCTCTCCGATCGCACCCGCATCCGCAATCGCGAGATCGGGTTCATTTTCCAGGCGTTCAACCTGATCGGCGATCTCACCGTCTTCGAGAACGTCGAGCTGCCGCTCACCTATCGCAGCATGGCGTCGGCGGAGCGCAAGAAGCGCGTGCAGGAAGTGCTCGAGCGCGTCGGCATGGCGCACCGCATGAAGCACTATCCCTCGCAGCTCTCCGGCGGTCAGCAGCAGCGCGTCGCCGTGGCGCGCGCTCTTGTCGGCCAGCCCTCCATCCTGCTGGCGGACGAGCCGACCGGTAACCTGGACTCGAAGAACAGCGAAGCCGTGATGGATTTGCTGCGGCAACTGCATCGCGAGGGCGCGACGATCTGCATGGTGACGCACGATCCGCGCTACGCCAGCATCGCCGACCGCACGATTCACCTGTTCGACGGCCGCATCGTGGAAGAAACAATCGGCACGCGAACCGCAAGCGTCTAGCAACGCGGTTCCGTAAATTTCCCCAGCACAAAAGCCGAAAGAATTCATTCGGCGCTTGTGCAGGGGTGTGTTTGAAATCTTCAGATTCGAAATTGCGGCAGCGGAATTGCAAGGGGCGAAATGGAAACACTGCTGCAGGACATTCGTTACGGAATCCGGATGCTCGCGAAGAATCCGGGTTTCACAGCTGTCGCAGTTCTCTCGCTTGCCCTAGGCATCGGCGGGAACGCAACTGTTTACAGCTGGCTCGAAGCTGTGCTTCTTCATCCGCTCTCGCTCGTCCAAAATTCCGAGCAGCTCGTCGCACGTTGAAAGCGTGATGCCCGACGGCTCCTATCACACGAGTTCTTATCCCGATTACAAAGACTATCGCGATCACAATCACGTTTTCTCCGGGATGATCGGCTTCGAGCTGATCGGCACAAACCTGAAACTCGAAAAGGAACAGCAGCCGCAGCGCGACTGGGGCTTGATCGTCACCGAGAACTATTTCGATCTGCTCGGCGTGAAAGCGGCGCGCGGCCGGACGTTTCATGCTGACGACGCGCACGGGCCGAACTCGGATCCGTACATTGTCTTGAGCGACGGCTTGTGGCGCCGGCGATTCGGCGCCGATCCCAAAGTGGTCGGCAAATCCGTCGAGATCAATCAGCACCCATTCACAGTGATTGGCGTCGCTCCGCGCGGATTCAACGGCACGATCGTCGGCATCGCCGCCGAATATTTTGTGCCGATGATGATGCAGCCGCAGGCGCTGCCGGGTGAAGACCTCGAGATTCGCAATCCCACTTTCATTCACATGATGGGCCGCCTGAAACCGGGCGTGAACCTCGAGCAGGCGCGCGCCGAAATGAGCACGATGGCGCGGCAACTCGAGCAGCAGTATCCGGACACCAACAAGAAGTCGGCGCGTACGTCTGCCCGGTGTGGCAGGCGCATTACGGTTTGCAGAGCGTTTCTGTTGCCCGTACTTGCGTTTCTGATGGTCGTGGTGATTCTGGTGCTGCTGATCGCCTGCGCCAACGTGGCGAATCTGCTTCTCGCGCGCGCGACGGTGCGCGAGAAGGAAATTGCGATTCGCTCGGCGCTGGGCGCGGACCGCGCGCGGCTGATTCGCCAGTTGCTCGCCGAGAGCCTGCTGCTTGCCGGGCTCGGCGGCGCCGCCGGAATTCTGCTCACGTCTGTGGACGACGAATTTCCTGACTGGTCTTCACGCCGCCGGCGCATCTTCCGATCGGTTTGCCGCTGGGAGTGGATGGCACGAGTTCTCGCCTTTACGCTGGCGCTCTCGATTTTGACGGCGATGATTTTCGGCCTCGCGCCGGCGTTGCAGATCACGCGCCCGAGCGTGAACGCGTCGCTCAAAGATGGCGGCCGCACGGCGTCCAGCAGCGCCGGCCAGCATCGGCTGCGAAATCTTCTGGTCGTCACAGAAACGATTCTCGCCGTGGTGCTGCTCGCAGGCGCGGGTTTGCTGGTGCGCAGCTTGCGATGGCCGTCACGATCGAGTCCCGGCTTTCGCGCCGATCACGTGCTGCTCACCGCACTCGATCTTCGCGGCAATGGCTATTCCGATGACAAAGCCGCCGCGTTCTTCGAGCAACTGACGCGATCGGCTGAAAACGCTTCCGGGAGTGGAAGGCGCGAGCCTCGAACGCTACGTTCCAATGTGGTTTACGGGCCGCAGCTACACGATTCCCGACCTCGAAGGCTACACGCCGAAACCGGGCGAGCAGAACCTGATCGATCACAACGTGGTGGGCCCGAACTATTTCTCGCTGATGCAAATTCCGATTATTTCCGGGCCGGGAATTCACCGCGCAGGATCGCCGGACGCGCCGCGCGTCTGCATCATCAACCAGACGATGGCCCAGCGCTTCTGGCCGGGACAAAATCCCGTCGGTCGGCACGTGGGCACGTGGAAGCACGAATGGACGATTGCGGGCGTCGTGAAAGACATCAAGTACCACAGCCTGAGCGAATCGCCGCAGCCGTTCCTTTATTTTCCGTTCTGGCAGGACACCGGCGGCGATGCCAACATCTGGTCCGAACGTCGGGCGATCCACTGAAGATGCTGCCGCAAGTCCGCGAACAGGTTCGCGCGCTCGACCCGGGAGTCGCGGTTCTCGAAAGCGACACCGTGTCGAATTTGCTGTCCGTTTCGCTTTTCGCCTATCGCACAGCGGCAACGCTCGCAGCAGTACTGGGCGGGCTCGGCCTGGTGCTCGCTGCGATCGGAATCTATGGCGTGCTTTCGTATTCAGTGAGCCAGCGCTCGCATGAAATCGGCATTCGCATGGCGCTGGGCGCGGATCAGCGAGAATGTGCTCGGGCTGGTAGTCGGGCAGGGGATGCGGCTCACGCTGCTGGGAGTGGGGCTCGGATTGTCGCAGCGCTCGCGACGATGCATTTGCTGGGAGGCTCCTATACGGCGTCACAGCGAACGATCCAATCACGTTTGCCGTCGTGATGGTGACGCTTTGCGCGGTGGCGCTGATCGCCTGCTACATTCCGGCGCGAAGGGCGATGGCAGTAGATCCAATGGTGGCGTTGCGACACGAATAGCGCGAGCAATCGGAAATCGAAAATAGAAATGGAAATTCGAGAGCAGCAAGCCGGCTATTGAGAGGGATGGAAATGGGAAATTTGGTTCAGGACATTCGATACGCGGTGCGAATGCTGGCGAAAAATCCGGGATTCACGGCGATCGCGATTCTGACGCTGGCGCTGGGCATCGGCGCGAACACAGCAATTTTCAGCGTGGTGAATGGCGTGATGCTGAATCCGCTGCCGTATCCGCAGCCCGAGCGGCTCGTCTCGCTGTAGCGGCAAGGCGTTCAACTTTCAAAAAGGCTCCGTTCCGTATCTGAGTTTTCTCGACTGGCAAAAAGACAACCGCTCCTACGAAGCGATGGCGGCCTATCGCAGTGACGATTACAACCTCACCGGAATGGGGGAAGCCGAACGCGTGCCGGCATCCCAGGTGTCCGCCGATTTTTTTTCCGTCCTCGGCGAAGTTCCGATCCTTGGGCGCGCGATTCGCGCGGAGGACGATACCGTCCGGGAGCAGCGCCTGTGGTGGTGCTCGGTGAGGGTTCTGGAAGAGGAAATTCGGCGGCGCGCCGGATGCGTTGGGCGCACGCTGATGTTCAACGGGATCGGGCACACGGTGATCGGAGTGGTGCCGACAATTTCAAAATCTTCAACGACGGCGAAGTATTCGTGCCGATCGGTATGGCCCAATGGCGCAATCCCACCTTTCGGGATCGCACCCGCAGCATGGGCTTGGAAGTGTGGCGCGGTTGCGGCCGGGTGTGACGGTGGCGCAGGCGCGCGCGGATATGGATTCGGTGGCGAACGAGCAGGCCATCGAGTATCCGAACTCAAATGCAGGCATGGGCATCAACACTGATTCCGCTGTTGGAAGATCTGGTGGGCGATAGCAAGCCGACGCTGCTGATTTTCTGGGCGCGGTGGGATTCGTGCTGTTGATTGCGTGCGTGAACGTGGCGAACCTGCTGCTGGCGCGTTCGACGGGACGCGCGAGGGAGCTTGCGATTCGTCTGGCGCTGGGAGCGACGCAGCGGGCGGCTGATCCGGCAGCTTTTGACGGAGAGCATTCTCGTGTCGCTCACAGGCGGAGCCTTGGGATTGTTGCTGGCCGCGTGGGGAATGAGGGCGATGTTGAAATTGCTTCCGGAGGCGCTGCCTCGGATGGACGACATCGGTCGCGGACGGGCGAGTGCTTGGGTTCACGCTGGGCGCGTCGGTGCTCGCGGGAATTCTTTTCGGCCTGATGCCGGCGCTGAAAATTTCACGGACGGACCTGCAGGGTCGCTGAAAGAAGGCGGGCGCAGCGTGATCGAACGAAGAATCGCGCGCAGGGCGTGCTGGTGGTGGCGGAGATCGCGATGGCGCTGGTGCTGCTGGTGGGGCGCCGGGCTGATGATTCGCAGTGTGGCGCATCTCTGGCGTGTGAATCCGGGATTCGATCCGCACAACGCGGTGGAGTTCAGCCTCTCGCTTGCGCCGGACAAAATTTCCGATGCGGCGAAAATCCGCGCGGCATACCGGCAACTGCTCAATGGCCTCGGTACCACGCCCGGTGTGGAGGCAGCTTCGCTGATGGCCGGTTCAATGCCATTGAAGGGCAGCGATTCGGATTTTCCATTTTGGCTCGAAGGACAGCCGAAGCCGCCCACGGAAAGCGAGATGAGCCTGGCTCTGTGGTATGGCACGAGTCCGGACTATTTGAAGGCGATGGGAATTCCGCTGCTTCGCGGCCGTTACCTAACCGCGCAAGATAGCGAAACGGCGCCGCAGGTGATGGTGATCGACGAGGATTTGCGAAGAGTATTTCGGTGGGCAGGACCCGATCGGGAAGCACGTGAATATCGACATGCTCGGATGTTTCGCCGGAAATCGTAGGCGTGGTGGGCCACGTGAAACACTGGAGCCTGGACGAAAGCACTCGGCCGCTCCACGCGGAGATGTACTTACCGTTAATGCAGATTGACGACAAATACCTGCCGGTACTGGTGAACGGCACGCAGGTGGTGGTGCGAACGAAGGGTGCGCCGGCGTCGGTGCTGGGAGCGATTCGCGAGGAAGTGTCGAAGGTCGATAGCAGCGAAGTGATGTACGACACGATGACGATGGAAGAGATCGTGACGCGCTCGGTGGCAGCGCAGCGATTCGCGATGATTCTGCTCGGAGCCTTTGCGGCTGTGGCGCTGCTGCTCGCGTCGATCGGAATCTACGGCGTAATTTCATACCTCGTGGGCCAGCGCGTGAATGAAATCGGAATTCGAATTGCGCTCGGTGCGCAGCGAAGGACATCCTGCGGATGATCGTCGGCGAGGGTGGGCGGCTCGCGTGATCGGCGCGTAGCGGGCATTGCTGCTGCGCTGGTGCTCACTCGGCTGATGGCCACTCAACTGCACGGGGTGAGCGCCACCGATCCGGTCACGTTCGCGGGGGTTGCTTTGTTGCTGGTGGGGGTGGCGATGTTCGCCTGTTACATTCCGGCGCGACGGGCAATGCGCGTGGATCCGATGGTTGCGTTGCGGTACGAGTGAGGAATTAATGGGATCTCTCTTACAAGACATTCGCTACGGATTGAGAATGCTGGCGCGCAACCCGGCATTCAGCGCGATCGCAGTGCTGACGCTGGCACTCGGCATCGGCGCGAACACCGCCATCTTTTCGCTCACTGACCAGATTTTATTGCGGCGCTTGCCTGTGCGGAATCCGGAACAACTTGTCGCGCTGCGTACCACGGGCTCGAATCAGGGGCACGTCTGGAGCGACAGCACTGACGATTCCGGAATGTTTTCCTATCCGGTGTACAAGGACCTGCGCGACCGTAACCAAACCTTTTCCAACTTACTGGCGCGATTCCCAACTTCGGTGAGTGTTTCCGGGCAAGGTTCGACGGAGCTGGCGCAGGCCGAACTCGTCTCCGGAAATTATTTCGAGATGCTCGGAGTGCAGCCGGCGCTGGGGCGCGTCTTAGCACAACCGACGAAACTGCTCCTGGCGCGAATACGCTGGCGGTGCTGAGTTACGGCTATTGGACGCGCCATTTCGGAAGCGATCCTGGCATTCTCAATAAACAGATTGTCGTGAACGGTACTTCTTTGACGGTGGTAGGCGTCGCGCGCGCGGGCTTCACTGGAATTCAGATTGGGCAGCTCCCCGATCTTTTCATTCCGATCACGATGAAGGCGCAGATGACCCCTGGCTGGAACGGGCTCGACGATCGCAAAGATTATTGGATCGCGATTCTCGGGCGGCTGAAGCCGGGATTCAACCGGGCCAAGGCGCAGGTGGCGCTCGCTCCCACCTACCACGCGATTCTCGAGTCGGACCTTCATTTGATCCAGGGAACCGAAAAAAGCCGTCAGAAATTTCTCGACAAAAAGCTGCTCGTTGATTCTGCGTCGAACGGCAGGCAGATCGTGCAGCAGGGTACGGGAAAGCCGCTGCTGATCCTCACGGCGATGGTTGCGCTCGTTCTGTTGATCGCATGCGTGAATCTGGCCAGCTTGCTTGTGGCGCGTGGCGAAGCGAGACAGCGCGAAATCGCGGTGCGGCTCACGATGGGCGCGAGCCGCTGGCGTCTAGTGAAGCAACTCCTCACCGAGAGCCTAATGCTTTCGATCGCCGGAGGAGCGGCGGGACTGGCGCTCGCGGCCTGGACTCTAAGCGCGCTCGTCGGCTCGATTCCCAAGAGCGAGGGAATTTTCGGACTCGAAGCGACTCTTGATTATCGCGTGCTGAGCTTTGCAATCGCGCTGACGATCGTGACGGGAGTGCTGTTTGGGCTGGCGCCTGCACTGCGCGCCACTCACACCGATCTGCAAGGCACGCTGAAGGACCAAGGTGCGAGTGTTTCAGGCGGCACTGCGAACGTGCGATTGCGAAAGTGGCTACTCGTCTCCCAGGTGGCGCTGACGGTGATCCTCCTGGTGGGAGCGGGATTTTTCACGAAGAGCCTGGTGAACCTGAAAAATCAGGATCTGGGTTTGCGCACGGACCACGTGCTGCACTTTGCCGTATCGCCGGACCTGAACCTGTATTCGCCGGCACAAACGGCTGCCCTGGTGAAAAAGGTTCGGGATCAGGTGGCTGTGCTGCCGGGCGTGTACTCGGTGAGCGTTTCTCGAATGGCTGTTCTTGCCGGTAACAGCGCGGGTTCGGACATGGTGGCGGAGGGTTACGTTCCACAGGAATCGGAAGACACGCACGTTCACGAGGATTGGATCGGAGAAGGATATTTCTCGACGATGGGAATTCCGCTGCTTTCCGGGCGCGAATTCACGGCCGGCGACAAGGCTGAAAGTCCGAAGGTAGCCATCGTCAGCGAAGGAATTGCGAGGCGATTTTTCGGCGGGCGCAATCCTGTCGGCATGCACCTCGGAATCGGAGCGAAACAAGATAAGAACCATCCGGACATCGAAATTGTGGGATTCGTGAAAGACAGCAAGACCGCCGACGTGCACGAGAAGCTTCGTCCGATGGTGTATTTGCCGTCCACGCAGGATCCAGCTCTCGGAAGCGTGACGTTCTTCGCGCGCACTGGACAAGATCCTGACATGCTAGCCAATCCCGTGAGGGCGGTGGTCGCCGGGGTTGATTCGAATCTGCCGGTGTTCGACGTTGGGACGTTAGCGACACAAGTCGACGACATGGAGTTCGACGACCGGTTGCTGATGTTCTTCTCGGCGTGCCTGGGTTCGCTGGCTGCGTTGCTGGCCGCGGTGGGACTCTACGGCGTGATGGCTTACGTGGTGGTGCGTCGCACGCGTGAAATCGGCATCCGGATGGCGCTCGGCGCGACGCGGGAAAATGTGGGCTGGCTGATTTTGCGCGAAGTGGTGCTGATGTCGGGCATTGGTCTTGCGATCGGTTTGCCGCTCGCTTACGGCGTGGGCAGGCTCGTCGAGTCGCAGTTGTTTGGAGTGAAGGCGAGCGATCCGCTGGTTTTCGCTGCCGCTGCAGCGGCGCTCGCGAGCGTTGCCATGCTTGCAGGATGGCTGCCGGCGCGCAAGGCGGCCAGCGTCGACCCAATGGTCGCGCTACGGTACGAGTGAAAATCCGTCGCGCATGTTAGGTTCAGGACTAGCTCTCAGGATTTGAAGCGGAAGGAGCAGAAAAATGGGATCACTGCTGCAGGATATCCAGTACGGTTTGCGGACGCTGCGAAAAAATCCAGGATTCACAGCCGTTGCGATCCTGACGCTGGCGCTCGGCATCGGCGCGAACACCGCAATTTTCAGCCTGGTGGATTCCTTCCTGCTGCGTCCTCTGCCGGTGAAAGACCCGCAGCAAATTACCACGCTCGCCTATCAACTGAAGGGCGGCCAGCTCATCAATAATTTTTCTGTGCCCGACTATCGCGATATCCGCGACCAGACCGGCAATGTCTTCTCGGGCCTGATTACCTACCAGATCGACCTGGACGGTCTGAGTGTGAATGGAAAAGCGGATCGTATCGTAACCAGCTATGTCGACGGCAATTTTTTCTCCACGTTGGGAATCAAGCCCGCAGTTGGACGATTCATCCTACCTTCCGAAGAGGAAACGACGGCTCCCGTGCTGGTTCTCGGGCTATTCGTCCTGGATGACTCGTTTCGGCGGTGATCCAGGGATTCTCGGCGCCAAGGTTTCAATCAACGGCCACCCGATGACGATCGTTGGAGTTGCACCCGAAGGATTCCACGGCTTATTTCCGTTGGGAGAAATACAGGGATATTTGCCAATGGGTTTGTCCACGCTCGCCGGCAATCCCAGCGACTTCACCACCAATCGAGGATTCCGCAACTCTTTCATATATGGGCGGCTGCGGCCCGGGGTGAGCCTAAAAGAAGCACAAGCGGCGCTGGACGTCGTCTCGCAACGGCTCTCACAGGAAAATCCCAAAGACGATAAGGACTTGGCTCTCCAGGTTTTTCCCGAGCTGCGTTCGCGACCGAATCCGGATCCGAAAAACACAATCATTGTGATTTCAACGCTATTTCTAGGCCTTTCCTCTCTGGTGCTGTTGCTGGCCTGCGTGAACGTAGGAAATATTTTGCTTGTGCGCGCCACCGTGCGCGAACGCGAAATGGCCATTCGGGCGGCACTAGGCGCCGGTCGCACGCGTTTGATCCGGCAGCTGCTTACGGAGAGCATTCTGCTCGCTGTTTGCGGCGGTTTGGCGGGAGTGGCGCTCGGTTACTGGGGAAGTTCGTCGCTGGAACACATGAATCTCGGCACCGATCTGCCGGTGCGCTTGGATTTTGGATTTGATTGGCGCGTGTTTGGATTTGCATTCGCAGCCGCGCTACTCACAGGCATTATTGTTGGAATCGTGCCGGCCATCCGCGCTTCGCGCGGAAATCTCGCGCAAATCCTGCATGAAGGCGGACGTGGCCTGGTAGGAGGCCGGCACCGGGTGCGCAATGCGTTGGTAGTGGCGCAAGTGGCTGGTTCCCTGATGCTGCTGATCATCGCAGGGCTTTTCACGCGGAGCTTGGCTGAAGCGCAGAAAACAAACCTGGGATTCGATCCGAATCATGTTGTGAACTTCGTGATGGATCCCAACGAGATTGGTTACAACGAGGCGCAGGGCCGCGAATTCTACAAGAATCTGCTGGCTCGCGTGCGCGCGCTTCCGGGTGTGGTCTCGGCGAGCACGGCGAATTCGACGCCGCTGGGTTACTACAACAATGGCGACACCGTGGTGGTGGAAGGCTACGAAATTCCAGCAGGCCAGTCGACACCCGTTTCTATCTACAACGCGATTTCTACCGACTATTTCAAAACGATGGATATTCCGATGCTGCAGGGGCGTTTGTTCACCGACGCCGACGATCAGAACACGCAGTTCGTAGCCATCGTGAACCAGGCAATGGCGAAAAAATATTGGCCGAATCAGGACCCAATCGGGAGACATTTCAAAATCGGCGCCGATCCCAATCATTCCATCGCCGTGGTGGGCGTCGCCAAAGATTCTCGCTACTCAGGTATGACCGGCGAGATCCAGCCATATTTCTATGTGCCGTTTTTGCAGCATTACGCTGCCAACACGCTGGCAGCCCTGCAGGTTCGCACTGCCGCTGCCCCAGAGTCCATGATCCCCGAAGTGGAACGAGTGATCCAGTCGATGGCGCCCGACATACCTGTGTTCGACGTGAAGACCATGACGGAAGCGCTCAATACATTGAACGGTCTTTTGATTTTTCAAATCGGCGCGGCACTCGCTGCTGCTTTGGGAATCCTCGGGTTGATTCTCGCGCTCGTCGGGGTCTACGGCGTGATCTCATTTGCGGCTAGCCAGAAAACGCACGAGATCGGAGTTCGCATGGCGCTGGGGGCGCAGCGGTGGGACGTGCTGAAAATGATTTTCGGCGAGGGGTTGCTTATTGTGGGTATCGGCTTGGCTGTCGGGCTTGCAGCTGTACTGGCGGCCTCGCGCGTGATGGGCCAATTCCTGATTGTGAGCGCCACGGATCCGATCACCTACATCACCGTGTCAGCTCTACTCGCTCTGGTCGCACTGCTCGCGTGCTATATCCCCGCTCGCCGCGCAATGAACGTGGATCCGATGGTGGCGCTGCGGTACGAGTGACCCAGGAGGCGTGAATGCAGTCCCTGCTGCAGGATATTCGCTACGGCGCGCGCATGTTGACTAAGAACGCCGGCTTTACCGCTATCGCCGTGCTGACGCTCGCGCTCGGTATTGGCGCGAGCACCGCGATTTTCTCGGTTGTAAACGCCGAGCTACTCCGCCCGCTTCCATTCCACGATCCGGGCAGGCTCGTGAGCGTCGGCGTCACCAACTCGCGCACGGGCTGGAAGTCCGGCAACGCGGATTACCCCGATTTTGCAGATTGGCGATCGCAGAATCAGGTTTTCGAGAAAATGGCCGCCTATTACGAGAACAAACTCACGTTGACAGGCGTCCAAAGCCCGGCTCACCTCGAAGCTGAGGTTGTTTCCGCCGATCTATTTGCGCTTCTTGGCGTCACTCCCAAACTTGGTCGAACATTTCTGCCAGTCGAAGATGAAGCCGGCCACAATGTCGTAATCCTCGAGCACCAATTCTGGAAGCAGCAGTTTGGCGGCGATCCGGGAATCATCGGCGGCACGATCACGCTCAACAACAGGGCCTACACAGTGGTGGGGGTGATGCCCGCCGGCTTCGAATTTCCGCTGCAACGTAAGCCTGTCTCTGTGTGGACCACATTTTCGGCTGACCAGTCAACGGACGACAACACCCCTCCTATAACGAAACAGAGGGGCGCTCACTGGTTCCACGTCATTGCGCGCTTGAAGCCCGGCATCTCGATCGCTCAGGCTCAAGCGGCGATGGACGTCATCGCTGCCGGGCTTGCGAAGCAATATCCCGAATCGGATAAATACTTCGGAGTCCAGCTGGAATCCGAACGAGCCAGGATTACGAGTGCAATTCGACCGGCGCTGCTCATGCTCATGGCGGCGGTAGGACTCGTGTTGCTCATCGCCTGCGTCAACGTGGCGAATCTTCTTCTGGCGCGAGCCACCACTCGCGGTCGCGAGATTGCCATTCGCGCAGCATTGGGCGCCGGGCGTAAGCGATTAGTGCGCCAGCTTCTGACCGAAAGCATGCTGCTGGCTGGGCTCGCTGGTTTTTTCGGCGTGCTGATTGCCGCGTGGGGCAGCGCCCTGCTCGCGCGCGTGAGCCCGCAGGATCTCCCTCGCTCCGCCGAGATCCAGACGGACGTCTGGGTGCTCACCTTTACGGTGGGGATTTCGATTGTCACCGGGCTCGTCTTCGGCTTGGCGCCGGCGTTCCAGATCGCGCGCTCGAATTTGGTGGACGCCTTAAAGGAAGGGTCGCTGAATATGACGGCGGGAGGCGGTCGTCATCAGCTTAGAAGCTCGCTTGTGGTCGTCGAAATGGCGATCGCGCTCGTCCTGCTCGTGAGTTCGGGTCTTTTGATCCGCAGTCTCCTACGGCTGCAGAACGTGAATCCCGGCTTCGACCCGCATAATGTTCTGGCGGCAGACGTGGATTTGCCTGACCAAAAATACACCAATGCCAAGCAGGATCAGTTCGCGCGCGAATTGATGCCGAAACTCGCGGCCCTTCCTGGCGCAGAATCTGTTGCCGGCGTCTTTCCGCTGCCCATGACGGGTTCCGAAATGCGAACGAGCGTGGAGATAGAAGGCCGCCCGGTACCGGAAAGCGACGAAGTGCACGCTACTATTTTCTCCGTCACGCCAGATTATTTTCGGACGATGAAAATTGCCTTGCTGCAAGGACGCGACTTCACCGCGCAGGATGGGCCGGAAACGAAGCCCGTCGTCATCGTGAACGAATCGCTCGCGCGTCAATTTTTCCCCGGCGAAAATCCGATAGGGAAGCGCATCCGCCCCGGCATTTCCGTGGATGAGAAGCCTTCCCGCATGCGGGAGATTGTTGGTGTGGTGGCTGATGTGAAGTTCAAAGACCTCACATCAGAATGGCTGCCCACCACCTATGTGCCCCAATCTCAGATTCCCATCGGCCGTATGACCGCTATCGTTCGCACCGCCGGCGATCCTTCCAGTTTGGCGCGGCCTCTCGCAGAAACTATCCGCTCCATCGACCCGGATCTTCCCGCATACAACATCAAGACCGTTGATGAGTACTTGGATGGCACTATCGCAGTGCCACGCTTCAACACCATGCTGCTCGGAATTTTTGCGGGTCTCGCGCTTGTTCTCACGGCTATCGGGCTCTACGGCGTGATTTCGTACTCGGTCGCTCAGAGAACTCACGAGATCGGCATTCGCATGGCCCTGGGAGCGCAGCCCGGCGAGATGATGCGCCTGGTCGTAGGGCAGGGAGTTCGCCTCGCGCTCCTTGGTGTGGGATTAGGGCTGGCCGCGGCCTTCGCTTTCACGCATTTTCTCTCGAGCCTGTTGTTCGGGGTGACGGCCACCGATCCAATTTCCTTCATAGCCGTAGTTGCAACCCTGCTCGCCGTGGTCCTTTTGGCGTGCTACGTTCCAGCCAGGCGCGCAATGCGCGTGGACCCGATGGTGGCATTAAGGTATGAATAGTGGCGGTCGCGAGCACCTCAAATCAGGGTGTCCGAATTCGCGACAGGCTTTCCCGCAACTGGTCAAAACGATCGCCTGCGAAGCCTGGAATTGCTTGTAACTATATGATTGGTATCGCTTTATAATCCTTGACTGCTGGAAGCTGACCTGCCCATATTTGGGAGACTCCGATTCGATGTGACCTCGAGTTTGAGGCCAAGAGTCGCGACCCATGGCAACGATGGCGCTTGAACTCAATAACGGGACTGATACGCGGCTGCCACGAATTCTGATTGCCGACGACCAGCCGGACGTGCTGGAAGCCCTGCGGCTGCTGCTGAAAGGCCACGGATACTCCACGAGTCCGTCACTTCGCCTTCCGCCCTGCTCGAGGCCCTCGCGAAGAAAGAATTCGATCTCATCCTGATGGATTTGAACTATGCGCGCGACACCACATCGGGCCGGGAAGGTTTGGACCTGCTCACGCAGTTGCAGGCGAACGAAGGCGCGCCTCCCATCGTGGTGATGACGGGCTGGGCCACGGTGGGGCTTGCCGTGGAAGCCATGCAGCGCGGCGTGGGCGACTTCGTCGAAAAGCCGTGGGTGAACACGCGGCTGCTGGAAATTCTGAAAAAGCAAATTGAATTGGGCCGTGAACGGCGGGACGGGCGAAACAGCCGCGAACTGGAACGAACCGCGCGCAAAACGAAATCGCGCTTGCAAGTTGCACCAGCAGCGAACAAGAAATGGAAGAGGCGCGCGCAATCCAGCAGGGATTTTTGCCACAGGAAATTCCGCAGATTCCGGGCTATCAGATCGCGGGCGCGTGGCAGCCGGCGCGAGTCGTCGGCGGCGATTATTACGACGTTCTTCCGTTTGACGACGACCCGTCGGGCTGTGTATCGCGGATGTCGCGGGCAAAGGAATGCCGGCGGCGATGCTGATGTCGAATTTGCAGGCCAGCGTTCGCGGGCTTCGCTTCGCCTTCATTGTCGCCCGATGCGCTTTGCGAAAGATTGAACACGCTGGTGTGCCGGAATATCGCGAGCGACCGGTTCATAACTTTTGTCTACGCGCATCTCCACGGACCGTCGCGCCGACTTGCGTTATGCCAATGCCGGCCACAACGCCCCGATCGTGCTCCATCGAGATGGCACGCACGAGCGGCTTGAAGTGGGCGGCGGCGTGCTGGGCATATTTCCAACAGCAATCCTTCGAAGCGGGGAGTTTCCAGCTCGCGCCCGGTGACCGGATCCTGCTTTATACCGACGGCGTGACGGAAGCACGCGATGGCGCGGGCATCGAGTTTGGAGATTCGCGCCTGATCGAAGTTCTGCAAGATTGCCGTGATGCGGAGCCGCAAATCGCGCAGGAGAAAATATTCAGTACAGTCGAGCAATTCTGCGGCGGCAATTGGGAAGATGACGCGACGCTGATCGTGCTCAGCGTCGAATAGGGGCGCGCGACTCGGAATTGAAAGAGAGCGAGGCAACGTGATCAAGTTGATTGACGTCGAAAAGTTTTATGAATCCGGCGCGGGAAAGACGTGGGTGCTGCGCCGCATCAGTCTGGACATCAAGGACGGCGAGTTCATCACGATCATGGGGCCCTCGGGCGCCGGCAAGTCCACGCTGATGGGAATCGTCGGGATGCTCGATGGCGCCTGGAAGGGCGAGTACTACCTGTTCGACCACGCCGTGCACAAGCTCGACAATCGCCGCCGCGTGGAGCTGCACAAGAAATATATCGGCTTCGTCTTCCAGCAATATCACCTGCTGGACAATCTCACCGTCGCAGAAAATCTCGACCTGCCGCTCTCCTATCGCGACATCAAGAGAGCCGAGCGCGAAGGAATGGTCGCCGACGTCCTCGATCGCTTCCAGATCGTCGGCAAGAAATCCCTGTTCCCGAACCAGCTTTCCGGCGGACAGCAGCAGCTTGTCGCTGTGGCGCGCGCCGTGATCGGCAAGCCCAAACTGATTCTCGCCGACGAACCGACGGGAAGCCTGCATTCGAGCCAGGGAAAAATGATCATGGACCTGCTGAAGAAATTGAACGACGACGGCACCACGATTATTCAGGTGACGCACAACGACGCATGGGCCGCCTACGGCAACCGTATCATTCAGTTGGCAGACGGCTGGATCGTTGACGGGCAAACGCAAGCGGGCGCAGCTTAATTGAACTCTTGGACAGAATCGATGTCGAGTGTCTTGTTCGGCGTCAAACGCATCGGCGCGCGCGAGTCCGCAGCTGAGACCTCAGCCGGCTTCCTGCGTTCGGGAGAAGTACGAAAAACAGTAACTGTCGAAGCGGACACGCTGTTGTCGCCCGATTCGCGTCTAAGTTTGCGGGGATGTGCCTGTGCGCCACGCGATGATTATCGCGCGGGCGCTCGTCAACTTTCCAAAAACTTATCGGCGCGCGGCATCGTCTTCGCGCTCAATCAGCAAGGGGCACTGGTGGTAAGAAAAATGGAGGAGTCCAACCGGCATTCCGAAGAGCCGGTCCCCGCTGGAGTGCCGTCTCTGGCTAAAGAAATTGACGACAGGCTCTCGGTCTGTCGGCGGTGCGGCCACAGCCGAGTTGCGCCAGGTGCGCCGCGAATTCACCCATCGGCTGAAGGACGCGGCCCCGCACGTCGTGATCGAGCTCGCCAGTCTTCTAATTGATGTGCGGCAGACTGCCTATCGCTTCATCGCCTACAAACTGATCCATCATCATCCGGCCGCGCTTTCCCACCTGAACGCCTGGCAACTCGAACAGCTGGCCGCGGCATCGCCAGCTGGGGCGCGGTGGATTGTTTCGCGGTTTACCTCTCCGGCCCCGTTTGGCGCGATCGGCGCGTTCCGAATAGTCTGATTCATGGCTGGGCACGCTCGGCCGACCGCTGGTGGCGCCGCGCGGCGCTCGTCAGCACCGTTCCACTCAACAGCAAATCGCAGGGCGGCACGGGCGACACCTATCGCACCCTGCAAGTTGCCGGCTACTCGAGCGCGACCGCGATCCAATGGTCGCCAAAGCGATGTCCGGGCTTTGCGCGAACTCGCCAAACGCGACCCGCGCGCCGTCCGCGAATATCTCGCCGCTCGCAAAGATGTGCTGCCCGCGATCGTGTTACGCGAAGTGACGAACAAACTCAGGACCGGCGTAAAAAATCCCAAGCCGAAAGCGGCGGCCGCGAATTAGGTGGCCGTGACCCGCGCTGCTCGCGTGTTACGTTCCGGCAAGGCGTGCCGCGCGCGACCCGATGTTTGCATTGCGTTACGAATAATTCCTGAGAGCTGGACACGAGGCAGTTAAGCAGTAATATAGCTGCTCTTCCTACCATCCCTCAGGGGCGAATCTATGGGAACCATTTGGCAGGACCTGCAATACGGTTGGCGCATGCTACGGCGAAGCCCCGGCTTCTCGCTGGTCGCTATCCTCACGCTCGCCATCGGCATTGGCGCGAACGCCGCCATGTTCAGCGTGATTAATACCGTTCTGCTGCGGCCGCTTCCATTTCCCGACGCGCAGCGCATCGTTTTCATCTGGAAGACGGACCCTAATCGCAACATCCCGCGCGGCGTAGCCTCAGCCGCCGAATTTCTCGACTGGCGTGACCAGAACCGCTCCTTCGAGGAGCTCTCCGCCTGGCGAAGCTGGTTCTACAACCTCACTGGCACAAATGAACCCGAGCAGATTTTCGGCGTCCACGCTTCGGCGAATTTCCTTCACCTGCTCGGCGTTAAGCCTTTCCTCGGGCGCGACTTCATCCCCGAAGAGGATCAGATTGGCCACGATCAAGTCGCGATTATCACCTACGGTTTGTGGCAGCGTCGTTTCGGCGGCGATCCCGGCATCGTCGGCAAAAATATTTTGCTCGACGAGAAACCTTTCACCGTCGTCGGCGTTCTTCCCCGCGGCTTTTCGCTCTTCGGCACCAGCCGCCAGTTCGACGTCTGGATGCCGATGGCTCTCGATCGCGCGCAATTGCACCGCGAAGATCATTCCGTGATTGTCTTCGGACGCCTTCGCAAAGGCGTCACGCTCGCCCAGGCTCAGGCGGAAATGGAAACGATCAAAGCGCGCCTGAAGCAGCAGTATCCCGGCATCGATCAGCAGGACGGCGTCCGCGTCGTCAGCTTTTCGCGAGGACCTTGCGCGCAACATCAAGCCCGGTCTGCTCGTGCTTATTTGGCGCGGTAGTTCTCGTCCTCTTGATTGCCTGCGTCAACGTCGCCAATCTCGTCCTCGCTCGCGCCGCTGCTCGCGAACGTGAAATCACGCTTCGCGCAACCCTCGGCGCAGGCCGCGGCCGCATCATCCGCCAGTTGCTTACCGAAAGCGCGCTTCTTGCGCTCATTGGCGGCGCGCTCGGCGTCATCATCGCCTATGGCGGACTTCATCTCCTCCGCCTCGCCCTCCCTCCGAAGGAGGCTACGGCGAAATTCCCCATTCCGAATGGCTCGGAATCGACGGCACGGTTCTCGCCTTCACACTGGT
This sequence comes from uncultured Acidobacteriota bacterium, assembly GCA_963767205.1. Classification (GTDB taxonomy): domain Bacteria; phylum Acidobacteriota; class Terriglobia; order Acidiferrales; family UBA7541; genus Palsa-295. Next base: position 41,960 of record CAVYDF010000008.1, read on the forward strand.
TGTTTCCGTCGTCACCGGAATGCTCTTCGGCCTCGCTCCCGCGATTCAAATCTCGCGCGCCGAACTTTACGAATCCCTGAAAGAAGGCAGCCATGGCTCGATCGGCGGACGCCGCAGCCAATTCACGCGTTCCGCGCTGGTGATATGCGAAGTGGCTTTTTCGCTGCTCCTGCTGGTCTGCTCCGGCCTGTTGATTCGCAGCTTTTATCTACTGATGTCCGAAGATCTCGGCATCGATCCCGATAACGTGCTCACCGCCCAAATCTGGCTGCCCGAATCGCATTACGCGGCCGGCGCGCCGGTGATGAATTTCTATCAACAAGCGATCGATCGCGTTGGCGCTTTGCCCGGTGTGAAATCCGCAAGCGCCGTCAATTTCCTTCCTCTCAGCGGCTGGGGCGATTACTGCAATTTCGATATCGCCGGCCGTCCCGTCGCTCCCGCCGATAAGCCCGACACCGCCCAATATCGCGTCGCCGACTGGCGCTACCTCCACACCATGGGCATCAACGTGAAATCCGGTCGCGATTTCGCCGCTTCGGATGGCCCCGACGCCCAGGGCGTCGTCATCCTGAACGAAGCTCTCGCCCATCGTTACTGGCCGGACGAAAATCCCATCGGCCAGCAAATTCACCTCAAATTTCCGCCTACAAATACTCCCTGGCGGCCCGTCGCCCGCGATTCGATGCTTACCGTCGTCGGCGTCGTCGCCGATGTTCGTGAATGGGAGTGGGGCGAAGAAAAAGTCGGCCAGCTCTATCTGCCTTACGCGCAAAATCCTTCGCGCATCATGCGTCTGGTCGTCCGCACCGCGGGAGATCCCGCCGCGATCGCTCCGGCCGTTCGTCACGCCGTGGAAAGCGTCGATCCGAGCCAGCCCATCACGGAAATTCACACGATGGATCAACTGCTCGCGCAGGCCGTCGCGCAGCGCCGCCTCAATATGCTCTTGCTCGCCGTTTTTGCCGCCATCGCCACGATTCTCGCCGCCATCGGAATTTACGGCGTGATGGCTTACGGCGTCACGCAGCGCTTTCACGAAATCGGGGTGCGCATGGCTCTCGGCGCCGAACCCTCGGACGTTCTCAAAATGGTTGTCGCTGACGGAATGAAACTCGCTGTCATCGGGCTCCTGATTGGCATCGTGGGCGCGGCGCTTCTATCGCGCTATCTCGAGAGTCAGCTCTACGGCATCAAGACCACCGATCCGTTCACGTATGCCGGAGTAGCTCTGGGCCTCGGAGCCGTCGCCGCCGCAGCCTGCTATTTTCCGGCGCGCCGCGCTACCAAGGTCGATCCGATTTCAGCGCTAAGGCACGATTAGTGATTCGGCATTTGGATGGAACGGGCGAGAAAGGCACCGCAGTGGATAGCTTTTTGATGATCTGAAATATGCTATCCGGATGCTTTTAAAGAATCGGGGCTTCGCGATGGTTGCGATTCTCACGCTTGCGCTCGGTATCGGCGCAAACACGGCGATCTTTAGCGTTGTGTATGGCGTCCTGCTTCGCCTGTTGCTTTATTAGTAATTTGAATCTCTGGTTTAAATCTTTAACATATATTTTTTTGTGTGGTTGTATCTCGTTTTTTCATGTGTTGATTTTTAGGATTTTTGGTGTTAGATGTATAGCTTTTTATAAATGGTGGTATATATCGATATTTTGTAAGGTTTTAATTTAATTGGATTTGTTGAGATAGAGCGTATATAAGATGTTTATGTTGATTCGAGTTTTTTTTTGATGTTTGTAATTCTTTTATTGTTAGGTTATGTGTTTTTAATAGAATATGATAAATTAAATAGTGCGTTTGTGGCGTTTCTCACATATCGTTTCTGGTAAAGTTATTTTGTTTTTGATTTTGTTGTTGTTGGATGTATTTTTATGTTTGATGGCATGGGTTATATAATGTTTGTTGTTTTGTTTGTTAATGTCGAATAGTTTTTTGGTTATTTGTGGTTGTTTGTTGGGTGTTATTAAGATGATTTAATTGGTTATATATATCACTTATATAGCGTTTTCGTGTGTTTGAAGATTGGTGTTATTGTCGAATAAGTAAGGGTTGATTTGGTTATGTTAAATTATTAAGAGGAGTAAGTTTTTTTTGATACTTATAAGAATTGGGGTATCTCTATTTAGCGTATGTAGGATATATTTGTGTTTAAGTTGTGTGTTGTTCTTTTTATGTTTTTTGTGTTTGTAGGATTCGTATTTTTTATCGTTTGTGTGAATTTCGTTAATTTGTTTTTCGTGTGTAACGTTGTTTGTTAGAAAGAAATTGTGTTTCGTATAGCGTTTGTTGTTAGTTGTTTTTGTCTCGTCGCGTAATTGTTGATGTAAAGAGTTTTATTATTTGTGTTTGTTGGTGTTGGAGGAATAGTTTTGGTAATGTTGGGTTTAGTATATTTGTTGTGTTTGTTTTGTTGGATTTTGTGTTTGTGAAGTTAGGAGGTTTTAATGTTTATGTATTCGTTTTTATGGTTGTTGTTTCTTTTTTTTGTGTAATAGTGTGTGTTTTCGTTTTTGTTATTTAAATATTGAATTAGGATATTTATGGTGGGTTTGAAGGAAGGTGATTATTTTTTGTTACTTTTGGTAGTAATAATTTATGTATCGTTTTCGTGTTTCTCAAATCGCGTTCGTTTTTATTTTGTTGGTTGGTGTATGTTTGTTTATTTGAAGTTTTTATTGATTGTTGAATGTTGATTTAGGTTTTTGATTTGATCACATATTCATAATGGAAGTTTAGTAATTTGTAATTTTTCTCGTGGAATTGAATAAGTTGTTGAATGATTAGTATAATGAGTTGTTTTGTAAGTAATTAATTTAATTTTAGTATATGGTTGTTTGAATTTAGAGTTTGTTTGGTGTTAGAGTTGTTGGTGGTATCAGTGTGTTTTTTTTCGTTATGGCGTTTTAATTTGTTTCGTGTTTTCTCATAGAAGGTTAGTTTGTTTTGGGAGTGTTGTGTGTTTGGATATAAATGTGTATCATGAATTTCGTTTATTTCGAAGAGATGGGTATTTTTTTCGTTAAAGGTTGTTTTTTTATGATTTTTGATTTCGGTGGTGTTAATATAATTATTAATGACGTTTTCGTGAAATGTTTTTGGTTTGGTGTTGATTTTATCGGTAAATGTATCAATTTGTGTTTGTTTAATTTTGTATTTTTGTTGGTTGTTGATTGTTGTTGTATTGGTTAATATTTATTAGTTTGGTTTTGATGTATCTCTTATATTTGATGTTTATATCGTTGGTGTATGGATGTTTAATTTCGTGATTTGTATTAGTTCGGATTTTGTTGTTTTCGTTCATGTGGTTACGGAAGAAATTCATAAAATAGATTTGAATTTTTTTGTCATTTATGTCATGATGTTTGATTTTTTGTTCTTGGACATATTCGCTTTTCGTCGTTTTTGATTATTTTTTTTGTTGTTTTCGCTTTTTTCGCTCTCGTGCTCGCAGCCGTCGGAGTCTATGGTGTTATGAGCTACATCGTCGCAGCCTGTTGAGTCAAATCAAATATGCATGGCGCTCGGCGCCCAACCCTCCGACGTGCTCAAAATGGTCGTTACCTACGGAATGAAGCTCGCTGCTATTGGACTGCTCACCGGCATCGTGGGGGCAGCGCTCCTGTCGCGCTATCTCGAAAGAAAGTGGATAGCTTCTTGCACGATCTGAAATACGGCGTCCGGATGCTCCTGAAGAATCCGGGCTTTACGATTGTCGCGGTGCTCACGCTCGCTCTCGGCATCGGCGCGAACACCGCGATCTTTACTGTCGTCAATGGCGTGTTGCTTCGCCCGCTCGCCTATCGCGATCCCTCCCACATCATGCTGGTCGTCGAACGCAACTCCATGTTCGCCACCATCACCACCTCATACCAGAATTATAAGGACTGGCGCGACCAGAGCCGCTCCTTCGAATCGATGGAAGCGTCCTGCTTCACAAATCTCACGCTCACCGGCCGTGGCGAGCCGGAGCGCTTTAAGGGCAGGTACGTCACTTCCGGGCTTCTTCCGCTTTTGGGCGTCACGCCCGTCATCGGCCGCGCGTTTTTTCCCGAGGAAGACCGAGTCGGCGGCCCGCCCGTGGCCATGATCAGCTATTCGCTCTGGCAGAGTCGCTTTGGCGGTTCCCCGGATTGGATTGGCAAGACCATCGCGCTCGATTCGCAACCCTACACGCTCATCGGTGTTCTGCCTTCGGGCTTTCAGTTTCTTCAAGCTGCCGATATTTTGGTCCCGTTTGAGCCTTGGGCCCACACGCTGCCCGACGATCGTGATTGGCATCCTGGAATAATTGCCACGGCGCGTTTGAAACAAGGCGTTCCGCTCGACCAGGCGCGCGCCGAAATGAAGACGATCACAGCGCGACTCGCCAAGCAATATCCCGAAGCGGATGCTTCCGTCAGTGCGGACGTGGTTCATCTTCAGGATCAGGTTGTGCAGAACGTTCGTCCCGCGCTGATCGTTCTCCTCTGCGCGGTGGGTTTCATCCTTCTCATTGCCTGCGCCAATGTCGCGAATCTCTTGCTCTCTCGCGCCGCTTCGCGCTCGAAGGAAATCGCGGTGCGCACGGCCTTAGGCGCCTCGCGCACGCGCGTGATTCGCCAGCTTCTCACCGAAAGTGTTGTTATCGCCCTGCTCGGCGGCGCGCTGGGACTCCTTCTCGCAAATCTCTCCATACCTCCGCTTCTGCGCCTCGCGGCTGGCACCGTCCCGGATGTAGGAGTCGTGCGCATCGATCGTTGGGTCCTGTTCTTCACGATTGCAGCTTCTCTGCTCACCGGAATTCTGTTTGGACTGGTCCCGGCGCTTCGCACCGCCAGACTCGACCTGCGCGAAACGCTCAATGAATCCGGTCGCGGCTCAACAGGTGGCGCCTCGAGCCACCGTCTTCGCTCGATTCTGGTCGTCACCGAAATCGCGCTCGCGATGTTGCTGCTCGTTGGCGCGGGTCTGCTGCTGCGCAGCTTTGAGCGCATGCAGTCTGTCGCGCCCGGCTTCCAGACGGATCATCTTCTCGCGGCGGATATTCCTCTCTCGCAGACGGAATACCCCAAGCCCGAGCAGCGCTTCCAATTTTTCGACCAATTGCTCGAACGCACTCGCACTCTTCCGGGTGTCCGCTCCGCTGGCGCCGCTTCGTTCCTGCCGATGAACGGCAACGGCGGCCTCATCCGCTTCAATATCATGGATCGCCCGCCCAAAAATGCCAGCGAGTATGCCGCCGTCGGTTTTCGCTTCATCACTCCAAAATATCTCGAGACGATTGGCGTCCCGCTCATTGCCGGACGCATGTTCACGGAGAACGATCGCGAAAAAGCGCCGGACGTCGTCATCGTCAATCAAACGATGGCCAAGCAGTATTTTCCAGATCGCTCCCCGATCGGAAAGCGCATGCAAATCGGTTCGCCGCCCGATCCGCAAATTCCGTGGATGGAAATCGTCGGCGTCGTGGGCGACGTTCGCCCCGGCCTCGGCACCGAGCCGCAAGCCGAAATGTACATTCCTTATCGCCAGGTCGACGCGCTTCTGCCGGTCTTTCAGCTTTCCGTGATCTTGCGCACCACGCTCGATCCCAAGAGCGAAACATCCGCACTGCGCGGCGCACTCAATGAAATCAATAAGAATCAGCCGCTGGTCAACGTCCGCACCATGGAAGACAGCATGGCCACTTCCGTCGCGCAGCCGCGCTTTCGCACCTGGCTGCTCGGTCTTTTCGCTGTTCTCGCGCTGCTGCTTTCGACGATTGGAATCTATGGCGTGATGTCTTACTCGGTCACGCAGCGCGTTCACGAAATGGGAATCCGCATCGCGCTCGGCGCTCAGCCGCGTCAGGTCTTCCAGCTCGTCACGGGCCAAGGACTGCGCCTCGCCCTGCTCGGAGTTGGTATCGGCTGCGTGGCTTCGCTCGCGCTCACTCGCGTCCTCCGCAGTTTTCTCTATGACGTGAGCGCGCTCGACCCAATCACCTATTTTTCCGTTGCAGTTGTACTCGTGTCCGTCGGCCTGCTCGCATCGTATTTGCCTGCGCGCCGCGCCACGAAAGTCGATCCGTTGATTGCATTACGTTACGAATAGCGAGTAAAACCATGAACAACACACCCGAAACGCTTCGCGACAATAATGGCGGTAAAATGACTGGAGACGCTCCGCGCATCATGACAAGCCCACATTCGAACCGCACAAGAATTTTGGTTGCAGATGACCAGCCGGACATTCGCGAAGCTTTGCGTTTGCTGCTGAAAGGCGAAGGATTCGACGTCGAGACCGTCGCATCGCCGGCCGCAGTGCTCTCCGCGCTCGAAGCCCGCGAATTCGACGGGCTGCTGATGGACTTGAACTACGCGCGCGACACCACCTCCGGCCAGGAAGGCCTCGATCTGCTCTCGAACATCCGGTCGAAAGACAGCACGCTTCCCATCATCGTGATGACGGCGTGGGGCAGCCTCGAACTCGCCGTCGAAGCGATGCGCCGCGGCGCCAAGGATTTCATCCAGAAGCCCTGGGAGAACGCGCGCCTGCTCGCGATCCTGAAAACTCAGATCGAGCTTTCGCAAGCTCTGCGCAAAGGCCAGCGCCTCGAAGCCGAGAATCGTCTCCTGCGCGCCGATGGACGCCCGACGCTGATCGCCGAATCCGCCGCGATGCGTCCGGTGCTGGACTTGATCGCGCGCGTCGGCCCGTCTGACGCCAACGTCCTCATCACCGGCGAGCACGGCACCGGAAAAGAAGTGATCGCGCGCACGCTCTACGCTCTCTCGCCGCGAGTCGGGCGTCCGCTCGTCACCGTGAACGCCGGCGGCTTGCCCGAAGGCGTTTTCGAAAGCGAACTTTTCGGCCACGTGAAAGGCGCGTTCACGGATGCGAAGTCGGATCGCGTCGGGCCGTTTCGAGCTGGCCGATGGCGGCACGCTGTTCCTCGACGAAATCGCCAACGTGCCGATGAATCTCCAGGCCAAGCTTCTGCGCGCGCTCGAAACCGGCGAGCTCGAACGCGTCGGCTCGTCGACCACGCGTCGCGTGGATGCGCGCATTCTTTCCGCGACCAACGCCGACGTGCAGGCCGAAGTCACCGGCGGACGCTTCCGCGAAGATTTGCTGTTCCGCCTGAACACGATCGAGATTCATCTGCCGCCGCTGCGCGAGCGCAAGGAAGATATTTCGCTCCTCGCGCATCATTTCCTGCGGCAATCAGCGCAACGCTACCGCAAGCAGCTCGAAGGGTTTCGAGCCGGTCGCGTTGCAGCTTCTTCTCGATCATCCGTGGCCGGGCAACGTTCGCGAACTCGACCATTCGATCGAGCGCGCCGTGCTGATGGCGGAGGGATCGCAAGTTCGCGCGAGCGATCTGGGTTTGCGTCCTGCGCGCGAGGCCGCGATCAAACTGGATGAAATGAGCATCGAAGACGTGGAGCGCGTGCTGATTCAAAAAGCGCTCGCGCGTTTCGGTGGTAACGTGAGCCATGCAAGCAAAGCGCTGGGCTTGAGCCGCAGCGCTCTCTATCGCCGTCTCCAAAAATACAGCCTTTGAAACCGCTCCTGTACGAACGCCGCATTCTGCTCCTGGCCCTCTGCGCCGGCCTGGCGAGCACGGTCGTCGCTTTGATTCTGCTTTGGACCGGCGGCTATTCCTCGAAGCTGCAGTGGACGCTCACCGTGCTGATGATTCTCACGTGGCTGAGCTTTGCGTTTACCGCGCAGAGCCGCGTGGTGTTTCCGCTTCGCACGCTTTCGAATCTTCTCGCCGCATTGCGCGAAGGCGATTTTTCGATTCGTGCGCGCGGCGCCAATGAAGGCGATGCGCTCGGCGAAGTGCTGCGCGAAGTGAACGCGCTTGGCGAGACGCTTCGCCAGCAGCGCCTCGGCGCTCTCGAAGCCACCGCGCTTCTTGCGCAAAGTGATGGAAGAAGTGGACGTCGCCGTTTTCGCGATTGACGGCAACGGCGCGCTGCGCCTCGTGAATCGCGCCGGCGAGCGCATTTTGAATCAGCCGGAAGAGCGGCTTCTGGGAGGAAACGCGGCCGAGCTCGGCCTCGCCGAATACCTTACCGGCGATACGCCGCGCATCGAGCAGATCGCTTTCCCCGGGAAATCCGGCCGCTGGGAAATTCATCGCGGAAATTTTCGCGAAGCCGGACTCGCGCATCAGTTGCTCGTCATCACCGATTTGAGCCGCGCGCTGCGCGACGAAGAGCGCCAGGCATGGCAGCGCCTGATTCGCGTGCTCGGCCACGAGCTGAACAATTCGCTCGCGCCCATCAAATCCGTCGCCGAAAATCTTGGGAGCATGCTTGCCCGCAAAGACCGCGATCCCGACTGGGCGGACGACATGCGCAGCGGCCTGAATATCATCGCCGCTCGCACCGACGGCCTCGCGCGTTTTATGAGCGCTTACGCGCGGCTCGCGAAATTGCCGCCGCCCACTTTTCAAGGCGTCGACGTGGGCGTGTGGATTCGCCGCGTCACCGGACTTGAATCGCGCCTCCAGGTGAAGCTGCAACCGGGGCCCGAAGTGCGAATCCAGGCCGATCCGGATCAACTCGATCAGCTCCTTATTAATCTGCTGCGCAATGCTGTGGACGCTTCGCTCGAAACCGGCGGCGGCGTGCAGGTCGGTTGGAATCGAGAGGATGGCTACATCGACGTGTGGGTGCAGGACGACGGCCCGGGCATCCCGAATCCGACGAACCTGTTTGTGCCGTTCTTCACCACGAAACCTGGCGGATCGGGAATCGGGCTTGTGCTGAGCCGGCAGATTGCCGAGGCGCACGGCGGCACTTTGACGCTCGAGAACCGCGAAATCGAGCGCGGGTGCGAAGCGCGGCTGCGTCTTCCGATGAACAACTAGCCTCGATTGCAATTTCTTGTACCCCCGTTTACCGCCGATTAGAAAATCGTAAGTAATTGATTTGTCATGGCTTGCCGTGAATTTTAATCGCGGAACCGTAGATTAAAAGGCCCTCGGTTATTCTCGCGCTGCCATCCTCAGTCATAAAAAATACGCCTCCCAAAAACGATCCATGGTAGCGCAAAGGAGGAGGTTGGATATCCGTAGAACTACGCAGACCTGTGGAAATGGGGCGAGATTGTTACGTTGAGATTCTTCGCTTCGCTCAGAATGACAGACTCTGTGGCTATCGTGATTCTAGATTAATAATTTGCTTTGAGGGCTTTTACGCGACGCTCCAGTTCTTGGGTGATGTTTTCTGGGGTTTCCGTTTCTGCGAAGGTGACTGGGGGGCCTACTGTTACGCGGATGTGGCCGGGGCTGGTCCAATGTTTGTTGGCTTCGCGCAGATCGTAGAGGCCTTCGAGGCGCATGGGGACACGGGGATGCGCAGGCGGGTGACGAGAAGGCCGATGCCGGCGCGGAACGGGCCGATTGCGCCGTCGGGAGTGAGGACGCCTTCGGGGAAAACCAGGACGCTCCAGCCGCGGTCTACCAGCTCGCCGGCGAATTCAAAACTTTTGCGGAATCCGGAGCGCACGGGTAGCGGGAACACATGAAACAGGGCGATTGCCAGCGGATATTGAATGCGTCCGAGGATCGCGCGGAAAAAATTTGTGCCCGGGGGAGGAACTCGCAAATCGGTGAGCGTTTCGCCGCCCATCGCTACCGCTGTGCGCCAACGCAGGCGTGCTGGAAGTGCGTGCAGCACGAATCCGGGGTCGATATAGGACGCGTGGTTCGAGACGATCAGCACCGGGCCTTTTACGCCGCGGAGATTTTCGCGACCGCGGACGCGCGGCCAGCCGAGCAGCAGCAGCGCGGGGCGAACGAGGCAATAAAACGCGAGCGCGCGAATCCATCGCACTGGCCACCAGCGCGGCCAGCGCGGGTAGCGAAATACCGGCGCGCGGCTGGCGGCATCGGCGATCGGCTGGCCTCGTTCTGCTTTTTGCACCAGCTTTTCGAGATCGGCGACGGAGGTGGCGTTCGAAAAATCAGCTTCGCTCAAATCCACTTGATAGCGGTCTTCGAGGGCGCTGATTAGTTCCACGCGTTCGATCGAGGTGAATTGCAAATCGGCGCCATTACCGGCAGGTGACGTCCCGCGCGAGATTTTTTGCAGAACGCCGGCGACCGTGGAGGGCGCGGCGGATTGCGTTGCGGAGTCTGAGGGTGCGCGTCCAGCGAGTTGAGTGAGGGCGCCTTCGCGGATGCGGGCGAGAATTGGTTTCTGCGTGGGCGTGCGCGGAAAATCGGGCTCGGGCCAGACGATCCAGGAACGAATGCGTTGAAATTCCGCGAGGCGGGAATTTGCGTTGGCGACAATTTGTGCGGCGGTGCTCGGTTGAGCGTCCGTACCCTCAGGGGCTGAAGCCCCCAAATAGGTGGCGGCCTTTCGGCACGGCTGAAGCCGTGCCCTGACGTAAACCGCGCGCTGATACTTGCTCGGTTCCGGCTTAGAAGCCGTGCCCTGACGTGAAGCGCCCGAATCGGCCGCGGATTCTGACCACGGATAGAAGCAGCGTGCCCTGACGTAACGCGCCCGAATCAGATGCGTCGCGAGGAGGAGCACGGCGCATGGTTCGGCGTTGCCGTCGCGATCGAGTCCGATCACGACGCAATCGCGGACGCCTGGTTCTTTGCGGAGCTCTGCTTCGAGATCTTCGGGGTAGATGTTCAAGCCCGCCGGGGTGACGATTACGTTTTTTTGGCGGCCCTTGAAATAGAGGTTGCCGTTGGCGTCGCGCTCGCCCAGATCGCCGGTGTGAAACCAGCCGTCCGCGTCGAGGACGGGGGCGACGCCTGAATCCTTCCAGTAGCCGGATGAGACATTTTCGCCGCGCACCAGAATTTCTCCCGTTTCGGAGAGCTTCACTTCGAGGCCGGGCAAAGTTTTGCCGATGGAGCCTTCGCCTGAGCTTGAAGGGGTGATTCACGCTGACGAGCGAGGTGGTTTCGGTGAGGCCGTAGCCTTGTACGGCGGCGTAGCCGAGGCGTCCCCAGAATTTCTCGGTGGCAGCGGGGAGCGCGGCGCCTCCGGAAATTACGGCCCAGAATTTCCAGCCGAAGCGGCGGTGAATCGCGCGGAAGCGCCACCAGCGGCGGAGGAAATGTTCGCCTTCGGCCGTTTTGAAATCGCGCTGAAATTTTTCGAGTTGGCCGCTGGCCGCGAGATCGCGCTCGATCTGATATTGGAGCGATTCGACGAGGCGCGGGACGGTGACGAGGACGGACACACGCTCGCTGTGAATCGCGCGGATTACTTCGGCGGGGTTGAGCGTATCGAGGAACACGGATGTGCCGCCCAGGATCTGCGGGAGGAAAATTCCGAGAAGCTGGCCGAATACGTGGCTGAGCGGAAGAAGGTCGAGAAAGCGCAGCGGGTGAAAGAAGCGTTCCCAGCGGCGGTAGCGGTTGATTTCTTTTTCGAGGGTTTCGAGGTTGGCGAGCAGGTTGCCGTGGGTGAGGACGACGCCGCGGGGTTCGGAGGTGGTGCCGGAGGTGAAGACGATTTCGACGGGATCGGTTCGTTGAATCGGCGGGGAGGAAAATGCGGCGACGCTTTTTGTGCGTGTGGCGGGACTGCAGGGTTTCGAGTTCGATGATGGGGACGCCGAGATCGGTCGCGGCTCCGCGCGGCGAGTTCGCGGCTGATTGCGGCTGCGCGTACACCGGCTTGGCGCGCGACGCGGGTGGCAAATTTCGGGTCGGCGATGGCGTCCATTGGGACGGCTACCGCGCCTGCGAACAGGCAGCCGAGGAATGCGGCCAGCCATTCGCCGGAATTTTCGCCCCAGATTAGGATGCGGTCGCCTTTTGTGATGCCTTGGGAGGCGAGGTCTTTGGCGAATTGATGGGCGGTTTGCAGGAGTTCGGCGTAGGTCCAGCGGATGGTGCGGTAGCCGCGGCGCCAGGCGACGGCGATTTCGCGGGGTGGGCGCGATTGCGGGCTGGAAATATTCGAGGAGGGATTGGCGGGGCATGGCGGGTTTAGTGTCGCTTATTCGTGGACGGTTTGGGAATGGCTGGTGGGATACAATCGCGGGATTTGGGAGTCTAAGGGGTGGGCGCTGGGCTGGCAGCTTGAAGATAAAGAGAGATCCCTCCACTGCGCCTCGCGCCACCGCTTGCGGTGGAGAAAAGAAGCGCGAGGCTTCGGTCCCTGCGTTTTGAGGGCAGGCGGATGTGGGGAGCGCGAGTCGGAGGATGCGTGCTGGGAATGCACGGGAACGGGCGAGTTCAGGCAGGAATGCCGTGCGTGCTACTGGTGAAAGGCGAACGACGAAAAGAACGAGGTCGCGATTTGAGCCAAGCAATGGGAATCGTGATGCGGTGTTTTGTTGGCACAGGCAGGAATGCCTGTGCTACTTAAAGGCGAAGAACGGATCGGTGTGAGGAGAATTCTTGTGAGCGGAATTGATGAAATGGGCAAATTGAATGAGTTGAGCCGGCGGAAATTTCTTGAGAACAGCGTGGCTGGGGTGGCGCTTGGGGCGGCTTCGCTGGCGATTCCGGGGCTGTTGGCTGCTGAGCTGCGAGGAGCTGGGGCGCAGGAAGCGAAGGCGTTTGAGCTGGACGAGATTACTGTGGCTGAATTGCAGGATGGGATGAAGGCCGGGAAATTTACGGCGCGGGCGATTGTGCAGAAATATCTCGAGCGGATTGAGGCGATTGATAAGCACGGGCCGGCGCTGAATTCGGTGATTGAGTTGAATCCTGATGCGCTGGCGATTGCGGATTCGATGGATGCGGAGCGCAAAGCGAAGGGGCCGCGCGGGCCGATGCATGGCGTTCCGGTGCTGATCAAGGACAACATTGGCACGGCGGATCGGATGATGACGACGGCTGGTTCGCTCGCGCTTCTCGGGTTTACGCCGGCGAAGGATTCGGGCGTGGCGCAGCGGTTGCGCGAATCCGGAGCCGTGATTCTGGGCAAGACGAATCTGAGCGAGTGGGCGAATTTCCGGTCGAGCCATTCGTCGAGCGGATGGAGCGGGCGCGGCGGGCAGACGCGCAGTCCTTATTCGCTCGATCGCAATCCGTGCGGATCGAGTTCCGGGTCGGGCGCGGCGGTGGCTGCGAATCTTTGCGCGGTGACGGTGGGGTCGGAGACGGACGGCTCGATCGTGTGTCCTGCGTCGGCGAACGGAGTGGTGGGCATCAAGCCGACGCTGGGACTGGTGAGCCGGTCGGGAATTATTCCCATCGCGCATAGCCAGGATACGGCGGGGCCGATTTGCCGCACGGTGGCGGATGCGGCGATTTTGCTGACCGCGATGGCGGGAATCGATCCCGCGGATTCTGCGACGGAGGCAGCGAAAGGGAAAGCGCAGGCGGACTACACGAAATTTCTCGATCGAGGCGGATTGCGCGGGGCGCGCATTGGAGTGATGCGGAAATTTTTCGATTTCAACGATGCGATCCGGCCGATGATGGAGATCGCTTCTCGAGGTGATGAAGCGCGAAGGCGCGGTGATCGTGGATCCGGTGGAGATCGCGTCCGTCGGGAAATTCGACAAATCGGAATTCGAAGTGCTGCTGTATGAATTCAAGGCCGACCTGAATGCGTATCTTGCGGCGGCGGGCGAGAAGGCGCCGGTGCATTCGCTGAAGGAGATCATCGAATTCAACGAGCGCAATCGCGAAAAGGAAATGCCGTTCTTCGGGCAGGACATCATGATCAAGTCCGAAGCGAAGGGGCCGCTGACGGAGCAGGCGTATCGCGATGCGCTGGAATTGAATCACCGGCTGACGCGTGCGGAGGGAATTGATGCGCGCGATGGATGAGCATAAGCTTGACGCGCTGCTGGCGCCGACGGCGGGGCCGGCGTGGCTGACGGATCATGTGACGGGGGATCATGATACGGGAGGGAGTTCGTCGCTGGCGGCGGTGGCGGGGTATCCGAATATCAATGTGCCGGCGGGATTTGTTTTCGGGATGCCGGTGGGGGTTTCGTTTTTTGGGCGGGCTTGGAGCGAGCCGACGTTGATCAAGATTGCGTATGCGTTTGAGCAGGCTACGCGGGCGCGGAAGGGGCCGAGGTTTTTGGCGAGGGTGGAGATGTAAGAGCGGAGCGCACGCGGCTGGCGCGGGGCGGACACGGGTGCCGGGCGGTAAGCTGAGATCCTTCGACTGCGAGTCGGCCGTCCCGCAGGAGCGGGACGAAAGGCAAAGGCGGCCGACTCTTCGCTCCCGTCTGGGCAGGATGACATGTAGTTTATGTTTTGAAAAAAACGCGCGCGAAAAGGAAAAGCCCGGCGGGAGGGAGATCCATCGCCGGGCTTTCTGATTTGAAGCGAAATTCTGAAGCGAAACTTACTGCTGTTGCCGCTGTTCTTGATACTTACTGCTGTTGCTGCTGTTGTTGTTGCTGCTGATCCTGCTGTTTCGCCATATCCGCTTTGGCCGCATCTGCCGTCACGCCCGCGCCGGGCTTCTGGTAACGCGTCAGGTAGGGCATGAACGGCGTGACTTCAAACGGCATTTTTTCGCGAGCGGAAAGCAGCGGGATGGGTTTGGCCTTGAGCAGTTCGACGTGATCGCTCCAGGGATCGAGCTTCACGCGGGCTCCGATGGGGAGCGCCGCAGATCTGATCGATCTTCGAAGGATCGAGATTCGGAGCCGAACTGATCAACTGCGCGGCGAGGAACACTCTGTTGCCCAGGTGCGGGTTGATCAGAGCCGGCAGATTCTTCGATTGCGCGTCCAGCTGCTTCAGGAAAAGTCCGGCGTTGCCGAGCTTGTCCTTGTAGGGCGAATTCTTGAGCAGCTCGAGCGCTTTGTCGCTGGCCATCTGCACTTGTTCGGGACTGTCTTGGAAGGTGAAGTGGCTCAGCGCTTCGACGGTGGAGACGTTGGTCGTGTCGTTGAAGCCCCACTGATCGGTGGAAGGCTTCGTGACGATGATGTCCGCCAGTTCCTGCGCGAGCATCGTGGCGAGGCTGGCTTCGTCGGGCAGCACGTCGAGCAAGCCGCGGCTGAGCACGATGGTGTGGCCGATGGAGAACGATTCGAGAGTGCCGGTGAGTGAGCACGCGGCAGTGGACTTCAGGCTGAATGTCGAGATTATTGGTGACTTCGATGTTGTTGACGACGGTTTCGAGAACCTTGTCGATTTCTCCCGGAGGCGAGAGCAGGCCGACGCGCTGCAAGCGGTCGAGCACGTTGACTTCGGCCTGATGCTGCCATTCGCGCTCGGCTTCGATCGGGGAGCGGTCCTGCTGACTGCGCTACCTGATCTTGAACCGCGTTGGGCGATTCAATCGTCAGCTCGCTGAATTCTTCCTGGCGGCCGACGTTCTTGAGGTCGTAGCCCCAGAGGCGCGTCTGCGATTTGAAGCGCACGTGGCTGCCGAGGAAATCCTTCAGGTCCGATTCCTGGCTGAAAACGTAAGCGGGCAGCCAGAGGCCGGGCTGAACGTTCAAGCGCCAGCTGTCGAAGTGCAGGTTGAAACCGTTGATTCCCGCGACGGGAGTGTACACGCCGTTGAAACGCACGATCGTGTAGTTCTGGTCTTCCGCCCAGATGCGGCCCTTGAAGCGGCCCTTGCCGGATTTCGGAAGCGGCGTGAAGTCGAAGACCAGGCAGCGGACTTCGCCGAGAAATTCGCGGCGCACGTAGTCGAACTGGTAGTGCTGGCGGTCGAAGCCGTTGGTGTCGATGTAAATCATCTGCAGGAAGCCCTCGGGAATATACGAGGACGTGAACAAGCCGCCCAGGTGGGCGAGAGGATTCAGGCTGTCGAACTTGCCCTTCTTCTTGGCGAGCATGGAGTTGTCGACGACGCCCTTGGCGAGATTGGCCTGGCCGAGGAAATAATGGTCGCGAACCGGAATCGCGCCCATCTTGTTGTCGGGCTTCATGTCCTGAACGTAGGTTTCGATGATCGGATTATAGCGGCGGATGGTGGCGATCTCGTCGTGCTCGCGCGCAATCACGCGGTCGATCGCCTGATCCACGGTGGTGACCGGACCTGCCGTCGTAGCGCCGGCTTGTGGACGAGTCTGATCGGCGGTCTGCGTAGGTGCTTGTGCCGAAGCCGCGCCTGCCACCGCGCCCATGAGCAGTGTTGCCAGGATGAACTTCTTGGACGTGCGCATTGCCTTCCCCCCTCTTCCTTCTCAGTAAGCCAATGCAAAAGTGATGTGGACGATAGCCGGAAAATCTACCGCTTGACCCTCTTGCTGAGCCGGCTTGAAGCGAATCTGTTTCGCTGCAGCCTGAGCCGAATCATCCAGACCGTAACCGAGTCCCTGAACGATGCGCTGGATTTGAACGTTGCCGCCAGCGGTGAATACAACCTGCAAGAGAACGTCACCTTCGATTTTCTTGTTTTTGGCTTCGTCGGTGTAAACCGGTTTGGGCTTGAACAAGATTTCCACAGGTGTCGTCTTCGCTGTGGTTGATGCTACCGGTTTTGCCTTGGGAGCTGGCGCTGCTGTCGCTTGATCGGCGAAGCCCGACGACTGAACCTGACCGTGGTTGCCGCCCCCGCCTGAACCGGTTGCAACTCCGTTACCAAAACCCGAGCTTGCGACTACTCCCTTGGAGCCTTTCGCGCCGCCGGTGCCGTTTCCGTAACCAGGGCCCGTGGGCATGTCGTAAGCGCCCTTGGCGGCGATGTTGGGTGCGCGACTGGTGTTTCCATTGGCTGGAACGCCATTTGGATCGCCGAATCCGCCGGTCTGAACTTCCTCGCGCGGCTTCCGGATAGTCGGAATTGCAGAGCTGCCCATGGACGGAATGGTCTGGTCCGGATAAGCCTTTGCCACATCCGGAGTATCAGGAGCTTTCGTGTTCTTTTTGGCGGTAGCCGGCTTCGCGACTGGCGAAGAGAATACCGGATTGATGATCTTGGGTTTGGGAACCTCGACCGGGACGGGCACGGGCTTAGGTTCAACCTTCGCAACCTTCACAGGGGCCGGCTTTACCACCGGCTTCTCGACAGGCTTCGGCTGCGGCTTCCAGGGTTCTACGACAGGTGCTTCAATAGGTGTAGTCCAATAGCGCTGGACCATCTCCATCTTCTGGGGCATGAGGAGAGGTATCACCAGGATGATCGTCAACGCCAGGCATTCGATGCCGAAACCGGCACCAAAAGAACCCCAGCGCGCTTCGCCGTCAGGGAGTAGGGACTCATTGAAAACTGCTCGATGTGTGACCCGCGCCATAACTTTCTCCGGATGCCTTTCCTCAGCTTAGGATGCGCCGAGACAGAAGAACGGCGTCTATACTTTAGTACTAGACTACGGGGCTGGGCGGAATGGGACTGAAGTACCATTCTATCCCCAGTCGTGCTGAAAGCGATAACCCAATGGATGGGGCTTGCGTACTGGTAAGCCCTGCCCGTCTCAGATTGGGAATTAGCATAGATCTTGCCAGCTCCTCGGCAGCCACGCTTAAACCCGGGCTAGGGCGATTGGTTGCAAAGGATGCCTGGGAGTGAAGGTGACAAAGCTCGGGAAGACGAAGTGGTGGCATAGCATGAGCTTCGCATGATGCTGTAATCGGCCTGCTCTCGGAATACATGAAACCACCCAGAACCGAGTTGGAAAACCACCAGCGCCAGGGGGGCGGGGAAGCTGGTATCTAGTAAGAGCGATTTAAGAAAATAATCCGGGGGCGCGGCTCATGGGTAGCCATGCCCCCGGAAGTGTGATGTAAGACTTCGTTATTGCGTTGGCTCGACCACGATGAAGTTTGTGCGCCCACCGTGGTTGACGAGCAGAAGCACCGGCTTTTTGCCAGAGCTCGAGATCGCCTGGTTGTACTCCTCCACGTTGTGCACGGGCTTGTGATTCACTTCCTGAATCACGTCGCCGCGGCTCAGGCCGGTGGTGGCTGCCGGACTCGAGGGATCGACGTCCGTCACGACCACGCCCTGCGTGCCGGTGGGCAGATTCAACTGTTGCGCGATATCCGAAGTGACGTTCTCCACGTTCACTCCTTCGAGCGCAGTGTTGCCCTTGGCTTCCTCGCCTTCTTCTTTCGCGGACTTCTCCGGCAATTCACCCAGCGTGATCTTCACGTCCTGCGATTTTGCCATCGCGCCAGATGGTGAGCTTCACCGGTGTTCCCGGCGGAGTCTGCGAAACGCGCAACGTGAGCTGGTTGCGTGAATCCACGGGCTCGCCGTTGAGCTTCAGAATCACGTCGCCCTTCTTCAATCCCGCGCGCGCAGCCGGCGTGTCCGGCGAAACGTCGCCGACCAGTGCGCCACCCGCTTGCTCGAGACCGAAGGCTTGCGCCATTTCCGGCGTTACGTCCTGAATGTAGACGCCCAGATAACCACGCACCACTTTGCCGTGCGTCATGATCTGGTCCATCACGTTCTTCGCCAGGCTGATCGGAATTGCGAAGCCGACGCCCTGATTGCCGCCGCCTCCGCCCGTGAGAATGGCGGTGTTGATTCCCACCAGATTGCCGTGCAGATCGATCATCGCGCCGCCGGAATTTCCGGGGTTGATCGAAGCGTCGGTCTGGATGAAGTCTTCATAGTTCTCGATACCCAGGTCCGCCGCGTCCTGTGGCGCTGACGATTCCCATCGTGGCCGTTTCGCCGATTCCGAATGGATCGCCAATCGCGAACACAAGATCGCCCACGTGCAAATTGGTCGAGTCGCCGAGCGGAAGCGTCGGCAAACCGCTGGCATTGATCTTCAACACGGCGACGTCCGTCTTCGGATCGGTGCCGACGAGCTTGGCCTGGAATTCGCGCTTGTCGCTCAACTGCACTTTGATATCGGTAGCGCCGTCAATCACGTGGTTGTTCGTCAGGATGGTGCCGTCCGGGGTAAGGATCACGCCCGAGCCGAGGCTCTGCTCGCGTTCCGCCCGTGGCTGTGCTTGTCCGAACTGATCGCCAAAAAATTGGCGGAAAAATGGATCGTTGCCGAAAGGATTCATTCCCTGCTTCTGCTTCACAACTTTGGATGTGTGAATGTTCACCACCGCGGGAAGCGCGGGCTTCAGCACGGAAGAAAATCCGTTCGTGAAACTACCAAGACTGATCGGCAGCGCTTCCTTGGCCATCGGCACTGTCACCGGCGCGGCGCCCACCACTGCGTGGCCCGTCCAGTTCTTGAGCGATGATGCCAGAAGCCCTCCGCCTATCAGCGCCGCGAGAACAATTACCGTGGCGGCCCACCGGCGAATTTGAATCGTGTCGTTCTTCATGGCTATCTCTTCCTTCTCCTTTAATATCTGCTGTGAGTTCCTCTCGCTCCGGGCTGTCTCCCGATTTCGCGCGCGAGTGGGTATTTTACCTCGCTACTGTGAGAATTAGACGCAGCTCACGGTAATTTGTTATTCATGTGCGCGGGCGGCGCGGAAATTATTAATTAGAATGATTCCAAACACACGAATGCGAGGCGAAACTCGAATTGCGAATTGCGCGCGCTTCTCTTTTTGAGATACGCGAACGAATTGGAGTTCCTGCTTCGTACGGATGCCCCGGAGTCGAACCGCTGCAGGTTCGCTGACTTCCAACACCCTCGGGTAATATGATGCAGGCGGGCCATTTCGAGTTACCCCGCGCTCTGCCGGCGCGCGGTTCGCATGGTGAAACTGGCCCTAACTATTCTTCGTTTCAGTGCGTCAAAGAAATTCTTGGGCCCTATCTGAATCCGTCCTATTCTCTCCATCCGGGATATAGCAGTTTGCAAAAGGAGCTGTTTCGAATGATTCGAAAAATGATTGCGCTTGCGGGCTTGAGCGCGTTTCTCTTTTTTGCGGCGCGACCTGCTGTCTCTGCCACGGGCCCAAGCGATGTCTCCTCACCCGCCACCGACGGCACGCTCAAAGCGCTTACGGCCGTGGCCGGAGCCG
Source organism: uncultured Acidobacteriota bacterium (assembly GCA_963767205.1). GTDB lineage: Bacteria > Acidobacteriota > Terriglobia > Acidiferrales > UBA7541 > Palsa-295. The sequence continues at coordinate 61,743 of CAVYDF010000008.1, forward strand.
GCACGATGGATACGCACACATATCAATATCTCGAGGAATTGAGCGACGACATCGGCGCGCGCGTCACCGGCTCGCCGGAAGCGGGCCGCGCGATCGAATGGAGCGTTGAGAAGATGAAAGCCATCGGCCTCGAAAACGTGCACACGGAGCCCTGGGAACTCTCGCGCGGATGGACGCGCATTTCCGCGGACGCGGAAATCGAGTCGCCGATTCATCGCCGCGTGATGATTGACGCGATGGGCTGGGTGGGGTCTACAGCCAGCAGGCGGAGTGGAAGCGGACGTGGTGGAAGTGAACAACTATCAGCTCGAGCAGGAGATGAAAGATAACGCCGCGAAATGGCGCGGGAAAGTTCTGCTGATGGTTCAGAAGGGTGACAAGCCGAAGAGCGGAATGTCAATGTTCGCAAAATTCGGCGACTTCTTGAAAACCGCGCATCAAGTAGGCGCGGTGGCTGTGATTGGCGGGCAGGGCGGCCGAAAATCCGAAGGAATGCACCTTACCCACACCGGCGCGCTCGGTTTCAACACTTACTACGAAATTCCCGTTGTAAGCATGGCTGCCGAAGATCAGGAACAGATCGAGCGCTACATCGATCGCGGCAAAACGGTGCGGCTGAAAATCAACGTGCAGAATCGCGTCAGTGACGGGCCTGTTCCGTCCGCCAACGTGGTCGGCGAAATTCGTGGCACGCAAAATCCGGAGCAAATCGTTGTCGTCGGCGGCCATCTCGATTCGTGGGATCTCGCGTCCGGTTCTACCGACAACGGTTGCGGGTCTTCCACCACGCTCGGAGCTGCTGAGGCCATCATGAAATCCGGATTCAAGCCGCGCCGCACGATTCGCTTCGTTCTTTTCACGGGTGAAGAAGAAGGGCTGCTCGGTTCGCTTGCGTACACGAAAACGCATCAGAGCGAGATGGCCAATCACATTGCGGCGGTGGTTCTGGATTTCGGCCAGGGCCCTGTGACGGGCTTTCAGATGGGCGGCCACGACGATTTAATTCCCGAGATGCAGAAATTCGCGGGAGCGCTGCAGGCGTTTGGAAAACTGGAAGTGGACGACGAGGCCGAATTTGGAACCGACACGGGCCCGTTCATCATGGAAGGCTTGCCCGGTATCAACCTGAATCAGGATTCGCCGGATTACAAATACACGCATCATTCCGCGGTCGATACGTTCGACAAGGTGAAAGCCGATGTGCTCGATCGCAATGCGACCGTGATGGCGCTCACCGGTTTCTGGATTGCCGACAGGCCCGATCGCTTTGCGAGCCCGTGGCCCAAGGCGAGGACGGCGCGCATGCTCGTCGAAAAACACGATGATTTGTTCCTGAAGCTTTTCGGCCTGTGGCCCTTCGGCAACCTGGGAAGCGACGCGGAGAACCCGAACTAAGGCACGTCGCTGAAACGCCCACCAGCAGGAGCTAGCTCAATCTATCGAGCAGTTCTTCCTTGGGAATCCCGTTCCACAAGCTGACGCGTGTGAGAATGTCGTTCAAAGTCCCTTTGGCGAGGCTCTTGTGATCTGGCACCGTCAGATTGTGCTCGCCCAAGGTCGTGGCTTTTCGCAGGCGAATATGACTGCCCTTTTGCCGGACAGTTTCGTAACCGAGAGAGTGGAGGAGTTTGACGAGCGCTCTGCCGCTAACCTGCGGCAGCCGGGGCATGAGGAACCTTCAGTTCCGAGACTACAAGAATGTCGATATCGGGCGATTCACTTCCGTTTTCGAAGTGCAGGGCAACAGCTTCTTTAATATTCCGGAAAAGCTCGTCCGCCGTATCAGCTTGCGTGAAAATATCTTCGCCGATGCCGCGAGCGCACCAAGTATCCCCATCCTGGTAAACTTCCATTTTCACGAGCATTCTGAGGACCTCGACAAACATCCTACGACGATTTCGATTGCCTTGGATAGGTGGTTTCGTAAGTTCGTTCGCATACGTCAGGGTTTCAGGGTTCTCTCAAGACGGTTCAAAGCCTCAAACCAGTACGCTTTCATCTTCGCGCATTCCTTCGAGTTGGAAAGTTTCTCATGGTCCACAGCCACCTGGGTCTTCTCCGGCCCTTTGCTAAAAAAGCCCACGCTTAGCCGAGAATCGCCATTCCATTTCGCGCGCACATATTTACCGGGCGTCGCCGATGTGATCTCTATCTCGGCATCCGGCAGCCAGCGGTTCCTCAATTTCGGATCGGTCCACGCGGCATAAGCCTTCGCCATCGGCACCGCCATCGTTCTGCTTCCCGACGCGCTGAATTGCCCGTCGCACTTCTGGAATTTCTGCCGGATGCCACGCTCATGTTCGTAGCCCACCGCAACCATCTGGCACCACCAGGGGCCGACTTTGTGTTTCTCGCGCAGATAGGTGGAAATTTCCTTGTGCGGCCACTTCTTGGCGCCGGCCTTGTCGAGGATCTTGAACCACTCCGCCCACACTTTTCCGGTCTTGGCTTTTACCGCTTCATTGCTCGAGCGTTTCGTTTCTCTGGGCGTTTTGGGGGCCATCGTCGCGGCACCTCACGCGGCGATTCTACTTCAAGACTCGGAAAATTCTCAGCTACTCGCGGCAATTGCTTCAGAAGTGGTCCGTTTATTCCTGCTCCCGAAACACCTGCCCATAGGTTTTGCCGCGATATGGATAAAACCCATCACGTTCGCCTCGTTCCCAAGCGGCTTTCAGTTCGGGCTTGGTAATGTCCCAGTCCGGACGGCATTTTTTCAACACGGCGCGCAAATCCTGGCGCAGCTCTTCTGTCGTCGGACGGCCCAAAAACCAGTAGCCGTTGTAGATCTTGAATATGACGAGACCCGGCTCGAGGACAATCACATGCGGGATCATCGGATTGTGGTCGGGGTCCGTGTACTCGGCGATGTCGAGATCCTTCTGAACCTTTCTTCCCGGATCGGATAGGAAGGTCCAATGAGCCCCCACTCCCGTGCGGTACTCGTTGGTCAGAAGCATGTTGTCGGTGCTGATCGTGACGAGCCGCGAGTAGCCGACTTCCATCTCGTGGTGAAGTTGGACCAAGCCTTCGGCCTGGCGCCGATCCTTGGGGCAGAATCCTCCGCGGCTAAGGACCAGAATCAGCGGATCCGGCCCTTGCAGTTCTGAAAGCTTGCGATGCTTTCCCGTGTGGTCGGTCAGCTCGTAATCAGGAAATACCGCGCCCACTGCGATGTCCGCTCTCATGCGCGTCACCCTCCTCTAAGACAATGCAAGGTATCTGTTTTTTCATCGGCTTCGTAATCGGCCACTCTCTAGCTCGCGAATTTCTCGCCGAACATCGGACGGCCGCTCTTGGATGAAGCACGCGTGGCCTCATCCTGAATTACATCCCAGTGTTCCACCAGGATACCGTTTTCGATGCGAAGAATATCCGCTACGATCCAGTTCGCCGGCAGGCCGATGCCCGAATACCGTCCGTGCGCGATAACGAAATCTCCTTCGGCTACGATCGTTCCCGACTCATACTTCAGCGTGGGCGGAAGGCTTTTGATGAGATTGAAAAGACCCTCGCGGCCCGGCGCGATATGAGCGCTGTGCTGAATGTAGTCGGGAGACCAGAACTTTTCAGCTGCTGCGTAGTCCCGTTTGTTGAATAGAGTGTCGAAGGCTTCCAGAACAAGAGCCTTATTTCGCGATTCGATCTTCTCACCCGCTGCTTTCATTTTTGCCATCTGCCCGTCTCCCATTTTTTCCTCCATGCAATTTAGTCTGGTGCCGGCACTGCTGGCCAGCCGTAAGGTCTTAAAGTTTCGAGCCACCGTCGACCGGGATACTGGCTCCCGTTATCCATCGCGCCGCGTCCGACGCCAGGAACGCGACGACGTCCGCAACATCTTCCGGCTTGCCGATTCGTTTCAATGCCTGCATTCCGAGGACGAAGTCCCGGCCAGCCTCGGTCTTCGTGAAATTGGACATGTCCGTGTCGATCACACCCGGCGCGACTGCGTTTACGCGAATACCCTGCGGGCCGAGAATCGCAGCCCAGTTTTTAACTAGAGTCTCTAACGCTCCTTTGGTTGAGGCGTAGGCTAGGATTGTCGGGTTGTCCAAACCGGGCTTCCCAACTACTGCGTGCGCCCCGATCGAAGAGACCACAATGATGTTCGAGCCTTCGTGCAGGATCGGCAGAAGTTGCTGCACCAGGAAAAATGGACTGCGCACATTCGTCGCAAAGAGGTTGTCAAAGTCAGCCACCGTGTGATCTTTGAAGAGTTGCAGCCTTGCTGATTCCTGCGTTGGACACCAGGATGTCCAAGCGCTCGCCGACGATCGCGCGAGTTTGTTTTGCCAGCTGAGCCGCTCCGTCCGGAGTTGCCAAATCGGCCATGATTGCATCCGCGCGTCCGCCTTTTGAGCGGATGCCGGCGGCAAGAGTTTCCGCATCCTGCGCGGAACGACCATAGTGAACAAGGATATGCGCACCGGCCTCAGCAAGTGCCAATGCTATCGCGCGGCCAATTCCGCGTGATGCGCCTGTTACCAGCGCGGTTTTTCCTTGAAGCGTAGTCATGTTCGACTCCATTTGGCATGCACTGCATGCTGACCGTCCCAAGCTCACTCAATCGGGGCGGCTGTTGATATGGGTTAGTCGGCGATCATTCCTCCATCCACCGGGATGGAAGCGCCAGTCATATACGAAGCTTCTGGCGAAGCAACAAAGACGATCACCTGAGCGATCTCCTCCGGTGTTGCCATTCGCTTTAGGGGCACCGTCGAGACGAGCGCTGCTTTGTTCTCATCTGTCTTGTTGAAGCGCGTGAGCATGCCGGTATCCGTGGTGCCTGGAGCTACGACATTTACGCGGACTCCGGTCCGCGCCACTTCGAGTGCCGCGGATTTCGTCAACCCTTCCACTGCATGTTTGCTGGCCACATAAACGGATGCGTATGCAGCGCCGATGCTTCCATAGGCCGACGAGATATTCACGATGCTCCCGCTTCCCTGTGGCAGCATCGCGCGCAGTTCGTGCTTCATGCTCAGCAGCGTGCCGAGCACATTGGTGTCGAAAGTGGCGGCGAAGCTTTCGGCGGTTTGTTCCGTCACAGGCCCGGGCGCGCCTTCGGTGCCGGCATTGTTGACGGCCACATCCAGGCGTCCGAAACGCTTTACCGTTTGGTCCACAAGATCGCGGACGTCTTCATCTTTGCGGACATCGGTGCGAACAAAGATGGCTTCTGCTCCGAGCTTTTTCAGCTCGGCCAGTAGTTCTTGTCCCTCTTTATCGCGGCGCCCGGATACAACAATGCGTGCTCCTTCTTGCGCAAAGATTATTGCGGCTGCGCGGCCGATTCCTGTCAGCGCGCCTGTAATCAAAACAACTGGTGAGCTCATCGCAAACCTCCTGTTGATCCAGAGCTATCCAGACTGGGAATGGCTGAAATGCCCGCCTGAGCCGTTCCGGACTAGTTCAGATCGATTTGTTGGATTGCGGCGCGAAGCGCCTGGAAGCATACTTTGTTAAGCTGAGAGCGATGCTTCACAGGCATGGGAGCGGAAATGGAATTGCGACACCTTCGCTATTTTGTCTCGGTCGCGGATGCGGGAAGTCTTACGTCGGCCGCGGAGCAAGGGCTGCACACATCGCAACCCTCGTTAAGCCGGCAGATTCGAGATCTTGAGGATGAAGTAGGCGCTCAGCTCCTGACGCGCCGCTCTCGCGGTATCGAACTAACGCCGGCGGGTCGAGCCTTTCTCGAACATGCTCGCGTGGTGCTATCGCAGGTGGAAGCGGCAGGCGAAGCTGCGCGCCGGGCCGCTCATCCCGCCAAGCCATGCTTCGCTATGGGCTTTCTGACCGGGCATGAGTTGACCTGGATGCCCGAAGCCTTGCGGATTTTGCGCGATGAACTCCCTAACATCGACGTGATGATATCGAGTCAATACTCTCCGCCGCTTGCGAAGGCCTTGTTGAACGGAAAAATCGATGCAGCTTTTCTTCGAAGAGAAAAAGGAATGCCCGAGTTGGCGTACCGCGTTCTCGTCAAGGAGCCGTTGGCCGTGATCTTGCCGAGCGACCACCGCCTTGCTGCGCTTAAAGCGATCAGCCCCCGGGATCTGGTAGGGGAGACATTCGTGACCGTGTCGGACACGGCTCCTGTGCTGCGCGTGGTCATCGACAATTTCCTGAAGCGCTCTGGGATCAATATCAAGCCAGCTTACGAGGCGGACCACCTCTCGATGGGAATGTCGTTGATAGCCTCGACGCGCGGTGTTGGGCTCTTACCGGCCTATGCACAGAACTTTCTGCCATCCTCTGTAACGAGTCGTCCTCTCAAGGGAGACACGCCGACCGTCGAGCTTGTCCTCGGCTACAAAAAATCGAACAAGTCGCCCATCCTGAAGCTTCTGCTCTCAAGGTTGGACGAACTGATAGATCGTGTCTTAAGGAAAGCGCATTGACCTCCACATGTCGCAGTTGGGGCATAGGTGCAACGCGCGGCGAGATGCATCGGGAGCGCTGAATTGCGCGGTAAGCGCAGCTTTTACGCTGCGATCTTGCTGCCAAGTCCCAGAAAATTTTCTCTCCGCCACTCGCTTACGATTTGATCCAGAGCTTCGCGGTAACTGGGGAAACGTGGGTGCCAGTCGAAATCACGCCTGCATCGCGCATTCGACGTGCGCGTGGAAGCCGTCATCATATTCACGACCACTGGTCCCGCCAGAATTTTTGCGAGCCATGCTGGAACGTGCCGTGGAGCAGCCGCGCCCAGCCGCTGCGCAAATCCTGCCAAATACGCGCCCGCACTCACCGGCTGGTCGTCCGTCACGTGCCACAGACCTCCCCGGCCGGATTCCGCGACCGTCACAAAAGCGCTGGCCGCGTCGTCCACATGAATCCATTGCCACATCGCATCGCCTTTGCCGATGATCGGTAGTTTGCGCGCCAGAAGCTGCGCGCCAACGTAACGGGTGTGCGCGGCGTCAGGCGCGTGAAACCATCCGCAGCGCAAAATCGCCGCCTTGAATCCTTCTTTGTTGGCTGTGTCACGCGCGATCGTTTCCATTTCCACTGTGGAGCGGGTGATGAAATCCGTGTGCGGTGGTGAATCCTCGTCAAACGAGGACTGATTTTCCGGACGCGCTACCCAGGTGATGCTTTGCACCAGAAACTGTCTTGCGCCCACTCTCCCCGCCGCTTGCGCCAGCGCTCGCGTGCCATCGCGCCGGATGCGGTCGTTGGTTTTCCAATCTTCCGGCCGTGGCTTCGTGGCGGTTGGGATCGCGGTTGCTGCGTGCACGATCACGTCGGCGCCTTCGGCGGCTCGCGCCAGCGAATCTGCGTCAAACAGGTCCGCGCGCCGACTCTCTCCTCCAAACTTGCGAATCGTATCTTCGTTCTTGACGCTGCGCGCCATTCCGATCACGCTGTGGCCTTGCTCCCGAAACTGCTGTATCAGGCTCCTGCCCAGAACTCCTGTTGCGCCGGCGATAAAGACTTTCACGGATAGTTCTCCCCAGGTTTGAAAATGGGTGGGTACTTATAGGATGTAGGAATCTCGCTCAGGATTTCGAAAAAATTCGCGCGCCCGCCAGCACGCCAAGGCATTCGAAAAGCGCCAGAAGCACCGCAGACAAGTCGAAGATGTCCCGCATATCGAGTGAAATGGGCAGGTTAATGTGCGTCACGTGGTCGGGACCGGGCAGAATGAAATGGTAATAGACGCCGAAAACCAGCGCGCCCGCCATCGAAAGAGCCAGCAGCGCCCCTCCTGTTCGCATATTGCCCTTCCAAATCAGATAAGCCGCGTAGAGCGGCGCAACAACGATCACCGCCGCAACAAAGCTCTTCTGAAAGGCATTGAGCCCAATCGCCAGATGCGTGTGTGCAATCCCGTGAGCCACATTGATCGCGAAATGAATCACTACAATTCCAATCGCGAATCCAACCAGCGCGCTTCTATTGTCCGCTCGATGTTCCATTGATTGGCCCGTTTCCTCTAGGGAGTTCGGCCATCCTTGCTCCATACGCTGAAAAGCGGAAAGCTTTCGCGCCGCGAGCGCTTCGTTGACGCAACGGTGAAAGTGTTCTCCGGTACCTTTCAAAAAGTCCGCGCCGAAATTTTCCAAGTCATACTGCAAATCACGGAATCCATCCATCGGATCGCTCGCAAAGCCCGGATAGTGATTGTCTGCCCCTTGGCCGAGCAACGCTCGCATGAATATTTCATGGCGAATTGATTCGGAACCGATTCGATAAGTCACGAGCCCTAAGCTGTGTCGAAAGTGAATCTCAAGAATCCGGTCGTCCTTAACATACTTGCCGCTCGCATATTCGTCTCCGCCGCTGCGCCCGGAGCGGCTTTCGCAGTACGTAAATCCGTTGGCAGATAAGACGGGACCCAATATTTCAGTTCCTCTGCGAAGTGTTTCGAGGGCAGTCATGGTCAAGGTCCGCTGATTTCTACTTTTGTTCCTGCGCGGTGGTCCAATTCACGGCGGTTCCGTACCCATACACCAGCTGCGCGCCGCGATCGGCGCCAATCGTCAGAAGCACCGCGAGAACGGCCAGTCCCAGCAGCATCAATTTGCGCAGCTGCGCTGTGAAATTCTTCCGCGCGAGGAATGCGAAAATGCTTAGCGCTAGAGCCAGGCTCGTCGAAACGAGCATCAGCGTTTCGTGGATTCCCACCGCCCGCATCGCGTCGCCCGGCGGCACGGACTTCTCCGCTGCAAGCCCTGTCAGCACCGTCACGATCGCGCCGAGGGTCCCGAGATATAACATCCACGCGGCGGCCCGCTGCATCTCGTCGCTCGCCCGCCACAACGCAAGCACCTGGAACAAAAGCGCCGCAAGCCAAAGCACAATCGGAAAATGTACGAACATCGGATGGTAGTTCAGTGCGGCTTTCATTCCCGGCAGCATCGTGGCTGGCCTCCTCACCCGATCGGCTCGATTTCGGCTCCGCGCCGCATTATCTGCCAACCCTTCGCCCAGGTAAACTGCGATAGAATCCGCGCGACCATCGAAGTGTGAACCCCAGGAGCCATCGTGAAATGGATTCTCCGCATCCTTGGAGTTGTTGTTGCGATCGCACTCCTCGTCGTTGTGGTCGGCGCGCTTCTTCCGAAGCGGCACGTGGTTTCGCGCCAGGCTACCTATCACCAGCCACCTGAAGCAATCTGGCAAGCAATTATGGACTACGAAAAATTCCCCACGTGGATCAAAGGCGTCGCGCGCGTGGAACCCTTCCAGTCACTCAACGGCTATCCGGGCTGGACAGAAATCGAATCGAACGGCATGAAGATTCCATTGCAGGTAACTGAAGCGATTCCGCCGCGTCGCCTCGTCACGCGCATCGCCGATCCAAACCTACCGTGGGGCGGCACTTGGACGACCGAAATCACGCCCGCGCCAGGCGGTTCCGTAATGCGTATCACGGAAGACGGCTACGTCAACAACCCGCTATTCCGCTTTATGGCTCGCTTCGTTTTCGGCTACACCAGCACGCTCGATTCCTACATGAAGTCCCTTGGCGAAAAGTTCGGCGAGCAAGTCACACTTCAAAACTAAGAACAGCAAACCGCCGGCTGCTCGAATCTTTACAATTCACTCTGCAAAATTTCGCCACCGAAACCGCACGCGTCTTATGATGTTGCTATGGTGACCGCGACAGCGGCGAGACTCGACATTCGTGGACTCACAGTAGAGCTGCCAACCGAAACCGGGTGGGTGCGCCCGGTGAACGACGTTTCATTCTCGCTTGCCGAGGGCGAGACGCTTGGCATCGTGGGCGAATCGGGATCGGGCAAGACGATGCTATCGCTTGCTCTCATGGGCCTCGAGCCACCGGGCGCGCGTCGCAGCGGCGAGGCTTGGCTTGAGGCGCGCGACGGCGAACGCATGAATCTCGTCACGGCTGCCCGCGAAGAACTTCGCAAAATGCGCGGCCGCGATATCGCCATGATTTTCCAGGAGCCCATGACGGCGCTTGATCCCGTGATGCGCATCGGCGCGCAAGTGGAGGAATCGATTCGCGTCCACGAGCCGTCGGCGAGTGCGAACGAAGTTGCGCGGCGCGCCATCGAAGCGCTGAAGCGTGCGTCTGTGCCGGAGCCGGAGCGGCGTGCGCGCCAGTATCCGCATCAGCTTTCGGGCGGCTTGCGGCAGCGCGTGATGATCGCGATGGCCCTCGCGCCCGGTCCTCGGATTCTAATTGCAGATGAGCCCACCACGGCGCTCGACGTCACCGTGCAGAAACAGATTCTGGAGCTGCTCGCGCAACTGCGGCGCGAGCTGCAGCTTTCGATGCTTTTCATCACGCATGATCTCGGCGTCGTGGCGCAAATTGCCGATCGCACTATGGTGATGTACGCCGGGCGCATCGTTGAAGAAGGACCGACGGCCGAAGTGCTGCGCCATCCGCGGCATCCGTATACGGAGGGATTGTTGCGCGCGGCGCCGCGCCTTGAACGCGGCAAACTAACTCCGATTCGCGGCACAGTCCCCGCCCTCAATGCGTTGCCGTCCGGCTGCTCGTTCGGTCCTCGGTGCGACATCCATGTGCCCGAGTGCGATTCGGCAGTGCCTGCGCTTCGAGAAGTGGGGGCGCGTGACCATCGGGCGCGGTGTATTCTTGCTTAGTAGTGGACGAGGATTTGAAAAGGTCACGAATTCGACGAAGCGAAAATGGGGCGAAGAAAAACAGACGTTAAAACGGTCAAGTACCTTGACCTAGAGGCCTTTCAGAATCCAGGCTAGAACGGGTTTTTGCGAGACCGGGGCACATTGAATGGCAGATTTGAACCAAGAGCAACAGCGAGAGCTGGTACGCGAACGATTTACGCGCACAGCGGAGGTTTTCGGCAATGCGGTGATGCAGACGCGCAGCCGCGGAAGCGGAAATCCTGGCTGAAATGGTCGCAGCGAAGAAAAGCGACTGCGCGGTGGACCTTGCGAGCGGCACGGGAGCTCTCGCGCTGGCGTTCGCGCAGCATGTCCGCTGGATCATCGGCCTGGATTTGACGCCGGCGATGCTCGCCGTGGCGCAGCGATCTGCGCGTGAGGCGAATGCGCGCAACATCGCGTTTGCGATCGGCAACGCGCAGGGCATTCCGTTTCCGGACGAGTCGCTCGACCTCGCTCTCTCGAGCTATGCCCTGCACCACGTGCCGGAACCGGGGAGAGTAATCGGCGAAATGGCGCGCGTGCTGAAACGCGGCGGCAGGGCCGGCATCATCGACATTTTCGTGCAGGAGGATAGGCGAAGCGCCGAAATGCACGACCGTATCGAGCGCGTCCGCGATCCTTCGCATGTGCGAACGCTGGCGCAGAGCGAGTTCGCGTCGTTCTTCGCCGCGCATCACCTCCGCATCACGGGGACGCACGTGGAAGAGCATCCGGCTACGTTCGATCAATGGATGCACAACGCTGGCTGGGCATCGAGCGATCCCGAGTACATCGAGACGCGGCGGCTGATGGAAGAGACGATTCCTGACGATCTGGCGGCGTTCCATCCGCGCTACAGTGTCACGAGTGCGAGCGGGAGCGACGAAATACCCGGAATCGAGATGGTCAATGCCGTCGTGTTTTTCTCCGCCGAGAAAATCGCATGACGCCAGCTGCTCCTTCGGTCGAAGCAGAAACTCTCCTCGAAGCGCGCAACCTGCGAAAACTGTATCCGGTAGCAAGCGGCGCATTCCTGCAATCTTCGCATCGCGCAGTGGCGGTGGACGGTGTGAGTTTCTCGGTGGCGCGCGGCGAAACGCTGGGGATCGTGGGCGAATCCGGCTGCGGCAAGACGACACTTGCGCGCATGTTGTTGCGGCTGATCGAACCAGATGCGGGTGAGATGCGTTTCCGCGGTGAAGACTGGCTGGCGGCGAGCGGCGCCACATTGCGAGGGCTGCGGCGCCGGATGCAGATGGTGTTTCAGGATCCGGTTGCGTCGTTGAATCCGCGCATGCGGGTAGGAGAAATCGTCGGGGAGCCGCTCGCGATTCATGAGCCGGGTTCAACGCACGCGAAGCGGCGGGAGAGCGCGATTGAAATTTTGCAGGCGGTGGGGATCGGGGCGGAGGCGTTCGACCGCTATCCTCACGAATTTTCGGGCGGCCAGCGGCAGCGAATCGGGATCGCGCGCGCGCTGATTCTGCGTCCCGAACTGGTGATCGCTGACGAACCGGTGTCGGCGCTGGACGTTTCCGTGGGTGCGCAAATCCTGGAGCTGCTGGCGCGGCTGCAGCGCGAATTTTCGCTGACGCTGATTTTGATTTCACACAGTTTGCCGGTAGTAGCGCAACTGGCGACGCGAGTAGCCGTGATGCAGGCGGGAAGGTTCGTCGAGGTAGGCGCAGCTGAGAAAATTCTTACGACACCGGAACATCCCTACACCCAAGCCCTGTTGGCGGCGGTGCCGGAAATTCCGGCGTAGCCTCCGTGAAAGACGCACAGGCAGGAGTGCCTGTGCCACTGAAACCGCACGGAAGACCTGTTAGGGGCTGTGCCGGAAATTCCTGGGTAGCCACAGCTAGCGATTATGTGAATGCATGATGGGAAGAGTTCTCGACCAATCCTAGAGCCACCCGAGCCCTGGGGCGTTTCGAGACATCTGGGATAGAATCGGTGGCACTTCGGGTTAAATGCAACTCAAGCTACAACACGCGCGAAACGGAAACGTTGTGGTAATACGATGCGACGGCCGGATCGTCGCGGGCGATGAAGTGCTGGCCCTTCAGATCGAAATCGAGAAACACACGTTGGATACCAAGCAAGTGGTGCTGAATCTGGAGCAGGTGAATTTCGTCGATAGCGCCGGTTTGGGCGCGCTCGTTCGCTTGACTCGTGTGCTTCGCCGCCAACACGGTGACATGGTGCTGTGCCACCTGACTCCTTTCCTTCTTCGTGCGCTCGAATCGACCACCTTGCTCAGTTTCTTTCAGGCCCGCCCATCGGAGATGGAAGCGGTGAAGTCATTCTCTCTACGATCTCCGGTCGCTGGGGCGGCGATTCCAGAACCGTTGGCGCGGGTGGTGTGCGCGCACGGATCCACGGATGTGCTGGCGTTCATGAGCGCGGTCCTGAGGCATGCAGGATTTGAGGTGTTCACCGCCACCACTCTTGCCGAAGCTCGTACATTGGTGGTGGCGATGCATCCAAATGTTTTCGTACATGGAGCGGAGATGGGCTCCAACGAGATATCGCTCGACCGGATTCGACAGATTGATCCGCAACGCCCCTTCTTGCAGCTCCCTGCTGATTTTTCTTCCGCTGACGCGACCGAGACGGGAGGGCAGCTCGTGGATCGTATTCGTTCACTCCTCCAGGCATAAGAAAAGCGACAGTTACGACGGTGAAAATACCCTCATCGAAATCATGATCACGGAAAACATGCGTTTCAATGTTCAAGACGCGGGCAATGTGCAGGCAATTCTATTGCAGCCGCTGAACGCTAAATGTGTATTGGCGCTAGCGCACGGGGCCGGTGCGGGAATGAATCATCCCTTCATGACTGCCCTTGCCTACAAGCTGGCGGACGCTGGAGTGGCGACGTTCCGGTTCCAGTTCCCGTACATGGAGCAACGGCGCAGAGTTCCCGACCGCCCGGCCGTGCTGACCGCTACCGTTCAAGCGGCGGTGCAGGCTGCTTCGAAAGCGGCGCCGGACCTGCCGCTATTTGCGGGAGGGAAATCGCTTGGCGGACGAATGAGTTCGCTCGCGGCTGCGGAAGAGCGCCTGGACAACGTGCGAGGCCTGGTGTTTTTTGGATTTCCACTTCATCCACCGAATCGGCCGGGAACGAAACGCTCGGAGCATTTGCGCGAGGCTAAGTTGCCGATGCTTTTCCTGCAGGGTACGCGCGATGCTTTGGCCGATCTCAAGCTTTTGCGGCCGATATGCGACGAACTCGGGGCGCGAGCGACCTTGCACGTGATTGAGGGCGCCGATCACTCATTTCACGTGCTGAAAAGTTCGGGCAAGACCGACGATGGTGTTCTAGAGGAATTGGCTAGCAACGCAAGCGCGTGGATAAAGAAACTGTGAAAACGTTTCAATTGCCGCTCGATTGGGCTTTCAGCGACTCGCAGGCGGAACGATTCCATTCATGCGAAGATATTCAACCATTTGCCCGTAGTGATTGGACGAATGCGCGACAGCGTCAATCAAGAGCCACATGCGAGTTCGGCCGCCTTTCGCGGCGATCGGCTCGTTCATGTTTTTCTCGTTGATCGCGGCGGCAGCTCGATGAAGGCAGGCGAACGATCCTTTCAGGTACTCCATGATTTCAGCTTTCGTCCGGACGGAAGGCGGCGCTGACTCGTTCTGCGTCCCAGCGGGTGGATCTTCGCTGAGAGCGGCGGCCCCCAACTGATAATTCGCTGCGGCCAGATGCTTCACCTGCTCGGCGAAGGTACGAGCGCCTTGGAACTCGCCGTTGGTCGGCGCGAATGAGTATTTAGCTTCCGGCATTGCCTCAGCCGCCGGAATCACCAAACGCTCCGTGTCGCTGATCCAGAATTCGAGCACCTGGCTGACGGTCTTAGGCTGCTCCGGCACCTGCTTCTGAGCCACTGTGGATGTGGCTAAAATCAGAATCAACAGCGTTGCGCGAATCAGTCCACGCCTTCTCATGTTTTAGCTCCTCTATGGCTACGATTACTCGTGCTGATGTCAGCGAATGCGGAATTCGCTGCGCATGAACGCCTTCACGTCTTCTTTCCCCCGCAGCTTCAGCCACAACGGCCCGTTATCCGCCTGCTGCTCGATCTCAAAATCGAAAAACGGGCAGCATTTTCGTTCCGCCGAAACCCATTCCGCCAGTTCTGCAAGCGAAACCGTGCCGTTTTGAAAGCGAAACGCAAAACCGTTGGCCATCTCAACCGTTTCAACCTTGGCCCGCTCGATTTCGTAGGTCAGCTGCATGTGACGTGCTCGTTCTTTGAAACTAAGAGCCTTCAAGTTGCAATAGAAACCCGATGTCTCGGTGATCGCTTGCTCGCCCGTTGCCGCCTGCACTGAGTTGGTTTTCTGCAATTGGCGTGCCGTCAACGCAAGCGCCGCGACTAGAACAAAAGCCGTCAACAGGATTAATGCCGCGGAGTTTGTATGCCCAAGGCGTCTATCCATGATTTTCTCCTGATTTCACTGGCTTCCCTGCAGACCCCATGTTAGAAGTTGAAGTTAACTTTAAGTCAAGCACTTATTTGAAGGAGTTCACGATGATCATCGGAGAGGTGGCTGCGAGAGCGACGATTGCAACGTCGGCGATCCGCTACTACGAAAGGACAGGGCTGCTCGAGCAGCCGTTGCGCAAGAACGGGCGGCGCGTCTATTCAGACGGTGTGCTGCACCAGCTCGTCATCATCGAGTTTGCGAAGCAGACCGGCTTCACACTCTCGGAGATTCGGTTGCTGCTTCATGGATTCCCGGAAACTACGCCGGCGTCCGCTCGTTGGAAGAAAATGGCTCGCGAGAAGGTCCGCGAACTGGACATCCTGCTGGCAAAAACGAAGGCAATGCGAGACATGCTGGAAGCAATGACGTCGTGCCGTTGCCGCAAGCTGGAGCAATGCGCCGAAGGCCTGGAACGGAATCGCAAACGCTGGAATTGGAGCGCCAAGGCAAAGCCGCGCACGAAAGCGCGATGAACCTGTTGACGGCTAAAACGGCGCCGAGTCCTACGTTAGCGTGCTCAGATCGAGCGGGAGCGACCGCAGCCGCTTGCCCGTGCTCGCGGCAATAGCGTTCGCTATTGCAGGTGCCAGCGGCGGCACGCCCGGCTCGCCGATGCCGGTAGGTCTCTCGGTGGATTTCACAATGTGCACTTCGACTTTCGGCATCTCCCGCATGCGCGTCGGTTCGTAGTCGTCGAAGTTGCTCTGCTCTACCATCCCGTCTTTGAACGTCAGCTGATTTCGCAGCGCGATTGAGAGCGCGAAGCCAATCGCTCCCTCGATTTGCGCGGTCACCACGTCGGGATCAATCGCCACTCCGCAATCCACCGCCGCCACGATGCGCTCGACTTTCAGCTTCGCCGCTTTCGTCGAAACATCAGCTACCATCGCGACGCTTGTATTGAACGAATGGTGGAACGCGAATCCGCGCCCCCGCCCTTCGCCGAGGGCTTGTCCCCATCCGCTTTTTTCCGCCGCGAGGCGCACCACCTCCGCGTGGCGCGGCTGTTTTGTGAGCAAGCTGAGCCGCAACGCAACCGGATCTTTTCCCGCGAGATGAGCAAGCTCGTCCAACATGGTTTCCAACACGTAGGCCGTGTGCGTGTTTCCCACGGAGCGGAACCACAACACCGTCACAGGCGTTTCGATGTAGCGTATGTCAACCGCCAGATTCCCGATCCCATAGGGCGTGTCCACGATTCCCTCGACCATGCTGTTGTCCACGCCGCCTTTCATGGCCATTGCTTCGAGGCCAGTGCCCTTGAAGATCGATTTGCTCACGACAGTATGTTGCCAGCCGGAAATCTCGCCACTCCCGTCGATGCCTGCTTTCACGCGAAGCATCACCATCGGCCGGTAAAATCCGCCTCGAATGTCATCCTCGCGCGTCCAAACCACGTGAACGGGAGCGCGTCCGTTGATCGCTTTTACCACCTGCGCCATCTCCGCAGTCCAATCCGCCGTGGTGCTGGCTCGCCGGCCAAAGCTGCCGCCGCCCAGAAGAGTGTTGATCTTGATCTGCTCGGGCTTCATGCCTAGAAACTGCGCGGCGACCATTTGATCGAGCGTTTGCAATTGCGAACCCGACCAGATCTCCGCACCGTCGCTATGAAGCTCAATCACACCGTTCATCGGTTCCATCGGCGCGTGCGCGAGGTATGGAAACGTGTACTCAGCTTCCACTGTCTTCGCAGCTCGCGTCAGTCCGGCAGCAGCGTCTCCGCGACCTTCCGCAGAAATGCCCGGCTGCTTCATGATCTGGCGATATTGCTCGAGCATCTCAGCCGTGGAACGCTTTTCCGCTCCAGAATCATCCCAGGTAACTTTTAGCACCTCTCGCCCTCGTATCGCAGACCATGTGTCTTTTGCGAGAACCGCTATGCCCGCCGGGACTTGCACCACTTCGACCACGCCATCGACTTTTTTTGTTTCCGTTGCGTCGAAGGAAGCCACTTTCCCGCCAAAGCGATCTGGCCGCTTCAAAACCGCGGTCAGCATTCCGGGACGAGTGATATCGAGCGCAAAAACCGCTTTGCCCGTCGTTTTTCCCGGAGTGTCGAGCCGTGGGAGTTTCGTTCCAATGAGGTTCCAATCCTTCGCGGGTTTGAGCGTTACCTCCTTCGGCACCGGCATGTGCATCGCGTCGGCGGCCAATTCTCCCAGGTTTGCTTTCCGTCCCGATCGCGAATGGGTCACCACGCTTTTCTCGACAACGATTTCTCCACCCGGCACATTCCATTTCTGAGCCGCCGCTGCGATGAACATGATCCGCGCCGCCGCGCCCACTTTGCGCATCTGCTCCCAGGCCTCGGCCATCGAACTCGAGCCGCCTGTGCCCATCAGAGGGCCAAATAGAAGATTGTTGTAAATCCTCGCGTCAGCTGGCGCGAATTCGAATCGCACCGTGGACCAATCGGCGCCCAACTCTTCCGCTACCATAGTGGAGAGGCCGGTGGTCACGCCTTGTCCCATCTCGAAATGTTTGCTGAGCACCGTGACAATATTATCGGCGCCGATTTTCACGAACAGATTCGGATCGTAAGGGCCTTGCGGAGCTCCGCCCTGCGCGCTGGCAATTTCAGGAAATGCAACGTACGTGCCCAGAACAAACGCGCCCGCGGCAACCGCGGCCGACTTCAGAAAATCGCGGCGCGAAGCGTCAAAGTGTGCGGGGGCTGCAGGATTCGCGAGATTCGATGTGCTCATGGCTGTAGCCTCCTAGGCCAGCGATTTTGCGGCTTCGTGGATCGCGTGGCGAATTCGAACGTACGTGCCGCAGCGGCAAATGTTGCCTTCCATGCTCAGATCAATGTCTTCGTCGCTCGGCGTTTTATTTCCTGTGAGCAATACTATCGCGGACATGATCTGCCCCGACTGGCAGTAGCCACACTGCACCACGTCGAGCCTCTGCCATGCCTGCGTCACTGCCTCGGCCACTTTTCCCGAGACTGCTTCAATCGTCGTGATTGTTTTTCCCGCCGCTTCGCCCACCATGATCGAGCATGATCGCGCGGCTTGCCCGTCGATATGCACCGTGCACGCACCGCACATCGCCTTGCCGCAGCCGAATTTCGTGCCGGTCAAACGAAGTCTGTCGCGCAATGCCCACAGCAGTGGCATCTCCGGGCTCACGTCCAATTCGTGCGATTCGCCATTAACTTTCAGAGTGATCATCTAATTTCTCCTCTCCTCGCAGGGCGCGGCCCGGATAAATATTGAAAGTCCTCAATCAATTCGGGCACGCCATTCCGCCCGCCACCCAAATCTTCATGTCTTCCACAACCTTCTCATGCGGAACCGGCACCGGCTCGCGACCCTTGCCCGGATCCCAGCCGTACAGCACGAGCGGTTCGTCTTCCATGTGCTTGATCAGCGCCGCGCCATCGCGATTGCCGTTGTGCTTCGGATCCTTTACCGCGCGGCATAGATCTGCGCTCGACAGTCCCTGCCACAGCATCGACACGGGCGCGAGTTGCCAATGCAGCCCGCCGGGAGTTCCCGACGTGGGATTGTTTCCCATATTGTTGTGGCAATTCTGGCAGCGCATCGCGCCCACGCCCTGATTGTCCTTTCCGCGCACGACATGAGGAATGTGAACCCGGCGCGAATCGCCTTGCAGCGGCGAATTCAGTTGATGGCAGTTGAGGCAGCGTGGATTTTGAAGTACAGATGCGATTTCATCCCACGCTGCAAGACTGGCGGACTGGTCAGCGGCGGGCGGTTCAGTTGCCGCTGCGCCCGTCGATAAGCGGGCGATGCCGATCATGGCGAGGACGAAAGCTACTGCGAAGGTGATATTTCGCAAGGGGGATTCTGAAATTCGCATCGGCGCCTCCGCCTATATGGTACAACGCGAGGTTCATCGCGTGACAACGCCCGTCTCGAAGTTGGATGCCCGGAATAAATCAAAGATTCTACAGATGGCGACGAAGTCAGTGAGGGGAGAGATAAAAAGGCCACGCTATTTGCTCTTTTCTCCTCCATTCGAAGATCTTAAGGCTCCCTTCTGCACCGCCCATTCCACAAATCCGGGTGGCGCATTCTTCACGCCTTCGATCGTCGCATTCTTGGCACTCGCGATTTCCCGCCACTGAAGTCCTGCCAGGTTAGCGCCGCTTAGGTCCGCATCGTCCAGATTGGCGCCCGCCAAATTCGCTTCTGCCAGGTTCGCCTCTTCGAGATCGCTTCCGCTGAGATCGGCAGCGAAGGAAATTCGCTTTGCTCAAATTGCTTCCGCGGAAGTTCGCGGACTTTAAGTCTGCATCGGTGAAATCGGCGAGATGAAAATCGCTGTCGCGCAAATCGGCAGAATTGAAATTTGAGCGCAACAGGCGCGCTTTCGCCAAATTGATTCCTTGCAGAAACGCGCCCGAAACATCCACACCCACCAGAGGGATCCGATCGGTATTGAGTTCCTGCAAGGCTTCGACTCTGCCTCCGCTGCCGCCTTTTCCTTGCGCTGTGTTGATCACCTGCCAGGCTTGATAGTGCTTCTGCTTGAGACGGTCACCCGACTCGGAGAAATAAAAAAGAACGGCGAAGAGAATACTCAAGCTGCTCATGTACTCCAAAACTTCGAGAAATTTCCAGTGGCTCAGGAAATAGGCGAGCCATTCCCAGCCGCGCTCCAACTTGAAAAAGGGCAACATCCAGGATTGCGTGATGCGCTTGCGACGGGAGGCCCAAGGTTCGGGACGGGGACTGGGCGAGAAAACTCTCATACCGGCTTTACTGCTTCCATGAGACCGAAGAGCCCTTCCGCCAGTGTGGGATGAATATAGACGGCACCCTTCAGCAGCGTGTATGGCTGATCGGCCAGAATCATCACGCCAAGGATCTGCACAGTTTCGCCGGCTTCCACTCCAAGTATCGAAGCGCCAAGGATGCGGTCCGTCTCAGCGTCGATGATGATTTTCATGAAGCCGGTTGTTTCGTCGCGCTCGATGGCGCGGGACACGCTCGACATCGGATACGTTCCGATTTTCAACCTGCGGCCGCTGGCGCGCGCTTCCTTTTCCGTCATGCCCACGCGCCCGAGTTGCGGATCGGTAAAAAGAGAATACGGAACGTAACGGTTCACGGTCGTGAGATTCTTGCCTTCGATAAGATTGCCGTAGACGATCTGGTAGTCGTTATAGGAAATGTGCGTGAATGCAGGACCGCCCGTCACGTCGCCGAGCGCCCAGATTCCTGGCGCGCTGGTCTCCAGCCTTTCGTTGACTTTGATGTATCCGCGCGAATCGAGCGCAATTCCGGCTTTGTCGACGCCGAGATCATCGGTGTTCGGAGCGCGTCCGGTAGCTGCGAGGAGGTGGGAGCCGCGAAAGGTTTGCGAGCCGGCCGCTGTATCCGCGGTGAGGACAATTTCGCCGTTCTGCTTTTCTACTTTCTTTGAATTCGTATTCAGTTGGAACTCGATGCCTTCAGCTTCGAGCGCTTTCTGAAGCGCGACTGCGACGTCAGCGTCTTCCCGGCCCAGGATTTGGCCGCCGCGATGAATAATCGTCACGCGGCTTCCAAACCGGCGGAACATCTGCCCGAATTCAAGCCCGATATAGCCGGCACCGAGGACGATCAAGTGTTCGGGAATTTCCTGCAGTTCCATCAGCGATTCATTCGTGAGGTAGCCGACGGATTCGATTCCGGGTATGCGCGGCGGAGCGGGCCGCGTGCCCGTGTCGATGAAAATTCTATCGCTCTCCAGAATTTCATCTCCCACCTGCACTTGCGTCGGCGAGAGAAAACGCGCCACGTCGCGGTAGAGTCGCAGCTTGGGATGCTTCTCGACGCGGTGCTCCTGGCCATCGCGGAAATGCTGCACCACTGCATTCTTGCGCGCCACAATCGCCGGAAGGTCCACGCTCACGCCGCTCGTATTGCACTCCCCATTTCTTACCCGTGCGTGCGTAGTGCGCCACCTGCGCCGAAGCGATCATCGTCTTCGTCGGCGTGCAGCCCGTATTAATGCACGTCCCGCCGAGATACGATTTTTCGATGAGCGCGACGGTCCAGCCGTGCTCAGTGAGCGCCGAGGAGAGAGGGTTGCCCGCTTGGCCCGAGCCGATGATGATGGCGTCGTATTTCAAGTTTTCATCCTTGTTGTTTTTTTCCGCGCGAACGAAATCAGCGGCGTTTTTTCTTGGATGAGCTTTTGCGTTTTGGCTTGCGGTTTTTATCGGGTTTCGTCTCGGGGTCAAGATCTGGATTGAGCGCGAGCTCGTGAATCACTCGCGGCCCATATTTTTTCAGATCGCGGGCCAGCCCTTCGTCGGAAAGATCAATCGGGACGCGAATGCTTCCAATCATGATCGATCACGCGGCCCAGCCTGCGCACGATTTTGCGGTCGTCCACTTCGATGGCCAGTTCGCGCCGTTCATCGAAACTTCCCGGAGCCAGATTCACCGAGCCGACGATGGCTCGCTCGCCATCCGCCATCACGAGCTTTGCATGCAGTTTCATGTGATGCAGCTTATGGACTTTGATCCCCACATCGTCGAGCACCCGCATTCCCTCGACGCCCTCCAGCAACTTCTTTTCCTTTAACGTGTGCGGCGCCCGTGCCATCACGCGCACGTCTACGCCGCGCATTTTCGCGCGCACCAGGCGCTCCAGAATCACCGGGTCCTGATAGCGCTCGTGTTGCAAGCACAGCGAGTGTTTCGCACTATCGATAAGTCTCGCGATCCTCTCGCGCGCATTGCCAACCGCCCAAATCATGTGCGCGCCTTCGCCCGGGTCGAAGTGATGCCGGTGCCAATCCGCCTCGAAACCGTCGATCACCTCCTGCACCTCGTGCGCATGCTTCGTGCGGATGGAGTAGTCGCGGGTCTCTTCCAGGTTCTCGGTATCCCAGTTCAGCGAATTGATGAATGCGATTTTCGAATCCACCACCATGGACTTCTCGTGCGTCACAGGAAATTTCGGGTTGCTGTCCATCACTTCCACGCCCGCCGCCAATAGCGCCGCTCTCGTTGCTTTATTCTCGCCGGTGCCATCGCGCCGCACCGGATTCAGCATCACGCGCACTTTTACGCCGCGTTTGTGCGCCGCAATCACCGCTTTGCGCATGGCAGGATCGGAAAAAATGAACATCTTGATCCGCAGCGATTCCTTCGCCTTGGCGATGGCTTTCAAGAACTCTTTTGGCGAATCATCGGGCAGGACAATCAAATGTCGCGACATTTCCGAACAGTCTCCCTTAGCCGGCGGCCGGCGCCGTGTGAAGCGCGGCCTCCCCGCGCGCCAGGCGCGGGCATTCACGCAACGATGAATCGTTGAACTGTGTTCTGTGCATCTCCGCATACAAACCATTCATCGCCATCAACTCTTCGTGCGTACCCTGCTCCGCAACTACGCCGTCCTTCAGCGCCAGGATCTTGTCTGCGTCGCGAATCGTGGACAAGCGGTGCGCGATCATGATCACAGTCCGATTTTTCATCAGCTTCTCGAGCGCTCGAATCACCGTTCGCTCCGATTCGCTGTCGAGCGCAGCCGTCGGTTCATCCAGCAGAAGGATCGAGCTGTTCCGTACGAACACGCGCGCAATCCCGATCCTCTGCCGCTGGCCGCCGGAAAGCGCCTGCGCCCCTTCGCCCACCATCGTGTCGTATCCGGCCGACATTTTCTCGATGAACTCATCCGCGTTCGCAGCTTTTGCAGCCGCAATCACTTCTTCGCGAGTGGCGCCCGGCCTACCAAACGCAATATTGTCGGCCACAGTCCCGCGAAACAGGACGGTGTCCTGTAGCACATAGCCAACCTGGTTTCGAAACGGCTGCAGCTTCAGGTTTGCCACGTCCGTGCCGTCAATCCGAATCGTTCCGTTCGTCGGATCATAGAAACGCGGAATCAGGCTCATCACGGTCGATTTTCCGCTGCCCGTCGGCCCCACGATGCCCACCATCTCACCGGCTTTTATGCTGAACGAAATATCTTTCAACACGGGCTGGTCAGGCTGGTAATGAAACGCCACGTGCTCGAATGTGAGACCCTCATTCAATGGCGGCGGGTCCACCGCGTCCTCGCGCTCGGGAGTAATCACGTCCGTTTCCAGAAGCGACTGCACTCTTTCGACGCCCACTGCCGCTTGGGCCATCGTGTTCGACATTTTCGCCAAATCCTCCACCGGCTTGAAGAATCGGCTCAGATAAGCGAGAAACACAGTCAGGTCGCCAATCGACATCGCGCCGCGGATGATCAACGCCGCGCCGCGCGCGAGCACGATCGCGGTGCACCCAGCCACCGCCACATTTACGACGGGCGATAGCGATGACTTGATCCGCCGCGCCCGCAATGCCGCTTGCACGGACGCCTTGCTCACCACCTCAAGCTGTTGCTGCTCGAGCGCCTCTTGCCCGAACGCCTGCACCACGCGCATCGATTCGAGTCCCTGCTGCACTGCCGACACGATGTTGCTCTGCTTCTTGCGCACCTCGTGCGTGGCCTGCTTCACGGCGCGTTTGAATCGCGAGACGAACAGCAGCAGAAATGGCGTCAGCCCGAGAGCGATCAGCGCAAAATCCCAGTTCAACCAGAACATCAGCCCCACCATGCACACAATCGTCAGCAGGTCGACGGCGATTCCCAGCGTGGAAGAACTCGCGAATTGCTGAATCGTGTCAACGTCGTCGGTGATCGTGCTCAGCATCGCGCCGGTCTGATGGCTGTCGTAATAGCTCAACGAAAGCTTTTGCAGATGGTGGTACGTGCGCATGCGCAGGTCGTGCGCAATCCATTGCCCCGCGCTTTCCGTGTAGTAGTTCTGAATGTATGACGCGACCGCCCCGATCAGCGCGATTCCCACCAACGCCAAAGCCGCCAGCGTCGCCAGCCGCATCCGCGGAGCGTTCTCCAAAAGCGGCCCGATAAGATGGTCCAGCCACTTCGGCAGTGGGTGATGGCCCACCACCGAATCGAGGATCACTTTCAACGGCCACGGAACCGCCAGCGCTGCGGCTGTTTGCACCAGCATCGCCACTAGCACCACGCCCAAAGCGGCGCGATACGGGCGTACCAAGTCGCGAATCAATCCGAACAAAGCGGCATCCTCCCAGGGCGCCTCGAAAGCCAGGGGTTGAGCGTACCGAAACAGGCAGCGAAGAATCCAGCGGAGAATCAATTACCCGGCGGCGGATTCCGGACCGAACAGCACGAGGCGGAGCCTGCGCATGGCGGCGTCAATGACTATGAATCGCCGAAATGCTTGCCGGCACAGCGCTCAGCGCCGACCCACTTGCCAGGGCCTCGCCCGAGGAAGGAGACGATCCGCCGTCCGCCAAATTGATTCGGGGTAGCTGGTTTGCTAACGTCGTCGTCATGCCCGAACGTTCCACCGAGCAGATACGCGAATTGCTCGACTCCCTTTATCGCGCCGATTCGCGGCGAATCCTGGCAACTCTGATCCGCTTGCTCGGCGATTTTGATCTTGCCGAGGAGGCGATGCACGAAGCCTTTGCGGCTGCGCTGAGCGTGTGGCCGAGGAGTGGAGTGCCCGGGAAACCGCGGCCATGGTTGATTTCGACGGCCCGATTCAAAGCCATTGATACTCTGCGTCGCCGCGCAAAATTCGATGCGTCGCAAGGCGAGCTGGTGCGATATCTCGAAGCGCAGTCGAGTGCAACGGAAAGCTCCAACGGAGAGGCCAGCCTTGAGGATGATCTCCTTGAGGACGACCGGCTGCGCCTGATTTTCACCTGCTGCCATCCATCTCTCGCGCCGGAAGCGCGCGTTGCGCTCACCTTGCGTGAGGTGTGCGGGCTGACCACCGAGGAGATCGCGAAGGCCTTCCTCACCACTCCGGCTACGCTGGCGCAGCGCATTGTGCGCGCAAAAGCAAAAATTCGAGAGACAAAGATTCCCTATGAAGTGCCCACGCCGCAGGAATTGCCGGAGCGACTGGACGCGGTGCTTCAGGTGGTCTATCTCGTCTTTAACGAGGGCTACTCTGCTGCGGCGGGAACGGAAGTAACGCGGGCCGAGCTAACCGGCGAGGCGATTCGACTGGGCCGGTTGCTGGCCGAACTTCGGCCAAAATCGGACGTTGAGCCGAAAGTCGAGCCGGAAGTTGAACCGGAAGTGATCGGGCTGCTTGCCCTGATGTTGCTACAGGAATCGCGTCACGCCGCGAGAAAATCGCCGAGCGGAGAGATGATCTTGCTGGAGAACCAGGATCGCTCGCTCTGGAACCGGGAGCAGATCGCGGAGGGAGTGGCATTGCTGGAGAAAGCCCTGAAGTCCCGCCGCTTCGGCGCCTACACTCTGCAGGCTGCGATTGCGGCCGTTCACGCGGAAGCGGAATCGGTCGCGGCGACCGACTGGCGGCAGATTGTCGCGCTTTACGACCAATTGGCTACGAATTCAGCCTTCGCCGGTTGTAGAGCTCAATCGTGCGGTGGCAATTGCCATGCGCGATGGTCCAGAGGCCGGTCTGACGCATATCGACGCGGTGTTGGAACATGGCGAATTGTCAGATTATTATCTGGCGCATTCAGCCCGCGCGGATATGTGCCGCAGGCTCGGCAGGACGGCTGAGGCCCGGTCCTCTTACGAGAAAGCTCTGGCCCTGACCCAACAGGAACCAGAGCGGCAATTCCTGCAGGAGCGGATTCGGCAGCTGAAATAAAAATTGGAAGCGCCGTCGATTTTTCGTCTCCTCAACGACTATAGGGCAAGAGAACGATGAGCTACGGCTCCTGAGTGAACAGGAAACGGGTCATCGGGAACAAACCACAGAAACCAAGGAGAAAAAGTCATGCCCCAATATCTGGTTGCAAATTACCTCCCCGACAACTTCGACCCGTCCACCGTAACCGAAGCGATGATCGAAGAGATCCACGCGCTCAACCGCGAACTGATTGCTGCCGGCATCAGGAAGTTCGCCTGCGGCATTGCCCCGCCCGGCAGCGCGAAGACGCTGCGGAGGAAGCCCGACGGTAAGGTGCTCGTCACCGACGGGCCTTACACCGAGACCAAGGAGCACATGGGCGGATTTTGGATATTGGAATGCGCCAATATCGACGAGGCACTCGCGTGGGCGCGCAGGGCTGCCATCACCTGCGATGCGGTGGGCGAAGTGCGCGAGCTTCTTTTCTTCCCGGCTCCGGAACAAGAACCCGGCGGAAGCAAGTAAACACCCTGGCTACGGCGGCCTCGGAACATGCGCCCTAGTGACGGGATGAACGAGCCGGCGTAACGCATAGCTCTTACGCGCCTAAGGAGCAAAATTTCTTCGGCGACCTGTCGAATCGGGTCCGGCCGTTCGACTATATGATGAAGGCTGGGCGACCGGCCCGCCAGAAAGTGCCCGGGGCGATAGGCTACGCGAAAAATTCGCAAATCGCATGTCGATTCCCCATCACCCCGTGCGACTAGTAAGTGGAGCCGCACCGCGCATCCGGCCACTCGCAACTTTCCAGGCCAAGTGCGGTTCAAGCTCTTATATAGAAGTAGCGGCCCCGACACGGTGTCCGCACAACACCCAAGGAGAAAACCATGCGCTTCATGATGATCATGTTTCCAAAAGAATACGAAACCGCAAAAGCCGGCTTTGTACCCAATATGAAAGACATGGAGAAAATGGGCGCGTACAACGATGAATTGGGGAAAGCCGGCGTGCTGCTCGCGCTCGACGGACTCACCCCGCCCGCGACGATGAGCGCGCGCGTCACCTTCAAAAACGGAAAATCGAAAGTTACCGACGGCCCGTTTCCCGAAACGAAAGAAGTGATTGGCGGCTACTGGATCATCGAGGCGAAGTCGCGCGAAGAGGCTCTCGATTGGGCCTCGCGCATCCCCGGCCGGGATAACGAAATGGTCGAAGTTCGCCGGATGTTTGACGTGACCGACTTCGATCCCGAGACCCAAAAGAAGATCAACGAAAGGTTCGGCGAAGACGCCTCGAAATAAAAAACAGCCCGCGCCTTGTCGATTTCGCGATGCCTCGTGCATACGACGTCTATATAGCCGTCACCGGAGAATGGAGAACTCATGAGCCAGTATTTGGTTGCGATTCACCACCCGAACAACTACGGCCCGTCCGTTGAGGGCGAAGCGATGCAACACGAGTCGCCCTCTACTTAAATGAGAAATCAACTCACTCGTCGCGACTTCGCTATCCGCACCGCCGGCTTTGGTCTGGCTTTGGGACTCGCGCCAGCAGCTGCGCTGGCGGAGGCTGAGCAAGCCTCGCGCTCAGAAACTTCGCCGGCGGTCGCGGATCCATATTCCCTCGTCGATCCGGAACTTCTTCCTACGCTCAAGCAGTTCCCCGCCTTTGACATCTCAGCAGAGATGGTCAGCAAGTTCCGGCAAATGCCCGGCATGCCCCCGTTACCTGTTCCCGCGCCGCAGCCCGTCGAGCGGCATATCCCCGGGCCGCCAGGAGCACCCGAGGTTCGTCTTTGGATCGTTGATCCTGCGCCATCGGAGAAAGGCAAGCCGTTGTTGCTTTTTATACATGGCGGCGGCTTCATGATGCCTGATCCCGTGTTGATGCCCCGGATCCAGGAGATCGCGACGGATTGCCGTTGCGTCGTCGTCGCGGTTGACTACCGGCTGGCTCCGGAGACGCGCTATCCCGGCTCGCTTCAGGACAACTACGCCGCGCTCAAATGGGCCCATGCCCATGCGGCGGAGCTCGGCATTGATCGCTCCAGGATTGCCGTGGGCGGTCAGAGCGCGGGCGGCTGCCACGCAGCGAGCCTTGCGATTCACGCGCGCGACCGCAACGAAGTTCCCATCGTCTTCCAGTTGCTCATCTACCCCCAGCTGGACGACCGAACGGGCAGCTCCCACCCAGCGCCGCCCGCCATTGGCCAATTTATGTGGACTGCGAGTGCCAATCGTCTTGCCTGGACCTCGCTGCTCGGTGTTCCAGCGGGTTCGTCCAAGGTGCCGGTAGCTGCCGTACCCGCCCGGGTAGCCAGTGTCGCCGGCCTGCCGCCTGCTTGGATCGGCGTCGGTTCTATCGACCTGTTCGTCGAAGAAGACATGGAGTATGCGCGGCGGCTCGTCCATGCCGGAGTCGCCACCGAACTCTTGGTCGTGCGTGGTGCCTTTCATGGATTTGACATCCTCGTGCCGGATGCCGAAGTCTCCCGGCAATTCAGCGCGAGTTGGAAGTCTGCGCTGCGCAAAGCATTCGCCACCGGCAAAACTGAGATCGCAGAGAAGCCAAAAGCGTAGCGGCAGAATTCGGGGCAGTGACAAAAGTTTCCTGAACGGTTTGTCGAATTCGGAAAACGAGAAATCATGCCGCAGTATTTGATTGCGATTCGCCGATGAGCTGCGGCTCTCTTGAGCCACACGAAACAAAGAGTCACAGGAAAAAGGGGAGAACTTGATGAAATACATCTGTTTGGGCTATCTCGAGCCCGGCAAGTTCGAAAACATGTCGGAGAGCGAGCGCAACACCGTGCTGGACGAGTGTTTCAGCTACAACGACGAACTGCGCAAGAACGGACATCTGGTCGCTGAGGAACCTCTTCAGCCCGCCAACACGGCGGTGACCGTGTACTGGAAGAACGGAAAGGTTGCGGTCACAGACGGTCCGTACGCGGAAACGAAGGAGCAATTGGGTGGAATTCAGGTGCTGGAAGCGCGAGATCTGAATCACGCAATTCAGCTCATTTCCCAATCCCCGGGAGTGAAGTTGCAGTGTGGAACAATCGAGATACGTCCAGCGGCGGATATCAGCGAAATGATGAGGGAAAGCGAGCGGCGACGGCGAAAGGATACCTCGCGATGAGGGCGTTCACGAGCACCGCGAACGGCACGATTCTGTTCATCCCCACAAGCTTGAACCTAGAGAATTTTCGAACCTGAAGAGTTTTTACCTGGGTTGGCAAACCGTAGGAAATGGCTCCCCGGGCTAGATTCGAACTAGCAACCCTTCGGTTAACAGCCGAATGCTCTACCGTTGAGCTACCGGGGAACCGTTGTTGCGTGCAGTGCGATGGTAACAATCTTACGATAGCGTTGATTCTTCCGCAATCACGCGCCGCTTGATTGGCTGGCTGGTTTTTCGTTGCGTCGCACTGACGAAATGCGCTGGCGCATATAGACTGGAGTGAATGGCAACGAGCTCCAGTGGCGCGCGAGCGGGCGTGCTGCCGATTTCCTACCGTCATCTTGTTGCGGCGCTGCTCTGCGGTCTTGCGCTGAGGCTGTATTTCATCGCGCATTTTCCATTTTATTCGGGCGATACAAAATTCTACGAAGAACTGGCGCGCAATTGGCTCGACCACGGCGTTTACGGCCTGTTCGTCAACGGGCAATTGATGCCGGTGGATCAGCGAATGCCCGGGTATCCCGCATTTCTCGCCGCGATTTATTCGGTCTTTGGTCGCGGTCGGATCGCAGTGATGCTCGCGCAAGCTGTGATTGATCTCGTCACTTGCATTCTCGCAGCGCTGATCGCTTCGCGAATTGCGCCGGCTGCGACAAAACATCGCTCGCTGCAACAATTGCGCTTGTGGCTGGCGGCGCTGTGTCCGTTCACCGCGAGCTACACCGCTGCGATTGTCACTGAAACTCTCGCGGCGTTCTTCACTACGCTCGCGCTGCTGATGCTCGTGTGGATTTTCACGGAGCCTGCGCTCGATGCGCCGGGCGGGGGCGCTGATCGGCGCGCAGGGCATTGCGCCTGTTCGACAAGACACACTCGCTCGAAGACTGGCTGCAGCGTTCGCGCTCGCGGGCTTTTTCACCGGGCTTGGAACACTTGTGCGGCCAGAAACGCCACTCGTGCTGGCCGCAGCGGCGGTTGTGATCTGCATTCGCTGGCGCCGCATGGCGGATTGGCCGAAGATCGTGCTCGCTGGCTCGTGGATGGCGGTGGGCCTGCTTGTCGCGCTCACGCCGTGGGCGGCGCGGAACGCGCGAACTCTGGGTCGCATCGAGTTTCTCGCGCCGCAGCTATGCGGAGTCCGCAGGAGATTACATGCCGCGCGGCTTCTATGCGTGGACGCGCACCTGGATGGTGCGCAACCGCGATGCGTACACTGTGACTTGGGCGCTCGGAAAGAAACCGATTCCGATTGCGGCAATCCCTGACGCTGCGTTTGATTCCGCGGCGGAACGGGCTCGCGTCGCGGATCTTCTCGCAAGTTACAACAGCGATTTGAAAATGACGCCGTCGCTCGATCGTAGGTTCGAAGTGCTCGCGCGCGAGCGGATTGCTGCGCATCCAATTCGCACTTTTGCGTTGATCCCGTTCGAGCGCGCGTTCGCGACCTGGTTCACGCCGCGCGTGGACGTGCTCCGCTATTCGGGGAAACTTTGGCCCGTCGGCGATCAGTGGCGCACGAACCCGAAGGAATTCGACGCTGCTGCGATTTTTGCTTTCCTGGATTTTGTGTACCTTGGCCTCGCTGCCGTTGGCGCGTGGCGCTATCGCTCGAATCCCGGATGCGCCGTGCTCGTTCTTTATCTTGTGGTTCGCACGGCGCTGCTCACACAACTGTCGACGGTCGAGCCGCGATACGTCGTCGTTTGTTTTCCAATTGTGGCGGCGCTGGGCGCGCTGGCTTTCGTGAAATCGCAGCAGGATCTTCTGCCGGCTGCGCGCGAAGATTCCTTCGAGGCGAGCGCCGCCTACGTTCGCTGACGGGCTAGGCGACAAAGCGGTAGCCTACTCCGCGCACGGTGAGAAGATGGCGCGGCTTTGCCGGATTTTTTTCGATGTATTTGCGCAGGCGCACGATGAAATTGTCGATGGCGCGCGTGTCCGTGTCTTCGGAAAGTCCCCAGACATCTTCGAGAATGGATTTGCGCGAGACGTTGCGCCCTTTGTTGCGAATCAGGTGACGAAGCAGCTTCGCTTCCATCAGCGTTAACCGAATCGTGTTGCGCTCGGTGCGCAATTCGAGCGTGCCGAAGTCGATTGTCTTTCCTTCGAACGAAACCGTTTCGCGCTCGTTCGAAGAATTTGACGCAGCTTCTTTGGCGGATCGCGAGGCGCGGCGGTTTGCTGCTGCGGAGCCATTCGTTGCGGCGCAGAAGTCCTTGAAGGCGCGCAAGAAAAATGGGCAACTGGAACGGCTTGGAAAGATAGTCGTCAGCGCCGGCGCCGAAACCTTCGAGCACATCCTCGGGGCGTCCGCGCGCGGTGAGAATCAAAACCGGGATGAAATTTTTGGCTTTGCGCAATTCGGAGACGACTTCGAAACCGTCGATGCCGGGCAGCATCACGTCGAGGACGACGGCATCGAAGCGGCCGTTCGATTCGAGCAAGCGTTTCAGGGCAGACTCGCCATCGCCGGTGACTTCGACGGCATAGCCTTCGGCTTGTAGGTTGAAGCGGAGGCCCTTCGGCGAGGTGCGCTTCATCTTCGACGACAAGCACTTTCGTCACGCTCGGCTCCTCGGAAGTTCGAGCGTCACCGTGGTGCCGCGGCCTTCACCTTCGCTTTCTGCGAAGACTTTGCCGCCGTGCGTCTTTGCGATCGAGCGCACGATGAAGAGCCCGAGTCCCGTTCCTTTCACTCGGGCGGATGCGCGGCCGCGCACACGATAGAAGCGGCGGAAAATTCGTTTCAATTCGTCGGACGGAATGCCCACGCCGCGGTCGCGCACTTTCAGTTCGACGTGTTTTTCGTCGGGCGTATCGAGGCTGACGGAAACATCCACGTTGCCGACGGAATATTTGATGGCGTTGTCGAGAAGATTCGAGACCGCGGTGCGAAGCTCTTCGGGATCGCCCTGGACTTTGATTCCGGCGCCATTCGATTGCGAGCTTCCCTCGCCTGCGCCATTCGCGCCGGGCTCGTAGCGCAATCCCGTTGCATCGAGGTGGTGGCGCGAGCGAGCGAGGTCCATGCATTCGCGGACCAGATTTTCGAGATCAATGTCCGTGCGATAGACGGCGGAAGATTTGTGGCCGCTTTGTCCTGCGGCGAGCACCTGCTCGACTGTGCCAAGCAGCCGGTCGGAATCGAGCAGCATCAGGCGGTAAAATTTCTGGCGCTGCTCTTCGTCGAGCTCGCGGCGCTGCAGCGTTTCGAGATAGAGGCGGATCGAGGCGATCGGCGTTTTCAGTTCGTGCGTGACGGCGTTGATGAAGCTGTCGTGCTGTTCGTTGCGGCGGATTTCGCGGACGAGGAAGCTGGTGTTGACGATCATGCCGCCGATGATCGCGGCGAAAAAAATCACGCCGAAGAAAAGCAGGACGGCTTCGCGGCGGTTGAGGATGATCCAGCCGACGTTGAGCGCGACGGCGAGCGCGACGAGGCACACGCCCAGCGCGACGAAAAATGCGATGGTCTTCCGGCGGCTAGCGATAGGCATGAGGCCTCGCGGGGATTGTACTGCGGAATGCGGCGCGGGTCGTAGTTGCGAGGGTCGTGACTGGTGACTTGTGATTCGTGAGTCGCGATTTGTGAGGCGGGAAATGCGAAATGTGCGTTTTTGTTGCGGTCAGAAATTTGATAAGGCGTGTATTTGCAGCAAGTTGACCTAAATTCTGTAAAACGACTGTTGAGGTTAGAAATGGGCGGACGGATGCGCTTTGGGTGGCGACAGCGATCGCCAGGGTAGGCGAGCGGTGAGGAAAGTTCGTGCGGTTGGCCGGTCGGTTTGTTGAAATGCGGATCAAAAACTGCGATTTTTTTGCGATTAGGAAAAGTTAGTAAGCTGCGTTTTGTATGAGTTGCGAGGAGTTCTAATTCCAGATTTGCGATTAGAAATCTCTCTCGCGCTGGCTTGAGCAGTAGGAAAGAGAGACCCTTCGACTCCCGTTGGTCGCTCAGGATGACAATCCTGGTCGGATTGTCATTTGCGACTATGAAGTTTCGAGTGAGGCGTGCGGAGCTGGGGAGTGTTACTGTGCGGGCGAGGCGGGCGTTGCGCTGTGAAAGCGAGAGCAAGCTCTCGCACTCCAAATTTCTTGTGGCGCGCCTCTGCCGAACTTTAGCGTCAGGTGGCGGCGCGATTTGAAGTTCGATTTTGTTGTCGTATGGCACAGGTCACGGTAGCACGGAGGGGAAGAAAAATTCGACTGGCCATTGGACGAGTTCAGAGACAGTTAGTCCTAGGACTGTACTTTTCGTCGAAGAATTGTGAGCTCACTTTTGGAGACGCTCGCAGCAGTGACTTTAATTGGAACCGGCTCACAACGGTCAAAAACAAAGTGCTTCGGTAGGCTCACGACGTGGGGCGATGGAGGCAACGTATAAGGTCGTCGTATCGACGAAACAGGATGCGGTAGTCGCCGACTCGCGGTTCTGCCCTGAATGTTTATTAGAGGCTTTGAATGTCGAGCGAATGAGGTTCGTCTGCTATGGCTCTCAGTTTTTTCCGGATTCGCTCTTGCATCGTTCGATCTAAAGCCTGGAAGTATTTGTCGGCGGTTGCACTCAGCTGAATGTTCAGGCTCAACGTTTCGGCAACCCTACTTCAAATCCACCGTTTGCCCGAGCTCTCTTTCGCGGCGCGCGCGATCAAAGACAGCCGCATTCTCCTGATCATTTCAAGTCGTATCAATCCAATCGACCAGATCCAGTACGCCTTCCCGTTGATCGAGTAGGTCCCTCAAGCTCGGCGAATAGAGTTGTTCGTCAATCCGACCCGTCTCATCGCCTCGTGGATATAGTCAATCGAGTGGGCGGTCATCTCGAGGGTGTCGATCGATCCTGATCCTGGCCGGCGTTAGAGGTTCACTTGCTGGCCGGGCCTGAATCCTACCCTCGATGATCCCGTTCGTACGATCGAGCATTTCCTTAATTGTGCCGATATTTGCGCAGGTGCCACGCCAGCGAAAAGACGTTCGTGCGTTGCTTCACAGCTGCGGCCAAAGCAGAAACCTTAGCCAGATTGGACAAGGCACTGACAGAAGCTTCGAACTCAATCGCTTCTATTGCAGGATCGGCTGTAGCATGGCGGCGAGATCCTAAGGCAACATTCCTGAGACTACGATACCGCTTTTCGGGCATTGATCGGCGAAAGAAATAATTTCTGTTTTTCAAGTTCAGACACCCGTTTCTTTCGAATCAGATGCCGCTGGCGACCCTTGTGGTTTCGCCAACAGGATCGAAATTGCAATCTAGCCGTTGGCGGATTTTGCGTTGGTGCTTGCTGGTAACGCTGGGACGGCGCCGATTTGCTGGAGCATGGCGAATTTGTCCCATTGGTCCCAGGCTTCGACTAGCTGGCCGTTGGCGATTCGAGCGAGGCTCATGCCGCCGATGGCGACGGGTTTGTTGGTGGCGGGGATGCCGAGGCCGTCGCCGGAGTGGCGCATGGTGGCGGACCAGCGGATGAGGACTTTGTCGCCGTCGGCGATGGCGTCTTCGACTTTTAGTTTCATGTCGGGGAAGGCGTTGAGGAAGCGTTCGTAGAACGGGATGAATGCCGCGGGGCCGATGAGATCGGAGCCGTCTTCGGCGACGCCGTGGGAGACGCCGTTGGGGGCGAAAAGTTCGGTGATGGTGGCGGTGCGGCGCTGGTTCCAGACTTCTTCGAACCAGCGTTTTGCGATGGCGATGTTGGATTCGGGCATGGGTGCTCCTTATTTGGATTCCGCGGAATGTGAGGATGGTATCACTCGGGGTAGATGACGGAGAAGTTTATTTGGGGTTGAGTGGTGGCGTGGCACAGGAGCAAGGCAAAGGCTCGCGGGAAATGCGCGGCGAAAGGTGGGGCGCTGCGCGCTTATTTTTTCCCAGCCCTTTCCGGGCTGGGCTAAGTCTGTGCCGCGCCTACGGCGCTGGTGGTTTGCGGGATGGCGGGCGTCGCGCGGTGACAAGTGCTCGGGCCGGCGATTTCAAATTTGAAAATTTCAAATGAAGAGAAAACGGGTGGTTGGATTCGGGCGCTGTAACGTCAAAGACGCCGGCGGGAGGCCAGCGGTACGAAAACGCGCGCGTGTGGACGGCTGAGTGCGCTGAGCGAGTGTGCAATTTCAAATTGAAAATTTCAAATTTGAAATGAAGGCAAAAACACAGCCCTCAGCGGCTGGAGCTGCATTCCTCTGGCGACGTTCTTTGGCACGACTGAAGTCGTAGCGCGTCGTGACATTGCATCGTGTCGTACGAGGGCTCCGACGTCAAAGGCGTTCGGCCGGAGGCCAGGGGTACAAACACAAAGAGTGGCCGTAGATGACAGAGTGCGTGCTGGGCGGCTGTGCAATTTCAAATTGAAAAATTCAGCTTTGAAACGAGGAGAAAACGGGCGGTTGATGGGCGACGTTGTGCCGAGCATCGCGTTCGGGAACGACGTGCCGCGCCTGCTGGCGAAATTTTAATTTGCGCGGAGACGGTTATTTGCGTTTGGGGGTGGGGCGGCGGGGGCGCTGTTTGGGGGAGATGGATTTGATGATGAGCTGGCGGCGGGCTTTTGAGTTGATGGGGGCTTTGGCGCGGTAGAGGGCGGTGTTGATGAGGTCGAGGATTTCGGGATCGTCGAGGACGGTGGGTGGAACGAGGCGGATGTGGCGGACGAGGTTGCCGCTCCCTTTTAGGCGGCGATTGGGGTCGGGGAGGCTGGCGCCTTGGAGGAAGCAGAGGGTGACGTGGTCAGGCATGAGCAGGATGGAGAAGATTGCTAGCGAGGGCTTTTCGGTGGGGCCGAAGCCGATTACGAGGCCGTTGTAATTGTCGTAGACCATTTCGGTGGCGCCGGGGAGGAGTTTGCGCATTTTGGCGAGTGCGCGGCGGCCTTGGGCGGCGATTTTTGGCGTGTATTTGGCGAGGAAGCGGGAGAGCTGTTGGGATGGTGTGGAGGTGGGCGGCATTTCGGCGGGATGATAACACCTGTCAGGTCACGTCGCGGGATAGAAGGTCTAAGCGCGTTTACGGCGCAAGGTTCGCTTGGGGCCTGGGCGGACGTAGTGGAAGCGAATCAGATAGATATTTTCGCCTTTGCCGTGCTTGGCGACTTTTAGCAGGTCGAGGATGCCCAGGAATCCGGAGGCGCGGGCCAATTGCGGGGTGATATCGGGGAAACCGATTGGTTCGATGGAATCGATTTCGATGGCGCCTTCTTCCATGCGGTAACGCGCGCCGACTTTGACGTGGGGGCGCGTCCAGATGCGGACGCTGCAGGTGATTTCGCCGCGGCGGACGCCTTCGCGGAGGCGCTTGGTGAAGGTCATGGGGAAATTCTAGCAAGTCAAGAGGGCCCTACAAAGGAAGGGGCGATTTCAAATTGAAAATTTTGAATTTGAAATGAAGCGACGAAAGAGGTCGACTGCGATTGAAAGGGCGGCATCGTGCCAAGGATGGCGTTCGGGCACGGCATGCCGTGCCCCTACGGAAGAGCCTAATGCCTAGGCGGAGACGAGTTTGGATTCTGAGGCGGCTACGGCGATTGCGGCTGAGGCTGCTGACGCGACTGCGGGTGCGTTGGCTTCCTCGTGATTGGGCGCGGTGTACGTTTTCAGCGCGGAGAGCTTCACGCGGTAGATGTCGCGGGCGAGGCCCAGTTTGTTCATGAGCCAGATGCCGTACCAATTGAAATCGACTTCGTACCAGCGGAGGCCGTGGCGCGCGGAGACTGGATGCGCGTGATGATTATTGTGCCAGCCTTCGCCCCAGCTGAGGATGGCGACCCACCAGCTGTTGGTGGAAAGATCGCGCGTGGTGAAGCGGCGCGTGCCCCAGGAGTGAGTGGCGGAATTGAC
The DNA here is from genome assembly GCA_963767205.1 of uncultured Acidobacteriota bacterium. Taxonomy (GTDB): domain Bacteria; phylum Acidobacteriota; class Terriglobia; order Acidiferrales; family UBA7541; genus Palsa-295. The sequence goes on from CAVYDF010000008.1 coordinate 98,473, forward strand.
GAGCCATGTGAAGTGCAGGCCGGCGACGGTGCGCGCGAAAATTCCCCAGAGGACGAATGGAATTCCGCCGACGGCGAGAAGAATCACGCCGAGGACGCTGATTGGAACGTAGTGATATTTCGTGATCCAGACGTGAAATTTATCTTTCGCGAGGTCGGGGACGTAACGCGAGAGCGTGGTCGTATCGTGGTGCATGGATTTGCCGACGAGAATCCAGCCCATGTGCGCCCACCATTTCCCGTCGATGGGTGAGTGCGGGTCGCCATCCTGGTCGGAGTGCTGATGGTGGATGCGGTGCGTGGCTACCCAGAAAATCGGGCCGCCTTCGAGGGCGAGGGTGGCGCAGACCGTCATCGTGTATTCGAGCCACTTGGGAACTTTGTAGCCGCGATGCGTGAGCAGGCGGTGGTAACACATGCCGATGCCGACGCTAGTGGCCAGCCACCAGAAAAACGCGGCGACGAAAAAGGCTTTCCAGGTGAAGAAGAACAGGGCCGCGATGGCGCCGAGATGGAAAAGCGTCATGAACGAAGCAGTGATCCAATTGACTTCGTTGTCGGCTGCCTGCTTCTTTTTTAGGTCTTCGAGTTGAATCGCCACGCGCTTCTCCTGTGTCTTCAATTGCCCCGGTGCCGAATTAGAGTAGCAGGGAGGGGCGAAGGTGTTTGTAATAGTTGTGTAATACCGGATGGGGGCGCGGTGAATCGGTCATGGAGACGAAAATGGGCGATGGCGATGGACGATTTTGGGCACAGGTTAGCGCCGCTGGATTTCGTGAGTCTGAAACAAATGCTGCGGTGTAACGAGATCTATTGCAGGCGTTGCGTGGTGGAATCGTGGCAGAGGAGATTTTCGAAAATGGCGAGGACGTGCTGGCGATATTGGACGACGCGTTCCAGAACTGAACGAAGCTCGGGTTGGCGCTCGGATTCGCGATCCCATTTGGCGAGGACCGCGGCGGGGACGCGAATGTCGCGGCGGAGTTCGTCGGCGGAATGGCCGCGCAGGAAGAGGCCATAGAAAAACGCGGCTTCGCGCTGCGGGAACTGGAAGTCCTGCAGAGCCTCGTCGAGCGGGTTGGGCATAGTCGCCATGGGCGAAATCGCAGTTTACAGATTTCAATGTCGGCGTCAAGTGGGACGGGTGCGTAAGATGAAATATTGATTGGTAGGAGGCGAAAATTTAACGTGTGCGGTGGTATGAAAGTTGCTGTGCGGCGGGTTGGGCCGAGCGTGCCGACGGTAGCGCTTCCTGGAACCTTTCCTCGCAGGGCGGGCTTTGATTCGAGCCGCAACTTTTGGCGGCGGCGAGGGTTAGATGGTTTTAACGGGCCCGGCGCGCGATGGGACTCGCCTCGGGCTGATAGATGTAGGCGTACCCCGCTGCATCTGCTGGAGGCTCGTCCGCACAACGGGCCTCCTTTTTTATTGGTGGCGGCGCGACGGGGTAGGAAAACCTGCCGGTCTAAAGACCGGCACTACAAAGCCGTTTGCTGGCGTTTCGCCGTGATCGAAACAGGATCGAGAAGTGGCGCGACGCGAATCGTCACGCAGTTTCAATTGAGCAAGATCGCTTGTGCGGAACTGAAACTTTGGGATTGGCAAAACGTATTTATAGGCAGGAGATTTCTTATGCTTAATAAAACGACGATAAAAACCGTACTCATTGCAGGGGCACTACTGATTGCAACGGCAGCGGGAGCGCAGGAGCAGAGCCAGAAGAATCGCGAGCAGGGCGGTGGCATGTCCGGGATGGATATGGGCGGCGGGGCGCAGAAGCAAGACGCCAGTCCGGAAGCGCGCGCGGCGAATGACGCGATGTCGGGCAACATGTCTGACCACGACATGGACATGGGCGCGCATATGTTCATGACGGATTTGCGTCCTGCGAATGCGGCGGATCAAAAACGGGCGGCGGAGATTTTGACCGAGCTGCGCCCTGCGATCGAGAAATACCGCGATTACAAAGTGGCGCTGGCGGAGGGCTTTCAGATCTTCCTGCCGAATGTGCCGCAGGAGCATTATCACTTCACGAATTACCGCTATGCGATCGAGACGCGGTTTGGCTTTAATCCGGAGCACCCGACGTCGCTGCTCTATAAAAAGGTGGGCGACGGCTACCAACTCGAAGGCGCGATGTACACAGCGCCGAAGGGCGCAACCGAGGAGGAGTTGAACGAGCGCGTGCCGTTGAGCGTGGCGCGTTGGCATAAGCATGTGAATCTGTGCATGCCGCAAAAGGGAACGGAATTGCAGCAAGTGAATTTGAAGCAGTTTGGATTCCGCGGATCGATTGCAACGGAAGCCGCGTGCGAGCAGGCGGGAGGCGTTTGGCGGCCGCAGGTTTTCGGGTGGATGGTGCACGTGTATCCGTTCGAGAGCGATCCGGCGAAGGTTTGGGCGCACTAACGCGTCGCGCCGCGGCTTCGATTTGTGCGGTGCTGAATCGTACGCTGAGATTATTCGAATATCCTGATCGGATAGTTTCGAGAATGACAGGGGAACATTCCTTGCGAGGCGATTAGTTCAGCGGGTGGGCTTGCTCTTCAGGTGATGGGACGGCGCGGGCGCCGAAACCGCTGACGATTGCGGCGCCCAGCGCGAACAGTAACCCAATCACGAAAACGAAAAATCCGAGCAGAGGAATCACTTCGAGCATCGACAGCGCGAAAATTCCCGCGAGCGTCCCAGGTACAGCCTTGAAGCCGGGGAATGCGACTCCCGCGACTAGACGTCCCAGCCCGGTGGCGCCCGCTGATCCGACGACGCCAAGAATCAGAACGAGCAAGGTGTTTGCGGGAACTTCCGCGCGGCCCAAGATGCTCGCCCAAAGTTTCGAATCCCCAGGCGATAAATAGCGCGACGACCCCGGTGACCAAGACCATGTTGGTGCGATTCCAGATTGTCCAGCCGGTGTTGTTGACGCGTTTTTCGCGCAACAGCAAACAAGCCAGCCCGACGCAAACTAGATTGGTGACGATCAGAAAAGCAATGCCAATCGCCGTGGGACGATATTGTCCCGGGACGATTGCGTAGGGCGTCGAAACGGATTCGCGGTCGATTTTGCCGCCGCCAGGTTGCGTTACGTAGCCGCCGATGGCTGCGGCATGTCCGCGCAACTCGCCGCCCGCTTGCGATTCGATATGGCCGCCGACGGCCAGCGCGTTTCCGTCAACCAAGCCGGAGATATAAATACTGCCGCCGATGGTCAGAACGTCGCCGGTGACGTGCCCGCGAATGTGAACGTTGCAGCCGAAACATTGAACTACGTTCGCTGTGCCATTGGGACCGATGTTGATATCGTGGAAGAATTGCGCTCGATCTTCGGGATTTCTTTGTGGCCGTTGCGCTGCGAGTGGAAAAGCGCAGAGGAATAAGAGCGGAATTAAAAGGATTCGGTTCCCGTGCAAACGTGGCTCCTTTTGGTGTGCCGCAGATAATGACAGACTCGCGCGAGCACATCCATAGTGAAGCCAGACCCGCCCCGGCAAAATCACCGGGGCGAATCCGTGATAGCAAATCGAGGTGCTGGCTTCGTGAGAGCTACTTTTTGGCGTGGGCGAAGTTTTCGGCTACTTGCGCCCAGTTGATCGTGTTCCACCAAGCCTCGATGTATTCGGGCCGGCGGTTCTGATACTTCAGGTAGTAGGCGTGCTCCCAGACGTCGAGGCCGAAGAACGCCTTGCCGCCGTCCATGATCGGATTGTCCTGGTTCGCGTGACGATTCGATCACGAGCTTGCCATCGCGGAAGAGCAGCCACGCCCAGCCGGAGCCGAAGCGCGTGGTCGCGGCCTGATTGAACTTCGTTTTGAAGTCGGCGAAGCTGCCGAACGCGCGTCGTGATCGCGCTGGCCAAATCGCCAGTCGGTTCGCCTCCGCCGCCCTTCTTCATGATCTTCCAGAACATCGAATGATTCATGTGGCCGCCGCCGTTGTTGCGCACGGCCGTGCGGATGTTTTCGGGCACTTTGTTGATCTGCGCGAGCAGTTCCTCAACGGAAAGCTTCTGAAGATCGGCCTGCCCTTCGAGAGCTTTGTTGAGATTGGTGACGTAAGCGCCGTGATGCTTGTCGTGGTGAATCTCCATCGTCTTCGCGTCGATGTATGGCTCGAGCGCGTCGAAAGCGTACGGCAAAGGCGGCAGCGTGTAAGTCATCTGGGGAGCAGCTCCTTGTCCAGAAGTGGTGGTCATTAAACTACCTCCTGATTTTCCTATCCTGCCTCATAATTATACGCGCCTCAGCGGGCGCAACGGTATACGTCCTCATATTTAATCTCGAAGCGATTTTGCGGGTATTTCGGGTCGCGGCGATTTCTGGCAGCACGCATTTCAATTCGGCTAAGCGAAGGAGCGAAATTTGCCGGCCACTGAACATGTAGAGAAACATTTCACCGCCACGGCTGCCGTGCGCGACATCGTGATCGGAATGTCGGACGGGCTGACGGTGCCATTCGCGCTGGCCGCAGGGCTTACGGGCGCAGCGGCGGTGTTGGCGAAAGGCACGGGGATTATCGTCACGGCGGGGCTCGCTGAAATTGCGGCAGGCTCGATCGCGATGGGATTGGGCGGGTATCTCGCGGCGAAAACTGATTCCGAGCACTACGCGTCCGAACTCGATCGCGAATATCGCGAGACGGTGGAGCTGCCTGAGATCGAAACGGAAGAGGTGGCGAAAGTTTTTCGCGAGTACGGGCTATCGCAAGCGCAGATGGCGCCGGTGGTGGACGCGATCATTTCGAATCAGAAGCGCTGGGTGGATTTCATGATGCGCTTCGAATTGGGCCTCGAAGCGCCGGACCCGGCGCGCGCGGCGCGCAGCGCGGGAACGATTGCGGCGTCCTATATCGTCGGCGGTCTGGTGCCGCTTGCGCCGTACATATTGATGAAGGAAGTGATGCCGGCGCTGTGGGTAAGCGTTGTGGTGACGCTGGTGGCGCTTTTCGTTTTTGGCGCGATCAAAGGACACTTTACGGGAGTGAAGCCGTTGCGCGGCGGATTGCAGACGGTGATTGTCGGCGGACTGGCGGCAGCGGCGGCGTTTCTGATCGCTGAATACGGCGTGCCTTCTTGTATCGAATAGGAACGATGATCCGGAGCTGAATGTCGTCGCGCTTTACGGAGGACACATTTCAGGATTTCGATTCAAATCGGTCCTAGTTTTCGCGTTACATCAGTTAGTCGCGATACTGGGCGTGGCTTTTCTGGCTGGCACCGCTACGTTTTTCGTGTTCAATTTGCTGCGGCCACTGAGTCCTCGGTTCTTCACTGAACACAATGTATATCGGGTGTCGACACAACTTCCGTACTTCCCGGTTCAGATCCTCGAAGGCTTATGGTGTGGATGGGCACTGAGTCGGCGATTAAGGCAGCGAGAGATGTTGTGGGTTTGGGTGCTTCCGGCCCTGATTCTGTGCTATGCGATGATTGCCGAACCAAACATTTCTGCTGGTTTCACTTCCGCGATTCTTTTGGCGGGCAGAAACAAGTCTGCGTGGTCACATTTCTTCGGATCGGGATGTCGCGCAGATCTTAGCGACCGCTGTCTCGACCAATTCATCTTTACGATGCCTTTTTGTGCTTCGGCTGCGTACTCGCTTGGGGCGTTGGTTGCGCGAATCAGCGGTGGAAGTTCTCGACCAAAAACCAAGACAGCCTAGAGCACTCGGAGTGCGAGCGGGAAGGCTTGCCGAGTCCCTATTGAGTTTTGGATGGCGTGGTTTTTGGCGTCCAGTATGCTGGGTCCACCGCGGTGAAATCCGGCGGCATGTGGCTTAGGAGCGGATTGACGACGTAGATGTTCGTTTCGATCGAATCGTAAGCCGAGCGCGCGATTTCCTGCAGGCGCTGCTGCAAGGCTGGCCCGGCGGCTTCCATCGCGGGGGCGCGGCGTGCGGCCGCATCATCTTCGTCTTTCAATGAACTGAGCGCCGTGAGCATCAAGTAACACGGCACCGGGGCGCCCGAGTGCACCGCATAGATCACCCACGCCTGGCTGCCCACGACTTTCTCGTAGGCCGAGGCCATGGTCTTCACGGCTTCTGCGAACTCGCCTTCGTGGCCCGGGCGAACGTGGAAGACCGTGACCTGAAGCATGCGTATTTTCGCAAAGTTGATCGTGGCGGCGCGAAAACCCAGAGCATCCACTCGTTCGGCGATGAAGTTCGTGACGCTCGAGGTATTTTCGGCCAGCAAACGGTCTTGCAGACCGGCAAGCTCAGGATGAGCTGCAACGCCTGCAGCCATGCCGGCCCCGATTTTTTCAAGATCGCCGAATGAGTCGCCAAAATTCAAGGAGAAGCTTTCGTCGGGGCCCGTGATCGACTTCATCTCAATCCAATAAGCAGGAATATTGAATCGCTCGTAATCGTCGCGAATGTTCGACAACATGCCGTCGTATGCTGCGTCTCGACCCGGCTTAAGCCTTTCGTGAACGACGTTGATGTATTGCGGCGGCGAACCAGCCGAATGAGCGGAAGACGGGTTTTCCTGCGCGCGAGTTTGTGCTTGAGTCGAAAAACAAAAAGCCAGCACAGCGATGATTGCTGTGCCGGCTGGAAGAAATCTGCTCGTTTTCATGGGCGGCTCGTCTGAAAGCAAAACGAGATTTCGGGACCGCAATGCTGCTCAGTAATCGTTGGCCGAGCCTTCGAGGAAGGCGCGGAGTTTGCGCGAGCGCGACGGGTGGCGCAGCTTGCGCAGGGCTTTGGCTTCGATCTGGCGGATGCGTTCGCGCGTGACGGCGAAGGACTGGCCGACTTCTTCGAGCGTGTGCTCGCTGCCGTCGTCCAGGCCGAAACGCATCTTGATTACTTTTTCTTCGCGCGGCGTGAGCGTCTTCAGCACCGAGGAGGTTTGTTCCTTCAGGCTGAGATTGATCACCGCGTCGGACGGCGAGACGACGGCCTTGTCCTCGATGAAATCGCCGAGATGCGAATCTTCTTCTTCGCCGATGGGAGTTTCGAGCGAGATCGGCTCCTGCGCGATTTTCAGAATCTTGCGCACTTTCGCGACCGGAATATCCATGCGCTTGGCGATTTCTTCCGAAGTGGGCTCGCGGCCAAGTTCCTGCACGAGCTGGCGCTGCGTGCGCACGAGCTTGTTGATCGTCTCGATCATGTGCACCGGGATGCGGATGGTGCGGGCCTGGTCGGCGATGGCGCGGGTGATGGCCTGGCGAATCCACCATGTGGCGTAGGTGGAGAATTTGTAGCCGCGGCGCCATTCGAATTTGTCGACGGCTTTCATCAGGCCGATGTTGCCTTCCTGAATCAGGTCAAGGAACTGCAAGCCGCGGTTCGTGTATTTTTTCGCGATGGAAACGACGAGGCGGAGGTTCGCTTCGATCAATTCTTTCTTCGCTTGCTCGGCTTCGGCTTCGCCGCGAAGAATCACCTGAAGGGCGCGCTTCAGCTCGGTGGGGCTGACTTCGCTGGCGATTTCGATTTCGCCGAGTTCCTGGCGGCGGGCGCGGAGATCTTTGCGCGCTTCGGCCTGGACGTCGGCTTTCGAGGCTTCGACGCGGCGCTCGAGCTTGACGATTTCGCGTTCGAGGAAATGGACGCGCTCGACGGTCTGGCGGATTTTGTCGATCAGGCGCTTCTTTTCGAGCGGATTGAAATCGAGCTCGCGGAAGCGGCGAGACATCTCGACGCGCGTGCGGCCCAGCGCATAGCGCGCGTGCAGATAGGGGCGCTTCTTCGAGCGCGGAACTTTTTCGAGTTTCTGCGCCTGCTTCATCGCCATGAGGTAGAGCTTGGCGACTTTGTCGATCTGCTTGAGGGTTTCTTTTGTTTTTGCTTCGATCTTTTCTTCGGTGAGCTCTTCGTCGTCGAACTGAACGATTTCCTTGATGGAGCGCGAGCCGTTGCGCAGATCTTCGCCGACTTGGAGAAGTTCTTTCAGAATCAGCGGAGCGCGCGTGATGGTTTTCAGGACGAGAAGCTGGCCGCGCTCGATGCGCTTGGCGATGGCCACTTCGCCTTCGCGCGTGAGCAGCGGAACGGTGCCCATTTCGCGCAGGTACATGCGAACGGGATCGTTGGTTTTTTCGAGCGTGCCGGGAGTGAGGTCGAGTTCGCCGTCTTCCGAAGCGGCGGCTTCTTTTTCTACTACGACTCCGACTTCGGGCCCGTCGGCACCATCGGCGGCGGCCAGCGCGGCCTTTGCGCTCGTCAGGTCTTCGTAGACGTCAATGCCGTAGCGCTCGAAGGTCGAGAGCAGATCGTCAATTTCTTCCGAGGAATGCACCTCGGCCGGAAGGATATCGTTCACTTCATCGTAGAGCAGGTAACCGCGTTCCTTGCCCATGGCGATGAGCTGTCGTACCTGATCGTATTTTTCTTCAAGAGCCAGACTCACACTTCCTCCATTGCGAGGTGAAACGGCGGCGCGCAGGCGGCGGCCAAAGAAATATGCGCGCGGAGTTAGACACCCCGACGCGACTTGTCAAATAACGACATTTAAACGGATAATTAAGACGGTACTGCGAACCCGTTGCCAGCCCTATGCCCGCGCCAACCACGCTCGCGCTCACTACACCAGTTATTTGATGCAGGAGACGCGCCGCCCGTTTCCTCCAAAACCTTAGGAGAATACAATAGTTATGGTACCTGCGTCAATTCGCTCGGCCCTCGTGCACCTAACTCCTTCGCGACGATTATCATACCGGGAGTTTAACGGTTGACGACCGCAACCGCTTCGACCTCAATCAGCCACTCCGGACGAACCAGCCTGCGAACAACCACGAACGTGCTCGTGGGCGGATTTTGAGTGTTGACGTACTTGTCGCGGACTTCCCTGACCACCGGGATCTGCGAGGGGTCGACGCTATCGACGCAGTAAAAATTGAGCTTAATGATGTCGTGAAAATTGCCTCTGGCCGCTTCGACGGCGGCTTTTAGATTTTTGAAGACCTGTTCGACCTGGGCCCGGAAATCATCTTTGCCTACAAAATTGCCTGACGCATCGAGCGCGACCTGGCCAGCGATGTAAACCAGATTTCCGCCGGTGACTACAGCCACCTGCGAATAGCCCGCGGCGGTTGGTTTGGCCATCGTGTCGGGATTGAATATTCGAAAATTTGTAGCCTGCGGCATGGAGTGCTCCTTTGCTGTTGCGCGCTGAGTGATTCGAGGCTTCGTTACAGTAGATGAGTGAACGAGTGTGCCGATTCAAAATGCCACTGCGAAGAAATGGCTCGGGCTAGTTGGTAGCGAGTTGTTTCTGGAGTTCGAGACGGCGGGTGAGGAGGCCGCGCAGTTCGTCGGTGCGGGCTTGGCTTCGATCTTCTTTTGCAGCGCGGCGAGTTCTTCTTCCACGCGGCGATTGCGGAGAACGTTCAGGCAATTCTCGGCGTCGTCCCAGGTGGGCTCGGGGACAGGCTCGAAGAGGACTTCGAAAAGGAGGCGGCGTTCTCTTTCTTCGAGAGCAGCGGCGAGCGTGGCGGGGTCGGGATGTTCGCCTACTTTAGCGATTAGGAGATCGAGGAGGCGCTCGCATTCGAGGCCGCGGTGGAGCGCGTCATGCGCTAATTCGCTGGCGAGCTTTTCGCGGAAGCCGTCGGCTTCGACGAGCATGCGAATGATCTGGCGCTCGGCGGGCTTTACGGCGGGGCCGAGCAGGCTGGCGTTTGGTTTCACTTCGCTGCGGCGCTCGGCGGCGGCGCGTCGGAGGGCTTCGCGAAGGACGGGCTCGTCGACGCGCAATTCGGAGGCGATGCGCGTGGCCCATTCCGAGCGCAGCAGGCGATTCGGGAGGCGCTGCACGTAGGGCATCAGGAAATTGAGCGCGGCAACTTTTCCTGCGGCCGTGGTGCGATCCATTTGGCGCGCGCGGGCGATCAGGTAGTCGAGATAGGGCGGGGATTGCGCGAGGAGGTTGCGATAGGCGTCGGCGCCTTGTTCTTTCAGGAATTTGTCGGGATCGGCTTTTCCGGGGAGCGCGAGGACGCGGACGTCGAATTCGCTTTCGAGGAGAAGCGAGATGGAGCGTTCGGTGGCGGCTTGGCCGGCGGTGTCGGGATCGTAATTGACGATGACGCGGCGAGTGAAGCGGCCGAGCAATTTGATTTGCGGCTCGGCGAGGCTGGTGCCGCAACTGGCGACGACGTTGGCGATTCCGGCGCGCGCGACGGCGATGGCGTCCATGTAGCCTTCGACGAGAACGGCGAAATCGCTTTGGCGCAGGGCTTCTTTCGCGCGATCGAGATGGTAGAGGACGGTGCTTTTCGTGTAGATCGGGCGTTTCGGGCGAGTTCATATATTTCGGCGTGTCGTCGCCCATCGCGCGGCCGCCGAAGGCGATCACTTTGCCGGATTCATTGGCGATCGGGAAACATGATGCGGCGGCGGAAGCGATCGTAGGCGCGGCCGCTTTGGTCGCGAGAGATCAGGCCGGAAGACGTCGAGCAGTTTTTCGGGATATTTTTGTTTCAGGAAGCGCAGAAGCGCGTCGCCGGACGATGGCGCGAAGCCCAGGCCGAAACGCTTCATTGCTTCGCGTCGAGGCCGCGATCTTCGAGATAGGCGGCGGCGACTTTGCCTTCGGAGCTGTCGTGAGATGCGCGCGCGAAGAAGGCGGCGGTCTCGCGGTGCATTTCGACGAGCGCGGTGCGCTGCTGATTTTCGCGGCGCTCTTCGGGCGAGCGCTCGCGCGGCTTGGGAATGGCGATGCCGCATTTTTCGGCGACGGTGCGGATCGCTTCGGGAAATGCGCGATTTCTCCATCTCCATCACGAATTTGAAAACGTCGCCGCCGGCGCCGCAGCCGAAGCAGTGGTAGATCTGCTTCACGGGATGAACGGCGAAGGAAGGAGTTTTTTCCTGATGGAATGGGCAGAGGCCGGTGAAATTCTGCGCCGCTTTTTTTCAGGCGCACGTATTCGCCGATCACGCGGACGATGTCCGCCTGCTGCTTGACGCGCTCCGCGAATGAACCTGCTTCAGCCATCGTGTGTCGAGTCAAGACTTAACACTCCGTTGCTAGCTTTTCAACTCGACGACGGTGATGGCGTGCCGCCGCGGTCGTCGGCTTCGGCGTGTTCGATGTTCTCGACGAGCGGATGCGCGAGAGAAATTCGGCGAGGCCGCGGCGCAGGGCGCCTGTGCCGTGGCCGTGGATGATGCGCACGGCGGCTTGCCGGCGAGCGCGGCTTGGTCGATGAATTTGTCGACGCGGCGCGTGGCTTCTTCGACGGTGCTGCCGATGACGTTGATTTCGTCGGCGGCGGGCTCGTCGCTTGGCTGCGCGTGCACGGTGATGCCTCGGGGCGCGCGTGCGCGTGCGCCTGGCAAGCTTGTCGCCGGCTTGCTGCGCTGGTATCAATTCCGACGATGTCGGCCGAGCGGAATTTTCATGCGCATGCGGGCCGGCTTCGACTTCGGCGAAGCGACCGTCGTGGCGGCGGAACACGAGCGGCTGCTTGAATCCTCTCACGCGACGCGCGGCCTGCGGAAAGAAGGCTCGGGTTCGACCGGCTTGCGCAGGGCGTTGCGCGTCGAACACCGAGGTCGGCCTGCGATGCGGCGAGCGTGTCGACGACGGCGGCGTCGGCTTCGGCGCGCGCTTCGCGCGGCAATCTTGCCGACGCGGCGGCCGGATTGTTTTTCGATTTGGGCGCGCAGAGTGCGGTCCTTGATATCGGCTGCGAGCCGCGGCGACTTCGCGCTTCGAGGCGCTTCTGGCGTGGCGTCGAAATTCTTTTCGAGCTCGGCGATGCGCTTTCTCTGGCGCTCGACCCATTCGGTCTGCAGCGCGCGGCGCTCCGCTTCGAGTTGCGCGAGCTCTTCGCGAGCCTGGCGCTTGATTTCGTCCATTTCGTCGCGGCTGCGATGCAGATAGGCGATCAGATCGCGGCTTCGCGCGATTCGGGCGAGAGGCTGGCGCGCGCGTGTCGACCACGCGTAGACGGCAGGCCCAGGCGGCGGCGATTTCGATGTCCGCTCGAACTGCCGGGCACGCCGACGAGCAGGCGATAGGTGGGGCGCAGATTCTCTTCGTCAAATTCCATCGCGGCGTTCACGATGCCGGGCGTGGTGGAGGCGTAGGACTTCAGGCGATCGTGATGCGTGGTGGCGAGCGTCAACGCGCGGCGCGCGCGAAATTCTTCGAGCAGCGCGACGGCAAGCGCCGCGCCTTCTTCGGGCGCCGTGCCCGTGCCCATTTCGTCGACGAGAATCAGCGAGCGATCCGTCGCGATTTCGAGCATGGATTTCAGATTCAGCATGTGCGCGGAAAACGTGGAGAGGTCGGCGGCGATGGATTGCTCGTCGCCGATATCGGCGAGAACGCGATCGAAGAGCGGCAGCTCGGCGCGCTCGCGCCGCGACGGGAATTGCCGGATTGCGCGGCAAGCGCGGCGAGGCCGACGGTCTTGAGCGCGACCGTTTTGCCGCCGGTGTTGGGCCGCTGATGACCATCACGGTTTCCGCTGCCGCCGAGCGCGAGCGTCAACGGCACGACTGTGCGGCCCTGCGGGCGCAGCGTGTCTTCGAGCACGGGATGGCGCGCGGCTTCGAGGCGCAAGCGAATTGCCCGTCGGAAAATTCCGGCATGCGTGCAATCGAATTCGCGCGCGAAACGCGCGCGCGCAAACACGGAATCGAGATCGGCGATTGCCGCGGCGGCGGATTCGAGCGGGCCGCGATCGGCGCGCATCGCTCGGTGAGTTCGGCGAGGATGCGCGCGATTTCCGCGGCTTCTTCTTCGGCAGAGCTGCACGAGGCGATTATTCAGCTCGATGGTTTCGAGCGGCTCGACGAAAACCGTTTGGCCCGTGGCGCTGGCGCGCGTGGACGACGCCGGGAACGGCGCGGCGATCGCGCGGCGCGCACGGGAATGACGAAGCGGTCGTTGCGCAGCGTGACGTAGTCTTCGCCGGTCGGCTCGCCCCGCGCGCGCGAAGGATGCTCTCGAGCGAGTTCTGAATTTTGTCGCGCGCCTGTGCGATGCCGGCGCGAATGCGGCGCAGTGCGGCGAAGCGTCGTCGCTGATTTCGCCATTGGGCAGAATCGCGCGGCGAATGGCGGTGAGCAGGAGGCGAAAATCGGCGAAGCGCGGCCGCGCGTTCGGCGAGGCGCGGAAATTTTGCGGCTTCGCCTTTGAACGTCTGCCGCACGCCGTGGCCGTATCCATCAGCGAGGCGGCATCCAGCAGATTCCGCGCTCGAAAGCACCGACGCGGGCATGGCGAGGCGCGCGAGCCATCGGTCGGGATCGGCGAGCGAGCCGAATCCGAGTTCCGCGCCGGAGCGCAGATACGCGACGGCTTCGCGGATCAGCGTCGAATTCCGCATGCAGCGCGCAGACGTCCAGTGGCGGGCTCGAGCGCGTCGATCGCACGACGGCCGGGCGCGCAGGTGGTGAAACCGCCGACGATTTCTTTCAGCTTGTCGAATTCGAGGAGTTCTTCTGCGTGACGGGACACGAATGCCTCAAAATTGGAATTGTAGCTTGGTTGGGTGTGGAAAAGAGAATCGGCTGCCGGAGCGGATACTGATCAGCGTGGTGCGCGATGCACGGACTTACATGCCAGCGCGTTCGGGCACGGCATGCCGTGCCCCTACTGAACGTAATCCAGCCGAGCTGCGCGAAATCGGCGCATTGCTGATGTTTCTATTTCTGATTGCGTCGATGGGCGCCGAGGGTTTCGACCATCGCTGACGGCGATCGCATCGATCGCGGCGATTGCTTCGCGTCCCTTTTCGGGGTCGTTGTTTACGAAAATTGAAAAGACGAGATATTCGCCGCTGACCGTGGTGGCGTAGCCGGAAAGCGCGTGAACGTGCTCGAGGCCGCCCGTTTTTGCTTGAATCAAGCCGGCCGCGGGAGTGCCTTCATGCGATTTTCGAGCGTGCCGTCCACGCCGGCGATCGGCAACGTGGCCATGAAAATCCGGGCCCCAGGGCTGACGAATTGCGTATTGCAGCAAGGCGACCACTGCGCGCGGCGTTACGAGATTGTCTCGTCGAGAGGCCGGAGCCGTCGGTAAGAACGGCGTCGCCTTCGGCGACGCCCCGGCTTTCAAAAAATCCTGTTCGAGTTTCAATCCAATTTCCGTCGAGCCGATTCCCGTTTTTTCGCGCGCTACCGTGCGCAGAAACAGTTCGGCGTGAAGATTCTGGCTCATTTTATTCAGCACGCGCACGCTTTCCAGAAGTGGCGGCGAAACGTGCTCGGCGAGTACGCGCGCATTCGCTGTTGCATTTCCTTCCGCGCCCTTCAATTCGGGTGACAGCAGCACCGGCGCTTCGCCGGGTTTCAACGCTTGCGGCGCTGGCGCTTCTTCCACGCGAACCCCGCCCTTGATATGCACGCCGCGGGCTTCGAGCAGATGCTTCAGCGTGCGCGCAGCCGTTTCCGCCGGATCGGTCATCGCGAGATCGAGTTTTACCGGCGCGTGGCCAAGCGGCACCGATCCGCGAAGGAGCAGAAAGTTCGGTCCGGGCTGGCGAACGACAGCAAGTTGAGGATCGGTTCCGAGCGCGCTGGTGGTTATCTGCTGGGTGAATCCTGTTGCGGCTTCCGCGGGATCGATGACTAACAATCGCCGGATCGCCCGCGTGAGCACCCGGAGACATCGTAATCGTGACGGAATTGTCGTTGAAGGTTATCGCGGAGACCGGAGCGCCAAAGCGTGAAGAACAGATCGCCGATGCTCCAACCTGCTGGATAGGGATCGAAGGGGATATAGCGATCGTCGGCAACGATGTCGCCATCCACTTCCTTCAAGCCGCGCGCGACTGCCGCATCCACGATTTCGGCGAGAATTTTCTCCGCCGGGCCATCGCGTTCAACTTTTCCGTAGGAATGGAAATTTGCGATTCGAAAGATCGGGATCGCCGCGCCCAACGAAGAAGCAAATCTCCTGAGAGCTTGCCGTCGCTGCCGAGCGGAGCCGTTGTTTCCAGAGTAGTGTGAAAACGATAGCCGGTGCCGAGAGTCGCAAGCGCGAAGACGGACGTAAAGAGTTTCGCGTTCGAAGCGGGCGTGAAATAGCGGTCGGCATTACAATCGAAGAGTGTTTCGCCGGTGTCGCGATTCGCGATAAGGATGCCCCAATCCGCTTTGCGGGCGTGAGCTTCGCTCAACAGTGCGTCCAAGCGCGCGCGAAAGCGCTCAACGTCTGGCCGCAGCTTGGCGATGATATTCGCGTTCGATTGCCGACCTGATCTTCGGCATCGCAGCACGGATTCTGTGCGGCCAGAAGCGGAGCCGCCGCGAGCAAAGTGGCGATTGAAAGCGTGATCGCGCGGCTGCGAAATTTTGCGCGACAGAGAAATGATGACGTAAAAGTTCATCTGGCTTCGACCGGCCCTAAACGCGGCCAATTATATTCCAATCCCCGATATTCCAACCTTCGCGGTTCCGCCCTCGTTTGATATAGTCTTCCTGTTAGCAGCGGCCTGGATTCAACCAAACCCGCCCATCCTGAGGAGGAAGTTAGATGAGAAAAGCGTGGCACCTTTGTATTGCGGCAGCGCTCGTAGGACTGCTTTCCTTTCGCGAATCCAGCGCCGCTTCGCGCTGCTGACGACGACACGAAAGAAGCGGACCGTGTCCGGAATGCCGGCAAGGTTGCGAAAGAGATTATGGACATCCCGGATGATATTCCGCAGGATTTGATCAACAAAGCGGATTGCGTGATCGTCCTGCCCTCCGTTCTCAAGGCGGCGTTTATAGTGGGCGCAAGCTATGGCCGGGGCGTGATGACGTGCCGAAGCGGCGAAAACTTCCGCGGTCCCTGGAGCGCGCCGTCAATGATGGCGCTCGAAGGCGGCAGTTTCGGATTTCAGATCGGCGGACAGGCTACTGACTTCGTACTGCTGATCATGAACGAGCGCGGTGCCGGCGCGATTTTGAGCAGCAAAGTGAAACTCGGCGCTGACGCCTCCGCAGCAGCAGGGCCGGTGGGACGAACGGCTGCAGCCGCTACGGATGTAACGATGCGAGCGGAAGTGCTGACGTATTCGCGTTCGCGCGGTTTGTTCGCCGGGGTATCGCTGGAAGGTTCCACGCTGCGCCCGGACAATGACGCGAACGAACGTCTTTACGGCAAGAAGGTGGAAGCGAAAGCAATCGTCTTCCGCAAGGCCGTGCCGATTCCTCCTTCGGCGAAGCTATTGATTGCGACGCTCACGAAGCACTCACCGCATCACTCGAAGTAGCGTTTCGCTAAACAGCACCCGCGCCGGAGCCTGAGAGCTTCGGCGCGGGGTCCTTTCCATCCAGCCCGCAAAGTCTCCCAGTCGAAAGCGGTGTCGGCCACCAGCCTCGATTGACTTTTACTCATAACTGACTTAAAGTCACATATAGGTATTCGACCATGATCAAGCCTCGTACGCAATCCGCTGTCGCGCATCGGCGCAACATGCCCGCAGTGCATCCGCGCTCCGATCGCCGCGAACGCCGCCGTCTTGAAACGCGAGAGAGACTTTATCGCGCTGCGCTTGGAACTTTTTGCCGAGCGCGGATTCCTGGAAACAACGGTAGAGGACATTACCGAAGCAGCCGACGTGGGAAAGGGAACGTTCTTCAATTACTTTCCAACGAAAGAGCACGTGCTTGCGGCATACGGCGGCGAACGCATTGCCGCCGTCGAGCGTGCACTCGAAAAAGCCCGCGCGACGCGGGGCTCGGTTCTCGAGGTGCTCGGGGAGCTTGCCACTGATTCGGCCGGGCAGTCCCACGAAAATCCGGCGGTGCTTCGTGCGATTTACGCGGCGCACGCGTCGTGTGCGCCGGTGCGCGCGGAACTGCAGAAACGGATGCGCGTCAGTCGCAAAATGCTCGCTGAAATTATTTCTCTGGCGCAGAAGCGGGGAGAAATCCGGTCAGACGCTGCGCCGATTGAGCTGGCGCGCCTGATCCAGACTGTGGTGATCGGTTTTACGATGGCTTGGGCGTTGAATCCGGAAACACACTTCCAGTCGACGGCGAGAAAGACGTGGGAACTCATCTCACCGAGTTTGCGGGCCGATGCGATTCGAAGTGGAACAAAGCGTAAACGAAGTTGAGTTTTTCCGGGGCTGGAGCGCCATTTTCGGCGCGTCGCTGAGTCTTTCGAGGTCGGATTTCATCCATTACTGTAAGGAATTAGGAGGAGGGCACCACGTGGACAGTCGTTTTCTCAGGTCGTTCCTCGCCCTGGCCTTTTTATTGTTTGGTTCAGCAAGCATAGCATTCGCGCAGTTGGCGCAACCTGGACTGCCAAGCCCGCAGGCTGGGCCATCGGCGACGCAATCGGGCTCGTCGAGCAGTTCTTCGGGTGGCGGCGCGGACGCAATCTCCGGCCGCGCCGCAAGCGCAGAGCAATTTCTCCGGCAGCGTGCCGGGAAAATTCGTGCCGGGCGTTTTGCCGGTCACGCTCGAGGATGCGATCGAGCGTGGTTTGAAACAAAACCTCGGGGCGCTGCTTTCGAATCAGGACGTGCAGGCGGCGCACGGCACGCGATGGCAACAATTGAGCGCGCTGCTGCCGCACGTGACCGCGAGTCCGCTGATAGACGTGTCGCAAGTAAACCTGAAGGAATTCGGCTTCACCTTCAATATTCCGGGGCAGAACATTCCCAGCATTGTGGGCCCTTTTTCATATTTTGATGCGCGGGCCTTCTTGAGCCAGCAACTATTCGATTGGAAAGCGATCAATAAAACGCGTTCCGCCAACCAGAGCGTGAAATCTGCGGAATACAGCTACAAGGATGCGCGAGATCTCGTGGTGCTCGCGGTGGGATTCAATTACTTGCAGGCAATCGCGGATGAAGCGCGGATCGAGACTGCCGCCGCGCAAGTGAAGACGGCGCAGGCGCTCTACGATCAGGCGAACGATCGCTTCAACGCCGGAACCTCACCTGCAATCGATGCGTTGCGCGCGAAAGTGGAATTGCAGACGCGTCAGCAACAGTTGATTCAAGCGCGAAACGACCTCGCGATCCAGAAACTGACGGTCGCGAGAGTGATCGGACTTGCGCCGGGGCAGCAATTCGATTTGACGGACAAGTCGCCCTACGCGCCGCTCGAGGGAATCACGGTGGATGAAGCGCTGGCGCGCGCGCTCGCGAATCGGTCTGATTACCAGGCGGCGCTTTCGGACGTGAAGGCCATGGAATTTTCGCGCAAGGCGGCGGTGGCGGGCTACTACCCGTCTTTGTCATTCGCGGCGGATTACGGCGTTGCGGGGCAGCATGCATCGTCGAATCACGGCGTGTTCGACGTTCGCGGCACGCTGAATATTCCGATCTTTCAAGGCGGCAGCGTTCACGGAGACGTGCTGCGAAGCCGACGCGCGAGCTTCAGCAAAGCCGCGATCGCGCGGAAAATTTGCGAGCGCAGATCGATGCGGACGTGCGCACGGCAATTTTCAATTTGCAGTCTTCGGCCGAGCTGGTGGCGGTGGCGCGAAGCAACATTGACCTCGCCGCTGAGACGCTGACGCAATCGATCGATCGCTTCGCGGCCGGCGTTACGGATACGGTGGAAGTGGTGCAGTCGCAGGAAGCAGTGGCCAGCGCGAATGAGCAGTACATCTCGAGCCTCTACAACTATAACTACGCCAAGATTTCTCTCGCCCGAGCCGTCGGACAGGCGGAACTGGGCGTGAAAGAATACTTCAAAGGAAAATAACCATGGCACAGCGCACGGACGTGGAAGTTTCGCCAAATCCTCCAGCCACGCAAGAGCCGAATGACTCAGACTGCGCCGCCACAGTCCGAGACGCATTCGGCCGCGCCTCCGCCCTCTGGATCCGCGCGAAATCGGTTTCGCAGAAACCCCGCGACGCGATGGCTGATTATTGGCGCCGTGCTCGTGCTGTTGATTGGCGGCTTCTTCGCATGGCGCTATTTCGCGAGCTATGAGAGCACCGACGACGCACAAGTGGATGGTCACCTGATGCCGCTGAGCACGCGAATTTCCGGCTACATTCAAAAAGTAAATGTGGACGACAACCAGTTCGTGAAGGCCGGGGACGGTGCTGGCGGAAATCGATCCGCGGGACTATCAGGTGGCAGCGGACCAGGCGCGCGCGAATCTGGCGGATGCCGAAGCGCAAGCCGCCTCTCTGGGTATCAACGTTCCAATCACATCGATCAGCACGACGAGCCAAACCTCCGCCAGCGAAGCGGACGTGGAAAACGCCAAGGCAGGCGTGGCGGGCGCGCAGCAGCAGTTTGACGCGGCAAAAGCTCAGCTCGCGCAAGCCGAGGCAAACGACATCAAGGCGCAGGACGATCTCGTTCGATACAAACAACTCGTCGATAAGCAGGAAGTTTCGCAACAGCAATACGATCAGGCATTGGCCGCCGCACGGGCAAGCACCGCGACGGTCGCGTCCGCGGCGGCGTCCGCTTCGGCAGCCGAGCAGCAAATTCATCAGGCTCGCGCGCGAGTCCTGCAGGCGGAAGCCAACTGGCGCTCTTCGCAGACCGGGCCGCAACAGGTGGCAGCGTCGCAAGCCCGGGCGCGCTCAGCGATAGCCACCGTCGCGCAAAAGCAAGCGGCGCTCGAGCAGGCGGAATTGAACCTGCAGTACACGAAGCTCATGGCGCCGGTGGATGGCGTGGTGATGAAGAACGCCGAAGTCGGCATGAACGTCCAGCCGGGTCAGCAGCTCTTCACGATCGTGCCGCTCAATGAAGTCTGGTTCACCGCGAATTTCAAAGAGACACAGTTGAAATATATGAAGCCCGGGCAGGCGGTGAAAATTCAAGTGGACGCCAACGGCCGCGAATATAAAGGGCATGTGGACAGCATCGCCGGCTCGAGCGGCGCGCGCACGAGCTTGCTTCCGCCGGAAAACGCTACGGGCAACTACGTGAAAGTGGTGCAGCGCGTGCCGGTGAAAATCGTGCTCGATCCGGGCGAGAACAGCGACCACTACTTGCGGCTGGGCATGTCCGTTGAACCGAAGGTCTATGTGAAATGAGCATCAGCGCGGCCATTTCGGCACCGCGCGAATTTGAGCGGCCCGCAGTAAACCCCTGGATCATCGCGCTCACCGTTACGCTTGCGACGTTCATGGAAGTGCTGGACACGAGCGTCGCGAACGTTGCGTTGCCTCATATCGCGGGCGGCCTTTCCGCCGGGCAGGATGAAGCCACCTGGGTTCTCACCTCTTACCTCGTCTCGAACGCAATCGTGCTTCCGATGAGCGGCTGGTTTTCCGCGCTGATCGGCCGCAAACGCTTTTACATGTCGTGCGTGGCGCTGTTCACCATCAGCTCGTGTCTCTGCGGTTTCGCGCCTTCTCTCGGAGCGCTGATTTTCTTCCGTGTGCTGCAGGGTGTTGGCGGCGGCGGACTGCAGCCGAGCGAACAGGCGATTCTGGCCGACACGTTTCCGCCCAAGCAGCGCGGCATGGCGTTCGCCGTTTACGGAATGGCAGTGGTGTTCGCGCCCGCGATCGGTCCCACGCTTGGCGGATGGATCACCGACAATTTCTCGTGGCGCTGGATTTTCTTCATCAATATTCCCGTAGGACTCATTTCGATGTTCCTCACGAATCGTTTGATTTCCGATCCGCCCTACATGAAACGCGAGAAAAAATCCGGATTCCGCATCGACTACATCGGCTTGGGCCTTCTCGCGCTCGGGCTCGGCACGCTGCAAGTGGTGCTTGATAAGGGCCAGCGCGATGACTGGTTCGGCTCGCATTTCATTACCGCGATGACGATCATCAGCGTGGTTGCGCTGATTGCCGTGATCGTCTGGGAATGGCGCCACAAGGATCCGATTATCGATCTTCACCTCTTCCGTGATCGCTCGTTCGCCATCGGAAACATGCTGATGTTTATGGTTGGCTTTGCATTGCTTTCGAGCACGGTGCTGATTCCGCTATTTCTGCAAACCATCATGGGCTACACGGCGCAACAAGCGGGCCTCGCACTCATGCCCGGCGGATTTGCCATCATTCTGGCGATGCCGCTTGTGGGGTATCTGCTTGGCCACTATGACGCGCGGATCATGCTGCTGTTTGGCCTCACTGTCGTCGGCTTGTCCCTTTTTCACATGACGAGCTTCGACGTGTCCATCGATTTTAGGACGGTTGCAATCGCCCGCGGATACCAGGCGCTTGGCCTGGCGTTCCTGTTCGTTCCAATCAACACGGTTGCATACGCCTTTCTGCCGAAAGACAAAAACAACGCGGCGTCTGGCCTGATCAATCTTTCGCGAAACATAGGAGGCAGCGTGGGAATCTCGCTCGTCACGACGATGCTCGAGCGGCGCGCTCAATTCCACCAGAACCAGTTGGTGGACCACGTGAATTACGGAAGCGGCCGGCTGCACACGATGATCAATGGTATGACGCATTTATTCGTCTCGCGCGGGTCGAGCAGCTACGAAGCCACGCATCAGGCGTACGGGATGGTGTCGAATCTCGTGAATCAACAGGCGACCATGCTCGCTTACATCGACAACTTCAAGCTGCTGGGCGTCGCCGTTCTCGCGATGATTCCGTTCGTGTTCCTGATGAAAAAAGTGAGGCCGGGCGGGCCGATGGCGGTACACTAATCCGCAGCGCAGGTCAGCATGCAGATCCGAATCGTCACCCTCGAACGAGAATACGGCAGCGGCGGAGCTAATATCGCGAAGACTCTCGCGGCCCGGCTTGGCTGGAAGGTGTGGGACGAAGAGCTGACCGCGGAAATCGCGCGCGTCGCGAAGGTAGATCACCGAGCTGCGCTTCGTTGCGATGAGCGCTGCGATTCCCTGCTTCACCGGCTTTTCAAAGTCTACGCGCGAGGAAGCTACGAGCGCACTCTACCGCTCGAAGGCGAATCGCAGATGTTTGACGCCGACCGGATGGTCGCCGTGTTGCATAAGGTGGTCGAGGATGTCGCTTCGCGCGGCAAATCCGTGATCGTCGGCCGCGGCGCACCGTATATCCTGCGCAATCGGCCGGATGTCTTCCATGTTTTTATTTACGCGCCGGTCGAGGAAAAGATTCGCCGCATCATGAGCCTCGGAAAATCCGAAAAAGAGGCGGCGCAGCTTGTCGAAGAAGTGGATTCCGAACGAGCAGCGTTTATTCGCCATTACTTCGGCAAGGATTGGCCTCTGCGTTCGCTTTACAACTTGATGATCAATTCGAAGTTCGGCGACGAGCACACCGTGGAAACAATAGCCCAGGAAATCGCGCTTCTCGATGCCCGCGCCGTGCCGCAGGCCGCCAGCAGATAAAAGCAAACGCGATTTCACTTCGCTGCTTGCCGCGTCTTGGGTCTTCTCGTACTCTGATTTCCTTCGCGTCTAGCGATTTTGACGATTTGAGGAGTGTGTGCATGAGCTGCGCGATTTGTGGGAAACGTCCGCCGAAGCGGTTCTGCCCCGCAAAGGGCGAAAAGATTTGCGCGATCTGTTGCGGCGAAGGGCGCGAAGTCACGATCGATTGCCCGATCGACTGTTCGTATTTGATCGCGGCTCATCGCTACGAAGCCGAGCATCGCAAGCCGACTCCGCGAGAGGAGTTTCCGTATCCCGACGTTCAATTCCCGGTGGATTTCGTCTACGAGAAGTGGCCGGTTGTTGCAGGCCTCGGCGGCACGATTCATCGTTTTCAAATCGAGAACAAGGAATTAAATGATGCGGCAATCCTTGCGGCCCTCGAAGCGCTAGCGGAAACGTATCGCACGCTCGGCACTGGAATTTACTATGAACGGCCGCCCGATGCTCCGGTCGCGCGGGCGCTGTACGGACAGATCGCGGCATTCCTGCAGGAGTTTAAGAAAGAAGAATCGGCGCGCGCAGGCTTTTCAACGCTGAAGGATTCGGAGATTTTTCAGTTACTCATTTTCTTGTTACGCGTGGGGAAACAGGAGACGAACGGGCGTCCGCTCTCGCGGGCGTTTCTAGGTTTTCTTCGCGCGCGATTTCCGCTGCCTGACGAGGCGAAACCGCTCAAGAAGCTTCGCGCATCATCGTGCCGTAGCGGGATAACCTCGTCGTCGCAGCGTCAACAGAGCCGGCGAGACGCCGGCGTTACGGAATTGCAATCGTGCTTCCTGCATAGTTGCGCTCTATTTTATTTCTCACTCACGTCGGGGCGTACAACTCCAGGGCCAGCTGCGGCGAACGCCATTGTTTGCTCGCGCTGTAGCGCTCCGGTCGGGAATTGAGACCGTATTTTCGGCGCAACTGCTCGAAGCGTGCGGAGATTTCCTTGCGATACTCCTCTGGGGCGTAGCCTTTGTGTTGGTACCATTCGCGATAACGCTTCGCGAGCTTCGGAAACTTCGCGTCGATAAACGGCATGAATTGTTTCAGCGATGACGGCATCAGAAACAGCACGCTGGCTGCAATCCACTGCGCACCTGCATCGTGGGCAGCTCGCGCTAACGCATCGAGATCTTCTTCGCGATCCGTCAGACCAGGCAACACAGGCATCGCGTTCACGCCCGCATTGATTCCAGCTTCCCGCAATTCCGTCACCGCAGCGAGGCGCAGGTCAGGTCGCGGCGCGCGCGGTTCGAGCATGCGCGCCAGGCGTGTGCGCATCGTCGTCACCGTCATGTGAATCGTGATCGACGAGCGCTCGGAAATCCGCTTGATCACATCAATATCGCGAACCACCTGATTCGATTTCGTGGTGATGGAAAGGCTCAGCCCTTCGCGCTCGGCCATTTTTTCGAGGATCGCTCGCGTAGCGCCGAATTCCTTCTCGGCCGGCTGGTAAGGATCGGTCGCGGTGCCGATGGCGATGTGCTCACCCCAGATTTTCTCGTTAGCCAGGTCGCGCTCGGCCAGCGGGCCGGCATTCTGCTTCACGTAAATCTTCGATTCGAAATCGCCGCCGTCCAGCTCCATATACTCGTGGGTATAGCGCGCGTAGCAGTATTTGCAGCCGAACTCGCATCCCCGGTAGGGATTCACCGTCCAGGCGAACGGCACTCGCTCAGAATCGCAGTGATTCAGGATCGAGCGAACGGGCAGCAGGAAATATTCCGTCCCGCGCTTGGCATCCGCGCAGGGGGAGGAAGCAGCGAGGCGTGCGATGCCGACCAGTTCCGTAGCAGGCTTCGTTCTCCGGTCGGGGACCGAAGTGGGCGCGGAAGCACTACCAGGTGACTCACTATCGCCGTGGCGAGCGGCTGTGGGGAAAAGGGTGAGACTGGTCTGATTCGGCCGGGACCGGCGACGCGGGAGCATCGTTGGTTCGACTCGAAGTATGGGAAGAGTGGCCATTGCAAGCCTCGCTGCACGGGCATGATGATATTCGCTTTTTGTTCGCTTTGTCAAGCATAATATTTCGCTTTTATTTCGCCTGTCCGTAAAGACAGGATGCCCTCTAGGCACGCCCTCAGGCGAATCAAAATTACCGCTCCGGCGACCGGCTTATACTCGACGGATTGGCCGATAGGCATAAATAGAAATAGAAGACGATCCGAGGTCCCTCAACCGTGGCCGAAGTCGGAATCCTGATCATCGACGACGACGTAGTGAGCCAGCGCGCGCTCAAAAACGTCCTCGATTCCGAGGGCTGGCGCGTGCGAGTCGTCCCGCTGGCCTCCCACGCGATGGCGGAAATCGCCAGCGGCGTCTGGAGCCTCGTGATCGTAAATGTGTCGCTTACGGACGTCCGTGGCCCCATTTTCACCACCCTGAAAGAGTTGGCGCAAGGGCAAGCCGATGCCCCGCATGACGCCGAAATCGATGCCGCAAGGCCGAAGCGCATCCGCGTTCTGTTCCTCGTGCCCGTCCTGGCGGCGAAGGAAACCCAACCCGTGCTCGAGCGGGAAGCCCTCCCCTACTCGCTAAAGCCCTACCACCTGAACGAATTTCTCGAGAAAGTCGGCGATCTACTGGTGGAAGCCGGTGCGATAGAAGCCCCCATCCGCAGCATGGACTTCACCATCCGCCGGCGCCGCCACGGCTCCCGTTCCGCGCGCGACAAGCGCAGCGGCGCGATGTTCGCTTCCCGCGAGGACTACCAGATGACCGAGGAAGAGATGGTCGAGTTCGAGCACCAGGAAGAAGAAGACCGCAAGAAGCGCGAGAAACAGCAGAAAGACCGCGAACACCTCTAGATTTAGGCCGTTACCGCCTAAGCCCACACTCCCCGATTCCCCTCAAAAAACCGTGCAAGGAAATCGCCCCCGCTCGTTCTCATCACCGAAGGCCGCGAAGTGGCTCCAGGCGGGGAGACCGGCCGAGGGGGACTCGTCATGGCACCCAGACCCAAAAGCAGTAACGTCTTCGGAATTCTCGCACTCTCCGTTCTCGCCCTGGCGGCGGGAGTAATTCTAATGACCAATGTGGATTCGAATGTTCGCGCTGCTTCTGGTGGTGATGGCGGTGACGAAAAATCCGCGCGAGGTTGGCGGCTCGGCGAAGCGGTCACCTACGATAATCTCACCGTGTTTCCCGTATACGCTTCGCAGCAAGCCGACACGAGCGCCTTCGCCACGCTCGATGAAGCACTGGCTTCCGGCGACGCCGTTGTCACCGAGCAAGGCAGCTACATGCGCCGCACTCGAGAGGATGGCGGCGGTACAACTTCCTACGGCAGCGCGCAAGTGAATCAACTGGTGCTCATCAACCGCGGCAAGCGTCCGCTGCTACTTCTTGCAGGGGAAGTGGTTTCCGGCGGCAAACAGGATCGAATAATAGGCAAAGACCGAATCGTTCCGATTGGCGCCGAGCCGCTTCCTCTCAGCGTTTTTTGCGTCGAGCACGGGCGTTGGACCGGCGGCTCAGATAAATTTCAGGCCTCCGGCACAATCGTGCATCCCAGCGTGCGGGAAAAAGCGGCTGTGGATCAAAGTCAGGCGCAGGTGTGGGCCGCTGTGCGCGGGGCTGCACCGATGACGAGCGCTCGCAACGGCGCCGCGGCGGGGGGAAGAACAATGGGCGCGCCCTCGGCGGCGCGAGCACCAGCACCGGCGATTTCCGAAAGCGAAGTTAACTCGGTGATCGCTTCAAATGCTCCGACGATGTCGTACAAACAAATCTACGAATCGCCCCGCGTGGGAAGATCCGTCGAAGAACTCGCTGGCCAATTGCAGAAGCGGTTCGAGCGGTCGACGAAAGATCACGATGTAGTCGGCGTGGTAGTCGCATTCGGCGGCGAAGTGGCTTGGAGCGACATTTTCGCTTCCTCGTCTCTATTCGAAACTTACTGGCCTAAACTTTTGCGGAGCTATGCCGTCGAAGCGCTCTCGCGGCCAGCTACCCGCGAAACTGCTTCGCTCGATGACGCGCGCGACTTCCTGCGTCCCGCAAGCGGCCACGTGCGCGAAGAGACCGAGCCCGGTGTTTACCGCTGGCGCGAACGCACAGAAGGCCCTGCAGCCGAAATCGAGATCGAGGCGCTGGAACCCAAGCCTGTTACGTTGCATTGGCTGAAGGTTCTGCGAGCGAGCTAATGAACACCGGCTTTCATTTCGGGTGCGGAATTTCTAGGGCGGCGTCTCTTAGCGACCGAGGAGTTTCGCAATCGTCTCGAGTTCGCCTTTGGCCAGGTCCAGGTAAATTTTCGCTTTCTGAACATCGGCGGCCTTCAAAGCAGAATCGGCCTGGTTCAAGTCGTTCTGGAATCGCTGCTGCGAAAAGGCGAGATCTTCGCGCGGTGTGGTCTGCTGTCGCTGCGCCGCTTCGATGCGATCCTTCATCGCCCGAGCACGGTCGAGGAGACGGTCGAGGTCTTCGCGTTCCAGCGCCACAAGGTGGGCCGTCGCGTCTTCCGTCGCCCGCAGATTCTCTTCGCCTTTACGCGCGCTCTCTCCTGACCGCGACGGTTGCGTGCCATCTCGCCGTTCGGCCGCAACCTGAGTATCGGCAGATGGGGATGTATGCGAGTCCGCGCCGGCAGGGGCAGAGGATTTGCGCGCAGCGGCAGAGTGTTTTTTCTCGGCTCTGCCGATGTCGTGGACCTCGGTGGACTCCGAATCAATTCCAGGC
The DNA here is from genome assembly GCA_963767205.1 of uncultured Acidobacteriota bacterium. Classification (GTDB taxonomy): domain Bacteria; phylum Acidobacteriota; class Terriglobia; order Acidiferrales; family UBA7541; genus Palsa-295. Next base: position 125,362 of record CAVYDF010000008.1, read on the forward strand.
TTTATTGACGGCGCCGGGCGGGAAGCGGCACTCGACGCGCTTGGTACGGGATCGTTCGATGAAAAGAACGAGCCGCTTTCGCCCGGGCCAGGATGCAGCCATCGCGGAATCGCGTACTCCGCGGATGCGAGAAGCACGATGACGCCAAGCGCCACAAGCACGCTCAACATGGGAGTGCTCACTCTTCCCGTTTGTGTGCAGCCGCGTGACATTTTTCGCACCATGGTCGCGCACCAACCCGTACCGTCGGCGTCCTTGGTTATCCCAAATGATAACCGACGCAAAAACCCGAGGCAACGCGCCGGGCGCTCCGACAATCTGACTTGGATGCAGAAAGTCGGCCTCCTGGCAAGGAATCAGAACGCTCATTTGCAACAGTCTGGAACCTAAGATTTTCTGGATCTTTTCGGAGCAGGCGTGACAGGAAAAGTCCGGAAAATACGCAATGCGAAGTGAGCGCTGTTTCGATTTCACGGCGTGATTGGATTGGAAGGCATAAGCGCGAGGTTCGCAGGACAGGATTGTTCGAAAAACGACAGTGCGGCTGCTCGAAACAGCGCCGCAACGGGAGTTGACATGCGAGTTACTCTGACCTATTGTTTGCTCAAGATTCCGCGAAATGGCAGGAATCCTTCGAGTTTTGTGCCTTCTTTTTCGGATGAAGCCGCTTTCATCTTGAGCATTTCCGGTGACGGCTTCAGATGTGAATCGCGCCGTCTTGGTGCGTAACCGCGTAATCGGGGCGCGGTGAAATTCGAGTTTCGGGGACGCTGCAAAATTCATAGCAGTGAAGCGGAGAAAAAGTTCGGATGAATCAGGAGGCAGTGAAAATGAGTCTGGCCCATTTGAATCGAAAGCTTATTCAGTTGTCTGTTGTGTTGGTCGCTCTCATCCTCGTTCCAGGCATTGCTCGCGCTCAAAAACATGGTAGGCGGCGGCGGAGGCGGCGGGTCGGCGCCGAAATCGGCGCCCGCTTCGCACCCGTCATCGGGTGGAGGCGGTGGAAGCCATCCGAGTGGTGGGGGTGGCGCCGGTCACACCACCACAAACACCGGCGGTCACACCACGACTAACACCGGTGGCCACACTACAACCACGAACACCGGCCACACCACCACTTCGACGGCCGGCCATACGACCACCACAACCGGCGGCAAGACCACTACCAGCGCGGCTGGTGGCAAGACCACGACCACTGCGGCTGGTGGCAAGACCACGACCACTGCGGCCGGCGGTAAGACCACGACCACTGCGGCCGGCGGCAAGACCACGACCACTGCGGCTGGCGGTAAGACCACGACTACCGCGGCCGGTGGCAAGACAAACACTGCTGCGGCCGGCGGCAAGGGCACTGCCGCCAACACGAGTGCGGGTGGCAAAGGCGCCACAGGCGCGGCTGGCGGCAAAGGCGGCGCTACGGGTGCAGCTGGCGGCAAGGCGGGCGGCGCCAATAACGCCAAAGCCGGTGGCGCTGGCGGCAAGGCCGCAGCTCCGAAGACTGTCAGCACCAAGAGTGGCGCAACGGCTCGCGTCAATTCAAACGGACACGTGAGCCAGGTCCACACCGCCAAGGGTGCAACCGTCAATCGCAACGCCCACGGCGGCCGCACGATTTCTTCCGAGCATGTGAACGCCAAGGGCGAGCACGTTCGCACGGTGAACACCGGCCGAGGCCGTGGTTACGTAGATCACCGGTATTCACACGGCGGCCACTACTATTCGCGCCGCACTTACTATGATCACGGCCATCGCTACGCCTACGGTTACCGCGGTTACTACTACCATGGCTACTGCTGCTACTACGGCTACACTCCTGCCTACTACTATGGCCCGGCATTTTACGGATGGGCTTATAACCCATGGGCAGCGCCAGTGGCTTACTCATGGGGATGGGGCGGAGCGCCGTGGTACGGAGCCTATGGTTACTACTTTAATCCGTATCCGGCTTACGCCAGCGCAGCCTTGTGGATGACCGACTACGTGATCAGCCAGAATTTGCAGGCTGCTTACGCAGCGCAAGCCCAGGCCAATGCGAATGCTGCAGCAGCAGCTAACGCTCAGGCGATGGGTGACTACGCGGGCGGCGGCCAGCAGGCAGAAAACGCCGGAGGCGGCGACAGCAGCGGACCTGCTCTTACTCCCGAAGTGAAACAAGCCATCGCTGACGAAGTCCGCGCCCAGCTCGAGGCCGAAAAGGCCGCCGCTGCCGCTCCTCAGTCAGCTTCTGGAGGCGGAGCAGCCGCAGGCGGACAGCAGAGTGCGTCAGCAGGTGGAGATGCAGCCCAGCAAGAGGAAGTGCCGGCCGCGCTCGATCCGAATCACCGCACGTTTATCGTTGCGACGATCCTTACCGAGCAGGCGCCAGACGGCTCCGATTGTTCGCTCTCTCCCGGCGATGTCGTCACGCGAATTGACGACACCCCGGACGATAGTAAGAACGTCAAGGTGCTGATCAGCAGCAGCCAGAAGGGCGATTGCCATTCCGGTTCGCAAGTGGCGATGGCCGTGGACGATCTGCAGGAAATGCACAACCATTTCCGCGAGCAGCTCGATCAGGGTCTCAAGACTCTAGCCGAGAACCAGGGCAAGAATGGTATCCCGGCAGGTCCGAAGCCAGGCGGCCGCGCGAATCCTGAAGGGCAAGCGCAGCCCGACCTCGACGTGGAAGCACAGTTGAACGATCAGCAGAAGGATGCCGACGCGGCCGAATCCGAAGTGCAGCAAACGCAGCAAGGCGGCGCGCAAGGCGGCAAGTAACGCGGTTGATTGAACGCGGAGTGCCGGACGCATATACGTCCGGCACTCCGCGACTCCGCTCCAAAATTAACGCAGACCCTAACGATTCCGGACGGTTGAGACGTTGCAAGAAACTCTTATAAGCGAGGTAGCTATGGTTTCGCGGAGAGCAATCGAATCAATCACTGTCGTAGCAATCTTATTTTCGTGTCTCGGGGCAAGTCCCTGCCGGGCTGACCAGTCAGCCGGACTCCAAAAACAGTTGGAAACGAAGTACGCAATCACAAAGACCACCGCTGACAGAACCGACATCGTCACCGCAGGCTCCGTTCTCATTCTGGAGAAGGATAGGTTATTGATGTACGCCACCACCACGGGCGCTCCGCCGCAGAACACTTACAAGGACGGCAAGCTCTCTGCCGGCGCTTTTGCGGCACACGAGAAGGCGCAGAGCTTCGGGACTTTCATCGGACATCCGCCTCCGAAGAGCGTAACGACGCGATATTACGTGACCGGAGAGAAGTTCTGGGTCACGAGAATCGACACCCTGGCCGATGGCGTGGTTTTCACGCTGTTCACCGACGCCGTAGACGACATCCGCTACTATTGCACACTGAAATTTATTTATCCGCATGGCGCCACGCCCTCCGCCGATCAGGTGTTGAGCACGGTCGGCGAAGTCCTCAAAGTCCAACAGGATGATTCGGCTGCGGACAACAAGGGCGACCAGCAGCAGGCAGCAGCAGGCGGCCAGGATCAGGGTCAGCAACAGCAAGCCGCGCAGCAAGAAGCACAACCGGCTCAACCGCCTCCCACGATTCAATTGGGCCAGACCGAGGATGAAGTGGTCGGGATGATCGGGCAGCCCGAAAAGAAAATCGCGCTGGGCTCCAAAGAGATTTTCGTTTACAAAGACATCAAAGTGACTTTTATCGGCGGCAAAGTAGCAGACGTCCAGTAAAGCTCAGCAGACTTTAAGAATCGCGGGCACGCACAATGTGCCCGCGATTTTTTTTGCGGTGTCTTCTAGTAGCACAGGCATTCCTGCCTGTGCCCCAAGTTGGCCAGGCGTCCGTGAGCGAAACGAGAGAAAACAAAGATTGCGTTGGGTTACGTACCGCCGGCCTCTGGCCGGCGTTTTTGAATTTGGGTTGTGCGCGAACGGCAAAACCGAAAATCAGCAGGATGCTGACAATAACGCTCGACGACTAGGTTTCTGCGGATCTTCTACTGAACGTCGGCGACCTTGCCGCCTATAAAGACCACCTTCATATCCGGGTAATAGAAGATTTCCTTGGTACCCAGATTGACCTTCTTTTGCGGCGCCCCGAGGATCCCCACCACCTCATCCTCCGTCTGGCCCAGGGTAATGGTTTTGGTCGCTGCCGCAGGCGCTTGTCCACCGGCCGCCTGTGCGCAGGCGCCGCAGAGGAATCCGCGGGCGCAGCCTCCTGGGCGCTATCGTCCGTCACCACCTCAGCGATCGTCTTCATCATAGTGTCTGCCGGAGGGAACGCGCCCTTCGAAACCGGAAATTTCAGCTGGCCAAAGTAACGGACGTTGTCAAACGGGTCGCTGTAAAACAGAAAATAAACCCCGTCCTCTTTCACCTGGTAATCGGCCAGCCAAATTTTTTCGCCGCCAACGAACTTGCGCTGCGGAGTATTGGCAACTTGCTGGCCCACCGAGCTCAACGCCATGCTCCACGACATCGTGGCGCCCAGCCCCATGGAAATCGCGCCATTCTTATAAGTGTTCGTCGGTGAGGCATGTGCATCCATGCTGCACATCAGCAGATTGTCTTTATGCAGCGTAAGAACGGTGCCTGCCTTGGCTACATCCGACCGGTCCGCCGTCAGCGTAGTTCGCTTAAACGTTGAGCTCAATTTCTTTTGAATTTCCGCTTTCTGATCCTGGCCATACAGCGAAGGAGACGCACCCGCCACCGCCAAAATCAGCATCAAGAGAATTCTTCGTCGCATGAGTCCCCTCCACTGAACCACGATTCGTTATTATGACCCGCACGCAGGCCGATAACGTACACCGACCGGCCGCCAGATTTCAATTCTTCATCCGGTTCTCAAGACCACTCCGCCTTTTAACATTCCATTCTCATCAGCGTTCATCTTCGTCTGATCCGCCTTCAGTAGCGTAGGCTTCAGCCTGCGCCGCGCGTAACAAACATCTCGACTCAAAATGCTTGGCGCGCGTCAGTCGTGTTGCCGCCCCTCCACTTCCTCACCTCGCTCCGATCCGCCGTCGCTTCGAGCATCTCCGCAATCGTCATCATCGCGACGGGATGATTCGCCTCCCCCGCAATCTCCGCCAGCGGCACAAGCACAAATTTCCGCTCCGCCATTCGCGGATGAGGAATCTCAAGCCCCGGCCCCCTCACGATATCCGACCCGTACATCAGAATATCCATGTCGATAAGCCGAGGCCCCTTCGGCACCACTCTCTCGCGCCCCATCTCGCGCTCTATTTCCAGCAGCACTTCCATCAATCGCTCCGGCGAAAGTTCCGTCTCCGCTGCAACGGCACAATTCAGAAACCACGCCTGCTCTCGAATCTCCAGCGGCTCGGTCTCATACAACGAAGACTCCTGCGTCACCCGCACTCCGCGCTGGCCCAGCGCCGCAATCGCCCGCGCGATATTCTCCGCGCGATCCCCCATATTCGATCCCAGCGATAGGTAAACGGTCGTCATCTAACCGGCGGCTTCGGATTACTCAACGAGCCGAACGCCCCATCATACCCGCACATTTCCGCTCAGAACCATTTGCTCCACCGACCAAGCCTTCGTCGCGTATACTCTTTCAGAGGCACGTACTCCCTTCCTGAGGTGATTCATGCGCTGGACTCCTGGCGGCGTCAGCGGCGATATCGAAGATCGTCGCGATAGCAGTGGCGGCGGAGGCTTTGGATTCGGAGGCGGCGGCGTTCCGTTCGGCATCGGCGGCCTTTTGGTTTTGCTCGTCCTCAGTTTCGTTTTCAAGCGAGATTTAATCTCGCCTTTTCTCCACACCGGCTCCCCAGGTGTTTCACCAGGCGTCAGCCGTCCGGTTGATCCCGCGCGCAAAGCGGCCGAGTCGCGCGAAGTTCAGTTCGTCTCCTTCGTCCTGGACGACGCCCAATCCGACTGGGACAAACTGATCCCCAATTACCGCCACGCCAAGCTGGTTCTCTTTCGCGACCAAACAAACTCGCCCTGCGGCCAGGCCGGCACAGCCACCGGCCCGTTCTACTGCCCCGGCGACGAAAAGGTCTACCTCGATCTCGGATTTTTCGACGAACTCCGCACCCGCTTCGGCGCCTCAGGCGAATTCGCGCAGGCCTACGTCATCTCCCACGAAATCGGCCATCACGTGCAAAAAATCCTCGGCATCGAACGCACCGTCCGCGCAGAACAGCAGCGCAATCCCGGCGCAGCCAATCAGCTCTCCGTGCTTCTCGAACTGCAAGCCGATTGCCTCGCCGGCGTCTGGGGCAATTCCACCGAGCAGCGCAACCTGATCGACCAAAGCGACATCGCCTCCGCAATAAATGCCGCAGCCGCAGTCGGCGACGACCGCCTCCAAAAGCAAGCCACCGGCCGCGTGATGCCCGATAAATTCACCCACGGCACTTCCGCCCAGCGCGCGCAATGGTTCAAGACCGGCCTCACCTCCGGCAGCATCAAATCCTGCAACACATTTTCTTCGGGCCCGTAAGAGACGAAAACTCGAGACGCGCCGTCTAATCCCATCAGCTTCCCCAAAGCGCTCATCTCAATGAATCGCCAGCAAATGAACAGCTCCGGCTCCAGATGAACGCCCTAATTCGCGACCTCCGCTACGCACTCCGCACCCTCGCCAAAAATCCCGGCTTCTCCATCGCCGCAATCCTCTCTCTCGCCATCGGCATCGGCGCGAACACTTCCATCTTCAGCATCACCAGCGCGCTTCTGCTTCGCCCGCTCCCCTACAAAGACGCCACCCAGCTCGTCATCCTCTGGAATCGCTCGCCCGGCCTCGGCATCACGCAGGATTGGTTTTCCACCGCGCAGTATTTCGACATCAAGAACAGCCACTCCGGCTTCGAAGACGCCGCCATCGCCTTCGGCACCAACGACAATCTCACCGGCAACGGCGACCCCGAACGCATCGGCACAATTCGCATCTCCTCGAATCTTCTGCCGATGCTCGGCTATCGCGCCGCGATGGGCCGCCTGTTTCTCCCCGACGAAGATCTCGCCGGCCACAATCCCACCGCGATTCTCAGTTACGGCACCTGGACGCGCCGCTTCGGCTCCGACCCGCAAATCCTCGGCAAAAAAATCGCCATCAACGGAACGCCGCGCGAAGTCGTCGGCGTTCTCCCGAAATCTTTTTCACTGCCGCGCGAAGTGATGCCCACGCTCTACGGCGCTGAAAATCAGGCGGAAATTCTTCTGCCGTTTCCGATGCAGCCCAATGCCGCGCAAGATCGCGACCACGAGGACTACAACATCGTCGGCAAGCTCAAGCCCGGCGTCACCGTCGCGCAAGCGCAAGCCGAAATGGACACGCTCACCGCCCACCTCCGCCAGGATCATCCCAAGGAATATCCGCCCAATGGCGGCCTCACCTTTGGAATCGTGCCGCTGCAGGAACAAGTCGTCGGCGACGCCCGCCGCACCTTGATAATTTTGCTCGGCGCCGTCGCGTTCGTCCTCTTGATCGCCTGCGCCAACGTCGCCAATCTCCTGCTCTCCCGCGCCGTCGCGCGCCGCAAAGAAATCGCCGTGCGCACGGCCCTGGGCGCCAGCGCTCGCCGCATCATTCGCCAGTTGCTCACCGAAAGTATCCTGCTCGCGCTTTGCGGCGGCGCGCTGGGAATTATCTTCGCGATTCTCAGCGTCCACTGGATTCACGTGCTCGGCCCGAAGAGCGTCCCGCGCTTGAGCGACATCGGCGTCGACCGCCAGGCTCTGCTCTTCACGGTGTCGCTCTCCGTTTTTTCCGGAATTCTCTTCGGCCTGGCTCCAGCCTTGCGCATCGCGCGCCTCGATATGCACGCCACACTGAGCGATGGCACGCGCGGCTCAGCCGGCACAGGCGCCGTCTGGGGACGCGGCAATAATCTCCGCCGCCTGCTCGTCGTTTCCGAACTCGCGCTTTCGGTGGTCCTTTTGATCGGCGCAGGCCTCCTGATTCGCAGCTTCGCCAGTCTCGAGAACGTCGCGCCCGGTTTCAATCCGCACAGCGTCCTCACCCTCGAACTCACCACCAACGGCCTGCGCTACAAGGATCGCGCCACCGTCCTCGCCGCCTACCGCCAGCTCAACGATCGCCTCGAACGCATCCCCGGCGTCTCAGCCGCAGGCGCCGTTACTTCGCTTCCGCTCAGCGAAATGTTTGCTTGGGGTCCCATCACCATCGAAGGACGCACGCCGCCTCCCGGCGAAAATTTCATCAACGCCGACGAACGCATCGTCAGCGGCCACTATTTCGAAGCAATGCAAATTCCGCTGCGCCAGGGCCGGTTCTTCAACGACCTCGACACTCCAACCACGCAGAAAATCGCCATCATCGACGAATATTTCGCCCAGCAATACTGGCCGCGCGAAGATCCCCTCGGCAAACGAATCCGCACCGGCGGCCTCGATTCCAAAGAACCGTGGATTACGATCGTCGGCGTGGTTGGCCGCGTGAAGCAGGACACGCTCGATTCCGATTCGCGCATCGCTTTTTATTTTCCGCATTCGCAGTACACCACGCCCGCGATGAACGTCGTCTTGCGAAGCAACGTCGCGCCCGCCGCCCTCACCTCGGCCGTAAAAAAAGAAATTCGCGAGCTCGACCCCGATCTTCCCATCTACAACGTGCGCACCATGGACGACCGCGTCCAGGAATCCCTCGCCCGCCGCCGCTTCTCAATGGTGATGTTGGGTCTTTTCGCCGCTCTCGCGCTGGCGCTCGCGACGATCGGCATCTACGGTGTGATGGCCTACATGGTGAATCAAGGCACGCGCGAAATCGGAATCCGCCTCGCGCCTGGGAGCAACACAGAAGAACATTCTCAATCTCATCGTCCGCCAGGGAATGATCCTCGCGCTAACAGGCGTGGCCATCGGCCTCGCCGGCGCTTTCGCGCTCACCCGCCTGATGCGCAGCCTGCTCTTCGGCGTACGTTCCACAGACCCGCTCACCTTCGTCGCAATCGCCGCCCTGCTCACCCTGATCGCGCTTCTCGCCAGTTACATCCCCGCCCGCCGCGCAGCCCGCATCGACCCGATGGTCTCCCTGCGCTGCGAATAATCACAAAATCCCCGCATCGCCCCAGGTGGCACAGGCACTCCTGCCTGTGCGCCTTCCCTCGCAGCACCCCTTCAAAATCGCCGAGCACACGCTCTCGCGAAAGCCACCATTCAGGCAATCTCGATTTTCTTATGAATAATCGCAAACGTTTACGTGCTGCGCATCGCCTCAAGTGGCACAGGCACTCCTGCTTGCCCTGAGGTACGAAGGGTTTACCCTGAGGACCGAAGGGCCTGTGCGCCTTCCCTAGCAGCACCCCTTCAAAATCACCAAGCCCGCCCTCTCGCAAAAGCCACCATTCAGGCAATCTCGATTTTCTCGAGTAGACGTAGGCGGCACCGTTACAACCGAAGCGGCCGCTCGGAAAATCCCACATCCCAAAACGTCCGAATTTTCGCCCCGCTTCGCTGAACACCGCAACCTGCTTGAATCCAAACCGCTCATGCAACGCAAGCGTAGCCGCATTCGGCAGCGTGTAGCCGCCAATGATTCGATGAATATCTTCGCCCGCGATCGCTTCAAAAAGCGCCGCGTAAAGACGGCTCCCAATGCCGCGCCCGACCGCGTCATGACTGCAATAAACCGTAGTCTCAACGCTCGTCTCATACGCCGCTTTATTGCGAAATCGCATGGTTCCCGCATAACCCATCACAACGCCGTCGTCTTCCGCCACCAGCAGACGATGACGGCCAGTAGCCGCGAACTGCTCAAACCAAGGCACACGCGCCTCCACCGTATGCGGCGCGAGATCAAATGTGATCGGCGTATGGATTACGTAGTGGTTGTAAATCTCGGTGAGCAGCGGAAGGTCGCTTCGAACAGCAGAACGAATGCGAATGTCGTGCATAACGGATGGTAGCTGCGATCAAAAATGAAGCTAGAGCCAATGTGGACTGGCCTCAATTTGGAGTGCGGCCTGCCCTGAGCGGATCCGAAGGGCGGCTCGCCGCTGCTTTCATAAGCCCCGGCTGCCGGGGTTGGTTCGTTGACAGCCAGGGCGCGGCCACGTAGCCTCAAGACTATTCAGCGAATATATGAAAAAAGACTCGCAAAGAACAATTCGAAGCCGCTCAAAACGAACCTTCGCCGGCTTGCCTCTGGTCGATGTCGCCCTCGGCCCGGATCCGGATCTCGACGAACCTCACGGCAAAGCGCACGGCATCATCGCCATCGGTGACGAAGCGCGCGGCTGGCTCGCGCTGGGCGGCTCAGCTCGAGGTTACATCGCTCTCGGCGGCAGCGCTCGCGGCATCCTGGCCCTCGGCGGCAAAGCGATGGGAATTGTCGCGCTAGGTGGAATCTCGGTGGGTCTGATCGCGATGGGCGGCTTGGCGCTGGGCGCAATCGCAATGGGCGGCCTGGCAGCAGGCGGAATCGCCGTCGGCGGGCTCTCAGCAGGCGCGTTGTCTGTTGACGGCCGCGAACGCCGAAAGAAGTTCTGAAATCCGTTCGCCGCGAAAGCCCACAGGCGAATGTTCTCTAGCGCGTTTCCGTTTTGAAAAGTTTAATCGGTCGCGGAAGTCAGGACCAGGGAGACCGGTGCGTGCGAGGTTTCGGGAGGAGCACTGGCAGGAGCCCGCAGCGAACGCGCATATTCTCTGGCTTCAGCGTTGCGCGCGCGGTCACTGCGCAAGGCGCGAATGCTCATCCGGCTAAGATCAAAAACTCCGTAAATAATATTGCCGCGCAGCACGTCGCCGCGGAACGAAAGCACCTGCATCCGAAAATAACGCGCAAATTTCGACCGCGGCCGCGCCTGCAGATTTGTCTCGGTCTCTGCTTGCGCAAAATCCGGCCGTTCGCAGTTTTTCAGCTTCACCACACTCACGCCGCCATCGGTGTGCATGTCGTCTCTCGTGGCATTTTCAAGCGATCGCGAAGCGCCCGGCCGCGCAGCTACGAAAACCTCATCCACGCAGCCGGCCACGGAGAGGTCGCGCACGATCTTGTCGCGTTCCTCATCAATATTTGCTTCCACACGATGAATTAGTTTTTTCTGGCGAAGAGAGAGCACCGCGTCCGTATCCCGCGTTCCCGACGCCACCCACGCCGGCTGCCCATCCCAGCGTTCGTCCGTGCTCCACACCCTCGAATGGTCTCGCTTCGCATAGCTGTTCAGGCTTTTCTGCCGCGTCATGTCCGACGCGCGTCCCTCGAAGAATTGCCGCGACATCGGTTCGGTAGGATAGTTCTTCAACGCCAAAAACGCGTGAAACTGGCGGAACGACGCCCGCTTGGATGAAGGATCGCTGCCCTGCCAGCCCGCCGCCGCGAAAGAATCTTCCACCTGCTCTCGAGATCCCAGAAAAACAAGATTGATTGCGTCCGCTTCTTGGCCTTTTCGCGTGAACGTACGCTCCGGAAACGACTGCACCATCATGCTCAGCTCGTCTTTTTCGGACTGGTCGAACTCGCTCACCATTGATTCCGCCGGCGACCGGTTGACCACGGGCATCGGCGACGTTAATTCCAGACGCATGTCCGTGCCGGCCGGGAAATAAATCTCCGGCTCGGGGAAGATTGGAAACGTTGCCCGGTAGGCGAGCAGAAACCAGTCCGAATATGGATTGATCGTCGGCAGATATTTCAGCCGGCTGGTGATGCGTCCCTGCGGCGTTTGCGTTCCAAGCACGCCTTGAATCACGCCCTTCTTCACGTTTTCGCGGGCGTTGTCCACGTCCACCACTTGCGACTGCATTTCCAACGATTCGCCGTTGCCAATGGAAAACCGGTTGAATACCACGTGAAGCGCAGCAGTCTCATGGCGGATTCCCATGCCCACACGATGAACGGACTGGATATATCCTTCGACGATCGTGCCAATCGGAAAAACGGCTGACCCGTCGCACTGCGGAGATTCAACCAGAAGAGCGCGAACGCTGGTGTTGGGCTTTGAGCTGTACGAAGCGAGCGGCTGCAAAAGCCTGACTTCAAAAGTCTGCCCGGTCGGAACCTGATCGCACGCGCCAAGCCCACCAGCAGCAGGAAACGCCACGAGCGCAGCCAGAATGAATGGCCGCCAATCCCCAGCTCTTCGCTTCCCGCTTCCCTTCACGCTCACGCCGACACCACACCCCGTGCAATTGTCTCCGTACCGGTACTTCGATGTTGCCACAGTTCCAAGTGGATGCCATGAACTTTGCGGTTTGCCTTGCGGAAATTGGCAACACCCCAGCACGGGCAGGGTTTCTCGCCACGAAGCTACCGGCCAAGCTAGCTACGCATCCAAAGATACAGTGCTGTATTCCTTAGGGGCACGGCAAGCCGTGCCCGCGCGCGCGAACAGCAAGGCCGCGGCACTCGGGTTACCGACCTCAGTTTTAATACACGGTAGCGCGATTAAAATTCACGGCAAACAGCCGCGACTCAGCAATTTACGAAATTCTAATAGGCGGTAAAAGGGGGGACAGCGCAAGTGCCAATTGGCTGGCTAGCTGAAAAGCGCAGGCTGGCGACGCGGCTCATCAAAGCCGAAATGCTTGTAAGCCAGCGCCGTCGCCACGCGGCCGCGCGGCGTGCGGTCGAGCAGCCCAAGCTGCATCAAGTAAGGCTCGTAGATTTCTTCGATGGCGTCTTCTTCTTCGCTGAGCGACGCGGCGATCGTATTCAGCCCCACCGGGCCGCCTGAATATTTCTGAATAATAGTGAGCATCAGGTTGCGGTCCACTTCGTCGAGGCCGTGCTCATCGACGCCGAGCATTGCGAGCGCGTCGCGCGCGACGCCGAGCGTGATGTGGCCCTTCGCGCGCACTTCGGCGAAATCGCGGACGCGGCGCAGCAAACGATTCGCGACGCGCGGCGTGCCGCGGCTGCGGCGCGCGATCTCGGCGGCGCCTTCGCGATCCATCGTGATGCCGAGAATTTTTGCGGAGCGCTCCACGATGCGCTGCAAATCTTCCGGCGAATAAAATTCCAGGCGATGGACGATGCCGAAACGCGAGCGCAGCGGCGCCATGATCAAGCCCGCGCGCGTGGTGGCGCCGATCAGCGTGAAGCGGTTCAACTGATACGGATGGACGCGCGCGCCGGGGCCCTGGCCGATGATCAGGTCAATGCGGAAATCCTCCATCGCGGGATAGAGAATTTCTTCCATCGCCGGTTGCAAGCGGTGAATTTCGTCGAGAAAGAAAAAATCGCGCGCGTCGAGCGACGTGAGCACGGCGGTGAGATCGCCCTTCTTTTCGAGCAGCGGGCCCGAGCTGATTTTGATGGCCGAGCCCATTTCGTTGGCGAGAATTTGCGCGAGCGTGGTCTTGCCCAGGCCGGGCGGACCATAGAGCAGCACGTGATCGAGCGCTTCGCCGCGATTGCGCGCGGCGTCCACGGCGATTTTCAGGTTTTCTTTTACGCGCGACTGGCCGATGAAGTCTTCGATCTTCTGCGGACGCACGGTTGCGTCAATGCGCGCGTCTTCCTCGAGGGCCTTGCCGGAAATGATTCGGCTGCGATTGTCGGTCATTCGTCGCGACCTGCGCGCGCCGATTTTTGCATCGCGGAGCTGCCAAGAATCTGGAGCGATGAGCGCAGCAACTTTTCGAAATCGTTGCCGCTTGCCGCGCGTGATTTTTCCACGGCATGCTCGACTGACTTCGTATCGTAGCCAAGATTCATAAGAGCTGACGCCACGTCGTCCTCGAGCTGAGAGCGCGTGCTCGGCTTGCCCGCCTCCGGAACGTCGATCACGACGAGCTTGTCGCGCAGCTCGACCACGATTCGTTCGGCCGTCTTGCGGCCCACGCCCGGAATTTTCACGAGCTGCGCGAGATCGCTCTTGCGAATCGCGGGAACCAGCTCTTCGATGCTCATCCCCGACAGAATCTTCAACGCGAGCGAGGGACCCACGCCAGACGCGGAAATCAGCAGCTCAAAACAGTGCTTTTCGCGAGCGGTGACAAAGCCGTACAGCGTGAGCTGGTCTTCGCGCACGTGCGTGTGAATCAAGAGGTTCGTTTCGGCGTGGAGCGCACCGAGGCTCGCGAACGTGGAGAGCGGGATCTGCACCTGGTAGCCCACGCCATTCACATCAACGAGGAGCTGGTTGGGCCGTTTCTCAATGAGCTTGCCGCGAAGCGAGCCGATCATGTCGAGCGATTATTCCTGAGCGTGGTCAGGGTGTCAATGCGAGCCCCGCAGGCCACAAAAAGCCTGTGCACCAAAAAGGTGCACACGAACCGGAGGTGGGAAATCCGAATTGATGAATATTGTTAATTTTCTATCGCGCCGGAACTAATCGCCGCAACGCTCCGTATACAAGAAGAGCGCAGCGAAAAAGCATCTCGCTGCGTTCGGCATTTCTCCGAAAATTCGGAGAGTGTTGATTTTTTACCCATTTTTACTCATTTGGCCCGAGCAAGCTGTTCGGTTTCGCACGCACGGTGTCCGCATGCGGAGTGATTTAGTTGTAACGATTGCTGCAAGGCTTTTTCTATGAATCTTTTGAAATGGTGCTCGCGATGCAGAAGTGATTGCGTCTAAGAGTTTGCAAGGGGCGAGTGAGAACAAGGAGAAACAAAAATGGAACATCGTCGAATGAATGTTGTAGTGACAATCCTGGCGGCGCTTGCTCTGGTGATTCCAATCGCAGCTCGCGCCGACGATTCAAGAACAGTGAAGCCCGTCTCCCGAGTTGCCGTCGATCTGCATAGCGCAGTGACTTTGGGCGGAAAAGATCTCAAGCCCGGGTCCTATCAAGTGTCCGCAGACGGATCGAAAATGACGATCTCGCGCGACGGAAAAGTGGTGGCGGAAGCTCCGATCGAGTGGAAAGACGGGCAGAGCAAAGCCTCGTACACATCCGTTGTGACTGACGGCAACCAGATCACCGAGGTGCATTTTGACGGCAAGGCAAAATACATTTCGGTGACGAGCGGCACGGTTGCGGGAAAGTAACGAACTGACAGGAGCCGGGATTTGTTGGTGGTCGCGGAATGGGCAGCGTTCGATGCAGCGAGCGCTGCCTTTTTTTTGGGTGAATTGTTTCGAAGCAATCGAATAACAGGTGGCGGATCGGCTGAGGTGGAAACTAGGACGGAGCTCTCGGAGAGTGGATTGTAGTCGAGGGTAGGGTTGCGTGGATGCGAAGGTGAAATGGGGCCGAGGTGGTGGGTGCTTGTTGTGGATTGGTGGTCGTCAGAGCACAGGCAGGAGTGCCTGTGCCACTAAAAGCGGCGCTGAGCTCGCCAGTTGAATGGTGCTGAATTCTTGGCGCTGGAGTTGCCAGGAAGATTGCATGTGGGTGGTGCGGTGGGGTGGGCTGCGCGGGCGGGTCTGAGACCCGCCCCTACTGGGATAGGCAGTTACTTCACGCCATCGATCAACGTTACTTCATCGATTATGCCGATTACGGCGGTGTCGATGGGAGAGTTGGGGCGGCCGACGGCGGTCATTGCGCAAAAGCCTTCGGCGGAGAGCAGCACGCGCTCGCCGATTCCGGCATCCACGGCATCGAGGGCGACGACTAGCTTCGCCGCGATCGGAGCCGTCGAGGTTCAGCGGCTGCACGAGCAGGATTTTCCGGGCGTGATGCGACGGATCTTTTTGAGTGGCGACTATGTCACCGACGACTCGCGCGATCAGCATTCAGGAATTCCCGGATTCTGCGGGGACGTTGATTTCGTCGACGATTCCTACGATCGTCGCTTCGGTGGGAACTTCGACGGGAAGAAACGGAAAGCTGGCTTCCTTGCCGCGGCACCAGTAAACGGTTTCACCCGCTCCGGCGCCCACCGAATCGAGCGCGACGATCGCTTTGCCTTTATCGCGGCCGTGACGGTCGATGGGCTGGACGATGAGCAGGCGCTGGCCGACGAGTGTGTCGTTTTTCATGGTGGCGACGACTTTGCCGATGACGCGGCCGAGAATCATGGATTCCGTCCGTCGCAAGACGAGTGCAAATTGCATGGAGAGGCGGACGAGACGCTGAGATCCTTCGCGGTGCTGAGGATGATAAGGATTCGCTGATGTGTCATTTTTTTCGGGCGGCGGCGAGTTCGGCTTCGTGATGGGCGTCTAGCTGGATTGTGTCGACGATGCCGATGATGGCGGCGTCGACGGGGCGGTCCTTGCATTCGGCGGCCAGGCGGGCGGAGCTGCCGGAGACGACGAGGACGGTTTCGCGGAAGCCGGCGTCAACGGTGTCGACGGCGATCAGGTAGCCGGATTCGTCGCCGCCTTCGGGATTGATGGGTTTCACGATGAGGAGCTTCTTGCCTTCGAGGCGCGGGTCTTTGCGAGTGGAAACGACGGTGCCGACGATGCGAGCGAGAAGCATAAGTCAAGATTTTTTGAAATCGAAACAGCGCTTGGTCGAACCAAACAACGCGACGAAGCGGCAAAGACTGGATTCTGCGTTCGTGCGCCGAGACTGTGGCGCTTTGCCGCTTTGCGACGGCTACTTTGCGGCTACCATCGGGGTTTTGCCGATGGGCAACACGTCCTCGAGCGACTGATGCGGCCGCGGGATGACATGGACGGCGATCAATTCGCCCACGCGCCGCGCGGCGGCAGCGCCGGCATCGGTGGCCGCTTTCACGGCAGCCACATCGCCGCGCACCATTGCGGTGACGTAGCCGGAACCGATCTTTTCCCAGCCGACGAGCGTGACCTTGGCCGCTTTCACCATCGCGTCCGAGGCCTCGATCATCGCCACCATGCCGCGCGTTTCGATCATACCCAGTGCTTCGCCCATTCTTGATCCTCCGGCAACCACTTCTGAACGTTGTCTGGTGTCCGTCTGAAACAGGCCTAATGTACTTCAGGGGCTAAAGCCCCTTTCTTTCTCGTTTGGCAATTGCCGCGGTTGAAACCGCGGCCTACAAAGCTTCCCCGATTCACGCTTCGCGAGCCCAATCCCTCAGCGGCTAAAGCCGACTGGCTGCGAACATTTGCGGCACGGCTGAAGCCGTGCCCTGACGAAAGACACTGGCGACATCGGGCGTGTCGCTAATCGCGCCGCGATCGATGGCGACTTCTTGCCCGGCGGTCGAGCGGGCACGGCCCCGCGAACGTATGCGGGATCTGCGACATGCCGTATCCCTACCGAAAAATCAAATGCACCGGACAAAATCAGCGGCGCGAGCGCTCTTTTTGTACGGCTTCATCGACGAGCGCTTCGAGTTCGCGACGCGTCAGGGTGATTCGCTCGGAATCGGCGGCATCGGCTGTGACTGGACAGTCAGGGCCGATCGACGAAGCTGTTTGAACGCCATAACGGGCGCGCGCCGCGAGCAATTTTTCCACATCTCCGCTGGAAAGCAAGACTTGTTTGCCGATTAATTCGGTGACGAGGGAGACGCGGGCGAAGTGTTCGGTGGTCTCCATGCGGAAAAAAGCGGAAAGGAGATCCTGCCCGTAGCTGACGACGCCGTGATTGGCCATCAGGATTGCTTCGTAGCTTTGGACGAGCGGTTCGAGAGCTTCGGTGAGTTCGGTGGTTCCGGGCGTGCCGTACCGGGCGACCGGAATGCAGCCGAGCGAGAGAACGAGTTCGCACAGAATTGCTTTGTTCAGCGGAATGCCGGCGGCGGCATAACCGGTGGCGGCCGGCGGATGCGCGTGGCAGACGGCATTGATGTCCGGGCGGCGGCTGTAAATCAGGAGATGCATGCCGAGTTCGGAGCTGGCGTTGCGCCGGCCGCTCAGCTTGTGGCCCTGGAGATCGGTGATGACGAGATCGTCGGGCGTCATCATGCCTTTGCTGATGCCGGTGGGCGAGGTGAGAATGCGGCGAGGGTCGAGGCGAAGCGAGATGTTGCCGTCGGTGGAGGCGACGTAACCGCGCTCGTGAATCCAGCGGCCGACGGCGCAGATGTCGCGCCGGTGTTCGTCCTCGGTTTTCAGAGCGCCCGGCGAAATGGCTTCAGGGTACAGACTTGCCTCCATTACAAGATCGCGAGTGCGCGCAGCTGATGACAGCGCCGCCTTACCAACTCACGCGTAGATGCCGCGCAGTTTCAGAGCGCGGGCCACGCGATCAATCGCCACGATGTACGCCGCGATACGATTATTCACCCCGTGGGTTTCGGCGTAAAGCACAACTTGATCGAAACTTTGCTCCATCACGTCCTGCAGGCGTTCGTTCACTTCGCTTTCGCGCCAGAAAAAGCCCTGGCGATCCTGCACCCACTCGAAGTAACTGACGGTGACGCCGCCCGCATTGCCGAGAATGTCCGGGATGATGAAGATTCCCTTTTTCTCGATGATCGGGTCGGCGTGCGATGTGGTGGGGCCGTTGGCGCCCTCGCACAGGATTTTGCAATCCACGCGGTGAGCGTTTTTCGTGGTGATCTGATTTTCGGTGGCTGCGGGAACGAGAATCTCGCAGGGATGGAAAAGGACTTCCTGCGCGCTCATTTTTTCGCCGCCAGCCGGGAAATCGGGAAGCGGTTTGCGCTGGCCGTAGACCCATTCGATCAGCTTCGGGATGTCGAAGCCTGCTTCGTTGTAGAGACCGCCGTGGATGTCAGCAACGCCGATGATTTTGTAGCCCGCCTTGTGCATCAGGTCGGCGGCTTGCGAGCCGACGTTGCCAAAGCCCTGAATGATGACGCGAGCGCCGCGACGCTGCATTCCGAGTTTCTGAATGGCTTTGTCGCAGCAGATCATCAAGCCGCGTCCGGTAGCTTCCGTGCGGCCTTGCGAGCCGCCGAGTTCGAGCGGCTTGCCGGTGACGACGGCAGTCGTGGCCTGGCGAGAGTGCATGGCGTAGGTGTCCATCACCCAGGCCATGGTTTGCGCGTTGGTGCCGATATCCGGCGCGGGGACGTCGCGCTCGGGTCCAAACCATTCGCTCAGCTCGGCGGTGTAGCGGCGGGTGATGCGCTCGATCTCGGTCTTCGAGAGCTTGCTCGGGTCGCAGATTACGCCGCCCTTCGCGCCGCCGAAGGGAATGTTGACGACGGCGCATTTCCACGTCATCCAGGCGGCGAGGGCGCGAACTTCGTCGAGGCTGACGTCGGGGGCGAAACGGATGCCGCCTTTGCCTGGGCCTCGGATCGTGGAATGCAGCACGCGATAGCCGGTGAAGACTTCGAGCTTGCCGTTATCGAGCGGGACGGGAATGTAAACCGTGATTTCCTTGCTGGGGTACTTCAGATAGCGGTAAAGGCCATCTTCCAAATTCAGCTTATGCGCGGCGATTTCGAAGCGCGCTTCCGCAGACTGATAAACGTTTAATTCGTCCTGCGCAGCCGCAGACATGACACCTCCTGGAGGAATCTGACGAGCATGAATGAGAGCCTTCGGAATTCGACGTTGTTATAGGCAGTCACAAATTACGCCAATATGGCTTATAAACAGCGCGGGCAAGTATACGAACAGGCGGAACGCGGCGCAAGAAAAGGCTTTTTGGAAGTGCCTGTAGACTGGCGCAAAACGGAACACTAGTTAGTGTCTGAATCAGTGTCTAAATCGGGGGCTGAATCGGGGGCTGAATCGGCGACTGAATCAGTGACTGGAATGTTTCGCGACGTATTCGCGGAGAAGAAGCTTGGCGAGGCGGCCGGTATCGTGGCGGATCTTGCCGCGCTGTTGGAGCAGGTCGGCGGTGAGGTAGGGCAATCCCATTCGCTTGAGCTCACCGAACGAGGGCCTGACGATCTCGGCGCCTTGTTTGCGATAGCGGCTCAACATTTGCGCGGAAGCCGGAGTGCGATTGATCACGGCCGAGTCGAAGATGCGAACGCGGGTGTGTTCGTAGATGGCGCGGACGTGATCGGCGACGGAGTAGTGCTCGGTCTCGCCGGGTTGCGTCATGAGATTGGCAATGTAAACGCACCTGGCGCTCGAGCGGGCGATCGCTTTAATGACGCCTTCGACCAGCAGATTGGGAATGATGCTGGTGTAGAGCGAGCCGGGGCCGACGAGAATCAGGTCTGCGTCGTGAAGCGCGGCGAGCACTTCGGAGAGCGGGCGCACGCGGCGGGGGACGAGACGAATGCGGCGAATTCGCTGCTTGGAGCGCGAAATTCTTGTTTCGCCGGCGACGATGGAGCCGTCTTCGAGTTCGGCTTCGAGGGTGACGTTCTGGGTGGTGGAAGGAAAGATGCGCCCGCGAATGGCGAGCACTCGCGAGGAAACGTGCACCGCTTCGGGAAAATCGCCGGTGATGTTGGTGAGGGCGGTGAGAAATAGATTGCCGAAGCTGTGGCCGGCGAGGCCGCGGCCCCCGGAAAAGCGGTATTGAAATAATTTGCCGAGAAGGTCCTCGTCCTTCGAAAGCGCGACCATGCAATTGCGAATGTCGCCCGGCGGGAGGACGCGATAATCGCGGCGAAGGCGGCCGGAACTTCCGCCGTCGTCGGTGACGGTGACGACAGCGGCGAGATCGGAGATGGGCCTTTGAATGCCGCGCTTGGGATCGCCGATATGCTGCTTGAGGCCGCGAAGAACTGTGGAGAGTCCAGTGCCGCCGCCGAGAGCCACAATGCGAACTGGGCGGGCGCGAGGGTGCGAACTATTTTTCACGGAAGAAAATCGAGGCTAGGCGCTCGAACCGTCTCGCTCGGGGTAGAGCAGTTCGGTGAATCGAGGATCTTCCTGCAAGAACGCGAAGTCCTCGTCATTGCGGGCGTGGTAGCGATTTTCGGGACGAAGCTGGATGGCGATTTTAAGATTCTGCATGGCGGAGTCGGCTTCGCCGGTGAGGCAATCGAGCGCGGCCATGGCGTACACGATGTGGTCGGCTTTAGGAGCGGATTTGCGGGCGCGATCGAGATGTTCGCGCGCTTCGTCCCAGCGGCCGAGATTCATGAGCGCAACGCCCTGCGTATAGTGATCCTCGGCGGATTTTGGCGCGGCAGCCGGCAGGCGCGAGATGCGCTGTTCGCAAATGCGAACATGAACTTGCGCGCGATCTCGAAGTTCCCTGCTGGGACCTTCCAGGGCGCGTTCCAGGGACTGCTTAGCGCGTTGAAACTTCTGTTGCTGAAAATACTTAAGAGCCTCTTCGTAGAATTTGAGCTGGGCGAGCTTGGCGCCTGCCTCGGGGTCCGGAGGCATGACTTTTGTCTTGGCGCTCGCTTTCAAGCTCTTTGTTTTCAGCATCTTCTGGCTACTTCTCGGGGATCGAGAGGTGCGGGCTGCGCGATGCTTCACGTGGTGGCTCCGTATTACTGTCGAGGAAACATAGCAAAGTCGCGCACCTGCGTCAATGCAGGGCTAAAGGTAGGCGGCAGGCTGATTTTTGGCGAATTGGACACAGAATGTCAGTCGGAGGGTGAATTCCTGCTAACTGGCAGTGCGGCGGAGAGTTGTCAGTTGCGAAGCACGGCGTGGCGGTCGCGTTGGCGGTGGTGCGAGCCTGTGCTATAAGTAACCTCGGCTGCAAAACTGAGGAAATTGTGCCGTTTATTAATTTTCCCGCGCGCGAAATTAACTGCAAGCTTGTCTACTATGGCCCCGGCCTTGGCGGGAAGACCGCGAACCTGCAGTGGATCTACGAGCACACGGGGTCGAATCAAAAGGGAAAGATGGTGTCGCTCGCGACGGAGACGGATCGAACGCTTTTCTTCGATTTTCTTCCGCTCGACCTGGGGACTGTGCGCGGATTCCGGACGCGTTTTCATTTGTATACCGTTCCCGGGCAGGTGTTTTACGAGGCGAGCCGGCGATTGATTTTGAAGGGCGCGGATGGAGTGGTGTTCGTGGCGGATTCGCAGGAAGAGCGGCTGGATGCGAACCTCGAAACACTCGACAACCTGCGCGAACATCTGAAAGATCACAATTTGAATTTCGATACGATTCCTTACGTGTTGCAGTTGAACAAGCGCGATCTGCCGAACGTCTTGCCCGTGGAGGAATTGCAGAAACAGCTGAGCGTGAAGGGCGAGCCTTCGATGGAGGCTGTTGCGGTGACCGGGCAGGGCGTTTTTGATACGCTGAAGGAAGTTGCGAAGCTGGTGCTTGCGGACCTGAAGAAGAACGCGTAAGTCGGGCATCCCTGACATTTGAAAGTCACCTCGATCGGAGTTATCGACTTCCGATTGGTTTCCCATCCGCGGATTTTCCCGGAACGAAAATCCAGGATCTGAACCGCTTCGAATCGCCTTCTCCAGTCAGCCGATAGGGCATGGCTTTTGATGACACGGATGTCGCGGGCACGACCATCGAGCCCGATAAGAGCCGAGAGGTACCACGATGCCTTCGACATGTGGCTCTCAGTAGCATCGCGCGAAAACCTCGGGACTGGGGCAATGAAGGCACTTCGGTATTGTGCCTTTCTGCTGCACCGAGATGATTCGTGTCGATTTCGATGCTCTCGCATACCGGCAATCGTTTTCGAGCGAGCTCTTCATTGCGTCGGATAGTGGACCGGTCACTGTAGAATGTCGGCGATCTCGCTTTGCCATCTTTAGTCACTCGCACAGATTGATCACCAACGTTCCAGCTTGATCGTTTGCCGTCGATTAGAAAGAGTTCCGACTACGAATGCGTCAACGTTAAATTGCGTGGCTAACCACTACGCGATTTCTGTATTACGAACTATATCTGGGCGCGAGGCGGTTGGTTTCGATAGCTTCATTCACATCATGTCGCGATCGACGACCAGAGAAACCCTGGAAGAACTCATTGTGCAAGCGTCAGCGCTGAGATTTGTCTGCAAGATCCTGACCAAGTGCGTTCAGGTGTGTAATAGGGCTGCATGAAATCGAAAACGATAACGCTATGTACATTAGCGTTCTTGAAGCGCACTCCGCCATTTGCTGTGCCGAGACTCCTGCGCGGAAGGTTGTGGTTCCTGAACCCTTAAATTGCCTGGGATAACAGAATAGAGCGCTGATAACCAGCAAGCTGAACGGTCTAAGTTGTCGACAAATAGATTTTACAAGTGGTTCCAGTTAAACAGGAGCTGTCCCACGAATCTGCTAGGCCGTGGCGACGCCGCCGCGGAAGCTGGCGACGGCTTTGGCTTCGTCGGTGTAGGTGGGGATGGATTGGATGAGGCGCGTGAGTTCGAGGACTTCGCGGACGTGGCCGGTGGGATTCAGGAGCTTCAGGCTGCCGGCGTTGCGCTCGAGCGTGACGAAGGAGCGAACCAGAGTGCTGATGCCGGAGCTATCGACCTGCTGAACGCCGGCGAGATTGACGAGGACGTCGCAGGGGGCGGTTTCGGCGAGGCGGCGCAATTCGGCACCAAGTGCGTCATTGCTGTTGCCGATCGTAATGCGGCCTTGCAGATCGAGGATGGTGACGTTTCCGGTTTTGCGCGCGGCAATTTGCAGGCCCATGTCCCCTCCGCCACATACTGGCGCCCTACTGGTGGCTGCCGAGTGCGCATTATAACCCCGCAAGTGCTTGAGTAAGCAAGCGATCGCGACCGGTCGGCGCAGCAATCCGCCAAGATATCAGCGGGCACAAAAAAGGGAGGTGAAAGCCAAGCGGCATTCCACCTCCCGGGGTGGGTGGGCTCGTTGCGGGATCGTCCTTTGGGTGGTACTTCCGCGTCTGACGACCCAGCAACCCGGCAAGAAGCCGGTGTCCACGGATTAATTCTGAAATACCACGAGGGAAGAAATGGTGTCAACGCTAATCGTGATGAACGGAGGCGGGCTGCGGCGATTCACACGGCTTTTCTTGCGCAACGGGAACACGGGGTTGATCCAAGGTATCGCGAACCTTACGCGCTAAGTTGCGCGGCGAGTAGGGCTTTTGAAGGATCGGCAGGCCTTTTTGCAGTTCCTTTTGAAGCGAAGCCATGTCGGCACTGTAACCTGTTGCAAAAATCACCAAGACGTCGGGTTTGATTTCGCAGATGCGCGCGTAGATGTGCGGCCCGCTCAGTTTGGGCAGAACAACATCCAGAAGAAGAAGATCGATTTGGTCGCGGCGGCTTTCAAACTCATGCAGCCCTTGCTCGCCGTCGGAGGCGAGAATCACTTTGTAGCCGAGGTTGGTGAGCGTTTCGAAAGCGAGTTCGCGCAGGCCGGGATGATCTTCGACAACGAGAATCGTCTCGACGCCGCCGCGAACGGGTCGCGTGTCTTCGACCGTTTCGACAGATTTGGTCGCGAGCGGGGCGGCCGGAAAATATGTACGAAATGTAGTTCCGACACCCAGTTCGCTATACACATGCGTGAATCCGCCGTGTTGCCTGACGATGCCGTAAACCGTGGCGAGGCCGAGACCGGTGCCTTTGCCGAGTTCCTTGGTGGTGAAGAACGGCTCGAAAATACGGTCGACGGTGGCCGCGTCCATTCCCGTTCCCGTGTCGGTGACGGAAAGCATCACGTAGTCGCCGGGACGCGCGAACGGCTGGTGAGCACAGTATTCCGCATCGAAGATGACAAGCGCGGTCTCGATGAGCAAGGAGCCGCCGTCGGGCATGGCATCGCGAGCGTTGATGCAGAGATTCATCAGCACCTGCTCGACTTGCGTAGGATCGGCGCGAACCAGGGAGAGAGCCGGGGCGAGGATGGTCTTGATTTCGATATTGCTGCCAATTACTTTTTCGAGGAGGTTGAGAGTTTCGGTGACGCTCTGGTTCAGGTCGATATTGCGCGGCTCGAGAATTTGGCGGCGAGCAAAAGCCAGGAGCTGGCGAGTAAGCGCGGCGGCGCGTTCGGCTTGCTGATGGATTTTTTGAAAATGGCGGCGGAGGCGAGCGCCTTCTTCGGTCTCTTCCATACCGATATCGGACCAGCCCATGATAGCGCCGATCATGTTGTTGAAGTCGTGAGCGATTCCACCGGCGAGCTGGCCGATCGCTTCGAATTTTTGCGCTTGCAAGAGCTGCTTCTCAAGGGCGAGACGTTCGGTGACATCCTCGACGATGACTTCCGCGCACTCGCCGTTTTGTTCAGGGTCGATAACGCGGCGGCCGCTGAGACGGACGGTGATGATTTTGGAGTCTTTGCGTTTCCATTCGACTGTGGAGTCCACTTGACCGCTTGCCTTGTACCTTTCGCGGAGTTTGGCTGCAA
The DNA here is from genome assembly GCA_963767205.1 of uncultured Acidobacteriota bacterium. Taxonomy (GTDB): domain Bacteria; phylum Acidobacteriota; class Terriglobia; order Acidiferrales; family UBA7541; genus Palsa-295. Next base: position 150,293 of record CAVYDF010000008.1, read on the forward strand.
CAGAGGGATCGCGGTAAAGCGCCGTGGTGTTGCCGATGGCCAGAACTTCCTCGGTGGAATCGTATCCCAGCATGCGGATAAAGGCGGGATTCACGGCTAGAATATCCCCATCGGCGGTGACCCATAGCATTCCGTAAGTCGCGTTCTGGACCAAACCACGGTAGCGACTTTCGCTGGCGCGGAGGGCCTCCATCGCACGGGTTTCCGCGTCGCGTAATTCCTTTTCTTCGCGCGCTCGAATCAGGGCAGCGGGAAGGCGCGCCAACTGGTCTTTCAAGACGTAATCGGTGATTCCCTCCTTGATGCATTCCACCGCCAGGCGATCACCGAGGGTGCCGGTAACAAGAATCAAGGGGATGTTCAGGCCTCGCTGCTTTATTTCGGCTAGCGCGTCCAGCCCTGTCCAGCCAGGCAGGCGATAGTCGGCGATGACGACGTCGAACGGTTTCTCGACTAGCTTCTGAACGTAGATTTCTCGCGTCGCGACCGTATCAACTTCGAACAGAAGTCCGGATTTTTTCAGCTCACGAAGACAGAGCTCCACATCGTCCTGCTCGTGCTCGACCTGGAGCAAACGGAGCGGCGATTTTGCTCGAAGCGGTTCTTTTTCGGACGAAATCTCCGACATGGGTCCAAAACTCCTATGAAACCGAAAAAGCGGAAGCGGGTGGCTTGCTATTGACAAGCAACCAATACATTCCCAGCTGCTTTACGACATCTTGAAACTCCGCAAAATTCACCGGCTTTTGGATGTAGCTGTTCACGCCGAGCTTGTAACTTCTGGCCACGTCACGCTCTTCCTTGGAGGAGGTAAGAAGGATCACGGGTATAGCCTTCGTTCGCGTGTCGCTCTTTATTTGTTCCAGAACGCCAATTCCATCGACCTTCGGAAGTTTCAAATCGAGGAGAATCAGCCGGGGAGGAGCGTCGAACTTCCGCGTGGAATAGGCGCCGCGGCAGAACAGGAAATCAAGAGCTTCGGCGCCGTCCTGCAGATGGCGAATGTGATTGATCAATTTGCTTTTCTCGAGAGCGTGAATCGTCAGCTCTGCATCAGCTGGATTATCTTCGACCAATAAGATTTCAATGGGTTCAGGCACGACTTACCTCCACAGGTTGGAGCACCGGTGCGGTGGCTGGACGGGCGCCAAGGGAAAAAAAGAATGTGGCGCCGCGATCTACTTCGGATTCGGCCCAGACTTCGCCTCCGTGCTTGCGAATGATTCGCTGCACGGTAGCCAAGCCAACGCCGGTGCCCTCGAAATCTTCCTGGCGATGAAGGCGCTGGAAGACTCCAAAAAGTTTATCGGCATACTTGGGATCGAAGCCCACGCCATTGTCGCGGACAAAAATCGTGGTGGGGCCGGCGGAATCGCTGGTGCCGATCTCGATTACGGCGGGCTGGCGGCTGCGGGTAAATTTGAGCGCGTTGCCAAGCAGATTGTTGAAAACCAGTTTGAGCAGGCCGGGGTCACAGTCAACTTCTGGCAGGGGCTCGACGCGCCACTCCACGCTTCGGTTTTCGGTCTCTGGCAAATCGGCAAGCGTCTCGCGAACGAGCGAAGTCAAGCTTGGTTCTTTGGCGGGCCAGCTCTCTTCTGCCGATTTTGGCGAGATTCAAGAGGTCATCCACAAGGTGGCCCATGTGATTCGCGCCGTGGAGAACGCGGTCTAGATACCTTTGGGCTTCTTCGGACAGCTCCGCGGCGTGCTCTTCTTTCAAGATGCGGGCGAATCCATCAATGTGGCGCAGCGGTGCGCGGAGATCATGTGAGACAGAGTAGCTGAAGGCTTCCAGTTCCTGATTCGCGGCGGCGAGATCGGCGTTGGAGCGGGCCAATTCCTGACGATGGAGCTCAATTTGATGTTCGGCTTGCTTGCGTGCGGTGGTATCGGAAACAACTCCCATCATGCGCACCGGCTTGTTGATTCTCGTCTCGATAGACGCGTCCTTGAGCGAAGGCCCAATGGATGGAGTGGTCTTGCGCTCCCCTGACGCGGAATTCTGTGGAAAAGATATTGGTTGCGAGTGCCTGGGCGAAACTCGATTCAAATTGTTCACGATCCTCGGGAACTATGTGCTTTAGGGCGATCTGCACGCCCCACTCGGGCTGGAGCGAATCGTAGCCGAAGATCTGATCGTGGCGGAGGGAACGGAAGGCGCGATCGTTGGTCAGGTCCAAATCCCACACACCCAATTGGGCCGCTTCGAGAGCCAACTGCAACCGTTCTTCGCTGGCCTTGAGGGCTTCGGCTACTTGCTTGCGGTCGCTGACATCCCGGATGGCGCTGGAGATGAGCTTGCCCTCTCCGGTTTCGAGCGGGCTAAGACTGATTTCGACGGGAAACTCGGTGCCGTCTTTGCGGCGGCCGTAGAGTTCGAGGTCGGCTCCCATCGCGCGTGGGCGGGGAGAATGAGAATAGTTCTGGCGATGGCCGGCGTGTTCCCCGTGGAAGCGATGAGGAACAAGAATCTCGACTGCCTGGCCCAGCAATTCTTGACGCGGATAACCAAACAGCTTCTCGGTCTGCGCATTTGTCAGCACAATGCGGCCCTGTTCGTTCACGATGACGATAGCGTCGGGCGCTGATTCGAGGAGATCGCGGAATTTTGATTCAGCGCGCTTGCGATCCGTAATGTCGCGGATAGCGCTCGAAATCAGAACACCTTCCTGCGTTTCGAGCGGGCTCAAGCTGATCTCCACGGGAAACTCGGTGCCGTCCTTGCGCCTGCCGTAGAGCTCGAAGCCAGCCCCCATTTCACGGGGCTTGGGCGAGTGAGAGTACTTGTCGCGATGAGTGGAATGCTCGCCGTGGAAACGCTGGGGCACGAGGAGTTCTACCTGTTGGCCCAGCAGTTCTTGTCTCGAATAACCGAAGAGCTTCTCCGTCTGGGCGTTGACGAGCTGAATTTTGCCGGCGCGATCGACGATGACCATGGCGTCGGGAGCCGATTCGAGAAGATTGCGAAATTTTTTCTCTTCCTGCTTGCCATGGCTGATGTCGCGATTGCTTTCGAGAATCGACACCGGATTTCCGGCGGCATCCACCCGCAAAGCCCAGCGGCTGGAGACTGTGATCAGTGCCCCATCGCGACGCGAATGGATCAGCTCACCTTCCCAGTAGCCTTTCTCGAATACTTCCGCCTGAATTTCGGGCAGGGGTTTTGGGAAGACAGTGTGAAGCAGCTCATGAGTAATTTTTCCGCGAGCCTCTTCCTTTTGCCAGCCATAGAGCTTCTCGGCTGCGCGATTCCAGTAGAGAATTTTTTTCTCGAGACTGCGGACAAAAATAGCGTCGTGGGTTAGTTCGAGAAGCTCGGCCTGTTCGCGGTACATGGACTCGCTGATGCGGAGGTTGAGCTCGAGCTCGCGGCGGTCTTGTACTTCTTTTTGAAGCGTGGCGTTGGCAAAGAACCATTGCTGCGGGCTGGGAAGGTCCAGGGCCTGCGGCACAAGCCGAATCAGAAGGAGCGCAGTGACAATCGATGCGGCAGCAGTAACAGCCTTGATGACGCCCGCCAGCCAGTAGTTCGCATGCCAGAGGTTCCATATCTCCATTACATGGGTGGCTCCGCAGGCAACGATAAAAACTCCGAAGCAGACAAAAATCCAGCTGAAGGGAAGATCGCGCCGTTTGCGGATGAACCAGACGAGCGTGACGGGTATCGCAAAATATGCCAGCGCAATTACCAGATCCGAAATAGCGTGCAGCCAGACCAGCCGGGCGTTCCAGAGATAGCAGAAGCCGTGTGGCTGGAAGTCACCCGAGCCGAAAAGTTGCCTCAGGAAATCCAAGGGTCCCCCGCAACGACACCTGTGACAAAGGCGCCTTGAATGTCGTATCGGCAGCTAGGAGCGAATGGATGAGCCAATACGCATCAGTGGGGAAATTTCAAAATGGAACAGCGGATATTGGCAGAGATGGAACGGACCGCCAAGACAGCGGCGCTATTTTGCGGCCTGCGATGGTGTAGGTGGATGCTCGGTGAAGTACTGACCCATTTCCGAGGTGAGCTGCTGCAACCCGGCGCGCACGTTCTTGTCGAGCGCTTCGACAACGGCCGTAACGGTCTTGCTTCCTACCGGTTCGTCGTGGGAATAGTCGCCACTCCAGACAGTAGCGCCCTGTTTCGGATCGTACAGATCGAGATGGATGGAGAAACGGGCGACAAACTCCGGTGAGTCAATCTCTGCGAGAGATTTCAGATAGGAGCGAACGATGAATTCACCCCTCGCGTTGCTGCCGGGGCGGAGAACGGAGCGGTACTGTTTCGAGGCGCGCAAGTAACTGACCAGGAGATCCTGCATCATGTCGGCAGGAGATGCGGCCCAACGGTGGAACTCGTAAGTGCCAAGCTCAACCGGACCTGCGCCGTAAACGATGCGATCATCGCGATAGAGGTGGGAAGCGATAGGCCTGGCGACAAGCAGGGAGACAGGATACGGGGCGGGGGACTGAGCAGCCGGAGGGGCAGGAACGTCGAGCACGTAATATTTGGTAGGGCGTGTGGCGCCACATCCTGACAGAGCTTCTACAAGCACCGCCACTAACACAGCATAGTTCGCGCGACGCATTAATGTTCCTTTCAAAGCTGCCGTCTTTTCACGCTACTTCGGCGCCTGACCCGTTTCATGCGGTTTCGGACTCGAGCTGCGAATCAAAGTGTACGGCCGAGTCTTAATCGTTTCCGTGAATTCGCGCATGTTGTTGGAGACGGCGCGCAGGTTGTCGATAATCTCGTCGAGGTTCTCGGAATTGGCATCCATCAGGTTGTTCAGCCGGGTGGTCAATTCGTTGGCTTGCGTTAGGGTTTGCTTCAACTTATCGATCGATTCCTTTACGTTGGGGTCGGTGATGACGCCGTCCATGTGCGCGATGAGTTCGTTGGCTTTATCGGAGAGCGTGTTGAACTTGTCGAGGAGCGGGCCGAGCTTTGCGCTCGCATCGTTCACGTGATTCAGCGACGAACGAATGGCGGGGCGATTCTCAGCGAGCATGCCCTTGAGGTTGGCGATGGTGGCTTTGATATTGGCGCGATTCTCGTCATCGAGCACGTCATTCACGCGCGCCAGCGTGACCTTCATCTCCATTACGCGATCATTCAAGTGGGCGATCAAATCCTGAGCGGAAGGGCCGAGGCCGGAGAGCATGTCGCCTAGGTCCGCAAAGCTGACGTATTCTTTGGAGGGGAGCGCGGAACCCGGCGGTGCGTGCGGGGCCGGAGGGGTTCCAGCGAGAAGACCAAGAAAATTTTCTCCAAGGGGACTGGTGCTTGCGACCGTCGCTTTGCTATCTGTTTTCACCGGAACGTCGGGCTCAATTTCGAAATCGACCTCCATGCGCGTGGGGTCTTTCGGATCCGGGGCAACCTTCGTGACGCGCCCTATTTTCGGACCACCGGCATAGTGAACCTCGGTGCCAGGAATCATTCCGCCTGCGTTCTTGAAATAGGTGTGATACGGAATTAACCCGCTGGAGAGGCTGCCGGAAAGATACAAGATGGTGGCGATCAAAAGCGCCGACGCCACGAGGACGAATAATCCGACGAGTGCCTGTTCTCGCTTCGATTCCATTGGCTTCCTTAGTATCCCGCCCGATGTTTCGGGAAGGTCCCCCTCAGGCGCGCGGAGTATAGCATGAGCTCCGCGCCCTCTATCATTGCCGCAACGGCGGAATCTCCCCCGTTAGCATCTGCAAATAATCCAACTCCGTTGAAATTTCCGGCTCCGGAACGCGATCGAGAAATTGACGCACGCGCGGCTGCTGGCTCTTTTGCAACTCGGCCGTAGTTCCATTGGCGACGATAACGCCTTTATCAAGAAGAATCATTCGATCGGCGATTAAATAGGCGCTGGCGAGTTCGTGCGTGACGACGACGATCGTCATGCGAAATGCCTTTTTCAATTTCAGGATGAGTTCGTCGATGCCGGCGGCGATGATCGGGTCGAGGCCGGCCGAGGGTTCGTCGAAGAACAGAATCTCGGGGTCCATCGCGAGGGCGCGGGCAATGGCGGCGCGCTTTTTCATTCCACCGCTCAACTGCGCAGGCATGTAATTTTCAAACCCTGAAAGGCCAACTTGATCGAGTTTCAGGCGGACCATGATTTCAATTGTGGAGTCGTCGAGAGGCGTGTGCTCGCGAAGCGGAAGCGCGACGTTGTCGCCAACGGTCATCGAGCCGAATAAGGCGCCGCCTTGAAACGACATTCCCATTTTCTTTAAGAGCTCGTCGCGACTCTCGTCGTCCAGCGCCGCAAAATTCTTTCCGCGAATCCAGATTTCGCCGCCGCTGGGTTTTTCGAGGCCCACCAGCGTGCGAAGCAACGTGCTTTTGCCCGAGCCCGAGCCGCCGAGGATCACGAGCGTTTCGCCGGGATTGATGTCGAAGCTGATGCGTGTGCAGGATTTCGCGCTCGCCGTAATTCACGCGCAAATTGCGCACGGATATTGCGGCGCCGCCGTCGGCGGGGCTCTCTGGAGGTTTCACAATCGGCTCGGGCGACATAGTCACGTTCAGTCCGGCATCGCGAAATAAAAAATGGCCGTAAAAATGACGTCTACAAAAATGACCATGAAAATCGACTTCACTACGGCTGAAGTCGTGGAGCGGCCTACCTGTTCGGAACCGAGGCCGGTAGAAAATCCCTCCATGCAGCCGACGGCGGTGATCACGACGCCGAACATGATGCTCTTTATCAAACCTGTGAGAATGTCGCGCCTTACCAGCGCGTCTAGCGTGGCCTGGAAATAGGAATGCCACGTGAAAGGGCCGCTCGTGACGCCGAACACTCCTCCGCCTACGACGCCCATGAAATCAGCCCAGGTGGTGAGACAGGGCAGCATGAGCATCATCGCGATCAATTTAGGAGCGACAAGGAATCGGACTGGCTCGAGCGCCATCGTTTCCATCGCATCGATTTCTTCATTGACCTTCATCGTGCCGATTTCAGCGGCGAAAGACGAACCCGAACGGCCAATTACCATGACCGCCGTCATCAAGGGGCCAAGCTCGCGCGTGATTGCGATGGCGACTGCCGCGGCAACGAATTGGAGAGCGCCAAGTTTGCGAAGCTGATAGGCGCTTTGAAGCGCAAAAATCAATCCGATGAAGAAAGAAATGAGCGAAACGATGGGAATGGCTTCGACGCCGACAGCCATCGCTTGATGAATGGAGCGACTGAGGAGCTTTCCAACGCGGCCGGGTTCAACAAAGAGGGCCTTAGCGGCTCCCCCAGTGATGCGAGCCAAGCCGCCAACGTAGGCCAGGCCGTTAATTGTCGCTGCGCCGACTGATTCAGTAAATGCCATTGGTGAAACCCGGCGGGTGGCGGCATCCCCGAAAATTGCCCGCCGAATCCGACCGGAAATTACCTCGCGGGAGCGGCTGGTGCGCCGCCACCCTGCAGAGCTTCTTGTTCGTTGTTATAGACTTCAAAAACCTTTATCAGGCGCGTGAGCTCGAGTACCTCTCGAGCCGTGCGGCTGAGACCAAAAAGCGCAAATGTGCTCTTCAGGTCCCTTGCAATTTTTAGACCTTCTACCAGAGAAGCAACGCCCGCGCTATCAATATATTTCACACTGAGCATATTCACGATCACGCGAGGTTTGCGCTGCGTCTTCAGCAGATCGATAAGCATTTTGCGCATGTCCGGCGAGTTATAAAGCGTAATGTCGCCGACCACGTCAACAATCGTGGCTGTGCCGGAATCACGTGTAGATAGTTCCATTTACAGAGGCCCCCTGCAGGCGTGCAGGGTGTTTTGCCAGAGATTAGGCCCGAATGCAATCACTTTTCGGAAAAAACCGATGGATTGAGGCTCCTCCGGAATGAGCCAAAGTGGGACGAGAAAGGAGGAGTTCTCAGCCGCGGTCGTCGAGTGGAACGTACCCGCGCAAATCGCTTCCAAGATAGATCTGGCGTGGACGGGAAATCTTTTGCTCAGGGTCAAGCAACATCTCTTCCCATTGCGCGATCCAGCCCGAAGTGCGTGGAATCGCAAAAAGAACCGGGAACATCGTTACGGGGAAGCCCATCGACTGGTAAATCAGGCCGGTGTAGAAGTCCACATTCGGATACAGGCGGCGCGTCACGAAGTATTCGTCTTCGAGCGCAATGCGTTCGCATTCGAGCGCAATCTCGATAAGAGGGTTGCGGCCCATCACGTCGAAAACTTCGTACGCGATGTGCTTCACGATCCTGGCTCGCGGGTCGTAGTTCTTGTACACGCGATGGCCGAAGCCCATCAGAAGCTTTTCGCCGGCTTTCACGCTCTTGATATACGCCGGCACGTTCTTCACCGAGCCGATTTCGAGAAGCATGCGGAGCACTTGCTCATTCGCGCCGCCATGGAGCGGGACCGTAGAGCGCAGCGGTGGCCGCCGCGGTCGCCGAGTAAGGATCGACGTGGGAACTGCCAACGCCCCGCATCGCGCTAGATGAACAATTCTGCTCGTGATCGGCGTGAAGAATAAAAAGTATGTCCAGGGCGCGCTCGAGAGTTGGATTAGGCCGGTATTTCAATTCCGTGGTGCGGAACAGCATGTTCAGAAAATTGCCGGTGTAACTGAGATCGTTATCGGGATAAGCGAAGGGCATGCCCAGGCTATGGCGATAGGCGAACGCCGCGAGCGTGGGCATCTTTCCGACCAGGCGATAGGTTTGCTTGAGTCGCGAGTCGGGATTGAAGATATCTTTCGCGTCGGGATAAAAAGTGGAGAGCGCGGCGACGGTGGAAATCAGCATGCCCATCGGGTGGGCGTCGTAATGAAATCCGTCGAGAAATTTTTTAATGCTTTCGTGAATGAAGGTGTGATGTGTGACGTGGTAGGACCAGTCGGCAAGCTGCGATTTGGTGGGTAGCTCGCCGCGAAGCAGCAGGTAAGCCGTTTCGAGATACGTGCTCTTTTCGGAAAGTTCCTCGATCGAATACCCGCGATAACGAAGGATTCCCTTATCTCCGTCAATAAACGTGATCTTGCTGATGCACGAAGCCGTATTGGAATAGGCCGGATCGTAGCTCATCATTCCGAAATCGGAAGGATCGATCTTGATTGGGCGAAGGTCGATGGCGCGAATCGTATCGTGCTTGATGGGAACTTCGTACTGCCGGCCGTTGCGGTTGTCGGTGATTGTCAGCGAGTCGCGGCGGCCGGTGGCCGCAGGATTTGCGCTAGCCGCAGATTCTGACTTGGTAGGATTCATCGCTCAATCCCTTCGCGCCCCACATACAAGGCTGTCCGCGCGCGCAGACGCTATGTGTCTAGCCTAAATGTATACCAAATTTGTGCGCGCACAAAACCGGAATCGGCCCGACGCTACCAGATGTTAATGTCGCCGTCACCATACGTTTGCGTATGGTGAAATAAGTTGGCCTGATTAAGCCACTTCCGGGGATGCTCTCTTGGCGTCCCGGTTCGCCAACGCTTCTGCGGTGACATTGTGCCGATAGCGAAATAGTTTCCGCAGCTTCTTGTCCACGAACCAGCCTCCCAGAAGGCTGCCGATAAATCCAAGAGGCAATTCGTACTCGATGCGATCTTCGAGCCGGCAGGACTTGGGACCCTCCGGCATCATCCGATGCGTGTGATCCCAACGTCGAAATGGACCTCGAATCTGGACGTCGCGAAATTGACGTCCCTCCACATAGTCGCGGTGCTCGAATTCCCAGCGGACGCGAAACGGGCCGAGTTTCACTCGCAGCACTCCGCGGTCGCCGTTGCGGATGCCGGGCGCCGGCTGCAGCACTTCCAGCGGCTCCCAGGGCGGCGTCAAGCGCTCGAGCGCACCGGGCTCGGCGTGCCAGCGAAAAACTTCTTCCGCCGGCGCATTAATTATTGACTGCGCGACGAAGACTTTTCTGCGGCCCATATTCGTCGTAGTGTCTCATGCCAATGGTTCAGAGCGATTCAGCTTTGATGGCATCATTCGCAACCGGCAGTTGCTCGGCCGAGGCCACATCAATATCGTCGGGAGGGACTGCGAGTTCCACCCGATTACGCCCCGCCTGTTTCGCGCGATAGAGCGCTTCGTCTGCCATCTGCAAGAGCGATTCCGCATCGAAGGTATTCCGTCCTCCACTTGCGGCGATTCCGAGGCTAACGGTAATCGCGATCTTGTCACGCTCGGTCACGAATGGCTGCGATTCAAATGTTTCGCGAATTCTCTCTGCGACACAGACAGCGCCAGGCCCGTCGGCCGTAGGCAGAACGATCAAGAATTCTTCGCCGCCGTAGCGTCCCAAGGTGTCGTAGGGCCGAATGCAGCTCTTGATTCGCTGCGCTGCCTCGGTAAGTACGGCGTCTCCGGCCGGGTGGCCGTAAGTGTCGTTGACGTACTTAAAATGATCGATGTCGAGCAGGATGATCGGAAAAGAAGCCGCTTTCTCGCGTTTGACGAGAGCGCTCACGGCGAAGGGCGTCAAGACTCACGCCGCGATTCGAAATTCCCGTAAGCGCGTCGTGAGTGGCCTGGTAGAGCAGTTTTTCTCGGGCAGCGATCAAATTGTCCTGTAATTCCAGGATTCGCTTCCCCACGTGCAGGCGCGCTCGCAATTCCTGTGCGTCGAAGGGCTTCGTCAGATAGTCGTCGGCGCCTGACTCGAGTCCGCGCACGAGATCGTCTTTCTGGCTGCGCGCGGTGAGCAGAAGCAGGTACATATAAGGTCGCGTAGTGTCCTGGCGAATTCGCTGGCAGACCTGAACGCCCTCCAAGCCGGGCATCATCCAGTCCAGAACGGCTAGTCGTGGAGCCTCACGGCTCTCCAGCAGGCGCACTGCTTCCAAACCGTCGTTTGCGACCACGATCTCGTGTCCCCATTTCTTGAGCAGGGTTTCGAGCACGCGTCGCGAAACAGGATCGTCCTCGGCAATGAGGATTCGTTCTTTGTTTTCTTTTTTCGTCCATCATCGTACCCTCTCTGGATGGCTTGGCTGGATCGCATTCAAGTGTTCCGCGGCCAGTAGTCCAAATTTTGCTGTAAACATAAACGTGCTGCCCTTTCCGGGTTCGCTTTCCACCGAGATCTGGCCTCCCATCAACTTGATGAGGCTGGTTGATATCGCGAGGCCGAGACCCGTGCCGCCGAATCTTCGCGTGGTGGAACTATCCGCCTGGGTGAAGGCGTCGAAAATCAGAGTCTGCTTTTCGAAGGGGATTCCAATCCCCGTGTCGCGCACCCGGAACACAACCTCGAGACTTTGGCCTTCGCGACGACCGCATGCGATATCCACATCGATGCCGCCGCGCTCCGTGAATTTGATCGCGTTGCCGGCCAAATTGATCAGCACTTGCCGAAGCCTTACAGGATCGCCGACCAAAATTGGCGGAACGTCGGACGCTATCCGCCATTCAAACGCGAGGGCTTTCTGCCTGGCTCGAAATCGCATCAGCTTCAAAGCTTCGTCCAGGTTCTCCTGAACCGCGAACTCCACCGGGTCCAAATCCATCTTTCCGGCTTCAATTTTCGAGAAGTCGAGAATGTCGTTCAGGAGCGCCAATAATGAATCGGCAGAAAACTTCACAAGCTCCATATATTCCCGCTGGTCGGCGCTCAACTCGGTATCCAGGGCCAGTTCCGTCATCCCGATAATCCCGTTCATCGGAGTGCGTATCTCGTGGCTCATATTGGCGACGAATTCGCTCTTCGCGCGGCTGGCCGCTTCGGCGGCATCGCGGGCGCTGCGCAAATCTTCTTCGGCTCGTTTGCGATCGGTGATGTCGCGCGCCGTCATGCAAACCGTTTTAGGCGCGTCTCCCGCCGTCGGAATCGCGGTACACCCGGCCCAGGAACCAGCGCTCGCCGGAAGGAAACGGAATGGGGTATTCAACACTCTCGCCCCGGCCGGTACGCAGCACGCGCTGAAAGATGGGAGGAAATGGGCGCGTGATTTCTTCCGCGAGAAACGCGGTCACCGGTTGCCCAATCAAGTCAGCTTTAGGCCGCACGAGAAGTGTTTCGTCGTTTGTCCAGACGTTCTTGTATTTATTATCGGCATCAAATTCAAACACCAGTTCATCAATGGACTTCACGAGAGCCTCGAGCCGCGCCTCGCCTTCCCTCGACTCCTGCTCGGCCAGTTCGCGCTCGGAGATCACGGCTCCGACGGAGAGTCCCGTGAGCGAGACGATCAGCATCAGAATCTGCAAGAGGGTGAGCCGCTGCGGGTCCGACGAATAGATGCGAAGCATCAGCATCGCTCCGGAATTGAGAAGCACGACGGCGGTAGTCGCTCCTCGCAATCCCCGGCGCACCGCAATCCAAAGAATTGGCAGGAAGAAAAGATAGAAAAGGTCGTAGCTCTTCACCAGGTTCCAACCAAACACAAACCACAAGGAAAGAAGGATGCTGGCGCCTTGCGCGCAACTTTCAATCGCGCGGGTGACCGGAGAGCCGCTCACCGCTCGAATGGACGGCGGCGAAGCGGTTTGTGAAAATACCGAATCGTTCGGAAAAGCTCGTCGCCGCAGCCATGGAGTGAAATGAATGAGCAAAAACGGCGTCAGGCAAATCAGCGCCACCGCATCGCCAACCCACCAATTCAATACTGCTCTCGGATAATCGGCTCGCCGAAGCGTTCCAGCCCAAACAAAGGCTGCCGAACCGGTGGCCGCGACACAAAATGAAGCCGCCAGCGCCACCATCACAAACAGATTCACATCCCTGAGAGAACGGAAAGCGATGTTGACGCGGAGACGGCGCAAGACGTAAGCAGCGCCCGTGTATCCGATCGCGACGACGAAATTGACAGCCCAAAATCCCGCCGAAAATGCCGACAGGGGATAGTTAACGCACGCAGCGATCATTCCCGCGATCAAGAGCAGCGGCGCATAGGCGAGATCGAGTCCCAGGAGAAGCGCCAGGGCAAGTCCGGCGGGAGGATACCAGGCGCTGATTCCCTCCCACATCTGGAAGAAAACGACGGAGCGATCCAGGGCGACGTAGAGGATCGTGAATCCGATCGCAATCGCCAAACGATAGGGGATCGCCTCGCTGAAGGAGGCGGGGGATTTTCCGCGGAGCGAGTCCAGCGGCGATTTCCTTCCGAAAATCGAAAGCGATATCAACTCGCCACCTTTCGCGAGAAAGCTTCGAGTTCGCGTAGAAGTTTTTCCACTTCGCTTTCAAGCGCTTCGAACTGCTCGCGAGAGCGTGAAGAATCGCCGGACCGCGCGGATTCTTCCAGTTCCGCAGCAGCCTGAGTCACGCCGGCCGCGCAGAGGTTGGACGCTGAACCTTTCAGGGAATGGGCGGCTCGCTCGAGAACGGAGAGGTCGGCGGCGCGAATGGCGTTCTGAATTTCGTACATTGTTTTTGGGCATTGTTCCGCAAAAATTCGGACGATTTCATCGAGCAAGTCGCGATCGCCTTCGACGTGCTTGAGCGCTGCATCGATGTCAAAAGCGTTTGTCGCCTGGCGGATTCGTTATTGCGGGTGCTTCAGGAGCGGCATTTGTTTTTGTGTTTCTCAGCCGCTCGACAGCTGCGAAAAGGTCCGCTGTGCGAATCGGCTTGGTCAGGTAATCGTCCGTGCCGGCAGCCAGGCACTTCTCCCGGTCTCCTTTCATTGCGTGCGCGGTGAGCGCGATGATGGGCAAATGATGGCCCGTCTTTTTCTCTTTTTCGCGAATCGCAGCCGTGGCTTCGAGGCCGTCCATCTCCGGCATCTGCACGTCCATCAACACCAAATCGACAGTTTCGCGTTCGAGTGCGTCCAGGGCCTGGCGGCCGTTTTCGACCACGACGACAGTGTGGCCGTGTTTCTGAAGCAGGCGAGTGGCGAGCGTGCGATTGACCGCGTTATCTTCCGCAAGTAAGACTTTCATTCCCTGCCTCCAATTGCTTTGTGGTAACACTTCCTGCGTCTTGTCGCTGCGCCTCGCTCGGCTCATTTGCATGCAGCGACAGAGCGCTCAGAATCGCGTCAAGAAGCTCCGACGGCTGGATCGGCTTGGCCAAATACGCTGAAATGCCGAGTTTTCGGCAGCGTTCGTGCTCACCTTGCTGCGCACTTGAACTGAGCATGAGCACCGGAATTTGTCCGAACTGAACACTCTTGCGAATGTTTTCGACGAATTCGAAGCCATCCATATCCGGCATTTGCAAATCGGAGATGACTGCGGAGAAGCGGGGGCCCGGTTTCCAGTGCGCGTAAGGATTTCGAGGGCCTCTCGCGCATCCTTCGCAGTAGCTACCTGCATTCCCCATCTTCCGAGCATCTCAACCAGGATGATCCGGTTTGTCTCATTGTCGTCGACAACGAGAATCGACGCGTGCGACAGGATTTTGGGATCCGGGTAGTCAGGAGCTGGTTGGGCCGATGCCCTTTCGAATCGAATCGTAAAGTGAAACGCGCTGCCCACACCTGGCCCGCTTTCCAGCCATAGCTTCCCGCCCATCAGATCTACGAGACGTCTTGTAATCGCCAATCCAAGTCCGGTCCCGCCATACTTTCTCGTCGTGGAACTGTCGGCCTGGGTAAATGCTCCGAAGACCATGTCCTGTTTCTCTTTTGCGATTCCAATTCCGGTGTCGCGCACGCAGAAATGAAGCACGACCATCGCCTCAGCTCGATTGCGGGTCCCGCTCGATTTCGACAACTACTTCTCCTCTTTCCGTGAACTTCACGGCATTTCCCACCAAATTTACGAGCACCTGACGCACGCGACTGGCGTCACCCGCCAGATAGTCCGGCACGTCCGGGGCCACGCGCCAGGCAAGTTCGAGGCCTTTCTGGTGCGCGCGGAATCCGAGAGCCTTCAGGGTTTCGCCGATGCTCTGGCGCAGTGAAAAATCGGCCACGTCTAGATCCAGTTTTCCCGCTTCGATCTTGGAGAAATCGAGGATGTCGTTAATCAGGGTCAACAACGAGGCGGCCGAGGTCTTTACCATATTGAGGTATTCGCGCTGTTCGACTGTCAGCTGCGTATCGAGGGCTAGTTCTGTCATGCCGATGATTCCGTTCATCGGAGTGCGAATTTCGTGGCTCATGTTGGCCAGGAACTCGCTCTTCGCGCGGCTCGCGCCTTCGGCAGCATCCTTGGCGGCTCGCAATTCTTCCTCAATTCGTTTGAGCCCTGTGATGTCCATGCGGATCACGATGAACTGCTTGGGCCTGCCAAAGCCGTCACGGAAGGGAACGATTGTGGAGTCAACCCAGTAAAAGCTCCCGTCCTTCGCGCGGTTCTTAATTTCTCCTTTCCACACCTCTCCCGATTTGATCGTCTTCCACAGTCCGGCGAAGAATTCCTTGCTGTGATAGCTGGGAATTCAGAATCCGATGGTCCTGCCCGAGAAGCTCTTCGCGGGCGTATTGCGAGACGGAACAGAACTTGTCGTTGGCAAAAGTGATAATTCCGCGCTCGTCGGTTCTGGCGACGATGGCATGCTGGTCGAGGGCAAATTTGAGATCTTCCAACTCCCTGAGAGAGTGCTGAAGCTTTTCCTGGGCTGATGTCTTCTGAACAATTTCCTTTTTGAGGTCGAGAGTGCGTTCGTGAACGCGCAGCTCCAGGCTCTCTCGCGCCTGCTGGAGAGCGATGTCGCGTTCCTGGATCTGGCCGAGCATTTCGTTGAAACGGTCAAACAGGAAACCGATTTCGTCGTCATTTCGCTTCCTGGCCCGGAGCGAATAGTCTTTTCCAGATGAAACGGCGAAGGCTGTGCGGGCCAAATCAAGGATCGGGTCGGAAATGAGCCGCTGCAACCTCGCGGCGGAGAAATACACGGACACGAACGAAAGAAGAATCACTGCGAGAATGATCCAAGCGAAATGAACCTCGCGTGTGCTTAGCTCCTTAAGGTCGGATTTCACGTAAATCACGCCGACCACGTCGTCCTTCAACCGAATTTCACGAAAAACTTCCATGAATTCGTTAACTGATCGTATGCCGTCGGGTGAAACCGGGGGCGGCAAGAAATCTGCCGTGGAGGGGTCGCTGCTGTACTTGGCAAAAACGCTTCCGTCGCGCCTATAGATGCACGCCTCGACAATATGTGGTTTGGAACTGAGCGAACTGAGAATTTCATCGGCGGATTGCGCGTCATCGAACGTAAGAGCCGCGGTGCTGTTGGATCCTGTGATCTGCGCGACAGTCATGAGGTCGCGCGCTAGCGCATCTCGGGAGCTCACGATGTCGTAGACCGCAAAAACACCGCACGCCACAAGGACTGCCACCGCGCAGGTGACCAGAACCAGTTCAGTAATCTTGCGCCGAATTGAATAGTTGCTCGATGGGATCATCGCAGTGTGCTCCCGGCAACCGACCGGTTCGAATCGCGCACGATTTTGGCCAGGGCCAGAAGTTTTGAGCTGATCTTCAGGCCCGCGCGATCCGCTGCGTCGGGGTTGATGACGAAATGGACGCGGTTATCTTCAATCGTGAACTGGATGGTGCCGCCAGAGGCCGCAAAGCCTTCGCTCTCGCCGACCAGCAGGACCGCGCGGCCTTTTAGCCGATTGGCTAAGTCCGCGGCGGATTCACGCACCAGGGCGCTGACAAAAACCACATGGCAACTCGCAAGGTCTTGGAATTGCGTGGCTCGTCCGAGACCGACGCGGCGTTCACCAATCGTTTTTCCCAGTAGCGCGTCTTCCAACGCGGTCCCGAACGGGTCGTGTCCATAGACACAAATGTCGAGCGGTTGCTTCGGATCGCTAAAAGCGGACGGCGGCCACTCCACAAATTTTGCGAAATTGAAAAGGAATGCCGCCTTCACCTGGTATTCAGTGGCGGCCTTCGTTTGAGCGATGAGGCCGGACGAATCGACGATCGAAATCAGAATGATGAAAGCGAGCGCAAACCCCAAGCGCATAGCATGGACACGCGGCACTGCAGCGCCCGCTTGTCTGCGGGAGGGGCCCATGGTTTGTCGACGCCTCAATCGGGTTCACTCCTCTCTAAAACCGCCAAGTAAATTTGGCGTAGACGCTGCGCGCCACCTGCGAGGAATTCACGCTCTGGAGCGGATCGTTGAACTCCACGTGATGATCACGGAGCAGGTTTTGGCCGACTACACTCACGTTCACGGATTCCGCGATTCGCCAGCTCAATTGCGTATCCACGCGGGTATAAGCGGCAATCTGCGGATCGGGGAGGCGATCTACAAAGTACGCGGCGGCGTCCCAGGAAAGACCATGGAACATTTCGACGTGAGACCGAAGCTGGGCCTGGTTGACGGGATTGGTGCCTTGAATGTCGGAGATACTTGTGGTGTCCTGGCTGTTCCGCGCGGCGTGAAGATGCATTTCCAGAAAAGCGTATCCGGGGCTGAGCGTCCATCGATCCGTGACTTTCCAACTCGCAAATAGCTCGACGCCTTCGGTTCCGCCGTGCAGGCCATTGCCGAAAGTCTGCCGATGTATCAGGAGAGGAGGATTGGGTTGAACGACGTCAGGGAGTGGCTCGACACTTTCAAGAGAAGTGTAGCTATTGTAAAAAATCGTCCCGTCGACCGAGAGACGGGCAAGCGGCTGGGCGCGGTAGCCGGCTTCGTAAGCTATAACATGTTCCGCTTGGAAGTCCGTATCGCCCAGCAGCACAACCTCGGCTGGTCCAGGCAAAGCCGCGAGAACTGCATCGAGTCCTCTGTCACGACGAGTCGGAGTGCGAGCCGACCGTGAAACGGCGGCCCAGAAGGTATGCTGTCCGCTGGGAGTCCAAGCGACGCGAGCGGTGGGCTCTGGGTCAAACCCCGTGAAATATTCATTTTCAAGCTTCGTTCCAATTGTCAAAAACACGCGATCGGATTTTAGGGTGATTTGATCTTGAACGAAGAAATTGAACAGCTCACCGGCAAAATCCGGGGGAACAAATGACTGGTCGATCGTGCCCACGGTTTGATCCGAGGTGTGACGGTAACCGAAACCCCAAATCAAATCCTGACGCGAGCCCCACGCGAAATGATGATGAAAATCGAGGTCAACAGTATTACGCTCCTCGCGCGATTCGGGGCCGGAGCGTGTGTAGCGGTCGAAATAGACTTGAAGTGTAGAGTCGGACCCGTTCGAAAACGTGTGCTCCCAGCGGCTGAGGATGTTCCCGCCCGAGAGCCCGGTCAGGTGGGCGACGTTCACATTATTTGGAGGATCGAATTCGCTGTGGACAATGATCGCTCCTTCGCTTCCGCTGTACAGGTCTCCTTCCGTTGTTAAAGAATCTTTCGCGGAAAGACTCGAATCCATACGGAATCCGCCGTGCAACAAATGCCAGCCGTCCCGAGCGTCCTGGCCGTCCAAATCCAGAAAACGATCGTAGTTCTGATATTTCGCAAAGACCCGATAGTCTGTGCTTTTGGCCGCATCGCCCCCATACTGAGCGGTCCCGAATTCCTGATCGACGTTGCCTCCGCCCGCTACCACCATCCCGCCGTGAGTATCCGCTGCCTTTTTCGTAATGATGTTGATGACCCCATTCACAGCATTTGCCCCCCACACAGTTCCTCCCGGACCACGAATTACCTCGATTCGCGCGATGTCTTCCAGAGGTACGTCCTGTGTGTCCCAGTTAACGCCCCCGAAAAGTGGCGAATAAACCGCTCGGCCATCGATAAGCACGAGTAGTTTGTTAGCGAACTGAAGGTTGAATCCTCGAGAACTGATAGCCCAAGTGTTGCCATTGATCTGGGCCACATCCAGTCCCGGCACCATGCGAAGCAGGTCGGGGATGTTGGTTGCGCCTGAGCGGCGAATGTCCTCCTGGGCAATCACAAAAATGGCTGCCGCTACCTGCGAGATCTTCTGCTCCTTTTTGGAAACCGAAGTGACCTGAACATTCATCAAGTCTTCGAGGCTGGAATCCGCAAGATCAGAGGGCTTCTGCTGCGACCTTGCTGGCAATGCGAGGAGGATGCAAGCCGCTACGCAAAGCGCGGCCTGGTAGATTCCTTTTGAGCGCCCTTTGACGCGGCTGGCTAAGAACTCCAACATTTTTCCCCCTGGAGATTTGGTTTGGGCATTGCCGGTCGGAAAGGTCAGGTATGGCCTGGATTCCGCGAGAACGGCAGCGCCTCAGCGCGTTGGCCGAAGCGGTAGCCGTTCGGCGACCGCCAGTCCTGGCTCGACCGGTATCGCCCGGCCTCCTGAATTGGCAACGGCGGCCTCGTTTATCTTTTGCAGAGCCGGAAGAGGGATCAGCGCCCCTTCGGCTTCTTTCAGGAAGACGAGGCTGTCTGCCTCGACGCAATCCACCGAAATCATGTCTCCCAGGCGCACCTGCTCGGTTGAGAGCAAATTCGCGATTGGGTAAACGAGACGGCGCTCAATGGCGCGTTTCAAATGGCGCGCTCCGTATTTCAGGTCGGTGCCTTCGCGAAGCAGGAATTGTCGTGCGGCTGGCATCACCCGGAAGAGGAAGCGGCCTTTGGCCGTCTCAAGCACGCGCTGTTGCACCATTCCCAGTTCGATCTCGAGAATCTGTTCCAGCTGCTCGGAGCGCAGCGGATGGAACACGATCGTCTTGTCGATCCGGTTCATGAACTCCGGCGCGAATTTCCGCTTCGCCGCTTCCGCCGCTGTTTTCTCCACCTTCTCGTCCAGGCGTGGCTTCGAGTCCGCCGGTACCGTCGGCGCGAATCCCATTCCGCCCGTCATCAGTTCCGTGATTTCGCCGCCGCCCAGGTTCGACGTCATGAAAATCATCGTCTGCGACAAATCCACACGCCGGTTGTCGCCCAGCGTCAGCGTGGCTTTGTCCAGAATGCCGAGCAGCAGTTGCCACAGCGCATCCGACGCTTTCTCGATTTCGTCGAACAGCAAAAACGAAATCTTCAGTTTCTCCGTGTGATATTGCGCGAGCGCTTCCTGCGTGATCAGCGGATGCGTCTCCCGGTGCCCCAAATACCCCGGAGGCGACCCAATCAATTTCGCGATTTCGTGCGAGTGTTGAAACTCGGCGCAATCCACCTTGATCACCGCTCGCGGATCGCCGAACAGCACTTCGGCCGTGGCTTCCACCACGCGCGTCTTGCCGGCTCCCGTGGGTCCGAGGAACAAAAGGTTCCCCACCGGCCGTCCCGGCGAGTTCAGGCCGGCGCGAAACACCTGGTACAGGTCTACAACGGCCTGCACCGCTTCGTCTTGCCCCACAATCTTCCGCCGCAGCCCTCCCTCGAAGCCCATCGACTCAGGGCTTTTCCGCCCCGGATCCAGTCGCTTTCCAGCGCAAGCGTTCATAAACGCCTCCCCTGCACTTGTTATCGGCAGGTTGGCGACTCCGCATCGCCCTGCCTCGACGGATTTCGGGTGCTCCACAGGCGGTGAGGAGAGACTTGGTAAGAGTGGAAATGCGCCTCGAATTCGTTGCTGCTCGCCTGCACCGAAATGGGAAGGTTGGGGATATTTTTTCGGAGCTTGCTGAGCAGGAATGAAACAGCAGGCGAGGGACGACCCTTAACAATCCGTTAATCAGAAGATGTTACAAGCGTGAGCTTGCTTCGGGGACGGTGTTTCCCGTATGTTGAGGGCATCCAAAGAGAGAAAACTATGAAGCGGATTCTGGTTGTTGAAGACGACAAAGACATTATCGAGTTGGTTCGGTACAACCTGGAAAAGGATGGGTACCAGGTGGGCGCAACCGGCGATGGGGCCACCGGTTTGGCTCAGCTTCGCAAGACTCCGCCCGATCTTCTGATTCTCGACCTGATGCTACCGAAGCTGTCGGGTTTGGAGATCTGCAAAGAGGTTCGCAAGGATGTGAGCTTGAATCGGCTTCCGATCCTGATTTTGACGGCCAAGGGCGAAGAGGCAGATCGCGTCGTCGGCCTCGAATTGGGCGCCGACGACTACGTCACGAAACCTTTCAGTCCCCGCGAGCTAGCCGCGCGGGTGAAAGCGCTGCTTCGCCGCGCCGATCCTGGAACGCCCTCTGAGAAAGCGCTCGAAATCGGAACCTTACGGATTGATCCCGCCGCCTATCGCGTTACACGCGCGGGAAAACCGGTGCCGATGAGCACGCTCGAATTCCGCCTTTTGTACTTTCTTGCGGCCCGGCCCAACCGCGTCTTCACGCGAGACCAATTGCTGGATGGTGTGTGGGGCACGGAACGATTTGTTACGCCGCGAAGCGTAGACGTATATGTGCGGCGTCTGCGAGAAAAGATCGAAGCCGATCCCCAACACCCGGCTTACATGAAAACGATTCGCGGCGCCGGGTATTTATTCGAGACCCGTGCGAGCTAGGATTTTCTGGAAGATTGGGCTGACGTATCTAGCCCTCCTGGTTGGAGTTCTGCTGGCGGTGGATTTCTATTCCGCGGAAGTGCTGCGCCGCGAATACATTCGCAAAACCAATGAAGAGCTCAGTTCGCTTATAAATCTCGGCCGTACGCGTCCGCCCGCAGTCGATGATCTTTCGCAGCTTCGCTCCTGGGTGGAGTGGATGTCGCAATCAGGAGCTCGCGTAACCGTTATCGATAGCGGCGGCAAAGTACTCGCCGATTCCTCGCAAGACCCCGATACAATGGAAAACCATTCCGATAGGCCGGAGATTCAGCAGGCCTTCGCGAACGGTCAAGGGCAATCCCTTCGGTTCAGCACAACCTCAGGGCGTCAGATGGTCTATCAAGCTGTGCGTTACCAGTCGCCGGACGGCTTGCCCGTGGTGATTCGCGCGGCGAAGCCATTAACCAGCCTGGATGTCGCGCTCAGCGAATTGCGTCAACGGCTACTATTTGCGTCGCTGGTGATATTTCTAATTGGCCTCATCGCGTCACTCATGATTTCGCGAATGTTTTCAGCTCGAGTGGAACGCCTGACGGAATTCTCGAAGCGCGTGGCAGAGGGAGATTTCCGGCCGCTGTCCGGTGACAACTCAAGCGATGAGCTTGCGGAACTGGGGGCATCGCTCAACGAAACGGCGCGGCGCCTCGAATCCGAAATCCGGCTACTGAGCGGCGAACGCAATCGTTCAAGCGCGATTCTTCGAAGCATGGTGGAAGGCGTAGCGGTGATTGACGCTCAGGAGCGGCTCGTCTTTAGCAATCGCGCGTTTTCCGAAATTCTGAATATAGATTCGAAAAGCAGCGAAGGCCGCCCGCTTATCGAGGTGGTTCGCAATTCAGAACTGACCGGGCTAATCCGCAAGGCCCTGGACGGTGAGGAAGGGCTGCAGAGCGATATCGTAACCGGAATTGTCTTGCAGCAGAGTTTCTCCGTGACGGCTGCTCCTGTGAAGGCGCTTGAACCTACGGCTGGTGTGCCCAACGCGAGCCGGGTGTCTGCGACAATGGTTCCCACGCAAAAACCGTCGGGGGCGGTGGTTGTGCTTCACGACGTCACGGAGTTGCGGCGGCTCGAACGCGTCCGGCAAGACTTCGTAGCCAATGTCTCGCACGAATTCAAGACTCCTCTCACTGCGATCCAAGGTTTTGCCGAAACCCTGCTGGGCGGCGCGCTCGAAGATCCAAAAAACAACCGGCGATTCCTTGAAATCATGCGCGATCACGCCAATCGGCTGGCGAGATTAACGGACGATCTCTTGAAGCTCGCACGCATCGAAGCAGGAAAGCTCGAATTGGAATTCTCGCAGGTCGGCGTGATCGAGTTTATCGAGCGCTGTGCGGAAACAGCTCTGATGAAGGCCAGCCGTAAGCAGATAACTCTCGACATCGAAATTCCACCGGGACTGCCCCCGGTTCGCGGCGATGCAAGCTTGCTGCGCGATGTTCTGCAGAATCTGGTTGATAACGCAATTCAATACACGCCGCCGGGCGGGCGGATTCGGGTAAGCGCGCGCGTCAATTCCAAGGAAATGGTGATTGAAGTGGCGGACACCGGCATCGGGATTCCACTCATCGACCAGGAGCGAATCTTCGAGCGTTTCTACCGCGTGGACGCGGCCCGTTCGCGGGAAGCGGGCGGCACAGGCTTGGGCCTATCCATCGCGAAACATATTATCGATGCGCACGATGGACGTCTGTGGGTGGAAAGCACCGTAGGCGAAGGCTCGCGATTCTCCTTTTCGATTCCTCTGGCGAATTAGCTCCTCTCCGCTTACCGGTCTTGAAACATTCACGGCGGATTCAACCACTTGCAACATCCACCCCCAATGATGTAGCTGCTGGAAAAAGATATGGCTGGGCGCATACCCATAGGGCCCTGGGAGGAACGCAACGTGGCAGGAACAAAGGCCAATTCCGAAGCAATTTTTCAGAACGTGCTGGTGAACTACCTGATTTCGCAGGCGCGGACTGTGGAGTCGTCGCTGAATCGCGCTCTGTGGGCGCTTATGGAGCGCAACGAACGGCTCGCCAGCGAAGTGTTCCTGACCGAGCCGCGCATCAACGAGATGGAGATTTTGATCGACGAGCACGCGATACGCATGCTGCGGCAGCCGAACCTTCTCGAAACGGACGTTCGCTTGATCGTGGCGACTCTGAAGATAAACAACGATCTCGAGAGAATGGGCGACCTGGCCGTGAACCTGAGCGAGCGCGCTATTTCTTTGGCGGGGATGGGCAAAATCGAAACGCCACCCGAGCTCGAGCCAATGACTACCGCTGTTCGCGCCATGGTTTCGAAATGTCTTGGAGCCCTGATCTACCAGAATGTGGATCTGGCTACTCAGGTTCTTGAGAGCGATGACGTCGTGGACCAATATCGCGACCAGGTGTTCGAGGCACTTCTCGCTGGCATGACAAAGGACTCATCGCTCGCCGCGCCGAACCTCCATTTCGTCCTGGCCTCGCGACACCTGGAGCGAATCGCCGATCACGCAACGAATATTGCGGAAGATGTTTTGTTCTGGGTCCGCGGCCTCGAGGTAAGGCATGGCCGAGCGCGTCTGATGGAGACACAAGAAGACGCCAAGGCTTCGTAACAATTTTTTCACGCATCGGTCATCCGGCAGTGAACAGGGACGCCTACCCTGCGTCATCCATTTTGCAGCCGGACGGATGCTGCGGAAATGATTTGCGCAGCAAGAGGTCGATGGGTTCGGCTCGACAAGTTCTGGCGCGACAGCACTTTGCGCTAGAAAACGCAGTCTACGACCTGCGCCCACCAAGGAGGCGCGGCCTGGACAACCCCCGGGGCCACGCCTCCTCCATTTTTTTGAGAGAGCTTTCCCATTTCACTTCGAATTGTTCCGTATGTAACGCGGCTGTAACAATTCCGACAAAAAATACGCCCCTAAGGAGAGTACTGCCACCATGAAGAAGACCTCACTCGTTGTGTCGATCCTGTTGGTTCTGGCGATTGCGGTCGCCGCCCAACCGGCAGGCACGATATTGCTCAA
Organism: uncultured Acidobacteriota bacterium; assembly: GCA_963767205.1. Taxonomy (GTDB): domain Bacteria; phylum Acidobacteriota; class Terriglobia; order Acidiferrales; family UBA7541; genus Palsa-295. The sequence goes on from CAVYDF010000008.1 coordinate 174,525, forward strand.
TGCTGCAGGCGCGACCTTTCCGTATCCCATCTACTCCAAGTGGTTCGATGTGTACCATCAGAAGGACCCTAATGTTCAGATCAACTACCAGTCGATTGGCTCGGGCGGCGGAATCCGCCAGCTTCTGGCCGGTACGGTAGACTTCGGCGCCTCCGATGGGCCGATGAGTGATGATCAGCTGAAAGAAGCAAAATTCAAGATTCTGCATTTTCCTACCGTGCTCGGCGCGGTGATTCCAATCTACAACGTCTCAGGAGTAGCGGGAGAATTGAACTTCACCCAGAAGGCGCTCGCAGGTATCTATCTTGGGACAATCACAAAATGGAATGACCCGGAGATTGCCAAGGCGAACTCGGGAGTGAATTTGCCGGCAACCGATATCGTCGTTGTGCACAGGGCGGATGGCAGCGGTACGTCCTATATCTGGACGGATTTCCTTTCCAAGGTAAGCGACGATTGGAAGAACAAAGTCGGTAAAGGCACATCCGTACAGTGGCCAGTCGGACTGGGCGGCAAGGGAAACGAGGGTGTAGCCGGCCTCGTAAAGCAAACGCCCAATTCGGTCGGGTATGTGGAGCTTATCTACGCCGTTCAGAATGCCATTACTTTTGGGAAGGTTCAGAACGCCTCTGGGAAGTTTCTAAAGGCGGATTTGGCGGGAGTTACTGCCGCAGCAGCCGCAGCGGCGAAAGACATACCTGATGACTTCCGCGTGTCGATCACGAACCAGACCGGCCCGACGGTATATCCCATCTCGAGTTTCACCTGGCTTTTGATCCCGGCGCAAATCTCCGATGCCACGAAACGCGATGCGATCAAGGGTTTCCTGAAATGGATGCTGACTGAGGGACAAGGATACAATGAAGGTCTCGCTTACGCTCGCCTGCCCAAGCCTGTGATCGACAAGGAAATGAAGGCCATTTCGCTGATCCAGTAGCATGACCTCAACGGCCACCACGATTCCGCACGCGGCTCCACCCTATTCGGGGCCGCGTGCGTTCGTGCGCCGATTCCAGCACGGCGATGAAATGGCTCACCTTATTACGCTCACTTTCGCCGCTGCCATTCTTCTTATTACCTCCATGTTGGTTTGGGAACTGTGGGTGAATTCCCACCTTTCCCGCGCGAAATTCGGTTGGAACTTTTTCTGGACGCAGACTTGGGATCCGATCTTCGATAATTTCGGAGCGGCTCCGTTTATCTATGGAACGCTTATAACTTCCATAGTTGCGCTCGTGCTTGCGGTCCCTCTCGGGCTCGCAAGCGCGATCTTCCTCTCCGAGCTTGCGCCGCGAAAAATCAGCGACGCCGTCTCATTTCTGATTGACCTGCTCGCCGCCGTCCCCAGCGTTATCTATGGCCTGCTCGGCATTTTCGTAGTCGTCCCGCTGATGCGCACATGGCTTGGCCCTCTTCTCATCAACACCCTCGGAAAACTTCCGGGAATCGGAAAGCTATTCGCGGGGCCGAACTACGGAGTGGGATTTTTTACGGCGGGAATTGTGCTGGCCATTATGGTGGTGCCGTTCATTATTTCCGTCTCACGCGAAGTGTTGCTCACGGTTCCTCGCGAGCAGCGGGAAGCGGCCCTTGCTCTGGGCGCGACGCGATGGGAATCCACCTGGAAAGTGGTGGTTCCTTGGGCTCGGACAGGAATCATGGGCTCGATATTCCTCGCCTTGGCGCGCGCGCTGGGCGAAACGATGGCCGTTACAATGGTCATCGGTAACGACCCCAAAATCAGCGCCTCGCTTCTGCGTCCGGGTTACACAATCGCCGCGGTAATCGCCAATGAGTTCACCGAGGCAACCGGAGATCTGTATCTGAGCGCGCTGATCGAACTCGGTCTCGTCCTGTTCCTGATGACATTCATCCTGAATGGTCTCGCGCGGATTCTGATCGTGGCAACTGAGCGCGGCGGAGGACGTCCCGCATGAACCGCGCGCTATTAATCTGGCGGAAATCGCTCAACGTCATAATGCTTACCCTTACGGGTGTGGCCGCTCTATCGGTCGTCTCCGTCTTGTTCCTGATTCTCGGATATTTGATCTGGCACGGCGGTGCATCACTCAACTGGAATTTCTTCACGCAGTTGCCAAAGCCAGTCGGTGAGACAGGCGGGGGGATGGCTAACGCCATCGTCGGTAGCCTGAAGCTCTTGCTGCTGGCTGCCGTTATCGGTTTGCCGGTCGGTCTGATGGCTGGCGTGTATCTTGCGGAGTTCGGCGGCCAGACTTTTTCTTTCGTGATTCGCTACACCACAGACTTGCTCAACGGTGTGCCGTCTATCGTCATCGGCATATTCGCGTACTCACTGGTCGTACTTCCGGTGAAACACTTCTCAACTCTTGCCGGCGGTTTCGCTTTGGGGATGATGGTGATCCCGATTACGGTCCGCAGCACCGAAGAGTTTCTGCGAGCGATTCCGGGAACGCTGCGCGAAGGTGCAATGGCTCTGGGCGCCAGCAAGTGGAAGACAATCGCCACCGTGGTGCTGCCCGCTGCGAGTGGCGGAATTCTTACCGGTATGCTGCTGGCTTTGGCGCGCGTAGCCGGAGAAACGGCTCCTTTGCTATTCACCGCTTTCAGCAATCGCTATTGGAGTCCGGGATGGTCACAGCCAATCGCTTCGCTTCCGGTGATGATTTACACCTATGCGATTGCACCTTATGATGATTGGCACCGCCAAGCTTGGGCCGCAGGTCTGGTGCTCCTGGGACTCGTCCTCATCGCAAATCTTGGTTGCCGTCTTGTCTTGAATCGCGGCGGCAATGTTCGGAGCGTATGACATGGCATCAGCAACTCAAGGAAAGAATCCCGCCGCTGAGCGGATTGCGACGGAGGTCCGGATGACCGAGCCGACACCAACGGGTTCTGAGAAGGGCTCACCGTTGCGTTTCAAGATTTCGAACCTCGACGTCTTCTATGGACCCAAACAAGCGGTATTCGGTCTCAGTCTGAATATTCCCACCAATAAGATCACAGCACTGATTGGGCCGTCGGGATGCGGAAAATCTACTTTTCTGCGGACCTTGAACCGCATGAACGAAACGATCCGCAACACTCGCGTGCAAGGCGAAATCCTGCTCGATCAGCAAGACATTCACGGAATAGACGTAGTGGGCTTGCGCCGCCGAGTCGGGATGGTCTTTCAGCGGCCGAATCCGTTTCCCAAATCCATCTACGAAAATGTGGCCTACGGCTTGCGCGTGAATGGATTCAAGGGACGCCTCGACGATCTTGTGGAGAAAAGTTTGCGCCGCGCCGCTCTGTGGGAGGAAGTGAAGGACTATCTCAAGAAGTCGGCATTTGCGCTCTCCGGCGGGCAGCAGCAGCGCCTATGCATCGCGCGGGCTCTCGCTGTCGATCCGGAAGTTCTTCTGCTCGACGAGCCATGCTCCGCTCTCGATCCCGTCACCACTGCGAAAATTGAAGAGCTGATGTTTCAGCTGAAAGACAGCTGCACGATGGCCATCGTGACGCACAATATGCAGCAGGCAGCGCGCGCCAGCGATTTCACCGCGTTCATGCTCGACGGAAAATTGATCGAGCACAGCGAGACTTCGAAACTGTTCACAACGCCAACCGATCCGCGCACAGAAGCGTACATTACCGGCCGTTTCGGATGATTCTCGGTGCAGCTGTGGGCCCGGTTTCTAGGCTTTCGAATGAAGGGGACTGAGATTACATGGAACGCCATTTTGAACGCGACCTCGAGGAACTGAAGCAGCGGCTGCTGTGGATGGGAAGCCTGGCGGAACGCGCCGTGCATCAGGCTGTGCACGCCGTGTTGGACGCCGAAGAGCACCTGGCTGAAATTGTGCTTAGCGAAGAAGATGCTATCAATGAAATGCAAATCGAAATTGACGAGCGCGTGCAGCGGATGCTCGCATTGCAACAACCGATGGCCGCCGATCTTCGTTTCCTTTTGGCTGTGTCGCGGATTAACGGCGATCTCGAACGAATTGGCGATCAGGCCGTCAACATCGCGCAATCCGCCATGCGAGTTCTGCGTCATCCGCAGGTTAAACCCTACGTCGATCTCCCTCGAATGAGCGAACTTGCCGAAGGGATGGTGCGCGACAGCCTGAATGCGCTGGTTCGCGGCGATATCGATCTTGCGCGCAGCGTGCTTCAGCGCGACGACCAGGTGGATCGCCTGCGCGATCAGCTCTTTCGCGAGCTGCTTACTTACATGATGGAAAATTCTGCGGTCGTGTTTGCTGCGTTCGAGCTGATTCTCGTGGCCAAGAATCTCGAGCGCATTGGCGACCACGCTACGAACATCGCCGAGGACGTTATCTACTTTGTTGCTGGCCGCGACGTCCGCCACCCTGCTCTCGACCGCCGTTAGCGGCGCGACTTCGCCTCGAGCTACGGTCGAAATACCAACACGCACACCAGAAAAATAGTCACCGCTTCGATCGCGCCCAGTGCTACGTCCAGAAAGTAATGGTAGCGGCCGAGAAACGCGCCGATCGCGATGCTCACTGCAACGACGAGGAATATCGCGCCAGTCATCGGCAAGAAGCGCGTCAGCACCAGCGCTACCGCCATTGTTGACGCCACGTGCGCGCTCGGAAACGTGATGGCCTGAATGCTACCGCGATTCAGGACTTCTAAATTCAGCTTGCGAACCTCATTCGCGGTGACTTTGAATTCTGCAGCGACCGCTCGGAACCAAGCGAGGCGGCATGGCAGGAACAAAAATCGTAATGGCAAAGCAGATGTCGCTCGCTAACACGACGACAATCCAGTAGAAATCGGCGGCTGCACGGTGATGCCCCAGATATAAAGCGGCCAGCCCGATTGGCACGAGCGGGTAGCACATCAGGTAAGCCGTTTCAAAATATCTGGCCCATCCTCCGTTCTCGCTGCTTCCGATTATTCGCTGAAGCATGCGCAACGCTTTCTCGTCTGTTTGCGCGAGCCATTTCTGAATTCGTTCATCGGGACCGGTGAAAAACTGCCCGGCTTGCCAGTAGGGAATGAGCAACAGCGCAGCCGGGAGCCAATCGCGCACTACGGAGCCCGCGAATCCATGCAACGCAAATCGCGCCATCAAGATCGCCGCCGGCACGATGATGGCAAGCAGCGCAATGCGCAATCGCCGCCGCATTTCCAGAGGCCGCATCCACGCCAGCAACCCAATCCCAATTGCAAAGGCGATTTGGATCCATTCGGAAGCACGCATCTCGGCTGGAACTATAGGACAAACAGAAGGGAACGCGAATCGTTCAATCTCAGGCGGAGTGATCAAAGGGAAAGCTAAATGCGCGTTAGCGCCGTGGCTTCGTCTTCTGAAAGATCCAGTATCGAATCCAATCGCACCATCTTCAGCAGCATCATCACGCGTTTACTCGGCGCGAAAAACGTGCATTTTCCGCCCGCGCGCTTCAGCATCGTAAAGGAACGAACGAGCGCGCCAATTCCCGAGCTATCAAGCTCGGTAACACCCGCCAGATTGACGGCGATGCGTGTCGAGCCCGCTTCCATCAGCTGCTGAATCTGGCCGCGGAACGCTTCTTCCGCCTCACCAAGCTTGAGCGGGCCTTCAAGGTCCAGGATCGTGGCCTGGCCAGCTTTGCGAATACCAATATTCACAGGTACCTCACAGCGAGTTGCAACGCTAACTGAATTGCGCTCCGCAATCAAGGGTTTGCACTCTCCTATGTCCTGTTTATCGGGGTCGTTACGGGACAGTTCCTTGACGCGCTACAGCCCTTTTGTTAGGCTCCGCGCGTTCTCTTTCCCCCGGTCTCCGGGCTCGGCGCGGGAGCGGGTGTGAGAACGCCCCTCCAGGGAGAGCAATGGAAACATCTTCGGCGCTCTTCGAACTCGCGAGCGTGTCTCTAGCGTGTCGCGATCAGGACACGCTTTTGAAGACGTTCGCGGCTCGCGTTGGCTCTACGCTCGGAGCGCGCGCGGTATTCGTGTGGCTTCACGATTCTGAATCGGAAGGGCTTGTATGCCGAACGCGCTGGACCGAGACGGGCGAGCGGATTGTGCCCTCCAGCGAGCCGGTCACTGAAGGTCCTCTAGCCATCGTGTTTGAGTCGGCAAGCACGAGCCGCCTCACCGCGCAGGATCTGTCGCTGGATGACCTCGAGCATCTGGAAGAGACGAGCCGAGTCCGCGTCAAATCCGCAATGTTTGCTTCTCTTCCCGGCGTTGAAAGTCCCGAAGGGGTGGTCGAAGTCCTGAACAAGAGGAGCCGGAAACTTTACAGAGCAAGACGCGCATTTTCTCGAAGAAGCGGCGCGACTTGCAGGCCAGGCTCTCACGAATCTCGAAGCCATAGAAGGCGAGCGCCACGCCCAGCTCGCCACTCTCGAACGCCTCACTGCACTTTACGACCTTGGGCGCACGTTCACATCCACGCTCGAGCTGGAAGTGCTGCTGCCGATCGTCGCCGGGAAAATCAAAGACATTCTCGGAGCTGGGGCCTGCAATCTCTGGCTCGCGGCGGGTGACGAACTCCGGCTGGCCAACACCGCGGGAGTGGATCCGACAGTGGAGCAAGGTGCGAGCGTTTCCGCGAGCGAAGGGCTGCTCGGTGAAATTGCTCAGGCGGGAAATCCGAAGCTCCTTGAAACGCCATCGGAAGAGCCCGGTCTCGAAGAGCGCATCAAGGCGGGCGGCGAATTCGAGATTGAGTCGTGGATGGCGGCGCCGCTGAGAAAAGAAAACGAGGTTCTCGGCATCGTCGAGCTGGTGAACAAGGCAGACGGCACTCCCTTCAACGAAGAAGATCTTTTTTTCCTCGAAAGCATCAGCGAGCAGGCCGCCGTCGCCTTGCACAATGCGAATCTCCTCGAGTCTGAACGCAAGGTTCACGCCCTCGACGCTCTCCTGAAAATTTCGCAGGAAATCACTTCCACGCTGGACCTCGATCACGTTCTTTCCACGGTCGCCCAGCAAGCCGCTTCCGTCGTTCCCTTCGACAAATTGGTTATCGGCTTTTTCGATCGGCGCAAATTCGTTCTGGGCGCCGTCTCGGGCGAAGCGGAAGTTCCAAAAACGCGCGAGATGAGCGAACTGCGCGACCGCCTGGAATGGGTATCCCAGCAGGAAGGTCCCGTTGCCGTCGATAAGTACGACGATGGCTGGCACGCCGATCCGGAAGATGCCCGCGCGCAGCTCGTTTCGTACCTCGAAGCCTACGAGCTCAACGGCGTGTATGCCTTGCCGCTGCGCGACGATCAGGGCGTTCTTGGCGCGATGATACTTCTCAGCAGCGACGCAGACTTCCTTACTGACGCCAACAAAGAAACCGTTTCGATTCTCGCCAACCAGACCACTGTTGCAATCCGCAACGCGCAGCTCTACCAGCAGGTTCCCCTCGCGAATATTTTCCAGCCATTTGCCGAGCAGAAAAAACGCCTCGCCGCCGCGATGCCGAAGGAGCGCTGGCGCTTATATGCTGAACGCGCCGCCATCGTTGCCGCCATTCTCATTCTGGTTCCATGGCCGATGCGTGTGCGCACCGACGCTACCGTCGTCCCCGCCGAACGCCGCATCGTCAGCTCGATGGAAGGCGGAGTCGTGCGGCACGTTTTCGTTCACGAAGGCGAAACCGTTCAACCAGGCCAGTTGCTCGCACAACTTGACGACAGCGAGGATCGCATCAAGCTTGCCCAAGCCGAAGCCGCTCTCGCGCAGGCTCGCCGTGAAATTGCGGAAGCGGAATTTCGGAATGATCCATCGGCCGCAGGGCAAGCCAAAATGCGCGCCGATCTTCACACTGCCGAAGTGCAGCTCGAACAACAGCGCGTCGCGCTCGCGGATCTTCGCGCTCCAATCGCTGGCGTCGTGGTGACTCCGAAAATTGAAGAAAAAACGGGTGTGATGGTCAAGGCAGGCGATCCCTTCGCCGAGATCGTCGACCAGGAACGAATGGCCGCCGAAATGAGCGTGCCTGAAACGGATTTGGCACTCGTCCGCCCCGGCAAGGATGTCGCGCTTAAGCTCAATGCCTTCCCGACGGCGACATTCCTCGGGACCGTCGATCGCATCGGCGCTCAAACTCATTCCGATGCCGGGGAACAATACTTTTTAGTTCGCGCTCTCTTTTCGAATTCCGGCGGGCGTGCTCGCGACGGAATGGTTGGCCGTGTTCGCATCCGCGCAGCAGGAGGATGGTTTGGCAGCGGATGTGTATCCGGTGGGCTATGCACTGCTTCGCGATCCGTTTCGCTGGATTTGGCAGAAGGTCTGGAGTTGGCTTCCGTAAGCTGAAGGGGCAGGAAACATGATGAGACGTTCAACGTATCTTTCAATCGTAACTTTCGCGCTCGCGTTGGCGGGCTGTGGCGATTCTTCTCACGCGCCGGATTCCACTTCTGCCGCTCCGCCTCCATCTTCGGCAGTCCCTTCGCGGCCGCCGCAACCGTCTGAACCAACCGCTGCTGCGAAGCCGCAGAGCCAAACGATGTTCTCAGCGTGCTCTCCGTCGAACATCAGGTAGATCTCTCTGCCGAGCGCGACGGTGTCGTCACCTCTCTCGCAAAAGACGAAGGCAGCGCCGTCAAAGCCGGAGAGATCCTCGGCCAACTGGATGACCGCAGCCTGCAGATGGAGCTTAACAAAGCCCGGAACGATCTCACCGTCGCCGAGAATAACGTGAAATTCAAAGAGGCGGAGCTAAAAGCCAAAGCCGCGGCTTTGAGACGCCAACAACAGTTGCGTGAATATGGGCTCTCAAGCGAAGCCGACCTGGAAGCCGCCGAGTTTGAAGCAAAAGGTGCGGAGTACGATATGCATGGATGGCAGGCCATGGTCGAAAGCAGCCACTCGGAAATTCATCGCCTCGAAATTCAATTGGACCAGACTCGACTGCGCGCCCCATTCAATGGCGTCGTCGTGCGCCGCTATATTCGCGAAGGTCAGACCGTAGCCAAGAATGACAAATGCTTTCGCATCAGCCAGCTTTCACCTCTCCAGGTCCAATTTCAGGTTTCTGAAACTTCCCCGAAGCGTCCCGAGCGCGGCGCGCCCGTTGATCTCTCGCTTGCCGACAATTCCGGCCGCACGTTTTCAGCCCGCGTGGTGAAGGTTAGCCCCACCGTCGATCCCGCGAGCGACAGCTACGACGTCACGGCGCAGCTTATCGGAACCGGAATTGCCGATTTGCGTCCCGGCATGGCCGTGCATGTAATTTGGCCGGGCACTGCAAAAGCGAAACCGTAGGCACCGCGACCTATGCGCTTTGGCCCCACCAGTATTCAGGTCTCGAGCGTCCTTTCCAAAGGACTGCGCCGCCCCAAGCTTCGCTCCGATCTGCGCATCAGCGAACAGACCGTCAACGGCGAAAAAAGTTACGTCATCAAAAACCACGAGACGAATTCCTACAATCGTTACGGCGAATTCGAATACCAGCTGCTTCAACTGTGTGACGGCACACGTACGCCGGCCGAGATATCAGAGGCGATTGCCGAACAAGACCCCGATTCCGCAATCGCAGAATCCGAAGTTCTCGAATTTCTCGATTCGATCGAGCCGGCCATGTGGGAACGCTCCCTCGGCGAAAAAAATCTCGCCGTTCTCGAACGCATCCGCGACGAGCGCAAAGGCCGCGTGGACCAGTCCAGCATGCTGTACATCGCTTTCAAAGCCTGGGACCCCAACAAAACTCTCGATAAGCTCGACCCGATCCTGAGCTGGATGTTCACCGCTCAGTTCGTATTTTTCTCCGTGCTCTTATTTATTACCGCCATGTATTTTGTCGCCGGGGATTGGACGCGGGTGCAACACGATACGGCATCGCTCTATTCGTTTGCCGACAAAAGCGCCTACGACGTCTGGTCCTTCTGGTTGCTGCTTCTCCTGCTGGGCGCGATTCATGAATTCGGCCACGGGCTTACCTGCAAACATTTTGGCGGTGACGTTCACCAGATGGGCTTCCTGCTGATTTATCTGACGCCGGCGTTTTATACGGACACCACCGACATTCTCTTGTTCGATCGCACGTCTCGCCGCCAATGGGTGATCTTCGCCGGCATCTGGATCGAGTTGCTCGTTTGCAGCTTGTCGGCCGTGGTGTGGCACTTCACTCCGCCCGGCTCAACCGTCAACGATCTGGCCTACAAGATGATGCTTTTAAGCGGGGTTCAGGGTGCTCTCTTAAATCTGAATCCCCTCATAAAGGCGGACGGCTACTACGCTCTTTCGCAGTTTCTCGACATCGATAATCTGCGCGAAGATTCCTTTGCTTTCCTGCGTGTCTGGGCGGAAAAATACCTTCTTCGCCGCAATATCGACTTGCCGGCATCCAGCCGCCGCCAGCGCCGTATCTATTTTATCTTCGGAGTCGCCGCACTCGCTTACAGCGTGGGCCTCATCGCTATCGTGCTTTTGTTCGCAAAAAATGTCCTGTTAACGAAGTTTGGCGATTGGGGCTATATTCTTTTTGCAGGAGTGATTTATTTCTTCGCGCGCAAAGAGATCAAGTCCTCACTGCCCATTGTTCGTGCCTGGATTCGAAAACAGCGGGAGTCTTATATGACCTGGAAATTGACCCGCGCCCAATCATTTGGCGCTCTCGGAATTGCGCTCCTCTTATTCTTGCCGCCGGTTCCTTCCAGCGTCTCCACAGATCTGGTGCTCGAGCCCGGCCGCGACGCCCATGTTCGGACGCAGGTCGCAGGAAAAGTCGCTCACGTGTTTGTTCATCAGGGTGAAGAAGTGAAGGCCGGTCAGCTTATCGCCGCTCTCGAGAACCCTGAAATTGAAGCCGAAGCCCAGGTGGCTTCCGCTGAACTCACGCTCGCCAGCAGCAATCTTCGCTTGAATCAAGATGACCCCGGGTCCGGCAAGTCCGCCCAAGCGGTCCGCGAACGTATTCGTCTCCAGAAGCAACTCGGCGTCGCCACGCAAAATGTCGAAGAACTACAGATTCGCGCGCCTTTCGACGGGATCGTAACCACACCGGAAATCCACCAGCGCGCCGGAGAGTATCTTGCAGCGGGTGACGAGTTCTGCCGTATTTCTGATCGGCACACGATGAAAGCGAGAATCCTCGTCCCCGATCGCGAGTTTGCTGACGTTCGGCCTGGTGCCTTGGTGAAAGTGAAGGTTCTTCCGTATCCTTTTCGCACTTATTCGGGACGCGTCGACCAGATTCTTCCGGCGGCGGCGGCCGACATACCAGTTTCGCAAACGCAAAGGTTAACGCGGCTCGGACAGGAACTCACCAATCACATCGCCGTGATCATGGAATTTCCCAATCCAGATAATTCTCTGAGCGGGGGTATGACTGGGACCGCGAAAATCAAAACCAGCAGCCGGCCAATCGCGTGGCAAGCGGGTCGCGCTGCTTGGCATTGGTTGCGATCCCAGGTCTGGTGGTGACCAAGATTGCGATTTTCACGCTGCAAAAAGAAAGGGCCGCCGTTCCTGGGACGGCGGCCCTTCGGGGTTGCTGCTACTTCAAACTCCCGGCCTAGCGGAGCGCAGGGTCGGAAGATCGTTAAAATTTCGACCGATGCTCTGTCGCTTACCACTTCACCGTCAAGCTGCGCACAGACATCAGCGGCGTCTTGCGCTCGAGCTTTTTGGCCGGCTCGGCTTTCTTGCTCTTCTTCACTGGTTTCGCGGTCGGATTCATTGCTATTCCTTCGCCCAAGGTGAGCGCATGAGAGGCTTGGTCGGTTCGATCTTGGTCGCCTTCTTCAATTGTTTGGATGTTTTTTTCTGCTTCATAGCTTCATCTTATCGCGTTTCGCCTGCCGATCGTCTGCTGGACTACCTGCGAGGAGTCCTAAAAGAGAGGACTGCCTCTTTTGTGGGAGGCAGCCCGGTAAATACTATTTCTATGGCTACCTCAATTACGCCAACGGCTTGGTGGATTCCATCTTCTTCGACTTCTTCAAATGTTTGCTTGTCTTCTTTGACTCTACGGCTACTTCGCCTTCTGTAGTCGCCCTATGGCTTAGCCGAACTAGAAGGGCTGCCCCGATTCTTGAGGCAGCCCCGGATCCCATTGCAATCCTCACGACTGTCTGAAATGTGCCCTCGTTCACGGCACATAGGTCGACTGCGTAGATTATTCGATGCTCGACCTAAGCGTCTTGGCCGACTGGAGCTTCTTGGACTTCTTCAAGGTTTTCTTTGCCATGTCTTTGTTCTCCCTCTCAATTTGCCCCTCTGGGGCGATGCTGACATACATGCACGTCTCGCTCCATTGCCTCTCGCGCTTCTGGGAGGGGTTTAAGTCGTTATGCAACTGCAACATACACTCGCATTTCCGATTGAGTCGATTCTCGCAAACAAATGCCGCGCGTTGAGTTAATCAGGGTTTGTTGACTTTTTCACCATTGAAGGGGTCGCCGAGTATTCTTCGGGACTGCTCATCGGTATCGGGGATTAGCACGGGTATGCGGAGCGAATGCTGGTCGATTAGGGCATTTCCCTGAATCCGAGTAAACGCTCCGGCTGCTACACCATCGATTGTGTAGATGCCTAGACAAACGTGGCCAGGGCCTCTCTCTGTGGGCACGGCGACAGACTCGAACCGTCGCTGCGCCACCCACTGGGTCGGATTTCGCCTCGCCCTGTCGGCAGACTCTCTGAACGCTTGTCTTTTGGTTAAACCTGCGACCACTACGCCTTTCCCATCTCTCCCGAAAGTTGGTTTGAAAACCCAGTCCGTCACGGATCCGCCGGGCAGCTCCCCGGGACAGCGAGTCTCCGGTAGAAACGACCGCCACGCGGTCATTCGGGTATCCAGCTCATTCCAAACCACCGGGAAGCGCTTGCCCGCGGTTACGACTACTGTCCCCGGATTGCTCATCGGCGTTTCTCCCCCGCAAAACCAAGGCTCCCACTCCGCGCGCTGGTTTGGCCTGATCAGCCAGGCTGTCAAGAGCCGCCGGACGAGCAAATCAGGTCTTTGCATCCCGGACGACGCTTTGATTCGGCCGCGTTTTGCTTTCCATCTCAAGCGGTCGGGAAGAAGCAAGATTGTGCGCATGCCGCTTTGTTTCAACTGTCGCGCAAGGAATTGCAAATGAAGAACATATCTGCGCGTACTTACAAGGCCTATCAAGCTGTCTCTTCCTGCGGCTGCGCGGATCGCTTCGGCATACTTGCTGATGGGGTTGGGAGGAGCTGAGAATCCCGGATAGTACGAACTCATCGCTTTCGTAAAGCCAAATCCTTCGAACCCACCGGGTGCATCTGTATTCCCTTCTGACAGAAGCCAGCCCTCTTTTGTGAAGTGAAAATCGAAACGTACGAGCCTTGCCGCGCTCTTGGGCTGGCAACGCGGGCCGCATTTTTCCATCACTCTTCGGATGCTCGAGGGTAAACCGAGCAGGCGGTGGAGATCAGGTCTCGAAGCCAACTCTTGTTCGGCGGCCAGCATTTCCCGGGTCAGTTGCTCTGCTACATTCGCAAGTCTCAGCCACTCGCCGGGCTTCAGGAGCAGCGCAAAATCCGAACCCCACGAGCGAAACTCTCCCGGGCTAAAACCGCAGTCGATGCAATCGGAGATCACCGTTTTGCAATAGCCTTCCCACTCCTCTGAAGTCAGAACGCGCCCCGCCTCCCAGGGCACTTTCACGCTCGGCTCCCCGGCTTGACGCGCCATATCGAGTCGGCGTGCTCTCGCATCCGGCAATTCCACAAGATGCGGTCGAAGCGGGAACCAAGTTGGATGGATTTGGGGCTTGCAGGATGTCGCATTGCAGTCACAGGGAGTCTAGCACGTCCAAACCACGTCGTTTTTCGAGGATTCCAGTCCCTGCATGTTGCCTATGCTCTGGAATCGGCGTCAAGTTAGTCAGCGCACGATGAAAGTTTGAACATGGCGCTAGACATTGTACTTGCGGCACAGGTAGTTCATCCGGTTTCGATCAACCCCAAGGAGCCGCGCTGCCTCCGACTTCACTTGTTTGGCTTGCTCCAGCGCTTCATTCACCCACCTTCGCTCGTACGCCTCGAGCTCCTTATCCAAGTTGATCCCTGCTCCCAGCGCTCTTGGCCTGCGATCCCTTCCGGTCGCCTGAACGATGTCCGGCGGAAGGTCCTTCAGACCGATAATCTCGTCGTCCGTCATGATTACCAGCCGCTGAATCGCGTTTTCGAGCTCACGAACATTTCCCGGCCACGGGTACTTTTTCAACGCCTGCATTGCGTCGTCCCCGATTCGCTTAGCCGGAAAGCTGTTGGCCGCGCAATAGACGCTGACGAAATACTCGGCCAGCACCGGGATATCTTCCACGCGTTCGCGCAACGCCGGGACGAAAATCGGCACCACGTGGATGCGGTAATACAGGTCCTCGCGGAACCGGTTCTCTCGCACCATCTCTTCCAGATCCTCGTTCGTCGCGCTGATCAGCCGGAAATCCACCTTGATCTGCTTCTTTCCGCCCAACCTGGTCAGCGACCGGTCTTCCAGCACCCGCAGCAGCTTGCTCTGCAGTGGCGGCGTTAGCGTAGCGATCTCATCCAGGAACAGCGTTCCCTGGTGTGCCAATTCGACACGGCCTTCTTTGGTCCCCACGGCCCCCGTGAATGCGCCCTTTTCATAGCCGAAGAGCTCGGCTTCCATCAGCCCTTCGGGCAACGCCGCGCAGTTCACGCTCACGAACGCCCGGTTACGCCGGGGACTTTGCTCATGCAGCGCCCGTGCGACCAGCTCCTTGCCAACGCCGCTTTCGCCCCGAATGATCACGTTCGTTGTCGCCCGTGCCATCCGCTTGATCGAGTCGAACACGTGCCTCATCGAGTCCGTTGTCCCGATCAGGTCGCCGAGCGCATTTTTCCGGCTGATCTCTTCGCGCAGCAAGCGGTTCTCGCGTTGGATGTGCAGCTTTTCCACCGCGCGCTCGAGCAGATGCCGCAATACGTCTGTATCGATTGGCTTGATGAAGTAATCGTAGGATCCCGCGTCAATCACCTTCAGCGCTGTGGATTTCTTTTCATCGGAACTCAATACGATCACCAGCGTGTCAATGTTGCTTCCGTCCAGCCTTGACAGCAGTTCCGTGCACTCCCGCACGCCGCCAGACGCGATGGGCAACCCCAGCAGCAACACGTCCAGTTCGCGCTCTTCCAGCAGCTTTACCGCTGCGTCGTAATCTTCTCCCTCGAGAACCTCAAAATCCGAGCGCAGCGCCGAGGCAATCTTCGAGCGTAGCGCTGTGTCGTCATCCACGATTGCAATCTTGGGTTTGGTCAGGCCGGGAGCGATGGCGGTCTCCGTCGCGAACTAGCGCGATTTAGGCCGCGATTCTAGGTGCGACGCGCCCGCATGTCAACGCGTCTGCTCGTGTCCTCGCCTGGGGGGCAGGAGGAGTCGCGAGCCAATCGCAAGGCTATACGGAGAATGGGGATCAGGGTAGTAATGAGGCTGCATATGGCCGGCGGGCCGAGTGGGTCAGCGCTGCGCCGGCAATATGCGAAGAGAACAAATAATGTGGTGCTAAGCTCCGGCTGCCGCTTCGTCGGACTTTTCCTCTTCGCCAGCTTCCGACGAGGATCGCACCGAAATCTCGACGCCGTGTTTCTGCATGTCGAAATTCTGCTTCCGATCCATCTTATCGAGAATCTCGCGGACACCCTTGCCGATCGCCGCAGCCATGCTGCCGGCCGTAACGATGGCTTTTCCCGCTAGGGTTCCCGGCCCTTTCTCGCGATCCTCAAACTTGATCTCCACCTCGAATGTCTTAGCCACTGTTTCCTCCCCATTTCGTCCAGCAAAAATCGATTTCGCTAGGTTTAAGAGTACTGGCTCCCGTATCGCTTCGCAATACACTTCCGTGCCTGCGGGTACCGCCGCTTCCTGAGAAGCATCTAACCTGCAAAGTACGTCTTTCCCTGTATCGACGCTGCGGAGAGCGCTAGGTACGATTTGGAATTGGCATCAAGGCCCTAAGTGCGAGAGAGTCCCGCATGCAAAATTCTGGAACCTTGAAATCCGCAGACAATTCGTCCAGTAACGGCTGATCATGCCCACAAAAATAAAACAAGGCGTGCTTGCCGACCCGACACGTCTGGCGTCATTCGATAAAGACCTCGAGAATCGGATCCAGGTCATCATCGAAACCCCCAAAGGCAGCCGCAATAAATTCGCGTTTGACCCGGAGCAAGAGGTGTTCGCGCTCGCGAAGGTGCTTCCTGCCGGCATGACCTTTCCATACGACTTCGGCTTTATTCCCTCCACAAAAGCAGAGGATGGTGATCCCACAGACGTTCTGGTGCTGATGGATGAGCCGGCTTTTCCGGGCGTGCTTGTGAAGTGCCGTGTGGTCGGAGTGATAGAAGGCGAGCAAGGCAAGAAAAAGAAAGGACAGCGCAACGACCGGATCGTCGGCGTTGAGGAAGAAAATCACAGCTACGCTCACATCAAGCACGTCCGCGATTTAGGTAAGAAGTTCGTGGAGGAACTGGAAGAGTTCTTCGTCAATTACCACAGGCATCTGGGGAAGAAGTATCGAATTCTCGACGTGAAAGGGCCTGCGGAAGCATGGCGTCGAATCGAAGACGGCAGAAAAGCGGCTCGCCGCAAAGGTTAGTCGCCCTTTTATGAAAGTGGCGCGTGCGCTGGCTCCTTCTCACAAGCCAACCCATAACGAAAAGGCCTTTTTGTCTCGATTAGAAATTTGCAAGTGCATGTATTTAAGCTTGATACGGAGATTTTTAATCGCGGTGTCTCGATTAGAAATTTGGTCTAATCGACACAATTGGCCTGCCGCTACCGACCATTCGATAAGGTTCGTTTAGTGAATCTTGGCTGGCAGGTACTTCTTGTCAATCTTCGCGATGATCACGTAGTTCGGATCCACCATCTCCGTTACGTGAATCTTGGCCACTTTTGAAAGCAGTTCATACGCGTCGAGCTCCGAAAGTCCGTAGTCGGCATGAATCCAGCTAATCAATTGCGTGAACGCGATCCGCAGCGAATCGTCGAGCGGGCGGTAGATTCCGGCGGCCATGATTTCGTCGGCGTTTTCGAAGCGTGGCCAATCGATCTTCTTACCCTTAATCACGGAAACGCGCATGCGAACTCGCAGCGGGACCTCAACCGCTGTGCCTGCAACTTCTCCGTCGCCCATAGCTGCGTGGCCGTCACCCATATAGAGCAACGCGCCGCGAACATTCACGGGAAGGTAGAGCGTATTGCCTACGCTCGCTTCCGGTGCGTCCATGTTGCCGCCAAACTCAGCCGGTACCACTGAACTGCGAGCCTCGCCGCCTGCGGGTGCCACTCCGATGCAACCCAGGAACGGATGCAGCGGGAACTTCACGGAAAAATTTGAGTCGAGAGCGTGAAACGTGGTGGTGCCCGCCGCATTGTCGATCGGATAGAACCAAATACGTTCCGGCAGCGGAGGATGGACCATCGGCGTGTAGAAAGTCTCGTTGAGCGCTCCGAACCCCGGAGCGAACGCGCCAACGCCTTGCGAGGAGTCCACATCCATCTTGAGAAATTCAATCGCGAGTGTGTCGCCCGGCTCTGCGGTCTCCACGTAAAAGGGGCCGCTCAGTGGGTTGTCGCCTTTTACGAGGGCGAGCGTGTCGCCTGGCTTTTGAATCGCGTTGCCAAACGCGTCCACCGTGTTCGTTTCGAGAATATCTCCGGGAGCTAGCTTTGCAACCGGCGCCGACGTGCTGTTGTACGTGTACTTCACGTCGCCCATCGTCGTGTGATACTTCACCACATTTTGAGCGCAAGCGAGCGGTGCGCAAAACAACGCCAGGGCGAATCCCACTACGGTCCGATTCATCATCAACGGCTCCTTTGTAATCACGAGCTCCCGATTATGATCCCCACAGCAAACACCAGACCGCCACCCACTACGACTTGCAGCGACGACGCGAAAAGTGGCGTGTCCATATAGCGATGCCGGACGTAGCTGATAATCGCCAGCTCGATCGCCACTACGACCATGGCCGCGACGAGTGCCGCATGAAAATTCGTGATGAGAAATGGCAGCGTGTGTCCGATTCCCCCCGCCGCCGTCATCAGGCCTGTCACAAGCCCACGGATCACCGGCCGGCCTCGCCCTGTGAGCGAGCCATCATCGGAGAGCGCCTCAGCAAATGCCATCGAAATCCCGGCGCCGAGCGATGCAGCCAGCCCGACGCGAAATGCGTCCCAACTGCTATGTGTCGCGAGCGCCGCCGCAAAGATCGGCGCCAGCGTGGAAACCGAGCCGTCCATCAGGCCCGCAAGCCCCGGCTGAATAATCTGGAGCATGAACATTCGCCGGCCCGCCTTTTCTTCCTCGTCATGGGCGCCCGTGGTGACTTGATCCTCTTTGAGCGACCCAGCTTTGGCGTAATGCTGCCGCTCGACCTCCGCCAGGTCGCCCAGAAGCTTGCGAATCGAAGCATCCGTCACCTGGTTGATAGCGCGCTCGTAGAAGCGCCGCGTTTCGAGTTCCATCACCTCCGCCTGCTTGCGGACATTCTGGATTCCCAGCGGGCGCACGAGCCATTCAGGACGCCGTTCGATGAAACCTTTTACATCCTGCCTGCGAATCAACGGGATGTGTTCGCCGAATTTCTGGCGATAAAGCTCGAACAGCGCTTGCCGGTGCCCCGACTCCTCGGCCTGCATTTCCTCGAACATCTTGGCGGTGGCTGGATACGTCTCGCGAAGCCCGTCAGCGAAATCGCCGTAAACGCGCCCGTCTTCTTCCTCGAGAAAAATCGCCAGCGCCAGAATTTCCCGTTCGGAAAGCTGCTTGAAACTCTTTTTCGCCATCGCTGCCCCCGGGACATTAAATCACGGAAGCGCGATGCTGAGGCCTTCGGCTCGCTGCCACCGATCGTCCGGAAATGAGTCATACTAATCGTGCGGCGCATCCATTGAATAGCGAACTGCTCAGCAAATAAGCGTCCGACGGAGGACATCCACAATGCCAGAGACACTTGGATTCATAGGGTTGGGAAACATGGGAGCGCCGATTGCTGCGAATCTGCTGAAGGCTGGCTATGGTCTGCGGGTATACAACCGAACGACTGCAAAAGCCGCAGCCGCTCGTCGAAAAAGGCGCCACGCTTGCTCCGAAACCGGCGGATGTCGCGCAGCCCGGCGGGATCGTCGTGACGATGGTGGCGGACGACCGCGCACTGGAAGATTTGTGCCTTGGCGAGCGGCTCGTTCGTCGAACGCCTCGGCCCCGGAGGAATTCACGTGTCGCTTAGCACGATCTCGCCCGCTACTGCCCGCAGCCTGGCCGAGCATCATGCCAAACATCAAGTCGCGTATGTGGCCTCGCCCGTGTTCGGCCGTCCCGATGCTGCTGCGGCAAAGCGTCTGTGGGTTTGTGCCTCGGGTCCGGCCGCCGCCAGGCAGCGCGTCGAGCCGATTCAAAATGCCATCGGCCAGGGCCTGTTCGATTTCGGTGAGGATCCCGGCGCGGCCAACGTGGTGAAGCTGTGCGGCAATTTTATGGTGGCCGCAACCATCGAGACGCTCGCGGAAATGTTGACTCTGGCGGAAAAGAGCGGCGTGAGCAAGAAAGCCGTCGCGGAGATGATCGGCAAATTTTCCCCTCTGCATGCCGGTTACGCCAACCAGATAGCGGAACAGCGCTTCGAACCCGCCGGATTCCGGCTTACGCTGGGGTTGAAGGACGTCAATCTGATTTTGCAGATGGCCGCCGCCAGCACCACACCCTTGCCGCTCGGCAGCCTGTTGCATGACCGCTGGGTTTCGGCAGTTGCCAAAGGCCGTGGCGATCTCGATTGGTCTGCCATCGCGCTGAACGTTTCCGAAGACGCGGGATTGAAAAACGAAGGACCGAAAAATGAAAGCGTGCGTACTGCGGGCCGCAGCGCCGATTGAAACGAATCCTCTGGAATTTGCTGACGTCCCCGATTCCGCAACCCGGGAAGGGCGAAGTGCTGGTCCGCGTGAATTTTTGCGGCGTATGCCGCACCGATTTGCACGTCGTCGAAGGCGAATTGCCGCCTCGAAAATCCCCTGTGATTCCCGGGCACCAAGTGGTTGGCACAGTCGAGAAATGCGGCGAAGGGGCCCGGCGTTTTCGCGCCGGCGCGAGCGTGGGAATTGCGTGGCTTCATAGCACGGATCAGACTTGCGAATACTGCCGCGCGGGAATGGAAAATCTCTGCGACCATCCCGAGTTCACCGGCTACACCGTCGATGGCGGATACGCGGAGTACGCCGTCGCGCGCGAGGATTTTGTGTACGAGATTCCAGAGAACTTTGACGATCTACAGGCCGCTCCTCTTCTCTGTGCCGGAATTATTGGTTTCCGCTGCCTGCGAATTTCGGGAATCAAAAAAGGCGGACGCCTCGCGTTCTACGGCTTTGGTGCGGCCGGGCATGTGGCAATTCAAGTGGCGCGACACTGGGGCGCGGAAGTTTATGCGGCAACACGCGGCAAAAAACATCAGGAGCTTGGCTCGCAAGTTGGGCGCCGTGTGGGTGGGCGAAGCCGCTGACGCGCCTCCGGACAAGATTGATGCGGCCATCATGTTTGCGCCCGCGGGTGAATTGGTTCCCCCGGCGCTCAAGGCGCTGAAGAAAGCTGGAGTGTTGGTCCTCGGCGGAATTCACATGAGCCCGATTCCGGAATTTGACTACGATTTGCTTTACGAAGAGCGCGTGATCCGCAGCGTTGCGAACAACACGCGCAACGACGGCAAGGATTTCCTCCGCGTCGCGGCCGAAATTCCGATCCGCAGCGAGGTCACTCTATTTCCACTGCGCGAAGCCAACCGCGCCCTGAATGATCTGAAGGCGGATCGCATCAACGGCGCGGCGGTGCTGGATTGCAGGCAGTGAGGTGACCGGCCTTTCAGTGGCACAGGCACTCTTGCCTGTGCGCCTTGCCTTCGAGGCACGATTTGAAGACGACAAGAACCGCAAGGATATCGCAATGAAGTTGTCTCGCTCAACGTGGCCGTGCCGCGCACCGTGGTCTGGAAGGGCCACGAAATCCGCACCGGAATCTTCAAAGAACCAATCGACGGACCTGTGATGATGCGACGCTTGAATCTCGACGGCGACCGCCAGGCTGACTTGACCGTGCATGGCGGCCCCGCCAAAGCGGTTTATGCATACCCATCCGAGCACTATCCGCTCTGGAAGAGCGAATTAGCGGAAATCGTGCTTCCGTGGGGGATGTTCGGCGAGAATCTCACGACGGAAGGAATGATCGAACACGAGATTCATATCGGCGACAAATTTCGCATCGGCGAAGCAATCGTGATGGTCACCCAACCGCGAACGCCGTGCTATAAACTCGCGCTCAAATTCCAGCGCGATGACATGTTGAAACGCATGCTCACGAATGGACGATCCGGATTTTATCTTGCGGTGGAGCAGCAAGGAATCGTAAGAGCGGGCGACGCAATCGCAAAGAATCCACGAAGACCCCGAAAGAATCAGTATCGCCGAGATCAACACCCTCTACAGAGATGGCGGTAAAGATGCTAATCTTTTGAAACGCGCAGCGAATCTGGAAGCCCTGCCCGAAAGTTGGCGAGACTACCTCCGCGAAGAACTGAAATCGCTCGAACACGCAACCTGACGGGATTCATTTGAAACTTGGCGGATCACTCCTCGATAAGAGTTTCCAGGCCGGAATTGCGATCAAGGGATTCGACGGCGTGCTCGAATGCATCGGCGGCGTGCTGATCTGGTTTATCAAGCCGAGCGCCATGAGCGAATTCCTCCGGGTTGCCGCACTGCACGACCTGCCGGGCAAGTACGACGAAGTTATCGTCGCCCACCTTTTTCATTGGACTCAATCCCTCGCGAACGGCGGGAGAGAATTCGCTTCGATCTATCTGATCACGCACGGGCTCTCGAAAGCCTTGCTGGTAGCCGGCCTCTGGATGAACAAATTGTGGGCCTATCCGCTGACGATGGTCGTGTTCGGCGTGTTTTGCGTGTACCAGATGCATCGATTCACGCACACGCATTCGATTTTTCTGGTGTTGCTTACGATCTTCGATCTCATCTTGATTTACCTTACCTGGCGGGAATATCTGCAGAAGAAGCGCGCGCGCGACGAGGGCTCCAAGACCGCCAAAGAAGCGCCGAATCCGCAGGAGTCGAACGCATAACCAGCGAAGCTTGAGTCCAGCCTGCGAACTATTTGCTGCTCATTCCGGTTTCTCTTAACTTTACGAAATGACTGACCCTACACCCTGCGGCGCCATCTCCGCGTGGAGCTGCTTCGCTCGCTCCAGAGCTTCTTCCACGCTGCGGCAAATGTTTTCAGATCCAACGTGCTGCTCGAACTCAGCCTGCTTCATCAGCCGCGCCGGCTGTTCGCGCGCGCCGCACAGGATGAGCCCTCTGCCGGAGCTGTGCACCACGTCCGCAAGTTTTTCCAGGGCTTGCAGGCCGGTGGCGTCAATTGCGGTCATGTTTCGCAGACGCAGAATCACGATCGGCGGCAATTCCTCGATCTGCGCGAAGATTTCTTCAATCTTGTCGGTTGCTCCGAAAAGAAATGGCCCGTGAATGCGGAAAATCGTCACGTACGCCGGGATTTCTTTGTGCTGCAGCATGTGCGCGTAACCTTCACGGACATATTCTTCGGTCACCTGGGAGACGGTCGTTGTCGACGTAACCTTGCGGATGAACACAAGCGCAGCGAGTATCATCCCGACCTCCACCGCTACGGTAAGATCGGCGAATACAGTCAATAGAAACGTAACCGCCCACGTCCCGATTTCCAGATGCGACAGCTTCAGCAACTCTGGAATTTCTCTCCACTCGCCCATGTTGTAAGAGACCACGAAGAGAATCGCGGCGAGCACTGCCAGCGGAATAAATCGCGCGAGCGGCGCGGCGAATAGCACGATCGCGAGCAGCGTGAGCGCGTGAATCATTCCGGCAACCGGCGTTTTGGCGCCCGAGCGAATATTCGTCGCCGTGCGAGCGATCGCGCCGGTGGCCGGCAAACCTCCGAAGAGCGGCGAAAAAATGTTGGCGACGCCCTGCGCTACGAGTTCGACGTTCGGATTGTGTTTGCCTCCGCTCATGCGGTCGGAAACCACCGCGGACATCAGCGATTCGATCGCTCCGAGCATTGCGACGGTGACGGCCGGCGAAATCAGCGGTCGCAGCAAGTCAAAACGAAATTGCGGTACCTGCAATTTCGGCAAGCCAGACGGAATTCCTCCGAAGCGCGTGCCGATCGTTTCAACCGGCAGCTTGAAAATGGCGACGATCGCCGTTCCGATGAATAGCGCCACGATGTAGCCTGGCACTTTTTTCACATAGCGCGCGAAACCAAGAATTAGCGCGAGAGCGAGCACACCGAGAGCTGTTTCGGGCAGCGAAAGCGTTCGGAAATTCCGGACAAGAGTTTCCATGCGGGCCAGAAAATCGCCGGGGACTTTATCAACTTTCAGCCCGAAGAAATCCTTGATTTGCGTGCTGGCGATAATTACAGCGATTCCGTTTGTGAACCCCACTACCACGGGCCGCGGAATAAATTTTACTGCGCTGCCGAGCCCGGTGATTCCGAGAATTACCAGCAGCACGCCGGCCATCAGCGTGCACATGTACAAGCCGTCCAAACCGTGCCTTGCCACGATGCCGTAAACAACTACAACGAAAGCCCCAGTGGGCCCGCCGATCTGAGTTGTGGAGCCTCCCAATGCGGAAATCAAAAAGCCGGCAATGATCGCCGTGTAGAGACCGGCTTGCGGGGGCACGCCGGAAGCGATTGCGAAAGCCATTGCGAGTGGAAGCGCAACCAGGCCGACTGTGACTCCGGCAACAACGTCCGCGGCAAATTTTCGCCCGTTGTAATTTCTGAGGCACTGAACCGATTTTGGAAGCCATTCGTCGAGGATCATTTTGTCGGGGTTTCAGGCGGTGAAGGGGGCCGCGTGAGCCAATGTTAGCAGCCAGCGGCATTTCGGACTGCGCTGAAAGTCACAGGGTGAAGCAAAGAAGATAAGGGCCAACAGTTTCAAAACGGTTGCGCGATCCGCGGAAGGACCGGGGAAGCGGTGGTGTTCTCGGCGAATCATCTCGCAATATAACTTTGTAATAGAACGAACGGTCGTGCTATTATCTTGACATGCCCAAACGCTCACGTCCTCGTCGGCTCGACCGTTCGAGGCAACCGCTTACACCCGCCGCGCCGGCCGTCATTTCGGGAGCGGTGCAGCACAGGCGTGCGCGCGGAATTAAGACTCGCGGCGCGATTCTGCAGAGAGCGGTGAATCTCGCTTCGCTTGAAGGTCTCGAAGGGCTCACCATCGGCAAACTCGCCACCTCTCTGAAGATCAGCAAGAGCGGCCTTTTCGCTCACTTTGGTTCGAAAGAAGACCTTCAGTGCGCCGTCGTGCAGGAGGCCGGTCGTATTTTCGTGGAGACAGTCATTCGGCCTGCGTTTGAAGCACATGGGCTCGCGCGCCTGCGAACTCTCTGCGGGAACTGGCTCGGCTATGCCGAAGATAAAGTTTTCCCTGGCGGATGTTTTTTCGCGGCCGCGTCGCTCGAATTCGACGACCGGCCCGGCAAAGTGCGCGACCTGATTGCGGAATCGATAAAGCGATGGCTCGCGACGCTCGAGCAGGCGCTCCGCGACGCGCAAAATGCGGGAGAAATCAGAAAGGATGTGGTCGCGCGCGACTTCGTATTCGAAATTCAGTCGCTGGCTTTGGGAGCGAACTGGGCGTCGCGCCTTTTCCGCGACGATAGCGCGTTTCGCCGCATCCGCAGGGCAATTCTTGAACGGATCGATCAGGTTACCGAGCCACACGCGAGGCGATAATGCGAATTCAACGAGGCGGGCTCATGTTTGTGAGCGCAGCTCTCGTTTGTTTGTTCGCGGTGCCGTCACTTCGCGCGCAAACGCCGCCTGCTGAATCTGAAATTCCTCTCCAGCGCTGCGATCGCTTGCCGGTGGCAATCGTAGAAGTGAATAAAGCCACGAAGCGATTCCTTGTGGACACCGCCGCCACATCGATGCTCAATCAGAAATCATTCAAGAGCGGGCGCTCTACGGACGTCCGCGTTCAATCCTGGAATAAAACCACTTCTTTAAGCGCACGCGAAGTGGTGGTGAGCGAGCTGAGTTTGGGCGGCCATCATCTACAAAATCTCAAGCTGCCTGCCATCGACCTGAGTGCCATCGCAAAAGCGTGCGGCGGACCCATCGATGGAATTCTCGGCGTCGATCTTCTGGAACAGCTGGGTGTAACAATTGATTTGCAACGCAGCGTCGCCCGGCTCGGCGTGCCACCCCCCAATTCATCCGAGCTTTCGCTGATTGCGGATATGGAGCGCTCGATGGAATCGTGTTCAGAGGCGTTCAACGACGCCGACGCGATTGGGCTGGCATTCTGCTTCGATCGCGATTTTGTGTTGAGTTTGCCCGAAGCGGAGTATCGCGGCAGGGATGAGGCGGCCAACTATTTCCGCGAGCAGTACTTCAATATGCGTCCGCACGTGCACATGTCGATGACCATGAACGATCAGCGCGTCGTTGGCGACATCGTCTGGAGTGCCTACGATTACACGCTCGAATCACCGACGTTCCACTTCGCCGGACGCGGAATGATGCTCTGCCGCAAAAGCGAAAATCGGTGGTACATCCTCAGCATGCACGAATCGCCGACAACAACGAGCGCGATTCCGAAGCATTAGCCCGCCAAGGGTGCGCGAGAGAAATCGTCGAAGACCAGTTCCGATCTGATTATGCTGCTGGCTGCTTCAAGATTTGCGCCAGAGCGTTCAGCCGTTTGGCGTCGGCTGGACTCTTCGCCGCGGCAGCGCCCTTCTCCACTGATGGCGCCATGACCTTCAACTTCGCCACGTTACTTTTGCTCATGTGCGATGTCTCCGCGCTTTGGATTGCCTTCCGGAGAGATGCGATTTGGTCTGCGGGCAAAGCCTGTGACCGTTCCAGTTGATCCAGGTAAGCCTTTGCCACGACCAACTTTGCAGGCCATTCGATCTTCTGCTGGTTCTGGACGTTCAACGCAGCCACTTGGACGGTCTTCGCCGCGTCGATTTCGTTCTGGGTGAGGAACTTCGTCGGCGAAAGTTCAAAGACGTCGAGCCCGCGCGCAATTTCCGAACCGTAGATATTGCCGTTGTACCAGTAGGCCGACCAGTAGCCGCCAAGCACCAGCATGTTCGGATCAATCGGCCCGCGGTCGAAGTAGGCAATCTCCATCGGATGAGCCGCGTCGGTGAAGTCCACCAACGAAATGCCGCCTTGATACCAGGCCTGCACTTCGATATCGCGGCCCGGCACCGGAACCAGCGAGCCGTTGTGCGCTACGCAATTTTCCGTGTCGCCTTGCGCCGCCGGCAATTTGTAATAGCTCGCGAGGCTGAGCTTATCGTCCTTCAGATGGAAGATGGCATCCGCGCCCCACTTGTTGGGGTCGTTGGCACGGCAGCGCGCGCCGAGGCCGCCGCCCCATTCGTCGGTGAAGACGACTTTGGTGCCGTCATTCGAAAATGAAGCCGAGTGCCAGTAGGAGTAGTTAGGATCGTTCACTGCGTCCACTCGCTTCGGATGGACGGGATCTTTGATATCGAGCAGAATTCCATTGCCCGAGCACGCGCCCGCCGCGAGGCCGATCGCTGTGTAAACCGTTATGTCATGGCACTGGTCAGTGTCCGCAGGCTTCTTTTCTTTCTCGTCGCCATGGCTGCCGCCATTGTTCAAGCCGTTCAGCGCGCCGGTTCGCGCATCCATGAACAAACGAGGGCTCGAGACGATTTTCGCGTCTTGCGGAGCCGCCACTGGAACTTTGATTATGTCGATGCGAAACAGCGCCGTATTGGGGTCTTTGTCAGGAGCTTCGCCCGAGCAGCCGGCCAGCTCTTCCGTTTGGCGAACGAACGATGTTCCGGACACGTAGATGTAGACGTTGTTTTTGTCGTTGGGATCGAGCACCAGCGTATGAGTATGCGATCCGCGGCAAGTCTGCACCGCCGCCACTTGCTTTGGATTCTTAATGTCGGAAATGTCGAAGATTCTCACGCCGCGAAAACGGTCCTTCTCCGGCGGAGGCGGGCGACGTACTTTTTTCTGCCCCGGAACCGGAGGAGGTGGCGGAGGCGCCGGCGGAAATCCCTGCGTGCCGCAATCCAGCCGTCCATTCGGCATTTCTACGGACATGAACAACAGATTCTGGTACACCGACACATCACCCTGCCCGCCGGGGCACACCATCGTCGTCAGCAAAGTTGCTTTGGCTGGATCGGACACGTCGAAAATGTTCACGCCATAAAAATTTCCCTGGAATAAGTGTTTACCCTCGAATGCCAGGTCCGAATTCCCGAACGCGAGTTGCGCGATCACGATTTGCAGCGGCTTGGGGATTTTCGAGAGGGGAATAGGCAGGCCCATTTGGCCGATCGTCTTCGCCACTTTCGGATCGTCAGGATCGGTGGCGCCCAGCTGAAAAGCGTCAGGCTTCTTGAGTAGCAAGAGATGCTTTACGCCCATCGACGTTTCACCGGCGTCATACAGCCCAGGCGTGAGCTTGGCGCGCGGGTCGTTCACATCCGATCCCGTCATTCCCGCCGGTAGAGGTCCAGCCGGCTCCGGCATAAATGGATTCTTGTCGTCGTCATCCTGCCCTTGAGCGGCTTGAGGCTCAGAGGCCTGCGGTGCAGGCTGCTGGGGCGCAGGCTTTTGCTCCTGCGCGCTCACACGAGGGCACAAAAGAATCGCGGCCACAATCACGCAGGCCAGATGCAAAGCAACACGCTGCAATCGGTTCATCATTTCTCCTCTGAAGGCTTCTTCACCCGCTCCGGCTGATCCTTATCCAGCATAGACTGCATAATTCTGATTTCGGCTCGTTGCCCGGTGTCTACATCGGTCGCAAAGTTGAACAACTCGGCATCCTGCCCTGCGCCCGGCGTATCGAACAAATCCTTCACCATGATCAGCGCGCCATTGTGGTGCTGAATCATTCCCGTCAAAAAGAGGCGATCGAACTCCGCGCCTTTCGCCTTCCTCAGCGCGTCCATCTGCTCAGCGGTCAGCATGCCGGGCATAAGAGCCATCGAATATGATGAATGATCCGCGGGTTTGTCCATGTCGGGCATTTTTGCGTCCGGCATTTCCGGCATCGCCATGGACAGCGGTTCTCCGCGAGTCGCCAGCCACCGCCGCATAAATTTGATCTCGTCCGATTGCGAGCTGCTGATTCGCGCGCCGAGCGAGCGCAAATCTTTGTTCTCGGTGTGCGACGGAATCAGCGCCGTCATCTCCACCGCCTGCGAATGATGCATGATCATGCCCTGCATGAACTCCACGTCCGCCTGCGACGGCTGCGGCAGTGTGGCTCTTGTCGTTTCCGGCAGCGTCCTGCTAGGTTTTCCCGGCGCGCCCGGCTGGACTACGACTGGCGTCTCCGCAGCATGAGTCTGCTGTGCACGCGCAGCCGGGGAGAAGAAGCCAGCAATGGCGCTCGCTAGCAGCGCTCCGGCTATCCTGGCGGACCTAAGCTTGCGGTTGCGGCGGGAATTGTAGAACTTCAACGGCGGACCGTATCCTGGCATTTTCAGCGGTCTACCCTATCACGAAGCGCAGGCGCAAATCGAAGAGATGCAGCGATCTCGCTTCAGAAAATCGAGATGCCTCCCTCTGTGGGGCGTGTGCGGCCTAGGCGGGAAGCCCCATACGGCGCAACAAGTCCTGGTAGCGGGAGTCGGAGCGGAGGGGAGTAAACTTCGGCCCCACCTTGAGGTAAGTCAGCTGTGGGTCTCGTACCTCGTAAGCCTTTTCCAGCCACGCGAAGGCTTCGTCCTTCTCGCCCAAGGCTCCAGAAATAATTCCCATAGATGCGGGCGAGACGAAACTGTGCTCGCGCTTTTTCTTTAATGTCGCGAGGATTTTCTTCGCCTCATCCTTCTTACCCGCCACCGCATAGGCGTAACCGAGGTCTACCGATTCGTCAGGGTCGCTTCCAGAAAGAGCCACTCCTTTCTGAAACTCTGCGATGGCTTCCTCATTCTTGCCCTGTCTCAGGTAGGTCCATCCCAGCTGGTTATGAGCCGGAGCAAAGTTCGGGTCCATCTCGAGAGTTTTCTGAATTTGTTCGACGGCTTCAGTCTGCTTCCCGGCGAGAAGCAATCTACCGCCCAGGGCATTGTTGATGGCGAGAGAAAGCGGGTCGAGTTCACGAGCGCGTTTGGCTTCTGTGATCCCTTCTTCAAACCGGCCAAGGTACATCAGGTAGCCTGCATACCAGTTGTGGGCGGTAGCGTAACCAGGGTTCAGTTCAAGGGCGCGCTTGTATTCGCGCTCGGCAGTCGGCCAGTCCCATTCAAGCGTCTCCGCAATAAACGCGAGCGACGCATGAGCCTCGGCGAGAGAGTCATCCAGTTCGAGAGCTTTTAGCGCAGCTGCCTTGCCTCTTGAGAGCGCCTCTTTTGATGGCAGTTCGCCCCGGTATCCCAGCAGAGCGTACGCGTCGGCCATCCCTGAGTAAGCAGGGGCGTAGTTCGGATCCTTGTCAATTGCCTGCTGGAAGTACCCGACGCTCTCCTTCACATCCTTCTCCGTCCGCTTGCTCGAGTAGTAGCGTCCCTTGAGGTAAGCTTCGTACGCCTGAGGGTCTACAGCCCTGGCGGCAGGGCGCGGTTGGCCTTGAGAGGCTAACTCAATCTTGAGTTCATTCGCGATGGCTCCCGCTACTTCATCTTGCAAGGCCAGCACATCGCGCAGGTCGCGCTCGTAGCTGCGTGCCCAGAGATGTTGGTCGGCTCGCGCATCAATCAGCTGGGCAGTGATACGCACGCGATCTCCTGAACGCTGCACCGAGCCTTCCACCACCGCGTCCACGCCGAGTTCCTGGGCGATCTGCGGCAGCGGCTTGCGCACTCCCTTGTATTGCATCACTGACGTTCGCGATATCACTTTCAGAGCGCTGATCTGCGCGAGGTCGGTGATCAGCTGTTCGGTCATCCCGTCCGCGAAATATTCCTGGCTAGTTTCGTGCGACAGGTTTTCGAGCGGCAACACGGCCAGCGAGCGGATATGCTGTACGCCCGTTTTTCCGAGCAGGCGATCGCGCATCCCGCCCGCATTCAGCGCGATCAGCAACGCGGCGAGGGAGAGTACGCCGGCAAAAGCTCCAATCGCCATGCGAGGCCGCGGTGCCTGCTTGCGGCTCGGCTTCGTCTGTGCTACCGCCATTACTGCGGCCGAGCTTTGTGTGCCCAACCGCCGCAGATCGATACTCAATTCTTTTGCCGATTGATAGCGATCCTCCGGATTTTTCTCCAGGCACTTCAGGATGATGGTCTCGAATTGTGAGGAGACGCGAGAGTTCAAGGCGCGCGGGCTTACCGCGGTCTGATGCAGGATCTCATCCGTGAGGCGCGGAGCCGAATCCTCGACAAACGGCCGGCGCCCGGCCGCCATTTCATAGAACGTGCAACCCATCGCATAAATGTCCGTGCGCCCATCGAGGGCTTCACCTCGCAATTGCTCTGGCGCCATGTACGGCAGTGTTCCTGCGATACTTTCCGTCTCAGCGAAACTCTGCGTTGCTTCAGTGGCGTTCGGTCCCCGCAGCAACTTGGCCAGGCCGAAATCGAGCACCTTCGCTTGGCCCTTCGGCGTGACCAGAATGTTGCGAGGGTTCAGGTCGCGATGAATGATGCCCTGTTCGTGAGCCTCCTCGAGAGCCGCAGCCACCTGCGCTCCGAGCTTGACCGTCTCCTTTTCGGTCATTACGCCGTCATTCAGCTTCTGCGCCAAGGATTGCCCGGCGACGTACTCCATGGCCAGAAAATCCACACCGTCCTGCGTGTCGAAGTCGAAGATCATTGCGATGTTCGGGTGCGTAAGCTTCGCGAGCAACTGGGCTTCTTTGCGGAAGCGGCGGCGTGCCCCGTCATCCGCAAGGGCGCCCGTGGGCAGCACTTTCAGAGCAATGTCACGGTCCAACCGCTCGTCGTGCGCGCGATAGACCACGCCCATACCGCCGGCGCCTATCTTCTCGAGAACCCGGTAGTGGCCGAGAATTTTGTCAATCATGCGGATATGTTGGAATTGTGCGTTCATCTTATGGTTAGTAACAAGGCAAGTCAACGCGCGACGTGCCCAATCGTTTTTGGCGATGATTGGAACGCAAATTCACGGACGACACTGAATTTAGATCAGTAATTCAGCAGGGGCAGGCAGAGACTTGTTTTATTCATTCTACGGTAACTCGTCTGCAACAAGCGAGCGTGAGAGTGCGGCAGTTGAAATGAGCATCCTTGCCTCAATGGCGCCCCCGGCGGAAAAAGTCTTCTTGCCTGATGACGAACGACTAGCGCGCTTTGCGGATTTGCCTCCTGAGTCGATTGAACTAATTTCCGCTGCGCCAAACTGGGTGGAACTGCTGGTTTCATCCACGCGCGAAGCCGCGGAAATTGCTCAAGCCTTCGTCGCGAAGCTGGAAACCGATCTCCCGCATGAGCTGATCAATTCCATCAGACAGGCATTGCGGGAGTTGCTGCTCAACGCAGTGGAGTGGGGAGGAAAGCTCGATCCAGATCAAAAAGTACGCATTGCCCGTTTGCGCTATCCACGAATGCTCTTATATTTCGTGGCTGATCCCGGGGCAGGCTTCAGCTTCGAAGGTCTTACTCACGCTGCCGTGCATCAGACTTCGGCAGAGGCGATAGCACGCGTGGCCATCGTTCGCGATCAACTCGGCATGCGCCCTGGCGGATTCGGTATTGCCATGGCTCGTGCCATCGCCGATGAATTGCTCTACAACGAAGCGCAGAACGAGGTGGTGCTGATTAAATATCTCACTGGAGCAATGCAGAACTATGCCGAGACGATTTCCATGGACGGTAATCCAGAAAGATAGAAACGACGACGCCGATGGGCTGATCTTAATTCGATTTTTGAGCGAGAGCTTCGGCGGTGAAAGTGGCCAGCTTTCTGAAGATCGGTTCAGCGAGCGCTTCTCTTTTTTCGGCGGGCAGTTTCAAGTGCTCGTCAACTTCCAATTCCATCTCATGAAGTTCTGTAGAGGGCGCGATTTCTGCGAGCCGCCGGAAAAGTAGGTGGTGCGCTCGCTTTCCTTCCATCACCTCCAGTCCATCTAGAATCTGGCGATGCGAGGTTCCCTCCCAAATCGCGAGAATCATCGCTTCGCGAAGCCACCGTTCTGCGCCGTATTCGGCAAGTACACCAAGCCCGCCGTGCACTTCCATCGCCCACTTTGCCGTATCCACCGCCAACTCGGCCGTCCAGTATTTCGCGAGATGCGCTACAAGGCGGAAGAGATGATAGCGATCGGAGTATGGGGCGCGCTCCATCCACACTTCGTTCAGAAGCTGAACTGATTCCCACGCGAGGGCAAACGCCGATCGTAACGTATCCAGCCGATTTTCAAATTGATGGCGAAGCAGCGGATGATCGAGAACAGGTTTGCCAAACGCAGTGCGCTGCTCAGCATAGGAAAGCGCATCGGCCATGGCGCGCTGCGCTACTGCTACACTCACCACGCTATTGGCTACGCGCGAAAGATTTAATACTTCGAGGATCAGATAAATTCCGGAGTTAGCCAGGCCGAGCAGGTAGCCTTCGCTCGCTTTCAGCTCCACTTCTCCCGTGGGAACGGAGCGAGTGGCAATTTTGTCTTTCAGCGCGGCGGATGAAGTAGTTGAGCTCGCCATCTTCGCGATAGCGCGGCACGAGGAACAGCGCCAACCCTCGCACGCCAGTTGCGGCACCTTCGGGGCGAGCAGCTACGACGGCAAGTTCTGCGCCGGCGTTGCTCGTGAAATATTTTTCTCCTGTGAGAAGCCAGCGATCACCCGCTGGCCGGGCAATCGTCTCGACAGCGGCTCCCAGATCCGAGCCGCCTTTGATTTCCGTCATCCAGGTGGCGCCCTGCCACACGGAATCGTCTTTTCGCAAGAGCTGAGGCAGAAAGCGGGCCTGCAATTCGGCGCTGCCATATTTTGCAAGAGGCACAGCCGTGCCGAGCGAAACGGTATAAGGGCAGCAGATGCCCGGATCGTGGAACGAAATGGCGTACATCAGAAGATACGTGGGAATCAGCGATTTTTCTTCGAGGGCGCGCCACACAACTCCAGCCCGGTAACCTCTCCTCAGAATCGTCTGATATTCGCGAGGGTAGAGAATTTCATCGACGCGTTTTCCGAGCCGATCGAACATCCGCAACCAGGGCGTTCCGGCACGGTCGATCGCATCCGAAATGGCAACGCCTTCTTTCTTCCACCAAGCTTCTTCGGAGCCGAGAACATCGCGATGCGGGATTTCCGAAAGCCTGCTCTGTAGAAAGGTGAGAGGTGAACGGAGTGCGTTGAGATCTATCATCTCAGCGCATGCTAGGTTGGCAACACGGACGCGTCAAGGTAGCCCGGTTCGCTATACGCAAAGTTAAGTTGGGCTGCCTTTGGATGCCTATCTCGACTGTGCAGAATGCCTGTCGAAAGGCGAGGAAGCTTAGGTTCGGAGGCGCTGGACGCGGGAATAAAGAGCACGAAGGGCATCCGCGATTATTCCGCCGGCGTACGGAAATATCCAGTAAGTCCAAGTCCCCGGCGGGCTCATAGCTTCTTTGCGATGAAGCCTACGCTTCCCGGGCTGTGTGTCAGCGTGCATTCTTGTCTCTAAAAAGATTAGGCTCCCGTGAGACGGAAAAGTCAAACGTCCCTTCGGCTCACCGGGCATGTGGTCTTGTGGCGTGGCCGCATGTCCGGCAAGCGTGTACGGGAGTTACATTCCGGTTCCGACGTAGCTGTCTTCGGCAGCGATCACGCCGATGTTCGGCATTTCCGTTTTTACTTTTACTCGCTCGAGAGTCGGCTTCTTCGCACTCTTGGCAAGAAATGTAAGCTCGTATTGGTTCCTCAAGCTGAAGCTCACATCTTGCAAGTACGGTGCGATATCAATCGGGCTTCCGACACCGAGGTAATAGGTGGCGCCGCCTGTTTTCTCTGACAGCATGTCCAGGCCAGTTTGCCCAAGATTGCCGCGGAAGAAACCGCGTCCCACGCGCCCTGCCCCCGGCGTATAGATCGAATAAACGATGAACCCGCCACGTTGCGCGCGGTCAACCGCTTCCTGGAGGTAGGGATTGGTGAACGGACCGCCGCCGAGAACGTCGATTCCGCTGGTGATCATCAAAATCTCGCGGCGATCTTCGCTTACCGGCCATTTCTTCATCAGGTCTGAGAGTGACAAATAAGGGCTCGTGTACGAAACGGCCCCGATCGGCAACCGCAGAGACTTTGCCGCCGCAGCATGGTCCTTCGTCAGGTTCTGAACGGTGAGTACCGTGCCGTTCCGCATGTACCCTACGCCGATCGCGGTGGTAACCGGTTGTTCCTGGATAAATTTTTCCAAGCTGCGAAACTGCAAGCCGAGGCTGGCTCTCGAAGTATCATCGATCAAGATGAAAAGTTGCAGTCCAGCACGGTCTCCCTGCAACGGCACCCAGCTTGTCACCGCATTCTGCTTGTCGCGTTGAAACACCTTCACGTCGGCTGGCCCCACTGCTGGAACCTGCCCGCCACTGTGCCGCGGTTTTACAGTCACAACCATGTGCACGGGCACTTCGTTTGACGAGTCTGACTTTTTGTCGTCGGACGCCGGCGTCGGTGCAGAAATCATGCCCAGAAAAACGAGAATCACTGCCAAGCCTATCGAATAATTCCTTATGAATTTTTTTTCTATTAAGCTGCGCATCGTCTATCCTTCTTCTCAAGAGTCTGAGAGTTTCAGCTGACGCTGGCATCGCTCTTGCCGCTGCCTGCGTCGCCAGCCGAATCACAACATTTCTCCCCTATTGATGAGACGCGCTAGCGAGGATCTTGGATACGGCCATGCTCACCTCTAAAATTAAGAATACAAATCACTTGCCAAGAATCGACGCTGGAGCGCATGGTTCTATCAGGGATTTCCGGCGGATCGCGGCGGCTGCAAGAATTCACAAGAAGGATTAGCTAGTGGTGGAAGACGAATCAAAATGCCCGGTCAGCGGAAAGAGAAAGTACGCAACCGAGGGTGAAGCCCTCGCGACGGCCGCACACCAGATCGCGACCGCCAACGCGCCAAAGGAGCTTCGCGCCTATCGATGCTCCTGGTGTGACGCTTGGCACCTCACAAAAAATGCAGGACAAGCCCCGAAGAATCAGAGACAGTCGGATCATCGGAGACGACACAAATAAGAGGAGAGTTTGCATGAAGAAACAGACGACTGCGTTCGTAATGGTGGCCGTTTTCGTTTTTGGCTGCATCGCCGCACGCTCTGGAGTGAATGCGTTTGCCGGCGCTCGCCCCGACGTGCGAGAACAGCTTGTGGGAAGTTGGAGTCTTGCTTCTCGCGTGTCGACGCTTGCAAACGGGGAAGTGCTGCCCGATCGCGGTCTCGCCACAACTCCGAAAGGTCTTCTCATCTACGACCGGATGGGCAACGTGGCGGCACAACTTTCGCGGCAGGGACGAACTGTAGAAATGATTGGGCAAGAATGCAACGAGGCGGCAAAAATTCGCGGGACGAATGACACGGCGCAAACCGTGCTTGGTTATGACGCGTATTTTGGGACGTTCACAGTGAATGAGAAGGAAGGCTTCGTTGTCCATCACCTGGAAAGCGCGCTCTTTCCCGGTGACGTTGGAAAAGACATCAAGCGGAACTTCACGATTTCCGGCGACAAGCTAACGATCAAATTCAACACGACCACGGCAGATGGCAATCCGGTCACGCGCACGTTGGTTTGGGAGCGCTTGAAGTAGAGGCACGGGAAATAAACTCACGCTCAGATCGGAATATCCTGCGACGCAACTATCTCCCTGAAGCCTTCGTCTCGCGGCATCGGCACCCCGCGTTCCTGATACACTTTCGCGGATGAATTTTACTTTTGAAATTCTGGCCACGGATCCTACCGGTGCGCGACTCGGCCGTCTGACCACTCCGCATGGAGTGATCGATACGCCAGCGTTCATGCCTGTGGGGACAGCGGCTACGGTGAAAGGGCAAACGCAAGAAGATCTCGAAAATCTCGGTGTGCAGATTCTGCTTTCGAACACTTATCACCTGTATCTTCGCCCCGGACATGAACTGATTCGCTCGATGGGCGGGCTGCACAAATTCATGGCCTGGCCGCGTGCGATTCTCACTGATTCGGGGGGCTATCAGGTTTTCAGCTTGAGCGAACTGCGCAAGGTGACGGACGAAGGCGTGACGTTCCGCTCGCATCTCGATGGCTCCGAACATTTTCTCTCGCCCGAGAAAGCGCTCGAGATCGAAATCGCGCTCGGCGCGGACATCATCATGGTTCTCGATGAATGCATCGAAGCACCTTCCACGGAAGCGCGCACCCGCGAAGCAGCGGCACGCACGCTCACCTGGGCGCGACGATCGCGCGATTATTTCAAGCAGCATGGCGATCCGGCGCGGCAGGCACTTTTCGGGATCGTGCAGGGCGGCACGTATGAAGCGCTGCGTCGAGAAAATGCCGACGCGCTCGTCGCTCTCGATTTTCCGGGCTACGCAATCGGTGGCCTAGCAGTCGGCGAGCCGCACGAAACCACCTGCGCGATGACGCAAGCCGCTGCTTCCCGCTTGCCTGAAAAAAAGCCGCGCTACTTGATGGGCGTCGGCAAGCCGGAACAGCTCCCTGATTACGTAAGCCTCGGAATCGACATGATGGATTGCGTGCTGCCTACACGCAGCGCGCGCCATGGATGCCTTTTCACTTCGCAGGGACGCTTGCTCATCAAGAACACGCGCTACGCAAACGATCAGCGGCCCATAGACGAAAAATGTCAATGCGCCGTTTGCCGCCGGTATTCGCGTGCATATTTGCGGCACCTTTATTCCTCTGGTGAGGCGCTTGCGGGCATCTTGAACACCCACCACAACATCTACTTTTACCTTGACATAATGCGCCAAATTCGGGAGGCTATCCGTTTTGGAATGCTCGAAAGATTCCGCTCTGACCTTCAGGCACGCCTCAAAGGGCAAAATTAAGGTGGGCTGGGCGCGGGAAGAAGCGGGGCAGCATCTTCTGTGAGCGAAATGAGCCTGCCGGCCACGGCAGGTGACGACCCGCCTGGGCGGGAAAGGCGAAAATGATCGTGGAAGTCGGAGTGATGTGTTCGGGGACTCTGCTCCTCCTGGCGCAAGCCTCGGCGCAGCCCAGCGGAATAGCACTTTTTCTCCCATTAATCCTCATAATGGTCATTTTTTACTTCTTGATGATCATGCCTGCGCAGAGGCGCCAGAAGAAGGTCGCCGAAATGCTTCGTAATCTGAAGACTGGCGACAAAGTCCTCACCAATGGCGGGATTTACGGCACGATCGTGGGGTTGGAAGATGACTCCGTCCAACTGCGCGTTGCGGAACAAGTGAAAATCAAAGTATCGCGCGCCGCTATTGCAGGCTTGCAAGCGGAACCTCCGAAGGAGACTTAACCAGCCAGCATGAGTTCCGATCTCAGGTGGAAGTTTATTCTCATAGCTATCATCATTTTGATTTGCATATTCGGCGTTGTCGGGATGCCGGAATTTCCCACGTCTGCCACGCAGTTGAAGCAGAACCTCGCCGATCGCATCAAGCTGGGGCTGGATCTTAAAGGCGGGAG
This sequence comes from uncultured Acidobacteriota bacterium, assembly GCA_963767205.1. Taxonomy (GTDB): domain Bacteria; phylum Acidobacteriota; class Terriglobia; order Acidiferrales; family UBA7541; genus Palsa-295. The sequence continues at coordinate 212,074 of CAVYDF010000008.1, forward strand.
CCACCTCGTCCTGCAGGTGCAGGTGGACGAAGCGATCGGGCAGCGGTGCGACGAGACGATTGACGCATTGACGAAACAGCTGCACGAAAAGAATGTCAACGTAGGTGAAATTCGCCGCGTGGACGACACGCACATCCTCGTGCGCAGCGTTGACCCGGCCACGTCGGGAACCTTTCGCGACACCGTCACTACTCAATTTCAGGATTGGACGATCTCTCCGGCTCCCGGCGAACAGAACGGCTATCTACTCGCGATAAAGCCTTCCGTCGTAGCGGATATTCGCCGCAACGTGATGGATCAATCCCTCGACACGATTACGCGTCGAATCAATGCGCTCGGCCTGACGGAGCCGACGATCGCCTTCACCGGCCGCGGCGACAACGAAATCCTGGTTCAACTTCCCGGCGAAGCCGATCCCACTCGCGCGAAAGCCGTGATTCAGGCCACCGGTCAACTTTCGCTGAATCTCGTGGTCGACGAGCAACAATACCCATCTGAAGCGGCTGCTCTTGCCGCCCACGGCGGCGTCCTGCCTCCCGGGACGGAAGTAGCTCCCGGCAAATCGAGCGCTCAGCCCGGTCAACCGTCACAAACCGTCTTTTACATTATCAATCGCGCTCCCATCGTCACCGGACAAGACCTGCGAAGCGAAAGCATCAGTCCCAGCTCGAATTTCCCGGGCCAGTATCAGGTGGATTTCAAGCTTTCAACGGCGGCAGCCAGCCGTTTCGGTCCATTCACGGAGACCAACCTTGGTCACCGGATGGCCATCGTCCTCAATCATCAGGTGTATTCAGCTCCCACAATCAACGGACGCATCGATGATTCAGGAATGATCGAATCTTTTTCACAAGACACGGCACAGGATTTGGTTCTCGTCCTGCGTGCCGGTGCGCTTCCCGCTTCAATCAAATATCTCGAAGAACGCACAGTAGGCCCATCGCTCGGCGCTGATTCGATCCGCCAGGGCGTTCGCGCATCGATCGCGAGCCTCGTGGTGGTGATGATTTTTCTGGTGATCTATTACCGGCTAAGCGGTGTCAATGCTGTTGTGGCCCTCATACTGAACCTGATCATCCTCATCGCGTTCATGGCTTACGCGGGGGCTGTCCTCACGCTTCCGGGAATTGCCGGCGTGATTTTGACGATCGGCATGGGCGTGGATTCGAACGTACTTGTTTTTGAGCGCATCCGCGAAGAGTTGCGGAATGGCAAGGCGCCGGCTTCGGCCGTGGCCCTTGGGTTCGATCGCGCATTCCTAACGATTATCGATACGCACGTCACGACAATCGTATCGGCCGTCTTCCTGTTTCTCTTTGGCACCGGCCCGGTGCGAGGATTTGCGGTCACCCTAGTCATAGGTTTGCTCGCCAACGTCTTTACTTCGATTTACGTCTCGCGAGCCATTTTTGATTACCACCTGGCACACATGGAGCGGCAGGCTGAACTGAGCATTTAAGGCATTTGCGTGCGAGGGGTATGCAGGGAACAAACCCCGGCAACCCGGTGTCCAATTAAGACGGATAGGACTCGATGGAATTTTTTAAGGGCGTAAACGTCGACTGGATGGGGAAGGCGAAGTACTTCGTCACCCTTTCGTTAGTCCTGCTGGCAGTGGGATGGGCCTCGATCCTGAAAAATGGGGGCCTGGGGTACGGAATTGACTTCCGGGGTGGCACCTTGGTGTATGTGCGCTTCGCCGGTACCCCGCCGATCGATCAGATTCGAAAGGGATTGCAGTCGGCCGGTTTGGCCAATAGCACCATTCAGTCTATCAGCGATATCGCAAATGCGGAATCGCAGCGAGACGTTGTCATTGGCCTCGAACAGAAGGGAACGGGCGATGAGTCGCTCGACGCCGGCAAGAATGCGATTCTCGACGTTCTGCACAAGACCTTTGGAACCGATACCTCCGGCAAACAGGATTTTAACTCCATCACTGCACCGGCGCTGGCGGACTACCTGACGACGAAGGATCCGCTGGCCCTGGGCACAAATGCCGGCGATCGTTACAAAGACCTGGCGCAAAAGCTCACCGATGCGCGCGATAAGGATCACGGCGGGATCGTCACGAGCTTCGACGAACTCAAAAACGTGCCCGGCGTGACGCAACCCACACTGAGTGCGCTGACCGGCGGTTTTTCCCTGGGCAACTTCACGATCCGGAATGTGGAGATTGTCGGCCCCAAGGTAGGCGCTCAGCTGCGCCGCCAGGCCGTGCTCGCTACGCTCTATGCGTTGCTGGGGATGTTGGTATATATTGCATTCAGGTTTGAGTGGATTTACGGAGCTGCCGCGGTAATCGCCGTCTTCCACGACGTGCTGATCACCCTGGGCTTTTTCTCGCTTTTCCATTACGAGATTTCGCTGACGGTGATCGCGGCATTGCTCACCCTGGTAGGCTATTCGATGAACGACACGATCGTGATTTTCGACCGCGTGCGGGAGAATCTCCGCTTGATGCGGCGCGAACCTTTCGCGGCGATCGTGAATAAGTCCATTAATCAGACTCTTTCTCGTACCATTCTAACAAGCGGCTTAACTTTCCTGACCGTGGTGGTCCTGTACCTCATGGGCGGGGAGGTGCTCCGTGCTTTCGCTTTTGCCATGGTGGTGGGAGTTGTGGTAGGAACGTACTCCAGTTTCGGAATCGCAGCCCCTATCGTTGTGGTTTGGAATAAGTACCGGGGTCAGGGAGCTGCCATTAGCGCCGGATCCGCAGCCGAAAAGCGCGTGGCGGCAGCCGCAAGGAGGTAGTAGTTATGTTCGACGATCTTGTAGTCTCCAGCGTGAATCCGAAACGGACCAATACGTCATGGACGATGATCATATCGACGATCGTCCAGGCAGGACTCTTGGGCATTTTGATCCTGATCCCTTTGATTTACACCGAAGCGCTGCCCAAGGAAACGCTGACCACGTTCCTGGTAGCCCCGGCGCCGCCTCCGCCCCCACCGCCGCCCGCTGCGGTGATTCAGCGCGTGGTGAAGCCTGTGGTGCGCCTGATTCACAACGGGCAGATGATGGCGCCGACCGTCATCCCCAAGAAAGTGGCGATGATTAAGGAAGAAGAGTTGCCGCCGGACGTTGGCTCCGTGGGCGTTACAGGTGGCGTTCCTGGTGGTGTTGCTGGCGGTTCGGCCGGCGGTGTTCTTGGCGGAATTATCGGTGGCGTAGGTTCCAATATGCCGCCTCCGCCGAAGGCGACTCCTGCGCGCATCCGCGTAGGTGGCAATGTGCAGGCCGCGAAGATGGTCCGGCAGATTATGCCGGTGTATCCTCCGATCGCGAAGACGGCTCACATCGCCGGTACAGTGGTTCTTCATGCCGTTATCGCCAAAGACGGCTCCGTCGAAGACCTTCAGTATGTCTCCGGTCCGCCGCTGCTGATGAAGAACGCAATGGATGCCGTGAAGCAGTGGCGGTATCAGCCGACGCAGCTGAACGGCGAACCGGTGGAAGTGGACACAACGATTTCCGTCGTATTTACATTAGGCGGTTAAGCAGGGCTCGGCTCAGCCCTGCGCTAGGGGGACGGAGCCGGTTTGATAGAGAATTGCCGACCGGCAGAATCTGGGCTGCCGCGATCGTAGGGGAAATGGAGGAGGAGCAACACTATGTTTTCGACTTTACTGTGGACCAGCATTGTAATGTTGCAGGGGGAAGCGCCGGCGGTTGGTTGGGACCTTGTCAGTATGTGGCACAACATGGGTATCCCGGCCAAGGCGGTCGTCACGATCCTCTTCATCATGTCCGCGTGGTCGGTGGGCATCATGATTGACCGTGCACTGATGTACAGCGCGGCCCGCAAGCAGTCCCGCGTATTCGTGCAGCAGGTAGCCGGCGCGCTGAAGGACAACAAGCTCGACGAAGCCATTTCGATTGCCGAGCGCAACAAGAAGAGCCACATCGCCAAGGTGGTCGCCACCGGGCTTTCCGAGTTCCAGGCAGCCTCGGCACAGGTGAGCGATGAAGAAGTGATCGAAGCGGCAAAGCGCGGACTCGAGCGCTCCGTCGCCATCGTTCACGCGGAAATGAAGCGCGGCCTTTCCGGTCTCGCCACAATCGGTTCCACGGCGCCATTCGTCGGATTGTTCGGCACCGTGATGGGCATCATCAACGCTTTCAAAGGCATTTCGGCATCGAAGGCAACCGGTCTATCAGCGGTCGCCGGCGGTATTGCTGAAGCCCTCGTCACCACCGCTCTCGGTCTTCTCGTGGCCGTGCCGGCCGTGTGGACGTTCAACTATTTCACAAACAAAGTGGAAGCATTCGACGTGGAGATGGACAACTCCTCCATGGAGCTGATCAACTACTTCATTACTCGTCGAGGCGGAAAGAAGTAACCCATGGCTTACAAACCCAAAGCACCGCCGGTGATGGCGGCGCCCAACGTGATTCCGATGGCGGACATCATGCTGGTGCTCCTCATCATCTTCATGGTGGTCACGCCGATGTTGCAGAAAGGCGTGTCGGTGGACATGGCCAAGGTGAATAACGCCGAAGACATGCAAAACGCCGACAAGGATGACGCGGTCATTCTCGCTGTCCAGCGCGACGGTAGCCTGTACCTGGGCAGCAAGAAGATCCAGCTTTCCGAGATCACCACCGCCGTAAAAGACCAGATCGCCAACCGCCTCGACAAGACCGTGTTCGTTCGGTCCGACGCCCGCGCGAAATATGGCGATGTGGTGAAGGCCGTAGACGAAGTTCGCTCGGCCGGCGTCGATAACCTCGGTCTGCTGACCGAGAAGAATCAAAAGAGCGGAGCGCCTCCTCCGCCGCCACCAGGCGCAGCCGGCGGCTCGGACTAGCTGAGGGGCGTTCAAGGAGTTTCTTATGGGGATGGCAGTTGGTGGAAATAAAGGTTCGATGTCGGAACCGAACATCGTTCCTCTGATCGATGTGCTTCTCGTGCTCATCATCATTTTCATGGTGATCACGCCGACTACTCCGCACGGTCTCGATGCTCTCGTTCCTCAGCCGGCGCCGCCGAATGCACACGAAGATCCGGCGCTGCTGGCCAAGACGATCGTCGTGCAGGTGACCGCCGGCGGAGACGTGATGATCAATCAGGACAAGACGTCCTGGGATGAGCTCGGTCCGCGCCTGGAAGATATTTTCAAGCAGCGCGCCGAAAAAGTGGCGTTCGTCAAGGGCGACGACGCGGTCGAATTCGCACAAGTCGCTCGCGCCATCGACATCATGCGAGGCTCGGGCATCGAGAAGGTCGGGCTAATCACCGCCAAGGTGGAAGCGGGCCAGTAGTTCGTTTCCTCGTGAACATCTGAACGCCGGGCTACGATTTCCCTGCCCGGCGCAGCCCATCGTCCAAGGAGACAGGGATGCAGCAGAAGCCCCACAGAGGGATTCTTTTGGCCGTCGTTATCGCCGCGCTCGTTTCGGGAGCTGCTTGCGACAAGCTTCGCGCCCGCGACAAACTGAACAAGGGTGTGCAAGCCTTCAAGGGCGGCCAGTTCGATCAAGCCGTCGAAGATTTCAAGCAGGCCAAGGATCTCGATCCCAACCTGACGAACGCACGCCTCTACCTGGCCACTGCCTACGCGAACCAGTACATTCCAGGCGCCCCTTCGGACGACAACATCCGCATGGGCCAGCAGGCGATTTCGGAATTTCAGCAGGTACTGGATAAAGATCCCAACAACCTTTCGGCCATCGACGGTATCGGCTCGATCGTTTACAACATGGGCGGCACGCCGTTCGATGCCAAGAAACTCGAAGAATCGAAAACCTACCACCTGCGCCACATCGCAATCAAGCCGCAGGATCCGGAGCCTTACTACTGGATGGGTGTGATCGATTGGTCGCTGGCCTACCGCGGCAATAAAGATTTGCGCGAGGAGTACAACAAAACCGCGAAGAAACAGATCAAGGATACGGACCCGATGCCGCCCGCTCTCGCCACACAGTTCCAACAGAAATATGGCGCCGCCGTGGACGAAGGCATCAAGAACCTGCAGATGGCAATTGACCGCCGTCCGGAATACGACGACGCAATGGCCTACCTGAACCTGCTCTATCGCCAGAAAGCAGATATGGAAACCACTGCTGAAGCTCGCGAGCAAGATCTGAAGATGGCGGACGACCTGGTTGACAAGGTCAAAGCCATCAAGCAGAAGAAAATGACTGCGGCGCCCACCACCTAGCCGCGTCATTCCGAGTCTGTATCGCACGTTCGTGGAATATAACGGCGGGCTCAAAAGGCCCGCCGTATTTTTTTCGGGCACGGAGGCGTGCAATGCTAGTTGGAAGAAATGCGCGATTCGCGAGCCTTCTAAGCATTGCGGTGCTGCTCGCAGCGATAATTCTCGCGGTGGGATATTTCTCTGCGCCTTCCTCGGGCGCGTCTCCATCGTCTCCGGCTTCGCCCCGCGTTTCATCCGAGCCCTGGTCTGCGTCCCAAACGATTCAGCCCGCTGACCTCCTGAAAGAGCTCAACGACTCGAAAGGCGCCGCGAAGCCGATCGTCGTGTGCGTCGGTTTTCGCCCTCTCTATATGGGCGCCCATGTGCCCGGTTCCGTGTTTCATGGCGCCGCGCAATCCGAGGCCGGACTCGCCGACCTGAAGCGATGGGCGCAGGGCGTTCCGCGTAACTCGAGCCTGGTGGTTTATTGCGGCTGCTGTCCGCTCGATCACTGCCCCAACCTTCGTCCCGCCTTCAACGCCCTGCACGACATGGGCTTCGCGAATCTGCGCGTGCTGCTCCTTCCCCACGACTTCGCAACCGATTGGGTGGAAAAAGGCTATCCAGTGGAAAAGGGCGCCGAGAAGTATTCCAATTCGAATCGTTAGGTTGCCGGGGGGGCACGTTGCCGCGCGTATTCGACGCCTGACATCTTTTCGCGCCGCACCGGCATCCCTTAAACTGGTTCTATTGAAGTAGCAAACGTTGTACCAGCGAGCCGCGATATTGAGGACCGAATGAAGCAGAACGCCGCCAGGATACTGATCGCAACCGGACTATTGGCCGGCGCCTGCATCGCATCGCCCGCATCTCTTCACGCGCAAGCCGCTCCTGGCCCGATCCATCCGCCGGCCGCCGACTCGCAGTCTGCCGACGGTTCCTCAGCTCCGCCTCCCCCGCCGGTGAAGCAGTATCCGCCGCAGAAGAAAGAAAATCTGGTTGGCGCGTGGAGGATTAATCCCGACGAAAGCGACGACGTCCACCAGAAAATCGAGCAGGCGCGGAATCGAAGCGGAAGTGGAAGTGGAAGCAACAATCCAAACGCAGGAAGCGGCGGAAATGGTCCTTATCCCGGCAATGGCGGCGGCAATGGTCCTTACGGCCGGCCCACGAATTCTCCATACCCAGGTGGTGGTTCGCCGTATCCGGGCAACGGAGGCGGCAACAATCCCTCTGGGCGGCGCGGAGGCGGCACGGGCGACCCGACCAATTACGAAGATCGCCAGCAGCTTCAGGATTTGGTCGAGCCCGCCACTTCACTGAGCTTCGTGCAGAAGGAAGGCGAAGTAGACGTCACCGACGATCAGGGCCGCAAGCGCATCTACCTGACCGACAGCCGCCACCCCCAAAAATCCAAGGATGCGAACTATCAGGAATCATCCGCCCACTGGGATGGAGCGCGTCTCGTCTCCGAGGAAAAAGGCCTGCATGGCGGCAGAATCACGCGCACCTACGAACTCACGCCCGACGGCAAGCAACTCGACGAGAGCGTTCGCCTCGACAATTCCCACACGGGCTTGCTCACGGTGCGCTACGTCTTCGACGTCTCTTCATCTTCCGCTCCGGTTGTAGCCCCCGCCGCGAAATAAGCCCGGCCGGTTGCCCACGAGCCACCTCGATGTTCAGCTCGCTTCAGTCTGTCGAGTGGCCGGCCGCGATTCCTTCTGAAGCCACCGAAAAACAAGAGTTGCGGCGAAGCCGCCGCCGATTTGTGCCAGGATAAATCCCGGCACATCCTGCGGCCGGATGCCCGCAAACGTGTCGCTCAATGCCCGGCCTATTGTCACCGCCGGATTCGCGAACGAAGTGGACGCCGTGAACCAGTACGCCGCCGTGATGTAGGCTCCCACCGCGAAGGCCACCGCGTCCGGTCGCCGCCGCGCGCATCCCCAGATCACGCACATCAATCCGAACGTGGCCACGAATTCGCTGAACAGCTGCGCCGCTCCGCTTCGCGCATGTTGCGAGAGCGAGACCACCGGCAGCGTGAACATGCAGTGCGCCACCACCGCTCCTCCCATCGCTCCCAGCACTTGCGCCCCGATGTAGCCGGGCGTTTCCTTCCACCCCATGCCGCCCTCGAGAGCATCGCTGAGCGTCACCACCGGGTTGAAGTGCGCTCCCGATATCGGGCCAAACGCCAATATCAACGCAACAAGCGCTGCGCCTGTCGCAATCGTGTTCGCTAGAAGTGCGATCGCCACGTTGCCGCCCGCCAGGCGCTCCCCCATAATTCCCGAGCCGATCACGGTCGCCACGAGAAATCCGGTTCCCAGAAATTCCGCCGCCAGCCGCCGCCCGAATGGCGCTTTCACTGTTGCCCGATCCGATCGATTTCCCGCTTGATCGCCAGCTTGTCGAGACTCGCCATCGGAAGTGACAGCAACAAGCTGATTCTCCGATCGAGCGTTATGAAAGCGTCGCGAAACGCCCGTTCGATCTCTTCCGGTGAGCCTTCGACGGCTGCTGGGTCCGGCACGCCCCAGTGCGCCGTCATCGGCTGGCCCGGCCACACGGGACAAACTTCCTTCGCCGCGTTGTCGCACACCGTAAAAACGAAATTCATCTGCGGGGCGCTGGGTTTCGCAAACTCATCCCAGTCCTTGCTGCGCAGACTTTCCGTGGGCAAATGCGCGAGCTCGATCTGCCGCAGCGCCTCTGGTCGCACTCTTCCGGTTGCATGGCTGCCGGCGCTGTACGCCTGAAAATTAGGCCGGCCTTTCCGGTTGAGAATCGCCTCGGCCATGATCGACCGGGCGGAATTTCCGGTGCAGAGAAAGAGTACGTTGTAACGTCCAGTCATCGCGATCACTCCTGCGCTGCGCAACAGGATGGCCCGCAGCAAGATTGTTCCGAACCGCTCTTTGCGGCCGCCGGTTTTTTCGCTCGAATGAACGCGCTCGCAAACTTGCCTTCCACGTGCGGCGCGATCGCATCCACATCGATACCCTGCGCCGTAAGGAATTGCCGCGCGTCCGCCACGCTGTAGACCCGCGTGGGCTCGATTTCGATATCTTCAAATCCCGCCGCCGCGAGTTTCGTCCGATATTCCGATTCTTCCAGCGCGCCGGCCACGCAACCCACCCACAACTCCACATTCCGTCGAATCTCGGCAGGTACAGCTCCGCGCACCACCACATCGGAAACCGCAAATCGTCCGTCCGGCCGCAGCACGCGGAATGCTTCGCGCAACACGCGGTCTTTGTCGCCCGATAAATTGATCACGCAATTCGAAATCACCACATCCACCGAATTTTCCGGTAGCGGTATGTTTTCGATCTCGCCCTTCAGAAATTCCACGTTCTCCGCTCCCGCCTTCCGTTGATTCTCTCGCGCCAGCGCCAGCATCTCGTCGGTCATGTCGAGACCGTACGCTTTTCCCGTCGGCCCCACCCGTTTCGCCGAAAGCAGCACGTCAATCCCGCCGCCCGAGCCCAGATCGAGCACAGTTTCTCCCGCATTCAGCTGCGCCAGCGCCGTAGGATTCCCGCATCCGAGAGACGCCGCCACCACCTCCTTCGGCAATTCCGCCACCTCGCCCGCTGCATACAAATCCGACGTGATTGGATCGCAGCATTCAGTCGCGCTCGTCCCGCATCCGCAACCGGTCGCCGCACCTGCAGTCACTCGCCGCGCCGCCTCGCCATATTTCGTCCTTACCACGTCCTTGATGCTTTCATTTGCCATCGCTTCCTCCCCGACTGAATTTGAATAGATAGATCCATTGAATATTGACGATATTCGATGTTCATGACGAAAATATCCGCAACATGCCGTTCTCGCTGATTACACATCCATGATTAGTCGTGCCGCGTTGGGAAATTCACCCAGGCAATTCCGGTTCACGCGGTAATACATAAACGTTCCGCGCCGCTCCGACTGCACGAATCGCGTATCCCTCAAAATCTTCAAATGATGCGAAATCGTCGGCTGCCCGATCGGAAAATGCTTCACAATGTCGCACACGCACACCGCCCCGCGATTCGCCGCCAGCAAATTCAGAATCCGAATCCGCGTCGGATCGGCCAGCGCCTTAAACCATCCCGCATACTCCCGCGCCCGCCCACGGCTGAGTTTCGGCCCCGCATCCGTCCTGCAGCACTCCCCGCTGCCACCTGCACAATCTGTCGTGCGATTTGTCTTCTGCGCCATCGAATCGGTCGCCTCTCAATTCTTACTCGCATTTGAGCCTACTCATTCATCGACAAACGTCAATGAATGTGCTAAATCCTCGATCGCAAAGTTGTGCGTGCCTAAACCGCGGATTCAGGATCCATCATGTGGTACGGAAACCTTGCCCTGATTTTGCCTTGATTCCTCTAGTCGGCGTCTTGTTCCATCGCCTCGCCGACCTACTGTTGGATGATTGGCGGGCAATCCTTATCGTTGCCGCAGGTCGCTTCTTGCTTGCTGATGGTCATGGCCCACCTGGTTAAATATCGTCACGTCTGCTGGCGACTCGGTTAGATTTGGGCTTCGCAATTGTCTATCTTCTCAGCCAGCTTCCGAAGATCGTTGCATTAGATTGTGGCGACCATTATGTAAACTTTCCTGTACTTCCAGTCCGAGCATTCCAGCGAAGGCGTATGAAGATTTCCTAACCGGGTCGCGGCTCACGGTCGAGCGATGGCCGAACGAATAGAGCTCGATCATCTAGAAATCTGGTCGGTCGATCGACTCTCATGACGCACACCGTCGGCCGTCAAGACATTCCCTGTTCGAGAGAAACATAATATCGAAGTGCTTGGCGGTAGTCGATTCATACACTCTCCGAATGGAGCACGTATGCCTGAAAGTGCGTTCCTCTCTCTCTGTCGCGAAGGACGGCAGTCTAGTCTAGTCCGCTGGGACGTCACTCAAGGAGGTTCAGAAGATGCTCGGAGCGACTCCAATCCAGCAGCCGCGGCCGGAAGCGCATTCACAGGAAACCGAGTCTAATCGGAACGGACGACTTTTAAATTGCACGTCGCGCCCCGACAGTGCTAGTACGGAACTGCGCCACAAATCTGCCTCCAAACTCGAGCGACTCGATTAAAATAGCCCCAGATTAAGCGGGCAAACACTATGGAACCAGCCCCGAAATCGTCGATTTCTCCAGCCGCAAGGCGTGCCGTCGATCTGCGCTTTGTCGAGCTGATGGACAAGGTGCGCCGCAATCGTCCGGGCGACGACCTCGAACTTCTCCGCCGCGCCTTTGATTTCGCCGCCGAGCAGCACAAGACGCAAACGCGCCTCTCGGGCGAGCCGTTCCTCTCGCATCCCGTCGAAGTAGCGCACCTGCTGGCGGATATGCGGCTCGACGTTACCGCGCTGTGCGCCGCACTGCTGCACGACGTCGTCGAAGACACCAAAATTCCGCTCTCGCAAATTGACGAAATATTCGGAGCTGACGTCGCGCGTCTGGTGGAAGGCGCCACAAAAATCAGCCGCCTCGACCTTCTCGCCCCGGAAGCGCGGCAGGCCGAGAACGTCCGCAAGATGCTGCTCGCCATGGTCAACGACGTGCGCGTCGTGATGATCAAATTGGCCGACCGCCTGCACAACATGCGCACCCTGCAATTCCTCGATTCCGAAAAGCAGCAGCGCATCTCGCGCGAAACGCTCGATATTTATGCGCCAGTCGCCAACCGCCTTGGCATGGGCTTGATTCGCGGCGAGCTCGAGGATCTCGCGTTCCGCTACCTCGAGCCGGAATCGTTTCTCGACATCCAGAAGAGAATCAGCACCAAGCAAAAAGTCTTCGACAAATTCCTCCACGAAGTGCAGGACGCCGTCCGCAGCAAGATGATCGAAAGCGGCATTCCTGCCGAAGTCCAGGCGCGCATCAAGCGCCTCTATTCGCTCCACCTGAAAATTCAAAAGCAGCAGCGCACGCTCGACCAGGTGTTTGACCTGCTCGCCCTGCGCGTCATCACCGACACAGTGAAAAATTGCTACGCGGCGCTTGGCGTGATTCACCAGATCTGGCCGCCGGTTCCCGGCCGCTTCAAGGATTACATCGCGATGCCGCGGCCCAACCTGTATCAGTCGCTGCACACCACCGTAATCCATGCAGGCCAGCCTTTCGAAGTGCAGATTCGCACCCAGGAAATGCATCGCATCGCCGAGCAGGGCGTCGCCGCGCACTGGAAATACAAGGATGGCGGCGGAGGCGTTTCTCATGCAGACGACCAGCGCATCGTCTGGATGCGCCAATTGATCGAGTGGGTGCAGGAAATGGAGGAGCCCAGCGAATTTCTTTCGACGCTGCGCGTGGATCTCTATCCCGAAGAAGTTTATACATTCTCGCCAAAAGGACGCGTCGTCGTTCTGCCGCGAAGCGCCACCCCCGTTGATTTCGCGTATGCGATTCACACGGAAGTCGGAAATCAGTGCAGCGGCGCGAAAGTGAATGGCGCGCTGGTGCCGCTGCGGCACGCGCTGGCTAATGGCGATGTGGTCGAGATTCTCACTCAAAAAGGACACGAGCCATCGCGCGACTGGCTGACCTTCGTTCACACTTCGCGCGCGCGCAGCAAAATACGGCAATGGATTAACCTGCATGAGCGCGAGCAAGCCACGGATGTGGGCCGCAGGCTTCTGGAAAAGGAAGCGCGCCAGGCGAATATCCCGCTGAAGAAAATTTCCGATGAGGACTGGCAGCGCGTTGCCTCCGACTACGGCTGTGGGCGCATAGAAGATCTTTACGCTGACCTCGGCTACGGAAAATGGTCCGCCCGCCAGGTGCTAGCCAAGGCCACCGGCCAGCCCATCGCCGAGCCGGGCGAAGACAAACAGCCGAAGATCGTTTCCACCGTCAAGCGCATGCTGGGCATGAACGAAGGCGCGATCGTGGTGCGCGGCGGGCACGACGACTTGATGGTGTATCGCTCGAAATGCTGCACGCCGATTCCCGGCGACGATATCATCGGCTATGTGACGCGCGGCCGCGGCATCGCCGTACACAGCAAGAGCTGCCCCAACGTGCAAAATCTTTTATATGAAATCGAGCGGCGCATTCCGGTGGAGTGGGCCGGCACGACGCAAGCAACCTTCCCGGTTCGCTTGCGAATTTTCACCGAGGACCGTCCTGGAATTCTCGCTGGCATCACCAGCGCGATCAGCGACACAGGCGCGAACATCCGCACCTTTGAAAGCGGCGGCGAAGCGCTGCACGCGCGCATGGAAGTGGCGCTCGACGTCCACGACCGCAAACAGCTCGAGCGCATACTAAGCTCCATCAAACGCATCCCGGGGGTTTTTGACATCGAGCGCGTCTACAATGTTTAAGCGGCTTTCGCTACTTGCCCTCGCGGCCGCGCTTTCACTATTCGGGGCCAGCTGCAAGCATCTTCAGCCTCTCGACACGAAGCCCCTCGATGCTGCCGGCGTTGGTTACGCCTCGATCAAGAAACTCGAAGCGCTGAAAATCACATCCGAAGAAATTCCGGAAATTTCAAAAATGCGCAGCGCGGGATTTTCTGACGACTCGTGCGTCAGCATCGTCGAAATTTATCATCAGCACGGCAAACCATTCGCAGCCGGCGAAGCAGTGGCGGGTCTCGTAAAGGCGGGCGTCCGCGAAAACACCATTCTCGAGCTGGCCCGGATGGACCAGCTCGGAGTCAGCGCCGGCGAGTTTCAGGTAGTGCGGCTCGCCGGGCTGTCCGACGCGATCATTCTCGAAATGGCGAAGCGTGAAGCAGCGGGCTCGCCGTCACTTTCGGGCCTTTCGCTCGGAAAGCTGAAGAATGCTGGCCTGCGCGAATCCACGCTTCTCGAGCTGGAACAGCGCGGCATTCCCGATTCAGCCACAGATCAGATTCTTGCGATGCGTAAGCATCGGGCTACCGACAAAGAAATTCTCCGCAAGTTTACGGGTACCTAGCCGATCGTGCGGATCGCGTTTCGGACTTCTCCAAACAGCGTCCGCCCGTTAGAATCACTCATCTTGTCCCGCGCCGCATTCCACTCGCGCCTCGCGCCACTCGCAGCCATCGCCATCCTGCTTTCGAGCGCCGCTTGTACGGTGCCGCTTGCTCCGGGCTACGCTATCAGCAAAGAGTCGCGCGAAATACAATTCGTTTCGGGCGCGGCTCCGGAGCTGAAGGTCCGCGGCCAGTTCACGCTGGTGAATTCCGGCACCTCGAAACTGAATTTCATCGACGTGGTTGTGCCGGTGGAAAAGACGTTTGGCATGAACGATCTCCATGTCGAGGTGAACGGACATGAAGTGAGTGCGGTCCCGCTGCCCGCGGAGCTTCAGTACGATCATCCGCACACCCTTCGCATTCCGCTCGAATCCACGTGGGAACAAAAGCAGAAGCGCGAACTGCTGATCGAATATGCGCTGCGCTCGCCGGACGATTCAGGCTCTCAAATTACCTTGAGCTCAAAAACTTTCAGCCTCGGTTTCAGCGGCTGGTTCGCGGTCCTGCAGCCGCCCGACCACGCGCTGTCGCCGTTTCCAAAGCGGCCTGACAAAACGCTCATCACGATTCGAACACCTTCCAATTTTCTCCTGCTCTCGCGAGGCACGAAGGTTGGCGCGAAAAAGCTGGGCGACGAAATGGAAACCCGATACATGGTGCGCATCAAAGATCTCTCGCCGTTCGTGGTCGGCGGACAATACGTTGGAGCATCCTCGTCGCGCAGCGAAAATGGTTCGGTCGTGTTCTGGACGCTTGAACCACTCAAGGGCAGCATCGCGGCAAGCGCGCAGCGAATTGAATTCGCCTGGAACACGATGCAGAACGATTTTGGTCAGCTCGACAAGAATATCGGTGGTCCGCATGTGGCCGAGTCACCCGAACTGCGCAACCATTTGAGGAGCGAGGCGGGGCCAGCGGCAGTAGCCTTTCCTGGCGGAGCACTGGTCAGCAGCGCGGCGCTGGCGTTAGGAATCAACAACGAGGAATTTCTCGACAAAGTGACGCACGCGATCGCGCACGATTGGTTCGGGCAGCAGATTTATCCCGCGCCGTTTGCTGCTCTGGGCCTCGGCGAGGGGCTTCCCGAATACGCGACGATCGTGATCGACGAAGCGAGTAAAGGCGAAGCCGCCCGCCGCCAGCGCATCATGGAATATTTGCGTGCATATGATGAGGCATCGAAGAAAGCAGTCGAAATCTCGCTTGGTACTGCAAAGCTTACCGATCCACCGGAACAGCGCGCCATCAGCCTCGCGAAGGCGCCTTTGTTTTTCATCGCGCTCGAAGACCAATGCGGGGAAGCGCCCGTGCGCGCGGCGCTCAAGCGAATCGTTACTCTGCTTCGTGGTCAGGAAGTCGGCTACAACGAAATCCGTTCGGCGATCGAGCAAGAGAGCGGCAAAGATCTGGCGGAGCCTTTCCGGAGGTGGCTCTACGAATTAGGAATCCCGAAAGACTTCAGCGCGAAATATCGGCCCGCTAACGAATCGCGTCCTTAACCATCCAAGACTCGCTGACCCGTTCAACCAGGAGGCACCGTGAGAGAAGTGATTTCCACTGACAAAGGCCCGAAAGCGATCGGTCCCTACTCGCAGGCAATCAAAGCCAACGGATTCATTTTCATTTCCGGTCAGGGCGCGGGCGATCCGGCTACGGGGAAAATTGTGGAAGGAGGAGTGGCGGAACAGACGGCGCGATGTCTCGAGAATTTGAAAGCAATTCTGGAAGCGGCGGGCTCGTCACTGGACCGCGCAGTGCGCATAAGCGTCTTCCTGAAGGACATGAATGACTTCGAGGCGATGAATGAAGTGTATGCGGGCTATTTCCCTGCGAACCCGCCCGCGCGAACTACCATCGAGGCCGCACGCCTACCTCGCGATTTTCGCGTGGAAATCGATATGATCGCGCTGGCCTAATCCGCACTTGGGTATCGCGCGGCGAAGGGTCTGGTGAAGGGTATTTAAATCGCGCACGCACGGCTGCTTTTTGGGGCTGCGACGCTAAAGGAATTCGGCTCTGCGTTTAAAAGAAGAATGAGCGGGGATAGAAGGCCAGGAGGCCAGCGATGAACAAAGTAGTGATTGGATTGATCCTCGGCGGCGTGCTGGGTTTTTTCGATGGGCTGACGTCCTGGTTTACACCGGCAGTGCGATCGCAACTTTTCGGTATCGTTGTAGGCTCGACGATCAAGGGGGTTATCGCGGGAATGCTGATCGGCTTCTTCGCAAGGAAAGTGCACTCGCTGGCGCTTGGAATCCTGTTTGGGCTAGGAGTGGGGCTGATACTTGCGTTCTTCGTGGCGCACATGCAGGGGAAATATTACTTTGAGATCATGACTCCCGGTGGGCTGGTCGGTTTGATCGTTGGCTATGCTACCCAGAAATATGGCGGCTCCGCAGGCGGAGTGGCCACGGCTTCGCGCTAACTGTTTCATTTTAACTGACGAGCAATAGCTGGGTTCTCTGGGATGGCACGGTCTTCCGACTTTCCCGGCCGCAACTCATTCACAATCCTGTAAGATATCCGTAGGAGAATTTCTTCCGGGCGCGCCTCGCCCACCCCTTCCGAATGAGGCGGTTTTCTCGATATTTGTTCGCTGCGTGCATCCAAGTATCTTCGTTGTGCGTAATTTTATTCGGAGATAGAGTAAACGACTCCTATGGGCGACCAAGACTTCGACTTAATAGTGATTGGAAGCGGTCCGGCCGGTCAAAAGGGCGCGATCTGTGCGGCGAAGTTGCGCAAGCGCGTTGCGGTGATCGACCGGACCATGATGATGGGCGGGGTGTGCGTCCACACCGGCACGATTCCGAGCAAGAGCGTGCGCGAGGCGATTTTTCAGCTTACGGGCTCGGCGGTGAAATCGTTCTACGGCAACGCCTATCGCGGGAATGGCGATATTTCGGTGAAGGATCTCGCGTTTCGCGTGCAAAGCGTGGTGGCGCGCGAGACGGACGTGATTCGCGCGCAACTGAAGCGGAACGGGGTGTTCATTTACCAGGGCATGGCTCATTTCACCGATCCGCACACCATCGAAATTCAGGGCGACAGCGACAAGACCGTCATCCGAGGCGAACACGTCCTGATCGCGTGCGGGACGCGGCCTGCGGGGAACACGGATATTCCGTTTGACGGCAAGCGCGTGTTTGACACGGATCAAATCAATGGGCTGCAGGGGTTGCCGCGCGAATTGATTGTTGTGGGCGCGGGCGTGGTGGGCTTGGAATACACGTCGTTCATGGCGGCGATGGGCGTGGAGGTGACGCTGATCGATCAGCGCCCGCAGCTGCTCGATTTTGTGGACCGGGAAATTATCGAAGCGCTTGCCTATCATTTGCGGCAGATGGGGACCACGTTCCGGCTGGGCGAAAAGGTGACGCGCGTGGGAATCGACGAGCAGCGCGATCGCGTGTTTGCGGAACTCGAGAGCGGCAAGAAAGTGCAGGCTAATGCGCTGCTGTACGCGGTGGGCCGCCAGGCGAATGGAGATCAGATTGGGCTTGAAGCGGCTGGGCTGCAGCCTGACCCGCGGGGCAAAGTGATCGTCAATGCGGAATATCAGACTACCGTGCCGCACATTTATGCAGCGGGCGACGTGATCGGATTTCCGGCGCTGGCCAGCACGTCGATGGAGCAGGGACGGCTCGCGAGTTGCCACATGTTCGGCGCGCCTTCGCAAAATATGTCGGCGCTGTTTCCGTATGGCATTTACACGATTCCGGAAATTTCGATGGTGGGGCAAACCGAGGAAAAGCTCACCGCGGCGAAGGTGCCGTACGAAGTGGGCATGGCGAAGTACAAAGAACTGGCGAAGAGCATGATGCTGGGCGACGAGAGCGGAATGCTGAAGCTACTTGTTCGATCGCAATACGCGGAAGCTGCTGGGCGTTCACGCGATCGGGCAGCGCGCCACGGAAATTATTCACATCGGGCAGGCGGTGCTCGCGTACGGCGGCTCGATCGAATATTTCCGCGATACTGTGTTTAATTATCCGACGCTCGCTGAGGCGTACAAGGTGGCGGCGCTCGACGGGCTCAACAAACTGTAGACGCGAGGGAATTCAGATCGGTTAATGGGCCTGGGTGGACTTGAACCACCGACCTCACCCTTATCAGGGGTGCGCTCTAGCCACCTGAGCTACAGGCCCAACGCGGTCGATCGTGTATGGCATTTTATCATCCGCTGAAGGCTGTGCCTAGCCGTGGCTGATGCTTTGTCAAACCATGTGGGACATCAAGAATGCCCAACCTGGCAGTACACCGACGATTGTTGGAGCAGATAACATGGGCTACATTTGTCCCGTCTGCGGTTATAGCGGACTAAAAGAGGAGCCGCGCAACGAAGCAACTGGTGGGTCGTTTGAAATCTGCCCTTCCTGCGGGATACAGTTCGGATATAGCGACGAAGCAGGGGGCGACGCACAAGCTCGGGAAGCTGTCTATCAGAAATGGCGTGAAAAATGGATTCGGGACGGGATGCATTGGAACGCGCCAAACCTCAAGCCTCCGGTTAACTGGAACCCTGAAGAGCAGCTGCGGAACATAAGAAAAAATGCGCGGAGGTCGTGACGCCCTTCCCGGTGCCGCCCCGCTTGTGCAAGATTCCATAGGTCAACAGGCTCGGGCGATCTCCGACGCGGGAAAGCTGCGCGACTAATAGCTGCGCCGCAACATTTTCTCCGCGGGGACTGATTGGCGCGGCAGAGTAATCCTTCCCGTCGGGTGCCCCTGCGTGATAAACAGAAGAGTAGATTGAGAAGGGAATGGGATGAGCAGGACTCGCTTGAATTCTTCGGCACCCAAATGCAAAGTTTTTCTCGTGGACGATCATCCGATCGTGCGGCAGGGATTGGCGTTGTTCATCGAGCGTGAACCGGACCTGATGGTGTGCGGGGAGGCGGAAGACGCCAATTCGGCGCTGCAGGCGATTCGAGATGCGGCGCCGGATTTCGTGATTTTAGATATTTCGCTGAACGGGCCGGATGGTTTGGAGCTGCTGAAGACACTGCGCGTCCGATACCCGAATTTACCAGCGCTCGTTTTATCGATGCATGATGAATCCGTGTACGCGGAGCGGGCTTTGCGCGCCGGCGCGAACGGCTACATCATGAAGCAGGAAGCGGCCGATAAGGTGATTACCGCGATTCGCCACATTCTTGGCGGCGACGTGTACCTGAGCGATCGCCTGACGAAACAGATGCTGCAGCAATTTGTGAATGGCTCGATTTCGCCGCGCGACCCGCTTGCGAAACTGAGCGACCGGGAGCTGGAAGTTTTCCGGCTGATTGGCGCGGGGCATGGGACGCGGCAGATCGCCGATGAACTGCACGTCAGCACGAAAACGGTTGAGTCCTACCAGGCGCATATCAAAGAGAAATTGGCGCTGCGAAATGCGCGCGAATTGGTTCAGTATGCGGTCGAATGGTCACTCAACGCGAAAGGCGCATGACGAGTCAGCGAGCCGGCACGACCAAGCCTGGCGCGCATAAATTCAGCTCGTCTAAAGTCTCGACAGAAAAATGATCGGCCTACTCTCCATCGTCGCGCTCGGCTTCTTCCTCGGCATGCGCCACGCCACTGATCCGGATCACGTGATCGCCGTCACGACGATCGTCTCGCGCTACAAAAAAGTGGGCCACGCCGCGGTGATTGGCGCGTTCTGGGGCATCGGACATACGCTGACGATTTTCATCGTCGGAAGCGGAATAATTCTTTTCGGCTGGGTGATTCCCACGCGCATCGGCCTCTCGATGGAATTTTCCGTCGGGCTGATGCTGATTCTTCTGGGCGTTTTGAATCTCACCGGAATGCTTCAGTGGATCACCAATACCTTTTCCGGCGATGGCAACTCCGCATCAACGGGAACCGGCCATTCTCATCCGCACAGCTCACGGCGATTACGTCCATACTCACCCGCATCAGCACGATCCCGACGCTCATCCCCATGCTGCTGCGCAAACTCCGCTCGGCTGGTTCGATCGCCACTTTGGCCAGATTGGCGTGTATCAAGTCGTGCGGCCGCTGGTTGTGGGGCTGGTCCACGGGCTTGCCGGGTCGGCGGCGGTGGCGCTTTTGGTTCTTACTACGATTCGGAATCCGAAATGGGCGGTGGCCTATCTGCTGGTTTTTGGAGTCGGCACGATTGCGGGGATGATGCTCATCACCGGAGCGATGGTTATTCCGTTTGCTTATGCCGACAACCGCTTCGCCCGGCTTAACCACGGATTGCGCGTTGCGTCGGGCTTGATCAGCATCGCGTTCGGCCTTTTTCTTGTGTACGAAATTGGCTTTGTGAATGGACTATTCACGAGCCATCCGCAGTGGACCCCGCGCTAAGCTGCCGGACCCCCGCTTAGGCCGCCAGCCAGAGCTGTTCGATTCAGCGACACGCCATCCCACAACTGGTCAGCCAACCTTAACCTCCCGACGCTCGCATCAAGCTAACTCGAAGCCAATCAGCGATTTCCATCGCCATTCGAGAGGCAACAAACATGCCATGCACCCTGGGGCAATTCGCGCGGAGGTGTCTCGTGGGAACGCTCTGGCAGGACCTGGTTTTCGGCGCCCGAATGCTGCGGAAAAGCCCGGCATTCACGGCCGTCGCCGTACTCACTCTATCGCTCGGCATCGGCGCAAATACTGCGATTTTCAGCGTCGTCAACGGCGTCCTTCTGCGAAGCATGCCCTATCGCGACCCCTCGCGCCTTGCCATCATCTGGAACGACTACGGCAATCAAGGCCAGTCTTTGCCGGCGGTCTCGCCTCCGGATTTCAAGGATTACCGCGAGCGTTCGCGCCTGATGGAATTTGCTTCAGCCAGTCCTAGTGGCGGCGGCACTCTCGCGCTCGATGATCCGGGGGGCGCAGGAAATCGGCCGCAACAATTCGAAATGGCATTTGTTACGCCCAATTTCTTTCCGCTTCTCGGCATCGAGCCGGCTCTCGGGCGGAATTTCAGCGAAGAGGAAGGAGCGCTCAACGGTCCCAAAGTGGTGATGCTGAGCAATCGCCTCTGGCGGAACACCTTTCATTCGGATCCCGGAATGATCGGCCGCTCGATTCAACTGAATGGCAATCCCTACACCGTCGTAGGAATCCTTGCGCCGCAGTTTCGATTGCTGCTTCCGACGGAAGCGTTCCGTATTCATGATTCCGACCTCTGGGTGCCGCAGCAACTCGACTATGCCGCATTTCAGCGCAACTTGACGTTTCTCAGCGTGTTCGGCCGATTGAAACCGGGCGCGAACATGGCGCAGGCGCAGGCCGAGATGGACGGCATCGCCGAGCAGTTGCGCAATGAAAACGAAGTTCACAAGGAATCGGGTCTGCGCATTCGTGTGGTCCCGATGCAATTCGATGTGGTGAAAAATGTTCGGCCGACGCTCATCACCCTTCTCGCCGCTGTCGGCTTCGTGCTTTTGATCGCGTGCGGCAACGTTGCAAATCTTCTCCTCGCGCGTGCCACTCGCCGCGAACGGGAGATGGCGGTTCGTTCCGCGCTGGGAGCATCACGCGGCCGGCTGATGCGGCAGATCATGAGCGAAAGCGTGCTGCTCGCGATTCTCGGAAGCCTGGGCGGGTTGCTGGTGGCGCAGCTCGGCCTGAGTTTGCTGATTCAACTTCACCCGGCAGGATTGCCGAGGCTGGACGACATTCGCATCGACGGCGCGGTGCTGGCATTTACGCTCGGCGCCTGCGTGCTGACGGCGCTGCTGTTTGGATGGATTCCTGCGATGCAGGCTCTCCGGCTCAATCTCAGCGACACTCTGAAAGATGCAGCGCGTGGATCGAGCGATGGGCGCGGGAACAGCGCGCGCCGTCTGCTCGTGATAAGCGAATTCGCGTTGTCGCTCGTGCTTCTGATCGGCGCGGGATTGCTGATTCGCAGCTTCATAGCGCTACAGCGCGTGCAACCGGGCTACAACGCTCAAAACATTGTGTCTTTCAGCGTATCGATTCCGGGCAAGCGCTATCCGAAGAATGAGGACATCAGCCGATTTGTGCACGAACTCGAACTGAAAATGGGCGCGCTCCCCGGCGTACAGTCAGTTGGCTCAATCTTCCAACTGCCTTTCACCGGAAGCGGCGCTCAGATGCCATACGCATACAACGCCGAAACCTCGCAGAAGTGGGAAAGCCTCTCGGCGGACTGGCGGCCCATTACGCCCGGATTTTTTCCGACCGTCGGAGCTCGTTTTCTCGCCGGCCGCAATTTTACCGACGCGGATGATGCGAATCATCCAATCGTCGTGATTGTCGACGATATGCTCGCGCGTCGCGCGTGGCCGGGCGAGAGCGCTATCGGCAAGAAACTTGAAATTGAGTCATTGAGCAGGAAAGACAATCCGCGGATGTTTGCCATTGTCGTGGGAGTTGTGGCGCACCTGCGCGTTCACGACCTCACGCGCGATGTTCG
The DNA here is from genome assembly GCA_963767205.1 of uncultured Acidobacteriota bacterium. Classification (GTDB taxonomy): domain Bacteria; phylum Acidobacteriota; class Terriglobia; order Acidiferrales; family UBA7541; genus Palsa-295. The sequence continues at coordinate 234,606 of CAVYDF010000008.1, forward strand.
TGAGCAGATCTACATTCCGCACGCGCAGGAACCGTTCGGCCAGGTGGGCGTGGTACTGAAGACGACGGGCGATCCGTCCGGGGTCATGAAACAAGTCGAGCAGCAAGTGCGGACGCTGGATCCCCGGAATCGCGATTCGGAATCTGCAACCCTTGGAAAGTTATATTGACGACGCCCGAGCGCCAATGCGATTCAATTTGATCCTGATTGCGATCTTCGGGATCGTCGCGCTGACGCTTGCCTCCGTCGGCCTCTACAGCGTAATGGCGTATTCGGTGACCCAGCGATCTCACGAACTCGGCATCCGAATCGCGGTGGGCGCTTCGCCGCGCGATATTCTGCGATTGGTTTTGGGTCAGGGCATCCGGTTGACGCTGTTTGGAGCGGCTTTCGGCCTGCTCGCTTCGCTCTTGGTAACGCGAGCGCTCGCGAGCTTGTTGTTCGGCGTCAGCGCCACGGACCCGATAACTTTTATTGCGGTTCCGATCGTCCTGGCGCTGGTCGCGATGCTTGCATGCTACCTGCCTGCGCGCCGCGCGATGCGCGTGGATCCGATGATTGCATTGCGATACGAGTAGCTGATGCCTCGGCGGTTTGATTTGCGGTGGGCCGATTTGCTGTCGACGATTTGCTCGCGAGAATGAGGAGGAGCCATGGCACCACTCGAACGCGTTCGTGAGCCGCTCGAAGGCTCGCTTGACCCGCAGTACTTAAAGCAGCGCGAAAAAGCTGGCTGGCGGCTCGTCGGCGTGGAATGGGAGCGCGAAGCCGAAGCTTCGGCCGCCCCAGGCGAGCGCGAGCCACGCCTCGAAGAACCTCCGTACGGTGTGCGCGTAGGAGGGGACTGCGATCACCTCGAAGAAAATCCTGACGAGATGCAGTTCCTGCTTTCCATGATGGAGCTCATCATCCAGGATGTTTCGCTCACGAAGGTCGCCGAAGAACTTACCCGGAAGGGCTACCGTACACGCAAGGGCGGGGAGTGGGGGCCGGTGGCCGTTTTCAACATGCTCCCTCGCCTGATCGAACTTACGCCGCGAATTTTCGCCAGCCAGGAGTGGGTGGAGCGCCGCAAACGTCTCACGCTCACTTACTGATCCGCACCTTTGAACTTCGATTCGACGCAACTTCATCGAGTTGCGGCTCGGTCTTGACATCGCATTCTCGCCTCACTAAAGTTGCGCAGCGTTTGTTGTATCCATACCCGCATCTCGCTCCAAGAAGCTCACATGATCCTGCTGAGGAGGCATGTATGCGCAAGTTTGTCGGAAGCGGATTGTCGACGGTTTTCATGGCAGTCCTGCTGGTGACGCTTCCTGCGGCAGCGCGGCCACAATCGGACGCCGCCGGCACGATTCCCGTTACGACCGTTGTCACCGCTCTGGGCAGCAAATTTAGTGCGCCTCCTGCTGTGAGCAAAGCGACGTCACGCTTCGCGAAGGGAGTGCCCACAAAGACATTACGGATTGGATTCCGGCGCAGGGCGATAGAGCCGGCCTCCAACTCGCGATCGTGATCGACGATTCGTTGCAGAAGTCCTTCGGGAGCCAGATACAAGCTTTGAGCGCTTTTATCACTTCGCAGCCGAAGTCAACCAGCGTTGGCGTATTTTACGCGGCCAATGGGACGATTCAGGCTGCGTCACAGTTCAATCCGGATTCTGAGGCGGTTGCGAAAACCATTCGCCTGCCCACCGGCACCTATGGCGCCGCGTCGAGCATCTACCAGTCCCTGATGCAGCTGATCGGCGGCTGGCCGGTAACCGGTGCGCGCCGCGAAATTTTGCTGTTCTCCGATGGCTTCGACTATCTCCGCAAGGAACGATTCAGCCCCGACGTTCAAAGCACAATCGACAAAGCCCAGCAGGGAGGAATACTAATCCACGCGATTTACGAATCCACCGCCGGCCGGCCGGGCAGGAGCAGGCGCGTCAGCAGCATCGGCCAGGGCAATCTGAATCAAATTTGCGACGGCTCCGGAGGCTACGCGTTCTTCTCCGGTGATCGCTCGCCGATTAGCATCGATCCATACATCGATCAGGTGGGAATGGTGCTGAAGAACCAATACTTTCTGACGTTTGCCACCACGCCGAGCAAAAATGGTGCCAAGGGAGAACTTCGGAGCATCAAAGTCTCCACCGAGCGCCGCGACGTGCAGCTCAAAGCTCCAGTCGAAAGTTTTCGTTCCGGGCAGTTAAAAGCAGCCGGACACCCTAATTTCCAATCCTTGACAGACGCGCACCGCGGCCAATACCTTATTGGCTCTTGGGCGCTGTCGCTCTACAACCCTCCTTCGCATTCGCGCGGAAAGCGAGAGTTGGGGACCTTTCGACGGAGGAGGCATCAATGGTCACGTCTTTTCGCAGGATCAGTTTCTTAGCTCTGGTTATTCCCGTTCTTTTCGGGGCGGTTTCCTCGCATGCTCAGAATCAATCGGCGGCGGGCACGGCGCCCATCACCACAGTCGTCACGGCTCTCGGGCCGAAATATACCGCTCCGCCTCCCATCAGCCAGAGTGACGTGTCGGTCTATTCGGGCAAGGACAAGCAGAACGTGACTGCATGGGTTCCCGCGCAGGGCGATAAGGCCAATCTGGAGCTGGCCATCGTGATCGATGATTCGGATCGCATCGACATCGGCAATCAGATCAGCGACATCACCAGTTTTATCAAAAGCCAGCCCAAATCGTGCGGCGTCGCAGTTTTTTATGCGAGCAATGGCACCGTGCAGGCCGCGTCGCAGTTCAGTACGGACCACGAAGCCGTAGCCAAGTCCGTTCGCTTGCCGCTCGGCAGAACCGCCGCGTATTCCAGCATCTATCTTTCGCTCATGGATCTGTTCAAACGCTGGCCGGTAACGGGCGCGCGCCGCGAAGTGTTGCTTATGGCCGATGGAATCGATCGCTTCCGCGGTGACCCATTCAGCCCCGACGTCGACACGACGATTGAAAGAGCGCAAAAAGCCGGCGTGATGATTCACACTCTTTACGCAAGCGGAATTGGTTCTTTCAGCCGCAATATGTTTCAAGTGAATTACGGGCAGAGCAATCTTGCCAAAATGGCGGACGGCACCGGCGGCGAAGCCTTTTTTCAGGGCCTGCAAACTCCTATTTCGTTTTCTCCATTTCTCGACCAGCTGAACGTCGTGCTGAACAACCAATACTGGCTGAAATTTGATACGCCGCGCAGTAAGAAGAAGAATGGCGAGATGCGCAGCATTCGCGTCCGCACCGAGCAGAAAGATGTGGATCTCTCGACGGCCACGCGGGTCTTCGTACCGGGCGGCGGTTCCGAGTAGTTTGAGCGGCGCGGGCCGGGCGCGGTGTTTCCGTGTCCGGCTCGCTGCCGAGAAATCACCGCTGAGAAATTATATGACTCGTGCACGTCTGGCACCCGCAGTGTTGTGCATCTTAGCGTTTAGCTGGTTCATTCCGGCTGCCTCCCGTCCCGCTGCTGTTTCTTCTGCCGCCGATTCTGCGGCTAGAATCACCGAGAAGGCAGTTTGGAATCCTGCCTCGGACGTGCTATCCGAAATTCGCAGGAAGTGCACCGAAGGCGATCCCGCGCAGCATGAAGCCTGCTTTCTCGAGGCTATGAAATCAGCCGGCGCCTCCGATGAGGCGATGGCCTTCGTGAAAGAGTTTGCGGCCAACGGCTTGGCTTATGTTCGCGCCTTCCGCGACACGGGCCGCGTGGACATCGCCTACATCGAATATCTTTTTCGCGCGAATGATCTGGACGGCGTCCTTCTGGTCAATGGTCGGCCGCCTATCATCGACGTCGACGATTACAAATTCCTATCCCAGGAAGATCTGCGCAAAAACGACGATTACGCCGCACTCCTGCAGAAATATCCCAACGTCGGCGTTTTCCCCTCCGACCGCTACCATACCGAACAGCCGGTGGCCAACTTGACGGCTAACGAGGGCCAGGAATTTCAAGTTGAGTATCTGCTTCAAGACGGCTGCCACGCCTGCGCTCGCATCGGCACTCTCATTGTGGCGTTCGACTTCGATTCGTCCGGCCGCTTCACCGAGGTTAGCGCTTTGGGCGTCCGGCCGAGTCCGAAGCAAGATGATGCGCAACCATCTGTGCGCAAGCGCCCGAGCACAATCGAAACGAAAGTCGGCGACACGTTTACGATCCCACTCGAGGCAAATCACACCACCGGCTATTCCTGGCGCCTTGCGCAGCAACCCGATCCCGCGATTCTCAAACAGCTCGGCGAAAAATATGATGAGGACAGCTCAGGTGGCGTCGGGGCTGGCGGGGTGGAAACTTGGACGTTTCAGGCGATGGCTAAAGGGACTGCGACACTCGTTTTCGAATACGCGCGCCCGTTCGAAAAAAATGTGCCGCCGGCCAAGACTTCAAAGTTCAGAATTACAATTCAGTAGAAACGTTCGCCAGATCGCCGAGCCTGCCGGTGTCACGTTTTTGAGAGCGCGTCCGCCTTATCACGCATCACCATGATCGTGGACAGCGTCGTCGCGCAGAAGGGCAATAATATAGTTTCGGCCAACTAATCCGAATCGCGGGAAACGTGGGAAGCGGAAGAGCGTGTAGCCCTCTTCGGCTTTGTAGATTCGATCTTGTCTTTTATTTCGGAGTGGGAAACCGACGAAACCTTTTTCAGGGCATTTTTAAAAGCATCATATTCGGACGCGGGTTTTTCACTCTTGGCTTGGCGGCTCATCAACCCTTTCTAGGCGAACTGTACTATGACTCGCCGGAAAGGTGCTGTGCCAAGGTCAATTGTCCCTGCTCAAAGTGCGCCATCTATTGAAGAATGCATCCAACGCCTCGCGGGTCAATTGATTTCGGGGAGGCCAGCTAACGGGGATACGGATGGGCGAGGCAGCGTGGTTGGGCCAAATAGGAATCGAAAACCAATCCCACTCGCCACCCTGCCTGAAGAGAGGTGGATTTGCATATTTCCTGTTGGACTTCTTGGTCCATCTGACAGACGTAAGCTGAATGGCCAGTTGACCAAGACTCATCGTGAAAATATACGAATGGAAACGTTTGGGAGTATTGTGTGGGGGTTTGGCATAGGCGCTCTTGAACACCCCGTGGTCGTCAACTGTCCACGCAAGCCAGATGCTCGTGCCAGGCGGAAGCGTAAGATCACCCCTAAACGCGCGGCGCGTTCCAAGGTCAAAAAATGATTCAACCCCTTCCTGTCCGTAGTCACAAACAAATGCTTTCAACTGCGAATACACAACTATTTTGACTATGTCCTCTTCACCGAGAAGCGTCCGCGCTCCAGCTTGGACCATCGAAGAGCATGTATCCTTCATCAGGTCTTCAATTTGGCTTCCCCAGACATTATTGCAATCTTCGCAAAGGACGGGGAATTTCTGATGCAAACCCACGCTTTGCCATGCGCGACCTGCTCCTTGTATTTCTCGACTAATGAGGTATCGGCGTTTTTTACCGAGCAGTGGATTAATCCAGTTGCTCCAAAGGTGCTCGCCTAGTCGCTGGATTAGAACAGAAGGCACATGGTCTTCTCGCCACGTCACGATTCTAGCGAGATTCCCTTGGTTAGCTGAGTATATTATTGCCCGCAGAAGCGTCTCTTTGCCGTCTTTCACATCAAGAACATCATCCGCAGGGATGAAGGGCAGTGCGGCAAATGTTTCCTAGCCTCGTAGGATTCTGCTCAACACTACCCTCAACGGGAAGCAACCCGCTACACCGCGCCTCTAGCCCACGCGGGCAAATCCGCATAAGACACACTAGGCGGGCCCTGTTGTCCGCTCCGCGCCTCCTCGCGTCGCCGCTTCTCCGAGTGAGTCCACACCACCGCCCTTTGAGCCTTGCCCCCCAGCGTCCACTTCACCCGCCGCATCCGGATCGGGCCTCGTAGCCAGCCGAATTTCCGCTGTCGTCGCGTCTCCTCCCGCGCCCGCTCTAGTTTCTCCAAGCTTGCTGGCCCGCAAGCCGCCATTCGCCTCCGCATCCGGTCGGGGTCAGTCTCGAACCGCTTCACCAGCTTGTTCACCCAGGTGTGACTCACGTCTAAAAATCTCGCCACCCGCTGCTTCGCCCACGGCTTGCCCGCCGACTTGCCCAGAGCGCGTTCAGCGAAGGGAGCCTTGGCGTAGGCGGGTTTACCCGCCGGCGGGTGGCCGGACTCCCTCATCTCTCGAGCCTCCACCCTGCTCTCCACCCACCACTGCCACACCAGTTGCTCGATCATCCGCGACTCCAGTCCGCTCCGCCATCGCAGCGGTTCTCTCTTTCTCGCCGCCCGCGCTTTCGCCATATTGACGAGTCGCGCCAGCCTCGCCCTCTCCGATTTGTGCCCCGCTCCCAGCCCGCCCATCCCTCGCCTCCCGTTCCTCCCGTGCCGCGCCGTAGCTTCAGCGCAGGCGGGCCGTTGGAACTTTTCGTTGCGTGCCGCGCCGTAGCTTTAGCGCAGGCGGGCAAGCATCAAGATTTCGCCGCCATATCCGAGCGATCCTGCATCGCCATGATCGTCGATAGCGTGGTTGCGCAAAGTGTCTCTCTGCCGTCTTTCACAGCAAAAACATCCGCAGCGCAAATCTTCAGCGTCTTTCCTGAACGTACCACGCGCGCCCGTGCAATCAACGTCTCTCCCGCCGCCGGTGCCACCAGGTTGATCTTGTACTCCACCGTCAGCACCGACGACGTTGCCGGCATCAGCCCGTAGGCGGCATATCCGCACGCGCTGTCTGCGATCGCCGCTGCCACACCCGCGTGAAAATACCCGTGCTGCTGCGTCATCTCTTCGCGATACGGAACCTGGATCTCGCATTCCCCGGGCCCAAGCGCAGTCACCTCCGCACCCAGATGCCGCATGAATCCCTGCCGCGAGAAACTCTCGCGCACTCGTGCTTCCCGTTCGGAGAACTCGTTATTCATTTGCCCGCCCATCGTGCATAAACGCTTCGCGCTACGGAGCATTTCCGATCAGCTTTATGTTCCTACGCCTATGTAGGCCGAGATGCGAAATTATTTTTAACCGTCGATTCACGCCACATTCACTCTTGCCCTCCAACCCTTCGCTAGAGTTTTTCACCAGCAGTCACTCCAAGGAGGATTTCCAGATGCATTTGCTCCGTAGATTTTTGTCTTCAGCCCTGGCTGCATCGCTTGTTACGATGCCGCTCTACGCCGTCCCAAAGCCACCGGACAAAGGCGGCAACGGTGATCATGGCAACGAAATTCGCCACGTCCTTCTAATCAGCGTGGACGGCTTGCACGCGCTCGATCTTTCCAACTACGTCAGCAGTCATCCTACTTCCACGCTTGCCTCACTCAGCTCCCACGGAATCACCTACACGAACGCAAGCACCTCGCAACCCTCCGACTCATTTCCCGGTCTCGCATCGCTTGTGACCGGCGGCGGGCCGGCTACCGTCGGGCTCTGGTATGACGTAAGCTACAACCGCGCTCTTTCTCCGCCGGCGCAAACCACCTCATTGCCCATCACCGGTGGCCCGAGCCTGTGCCCCAGCGTCGTCGGCACCGCGACGGCCTATGACGAATCCATCGATTTCGATCTGACCCTGCTCAACGGTGGCGGCGGCATCAATCCCAATTTTCTTCCGCGCGACCCGACCAAAAATTGCGCTCCCGTTTTCCCGCATCAATACCTCAAGGTCAACACGATTTTCGAAGTCGTCAAAGCCAATCGCGGCACCACGGCCTGGGTCGATAAGCATCCCTCCTATGAATGGACGAATGGCCCCAGCGGCGCTGGTGTGGATGATTTTTACGGACCGGAGATCAATTCGAATCCGGTTGCGCTTCCGCAGTTCCGGGGTTGCAATCCGGTGCCCCAAGTCGACAACACGTTCGACGACGGCTGGACCACCGACTTCCGCAACATCAAGTGCTATGACTTGCTCCACGTGCAGGCCGTCATCAACCAGATCGATGGCTTCACGCACGATCGCTCGAAGCGCGCGGCTGTCCCCACACTTTTCGGCTTCAACTATCAGGCCGTTAGCGTCGGCGAGAAACTGAAGAACGGCCCGCTCGTAACAAACGGGCCAGCGGTAAATGGTGGCTCTATAGGCGTTCTCGGCGAACCCGCCCCGGGCCTTGCATCTGAGCTCGATTTCGTCGACCAAACGCTTGGAAGGATCGTCGCCGAACTTAGGAGCCAGAGCGTCTACAATTCCACTTTGATCGTCATCTGCGCCAAGCACGGCCAGTCACCGATCGACCACTCCAAACTGCACCCCATCGGCAATGGCCAGCCCGCAACTCTGATCGGCTCCTCGGAAGCATTCGATATCTCCGACGACGCTTCACTGATTTGGCTGACGAGCACGGACCTCACTTCCAAAGTTGTCTCGCTTTTGAGCGAGCCCGATAACCAGCAAACCCTCGGCATCCAGGAAATTTTCGCGGGGCCATCGCTCGCGAACAAGTGGGACGTCCCGGGCACCGGCCCTGGCGAAGATCCACGCACGCCGGACATCATTCTCAAGGTCAACACGGGTGTGATCTTCACCGGTGGTTCGAAGATCGCAGAACACGGCGGCATCAATGAAGACGACGTGCACACCGCTCTGCTTCTCTCGCTGCCAAGCTTCGATCCGCAAACAGTGAGAGTCGCCGTCTCGAACCAACAGGTAGCGCCGACGATTCTGAAAGCTCTCGGAATCGATCCAAACGAACTGCAGGCCGTGCAACAGGAGAAGATTCATGCGCTTCCGTTCTTCTCCGCGCAGGAAAACGAAGGCCACTAACCCATAGCTGATCCGAGAAACTAGATCACAAAGAAAAAGCGGCGGACCGATTTCTCAGCCCGCCGCTTTTTTTATTGCGCGAAAATCTGCGCACCAATTAAAAAGGCCCGATTCAACTCGCATTGAATCGGGCCTTCTCGCGTTTGCTCGCCCTCGGAAACTCGTGAGAGTTTCCAAGGGTTTGATTGCTCTTTAACAGCCCTTCAAACCGCTCGCGCGGCCAAAGGGGAGATCGGATGAGACTTGCCAGAACCCGTTCGGCTGAGAGCCGAACGCCCGGTCAGTTAGACCGAGTGGAGAGCCGTAACCGCCAGAGGCGGTTCGTACTCCCTTTTCTTTTAGAAAGGAGGTGATCCAGCCGCAGGTTCTCCTACGGCTACCTTGTTACGACTTCACCCCAATTGTGAATCATACCTTGAGCGCCTGCCCCCTTGCGGTTGGCTCGGCGATTTCTAGTACAGCCCACTTTCGTGATGTGACGGGCGGTGTGTACAAGGCCCGGGAACGTATTCACGGCGCCGTTCTGATGCGCCATTACTAGCGATTCCGGCTTCATGCAGTCGAGTTGCAGACTGCAATCCGAACTGAGCGCGCTTTTTTGCGATTAGCTCCCCCTCGCGGGTTTGCAACGCTTTGTGGCGCGCATTGTAACACGTGTGTAGCCCTGGACATAAAGGCCATGCTGACTTGACCTCATCCCCACCTTCCTCTCCGTTATCCGGAGCAGTCCTCATAGAGTTCTCCCTTGCGGGTAGCAACTATGAGTAAGGGTTGCGCTCGTTGCGGGACTTAACCCAACACCTCACGGCACGAGCTGACGACAGCCATGCAGCACCTCTACACAGGTCCCTTGCGGGAAGGCTCTATTTCTAAAGCTGGTCCTGTGCGGTTCAAGCCCAGGTAAGGTTCTTCGCGTTGCGTCGAATTGAACCACATGTTCCACCGCTTGTGCGGGCCCCCGTCAATTCCTTTGAGTTTCAGCCTTGCGACCGTACTCCCCAGGCGCAGGACTTAACGCGTTAGCTACGGGACTTGCCCCGTACAGGGCAAACCCCAAGTCCTGATGGTTTAGGGCTAGGACTACCAGGGTATCTAATCCTGTTTGCTCCCCTAGCTTTCGTCCCTCAGCGTCAGTTGTGATCCAGCGAGCCGCCTTCGCCTCGGATGTTCCTACGGATATCTACGCATTTCACCGCTACACCCGTAATTCCACTCGCCTCTCTCACACTCTAGCACAGCAGTTTCGTTAGCAGCCTCTGGGTTAAGCCCAGAGATTTCACTATCGACTTGCTACACCGCCTACGGACCCTTTACGCCCAGTAATTCCGAGCAACGCTGGCCCCCTACGTATTACCGCGGCTGCTGGCACGTAGTTAGCCGGGGCTTCTTATACCCGTACCGTCATACCCTTGCGGGCATTCTTCCGGGTCGAAAGGGGTTTACACTCCGAGAAGCTTCATCCCCCACGCGGCGTTGCTGCATCAGACTTTCGTCCATTGTGCAAGATTCCCCACTGCTGCCTCCCGTAGGAGTCTGGACCGTGTCTCAGTTCCAGTGTGGCCGGCCAACCTCTCAGTCCGGCTACCGATCATTGCCTTGGTGAGCCATTACCTCGCCAACAAGCTAATCGGCCGCGGATCCCTCTTGTGGCGACTTGCGCCTTTGATCGCATCAGCATGTGCCATCGCGATGTTATGCGGTATTAGCCCAATTTTCACTGGGTTATTCCCCACCTCAAGGAAGGTTATCCACGTGTTACGCACCCGTTCGCCACGCGCCCACACCCTGTATTGCTACAGAATGCTGCGCGTTCGACTTGCATGTGTTAAGCACGCCGCCAGCGTTCGCTCTGAGCCAGGATCAAACTCTCGTTTGAAACCTGATGTTTCGACCGTCTCGATTTGCATCGCCACGATCGGAACGAACTGTTAAATCGCTCGGTATCTCTCAATATTCCCTTGTCCCGGTACACCCGAAACAAGAGAGAAACCACTGCCACCCCTACCCCAAAAGAGTAGCGATAGCAGCTCTGCTGCTGCCCGAAGGCAACAACAGAAAACGGGTTCTGGCATGTATCATCCGATTGTCAAAGAGCAGGTCATCCCAGGTCAACTGGAAGGACTACAGACGAACCGCCATAGTACCGAAGCACCCTCATAGTGTCAAGCATTAATCCCGGTTGAAAATTCCGCGACTTGTGGATTTTTCGTTACCCCCAGTAGCACAGGCAATCCTGCCTGTGCCAACCCACCAACACGCCACGCACCATTGAACTTACCTGGTGCGCGCGTTCGTTCTTTTTGTCTACGCATGCGCCTTTCGTACCGCTGGCCGGCGCATTTGCAGGTCAGTAGCGTAGGCTTCAGCCTGCGCCACCGTAAAAACACGAATCAAGCCGTTATTCTTGGCTCCGCCAATACCGCGTTCTTTGCCCTCGCGAAATTACTCTCCTTGCGCAATCGTTCACCGCACCTCCCCCACGATCTCGCCAACCTGTGTCAGACTGAAGCATAAACACTATGGCTGACCACTCAGTTGCCGTCCTGGATAAATCCGCCGAAGACCTCCGCACGCGGAAGAAGCTGCACCGAGTCCTTTACGACGACCAGTGCGAAATTTGCCAGGCATGTGTCGCATGGCTGAAAGTTCTGGATCGCAACAGAAAAACAATCTGCCTCCCCATCCGTGAAGACGTCTTGGCATCAGTGGACTCGCGGCTCAAACTGCAAGATTGCCTGCGGCAGATGCACGTGGTCACGCCCGCAGGAGAAATTCGCGTCGGCTGGGACGCTGTCGCGTCTCTGGCTCGGCTGTGTCCGCTAACATGGCTCGTCGGAGTACTGGGGCAACGTTTTCCATTCCGTAATTTGGGACGGCTGCTCTACGGATACGTAGCCACAAACAGATATTCGCTAAGCAAATGCCGCGGCGGATCGTGTCGCATTGCAAAACCGGAAGCGGTTCGGCGGCAAGCACGCGCGGGAGCATTTTGGTCGTGCTACAGCCTGGGTTTTTTCATTAGGCTGCCGCTGGTGATGTGGTCAGGCCTGAAAGCAGCAGCACAAAGAGCCAGCGTCTTTACTAGAACTTACCGCAAGCGACTCGATTTGCTCGATGGCAAGCTAAGCATTCTGTTTTTGAATGGCTTCTTGCCGAATACGGTTCCCCTTCTCTTCGGCGAACTTTTCACGGCGGTGTTGTATGACGGGATCGCGATCGATCCCGGTTCGCCGAAGATGCGAGGATCACTCAAACACCATCTCGCGCGAGGCGAAGATAAAATCATTGGGGTAGTAGCCACTCATGCGCACGAGGAACACGTGGGCAATCTCAATTGGCTCGCCACTAGGACTGGCGCGCCAATCCATATTTCGGAGATGACCGCCCAGTTCCTGACTCCTTTTAAGAAACTTCCCTGGGTTCGCGCGGCAATTATCGGACAACCTCCCAATTTGAGAGAGCCTTATCACCTTCTGGGAGATTGTCTGGAGACTGCATCCGGCAGGTTGCTCGTCATAGCAGCCCCAGGCCATTGCGACGACCACATTGTTCTGTACGATCCCAAGGAGAAATTGCTGCTGGCAGGTGATGCGTTTATGGGTAGCTATTTCGCGACGCCCAATCCGGACGTAGATAGCCGGAAATGGCTGGCCAGTCTTGAACGGCTAATGGAACTCGATATCGAGATTCTGGTCGAGGGACACGGCCATGTTCACACGTTGCGGCGCGACATCCCGGACTTTCCGGGCGTAGTAGTTCGAGAAGATCCCAAGGCCGCACTCGCGGAAAAACTGGATTATTTGCGATGGCTGCGCGAGCAAATCGAATCGGGCTTTAAGGACCAACTCTCCGTGCGCGTGATCGAGGCGAGTTGCTTCCCATGGGGAAGGCGCACCTCATGGGAAAGTTGCGCCACAGACGAATGTATCCGGCTCTTGAGTCTCGGTCATTTTTCCCGCACAGAGCTGGTGCGCAGCTTCGTACGCACAAACTCGAATTCATTGCCGACCGTCTATGAAGTTCGGCTTTCGGGAGAAAAGTGAATACCTTAACCGAAGGGACGGCGGACGAAATTCAACCGGCGGGGCGCCCGAGAGAACAGCACCCCGCGTGGGTGGGATGGCTTCCTCTCTTGCTCCTGCCTGCGACGGCCATCGCACTTCGCAACCTCTGGCCAGCCTGGGTATTCATGTGGATTCTTTCGTTCGCGATCTTCATCAGTTTGAAATGGCTGACGTGGTGGAGAGCGACGGAACCAGAGGCGCGTGCAGGATGGCGATCTGCGGCATATCTTCTCGCTTGGCCGGGAATGGACGCAGATGAGTTTCTGAATCCAAGCGGGCACGTGACGCCGCCTTCGGCGGCAGCATGGATCTGGGCAACGCTTGAGACTGTATTAGGTGCGGTCATGCTTTGGGTCGTCGCGCGGTCTCTACCTGCAAGCCAGCCCCTTCTTCGTGGATGGGCAGGCATGGCTGGTCTGGTTCTGCTCCTGCATTTCGGCACCTTTCAAATCGTCGCGCTGATGTGGCAGGCTGCCGGCGTGAACGCGAAACCAATTATGTCCGCTCCGCTTCGAGCGGCGTCGCTGGCAGAGTTTTGGGGAAAGCGTTGGAACCTCGGCTTTCGTCAGTTGGGCTACGAGTTGATTTTCCGTCCGTTGCATCGAGTTCTTGGCGTGGAATTAGCCGGGCTTCTCGTGTTTCTGGTTTCTGGTTTGATTCATGACCTCGTGATTTCCGTGCCGGCGCGTGGAGGATACGGACTCCCGACCGGATATTTCCTGCTTCAAGGCGCCGGAATCACAATGGAACATTCCCGCTGGGGCAAACGCCTCGGTCTTGCTCACGGAGCGCGGGGCTGGCTGTTCATGGCAGTGTTCCTTGCGGCGCCGGTGTTCTGGCTTTTTCATCCCTGGTTTGTAATGCGCGTTATTCTTCCCTTTATGCAGTCAATTCGCGCCCTATGATGAAGTCGTTTTTTGATCACGACATGTGGCTTTGTGGAATCGGGCACTTCTTAATCTTGTGCGCTAGCTTTCAGGTGCCCTATCGCTTGCGATGGAAACAGGATTTGCAGTCGCTAATGCCCTTCAATCGTAAGCTGCTTTGGGTGCAGAGTGGATTCACGGTGTTGACCATCCTTGCGTTTGGCATGCTCACCCTGGTGCTCCATAGGGAATTATTGCAAGGAGATCGCGCTGCCTTGGGATTAGCCTGCTTCATTGGCTTCTACTGGACTGCGCGCATTCTAGTGGACTTCTTTTACTTTTCCCACGAGGACTGGCCCAAGGGAAAGGCGTTTGTCGTGGGGCACACCTTGCTGACGCTTCTGTTTCTTTTTCTTGCTGCGAGCTATCTCGGCCTCGTTGCCTGGCAAGTGTGGTTCAGGGGCATTAGCTGAACTACTATCGGCTGGACGTCGAAATGGGCCGCTGAGGTTTTTCTTGTCGAAAGTCTCTGGGGCTCATGCCAAATTCGCTGCGAAATGCACGGTTGAAATTCGACACATCGCCGAAACCGCAATCGAGGCAATATCCAGCACCTTCTCTCGTTCCGCCGCAAGGCGCGATGCTGCATCGCGCAGGCGCGCGCGGCGCACATATTGATGCGGCGTAATTCCCGTCAAGCGCTCGAACGTGCGCAGAAAATGATACGGACTCAATCCTGCCTCGCGCGCCAGGCTGCCTAATCCCAATGCGCCGTCCGGACGCTGCTCGATCGCGCGCACGCTGCGCGTTACTCGTGCTATCGCACTTGGCGGCGCGTTCTCCGTGCGCGACGAAACTCCGCGTTCCACTCGCACCGTCGCGGCTGCGAGTTCGACGCTCAGCTCTTCCCACGGCGTATCGGTCGAATACTCCAAACCTGCGCGCGCCCTGGCAATCAGCGACGACAATTCGCGCAGCGGAGGCAGGCGCAGCACGCGAAATCCGCGTTCATTTTTCTTCACGCCCGCATCGGACGCGATTCGCTCGAAATATTCTGGCGTAAACTGAAACGAGAGGCACCGGTCGCCGGCTGCGTGCTCGTGACCTACTTCAAAACTTTGCCTGGCATTTCCCAGCAGCAGGGATCCTGGCGTCATCAGCTCGTTGCGAATCGCGCCATTCGCCGAGCCCGATTTTACCGAACCTCGTTTTGCCGAACTCCCGTTCGCGAAACTCTGACAAGCCGATCCTCGATACTGAAACGTTCCCGCCAGCACCATCGCGATCGTTACATCCCCGTGCCGCTCCTCAAAAATCGGATCCTGCGGGCCAGACGCGCAAATCAAGTCCTGCACCACCCAACCATCGCCTCGCGCCAGCACGCGGCAAGTCGGATGACAGGCCGCGGCGCCCGTGGCAGCCCGCCGCGCCAAAGCCTGCTCCAATTCGACCGCAATTTTTGCCAAGACCCCGCCTCCACTCACGCCTTAGTCTATCGCACACGACGGACGTTCGAGGAGGCCACAAAAATTTCGGCATTACGAGGTCGCAGTAGGGGCACGGCCCCGCGAATCTATGCGGGATCTTCGACATGCCGTGCCCGGGAAACGACCTTGGCACGATCTCGCCATTCGACTGGATTCGACCGGTGGCTTGTTCGTCCGTAGGCTGTGGCGAACGTATCTGGTTGGCGCATTCGGGCACGGCATGCCGTGCCCCTACTGAAACACGGCGGCGCCGAAATTCACTCAATCGAATCGAAAGACAGCATCATCCAATCGAAAAAAGGGAGGAACAAACATGACCACCGCAACGGCAACCAGCACCAACCAGGACAAAGCACTCCGCGAACAACTCGTAAAACTTCTCAGCGACAGCGAAGCCCACGCCAATTTCGAAACGGCCGTGAAAGACCTGTCTGCCGACCTGCAAGGCAAGCGGCCGAAGGGTGCCGCTCACTCGCCATGGGAAATGCTCGAGCATCTCCGCATCGCGCAGTGGGACATTCTCGAATTTGCGCGCAACGCCAAACACAAATCGCCCGAATTCCCGGAGGGCTATTGGCCGAAATCGCCCGAGCCGGGCGACGCAAAAGCCTGGGAAAAAAGCGCCGCCGCATTTCGCGCCGATCGCAAATCTCTCTGCGATCTGATCGAAAACGAATCCACCGACCTATTCGCGAAAATCCCCCACGGTGACGGCCCGACGATCCTCCGCCAAGCCCTGCTAGCGGCCGACCACAACGCCTACCACATCGGCGAACTAATTCTCCTGCGCCGCATCCTAGGCGCCTGGGATTAAAAGAAGGCCCAGCGCTAAAGCGCGAGATAAAGTTGCCCCGATCGTTGCGGAGCGCTGAAGCGCTCCTCCCCCGCATGAATGCGGGGGCTCCCACCCGTGCCGTACTGCGAAAAAAGTCAAAGGCCCGTGGCTGAAGCCACGATTTCATCTTGAGCTTTCTTCGCTGGACTGAAGTCCAGCTCCCTCTGCTGAAGCAGAGGGCTCCCACCGGAAAAGCATCCAGTAGCACAGGCAATCCTGCCTGTGCCTCAAGTAGCCATCTCCGCAACTCGTGTTGCTAGGCGTCCGCACGCTCTCGTTCTTTTTTAGTAGCGTAGCCTTCAGCAGGCTCCTGCTAGGAGCGCCGCATTGCGATCGACGCAACTCAAGCCCCGTGGGCGCGGCAGAACGTAGCCCACGGCGGAAGCCGTGGGTCCGAGAGGGGCTCGTTGGGTGAGCGCCGTAGGTGCGACACACGCTTCAGAGGTGCGCGACCGACCTCGGTTGCGCTGGGAACCTCTAAATTCGCTGAAATCGTCGGATCTACGATCTAGGAAGAGCGGCCAGAAGCGGCTTCCAACGCGGTCAAACTGCAAAGGCCCGCGAAGGGCCACCGTGTGCAGTCACTCCGGAGTAGGATCCAGCCGCCCTTCCTTCGGGTGTATGTTTCTTCTATCCGCACTCTAAATTCGTCAGCCGGCCGGGCTCAATGCACGGAACTCTGTAAATTTCGCTGGGCCTTGTCCGTAGCATGCTACAGGTGCAAAGCGCGCTCGTTTTAATATACGGTTCCGTGATTAAGCATTTTTCGTAAGAACCATAGAATCAGACAGATGCAGTTTTGTAATACACGGAAAAACCGGCTTTTTGGGGCATGCGACTCACGCCAAAGCAAGAGTCTGCATCTATGATGGATTCGCCGCAAATGAAGAGCTATTTTCCGCGCGCTCGACCGAATAGAATTCATGGCGAGGCATTGTGTTCCAACTGGGGCATTTAAACTGAGGTGCTAACCTGAATCGGGCTCGCCTGGCAATTCTCGTCGTTCTTGTGTTCGGCTCTGGTCTCTTGCATTGTCCTCGCGCGTTCGCATGGGGCTGCGAAGGCCATCAAACAGTCGCCCTCATCGCCAAGCAGAACCTGAATCCTCACGCGCTGGCGATGGTGAATCAGATTCTTACTGAGAATCCTGTCGATCCAGGGCTCAATCGCTTTTGCCAGCCAGTCGCAACCGATCCAATCGAAGACGCCGCAACGTGGGCCGACGATTATCGCAAAGGGCATCCCGAAACCGCAGGCTGGCATTTCATCGACATCCCTCGCGGATCCAAGAAGGGAAGCTTCACTTGCGACGAGGGGCAGAGCTGCATCACGCTCGCTCTCGCTGAGCAGGTGAAGATTCTTCAGGATCCGGCAAGCGATGCAGCTGCGCGAGCGAACGCGCTGCGGTTCATCATCCACTTCGCAGGAGACATTCATCAGCCACTGCACTGCACAACGAACAATGACCGCGGCGGCAACTGCGTGCCGGTGACCTTCTTCGGCCAAAAGCCGCTCGAGACCGATCAGATCAGCAAGACCTTTCAGCTGAACCTGCATGGGGTTTGGGACACGCAGCTTGTCGAGCGCATCGCCGGCATCGAGACCGTCGAGCAGTTCGCGGCCGCAATCGAGAAGAGGTTCAAGCCGCAGTTCGCGACGTGGAAAGAAGAGGGCGTCAACTTCGACAACTGGGCGTGGGAAAGTCATGAGTACGCCGAAACGGTGACGTACGGAGCGCTGAACCGGAAGATCCCGGTGGAGACTCCCGAGCCGGTGAATTCCTGTGCCGATGCGGACCAGATTGCTGAGCGAATGCTGAAGCTGCGAGAAAAAGTGGGACCGGAGTATCAGACTTTCGTAACTCGTACTATTGAAGAGCAACTCGCGAAGGCCGGCTTCCGTCTGGCGATGATCCTGAATCAGATCTGGCCTCGCGGCCTGACCGTAATCTGACCCAAACTGACCCGAAAAACAGACGGTTCCGGCCAGCTGAGTCCTATGCGGGCCTGGTACCGGGCGCTCCGGTTCTTTACCTATTGTTACAAAGCGTCTACCTGGATTATGCTCCCCGCAGTCTCTCGCGCCGTGCGAGAGGCTTGGAACGAACCCAGTCTCGACAACCAGTAAGCCAATCCAAATGCATTGGGGCGACGTACTAGCATCAGGGCGGTTGCAGTCCAAATTCGACAGGAGGATGTGGAAAAATGACAAAGTCCAAGAAGAGCTTGGTAGCAGGAGCAGCGCTGGCTGGTTTGTTGGCCGGGACTGCGGTAACAGTGCAGGCGTCGAACCTACTCTCGAGCGCGAAGGGCAACACCTTCAGCTCGCAGGATGCCGACAAAAAGGTGAAGGAAAAGCACGCCTGTAAAGGCCAGAATTCCTGTAAGGGCAAGGGCGGCTGCAAGTCGAGCGACAATGGTTGCAAGGGCAAGAACTCTTGCAAGGGCAAGGGCGGTTGCGCAACGGACGGCTCGAAGATGCCGTCGTAGTAGTGACCCGCTGAAGCAATACCGCGTTACCTGACGGAGGGCCGGCAAGAATTCTCCGGCCCTCTTTCTATCTAGATTCGTTTTATGTACTTGGGGAATTCGATGCCTGCAAATCGATTCAACGGATTCACGGATTACGGAGTGGGAATCGGGCTGCGCGCGCCGCACTACCACCACATTCTTACGAAGAAACCGGTCGTCGACTGGTTCGAAATCATCTCTGAAAATTTCATGATTGATGGCGGGCGCCCGCTGCGAATTCTCGATCAGATTCTCGAGCAGTATCGCGTGGTGCAGCATGGCGTTTCGATGTATTTCGGCTCGGCGGAAAAGCCGAACCGCGAACACTTGCGCCGGTTGAAGGAATTGGTGAAGCGCACGAAAACGCCGTGGGTTTCCGACCATCTCTGCTGGGGCAGCGTGGATGGCCGCTATACGCACGATCTGCTGCCGATGCCTTACACGTTTGAAGCGGCTCGCATCACCGCGCAAAAAGTTCGCGAGGTGCGGGATTTTATCGAGACACCGGTGGTGGTGGAGAACGTGAGCAGCTATGCGGAGTTCCACGTTTCGGAAATGACCGAGTGGGAGTTTTTGAACGAAGTGGTGGAGCGAGCGGATTGCGGGATCCTGCTCGACGTGAACAACATTTACGTCTCATCGAAGAACCACAGCTTCGATCCGTTCACTTACGTGAACAGCGTTCCAGCGGACCGCGTGGCGCAGATTCATATCGCCGGGCATTCGAAATTCAAGAAATATATTCTCGATACGCACGATCATCCGGTGATCGATCCGGTCTGGAAGCTATACGAGCGCGCCATTGAACGCGTGGGCCACACGGCGACGCTGCTCGAATGGGACGACAGCATTCCGTCGTTCCAGGAAGTTCATGATGAAGCGTTGAAGGCCAACAAGTTTCTCGCGAGCGCATCGCTCGCCACCGCCGTATGAGTCTTCTAAGCATCCAGCGCCGCATGGCGCGCGCGGTAATGACGCCTCTCACTCCCGCCGAGCGCATGCGCCCGACGGCTCCCGATGGCCGCTCACTGCGGAAAGTCGCTGCGGACATTATCAAGCCGAATGACCGGCTCACTTCGTTTGAGCGTCTGGAAATCTACAACCGGCAATACTGGTTTCGGGTGCTTTCCGCGTTTGCGGAAGATTTTCCAGGTCTTCGCGCCGTGCTGGGTGAGCGCAAATTCGACGCTGCCGCGAAGGCATACATCGACGATTGTCCTTCGACTTCCTTCACGCTGCGAAACCTCGGGTCAAAATTGGAAGCGTGGCTGCGTAAGAATCCGAAATGGACTGGCTCGCGACGAGAGCTGGCACTCGATATGGTCCGACTGGAATGGGCCGATATTGATGCGTTCGACGGAAAAGCAGAACCCGCTTTGAAACCCGAAGATCTCGCAGGGGCCGATCCCGAAACGCTGCGTCTGCAGCTGCAGTCCTACATTCATCTTCTCGACTTGCACTATCCCGTAGACGACCTGCTGATTGAGTTAAAAAAAGACGAAGAGGATACGGATTTCGCGAGCAACGCTTTCAACGAGCGCCACAAGCAGAAGCGCGTGCGCGCCGTAGCGCGGCTGAAGCCTTCGACAATTTTTCTTGCTGTCCACCGCCTCGATGATTCCGTGTACTTCCGGCGGCTCGAGCGCGAAGAATTCCTGATCCTGAAGGAACTGCGCGCCGGGAAGACGCTGAGCCGGGCCGTCGCCTCCGCTCTGCGCAAGAGTTCGATCGCGCCGGAAGACAGGCCTGCGCAAATTCAAAGCTGGTTCCAGACCTGGTCTACTCTGGGCTGGTTCTGCTGCTCCATGACGGCGAAAAAGAAATGAGCGGCCTGCGGGAACAAATCCAAAACCTGTACGGCTTGCTGGTCCGAGTGGCGTCAAGCTTGCAGTCGCCGCTTCTACTCTGTATCCGCGTCTATTTCGGCCTCTGGCCCGCAGGCATTGCGCTGAACGGATGGGGAAAGCTTCACAATCTCCCGCACGTCACGCAGTTCTTCTCGAGCCTGGGCCTTCCAGCGCCGGGAGCCACTGCCGCCTTTGTCTCCACTTTCGAATTCATCGCGGGGATTCTGCTGGCGGTCGGCCTGCTTTCGCGCGTGGCCGCACTTGGCCTCGTCATTGACATGCTCACTGCCTACATCACATCCGACCGCGATTCCCTTGCCTCTTTTATTTCCGATCCGTCCAAGTTCTACAATGCGGACCCGTTTATCTACCTCGCCGTCGCTTTGGTGATCCTGATCTTCGGACCCGGCAAATTTGCTCTCGATTATCTGATCGAGAAGAAGTACGCGAATCGGGGCCAAATCAGAAACTGAAACGCTGGCAACAGCTCACTTCGCGCAAATATCTTCGATACAGCTCCGATTTTGTTCCAGCAAAATGCCCTTTCATTGCATCCTATTAAGTGATGACAACACGCCTCGGGCCTTCCCTAATTCATCGTGTGGCGGGTAAGAGCTTTCGAATCGCAATTCCAGTATTCTTCTTCTTGCTTTTGATTCCCGCAGGATGCGCCCCGGCAGATGAAATGACGTCCACAATTCTAGTTGGCTCATCGCGAATCGATGTGCATATCGAGAGTGGCCCAATGCAGCTCTCGAATCAGGAACTGATGCAGTGGGTGCGCATGGCAGCAGATTCCGTCGCTACCTACTACGAGCGCTTTCCCGTTCCGGCGGTCGCGCTTCGCATCATTCCAACGGACGGGCGCGGCGTGCGCGGAGGGCAAACGTTCGGCGCGAAAGAGGGCGGGCGCATTTCGATCCACGTGGGCAAAGAAACCACGCTGCGCGGGCTGAACTCCGACTGGATGCTGACGCACGAAATGGTACATCTCTCCTTCCCTTCCGATGGCGGATGAGCACCACTGGATCGAGGAGGGAATCGCCACGTACGTGGAGCCGATTGCCCGCGTGCGGGCCAAGAACATGGATGCGCACGAAATGTGGTTCGAACTGGTGCGCGACCTGCATCAAGGACTGCCTCAATCCGGCGACGAAGGCCTCGACAACACGCACACATGGGGCCGAACTTATTGGGGCGGCGCGCTCTTCTGCTTCCTTGCAGACATTGAAATTCACAAGCAGACGAATAACCGCAAAGGCCTCGACGACGCGTTGCGCGGAATCCTGAACGCCGGAGGGGAGATCCGCTACGATTGGCCGATCGAGAAAGCGCTCACGGCCGGCGACGCGGCTACCGGAGTTTCTGTGCTCATGCCGCTTTATCAGAAAATGAAAAATCAGCCCTATCCCGTGGATCTCGATGCATTGTGGAAACAACTCGGAGTCGAACGCGAAGGCGATACTGTGACTTTCACCGATTCGGCGCCACTCGCAAAGACGCGCGAGGCGATCACATTTGGCGCTTCCACCGGCGCAAAATTGCAGCCGACTGCCGCAGCGCAGGCGATTGACGCCGGGCGGCGTTCGCGCAGCACTCGTTAAGGCGCCTTTGCCAAGTTCCTTCAGCAGAAATCCTTCGCCCCGTGAGAATCCGGGACGCATAGACCGCGCTGCGCCCAGGATGACGAGAAGTCTTCGTTATTGGCGAATTTCGAAGATTTGCCGGCACGCCTCGCCCCGAAAGCACGTCCAGGCTCGCTGCCAGCCGGTATCTAATTCCTTTTCTGGCTTGCCCTTCTGCGATAAGCTCCGTCCACTTGAAAATAGAATTCGCACAATTTTATTTCCGGAGGAATGCGATGGCGCGGATGGGATTTGGAATTTGCAGACAGCTGCGGGGATTTCTATGTGCGGTTTTCCTGCTGACGGTTTGCGGTGCAGCGATGGCGCAGTATACGGATAGGCAAGCGATTGACGACCTCGGCGGACCGCAGGCGTTCGCTGCGCGCCGTTCGGAGTTAGCCAAGCGTTGCAAGACCGGATCCGTAATCCTGTTCGCTCGCAACGAAATCCCCGAGGCCGTGCACTATCGCGAAGACAACGATTTCTACTATTTCACCGGCTTGCAGGATCCCGGCGCAGTTATGGTGCTGGATTGCGCCAAAGACACCGTCACAATTCTGGAGCCCGAGCAGACCCCGCAAACGGCAAAAACGTACGGCCCCAATCTTCTGGCGCTCACCCCTGCAGATCGCGAAGCGCTGGGCTTCAAGACGGTGGTGTCCGTGGCAAACCTCGACATCTTCCTCTCCTACATCAGCCACGGCTATGGTCCTTCCTCGAGCCGCGACTTCTGGATTCGCCTTGATTTTCCTGATAAAGCCGACGGCGCGCGCCCGGAAACAGGACGCGACAACGCCTGGAAATTCGCGCATCCCTATCACGAGCCGCTTCCCGCGAACCTGGCGCCTACGAAACTGATTCAGGAGCGCTATCCAATGGCGCATTTTCAAGACGTCACTCCCTTCATCGACGAAATGCGCAACATTAAAACGCCGCAAGAAATCGAAGTGCTTCGCCGCAATGGAAAACTCAGCGCAGAAGGGGATAAGGAAGCGATTACCCACGCGCGCCCGGGAATGTATCAGTATCAAATCGAAGCGCGTGCCACCGGCTACTTCATGGATCACGGTGCGCAAGGCGTCGCCTACCTCGCCATCGTCAGCTCCGGCACGGACATCAACACGATTCACTATTTTGCCGACCGCCACAAAATCGAACCCAACCAGCTCGTCGTACTCGATTTCGCCGCCTCGCTCGATCATATGACCATGGACATCACCCGCACTTTCAACATCAGCGGAAAGTTCACGCCCGAGCAAGCCAAGTGGTACGCCGTAGAACTCGAAGCACAGGCGGCCACGATCGCGCTTCTCACGCCGGGGCATACTTACGAAGAAGCATCCGCGGCCGGCAAGGCGGTCTACGACAAGGCTGGAGTGGGAGACCAATGGCGCGGTTTTCCCGGCCATTTTGTCGGCCTCGCGACGCACGACGTGATGCGTCCCACGGGTCCTGTGAAGCCGGGTCAAGTGGTTACCGTGGAGCCTTTCATCGATCTCCCCGACAAGCAAATGCACTATCGCGTCGAGGACACAATGCTCATCACCGACGGCGCAGCAGAGAATCTTTCGGCCGCGATCCCGAAGGATGCGGATGCAGTGGAAAAGCTGGTGGGCAGCGCAAAGGACTGACTAAAATTGGCTAAAATCCACTAAACTGGCGCGGGTGAATTTCGAACGCCCCCAATAGGGCAAATCACTTAGTACTTTCTTCGGAAAGTTTTCTACGAAATTCGCAATTCCGAATCTCATAACATTCTCTAAATTCGAATTTTGTCTGTACGCACCTAAACCGACCTATCCTATGAAAATTCGGACTGCTGGCTCCCTCCTGTAAGGCGAACTCTGTAAGTGACTGAAAACGAGAGCTGTATTTTCGCGCCAGCCTGGGCATCAACGTGCCATACAGCGCGTGGGGATATTTTTCCAAGTACGCGGCGTGAATTCTCTACGACATTCGATTCTTGGCAGGTCTTCAGGAGGGTGTATGAATTGGAAGCGATTTACAGCGTTTACGTTCGCGCTGCTGGCTGTGCTGCTGCTGAGCTATCAGCCGGCTCACGCGCAATCGAACGTACAAGCAGGAAGCATTCAGGGCGTGGTGACTGAT
Source organism: uncultured Acidobacteriota bacterium (assembly GCA_963767205.1). Taxonomy (GTDB): domain Bacteria; phylum Acidobacteriota; class Terriglobia; order Acidiferrales; family UBA7541; genus Palsa-295. The sequence continues at coordinate 258,676 of CAVYDF010000008.1, forward strand.
CCGCAGGGCGGCACCGTTCCCAATGCCAAGGTGTCGATCACCAATAAGGATACGGGAGCGGTGCTCGATACGACGACAACGTCGGCCGGGACATTCGTCTCGGGCTCTCTCGTTCCGGGAAATTACACGGTTCGCGTGGAAGCGCCAAGCTTCAAGACCGTGACCGGAACCTACGTGGTGCAGATTAACCAGGTGTCGAGCGCTCCGATCAAGCTCGAGCTGGGCGCGTCCACCACAGTGGTGGAAGTAAGCGGCAGCGTGATCAGTGTGAATACGGATCAGGCTCAAGTTTCCGGCAGCTTGACCACGCAACAGATCGAGAATTTGCCGATCAACGGCCGAAACTTCCTCGATCTCGCGCAACTCGAACCCGGCGTTCAGATTCAGGACGGCGGCAATTTCGATCCCACGAAGATTGGTTTCTCGTCGATTTCTTTCGGCGGCCGTTATGGCCGCAGCGCGCGCATTTCGGTGGACGGCGTGGACGTGAGCGATGAGAACGTCGGCACCACGACCACGGGCGTTCCTTCGAGCGCCATCGCAGAATTTCAACTTGCGCAATCGAGCTTGGATCTTTCGAATGATTTGACGTCTTCGGGCGCAGTGAACGTGGCGACGAAGTCTGGAACGAACGCACTGCACGGCGAGGGTTTTGGTCTCTTCCGCGACAACTCGCAAGCTGCGGCATATCCCGGCGGCGCTCAGTTTCAGCGCAGCCAGTATGGCGGCGATGTAGGCGGAGCGATCATCAAGGACAAGCTGTTCTTCTTCGCCGACGGCGAGAGGATTCTTGCCCATGATGCGGGCGGCGTTCTCGTTTCTTCGATTCCAGGTGGCGACGGCACGAATCTGAATTCGTTCAATGGGACCTTCCCGGCTCCCTTCCACGACAACAATCTTCTCGGCAGGCTGGATTGGCAGGCGACAAAAACGATCCACGCATTTGGCCGCTTCAGCTATTGGCAGGCCAGCGACGTGGGCAATTTCGGCGGTGCGGCGAATTATGCGATTTATGACAACCGCGATCGCACGAAGAACCTGGTGGGCGGCGTAGACTTCACCACCGGGCAATACACCCACAGCTTCCGCGCGGAATATCTGAAGTTCGTCAACGTAATTGGTGATGCCGTAAGGGGAAGCGATCTGCCGTTTGCGGATCTTCCCGCAGGCATCATCCTTGGTGGGACAGGTTTTCAGAGCGGCCCCAGTTTCCTGGCTCCGCAATCTACAATTCAAAGCGACCGCCAGGTTAAGTACGACGGCAGCAAAGTGTGGGGCGCCCACATTATCCGTTACGGAATCAGCTACAACCGCATTATGGGTTGGACCAATTCCGACTTCTTCGGCCTTGCTCCAATCGCCGACAGCGTCTTCCTTTCCGCTCCTGGCACTTTGACATGCCCGGGCGGTCAGACGGGCGCGGCGTGTCCGTTGAACTACATCGCGGATATCGCTCTCGTCGGGAACGGCCAGGGTGCGTTCACGGAACTCTCGCGCTTTGGCAAACCGAATGGCGGTCTCGGTCCGGACAATCGGCTCGGGGCATACATCGGCGACAGCTGGAAAGTAAAACCGAATTTCACGTTAACGTACGGCGTGCGATACGTCCGCGACACGGGCCGCACCGACAGCGATCTGGGACCTCTTCCCGCGCTGAATGCGGTGTTCCCGGGAGCCGGTAACACAGTGAATCAGCCCAACAAGAACTTCGGCCCGCAGGCCGGCATCGCCTGGGATCCCAAGGGCGATGGCAAGATGGTGTTCCGCGCCGGCGCCGGAATCTACTACGACAACACTGTTTTCAACGACGTGTTGTTCGATCGCTTGCTGCGGCTTCAGAACGGAGCGTTCAACGTTGTGCAGAATGCCTGTGCTTTCGGGCCGGGCAGTGTTGTCTTTGGAGATGGGAGCACGCACTTCCTTGGGGACACGACCAAGACTGCTGCGGGCGTCGCATGCAATACGCCAATCGGTGCGACGGTGGGACCTGGTGCCGGTACATGCTCAGGCATTACATTTGCAACGTGCCTCGGCAACTTCCAGACCGAGTATCAGGCGTCTTATGCCAACGGCGGTTCCAATGGAGCGTTTATTCCGTCAGGAATCGCAAACAATAGCCTGCTAACGACCGGTTTGCTCGCCCCCGCCTACAAGTCGCCACGATCGTTCCAAATGAACGTGGGTATGCAGCGAGAGTTGCGGCCGGGATTGGTCCTCACGGCGGATTACATTCGCAACGTCGGCTTGCACTATTTGATCGGAACCGACATCAACCACACTGGAGACGTTGCTTTCTTCAACAAAACGGCAGCGTCGAACGCGATTAACCTTGTGAACAGCTCTTTCGGTTGCCCGGCCGGCTCGGCGGGCATTAATTGCGCAGTGGCAGCAGGAGCGACACTTGGAAATTATTCCAGCGCAGGCCTCGATTCGCCCTATGACGCGGGCATTGGTGCGTGCGCAGCGAACACGTCGTTGCCTGATGGTTCACCTGCCAACAATCAGTGCGCCTTTGGAGGAATCAACCCGAACGCGGGCGCCCTGTATCAGTACCAATCGGCCGGCCGCTCGGTTTACAACGGGTTGGATATCAAGTTGGCGCAGAACGTTAATCATCCGTTCACGGGCGTCAAGTACATGAATTTCCAGTTCGCTTACAGCCTGTCGCGCTTCGTCAACTCAGGTTCCAACACCTGCAGCCCGACCTGCGCAGCGGGAGGCGATCAGGATTTCGTGAACAACGCTCTCGACAATCGCAATCCCAACGCACTGTCTGGGCCGGGCTCTCTTGACCGGACCCACCAGTTCAACATCGGCGGCTATGCCGATCTGCCGCTTGGCTTCCGGGTTGGAATCGTTTCACACTTCTGGTCGCCTTTCGCGGGTACGCCCTTTACGTTGCCAGTGAATGGCGGCAACAACATCGGCGCATCCGGTGGAATTTTCCAAACCGATTACATCGGCACCGGACAGATGGGAAACCCGCTCCCCCGTGCAGAGACGAGCACATCGTGCGGTACCGACGGTGGCACCTGCGATTACTCGCTCTACAAGGTGGGTGCCTTCATGCGCCAAATCGGGCCGGCCGGTCTGACAAACGCAATCAACAATTACAATGCCAACATCGCCGGGCTTCCCACGCCAGCGGGCCAAGCGCTAATTAACGCGGGCTTGCTATCGCTCGCCAATCTTCAGGCGCTCGGCGCGGTAGCTCAGCCGATCGGAGTGCCTCCCGCCAACAACGTTGGTTACGGTTGGCTGAAGGACTTCGATACGACCTTTAGCTGGGTCGGGCATGTGTGGCACGAGAGGCTGGCGATCATTCCGAGCGTCAGCATCTTTAACACTTTCAACTTCTCCAACTTTGATTCGGCAGCCAGCATCCTGAACCCTCAGCTAACTGGCACGCCGGGCTCAATCAACGGCACTGGGCCGAACACAGCTGCGAATCCGCGTCCCGATCGCATCGGCGCGGGCACCGGCGTGTTCGCGTTCGGAGCTCCACGGACGATTGAGTGGGGGTTGAAACTTCAATTCTAGCCCGCAGCCGGCTCGCTGCTCCCTCGGCGAACCGGTTTCGGTAATGTGAATACGCCAATGGCTCCGGGCAACCGGAGCCATTGGCGTTTTGCTTTGCGAATTTGCGACGTCGCGTTACTGCGATTGACAACTCTCCGCACAAAGGAGGCTTTATGCGGCAATTTCCTTTGTGGCTTTGCACACTGACTCTTCTACTTCTTATCGTTCCCGTTTCCGCCACTCCATGGCAGCGCGCGAAGCCACCTGGAATTGTGACGGCCGACCAGCAATCGAATCAGTCCGTGGAACCGCCGATGGAGATGCGCAGCCGAAAAATGAACGTGGATCAGGTTAAGCAGGAGGCGGACGAACTAAAGAAACTGGCGGATGGCGTGCCTGCCCAAATCGAACTGGTGACCAAGAATCAGTACCCTAAGGATCTCACCGACAATCTCAAGCGCATCGAGAGGCTGGCCAAGCATCTGCGCAGTGAAGTCACTCCGTGATCTGATTCTGCTCGCGCCAAAATTTTGCGGCGTGGGCACTCGCAACTTCGTCTGCGCGAGACCCGCTACCCGCGAAACCACCGCTGATACCTTTTCTGTACCTTCGACCAGGCCGCATTTCCGTCCGCCGCGTGCTACCGTGAATCTGTTGAAATGGCACTGGATACAAATAGCGTGCACCGTGAGATCGCGCCAACCGGCATAGCTGAACCGTTGCGTCCGGCCGCGTTATGCCCTGGATTTACCGCAAGGTTTGATTCGCTCCATTTATCCGGCCTCGGCCTTCTAAACGTCAGATTTCATGGCTTCAGGCGCTAATCGGGACACGGGGATTAGAATTTCATGCAACTCATTGGAAACAAAGGGCGGTGGCGATTTCTAATCGAGACAAAAAGGGCCTTTTGCATCTGGCACGCATTCGCGGGAAGGCAAAATTTCTAATCGCAAATCCGCGATTAGAAATCCTAGCAAACTATTCAAGAGAAAGGGTGGAGACAAAGTCTGATCGCAAATTTATTGCGATTTTTCAGATGAGAAATCGGCTAGTAGGCCCAGCGCAGGAGCATGGCTCCCGTGGTGTATCCGGCGCCCACGGAGATCAAGAGAACCAGATCGCCTTTGCGCAGGCGCTTCTGCTCGAGCGCGTCCATGAGCCCCAGCGGAATCGTGGCGGCGGTGGTGTTGCCGAAGTGGTCGATGTTGATGAGGATCTTCGAATCGTCGACGCCCAGGCGCTCCTGCATCGCGCGAATGATGCGTAGATTCGCCTGATGCGGCACGACGAGAGCGAGGTCGCGGCTCGTCAGCCCGTTGCGCTCGAGAATCTCGACGGCCAGCTCGCTCATACGTCGCACCGCGTATTTGAAAACCTGCGCGCCTTCCTGATGGACGTAGTGCATGCGCTTGTCGACGGTCTCGTGCGACGGCGGATGCAGCGAGCCGCCGGCCGGCATGTAGAGATTGCAGCCGCCCGAACCGTCCACATCATTCACGAAATCGATGATGCCCTCGGAATCCGACGCGGCGGGCTCGACGAGAACCGCGCCCGCGCCGTCACCGAACAGGACGCAGGTGGCGCGATCCTTGAAATCGAGAATCGAAGTCATCACGTCGCTGCCAATCACCAGCACTTTCTTGTGCGTGCCGGCGCCGACGAACTGCGCGCCGACTGTGAGGGCATAGACGAAACCCGAGCACGCCGCCGAAAGATCGAATCCCCAGGCTTTCGAGGCGCCCAGGCGGTCCTGAATCAGGCAAGCCGTGGAGGGAAACAACATGTCCGGCGTAACCGTGGCGAGAACGATCATTTCAATTTCTTCCGCAGGGACGCCCTTTGCCTCGAGCAGCTTTCTCGCGGCTTCGGTTCCCAGATGCGAACTGGCCATCCCCGGATCGGCGTAATGGCGTTCGGTGATGCCGGTGCGCGTGCGAATCCATTCGTCGGTGGTATCGGTGATCTTCTCGAGATCGAAATTGGTCACCACGCGCGGCGGAACGTATCCGGCCACTCCGGTGATCTTCGCGGCAAGGCGTCGGCCCATTACACTCTCCATGCACCCAGGATAATCCGGCGATTGTATGCAATCGCGCTCCAGCAAGACAAGCGCGAAGCCGGGAATTGCAATCGCGGTGAGCTTAGTCCACGGGAATGATTTCGTAGCGGTAGGTGATTTTCGCGGTCTTTCCAAGCATCGCAGAGACGGAGCAATATTTCGTTTCGCTCAGCTCGATCGCGTCGCGAACGGCTTTGTCGTCGAGCTTGCCCGTGAGCCGGTAGACAATTTCGATTTTCGTCCAGACCTGAGGCGGGTCGTGCGCGTCTTCGCCGGAAACGCTTACTTCGAGCGAGCGGAGGTCCTGCCGTTTTTTTCGCAAGATTGAAACTACGTCAACTCCGGTGCACGCGCCGAGCGCCCCGAGCAACGTTTCCTTCGGGCTGGGACCTTTTTTATGCTCACTTGCGGCATCGAACAGCACCGTCTGGCCCGAAGGCATCGTGGCGAGAAATTCCTCTTCACCCGCCCATTTCACTACTGCAGTTCGCATTGTCGTCTCCGGCGCGCACAAAATCGCCCACAAGAGACTTTACCGGGAAGGATTTCTCGCGTCCAGCGTGGCCGGGAGGAAACGCGCGTGTCTACGCCAGCGCAGAATCGCTCGGTCGTTCCGAGGTGCTTACGCGCGGCCTCGACGGTTTGCCGAGGAGCTCGGCGCATCGTTTCGATGAACACGCGCACGAGCGAGGGATCGAACTGGTTTGCAGCGCAACGTTCGAGTTCGAGGAACGCGTCCTCGGGAGTCCGCGCCTTCTTATAGGTCCGCTCCGAAGTAATCGTGTCGTAAGCGTCGGCGATTGCGATCACGCGCGCGCCATAGGGAATGCGCTCGCCTTCCATGCGATCCGGATAGCCGGTGCCATCGTAGAACTCGTGATGGTGGCGCACCATCAGGCGAATGCGTTTCATAGCCTCGAGCGGTTCCAGAATTTTCGCGCCCAGCTCGGTATGCGTCTTCATCGTCTCCCACTCGGTGGCGTCGAGTGGGCCGGACTTATTCAAGATCGGTTCGGGAATTCCGACCTTGCCGATGTCATGCAGCAGGCCCGCGAGACGAATCTCCTCCACTTCCACGGGGTCCATGCTGAGAGCCTCTGCGATCATCACCGCATATGCGGAGACTTTCTGCGAATGGCCCTGCGTGTAGTGGTCTTTCGCGTCGATCGCGAGCGCGAGCGAAGTTACGGTTTCAACCACAGCCGGCGGCAGCGACTCGGCCGTGGTCGCCCGTCCCCTGTTCCGTGAGTGAACGCGTGAATTGCTCCAGGCGGCGGTAGATTTCGTCGAACGCTTCCGGGCCGGTGGAAAACAGGCGCTTGAGGGTGACGCCGAGATAGGCTTCGAGCACATCTTTCTTCCAGCGCTTCGTATCGTTCGGGTCGGTCTGCTCCGCGCTCGAGACGGAATTGCCGCCCTGATGCTTCGAGAGGTACATCGAGGAGTCCGCCACCTGGATGAGCTCTTGCGGCGTAGACCCGTGCACCGGAAAGCCGGCGATACCGAAGCTGGCGGTAATATTTTTATCGCGCAGCAAGGGATCGGACGCAATCCAGCCGCGCAGCTTGCTCGCCAGCTGGCGCGCTTGTTCCACGGATGTTTCCGGCATCAGGATCACGAATTCGTCGCCACCGTATCGCGCGACCACGTCGGAACGGCGGCAATTCTGCTCGAGGATGTGGCCGACGCGCTGCAGCACCACGTCGCCTTCCAGGTGGCCGTAGAAATCGTTCACAAACTTGAAGCGATCCAGGTCCATGAGGACGAGCGAGAAAGGCCGGTTCGCACGCGTGGAACGCTTCCATTCTTGCGAAAGCGTCTCCATCAAGTAGCGGTGAGTCTTGACGCCGGTGAGGCCGTCGGTGATTGCCTGTTCCTGCGCCTTCTGGAACGTAAGCGCATTGTGCAGCGCGCCCGCGAAGAGATCGGCGAGAGTACGGAGGACAAGGACTTCTTCATCCGGGAAGTTGCACTTCTCGGAGGACTCAACATACAGCACGCCCAGAAGACCGTCCGCGTACGACACGGGCAAGGCAATCGCGGAAACGCTTCCCGGCACGATCAGGCGCGGAGTGCTTGCGTTTACCTCGCGGACGATCGCGAGTTGCCCGCTGCGCGCCACCTGGCCGATGAGGCCTTCACCCAGCAGAATGCGGCGGCCGATCGCGTCGTGCCTTGCGCCTGCCTCCGCCTGAATCACGAGTTCTTTCGCAGAATAGTCGAGCACGGCGATTCCGATATGGTCGTAGGTGAGCCCGGCCTCGATTTCGGAGGCGATTTTGGCGAGCATCTCTTCGGGATTCAGGGTGGTGATTGCATGGCTCGAAATATTATTCACCAGCGTCAGATGCCGCGATTTTTTCTGCTCCTCGGCAAACAGGCGCGAATTCTCAATCGCGATGCAGGCTTCACTCGAAAGAACGCGCAGCAACTCCACGTGGCCTTCATCGAAGACGCGCTCGTTGGGGCTGTGCACGGCCATCACGCCGATGGCGCGGTCATACAGGATGAGAGGCACCACGCAGATCGAACCTGCTTCGCGCGCGGGGTCAAATCCAAGCTTCGTCGTCTCCTCATGGAAGTGATCGCGGATCAAGAGTGGTTGCCGCCCACGGACCACGAACTCAACCAGGTGGTTTCCCGGCGGGCGCGTGCGCTTGGGTTGCCGCTCGCCGTCCAGCACTTCAATCTCGAATCGCACTTCGTCGGCTTTGCCGTCGTAGAAGGCAATGAAGAAACTGCTCACGTCGAGCAGCCTGCGAATTTCCGAATAGATGCGCTCGAAGAGGATGTCCGGCTGAAGAGTGGAGCTTAAAGCGCGGCCAATTTCGTTGAGGATGTGAAGCTCTTCGCTGCGCCGGGCGGTTTGCTGAATCAAGTAGCTATTCTCGACGGCCATGCCGATCTGGTGACCAAGCGCGAGCAAAAGCCGCAGCTCGGCTGCGGTGAAATTGCGGTTGTCCGGCGTCCCGAGCAGCAAGACTCCAAAGACGCGTTCCTTGGCTTGCAGGCTGATTCCCACCACGGTTCGAAGCCCTTGTCCGAGCAGCAGCTTGCGCAGGTGCTGGAACTGTTCTTCTTTTTCGAGCGTACGGTAATCCGAATCGCTGGCGAGATTTCGGAGGACCACAAGTCCGCCGAGGCGAGCCACGAGATTTACGATGTACTCGTCAAGGTCATCCTGCTGCGCGGCGGAGCAGAACGCATCGCCCATGCCGGTGCCGACGACAGAGGTTGGCCCTTCCGAATCGCCATAATGCAGGCACAAAGCGCCGGCGGGAATGCGCACGACATTCAGAACGCGGTCGAGCGCCTGCGCCAGCATTTTCTGAATTTCGCCGCCCACGAAGCTGGAGGTCGCGAGATTCAGGTTGGAGAGCGCCAGCATGTTTCGTTCGACACGGCGCCGCTCCTCTTCGTAGACGGCCATCACCATCAGCACGGCAGCGAAAAGCTCAGGCAGAGCGACTAGAGGGAGGAGATTGATGTCAGAAAAGCGGCCTAGCCTTGACTGAACGACAGTCGCTACGCGAAGCAGCCCCCAGAAAACGAATGTGATAGCGAGCAGAAGGTCGGCGCGAGATTCCTGCTTTTGGCCTTCCTCCCAGAATGTGCGGGCGACGAAGAAAAACGTCAGTGTAACGGAGAGGCCCAAAGGCGCCTGAGTCCAACCGCGATCAAACGCGACGGCCCAAACTGCCAAAGCAGCAGCGACGGCGAAAATCGCGCGGAAGTGGACTGTGAGACGGCCATAGAGCCGCGCCGAACAATAGAAAGACAGAGCCGCAATTGCCAGAATCCACTCGTTCGCGCTCCAGACCCATTTGGGCACGGCAATTTGCGGAGGCAACATCATTGGAACGAAGTGAGCGGCAATCAGGAACCAGCCAATGGACCAGGCGAGCAGGTATTCCTGCCTTTTTTGCAGGTAGACGTAGACGAAGAACACCCCAAGCAGGAAGGCGCTCGCCAGCGGGACAACAGAGGTCGGATTGAGTTGGCTCAACAACTTGGCGCCTTTTTCATGAACAGCGGTCTTCCGCCGAGAATATCAGAAAATTGCCAGCCTTCCGGCGACGTGTCCAGTCGAGTTTCGTGGAGGTCAACGTCCGGCGAGTCTCGGATTTGGCGCGCAATCGGCACGAAATCTCAGGCCGCGGGCGGAGCGCCGCATCTAAGTGCGACTATGACTGACGGGTCAAAAACGGTCAACAGTACCCTCGTACCAACTCCCGTCGTTTCATCTATTTCCGCTCCGCTCTCTCGATTTCAAGAGGGCTATCCGCTAAGATGGATTGTTTCCGAATCACGAAGGGACGACTGAATGAATTCCCAGCAAAAACCGCGCGTACGATTCGCTCCTTCTCCGACGGGATATTTGCACGTCGGCGGCGCTCGCACCGCTCTTTTTAATTGGCTTTTCGCACGGCATGAGGGCGGCACACTTCTGCTGCGGATCGAAGATACCGATGTGGAACGCAATCGGCCTGAGCTTGTTGAAGGCATTCTGGAGGGATTGAAGTGGCTGGGAGTTGAATGGGATGAGGGGCCGTATTTTCAGTCGCAGCGCCTCGAAATGTATCGCGCCGCCGGAGAGAAGATTCTGGCGAGCGGGGCGGCCTATGCGTGTTACTGCAAGCCCGTGGCCTACGGGGGAGCCGATGCGGCGCACGAGGAGCAGGAGGGCGAGGGCGACGACGAAACGCCGAAATCGGAGAAGACCGCTGGTTGCAACTGCCGGGATTTGAGCGAGGCGGAGCGAGCCGCAAAAGAAGCGCAAGGGATTCCGCGAGCGATTCGTTTTAAGGTTCCGCGGACGGGGGTTACCAAATTCGAGGACGCCGTGTTTGGGCCACGGGAAGTGCAGAACGCGGAGATTGAGGATTTTGTGCTGCTGCGCTCGTCGGGGCTGCCTACGTATCAGTTGAGCGTGGTGGTGGACGATATCGACATGCGCATCACGCACATCATTCGCGGGGCCGATCACTTGTCGAATACGCCGAAGCAGGTGTTGATTTACCGCGCGCTGGGAGCCGAACCGCCGATTTTCGCGCATGTGCCGCTGATTCTTGGGGCGGATCGGACGCGGCTATCGAAGCGGCATGGGGCTACGAGCGTCGGTTCGTATGCGGATGAGGGATTTCTGCCCGAGGCTTTTCGAAATTTTCTGGCGCTGCTCGGGTGGTCGGCTGGCGGTGACGCGGAGTATATGCGGACTCCGGAATTGATTGAGAGATTTTCGCTTTCGGGGGTGAGCCGTACGAATGCGATTTTCGACCGGGCGAAACTTGAATGGTTCAATACGCAGTATTTGCAGAAGCCGCCGGTGGAAGAAATCCTGCCGTATGTTGAGGCGGAATTGAAGCGGGCCGGATTGTGGAAAGATGCGTGGGCGGGCGCCGAGAAAGAATGGTTCGCACGTACGGTGGATTTGATACGGCCGCGAACGCGTCTGCTGCATGATTTTTCGGGGTGGGCGCGGGCGTTTTTCGCGGACGATTTCGAGTATGAGCCGGAGGCGCGGGCGAAATTCTGGAAGGATGAAAAAATTCCGGGGCTCATCGCGAAGCTTGCGGACGCACTTGCAGCCCTGCCTGAATGGAATCACGATGCTTGCGATGCCGCTTCGCGCGCGGTGGCGGCGGCCGAGGGAGTGAAGGCAGGTGTTCTAATCAATGCGACGCGGGTGGCGATTGTGGGCCGTGCGGTGGCGCCTCCGCTCTTCGATACGATGGTTGCGCTGGGCAAGGAGCGGGTGATTGCGCGGCTGCGGAAAGCGCTGCCTTTAATTTCTGCGGCGTAAGATCCTGCGATTCAGGCAAGATTAGAGTAATGAGCTTTGTCCCCCCAAACATCGAACGGCAGCGGCTTCCGGCGCGCGGAATTCTTCTGGGAGCTGGGATTGCACTTGCCGTAGTTGGCCTCGCCGTTTGGTTGTGGACGGGCATGGGCTTTCTTCAGTTAATTGGCCTTTTTCGCGGCGGCACCACCGTAATCAACGTAAATCAGCCAACGGTGGTGCGCCAGATCCAGCAGCTACAGCGACTCGAAACCGTTTCCTACACGATGGACAAAATTATGTCGGGCGAGCGTAACAACGCCTACTTGCCGAAATTCCTGGCCGGTGACCGCTTGCTTCTCGTGGTGCACGGAGATGTGATTGCCGGGGTTGACCTGGGGAAAGTGCAGCCGGCGGATGTGTCCGTGCGCGGGCGGACGATTTCACTGCGGATTCCCGCGGCGGAAATATTTACGACGCGCATCGACAACGCACGGACGCGCGTCTACTCACGCGACACGGGGCTTTTTTCGACTCCGGATCCGAATCTGGAAAGCGAAGTCCGTGAAGAAGCAGAACGGCAGTTGCAGCAGGCCGCGCTGCAGGATGGCGTGCTGAAAACGGCAGACCAGAATGCCCGCACGACGCTTTCGCGAATGCTTACGGGCCTTGGATTCGAGCAGGTAGAATTTCGGTAGCGGTGAGGGCGGTTGCTAATTCGCGGCGGCGGTGAAAATTTCCGCGTGGGCGGCGTGTGATTTTGTGCCGGTAGCGGCCACTTGAAATTTTGCGTCGACCGGAATCTTTACAGGTTGCAGGCAGGTAGTGTCGTTGCAAGCCTGGTAGCGCAGCGTGATGGGAATTGTAGTGGGGCCGAGCGCCGCATCGGGGTGCGCTGTTAGTTTTAGCCGCAGGATTACCTTGCCGGTATAAACATTCAACGGTTTATTGGGCGAAAATGAGAATTTTTCCTGGTGCCCGTCCGGATAGATCGTGTCGGCGACGTCGAATCCGGCAGGTGGCGCGGGCGTGAGCGTCGTTGGGATCAGATACGGATCGGTCGGCTTGTGAGAGTTCATGTGGAAACCCTTCGCGATCTCGACGACCACCGCTATTTCAAACGATTTTCCGCGCGGGACGGGTTCGAGTGAGACGAATGTTTGCGGTTTAACGACCGCTGCGGGACTGGGTAGCGCCTCTTGAGCTGATACGAGCGCATTGCCGTGCAGAGGCACATATCGTCGCCGCTGCTGGTTGCGAGGAATAAGCCGAAGGTTAGCCGGCGGAAGTGCAGGCGCATTCGAGATTCAGACTTGAACCGACTCGCCGAGTTTTTCAGTCAGGATGCGGCTCATCACTTGATTCAGCGTTTCGCCCGTCTTTTCGAGCACAAAAGCCTGCGCTGAATCCGACCAGCCGAGTTTGAAACTCGTCGTTAGAGCAGAAATCCAGATTTGCCGGACGGGCGTATTGGGGCTGATGACGAAGCGAGTTTCGTCCTCGTCTTCGAATTCAATTTCGAGTTTTCCGCGCGCCGCCTTCGACTTCGAAGTCGTGCTGGTCGCCAAGGTCGAGCAGGCGCTTGCGCAGGGATTCAAATGCTGCGTCGCACTTTTTTTGAAATTCGTGTTCATCCATAGGTTTTTGTCGCGATTGCTTCTCGCATCGTGACTCTTGGAGGTTACAGCAGATGCGCGAGCTGGAGCAAGGAGTGGCCGGCGACGGCTGCAATTAGAGCAGCGCGCGAACTTGCTTTTCGAGCTGATCGCGGTTCGCCAGGCCGATAAATCGCTTCGCGATTTTTCCATCGCGCGTGATCACGACCGTCGTGGGCAAACCAATCAATCCGCCGAACTTCGAAGCGATGTCGTCGGTGCCCAAGACAATCGGATAATTCATTTTCATCTTCTGGCCATCCACATCGAACTCGGTCTTTTGCACATACGGCTCGACGACGCTTTTGCCTTCATCGTCCATCGCCGCTCCGAGGATCGTGAGGCCTTTGTCTGCATTCTTCTGCTGTAACTCGATCATCCAGGGAATTTCCACCTGGCAAGGCTCGCACCATGTAGCCCAGAAATTCAGCACGACCACTTTGCCTTTCAGGCTTGAAAGCGTTACGTCCTTTCCATCCAGGTCTTTGAAGGTGGCATCGGGAGCGGTGGGCAACGGACCTTTGCCAGCGCCATTCTCCTGAGCCGATGCATTGAACCATTTCTTCGAATTGCAGCCGGAGAAACTGATAGCCATCACGGCGACCGCTGCTGAAAAACACAAAATCTTGAGAACCTTCGTCATTCGCAATGCTCCCATCAGAGCGAAAACCGATTTAAGAACGTGAGTTTGCCCGATAGCCAGGTGAGCCGATTTAAGAATACCAATCCGCCGATGGCAAGCAACAAAACTCCGCTGAATACTTCCACCATGTGCAGGTAACGCCGGAACCCCTGGTAGAAACGCAAGAAGCCGCTGATGAGAAGCGCTGTCACGAGAAACGGGATGGCAAGCCCTGCCGAATAACAAGCCAGCAAAAAAACTCCCTGGCCTATAGTCTCGCGGGTAGCTGCTATCGCCAGCACGGTGGCGAGTATGGGTCCAATGCAGGGCGTCCAGCCGAAGGCAAATGCGAAGCCCATCAGAAACCCGCCGAAAGCACCCGGCTGCCGCCAAGTTTCTGGAAATGTATGTCGCGATTCAGCCAGCGCGTGAGCGAAGGGCCGAGAAGAAAAATCAACGAGACAGAATAGAAATGGACTGGCTTGAGCCAGCCGCCAAGAAGCGCCGGATGGACAGTAAGCGCGACTCCGATGGCCACAAGCACTGCCGCCAACCATCAAACCTACCCTGAATTGTATTTTCCCGAGCCAGCCGATGAGGTGGAGCCCGAACATCACGATCAGCGCCCCGGCAACCGGTGCGAGCAGGCTTCGATTGCGCACAAAGAATGTACCGACGGCGCTCGCGGAGGCGCCGAAGGAGATGAAAACGATCGAGAATCCAAAAACGAAGGCCAGCGCCGATAGAAGCAGCTTTGCGCGGTGTGCCTGGCTGCCCTTCAATTGCTCGACGCCGATTCCTGAAAGCATCGACATGTAACCGGGCACGAGCGGCAAGACACACGGCGAGAGGAACGATACGAGTCCTGCAACGAATGCCGCAAAGATCGAAACTTCCATCAGTCTTGGTACGCCCTTTTCACGTGATTGGATGCAGAGTCTCGCATGCTCGGAACAGAACTTAGAATTTTCCCACATCCGTTAGACGCGCGCCGCGCTTTTTGTGCGCGTCGGCGGGCGAGGGGAAAGCCGACAGGTGGCGCAACAGACTTGACAGTGGGGCTCAGACCCAAGCGCGGGGAGCGCCCCTAAGTGATTGAAAACAAGACGGTAGACCATCTGACGCGATGGCATGCCGAATGCATTTTGTCGGAGTGGAGGGCCCGCACGCTGGAGCCGGGAACGGCAAAGAAATTTGCCGCGAGCGATGCGGGCTCTTTCTTTTTTCTGGAGATGGCCAAGCGCGATAGCTTTCGCGATGAATCGAGGAGAGTGCGATGACGCCAAATCAGGTGACCGCAGCGCGAGTGGCTGCAGCGTTTGCCGCTGTCGCGCTTTTCACATTCGGGCACGAAGCGCTGCTGGCGGATGTGACGGCGATTCTGCTGACGATCGCGGCCATCGCGCTTGACGGATTGGACGGTTACATCGCGCGAAAGCGAAATCTTGCAACGCCGCTTGGCGCGCAGTTGGATATTTTGGGCGACCGAGTGGTGGAGAATCTTTTCTTCACATTTTTCGCGGCAGCCGGATTGATTTCTTTTTGGATTCCGGTGCTGTTCTTCGTGCGCGGAACTCTCACAGATTTTCTGCGGGGTCTCGCAGCGCGAAGCGGACGCAGTGGTTTCGGGCGAAATTCGATGATCGAGACGTGGTGGGGACGAAGCCTGGTGGCTTCACGGCCGAGCCGCGCGGCGTACGCTGCCTTGAAGTGCGCGTGCTTCTGCTATCTCGGATTGCTTCTGCCGCTGCCGCAGCTTCCGGCTGCATGGTTCGATGCGAATTCGCGGCAATGGCTTTCGGGCGCCGGACAAGGCTTGGTGATGGCGACGGCGGCGTTCTGCGTGATCCGCGCGATTCCTGTGATCTGGGATGGGCGCCGGTATCTGACGAGCGCCAGCGCTGCTGCGGCACGGGCCGCCGTTGAGTTGAATTGACGCTGATGAATTCGCCGGGGAAAATCGGTGCTTTCTTTGATCTCGACGGAACTCTACTGGCGCCGCCTTCGCTTGAGTGGCGTTTCATTGGTTACCTTCTCGAACGTGACGAAATCAGGACGAAGAACGTGGCGCGGTGGGTCGCAGCAGTCAGCGCAAGGCTCTTCTGAATGGTGGGCGATACGCGGTATTCGCAAACAAGCACTATCTCGCCGGGATTCACGAATCTGTTATCGCAGAGTGGGCGAACACGATTGCGCATGGATCGCTCCCGTTGTTCGTCGGAAGGGATCGATCGTATGCAGCAGCATCTCGAAAGTGGGCATAGGGTCGTGCTTGTCACGGGGACGCTTGCGCCGCTGGCGCGCGCCATTACTCGCCACCTGCCCCGCGGCGTCGAAGTGCGCGCAACAAAGCTTGAAATATCGGGAGCGGCTGCTTTACGGGAAGAATTTCCGGCACACATTTGAGTTTCGAGGAGAAGGCGCGAGTGATACGCGAAGACGCGGAGGAGTTCGATCTCGATCTGCGCCAAAGCTTTGCGTACGGGAAT
The DNA here is from genome assembly GCA_963767205.1 of uncultured Acidobacteriota bacterium. Taxonomy (GTDB): domain Bacteria; phylum Acidobacteriota; class Terriglobia; order Acidiferrales; family UBA7541; genus Palsa-295. The sequence continues at coordinate 274,799 of CAVYDF010000008.1, forward strand.
GAAATGTCAGACGCAAAAATGCTTGAGGCCGTCGGACATCCCGCAGCGGTGAACGCGTCTTGGAGTCTGGAGCGCGAAGCACGCAAGCGCGGCTGGCGCGTTTATAGCTGGTGCGATTCGCGCGGAGAAAAGAAGCGAACCCCGCATAGTGCCATGGCGCCAAAGGAAGCTCGATGAAGCCTTGCGAGCCAGCGGCGGCGCGCGGAAGGGTCTCCGAAGATACTTGTGGAATGGCCTGCTGCGACGCGAGCGCGGGCCGAGGACAATTCGTCGCGATCTTTCGATGATATCCGGCGCGCGCTTGGCGCGTTCGAATGGGTTACTTTCGCATATCTCGCATGGCTGAACGCGATGCTGGCGCTGTTTCATCGCAACGTGAGCACATGCTGCACAGTATTTTGTGATTCACTGCTGGATCGCTCTCGGAATTGTCTGTCTGGCGTGGGCTGCCGCACATTCGCGGAATCGAGTGCTGCGTTTTGCGCGCGATTGGTACCCGCTGCCTCTCTACATATTTTTCTTCGAGGAGCTTCAAGGGCTGGTGCACGCGATTTTCCCGGGCTGGTTCGACCGCTGGCTGATTCAATTCGATTTCAATTTCGCGGGCGTGCATCCTTCCGTGTGGCTGGCGCGATTTTCGAATCCCGCCCTCAACGATTTCATGCAGTTTGCGTACATGACGTATTTCGCGTACCTCGTGATCCTTCCCGCGATTCTGTATGCGCAAAAGGACCGAATCGCTTTCTGGAACGTGATGGTATCGACGGCGGTCGCGAACTATACGGTCTATTTTATCGCGGTGCTTTTTCCGATCGAGAGCCCTTATCACGCGCTCGCAACGATGAATACGGCACCTCTCAACGGCGGATATTTCACCGCGGCGATCGAATTCATCGAGCGGTTCGGACGCGTGCACGGCGGCGCGTTTCCGTCGGCGCATGTAGCCGGTTCGACGGTGGCGATTCTCGCGTCGTGGCGATACCGACGCTGGCTCTTCTGGGTGTGCCTGCCATTTTTTGTAAGCATGTGCGTATCGACTGTTTACGGACGCTATCACTATATTGCGGACGTGCTGGCGGGAATTGTTGTGGGCGCGCTTGGCTTTGCCGCGGGAGGCTGGCTGATGGAGCGAAGAGGCGCGTTAGCGCGAGATTGCTGAATGAAGGTGAACAGGGACGCGCGACCTATGCGAGTTGAGGGCGCCGCTTGTGCCATTCGGTGGCGTCTTCGTAGGCCAGCGCGATTGAAAGCAACCGCGCTTCGCTCCAATGCGGCCCGATCAATTGCAGGCCGATCGGCAAACCGGCGCGCGTGAAGCCGCACGGAATCGAAATCGCCGGATGGCCCGTGAGGTTAGCGGGGCGATTCAAGCGCACGAAGGCGGACCGCACTGTTTCTTTCTCTCCGCCGATCACTACTTCCTTCTCACCGATACGTGACGCGGCAATAGGCAGAGTGGGCGCGAGGATCGCATCCACATTTTCAAAAACCGCGTCGAATTCCTGAGTGATTTTTCGTTTCACATCGAAAGCGTGCAGGTAATCAGCCGCTAGCACCTTGCGGCCTAGTTCGAGCCTATGCCGAACCTCGTCGCCATATTTGCTTGCCTGCGCGGGAAAATAACCCTTCGATTCGTGGTACTGAGTGGCTTCGGCAAGCGCTATGTTGGTGCTGGGTTCGACGGACTGGTCGAGGTTTGGTAGAGAGACGTCCTTGATCGTCCCGCCGACGGACTTCAAACATTTTGCGGCTGATTCGATCGCGGCCTGCACTTCTCGATCGATGCGCTCAAAAAAATATTGGTCGGGCCAGCCGATCCGGAATTTGCGCGGGCGGTTCTTACGCAGCTTCCGATAATCGGGGCGGCTGGCGCCTCGAGGATAATTGCCCGCGATCGCGTCGAGCATGATGCAGACGTCCGTCACAGTGCGGGCCATTGGACCCGCGTGATCGAGCGTTCTCGCGAGGGGTACGACACCTTCGACGCTCACGAGACCGAATGTGGGTTTCAGCCCGACGATCCCGCAGAGCGCTGAGGGAATGCGTATCGAGCCGCCAGTGTCTGTGCCGGTGGCGGCGTATCCGATTCCCATCGCGAGTGCAGCCGCCGATCCCCCGCTCGAGCCACCCGTAACGCGATCGAGATCCCATGGATTCCGCGCCGGGCCGAAATGAGGGTTTTCATTGGTAATGCCGTAGGCGAATTCGTGCATGTTGGATTTGCCGATCACGATTGCGCCGGCGTCCCTGAGTTTTTGGACGACCTCGCTGTCGGTATCGGGGATGAAATCCGAAAGGATTGGCGAGCCGGCGGTGGTGCGAATGCCGCGGGTAAAGAAATTATCTTTGATTGCTACAGGAATGCCGCAGAGCGGACTTGTGGTGCCGCGGCTGCTGCTGCGAAATTGCTTTTCGGCACGGCGCGCATCCGCACGCGCGCGTTCAGCGGCCACGGTAATGAACGCATTAAGGGCCGGATTGAATTGGCTCGATTCGCGTGAGCGCCAGCTCGACGAGATCGGACGACGAGATATCCCTCTTCCGGAGCAGGCGCGCGGCTTGCTCGATGGAAAGAAAAGCGAGCTCGGATTCTGAGAATGCGGGCATTTTGCAGCTAGAAGATTTTTTCCTGGCGGCGGAGATTTCCGACCGAGCCGATATTGGCAATTAGAAGCACGATGCGATACTGATTTTCGTTTCGGATGTTCGCGAACGAAAGCCGCCTGTATTCGAATCCCAGACCGCAACACGAACCGTTGTATCCCACCTGCACCACCTGATTTTGAAAGACATTCTGCGTGAGATCGTAGCTGGCCCCGACGGTGGCATTCCAGCCGCGGCGGTTTAGGTCGCCGTAGCCGAGAAGGGCACGCACCTGGTTCGAACGCGACTGAAAAACGAAGCCCGGCGGATTCTCGGAAAGAGGCGTTGGAAGATTCGTTGTGGAGAAGTGCGCCAAGGTGAGGAACGATTCTTTGTAGGGCCGGAGTTTCAATAACGTGCCGATCGCGGTAGCATTGCCGCGTTTTGGATCGTAATCCACGCGGAATTGAACGTCCCAACGTTTACCCGGCATGATTCGCAGGTCGCTCACGATGGGAGAAAAATTCCGCGGCTCATCGGCGAAGGCGAAAGCGGTAAGAGCGTCGAGGGTCTGGAACACGTTTCGCTGGCCGGGGATGAGTGCGCCGCCAAAAGTTGGATCGAAGAAATATTTCTGGACGACCCGCCAGCTGAGGAACTCCTCGGCGTCAGCGTCTCCTTTACGGCGATAAAACCGCTGCGTGATTCCGTACTCGATTTCGTTCGTGTCCGTGAGGGTTTCATCTTCGTCGTAACGCACAAAACGGGCGAAATCGGTCACTCCGCTGACCAGTTGGTAGGTAATGTCCGGCTCGATCACGTGTTTCCATTTCGTGTTCGAGTGGCCCCAGACGCGTTCGAGCGTAGGCGGGCGGATATCCAGCGAGAATTCTTCGGTGGTACGGAAGAACCCCTCGCCCACAAATGCGCCGTTCAAGAGCTGTCCGCCGTAATGAGTAGAGCGAAGAGTAAACATCGGCGTGACGTCGAGCCAAGGGCCCCAGTGGAATGGGATCGTGACCGTGGGTGCAATCTCGCTTCGTTCCACAAATCCGGGAGTTGAGAAGGGAGTGATGTTCTCTTCCCGGTGTTCGGCTCCTACGAAAGTCTCGAACGAAAAATAGATCGGCAGATTGTGAAAAGGCGCCTGGTCAACGGAGCTGAAATTCGCTTCCGGGGCGGTTCGCAGCCGAATCTGGGTTTCGGGCGAAGCGCTAAGGAAGTTTTCGTACCCCAAAGCAGCCACGCCGAAGCTGTAGCCTTTGAAATTATTGTTGAGAAACGCGGTGTTGGGGACTTCCGAATTGACGGCCTGCGTGTAGGTCTCGCCGAACGCAAGTCGAAACTCGAGGGAAGAGAGTTCGTTCAGATCGGCAACAGCGCGCCATCCGTCCGGCAAATCGGAGACGAATTTCAGATGGATTTCGTGTCCACCCTGATTGATGGGAGGCCCTTCTGGCTGCGGAAGGCCGCGGTCCATCACTCCGAAGTAGCTCACGTCGAGCCGGGCATTTTCCCACGGACGCATCCGGATATTTCCCGTTTCGCTCCAGCCGCGTTTGCTGAAGTAAGACGCACCCACGGTCGCGTCGGCCCAGTCCGTAGGTGCCCAGTAGAAAGCCTCACCCAAGACAAGGCCTTTTATATTGCTGTCGCCAATATCTGGAATCATGAACCCAGAGTCACGCCTGCGTTCCGCTGGGAAAGTGGCATAGGGCAGGTAGAGCACCGGGATCGAGCGAATTCGGAAATTGCCATTCTCCAGATGGACCGATTTTCGCAGGTAAACGGTTGCGGCTGGTGCATAAAACTTCCACGTTGGCTTGTCCGGGTCGCACACTGTGAGCCACGCATTGCGGATTCGATATGTGTTCTCGTTGATCCGTTCGGCTTCCTCGGATTCAAAGGAGAGTGGGTTGGGGCTGATGAGAAGCGTGGGCGTGGGGCGGCGCTGCAAGGCGAAAGTGGCGCGCACATGGTGCAGCAGTGCGTGGCCGGTCTGTAGTTCGTATCGCAGGTCGTCCGCTTCGACGTGCTGGGTCAGATAATCGAGCTGAACGTTTCCCTTGGCGTTCACTATTCCCGTTTCGCTGTTGTATTCGGCGTGATCGGCGCGGATGCGGTAGTTCTGGTAGCGAACGTCGACGTGGCCATCGGCGTAGAAAATTTTGCCTACCTGGCGCTGCTGATCAGCTTCGAGGGCAGCGACGCCTCCCTCGTTTGGCCGCTGAGGCGAAGACTTCGTTGGGCTCTGAGACGCCTTTTTTGAAGCGGACTTCGCGGAGGATGTTACTGCCGTTTGAGCGAACGCACTATCTGCCAATGAAAATAAAATCAGAGTTAGCGTGACGGATGAAGCGAACTTGCGAAGAACTCTTAGGACTATCGCGCTCGGCATCGCCTGAGAATGAAAGCTGCTTAAGAAAGAGAATTGAGCCTAACACGCGCCCTGAGTGGTCGCAATCGGGCTGTAAGAAGTTGCGCCTCGGGGTATTGGAAACGAAATAGTGCGAAATATCCCCGGTTCGAGGCTCGCACGGATGAGAAGTAAGCGTCCTACTGCGGGTTGCCTGATACGCGACATTTGTCAGACATCACAACTGCGATGGTTTGCGCGAATGCGATCGTGTTAACATTGCGCCCGTTCCTCACTGGAACTTCCGCAGCGCAAAACGGACCAGTGATACAGATATGCCCGAAGTGTGGCGCGTTGCTGCTCGAAGACACCGAGACATGCTCGTTTTGTGACGGGCCGCTCGTCTCAGAGGATAGCGTCGTTCCGCAACCCGTCGCGGTCGGCGCGACTCATCAGGAAACCGAAATCGAACCGGAATGGCGCCGTGAAGTAAGCCGTCGTCTCGAGGAGTATCGAGTGCGCCGTCGCCGACTTCGTCCTGACGATCCACAATCCGGTCTTCCTTTCGTTCGCGAGCCTGAATTCGAAGAGGAAATTCCTGTTCCAGAACGTCCGCGTCCACGGGCGAATCCTCGTCCGCGCCATACCGAGCGGATGGAAATTCGCATCCAGCCGGAGCTCGATTTTTCGAGTTCGCCAGACGACCGCGCTCATCCGCAAACGGCTTTGGTTCCTGTGGCTGGGCTCGGGGAACGTCGCTTGGCAGGCGTGCTTGATGCGATTTTCCTGCTGGTTACTTATGCGGGGTTTCTGGGGCTTTTCCGCTCGCTTGGCGGGGAATTGATGTTGGAGAAGGTGGACGCGATCGTATACGCGACGACTTTTTTCCTGTTGTACGCGCAATATTTTTTTCTGTTTACGACATTTGCAGGGGCGACGCCTGGCATGCAGCTGAAAGGCCTGACGATTGTGCGACTCGACGGCACGCTTCCGGAAACCCGGCAACTTCTGTGGCGGAGCTTCGGATATGTGCTTTCGGGGGCGACGCTGACGCTCGGTTTTCTATGGGCGCTTTGGGATGAGGATCATTTCACATGGCAGGACCGCATTTCGCAAACCTATATAACGGCTGCGACGCCGGTTGCGAATCCGAATGCGTTTGAGGTTCCGGCGGGGCATCACACTTTTGCCCATAAGTAGTGCCGCTGCGAAGCTCTGTAAATATCAGTAGCGACTAGGTTTGTGGGCAGCCGGCCGATATTTCCTGAGTAAACGATTCAGCTGCGAATCCGTCTAAACACTGCGGCCGAAAGCCATTATAATGGGTGGCGGTCGTTTGGGATTTGAAACCAGCGCTGCTTAGTTCGCATCACACAAACGGGGCGTTACGGCGGAGTCGAGGAAAACAGAATGAATTCCATTGCGAGAAAAATCGTGGTCGCGGTGTCGGTTCTGATCATGGCGTATGTCGCGACCGGGTACGTACGAGCGCGAGCCTCTGATGACAAAGCGTTTCACGCCCTGACGGTTTACAGTGAAGTGCTCGAGCACATCCAGCGCGACTACGTGGACGACCCCAACATGCACCAAGTGACCAGCGGCGCGCTCCACGGCCTGCTCGATTCGCTCGACCCGCAATCCGCCTACCTTAGTCCGCTCGAGTATGCCGACTACAAAGAGAAGAGCGCGAACCATGCGAAGGCATCCGCCGGCATCGCCCTGACGAAGCGCTTTGGTTACATCGGCGTGATCGCCGTCCTGCCCGATAGCCCGGCGCAGAAAGCCGGCTTGCGAATCGGCGATCTGATGGAATCGATAGCGGGATTTACGACGAGCCAGATGGCTCTGGACCAGGCACAGGTATTGCTTACCGGCGAACCGGGCGCAGTGGTGAAGCTTTCGGTGATTCGGCGAGGCAAAGCCGAACCGCAGGACATGGAAATCACGCTGGCGAAGCTGGCGCCTCCGAAGATCGTGGAAGACAAGATCCAGGGTGATATAGCTTATCTTCACGTGCACGCGTTTGATCCGGGAACCGCGAAACAGATTCGCGAAAAGCTCGCGCAGTTCGAACATCAGGGCGCGCACAAGCTGATCCTCGATTTGCGTGATTGCGCGTTTGGAGATATTTCAGAGGGAATCTCGACGGCGCAGCTCTTCCTGCCTTCCGGCACAATCACCACTTTGAAGGGCCAGACGATCTCGCCGGTGGTGTCGTCTTCCGACGGATCGAAGGTAGCGTGGTCGCAGCCGATGACTGTGCTCATCGGAAACGGTACGGACGGAGCCGCGGAGATTCTTGCGGGCGCGATTGCAGACAACCATCGCGGCGACACGATCGGAAGCCGCACGTATGGCACCGCGTCCATGCAGAAGCTCGTTCAGCTTGACGATGGATCAGCGCTGATTCTGACGGTTGCGACCTATTACACACCCGGCGGAAAAGAGATTCCTGCGGATGGCGTCGTGCCTACGGTCGAGCTGAAGCCTGCTGATGACACGGTCGCGAGCAACGATCAGGACCAAGCGCCTCCTTCCGGAGCTGTTTCGCCGGACGACCCTGCCGTGAAGAAGGCCATCGAGATTCTTCAAGGCACAGGTGCGGCGCAAAAGGCCGCATAGTTGGCGATGAGACCGCGCGGGGACTTGGCCCCGCAGCTGCAAAGCAGTCCTACATGCAATCCTGAGAAACCGTTCTGCTTACTTAAAATTCCGTCGCTGAAGCTCTTTCCTTTTATTTGTGTGCTGGTGGTGGTGTGCTTGATCGGCTGCGGCGAAAAATCCATTAGATAAGCATGAAATCCGCGGAATAACCGGCGAGATCGTCGCGGCGGCGCAGAAAACAACCCAGCGCAAATCTGAGATTGCCATTCGGCCCGAGGTCCAGCCGTCTGAGGCCGGCACGACTCACTCTTCCGTCGACGATATTTACGTCACGTTGCGTGATACCTCGCAAGCAGATGCCTTGAAGCAGGCTCTCGATGCGATTGCGCGGCGCCACAAACTATCCGTTTCAGAAACGAATTCAAACAGTGTGATGCGGCTGGATTTTTCATTCAAAGGCGTCCGTACCCACACGGTTCACGTCGTCACTTCGATGATCGCGCGATCTCCGGCGCCTGCGCTTCAGGGTGGTTCTGAATCCGGCCCGAAACTTGCGATTATCCTGGACGACATGGGCTATGACCGCGCGGCCGCTGAAGCCGCGCTCACGCTTTCGTTCCCCATCACACTGTCCGTGATTCCGCATTTGCCGCTTTCGGCGGAAGTGGCTGAGGAAGCGTATCGCCGCGGAGATCAAGTGCTGCTGCATCTCCCGATGGAAGCCGAAGCTGATCAAGCAAAAGCCGAGCCAATCGAGCTGCGCGTGGGAATGAAAGCTGACCAGGTGGAGCGTGATCTTGACGGCATGCTCGAAACTGTGCCTCACGCAGCAGGAGTGAACAACCATCAAGGTTCGCGCGCGACGGCGGACGCGACCCTGATGGCAGAGTTAATGCCGGCGCTGCGCCGGCGCGGCTTGTTTTTTATTGATAGCCGGACGACTGCCGCGACGGTTGCACACGATATAGCCGAGAAAGCGGGGGTGCGTTCCGCGTCGCGCAAGGTATTTCTCGACGACATGCCGAGACGTGACGCAATTCTTGCCCAGCTTGATCTCGCTGCACGCGACGCTGCCCGTGATGGCTTTGCCATTGCCATTGGCCATCCGCATCCCGGGACGATTGCCGCGCTCGTGGAAGCGGCTCCGCGGCTTGAAGCTCGCGGCGTGCGGTTCGTATTCGTGTCGGACGTCGTGCGATGAAGTCGTGCGGGTACAAGCGAGCAAAAGCAATCGCGACGGTACCGCCTTGCGTCTCGCAGCTGTTTGTAATACGTATGACGTCATTCAAGATTCGTCCTCTCGTTGCCCCGCTGCACGCGCACGCCCGATCGCCGAGATTGCGTCCATGCATTCCTCCAAGCTTCGAAAGATTTCATCGTCGTTCAGAGGTGCCGTAGGTTTGCGCAAGACCCTATGAAATTTACGAACAACCTTCAAGAGAATGTAGACAATTTCATACAAAAGACGATGAAGAATTTCCCTCCGAAGAAGTGATTCTTCCCCGCCCAAGACGTCCAGTCCGGACTCCCTGCTAATCTGCACGTGGCCATTTCGCATGTAGCGCCTTATAAGACGCCGTGCCGCGTCGGGCTTACCCCTGTGACCGATCAACTTCTTCACGAAGCATTTCCCCTTATCGACGCTGACGCAACCTGCCGGAATGACGCGGCACACCATTTCGAAGACATTCGCAAGTGAAAGCGATGAATCAAATCTCGCCGCTGGCGCTGCTTGGCAGCGCAATACTGGCGTCGATATTCCTAACCGGATGCCGCCTGCTGCTAGGCATCGCGTCAACCAAAAAGCACCATCAGTAGCGAGTTTCGCTTTTCTTATTCGTCGGGAAGTAGTCGCGGAAAATCGTGGACCCTCTGTCGGCGTGATTTCAATGCGAGGCCGGCGCTAATGTTGGCCGTACGGTGCAATGTCTCACCTTGAGATAGGTGGTGATAATCCCTCTCGACAGTTATCTGAAAGTCCGCGTTTTGCAATCATCGAGTGGTTAGTTCCAACTGGCAAGCAAGTTTGTAGGGTGAGGTCGCCACTTCGGGACTAGGGTTTCCCCTAGTTGGCCTCGACCTGGAATCAGCCTACAAACAAAAAGTAGTTGTGGATCACGATACGAGACTAGGGTCACACAACCAGAGTTCGCCAAGCCCTGTCTGGATCAATGCCCGGTATCCGCGTTAAGCAGGCATTGGCACCAACCCTCCTCGAACTTCCAAATTCAGTTGTTCGAGAGCGTTGCGATTCTTTGAGAAGGAAGGATTCGATGAGAAAACGACTTATATACACAATCCTGCTCACCGGATTCCTGTGCGCGCCAGCATTTGCGCAAGGAGTGGAAATCTTTGGAGGAGCCCAGTACGAGCATCAACAGCCCAGCTATAACGCCGTGGGGTGGGACGCCTCGTTTACTGGAAACTTCAAACACGTTCTGGGAATCACAGGTGACTTTAGTGGTGTGTACAATTCGCACAGAACTAATTCTACGGTTTATACCTATACCGTTGGTCCCGTACTCACAGCGCGCCTTCCAGTAGTTCAGCCCTTCGTGCATGCCTTGTTCGGCGGAGCGACAATTTCGACTGCAGGGACGAGCGACACCGCCTTCGCCATGTTCGTTGGCGGCGGCCTGGACATCGGGCTTCGGAAAGGGATCGGATTACGCTTGGTGCAGGCAGATTGGCTTTTGACTAAGTTCGGCGGCCAAACCCAAGACAGACAGGGCAGGGTTTCCGCTGGCATAGTTATAAAGTTCTGAGGTCGGCCTTCGATTCGTTGTCAGATAGTCGCCGACGTCAAAGATCGCCTTATCGAATTGCTGTCTGCGGCGGTCAACAAGCTCTATCGACGCTGCCACTGTTTCGTCATCGAGGGCGATGGGTGTATATACCGACTTTGTAGTTCTGTCGGGCCGCCCTCCGGCATAAAACATTAAGTCGCGTAATCGGAAACTACCCTAGGCAGACGAGCCCACGGCTCCGGTTCGGATTAGTGTCGAGAAATCCTCTTCGCACCAGCTATCTCAGGTTGAGATAGCTGGTTATGATCCCTGTCGCAGTTGAAAAACTCGACCACTGGCGGGAGTTTGAGCTGGGGTGATTTCCAGCGGGAGCATATCGCGCTTTCTTTTTCTATCTCAGATCGGCACCGTGGCTGATTCTAGAGATCTTGATCTTCGGAAGCGAGCAAGTCGTTTCAAGTTCTGGGCTGTAGCCGCGAGAAAGAACTGTTCACGAACATGCTTCATTCGCAAGCGCACCCTGCGCAGTCCGATCTGGTTCTTCAGTTCCGCAAAGAGTGCTTCTACTTTCCGGCGTTGGCGTTGCGCTGCCGCGAAAGCCGGAACGGCAGCCCGCTCGCGCGCCCGTTGGCGCGCCGGTTCGTGGACATGAATCGCGATCTACCGATAGTGGCCCCTGGTGCATTGCGCTCTTTGCGGGCAGTCGCGACAGCGCTTCCGAGTGGCCACATACACATGCGTTCGATTTATGGCATTGATACCGACGTAGGTAAGCCGCTTTCAATGCTCCGTGAGTGGCCATGAAGAAGAGCATCCGCAGAACGCTGAATACTGATTAGCGGTTGCCAAAGGTCAAGCTGAGCCCAGAAGTTGTTCCGTAGTCGCTGCTGGAAAAACCTGGTGGTGGGCGGTTATCCCAATTGCCATACAAAGTGAGATTCCAATCCAGTTTGCCCCAAAGCTTGACGTAGTAGGAAGTGTTCAGATTAAAGTGAAATCGACCAGGGTCAGAAACGGCGGGAAGGAAGGAAGCATTCAATGTGAGTGTGGTTCGGTCGAATCTGAAAAGCTTCAATCTCGCACCAATCAAGCCCGAAGTGACTTGTTGCGTCAAAGAAGGGTTGGCCGCTTTGTTGTAATTGATGCGCTGCCATGCGAAACCACCATAGAGAGTCAACGAAGTGCTGCCTGTGTTTTTGATTATTCGTCCAATGCCTCCCCCGAAGGTGCTCTGCAACTGGATCCCTTGGACTGAACTTTGAAGGAAGTCAGTGACTCCGGTGTAGTACCAATTGTTCCACCGCAAAAGGTGCAGGGCAGAAAATGCAACTTCGTTCCGAGTGGATGTGCTCGCCCCAGAGTTGGAGGTAAGGTTCGAGCTGTAACTTGCTTCGGCGGACCATCGCTCCCGGGGATAGTTTACGTCGGAACTCAGGTTGTATTGAGCGGAGTCGTTCCCTTTCGAATAGGTAAAGCCCGTGCCGATGCGGCCGTTCAAGCGCTGCCAGAAATTGCTGGAGGTTTCGTTAACAAACACGACTTGCTCTCTTTCGAGGGTTACTTTCTCCCCAGGGGACTCCAAAACTTCAATTTGCGAGGGACGCCTGTCCAAAGTTTCCGTAGTCGAGAGTGCTCCTGTATAGACCGTTCCATCTTGAGTCCTAACGAGGAAAAGCTGCTTACTTTGAACATGGTCGACTTTTGACCAATCGACAGACAGTGTGCTCAAAATATAATCAACACTGATATACAGCGTATTCGATCGGAGTCCCTTGATTTCACAAGTGACGTGGTCGCCATTCTTCATAATGATGACGTCGCTTTTGTCTCGCGCGAAGATCGGAAAAGGAGAAGAAATAGCGGCGCACAGTAAAAGCAATCGAAATCTCATTTGAGGTCCCCCTTGCGATAGATGACATCGGCTAATGCAATCGATAGCGGGCGTTATCGCAGGTAGTTGGATTTCTTGTGATATCGCGGTTTCGCAACATTCTGTACAGGCCCGGTCTGAGCCTAGAGTTTAGTCGCAACCAACACTTTTGTGGCCAGGTCACGAGCAAGGTACTTTTGCAGGACAACCCGCGTCTCGGGATTGGCGGCCAGGTAGCGGTCGAGCGGCTCAACCTCCCACCGCATGCACCGGACAGGCTCTACTACTACGGCATCTGCATCGGCTGTGACGCCACTCAAGAGAAGCGCTGAGCCCACGATCTGACCCGCGACGAGTTCCCCGAAGACACCATCATCTCTCGTGATCCGCACTTTCCCGCGAACAATGACCGAGATTGCCTCAACTCTTTTGCCACGCTCCAGCATTCGCTCACCAATTTCCACAGCTGTCCACGATCCGATACTCAGAATCTGCAGGACTTTCCGAGACGGCAAATCTGGGAAGACGAGCAGGCGAATTTCCTCCTCTTCAGGCGTCAATTTAACTGGACGTCGCTCGACAAAAAGGCGCCAAGACTGGAACGAATTGATCGCAGCAAAGACGCTACTCCAAATGATTGGCTCCCAAAGCGGTTCCGGCTGAAGGATGAAATAAGGTAGCGATATCAGCGCGGCTCCCACCGCAAACAACCTCAGCCAGAGAATGTCGCGAACGCTGTACGCTACCAGCAGCAGGATGTTTGCGGCGTGCAGGAAATAGCTCGGTTTGAATAAACCCATGTTTGTAATCTCCCTTGGTGGCAAGTCGGAACTTGTTCTGCTGGGGCTGGTGGACAGGGCTGAGGCCGCACTACACGCTCAAGCTGAACGCTTGTCAGAGACTAATCGTCGGCTGGAATCTAGAATACTGTCAATACAGACAGGGGCAGGTCTCGGGGCAAGAAGGGGGCTGGATTTTGGCCCACCGGATTACTTGTGAAAAAAGAGGCTGGGCTCGCGCGCGCCGTTGGCGAAGCTCAGCGTTAAGCCTCGAGCCCAGTTAGCGGCAGCGCTAAATACCGAAGCGTTGAGAAATAGATGTCGAGAACTCCGCTTCGCACTACCTATCTCAAGCTGAGATAGCTGGTGATAATCCACACAGTTCATTTCCATTCCGTCCACGCGGTTCATTTCCATTATGTTCTCCTTTGAGAGAGTTAATGACTCTAGGCTTGACTCGATCCCACACAACTAGGGAAATCCCTAAGAGCCTCCGATGGGCAAGCGCAGACTATCCGCAAAGCCAGGATTAACGCGGTAATCGCAAACTAGGGTATTTCCAGATAGATGTTGCGAACACACACTGGCACAGCCTGGTATGGACTTACCACTCCCCGAGCTCGTAGCTGATTTCCTGTCATACGCTGGCACAACCTGCCACACGCAGAAGGCTAAGGGCAAGACCGGGTTTTGCAGGTGGGCCGGGACAGGCTGGCCCGGATGTTGAGAAATCTTGTGGCTGTTGAAAAACGCGCCCACAGCTGGAATTGTGAACTGAGGTAGTTGTTTCCTGCGGGGTATCGCGCTCTTTTTCTATCTCAGATCGGCACCGTGGCTGATTCTATATGAAGAAGAGCATCGGCAGAACGCTTGCTCAATAGACGTTGCTGCCGACACTTCAGTGCGCATTCACGAACACTTTTTCAACAGCCACAGGATTTCCCAACATCTATTTCGCAACATAGGCTCACGGCCTTCATCAGAGGGCGGTATTCGAGTGCGCAGCTCGATAGTCAGGTGCGACGCGATTGGCTCGTGTTCCACTGCGGCGTTTGTCGCCTTATTTTTTGGTGTTCCTGCCGTGGTAATCGGGGTCCGTGTGCTCAGTGAGGTCCGACTGGCGAGCACTCTCTAGCAGAGCCGATATGACATACCGCTTGGGAGCGCTGCCGACGAAATAGAAGGGAAAACAAGTCACGAGTGTTAGCGTTGGACCAGGCGTGGGTTCTAAAACGTACGTGTCTTCGGGCCTAACAATCCTAATTTGGCCCACAGTATATCGATCCCGGAATCCAGGTCGAGCGAGTTCGACGACATCGCCAGCCACAATGCTTTGCAGGCCCCGGAAAAACCCATCCCGATGGCCCGCGATTCCCAGGTTGCCTAGTTGTCCCACTTGGGCGGTCCCAAGAATCCGCCCCACTCCGCGATTCAGGGTCAGGTCATCGGTACCATTGAAAATCGGCACCTCGAGGCCGATCTTCGGAATGCGCAGAATGGCCAGTGGCGCATCTTTCTTTTTAGCAAGGCTGTCCTTGTAGGCCGCGACTCGCTTCACCGACCACAGTCGAAAATCAACGTTCGAGGCCAAAGCGGGATCCAACAAGGGTGAGGTACCGTCGGCTGCGTTCGCAGTTTCCTCCGCTTCAAATTGTGCGATGGCTGCCTTGGAGGAAACGCTACTGCGAAGCCGCGCCCCTACCCAGACGGCTAAAAGCGCAAGACCGATAATGAACATGACGTGTTCGGCTTTGCGAATGTTCATATCAGCTGCCCCGATCACAGAAGCCCGTTGGCCATTGTATCGCGGTAAAACGTGGGCCGCTAGGATTCGAACTTCGGACCAAAGGATTATGAGAGCGAGTTTTGCCGGTCGGCAAATTGTCGCTAACTCCTGCGGAATCCGCACAACCTCTCGGATCGCAACCCATCTATCCGGGATCTTACCGTCCCGGCTCATCTGGCTTAGTTAACGGATGGTCCGTCCGCCCACCCTGTTACTTTTGACAATATCCAGCGACGGATAGGACAGTTACAGTTTGCCTTAGCCCCTCAGTTTGCCCCGCGGGAACGGTAAAGAGACGCGCCGTGGTAAAGCAAAGCGACCCGATGCAGCCCAGCAAGCAAGAACACAATCTCTTCTCTGTTATCGGCGAGAAACTCACAGGACACGCAATAGCGCTCATAATCGCCGCAAGCGACGCAGATGCCGAATACTACGCGCTCCATGAACTCGGCTTTATCAATGTGTCCGCGACTTCACTAGTGAGCGACTCGGTACACATTGGATGATGCCGGATTGCTGGTGATAAGAGGGGTGGCTGTTGAAAAACTTGGTTTTTTCTTAAAAAAGTCGAAAACTGGGCGCTAGAAAATGTCCAGGAGACTGCGAAAAATCGTCTGTAGAGCTTCCTGACGCGAAGCAGTTTTTGCGAAATCGAAGTGAGCGAGTTTTTCAACAGCCACTCTTCTTACCACCACCTAATCTCGAAATGAAAATACGTAGTGACAATGCTGTTCTCGACACCTATGTGCCTCACCCTTGGCTTTTCTTACCGGCGCGGACATCGCGGTTTTCATAGGTGTAAGATAATCCCTCCAGTCCGGGTTTTTCGATACGATCACTCAGGAAATCGGAAATGAACAGAAAAAATTTGGACCGATATAAGCGGATTTTGCTAGAAAAACAGGGCGAGATGTCGGCTACGACCGCCGAGACTGAGAGTCCGATTCCGGCTGCGGGAGGGCAGCGGGGTGATCCGGTTGACCAAGCGAATGCGGATGCAGAGGCGGAACTTCATATCCATTTGCATCAAACCGATGGCCGCCTTCTCCGAGCAATCGAAGAGGCACTCGCTCGAATCAGACATGGAACGTTTGGCACCTGCGAGGCCTGCCGAAATCCAATTTCTAGGGCCCGCTTAGAAGCTGTGCCTTGGACTCGCCTCTGTCGTGATTGCAAAGAGCGCGAACATTCGCTGTGAACGCAACGAGCTATTTGCTGCAGGACTCGCTCACCATCTCTAGGATAGATGTTGATAAATCCTAGCTCCTTTCCCGGTACTCCACTTGTCCCGCTCACGCGTTGATCAAGCATTGGCAAGAGCAGCTAAAAGGCAAACCTAAAGGCTGCGCCAACGGACTCCGCCGTCTCCGATCTGACTCTCGGTCCTTCACGCACCATGGCAAAGCGAGCGGACGATGATTGGAGTAAATAGGGTAGTAAGAACGCAGTGGCGGATTGTTACCCCACGGCTGGAATCCCACAGTTTCTCTAGCATTTATCAGCACTCGCGTCCGGATTCGATTTACTTCTTTGCGAAAGGGAAAATGAATCCGTGTTTATAGTCAAAGATTGAACTAGGCACCGGAGTCCTTTCTCGTCTATGCCAAGGTATTTCGTAGATTTGGGTTGTTTGTGAGAGTATGTCAAGTTTAACGTTGGAGTCGGTGGGCAACTATGGCGGACGACAAATATCCAATTCAACAAAAGCTCGCTGATCTAAAGAAAACTCTCGATTCCGACTCCACTAATGTCGAGTCGGCAATTCGCTATTGGTCCGAACTCGCCTCCTTTGGGGGGAATGACGTCAGAAGTGGCGGGTTCGTCATTGAAGCATTTAGAGGTTCCGCGCTAGCGTCTGACGCAGGGGTAGTCGCATTCGCACGTGCTTATCGTGAACTCTTCGAGAAGAACGGAGAGAAACCCCGTGCTGAATTATTCGATGAAGAACTCCTCCGGGCACTGAAAACAAGGCTTCCCCACCTGTCGAACGGCGATCAAGCAATTGTCCAATGGCTCATCGCATCGATTGAGTAGGTCGCCTTATGCCGAACCGTCCCACGTGAAGGTCGACCACAGCGGCGGCTTGGAGTCTCCTGTATTCAGGTCACTGTAGCTAGGGGTTTCCCTAGTAGTCCGGCATTCATTCCCGGACGTACCCTTAATCGAGCGTTTACACTGTCCGGTTTGCCGCTCTGTAATTAGACCGAGTGTCTTAAATTGTGGAGGACACTCTGATTCGCCCCCGCATCCTATTAGCCGATGATCATCTAGCTATGCTCGAAGCCGAGATAGCTCTCTTGTCTCCCCATTTTGATGTTGTAGGGACCGCAGCAGATGGTGCGGCATTGGTATCGAAAGCCCAGAGCCTCAGTCCTGACGTTGTTGTGACTGATATCAGCATGCCGGTTTTGAACGGAATTGACGCTGTGCACAAACTCCGGGAGTCTGGTTCCGGAGCAAAGTTCGTGTTCCTAACGATTCATTCGGATAACGAGTTCGTCGACGGTTGCATGGGAGCGGGGGCGTCCGGATACGTACAAAAGCGCTACATGAAACACCAATTGGTGCCCGCAATACAAGCGGCCCTCGCTGGTCAGTTTTATGTTTCACAACGCGACCCTCCGAGCGCCATGAGCAAGTTTCGCTCGAGGGGAAACGGAGCCTAACTCCCGGTTAGTTGTTGGCTTACAGGAAGCTTCCCCCTATGAACATTCGTCATTCAACGAGAGGGAAGCAAGTACACCCACCTGTGATGTCGTTCCATACGGGCACAAGTCACTGTGATTCATTGGGCCTCTGCCGCCCGGTCACTTTTGACAATTCCACCGCCTACCGACACAGGCGAAGATTTCAGCGGCGATTACCGAGCGCGGGTCTCACTGGTCTAGCCAAAAGAGCGCGAAATGACGCATTTTGAGAATCGGTAAAGGATGCCAATCCGATGCCCGCTTTGCATCGACGAAAATGGATGCTTCTCGGTCATCGTTTCTGGCTCCGTTGTTTGACGCGTCGAACTGAACTCGAGAGACCTACCCCATGAGTGTCGCCATCCGAGCCGACCGAGAAGGAAACCACGCGCGTCTAGTGGCGACCGGTCCGTTCGACTTGGCCCATGCGACGATGGCAGCACGAGCAGTGGAGAACGCGGAGGCACTTTTAGCTGGCTGTGGCTCGGTCGATGTCGATTTATCGCAGCTTGAACGAATCGATGGCGCCGGTGCAGTCTTGCTGGCAAGGCTTCTCGATCGGCTGGATGCGGGCGGCCGCCACGCGCGCGTCATTGATGGCCCCAACCGCGAAGCGGCACGCTTAATCGCAAGTTATCGCGAGCGCCGGGCGGGGCTCCCAGAGCGCCCGACACGTGTGATGAATCCGCTGACGAGGATCGGAGCTCTAGCGGCTGAAGTGCCTAGCAAGGCAAACGAAGCATTTGGTTTCATCGGTCGCTGTGCCGTAGCGTTTCCAAAAGCTGCGGTCACACCGAGTTCAGTTGATTGGCGTTCGTTGCCGAGGCTGATTCAAGAAATCGGCGCAGACGGGCTGCTGGTTACGAGTGCTGCCAACTTGCTGATCGGCGCAATCATCGCGTTTCTCGGCGTTTCGCAGCTCCAGGGCTTTGGAACAATCGCCCTTGTTCCCCAGATGGTAGTCGTCGCACATTTCCGAGACCTTGGACCACTGGTCACCGGAATGATTATGGCCGGACGATCGGGCGCGGGTATTGCGTCGGAGATCGCCACAATGAAGGTGTCAGAAGAGGTCGATGCCTTGCAGGCGATGGGCTTCGACCCAGTGAGTTGGTTGGTCGTGCCACGGTGTCTCGCTCTCGCCATCGCGGTGCCGCTTTTGACCTGGCTTGGCGACGTGGTGGCCCTTGTCGGCGGATTGGGGGCTGCGATTGTCGCTTCGCATATGACAGCAGGCGCCTTTGTCGAGTTGGCCTTGAACGCGATCAGTCCCAACAACTTCTTTTCGGGTCTCGTCAAGACCCCATTTCTGGGGCTCTCAATCGGATTGATCGCATGTGGTCAAGGGCTGCTCACACGCGGTGGCGCGGCCGCTGTCGGCACCCGGACGACGACCGCCGTGGTGCTGGCCCTCTTCTCAGTGATTGTGATCAACGCCCTGTTCACGTTCTTTTACGCACTCATAGGTATCTGAACATGCCTCTATCAAGGCCACACATCACCGTCGACGATCTGCGGGCAGGTTGGGGGACGCGGGTACTCCTGGAGCACATCATCTTCCAAGTCGAGCGCGGAACGATTTTTGCAATCCTCGGCGGATCGGGGAGCGGCAAGAGCACGCTGCTGCGGTATTTGATCGGACTCGAGCGGCCCCAAGCCGGGCGCATCGACATCGACGGCGTCGGCGAGCCGCACCTTTACGAGGGCGTGCCGCGCTTCGGGGTGCTTTTTCAGTCGGGCGCGCTCTTTGGTTCGATGACGCTCGCGGAAAACCTCGCTCTCCCCTTGACTAGATGGACCGCGATACGCGGCGCGACCGCGCGGGAGCTCGTCCAGGCCAAGCTCGACCTCGTCGGGCTTGGTCCGTTCGCCGAGCATCTACCCGGCGAAATCTCGGGCGGCATGAAAAAACGCGCCGGCATTGCTCGTGCTCTTATGCTCGAGCCCGATCTGTTGTTCTTCGACGAACCGTCTGCCGGTCTCGACCCGATTTCGGCAGTCGAGCTCGACCAGCTCATCCTTACGCTTAGCCACGATCTAGGCATCACGGTCGTTATTGTGACCCACGAACTGCCGAGCATTTTTCTTGTGGCCGCCCACTGCATCGTGCTGGACAAAGCCGCCAAAGGGATCGTGGCAGCGGGCGACCCGCGCAAACTCCGCGACGAATCAAAGATCCCGTTCGTACACAATTTCTTCACGCGGTCGGCGCCTGGCATGTCCGCGCATAAGGGAGGGTAACCAATGGCTGTCGAGAAGAGCTACGCACGCCTTGGCTTCTTCATAGTATTAACGCTGGTCCTCCTCGTGGTAACGGCGGTTTTCTTCATTCAACGGCTGAAGAAGCGTCCCGCAATCGGCATGGTCACCTACACCACCGACAATGTCTTCGGCCTGGACGTCTCTAGCCCCGTTCGGCTTAGGGGCGTGCCAGTGGGCCGCGTCACAGACATACGTGTGAACCCAAACGGCACGATCGTCCAAATCGACTTCGAGATGTTCCTCGATCGCCTTAACACCATTGGCGTGGACGTCAGACGGCTCCGGACGCTTACCGATGTTGGAGGCGTGTTCCCCCACCTTCGGGCCCAGCTCATGGGCAACCCAATAACGGGTGAGGCGTACTTATTGCTCGATCAACCCGAGAATCCACCCCCGCCGATGGAGCTTGCGTTCAAACCGAATCGGCCCTACGTTCCGTCGGTGCCCTCGCCGTTCGAGACGGCGCAAGATCGGCTGCCTGCGCTTTTGGACCGCGCTAATGTGACGCTGGCGACCCTCAGAGAGCTTATCGCGCGGATGCCCGATACCCTCGATCGGAGCGACCGATTCTTCGACAACACTGACCGCATCATGCGCGAGAGCGACCTACCAGCGATGAGCGCCGAGTCGCGGAAATTCTTTGCGACGACAAGTGCGCAGATCGAGCAGATCAGGTCCGAGTTCGACGGAGTGATCGGCAGCGAAGGGGCACTAGTCAAGTTCTCTGAAGAGGCGCGGGCCGCAATCAAGGCCGCAGACCTTCCGGCCGCGACCCAAGCAGCGCGCGAAGCGGCGGACAATTCCAGACTGGCGGCGGACGATCTCCGACGCACCCTGCCGGCCATTCGGGATTCGCTCCAAGAATTGCGCGAGCTCGCGCGAATGCTCGAGGAGCAGCCCGAGTCGTTGGTCTATGGTCCACGACCGCCAAAGGAAAAACACCGATGATGCGTGTCTCCCGATCAGGCGCCTATCTGCTCTTTACGATCATCTGCCTGGGTGAGGCCGCTTGCCTGCGGCGCCCCGCTACGACACCGAGCCACATGCTTGAGCCGCAACTGCTAGAGCCACAACTGCCACAGCCAGCGACGCAAGTGACTAAGGCTCCCAACGCAACTCCCGTCCGGCTGCTCGATACACAAGCACGCGGACACATCGGCCGCCGTGTTCTGCACCAGCAACCGAATGGTGAGTTGACCGAGGACGCCGTCTGGCGATGGTCGTCCGCTCCCGACCGCTATCTGGACACGGCACTGCGCTTCGAATTGGCATCGCGTCCAGATGTGCGCCTCGTCGATACCGGCCGCGCACGAGCGCTGGCCGCCACGCTCCTCATATGGGACCTCGATTCTGCGGGGGAGACGCGACTGGTCGGAGCTGTGGAGTTTCAGGTCATAGGGACCGACCGTGAGGTCCATACAAAAGTAGTGCGAACCAGCGAGCCCGTCTCAGCGGAGCTACCTGGCGACTTGGCTGCCGCAGCAGGCCGCCTCTTGCACCGCCTGGCGTCAGAGGGACTCGCGCTGGTCACTCGCGAACAATGACGAGATACCTCTGCGTATTCTTGGTGTCTGCGGCAACAAATTGCGTCTGATCTTCCCACGCACATGAATCCTCGTCTTCACCCGCGATCCCATTTGGCTGCGGTCTAAGTCCTGGTAAGTCGCGTTATCGGAATCTACCCTTAGCAGACGCGGCTGAACGGTTTGGTCCGGATAGATGTTGCGAAATCCTCTTCCCACGTATCACTCTTCGTCCGACAATACGGGGTGGGCTCATCTGAGACGACGATACTCATCGGATGGCCAGAATCGGCGTTTCGGCGTTGCTCACTTCCGAGACTCCCCGCGAACCATTCTGATATGCGACCGCAGATGATAGAGCTGCGGTCTGAGGGATAGGGGCACCCACAAACGGCTGACCCGGTCTTCCAATCGGTCCAATCGCTCCATGAAGTCCTCGTCGGCCTTGCGGGAGCTGGCAGAGGTCAACTCAGCTTCGAGGAGTCTCAGTTCAGAGTAGAACCTGTAGACCCGGCGGCTTTCAATCCACACAAATATCCTTGGTGAGATTCGTACCAGGGGGTACAGCACCCCCACAACAGGAATCAGCAGCACCAGGAATTCTTGGACCAGCACTGCCAGCCAGAAAGGCAGATGACGCTGGAGGAACGGCGATCCCGCCTTGTAGAACTGACGCGCCTGACGGCTAAGCGGGAGGTCGATGGATTCGGGAGCCGGGAACTGGCCCGCCGTGCGGAATACGCCGGGTTCAGAGTGGATCTCTGATGCCGCTTCAAGCAGCAGGTACTGGATGGCTGGATGAAGGTCGCTGCGCACGACCAGGCTAGCCTTAGGCGCGATCAGTAGCACATCCGTTGGGGGCCGGTTTCCAGCCATGTCAACCACCCCGGCGGGTAACACCAGCTTGTTCAAATACCCGTACAAAGCGACGAAGGCATCGGCCCTGCGAATACTCAACAGGTTTATTTCTTTCGCTGTCAGAAGCTGCTGTACGGCAGGGGTTTCCCAAGCGTCCATCAGAATCGCGACATCAATTTCTCCGTTAAGTAGCTTCGCTGCGGACTCTTGCGGAGTGAGCGGAAGTAATGTTGCAGTCTCCTGGTCGATCACTCCAACGCGCGCGAAAAACTTGAGCGAAAGCGCATGGCTGGCGCTGCCCTCTGGGCCGATCGAGATGCGGAGGGCGCGAAGCTGCTCGTGCTTTTCCAGAGCATGGCCGCGGTAGAAAGGCCAAAGTGGTTCGTAGAACAGCGTGCCGAGAGAGACCAGACCGGGCGAGTCCTGTTGGTTGCTGACACCGCCGGGAATAATGGCGATGCTAATGCCCGACTTTGGGTCCCGCAGGCGAGCCATGCTTTCGACGGCTCCTGCCGTTGGCACCAACCTGAGATCGATCCCGTCTCGTGCAAGGAGCTCGCGGTATCGCTTTCCCACTTCGGCACTGTAGCTGCCTTCCGGATCAATGGCCATCGCCACCGAACGCGGCGGCGTCGGGCGAAGCAGTGAGAACGTCAGCCAAATCCCGACTGCTGTGAGTGCCGCCATCATAATGATCGCTGCGATCATAAGAAGGCGCCGATTTACGTGCTTGCCCGTCAGAATTTTCATTGCGCCGCTCTATTGAGGCTCTAGGTGATGTCCACGATCATCTCTAATTGCGAGGAGAGCTTAAAAGTATTCGATGGGGTGTAACAAGTGCTAAAAATCGATGGTTCCGTCAGTCCCGAGCTAGTTGATTTTGACCCTGCGAAACTGCTGCTCCCGGTAACGCTCAACGAGAGCGAAGCAAGTACACCCATCGGTAATGTCGCTCCATACGGAGGCACAATATCATCCGTCGAATTTTCGGTGAGATCGTTTCAGAGCGATTGTGCCTAATGGACGTATAGTCGCGTGATCGGAAACTAGCTTTTGCAGGTGGGCCACAACGGGTTGGTCCGGATAGATGTTGGGAAATCCGCTTCGCCTAACTATCTCAGTTCGAGAAGAAAGAACCCCCCAAGTTTCCGGTAAGCGGACTAATCAGAGGTAACCAGTAACGAGGGGCTATGAAGATTAGCTCTGCACCCCAATCAGGGTGATTGTTTCCCGAGTCCAGGTGTTGGAGCTGCCCTAGTAGGGTTGGAGGTGCAATCATGATGTGGCGTCAATCTCATCGGCTGAAGCTATTTTGGCTTCTTTTGCTCCCTGCGGCTTGCTTTGGCCAAACTACTGGTGGTTCAAGGATGGAGTCGAATCCTCTCAACGTATACGCCCCGCCTTGCGTTTCCCAGGTTAAGCAGTACATCACGGTAAATGATGGCGCTGGGGGGAGGTGGTTTTGGTTTTCAGGTCGGCGGGCAGGCCACGGACTTTGTTCTTCTCCTGATGAATGACCGAGCTGCGACCAGCATTCTCAAGAGCAAAGTGAAGCTCGGCGTTACTGCGTCGCTCCCGGCTGCCCCGTTGGACGTGAATCAACTGCCGCCACGGATCTATTCCTACGTGCGCAGATACTTTCGTACTCACGGGCTTGGCGGAAAGTCAGCAACGGACCCTCACGTCGCTAGCGAGCGACTTCAAGGAATATCTCGCAAGCAAACCCGATGCGCATCTCGAGTAGGGCCAAAGTCGCTGTGACTGTTTTCATTTCTTCCTCGTGTACTTAATCTTGTGAATTCTCTTACCGCGGTTGGCACTCGACCCGCCTTCTCTTGCGAAAACGGAGAGTCATCGGATTTGTCCGTCGTTGTTAGATTTGCGGGAGCGGAAGGTTCCGGTCAATGGTTCTTGTTCAAACAGTTATGCGCACACAGGAATATTCCGGCTCGATGGGATTAGGGGTTCAGCTGAGGGATGCGAAGCAAAACGTGAAGCCTTTGATCGCCAGCGATGGAGGCACTTTCCGTGTATGCAACTTGAGATGGGCTTCCGTCACTAGAATTAGGATCACAGACCAGGACATTCGCAACGTGAGGCTTGAGCAGGTCATACAAAGGCAAAGGCGTCACCAAGCTTTTCAATGCGGCCGGCAGCGTCCCCGCCGTCAAGTACCATGCCGAGGCGGCAAAGATCGCGCGGAAGCGGCGCGCCTGCGCGAAGAACTGGCTCAACTCGAAAACCAACCCCAACCGACTGCCAGCGTTCCTACTCCCTAACGTCGTTCCCGCTCGCGTGCCGGAACGCGGTTTCGTACTTTCCCGATACTGCGGGTCAAACGATCTACGAGATCCTTCCCGTATGACGGCAACCCTTCCCTAATCCGGTAAGGTAAGGGTTGCCGACCAACCGCCCAATGACGAACGGATTCGGGGTTGTGAGTGCTATCGCGATTTTTCGCTAACAATCCTCAGCCTGTTTGCTAGGCTGATCCGGGGACAAGAATGTTCAAAGACCTGAATTCATCCCTCTGGGCTCTCCTGCTCGCAATTGTGTGTGTTGGGCTGCTGCTGATTGCCTGCGGCAAAAAAGAAGCTACGCCGCAAGGTACCGACCCGACCAAGCAACAAGAGGCTGCCTCCGGTCCGACATCGTCCACCGCGACGAATGCTCTGTTCTTACCGCTTCACTTCGAACACCATACCGGCGATCTCGACGAAATGGTGAAGAGGCGCTACATCCGTGCACTGATCATTCTTAATCCCATCGGCTTCTTTTATGACAAGGGACGGCCTCGAGGCGCCATCTATGAATCGCTGGAAGAGTTCCAGAGGTATGCCAACAAGAAACTTAAGACTGGACCCGTGCAGCTGAAAGTCACATACCTGCCGGTCGCACCCTCTCAAGCGGAAGCCGCTCTCAGCGAAGGAATGGGTGACTTCGTCGCGAACGCCGTTGCTGTCACTCCTGAGCGTGAGAAGCGGTTTGCCTTTTCCGTCCCTATTCAGACCAATGAGACCTGGATCGTAGTAAGCGGACCCGGGTTCGGCTCGTTTACCACCCTCGACGAACTTGCAGGGAAGGAAATCTATGTCAATCCGCTCACGATCGCCTACCAGGAGCTGCGGAAGTTGAACGACTCGCTGCAGAAAGCAGGCAAGACGCCCATACACGTTCGGGAAGCTGACAAGAATCTCACCGACGACGATCTGGTCCAGATGGTCAACGCCGACCTAATCCCCGCCACCATCACTACGCGGGAGCGCGCCGAACTGTGGTCAAAGGTCTTCGATAACTTGAGGGAGCATCCCGACGTGCCTCTCGTAACCGAGGGACAAACCGCGCTGGTTATGCGCAAGAACAATCCCGAGCTCAAACAGCTTCTGGATGAATTCGTCGCTAGCCATGGAGTTGGTACGTCTTTCGGAAACACGATCTTGCGTCGCTACCTGAAGAATACCAAGTGGGTGAAAAATTCCACCTCCGGCAAAGAGATGAAAAAGTTTCGCGCCACCATTGCGCTGTTTCAGAAGTATGCCGCGCAATACGATTTTGATTACCTGATGCTGGCCGCACAGGGCTACCAGGAATCCATGCTGAACCAGAACCTGCGCAGCCCGCGGGGTGCGGTGGGCATCATGCAGGTCATGCCCAGATACGCCGCCGCCCCACCCATTAACATCGCCAACGTGGGCGTAGCCGACGCTAACATTCACGCCGGGGTTAAGATGCTGCGCAACATCGCCGACACCTATTTCAACGACCCCAAGCTGAATCCTGTCGACCGCACGATGTTCGTCTTTGCCAGCTACAATGCAGGCCCGACCCGTGTCGCCCGCCTGCGCAAGCAGGCCGCAGAAAGCGGACTCAATCCTAATGTCTGGTTCGACAACGTTGAACTGATAGCCGCCAAAGACATCGGGCAGGAAACCGTCACCTACGTCCGAAACATTTACAAATACTACGTAGCCTACAAGCTGGCCGCCGAACAGACAGGGCTACGGTAGAAAGACAGCGAAAGGCCAAATGACGCTCGTGTTTTCGGCCCGTGCGGCGCGGATCGTGGGTCTGCATGCGTAAACCGCATCGATCCTATCCACATCAATTTCGGTAGCTGTTGTAACAAGGTGTTACACAAGTGATCGGGATTACCTGCTGGGTTGGAGTCTTCATAGTGGTCACCGGGGTTTTGATTATCTTGGTTGTCCGCGAGGTGCGACGACAGCGCCCTTTGAATCTGGCAGACCTGACAAAACACTTTTGTTTCGAGGATGGACTCCAAGATCAACTTACCGGCGGAAGCCATGACGGCAACTGAGATCGTTGCCTCAGCATACGTGCGGTTGTTTTAACGCATTAATCGGAAACGAAGGTATTTCCAGATAGATGTTGCGAACAGGGTTTATCACCAAGGACTTTCGCCATGATGCATGAAGAAAAACCTGGCTGGAAAAAGCGCGCGCTCGACGAATTGCGGAAGCTCTCCATAACCGTCTTGTATATCTGGGTACTCCTGGGGGTCTTTACACTCCATCGTGAAATCATCCTTGCGAACTACCACATCAACTACTCGGCGAAGTTTGGCTTTGCCTTTATCAATGCGGTGATCTTGGCGAAATTCATGTGGTTGGGAGAAATCCTTCATGCCGGAAAGAAGGCTGCCGGGAAAGCCTTATTGTATTCGATGCTTTGGAACTCTGCCCTTTTCACCGTCATCCTAACGGTCTGCCACCTTCTGGAGGAAGCGTTGGTCAAAGTCTGGCACGGTCAGTCTTTTGCCGCGAGCTTTTCCGAAACGGCAGCGGACCCAAAGGATGTCTTCGCTACCATGCTGCTCATGTTTGTGGTGTTAATTCCGTTCTTTTTTGCTAAGGGACTGATTGAGATTTTGGGTAAGGATGAAATAAAAAGACTGTTATTGAAAGCTCGCACCGAGGGATAGGACCGGGAACCAATTCGGGATCGGTGGGGCATTTCGATCTAAATACGCAATGTCCACTAGGCTCGGTTAATGTGCAAAGCCTATCGGCAGCGAGGCAGCCCAGCCGGCCTGGTCGGGAACTCCGCTCAACGTCGACGCACCAAGGGTGCTAGACTCTGGATTCAAACAGCCCGACAGCAGCCCCAATTATCCTATCGACAAAAGGAAACAAAGAGGCGTTTACAAGGACTTGACTTACTCCGGACCACCACTAGGGATACCCCTAGTTGCCGGTCGACAAAGCAACAGCTAGAACATCAGCTATCGGTCAGGGATCGGAGGGTTTGAGGTCCTCGGTCTGGTACCTAAGAAAGGATTCCATGCGCCTCGCAATTCTTGGCATCGTTGCGTGCGCCGTATTTTCGTTCCCAAGTCCAGCAGACGCCCCCGTTTTCGAAATTACGCCGGTAGAAAGCACCATAAAGTTTGACGTCGAGGCGTCCGTGGCTATCGTCGGCAAGTTCGATAAGTGGGATGCCACTATAACCTTCACGTCCCCTGAACTTTCCACCGGCGTTTTGGACATCAAGATCCAGGCCGCCAGCGTTGATACGGGAAGCAGCGTGAAAAATGGCAAACTGAAAAGTAAAGATTTCTTCGATGTCGAACAGAACCCCCTGATCACCTTCCACTCTACGAAAGTGGAACAAATCGGCCCCGATACGGTTGCTTTCGACGGTAATTTCACCATTCGCGGAGTGACCAGGCAAGAGAGACTGACCTTTGCTATTACCGGCAAAAGGAACCGGCTCAGGCACCATTAAAGGCACGATGGCCTTCGACCGCAAACAATACGGAATGAACAGCGGCATTCCCTTCATCAAGATCGCCGACCGCGTTGAAGTTACTGTTGACCTTAAGGGCAAACGTGTCAGCGGACCCCCTGTGGTCTTTAAGCAATAGCCACCGTCGCGCATGATAGGCAGGTCACTTCTTCCGGGCACGTAAGGCTGGAGGGCTCAAAATTGCGTCGATTCCAAGTGTTCATGATCACCGCGCTTCTGATTGCAGGTATTCCAAGCCTTGCCACCGCTGCCGTTGGTGCAAAATCTCTGCGGGGGCTATTTTCGTCTGACGAGTGCGAAGTGGTGCCCGAGCTCCTGGGAGCGTGGACCTCTCCCGGCGTTACGTACTCCGTTCGGGAGAACCACCATAACAAATACTGGATATTAGATCGCGACGCAGACTTAACAACAGGCAAGAAGCTAGTCCTCGAAATATGTGCGGCTCATATTGACGGCCACCTATTTTACGACGCAACCTTCCAGATCCTTGGACCGGGTAACGAGTCGACCCTCCCACCCGAATTTGTTGTGGGCGAGGGCTTTGCCGTCAATATCGTTGCAGGCTTCTGGGTGCCAATGCACATTATCGGAAAGCTAGAGATTGAGCAAAATTACCTACATTTTCGAAACATGGATAGCGAATGGCTACAAGGCGCCTTAAAGTCTCGCCTCATCACGGTGCCAAGTGCCCAGGATGACGCCGGCCAATACCTCCTCACCGCAAACGGCAAACAACTGAAGGTATTTGTGGCGTCCCTCACAACCAATCCCAAAGCGTTTTCAGAACAACTAGACCTGACCCGTATCCCGGGGGGGAGCCCAATTGAACGCCTTGACTGGGACGCCTAAGGAGGCGCGAGATGCAATGAAGGCAGAGCGCGGGCGCAAAAGGCGGGCAAGCAGAGAAGAAGGAAGGCAATCATTCGTGGTAGTGACGTTGACTCATGGAGGAAGAAATGGGTGCCACCTTCCACATTTTTATTACTGCCGGCGGTCACGCACGGTATGTGGAAACCGTTAAAAATTTAGCGGCCGCGAGGAAGCGCTTGAAGCAGCTAGCGCACGACACTTCGGGAGATTGCTTTCTCTACTCACCCCAAAAGGGCATTGTAGAGCTCATTGTTCGTACAGAACTGGCGAAGCGCCTCCAAAAAGTTCACTCGCTTCACATCGTTCGAAGGCGGTTCGCGAGCTAATAGAAAAGGAAGGAATCCCCGATTCTAGTATTTGCGTTGCGCTGTTTTATCCTTGTAATTCTTTTTCGGAGCAGTAAGAGACATGTAAATCGGGAATCAAGTATGCGATTGCATCTAATCTGTTTGTTCGTCCTTCTCGGGTTCCTTTTAGTTGGCCAAGCGCAGGCGCCTGAAGGGATTCCCGTGGTCAAGATTGTCCACGACCAAAGCTCGATCAAATTTGGGGTTAAGGTGTCGGTCCCTATCGACGAGGCTTTGACGGGTGGGACGCGACATTGACGTACACGTCTCCGCACGTCGAGACGGGAGTTTTGGACGTGAAGATCCAGGCCGCGAGCGTCGACACTGGGAAACGGAATGAAAGACGGCAAGCTGAAGGGTAAAGACTTCTTTAACGTCAAGGACGATCCTCTCATCACGTTTCACTCCACCAAGGTCGTGCAGACCGGCCCCGACACGTTTGACATTCAGGGGACGTTTACAATTCGTGGATTTTCTAAGCCCGAAGTGCTGAACCTTACGCTTTCAGGTAAGGGTAACAGGTGAAGGGGACGTTACAGGGACTATAGCCTTTGACCGCAAGGATTAAGGAATGAACAGCGGCATTCCCTTCATTGAGATCGCCGATCGGGTCGAGGTGACTGTTCACCTTAAAGGTAAGCTTGTGAGCGGGCCTCCTATGGTCCTCAAAGAATACCGGCCTGAAGTTTCTTGCTGGGCCCCGTCTACAGATGGAAGTGTTGACAGTAGATGTTGAAAAATCCTTACCACCAGCTGTCTCGAAATGAGAATCCATTCTATTTGGCTCCATTCGTAAGTCGTTGGACACAAGCAACCAGGAGGACAGCATGAACTCCAATCATTTCGCCGGAAGCAATTTCTCACCTGCGCATTTCTTTTCGCTAAGTCTTATCGTCGTTATCTTGTCTGCACTCACCACATTTGCGCAGGCAGGGCCGCAAGCTCCCAAGCGGCTGAAGATCGGGGTTGCGCTGGAAGGTGGTGGAGCACTAGGCCTGGCCCACATCGGCGTGCTGAAATGGTTTGAGCAGCACCACATTCCGGTTGACTACATCGCCGGGACAAGCATGGGCGGCCTGGTGGGAGGATTCTATGCTACCGGCAAGAGCCCAGACGAACTCGAACGGCTCGTGAAAGGGATGGACTGGCCATTTATCATTGGAGGTGAAACACCATACAAAGACCTTTCTTTCCGTCGCAAGGAAGACGCACGAGCGATTCCCACCAACTTGGTCATCGGGTTCAAGCGAGGAGTGTCCCTTCCATCAGGACTGAATGCAGGGCATCAAATCAGCCTGATCGTCGACCACGAAACGCTGGCTTACTCGGCTGTGAGATCGTTCGACGATCTGCCGATTCCTTTCCGCTGCGTCTCGACGGAGCTGGTTTCGGGGGAAGCGCATGTGTTCCATGATGGTCCGATCGGCGTAGCGATGCGGTCCACCATGTCCCTGCCGGGAATCTTCGCACCCGTGCGCGATGGAGATCGCTTGTATGTGGACGGGTCCTTGGTGGACAACCTACCCACTGACCTGGTGCGCCAGATGCACCCGGATGTCGTGATCGCGGTTCATCTCCAGGTATCTCCCGCCAGCGCGAAGGAAATCCAGTCTCTTTTCAGTGTCCTCACCCGCTCCATCACAGTCGGCATCGCAAGCACAGAGCTTCGGGGCATGGAAGGTGCAGACATCGTACTCAAAGCAGATGTTCAGAAATTCACCAGCTTGGAGTATGACAAGGCAGAAGAGCTGATCGAGAAGGGAATGGAAGCTGCGGAGGAAAAATCCAAAATTCTGCGGCCTTACTCCCTCGACCAGAACGCGTGGGACGAATACGTCGCACAGCGCGATGCGCGGAAGAGAGGAACTGCGGGCATCCCACAGTTTGTGAAAGTGGAAGGGACAAATGCCGATACGGAGCAGAAGATACAGAAATTTCTCCAGCCACTCGTGGGCAAGCCAATCGACACGCCCCGGTTGGACACCCTTCTTACCCGTTTGACCGGAGTGGGCCTCTTCGAGAGCGTTTCCTATGGTTTGACGGAGAATGACGGTGAAGTGGGCCTGCTGGTCACTGTCCACGAAAAGAGTTACGCCCCGCCGGTTCTCCAACTCGGCGCAGAGATCGACGGGTCGCAGCCGGACAATGTAACTTTTACGCAGGCAGGACGATTGACCTTTATCGACATCGCAGGCTTCGGTTCGGAATTGCGCGCGGGCTTTCAATTTGGAAATACCTACGGGATTGGCGTGGAGTTCTACCGGAGATTTAGCCAGACCTCGAAGTGGTTTTTCGCGCCACAGGTTAGCGCAAGCAATGCTCAGGAAAGGATCTATTCCAACGGGGACCCAACGGCAGAGTATCGCCTTGGGCGGGCGGCATTCAGTTTCGACATCGGCTACGCGATTAGCAGGTTCAGTGAACTCCGCGCCGGCTATGAAATCGGATACCTGAATGCGCATTTGAAGCTCGGCACGCCACAATTTTCATCGGTCAGCGGAAGAGTCGGGCGCTTCGCGATTCCGCTTCGCCACCGACCATACGGACAATCCGATCATTCCTCGCCATGGATATCTGGGAGAGCTGAATTTCCACTGGGTGGATACAAGCCCAGGAGCGCCGGCTGCGTTTCCGAGTCTGGAGCGAAAGCCGAATTCTTCAAACGCCGTCTCGCGCCCCGCTTCCGTCTTCCTGCTCGCTCAGGCCGGATCCACCCTAGGCACCGACGCTACCGGCATTCCGCAATACTTTCTCGGAGCGACGGCCGGGTGGCTTGCGTACGGCCAGAACGAGCTGCGAGGAGATCAGTACTATCTCTTCCGCGCTGGATACCTACACAATCTTTTCACTCTTCCGCCCTTTATCGGCCAGGGCGTTTACGCCGTCACGCTTTTCGAGATCGGGAAAATGTTTAACGCGCCAGGGGTGAGCAGACTTCCCACCGACGGGGCGGCTGGGGTGATCGCACAAACGTTCCTTGGGCCGTTGTTCGTCGGGGGAAGCGTCGGAGACACGGGCCATGCCAAGTGGTTCTTTTCTCTCGGTCGGGTATTCTAGCCCGTTGATGCTCGCGTTTCGAGGCGGTGGCGACAAGAAAAAGGTAGAACACGTGATCCAAAATTCTGGCACGGAGCACGGCTGGCGCAGGTTCGCACGGCTTCTTGGTACCGGTTTGGCCTGGTTTGTCGTTTCTCTGTTCACGCTCTGGGCCGTCGCCGCCCTATGTTTCGACGTTCGGAGGATTTGGCTGCGGATTCCAGCGGTATCGGTTTTCGCTCTATCCCTTTTGGCCGTTTTCATTTTCGCAAAGGGGACGTGGCTCCGTCTGGCCGGCTGCGCAGCATGTTCCACGATAGTTCTGCTCTGGTGGCTCTCTATCGAGCCATCGAACAATCGCCCCTGGCAGGCGGATGTTTCCCAGACGGCCTGGGCGGAGGTGCACGGCGACCTGGTCACGGTCCATAACGTCCGCAATTGTGATTATCGCGCCGAATTCGAATACACCTGCCCGTGGGAGACGCGTACGTACGATCTTTCTCAATTGCGCGGCGTCGACGCTTACATCGTGTACTGGGGCTCACCCTGGATTGCGCATACAATGCTCAGTTTCGAGTTTGGCAAGGATCAGTACATCGTTTTCTCGATCGAAACGCGCAAGGAAATTGGTCAGTTCTATTCCGCCATAAGGGGATTCTTTCGGCAGTATGAGTTGATCTACATTGTGTCGGACGAGCGCGACGTCGTTCGTCTGCGTACCAACTACCGCAAGGGCGAAGACGTGTACCTTTATCATCTCAATATGGATCCGATGCGGGCACGTGCGCGCTTTCTGGAGTATATCGACCGCTTGAACGACTTGAACAAGCAACCGGAGTGGTACAACGCGCTGACAAGGAACTGCACCACGAGCATTTTTACCCAACGAGAGGCGTCACGCAGCTCATACAAGAAGTTGACCCCATGGGACTGGCAAATCCTGCTAAATGGAAAGCTGGACGAGAAGGCGTACCGTGAGGGGGCGTTCGCTGGAAATTTTCCCTTTGCGGAATTGAAAGCCCGCGCATACATCAATCCAGTCGCGCACACGTTAGATAAAGACCCTGATTTCTCCACCCGGATCCGCGAAGGCCGCCCGTAAATCGGCTGTCTCGCCATCCAGTCGAGTGTGCCGAAATATTGCGGTTTTGGCGCGACTCAAGCTGGCGTTCTCGAGCCCGATCACGCTTGGTATATTTCTCGGCCTGGTCGGACAGAAAGCGTGGGAATAACTGCGTTCATTTTTGGCCGTGCAGTCAATGGCTCACCAATCAAATTAACTCATTGGACGCCTGTACCAAAATTGTCCCTCCGACGAATTTTTCTACAGCTTCATATGGTTAAACTTGTTCGTAAGTCGGTCCGCTACCCCCTCGTATCCTTTGCCGTAGGAGGCGTCCCGCGCCGCAACAACTTTTACTATTCTCGTGACGCCGTTCATCACGAACCCCGGCTGCTACGAATACCACGTCTTCAATCAATAGCGAGGGGACCGTGAAACATCAGTACGTCAATCCGAAGTCAGATGGCGGCGACTCGACCATCACGCGCCCCTCTGATTCGAAGAACCCAATCTAGCATAGCAATCTCAAGCCGAGATAGCTGGTGCTCTTCGCACTCGGTCGGTTTTATTCGTTGCTTCCAGCCACAGCGACATCCTCCGAAACTGCCTCAAGCCAAGCAGGCTGTGAAGCGGTTCCTTGCCTTCAGATACCGCTTGCCGAGGAGCCGATTTCCATAGGAAATTACGGTGGGTATGAAGACTCCGTCTGAATATCTCTGGTCACGGCGCTCTCTGCTCT
Organism: uncultured Acidobacteriota bacterium; assembly: GCA_963767205.1. Taxonomy (GTDB): domain Bacteria; phylum Acidobacteriota; class Terriglobia; order Acidiferrales; family UBA7541; genus Palsa-295. The sequence continues at coordinate 308,675 of CAVYDF010000008.1, forward strand.
TGGCGTGTTCGTTGTCGCGGCAATTCTCATATTTCAAGCGATTCGAATCTGGATCGCTGATTATCGCGTCCATAGCAATCGGATCGACCAGATGGAGCGCGGCGTGGCCCTCGAACCTGAAAACGCCTCCGCATGGGATCGTCTCGGCCGCGATCGAGAGACGGATTTCGTAATCCCGATCCGCAGGAGCAGTCGCGGATTTTGAGAGGCGGTCGCGCGTGTTCCACTGTCCGCGACATATTGGATGGACTTGGCGGGCGCTTATGAATCGGCCGGAACATTCCACGCGCGCAGGAAGCTTTTAATCGCGCGAGGGCCGCATATCCTGCGTCAGCGCCGGTAGCGTGGAGCTATGGCAATTTTCTCTTGCGTCAGGACGATAACGACGCGGGCTTTGCCCAAATCAATCATGCCATCCAAGCAGATCCAAGTCTCGCGCTGCCCGCCGTTTCTAAGCCTGGCATAAGACCCAGGACGTAGACGTGCTCTTGAATCAGGTGCTGCCCGCTAGCGAGGACGCTTATTTTCAAGCGAGATTCATGGCGGCTAGCGGCCAACCGGCGGCCGCTCTCGCGATTTGGCAGCGGCTGTTGTCGCTAGGCAAACCCGTTGAGCTGCGGCGTTCGATTCCTTTTATTGAGTTCTTGATCCAAAGCGACCGCGCGGAAGATACAAGCCGCGTGTGGCGAGAAGCCCTGGCTGCGGCGGGACTTCCCCATAGCGAGCCTACGAACCAATCGCTAATTTGGAACGGGGATTTCGCAAGGGATTTCTTGAACGGCGGATTGGATTGGCGCTGGAATTCACCTTTTGGGCTTCGCTCGGTTTCGATGCGCCGCCTCCTTCGTCCGGGGGCCGATCATTGCGACTCGATTTCAGCGGGGGTGCAAATTTGGATCTCAGCGAGCCCCTCGAGTTCGTTCCGGTCGAGCCCAGCCACAGTTACCATTTTCACGTGGCGCTGCGTACGGAAGGAATCACGACCGAGAACGGACTTTTCTTTTCAATTGGTGACCCGCATCACGGCGCCGCCGTCGTGTCCACTGAAAATCTCACCGGTTCGCACCCTTGGACCCCAACGGACGTGAATTATACGACGGGCCCTCAAACACATTTTCTGGTCGTTCAGGTGTGCCGGGCTCAGAGTCACCTGTTTGAGAGCAAAGCTCAGCGAACCGCTTGGATTGGCGACGTTTCGCTTACGCCGAGCCCTGCGCCGCCGCGGCCAAATGAAAGTTATCCGCATCGGGCTCTGTATCCTTTTCGCTTTCAGCGTTCTGGCTCATGGCGTTGTAGAAGTTTGGTCGGAATCGGTTTTCGAAATTGGCGCTTCACTGCTTTTTATTACCTGGATCTTTCTTGCCTACCGAGATCCGGAAATAAAGACTCAATGGAACCCGCTGAATTGGCCCTTCCTGGGATTCATCGGGATCGGATTGTTGCAACTCTCCCTGCATTGGAGCGCGAATCCGTTTTTCACTCGTGTCGAAATGCTTCGATTCAGCGCCTATTTCATCGTCTTCTTCCTCTGCTGCACAGGCCTTTCGGGAACGGGAAGATTTCGTGAAGCTGGCTTGGTTTCTCGTTCTTTTGGGGTTTTCGGTCAGCCTGCTAGGAATCATCCAGTATTTTACGTCCCGAGGCACGATTTACTGGATCCGGGACCTTCCAGAAGGCGGCGATGTTTTTGGGCCCTATGTGAATCGTAATCACTTCGCCGGATTTGTGGAGCTGGTTGCGCCGGTCGGACTGGCGCTGCTGGTGTTTTGCGGAGTGCGCAGGGAGCTTTTTCCGATGGCCGGCCTGCTCACCATCATTCCTATCGGCGCGCTGATTCTTTCAGGCTCCCGGGCCGGGATCGTGTGTTTTGCATTTGAAGTGGCTGTGCTGGCGCTGCTTGCGCGTACCCGCAAAGGGTTGCGAGGCGCCACAATGATAGCAGTTGCGTTCGTGGGCGTGGCGTCCATTGCACTAATCGCCTGGTTGGGTGCGGGAAAAGCGTTCGAGCGGTTTTCGAAAACGCGGATTGGCGATGTGACGCTCTCGCGGCGCGCCTCGATGTTTCGAGGTGCTGCGCATATTT
>CAVYDF010000009.1:0-261739 GCA_963767205.1 uncultured Acidobacteriota bacterium
GCTATTCCTCTCCATCAGTATACATCACTGCGGCGTGAACGATAAAGAAAAACCGTCCCCTCCACAATTTGTGATGGGCGACGTGTTACACGCCATCGTGAAGGGTGGAATATCAGGTATTCCATTTGCGGGAGGAATCGCTGCTGAAGTCTTTGCACTCGTGCTTGTCCCTCCGCAAGCAAAAGGCGGGATGAATGGATGGAGGTGCCAAACCAACCGGTCGCGGTAAGATATCGGCAGCAGGTCGCAAACGAATCTCAATGGCGCAGAAGGCTCGGTGGGCAAAGAGAAAGAAAGGGTAAGAAATAATCGAAATTCCAACATAACTTCGCCACACCCGATACTAACCCGCGCTTATAACACCATGGAGAAGGAACGTATGCCTTCCTCGGAATTGCTATCGTACCTTCCGACCTGAGGTCGCAATTTCTCGATGGATTGCATCCGTCTCACCGCAAGACCATTCTTTCGGCCGCGACACCACGCCGATTCTCCGCCAATTCTGTAGCCACAAACCAAGGCCACCCCGCCGACTATTTTTTTCTGCTGACAAAGGGTAGCGCCAGATATTTCTTTGTAGCAGACGATGGGAAGAAGCTTCTTTTGCGTTGGCTTGGTCCAGGAGACGCTTTCGGTGGAGGGACAGTCTTATCCAGCCGTTCTTCTTATCTCGTTAGCACAGAAATGGTAACGGACAGCTCGGCGTTGGCGTGGGACCGCACCACAATCCGAAGCCTCGCCGAAAGGTTTCCCAGATTGCTCGAAAATGCATTGTTAATGGCCTCAGACTATGTGACATGGCACCTCACCGCCCACATAGGGCTAGTCTGCCTCACCGCGCGACAACGGGTTGCCCAAGTACTAATTACGCTTGGCCGTACGATTGGCAAAGAAACGCCGGGTGGAATTGCCCTCGATATCACCAACGAGGATTTGGCGAATGCTGCGAACGTCACGCCTTTCACTGCAAGTCGGTTGATAAGCGAGTGGCAGCGTAATGGCGTCCTCTTAAAGCGTCGAGGCAAAGTGCTTCTACGGTCAGCTGAACGGTTGTTCTTGCGGGCAGTCTAACTGCCTGTTTCAAATTCCGTCCTCTCTTCCCTTTGCGTTTGCTCGTCATGGTTGCGCTTGAGCAAGTTCAAAGCTGCTCGGACGCAACGACGGGGTCGAGCCTTCGTGGGATGCTATTTTCGCGGCAACCAGTTCACCACCATCACTCCGTCAATTTGGTCTTGAACTCTAAATAGGAGCGGGTTATCAGTAGTCACCCTTTTGTCCGTATTCTCTTGGTAGACGATTTTGCCCCCTGGCGACGTTTCGTCATCGAAAAACTCAGGCCGAAGCACGATATGCGTATTGCCGGGGTCGTGTCTGATGGGCTTGCAGCGGTTCTGAAAGCAGAAGAACTCCAGCCAGACGTGATTTTATTAGACGTTGGACTGCCAAAATTGAATGGGGTTGAAGCCGCGCGACGGATTCGGAGAGTTGCTCCCAAATCCAAAATACTGTTCTTAAGCCAAGAGGTTGATGTAGAGGTGGCACGCATAGCTCTCAGTGATGGACACGGTTACGTTGTTAAGTCGGATGCTGACAATGAACTGTTTGCCGCTATCGAAGCGGTAGTGCAGGGGAAAAAGTTCGTAAGCCGCAGACTGGCGAGTCCTACTTTCGCGGACCATGTGGACCCACAAGGCAACGTCCATCTCCGCCGCGAAGAGACTCGTCCTGCCCCTCTTAGTAAAGAGATGTCGGTCGCTGCCACGAGGTTCACTTTTATTCAGATGACTCACACATTCTAGGTGGATTTACTCGCTTTCTGGCACTACTCTGAAGGCTGGGAACCCAGCTGTTTTTATTGGGACCGCGTCGCACAGAAATATGCTTTTAGAGAGGCTGCACGCAGAGAGTCCAGATATTCGCACCGCTATTCGTCATGGAAAATACGTCGCCTTCGACGCTGCGGAATTCCTCTCCAATTTTATGGTGAATGACATGCCGACAGCGGCTGGTTTTTAAAGTTGTGGAGAATTCAATTGCGGCAGCGAGGAAAGGGACGAACGGAGAACATTTGCGAGTGGCAGCATGCGGGGAATGCGCGTTTATTTGTGGGCGCAAGGAAAGGCAGATGCCGCGATTCGACTCGAAGAGCTCTGGAACGAAATTGCCAGGTCATATGACATTGATATTCTCTGCGCATACCCGCTGGAAAGCCTTCGTTGCGAAGAAGACAGTTATACCTTTCGGCGAATCTGTGAAGAACACTCAGTTGTCGATTTCCGATGACAGAGCGGCCAGACCCTGTGACTGGCAGTATCGCGTTTGCAAGACTTTCGATTTAGCGGCCCATTCAGAGTGGAATGCGGGCTCGAACAGGTCTATACTCCCACCGTAGTTTCCAATTTGCTTCGCCGAATTTTGCGACGGGTTTTTGTTCTAACTGAAGAATCCTGGACCGGGTTGAATTCAAATTCCCTCCTTTCGATTCGCAACCGGTTCTCAGCGATTAAGACGTAACGCACACCCGACGTAACCGCCAAAGAGGATTCCGAACATGTTTACCTACGTCTGCTGTCGCTGTCCGAACTGCACTGCACAGATTATTTTGGAAGAGCAAGGAACTCCGATGCATTTCGTCGACTTCCTAGGCCACGTGCCGGACGCGAGGCTTGTCCATACTGTCGAGCGGTGTTCGTGCCTGAAACCTATTACGTCACCGAGAGTGAAACACCTCTCTTACAAAGGGCCTAAGCACGGCCGTTTGCAAAGTGACGGTTTGCTATAGCTTTTGAATCACGAGGTTGCCATGACCGAAAAACTCGACTCAAACGCAGGTTATTTCCTGGCGGGACTCACTATCGGCTCGCTCATCGGTATCTTCTTCGCGCCGAAATCTGGTGAAGGAACTCGCGAATACCTATCGAAGAAGGTCAAGGAGGGGGGCAAAGACGCCCGCAAGAAGGCTCGGGAAATGAGAGCGCGTGCGGAAGACTTGGTCGATTCCGGAAAGGAATTGGTTAACCAAAAGAAAAAAGAAATCGCGGCGAAATTGGACAAACCGTAGCGGACTACCTACCGGAGAAATCGAAAGCAAAGGGCGTCTAGCGAACAATGGCGCAACCCAAATACAAGCGAGGCTGATTAATTGCTTCTTGGCCTCGTCGAGGTCACGGCAGTCTCCACCCACCCAAGCGGAGTATCGGGAGTCTTTCTAAAAATGTTGTAAGCCACCACGCGCAGGCCTCTAGAAATGGGTATTGCCAGACATACTAAACCTTACTGACCGCCTACGCTACAATACCGCCCTCCGAGTCCACGAACTGTGCCAGGACGCCGCCAAAATCCTGTTTCGTTGGGGGCATGCTGAAGCGAACCCCTTTCGCGCTCAGGTCTTGGTAAGAGTTCTGAATGTCGGTGACTGTGAAACCCAATTCGACTGCTCCTGCGGAATGCTTAGCACTTGCTGGATGTAAAGCGAGCGTTGTTTTGCCTGTGGCGAATTCGCTCCATTCCGACGATTCGAACTTTAGCCGCAAACCAAGCACATCTCGATAGAATTTCACCGCGCGGTTCATATCAGCAACATACTTAATCGCGTAGGCGAGTTTCATTAGCATTTCCTCCTCGGACCATCCTATCGACCTGAGTTCGATGCAATCAGGCTGCGTGCTAATACCGAAAATACGGAATGGAGAACTGCGATGCGAATTTGATTGCTACAGGTTTACTCTCTACCGTCCTCGTCCGAACATTGAGAGCGGTATTGTCCCGGAGTTCTTAGCTTCTCCCTTTGGCTCCTCTTGTTCCGCCTCGTCAGGTCGATGAACCGGAGTGGGAATATTGAGTGGTGCATCCGGATGCAATCACCTTCGCTCGCGGTTTGGCTCGCCTCCCGAGCGCTTCCAGCCTGTGGTTCTTGTCGTTGACGTACCAAGAGCTCAAGTGCAGTGGCGATGCGGCTAAGTTCATGGGCCAGTTTGTCGGTGCCTCTCGACCGCATGGCGAGAGAGCCGATGGAGCGGTAAAGCGCATTAAACCAAAGCAATAACACCAACGAGGCTTAGAACGCCTAAAAGAAACCCGCCAGGGGATGAAATATCCGGCAACATCGGTACCTCCGGCTATTGCGGAGTGTAATCCTGAGGCGAGAATTCGGTCAAGGAATCGAGAGCGCGGTGACGACAACGGTCGCATCGTTTTATCGCATTCCACTCGATTCCCGGTATTTTCACAGTTTCCTGCATATTCCGCCGAATCCAGTGTCAAAACACCGCAGACTGCTCGGAAATACCGAGGACAGGCGGCGTACGAGGCGGTCGTGCCGGTGGATTTACTGATTCACGAGATAGGAGACCCCAATACGAATACAATTTGCTATATGGAGGTGCAGGTCATGGCTCAACATTCGCATAGGTTTACAATCGACGACGACGCGGTACGGGTTCTATTGGCCAAGCTGGTGAAGGGAGGGGGCAAACTGGCTCGGCGGGAGAAATTACTTCGCGCGCTTGATGATGCGGCTCGCCACTACAAAGACTCGAATCAAAAAGTGCGGCAGGCATTCTTCCATGGGCTGCTAACCGGCTACGCAGTCGCGCTCACACTCCGTAAAGAGAACCTGGTGTCAGAATGAAGGTATGGGCTTTGACTTTCGGCCTGATTCTGTGTTTCTGCACTCTCGCCCAAGACGATTCCCCCGTCTTGCTTGGCTCATGGACGGCGACTACGGCTCCCAACCAGATTTTCGGTGGCACATGGTCGGCACAGCCTTCACTTCACAATCCCAATCGTGCGCTTGGGTCATGGACACTCATCAACGATGCGGGTGATGTCATTCTCGAAGGGACGTGGTCGGCACAGAAATCGGGCCAGCGGTGGCAGGGCACGTGGACAGCTCGACCGATGAAGGGACAGTCGCTCTCCGGAACTTGGACCGCTGATGCTGCGAGCCTAAATGCCGAATCCTTGGCAGAAATGCTGAAAAGCGCGACAGCGAAGGAAGTCACCGGCTCGTGGCGAAGTGGCCGCCACCAAGGTAATTGGTCGCTGAAAGGCCCCCAAACCAAGAAACTTCCGTGAAAGCCATGAACCTGCTTTGGGTAAGTTATAGCGTCGGGGAAGCTTTGCGTCAACTGTCAAGAGTGAAGGGAGCCAGATATCGAACGGTGCGCCTAAGTGAATCTCTGGCCGAGCCGCGAGAAGGCCGAGCTAAGCCGACTTAGGAAGTGGCTCGATAAATTTATGGTCGGCTGGGTCCCAAATGAAATAATCGCCAGGCTGCGACGAAGCTAGACTGATTAGTCGTTTCTTGGCTTCATCGATGTTTTCGGTAGCCTCAACCCAAGCGAGCGGAGTATCGGAAGTCTTCCTGAAAATGTTATATGCCATCCCCATAGAAAATCCTCCTGCGCAGGGATGTCGGGAAAGGCCCAAGGCTATAACACACATCAGAATCACGCTAGATGTTCCTAGCGTTTTGGTCGGTCCTTGCGACTTCTACTTGGCTGCTCTACTCGTCTGGACCTTTCCGACTCGCGTGGTCCTTGTGACGTCGCCCTTGGAAGAAATGACATAATGCGAGGAGAACTAGCAAGACTACAAGTGCTAGCAGGACGACCGCGGGGAGCGTAGGCATGGCCAAAATCCTGGAGACCGAGGTACGTCAATGCTTGCGAGGCTCAATGAACTTGTGGCCAGACGAATCCCAGAGACGATAGTTACCAGGTACGGTCGAAACTAAGTTTTTCAAATCCCTTTGTGCCTGGTCAAAGTCTTTGACAGCTTCAATCCGCACAAAGGACCCGTCAGACCGTTGTTTGAAAATTTCATATTTCGAATTCATAAAGCACCTCACACAAAGAGGTTCGTGGAGGACTCAACGATGTGCTCCTGCGATGCGTTAGTCAAGCGCTTGCATTTTGAGAGTTCAGTTTTCGCAGAGGGTAAATCGTAGCTCTTGCTTGAAGCAGTACCAATCGGGCTCTCGACGGTTCTGACTCAGTTCTGATTCGTTTATACCCGTTCTGAGCAAAGAACTATGACACTTTTATGACACTGCACTGTTTTAGGGCACTACGGTCATCCAGCAGGAACGTGGAACTGTCTGAATTGAAAAGAGAAAGATGGTGGGCCTGGGGAGAGTCGAACTCCCGACCAACGGTTTAGGAAACCGCTGCTCTATCCATCTGAGCTACAGGCCCGCGAATGATTTGATTTTATCCCGGGTTGAGACCATCCGCCGAACTTTTGAATGCGACTCAGTTTCGACGGTTGGATGATTCACTTTGTTCAGTGGCTCATCACGTTTACGAAGACGTCTTCGAATTTAGCGACATTCACTTTTACCTGGACACTCGCGGGATGCAGTTGCGCAGGCGGAGCCAGATGGCCCTGCCATTTCGCATCGTCGCGGGCATGGGGGCCGCTGTAGGGCAGGAAAAATGTCGGTATGTCTTCGGGCTGTTTCCACACAACCGTGTCGCCATACTTCGGCCCGTGCTCGATGTCCACGTCGAGGTACATCTTGTCGGATTCTTGAATCACAGATGGATCGATGAGGGCTGCGACTAAAAGCTCGTCCCACATCGCCGACCACAGGGTGGTGCCGGCCGGCGGTTGGAAGTCTATGTAGAGTTGCTTGACGTGGTTCGCGAGCGGGCCGCCGGCGTCCACAATCCGTTGCATGAGCTGCTTGCTTGACCAGACTTGCCCTCCCGCTTCCGCCGGACTGACCATGATTTGTTTCCACGGTTCGCGCATTACGATGGCTGCAGCCTCTGGATCCCACCACCAGTTCAGTTCAAAACCACCGCGCGAGCTGCCGCCCATAATGTAGATCGCTTTTGTCAGCGCGACAATTCCTGGATCCATTCGAACCGCGAGCGCGATATTTGTCAGCGGGCCCGCGCAATATAAGACGACTTCGCCGGGATTCGCGCGAATCGTATCAATGATGAAATCCGCGGCGCGGCCTGGCCTCGCCTTTACTTTGGGATACCCGCCCGGCGGCGCCCACGTCTCGCTGGGAGGCGGTGCGTCGGGATTGAAAGAACCATGCCATGTTGGATGGGAAACGTAGAGCTTCTCGAGCAGTTCCTGTTCGCGCTGGGTATGTAGGAGCGGCATTTCCGCGCCTTTGATCACCGGAACGTCCGTGCGCCCGGCTTGCTCTGTGGCCCAAAGCGCAAATACCGTCGCTGGGTCGACCCATTGATCGCCGCTGATTGTCGTGATGCCAAGGAGATCGATTTGCGGAGCGCGCAGTAACATGAGCAATGAGAGAAAGTTAGTACCCTGCGGGCCGGCACTGTCCTGGTCAGCAATCACCTTGATCTTCTTTTGTGTGGCAGTTGCATGCTTTGCCGACGCAACGGGAATCGTGAGGATCAACAGAATAGCGCTGCCTAGTAGAAAGAATCTTTTCATTTGGCCTCGATCTTTGCTTTCGCTCACCTGCATCACCTCGAATGTTGCGAGCCTGCGTATGAAATTCATAAATTCAGGAGGCCGGATTGTACCTGAACGGGACCGCGCAATCGCGTCGCATCGGGAAAAATGTCGCTTTGGAAACAATCGTTCCGGGGAACTTTGCGTCGCTGTGGCATAATTGAAGCTTGCCTGATACGAAGTTGCCATATTGCCTTCGTGGCGAGGGCTAAACTAGCGAAGATTGTGAAACTTACGAAGACAATTCGACGAAAGTCTCTGGCGGCCCATCGCAGGCTGCGGTCGATTCGCATGATCGCGAAGGGACTAATTTCGACGCGCCACCCGTTGCTGGTGCATATCATTCCCACGCGGCGTTGCAATCTCGCGTGCACCTACTGCAACGAGTTTGACGATGTTTCGAGTCCGGTTCCGACGGAGGAAATGTTCCGTAGAATCGACCGGCTCGGCGAAATGGGGACGGGCGTAGTTACGATCAGTGGCGGCGAACCCTTGCTCCATCCCGATCTGGACGCCATTATCGCGAGGATCCGCAAGAATGGAATCATTGCCGGGCTGATTACGAACGGCTATTTGCTGGTAGCCGATCGCATCGAGCGTTTGAATCGTGCTGGCCTCGAGTACTTGCAAATCAGCATCGACAACGTGATGCCGGACGACGTCTCGAAGAAAAGCCTGAAGGTGCTGGACCAAAAACTCGCGCTGCTGGCCGAACATGCCGACTTTCACGTCAACATCAATTCCGTGCTGGGCAGCGGAGTATGCAGTCCGGAAGATGCCCTGCGGGTGGCACATCGCGCGATCGACCTTGGATTCACCTCCACAGTCGGGATTATTCATGACGGAAACGGCCAGCTTCAGCCTCTGGCTGAGCGCGAGCAACAAATTTTCGAAGAGATAATGTCGCTGGGGAAGAAGTCGTTCTCGCGATTGAACTATTTCCAACACAACATCGCAAAGGGACGCGAGAACAACTGGCGTTGCCGGGCCGGTTCACGCTATCTCTATATTTGCGAGGACGGCTTAGTTCATTATTGCTCGCAGCAGCGCGGGTACCCTGGCGTTCCACTGGAGAATTATTCCGATGAGCAGCGGCAGCGCGAATTCCTGACGAAGAAGGGCTGCGCTCCTCGATGCACCGTTTCGTGCGTTCACCAGATTTCCGTAGTTGACTTCTGGCGCGCTCCGCAAACGATAGATGCAGCACCCCCTTCCGCCCCTGAGACGCTTGTTCAACTGACTGGTTCGACCAGCCAGCACTAGAGCAGCCTAGTGGAGTGTTCGGCCTCTCACATATTTGAAGATAACGCCTCGTACCATGTCGAACCTTCCCCGCTAGTTGTTTGAACAACTGAGGCGAATCGCAAGAAGTTTCCTATTGCAAAGAGTAATGGTGTGGATTACAAGTCGACCATAACCGATTTAATTCAGGCTCTGTTCCGCGACGGAGCGATTCTTTGTGCCTTTCACTGCTGCTGCGCTGGCGACTTCACGCTTGCAACCCGATTTCTACGTACAAAATTCGAGGAGGGTGTCGATGTACCTTGGCAAATCCGCATTCGTCGTATTGCTGCTCGTAGGCCTCTTTCTGCCTGCATCCAGCCGTGTGGAAGCACAGGTGAACACGGTGAACTTGTCGGGAACAGTCTTCGACCCGCAGCAACTCGCTGTGAAAGAGGCCAAGATCACGCTGAGGAATACCGCGAACGGCGCCGAGCGCGAAGCGACCAGCGACTCAAACGGGCGTTACGAGATTATCGGAATCCCTCCCGGAAACTATTCGCTGACAGTAGAGGCTCCGGGTTTGGCGGTCTTGAAAGACGAATCGCTGAAGCTCGCGCTCGGCACGACTCCCGAATACAACCCCCATTTGCAACTCAAGACGACGAACGAGACGATCAGCGTGGTGGCTGCGCCCGATCTTGTGGAAACAACAAAGACTGACGTATCCACGACCATCAGCCAGACCCAGATTGACAATCTTCCGATCAATGGCCGCAACTATATCAATTTCACGCTATTGAATTCGCAGGCAGCGCGAGACGACACTCCTTCCATCGGCGCGGCGCCAACCAGCGGACTGAATTTTGGGGGGCAGCGGGCCAGATCGAACGAAGTTTCAGTAGACGGCGCGGATGCCGTGGATAACTCCGTCAACGGCGTGCGGGCGACCGTGTCGCAGGAAGCCGTGCAGGAATTTCAAGTGATTACAAGCAACTACATGCCGGAATACGGGCGTGCGATGGGGGGCGTCGTAAATATCGTAACCAAATCCGGATCGAATCAAGTTCACGGCGACGTTTTCGGCTTTCTCCGCAATGGAGCGCTTCAAGCGCGCGACCCATTTTCGGTGAAGGTCGTTCCCGACGGGGCTACGGGATTTGAGGCTATTCCGGTGAAGCAATCGTATACACGCGTTCAAGGCGGGGCGACCATCGGAGGACCGATTCAGAAGGATAAGACCTTTTACTTTTTCAGTTACGAAATCACGAGGCGGCAGGAAACAGGATTTTCCAGCATCGGTCAGGACAATTTCGGCTTACAAAGCATTCCTGCACCGGCCCCCTGCTTCCCGGGGCAAACGTCGGGCTTCGTGACTCCCGATCAGGCCAAGTTCATCGCCGCGAATCCGACTGTATTAGGCGCACAGTATTTCTGCGCCGCTTCGTTAAGCGCACAGACCGCCATATTCGGAAATACAGGCGTATTGCCTCCGCCACTTAATATTTTCCCGTCAAGCAACGCGACTGTGCCCGTCTCTTACGTTGGGCTTGCTTCCACTGTTGGGAATTTCCCAACGTCGGAGGGCACCAGCCTTTGGTCGTTACGACTCGATCACATTTGGAATACTAAAAACAGCTCCTTTATTCGCGCTAGCGTTTCACCGTCCACGATTACGGGTATCGAGGTGAACGCCGAGAACCAGAACTTCGGGCAGAATGCGGGGTCGCGTACCTCGGTGCAGCAGACCCGCGACCTTGCTATCGTCGGGCAGCACACTACCTCCATTAGCAGCACGCTCTTTAACGAGTTCCGCTTTCAATACGCGCGGCGAGGCCTGCATTACGGGTTCTCGCCCCTTCCCGGTGGAGATTTGCCTGCCGTAAATATCGCGGGCTTCGCGTTCTTCGGGAGAGAGCCTTTTTCCACCGAGGATCGTATTGAAAGGCGTTTCCAGTGGACTGACAATCTCACGTGGATCAAGGGCGCGCATACCCTGAAGTTTGGCGCCGATACGAACTTGATTCAGTTGAGATCGTCTAAATCGGAAATCTTGACGTTGAACTATGGCGGCGTCTATTCGTTCGGCGGACTCGACGCGGGATCTATCAGTGACGCATTTGCTGCGGCCGGCGCTCCGGGTTTCTCCGCTATTCAAGCTTATGGTTTTGGGTTGCCAACCTCGTTTATCCAGGGAATTGGTCAATCGGACCGGCCTTTTAACGTCAAGACGCTCGGTGTCTTTGCGCAGGATAGCTGGAAGATAAACCGCAAACTCACCCTGAATTATGGATTGCGCTATGACATCGAATGGATGCCAATTTTCAAACCCGCAACAGCTTTGAATGCCGCTGGGGAGAAGGCTTTCGGCGTCGTCGAGGGAATCCCTACGGATAAGAACAACATTGCGCCCAGAATTGGCGTCGCGTGGGATCCGTGGGGAAATGGCAAAACCGTGATACGTGCTGGCTACGGATTTTTCTACGATCATCCTGCGCTTGCTCTAGCGTTTCTAGCCACAGCGGAGGATGGGGCCACGTCCGCGCTTCTCGAGACGGCGGGCGGCGCCCCTTGCGCGGGCAACACACCGGTTCCCAATACCTGTCTTGCGGATTTGAATCCATTCGCGCTAAACGCAACGAATATTTTTCAGGGGCTGCTCACAAGCACGGGCAATGCACTCACTGGATGTACTCCTATGCCGCCGGCTCTCCCATTTGTAATGTGTTACCAGCCGGATCAGCAGCGGTTCAATCCGTTTCAAGCGAATTCCATTTTTACGAATCAGAATTTTATAACTGCCGGATATCCGTTGACGCTGTTGCCTTTCACAATTCCAGTCACCAAGAATTTTCAGTACGCGCTTGCGCAACAAGCGAACCTGACGATCGAGCGCGAAATTACAAAGGATTGGAAGATCAGCGTAGGCTACAACTATACGCACGGCACGCATCTCGATCGCACCATCAATATCAGCGTCGCTGAACCGCGGTTACTCACGAGCAATGATCACAACGCGATTCTCGCCGGTCTTGTCACGCCTGGTACGAATCCGCAAGGCATCCAAGTTCCAGGCACAGCAGACATCAACACCGTTTGCCCGGGCGGCATTCCGGCTGCGAATACCACTGGTGGCGGCAGCATCGCCTTCGGAACTCCCGCTGGTCCGCTTGCGCCGAGTATTTTGGGATTAGGTTTTACTGGGCCAAACTGTGGCGGGACTGCGGTTGGTTTCATTGGCAGCGCCGCTGTTTTCAATTTCTTCCGGCCCTCGGGTCCCAATCCTTCGTTCGCCAGCGCGGTGAACCCCGGTAACCCAGCGGCTGGTTATCAAACGCTTGTAGCCTTGGCCGGAGCTGCAGGATTTCCAACCGGTTTCGCCGGCACCCAAATCCCATGGAGCGACGTCAACCCGCAAACATCAACGGGAAACTCGCTCTACAACGCGTTCACTCTCACAGTGACCAAACGGTTTTCGCATGGCATCGAACTGCTTTCCAGTTGGACGTACTCGCACACGATCGACGATTCCACGGACCTCTCGACCTTGCTCAATCCACAGGACAACAGCTTTCCGAATCTCGATCGTGGCAATTCAGATTTTGATCAGCGTCATCGCTGGATCACCAGTGCGGTTTTTCAAAGCCCTTACCATCAAAGCGATTCCGGATTCTGGAAGAAATTCCTTGCGAACTTCACTGTTTCGCCGGTCGTTGAGCTCGCATCAGGGCGGCCCTATAACGTGCTGATCGGTTCGGACCCGAACCTCGACTTCGGCACAGCCACGAATCGGCCATCGTTTATCAAAACGAATTCGCCTCCACCGGGATCGGTCAGTTCTCCTTTCATCAAGGGCTTCGCATTCGTTCCTCCGGACCGCTGTATCGGCAGCGACGGCACCCCCTTTTCGTTTCCCGATGTTCCGTCTCCATTCTTCGGCTGCACCGGCACGCTTGGACGCAACGCCTTCGCTCGCCCGGGATTCTTTCAGATTGACCTGCGTATCTCACGCACAATTCCGATCACGGAACGCTTCAACCTCCAAATCATTGCGGATGGATTCAACATGTTGAACCGTTTCAATCCGAGTGACGTCAACCCGCTCTGCGATCCGATTTCGGGAACATGCGCCGCTGGGCAACCCACTGCGGCCTTCGATCCGAGGACGTTTCAGTTCGCTCTGAAAATCAATTTCTAGATTCGCTTCGTCATCAGAGGCAACAACGCACAGCCTTGCAACATTTTCGCATCGTGCTACCCTGAATCTTTGACCTTAACATTCACGTCATTGAAAAAGGCGTTCCCGTCATGAGTCCGGCGGTGTGGCTTATTTTCGGCATCCTTGCAATCGTAGCGGTCGTGGCGATCCTGTGGTCCGCCACGCGCCGTACAGATGTCCAGCTTTCAGCCGTCCGCCAGGAAATGCAAAGCTCGCTCGCGACCCAATCGCACACCGTCCTGGCGCAGATGAACAGCCTCATGCAGTCAGTTACGCAGCAACTCGGCCAGGTGAGACAGGAGCTGCAGACTGGCGTCGCATCGTCCGGCCAGCTCGCGAGCGCCGCGCAGGCTTCCATGGCGCAACAGCTGCAAGCCTCGAACGAGGCGATTCGAAAGCTCAGCTCCCAACTCGCGGAAGTGCAGCAAGCCGGACGCGATCTTTCACAATCCGCGCAAACGCTGCACAACGTCCTCGGCGGCGCGAAAACGCGAGGTATCCTCGGCGAGGTGGCCCTTGAGCGGCTTCTCGAAGACGCCCTTCCGCGCAGCGCCTACGAAATGCAGTTTCGCTTCGCATCGACGGGCGCGATCGTCGACGCAATCGTTCGCACTGGCGAGCATCTGCTTCCCATCGATTCCAAATTTCCGCTCGACGCATACCGCAGGCTCGCTGAGACAGGCGATGATGCGCGCCGCGATTTTTGCACAGCAGTGCGCAAGCACGCCGACTCGATCGCGGAAAAATACATTCTCCCCGACGAGCACACCTTCGACTACGCCCTCATGTTCGTTCCCTCAGAAGGCGTTTACTACGAACTGTTAATGAGCGAGGACTCGCGATTCGGACAAATGGATGGTTACTGCCGCAGCAAGCACGTATTTCCAGTCTCCCCGAACACCTTCTACGCGTGCCTGAGTGCCATTGCCAGCAACTTACAAGGACAGAAAATTGCCGAGAACGTCCGCCACTTGGTTGCCAGCCTCGAAGGGCTCAAGAAGCAATTCGAATCGTTCGGAGACGTGTACGACAAACTCGGCAATCACCTGCGGCACGCTCAACAAAGTTATGAAGAAGCCGATAGCCGCCTTAGCCGCACGCGAAACACTCTCGAGCAGATGTCGCAAGGTGCGCTGCCGGACGGAGTTAGCCAAGATACTTGAACCTGCTTCAAGTGAGCAATTAAAGCTAAGTTGATGCTCGCGCCGCTTCCAGCAGTGTTCGAAAGTGGCCGGGGATCGTCGTGGAAATCATTTTTTCGAGATCCTGCTTCACTTTTTCCCGATCCTTGGGATGCGTCGCCACCCGACTCGCCGCATCACTCACGCGGTGCTGCAAGGCCTTCGGTGCGAGTGGCACCGCGGCGCGAAGATATCGCTGCGCTGCGGCAATATCGGGTGATGGAATCAATCTTGCGTTGAAAGAATAATCTCCTGAGCGGACCGCACTGATTTGCACCTGAGCGATATTACGGCTTCCGCCAGTGGTTCTCACTTCCTGCGTGTCTCCCTTTAGGAATTCCAGCACGCCGGGAGTTTCATTCTGAATAGTTAGGTCGAGGGGCGCGTCCGAACCTTCCACGTGCACCGTCAGCTCGCTTCTTTGCCCTGGAGCCGGCGCAGTCTGAGGCGCTTCAAACTGGAGTGCGACGAGAGTCGTCGCAGCAGTCCGTTGCGTGCCGGACGACTCGACGGTTATTTTCGCGGCACCCGGAACCGCTCTGGGACTCGGGAGAACGACGAGGCATTCAGGCGAGGACGCTACGATGAGAGCTCGGTCGCCATTCATCGTCACGCGGTTTGCGTCCGCGTCGCCACGAAACCCTCCACCGCAAATCGGGAAACGATCTCTGAGCGAAATCACGGGCGCCATTGCTAAGTCTTCCTTGGCCGCTTGCGCGTTTGGAGGAGGAGTTTCGTCTACTAACGCAACTGCCGCCGCCCCCGAGGCCTCCGCAAACAAAACGCCCGGCGTTGCGGGCGCTGTGAAAAATGCGCGGCCCGTTGCGTCTGTCTTTAAGCTTTGGCCTTCACCAATCATTACGGTCACATTAGGCGCTAACCGGCCATCCGCGCCGAGGATCGCCAGCGTCGCAGGGCGGCCAGCAACTAGTTTGGGCGGCAGAACGATCGTCACATACCAGGTGGCCGAAGGCGCGGTTTGAGCCGACGCTGAAAACGAGAATAAAAACAACCCAACAAGAACGAAAGTACCGAGGGCTGCGATCCTGCGAAAGAAAGGAGACATAGTTTGGGAGGATTTGTCTTGCAGGCGATCACTGGTGATGAAACTCAAGAAGAAAGAGCCCCTCGCTCGTACACACGAGCCTCGCGAAATAAGCGGAACAAGTCCGGATCTATTTCTTTCGCTCGAACGCAGTCGTCAAGAATCCCCAGCGCGCGGTCGGTAGCTACGGCCCGCTTGTAGGGACGATCGGCTGCCGTCAGTGCGTCAAAAATATCGCATATCGTCATCATTTTGGTCGGCAACGGGATTTGATCGCCTCGCAGCTTGTAGGGATATCCGGTGCCGTTCAATTTCTCGTGATGCGCGCGAGCAATCTCCGGCACTTTTTTCAGTTCGCTGGTCCATGGGATCTGGCTCAAGAAGTTATACGTATGCACCACGTGCGATTCGATTTCGAGCCGCTCCGCCGCATTCAAGCTTCCTTTCGGAATTGAAAGCAGCCCCACTTCCTCCGGCTTCAGGTAAGGCGATTCTACGCCCTGCGGATCAAGAAAAAGATGCTTCGCGACTTCCTGCAGCCTGCGTGAATTCGTGTGCTCGAGCAGAGTCGGTTCATTCGATTCGATGATCAGATCGAGATACTCGGCAATCATCTTTTGCCGCTGTTCGAAATCCTCGCTCAGGCGCGCGATTTCTTGCAGCGCATCGCCTCGGTCGCGCTCAAGGTACATCTGAAGCTTTCGTCGCACGTTGCTTGCTTCGAGTTCCTTGCGGATGTAGTTAAATCGTTGCCGCACCAAGTCCAGCTGAAGCGGATAGAGCTTCTTCGCCTTGACAAGCACTTCCTCCCGCACGCCAACCTTGCCGAAATCATGCAGCAGCGCCGCGTAGCGAATTTCCTTCATCTGTTCGCGATCGAAGTGAGTCTCGGCATAAGGGCCGCTTGCCGCCGCATCCGCGGCTTCCGCAAGCGCTTGCGTGTAGGTGGCTACGCGAAGAGAGTGGCCCGACGTAGTAGGGTCGCGCTGCTCGATAGCCGTCACTGCCGCGCTCACAAATCCCTCGAACAATGTCTCGATATCGTTGTAGAGCTTTCGATTCTCGTACGCCACGGCCGCCTGCGATGCCAGTGATAGGGCCAGCCGCACCGATCGCTCGCGGAACGGCTGCACGTATTTCGCGACATCGTCGGCATTTCTGAGGCGCAAGGCCAAGTTGCGCTTTGAATTGATAAGCTGCAGCACGCCAATCACTTCGCCCTTCGCATTCTTCATCGGCAGCGCGAGAAGCGAGCGTGTGTGGTAGCCTGACTCGCGGTCGTAGCGATCGTTAAATCGAAACGGCAGATCCGCGGGAATCTTGTAAGCGTCCGCGAAGTTCAGTACCTCTCCACGCAACGCCGTGTACCCTGCCATCGAATCTTCGGTGAGCGGCAGCGTGAACTCCTGAAACGGAAATTCAAAGCTGTCGTTCTGCGTCAGCTTAAAACGAAGGCGACGCCCATCCTGCGTGTCCTCTTCTACCAGATAGAGCGAACCCGCATCAGCGCCAGTAATGTCGCGCGCTTTCTTGAGGATGAGACTGAGCAGAACGCCGATATTGCGCTGCGATGAAAGTGCGATGCCGATCTCGTTCAACTCTTCGCGCTCGCGTTCCGCCACCTTCAGCAATTGGCGCGTGGCGCGCAATTGACTCGCAAGCTTCTCGGCTTTCGAGCCCGTTTCGCGGAGGAGTTTTTTCTTCGCGGGCATATTGTTTGAAAATCGTCTCCGGGTATCACTCCGAAAACGCGTCACAGTATAGCGGAAGCTAAGCGGCGGAGCACGTGCGCGCGTTCGCCGAACTGTCTCGCGGTTCTTGCCTTGAATCCAACGCAGTCGTTTGCTAGCCTTGCGCCGATTCGCTCCTCTTAATCAGTCACAGGTGGATTCACGTTAAGTATGCCCGACCGCTTCGGCCAACGACTCGTCAAGATCCTGCGTCGATGGTGGAACCACAAGGGTTCGCTAACGATCAGCCTGATCGTGACGCTCGCCGCCCTGGCGATTTACGCAGCTACTTTTTTGGGCGAGCGTCCTACTCCGCTTTTCGATTCCATTTACCGTCTTGAGCTCAGCAGTCTCGATTATCGTTTTCAGGCGCGCGGGCGGACAAAAATAGATCCCCGCATCGTGATCGTTGATATCGATCAGCAGTCGCAGGAAGCTCTCGGTCACTGGCCTTTCCCTCGTTTCCATTTCGCTCGACTTGCTCGACAACATCCGTGAGGATGGCGGGCAGCGTAGTGGCCTTCGACATCACGTTCAGCAAGCCGGACGAAACTGCAAAACCCCTCGACGACCTTTCTTCGCAGTTGGCCGAAGAACAAAAGAAAGGTACAGCCGCCAAATCCGGCACTTCTGCACGAATCGCTGCCCTTCGAAAAGAATATGATTACGATCAGCAGTTCGCGGACGCCATTAAGCGATTCGGCCACGTTGTGCTTGGAAACTATTTCCTCTACACCGCAAACCGACTTGAAGGGAGTGTCACCGGAATGCGCTTCGCACGTACGCAAATGCCATCGCGTATTTTCCTTTCCCGGAGGTTCGGCCGCTGCCCTCCTTCGGAAAGACACCTGGCAAGAAAAACTGCCGGAGCTGATCGAAAAGTACGAGCAGGCTCAGACTCGTGCCGCGGGGGGCGGAAGCGAATAGTGATTTGCTGACAGGCGCGGTAGCTTCCGAGGCGGGCGGGACCGGATATTTCAACGTGGTTGTTGATGCGGACGGTGTGGTCCGCCGTGTGCCACTTGCGACTCTTCCCTACGGCCTTGATCCCGACCGAGCCAACTGGGACATGTACGCGTCCGATCGATGTGCAGGCACTGCGGATCTATCTCGGCCTCCCAAGGTCAAGACACCGTACTGAGCTATGGCCCGGGAGGAGTCTCTCACATCGAGTTCGGTAGCAAGCTCTCTGTGCATCCCGATTACGTCAGCCGCATGTTGGTTGATTTCCACGGGCCTGCGCGTACCTATCCCTACATTTCCTTCGCCGATGCTGCAAAGAAGACAATTTCAACCCGGGCACATTCAAGGACAAGATCGTTCTCGTCGGCGCCTCGGCAACTGGCATCGGTGATATTCGCGTCACGCCGTTCGGCGGTCTCGATTTTCCCGGCGTCGAAGTGCACGCGAATCTGATCGACAACATTCTCAATCGCCAATTCCTCAAGCGCGGCGCAAAAGAGGTCGCTCACAGACCTCATTTTTCATCCTTCTGTTCGGTATTCCGCTCGGAATTTGGCTAGCCATGACACAGCCGCGCTGGATGCCTCTGGGACTGGCTCTGCTGCTTCCCTTCGCGGGAATCGTCTACTTCGCCTTTCTGCACGGATCCTGGCTCAACTTCATCGTTCCGGCGCTTTTCACCCTCGTCCCCAACGTCAGTCTCGTCGCCCTCTACCGCGTGCTGATTGAAGAGCAGGAGAAACGCAAAGTCCGCAGCAGATTCCAGCAATACGTCCCGCCCGAAGTGGTTCGCCGTTTGCTCGACGATCCCGAGCGCGTCAAACCCCGCAAGTCCGAAATTACTGTCCTCTTCAGCGACATCCGCGGTTTCACTTCAATCTCCGAATCGCTCGATGCCCAGGAACTCGCTGACCTGCTTAACGGCTACCTCACAGAGATGACCCGGATCGTCTTTCGCTACCAAGGCACCTTGGACAAATATATCGGCGATGCGGTGATGGGTTTTTGGGGCGCTCCCTATGAGGAACCCGATCACGCAACGCGAGCCTGCAACGCAGCACTCAGCATGCTCGCTCGTCTCGCCGAGTTGCAAAAAGATTGGCGCGCGCAAGGGCAGCCCGTCTTGGATATCGGCATTGGACTAAACACCGGTGTCGCTTCCGTAGGCAACATGGGGTCGTCCATGCGCCTCGCATATACGGCTATGGGCGACGCGGTGAATTTGGCATCGCGCCTGGAGGGCCTGAATAAGGAATACGGCACGCGAATCATCATCAGCGAATCCACTTACAAAGTGTTGCAAAGCGATCGAGTTCTGGTGCGTGAACTCGACATGATCCGCGTGAAAGGTAAGCTTCTTCCCGTCACAATTTACGAAGTGCTCGACGCCGAAGCGCTCGGAGCTGAAGGCAAAGAACTCGTGGAGCTTTTTGCCCGCGGTCAGAAAGCTTACAAGCAGCGCGATTGGCGTGCCGCGGGACAGGCCTTCGAACAAATTCTCGAGCGCTGGCCCGACGACGGGCCCGCGCGCATATTTTTACGTCGTTGCGAAGAGTATCTCGCCGAAGGACCGGAAGCTGATTGGGATGGCGTGTACGTGATGAAACACAAGTAGCGGATCGAGGGAAATAGACGACGCTCAAGCGAATAACCTAGAGCAATGAAGTCCTAGTTGTCGAGGCGCACGACGAACGTGGTGAATTGCTCGGTGTTGTGGAGTTGTTCGGCGAGTGACCGCGCCGCCTCTTCGCTGGCCAGCCGGCCTATCCGAACGCGATAGAAGGTTCCATTTGGCGATTCGAATGGCACCACGCTCACTGGCGGATATCGCGATTCGAGTTGCGCCTTTAGCCTCGCTGCATTCTCCTGCACCAGAAACGCCCCCACCTGCACTCCGAAGTACCCCACGGACGGATTCGGCCCGGAAATCACTTCCAGTCGTACATGCGCGGTTCCCGGGCCCACCATTTCAATGGCCTGCGCGGCAGAGAGAGACAAATCGATCACCCGATTCGCGACAAACGGGCCGCGATCATTGATGCGCACTTCGGTTTGCTTTCCGTTGGTCAGGTTCGTCACTCGAACCATCGCGTTGAACGGCAGCGTGCGATGCGCCGCGGTGAATTCGTGCATGTCGTAAATTTCGCCATTCGACGTGCGGCGTCCCTGAAACGGATAGCCGTACCATGATGCGACGCCTTCTTCCACCCATCCATTGGCTGGCGCCTGCTGCCCGTGTGCAGGCGGAGTAGGGGTCGTGGGCTGCGATGGTGGAACTTGCTGAGGTGCCGGAGTCGGTGCCGGAGGGCTTTGTGCCTGTCGTGGCCTATGATTACAACCTGCAGCAAAAAGTAACAGCGATACAAACGTGAGTGCTAAAAATAGGAACCGCTTAGCGCGAACGCTGCCGCGAAATTGATTCGATTCAGCGGCCGATTCGCTTCGCCCGTCAGCGAAATTTCACGCGCTAACCCGATTCACTTGTTTCGTCTCATTTTCGGTATTATAGGAACGCACTCACAATCGCGCAAGGAAGCGTATCGCACTTGCATCGCGCCTTCACCATAGACTGGATCGGATTCGTGAACATCGGATTCGTAAAATCGACGGAATGAGCGGCTTTTTCGGCAGCGGAAAGCAGGGACGCCCCCAGCTCTGCCCCTCCTGCGGCACCTTGGTCGGCGCAAACGCCACGCGCTGCCATCAATGCGGCGCGAACCTCACATTCTCGATGGCCGCCGCCAGCCGTTCGCTTGGAAACCTGCTCCCCGCGACGGCGCCGGCCACTTACGGCATTCTCGGCTTCAGCTGCCTGCTCTACATCGTCAGCCTCCTCGCCACAATTCGCACAAATGGCCTTCAGCCGCCAGGCGGTGGCGGAATCTTCGCGCTGATGAGGCATCGGCGCAATCGACGGCAACGTACTACAGCGATTTCGGTGCGTCACTCCCGCTTCCAGTACGACCTTGCTCAGCCATGGCGCCTTGTTATGGCAGTGTTTCTTCATGGCAGCCTGATGCACATCGTGTTCAACATGTGGGTGCTGATGGATATTGGCCCGCAGATTGAAGAGCTTTACGGATCAGCGCGATTTTTCTTCATCTATGTCGCCACAGGCATCGGTGGCTATATTTTAAGCAGTCTCTTGTGGCCACCTCAGCATA
Organism: uncultured Acidobacteriota bacterium; assembly: GCA_963767205.1. Lineage (GTDB taxonomy): Bacteria > Acidobacteriota > Terriglobia > Acidiferrales > UBA7541 > Palsa-295. Next base: position 20,967 of record CAVYDF010000009.1, read on the forward strand.
GGAGGATCAGGCGCGATTGCTCGGGATTGATCGGCGTGCTCTTCGCAATCACCACCGGTCGTAAGAGCGACGCGGCATGCGAAATGCTACGCAGCCAGATTATTCGATGGCTCATTTACATCGCGATTTGGGGATTTCTTTGCTTCCTCGGAAATATTGACAATTACGCGCCCATATCGGAGGATTCGTCGACTGGATTCGGCGGTCGGAAAAATCATGGCGGATCGGCCGCCCGGCTCTCCGGAAGAACGCAATCGCGCAAACGCTCTAGGCTGGGCTACCGCACTGGTCGTAATCGCCAGCATCGCGTTCATGATGAAGGGTCTCATTCAGAGCGGCGGCTAAAGTCCATCCGATTTCAACGTGACGAGATCGGCTTCAAACCCCGGCGTGAAGCTGCCGCGACACAACAATGCTGTAATGCAATCCCGAAATCGCCAGAAACACAGCCACCAGATACGTGCATGTGTAACGCACGACCCATAGCGAATGGTTGTCCCAAATCGCCAACACGAGAACCAGCACCACCAGCAGTATCTCGAAAAATGTAGTCGCCTTCCCCCAAATGCTCGGAGGAAACGGCCGATAGCCCACGGTAATCAAAATCACCGCGCATGCCACCAGAATCAACACGTCACGCCCCAGCACCAAAATCGTCAGCCACCACGCAATCTTCCCCTTCAGCGCCAGAATAAAATAAGACGACGAAAGCAGCAGTTTATCCGCAATCGGATCGAGATAGGCTCCGAGCGGCGTCCTCTGATTCAACCCGCGTGCGAGTAGCCCATCGAGCGCATCGCTCACCCCGGCCGCCACCAAAATTCCCAGGGCCAAGTCGTACCGCTCGTACTCGATCGCAATCAGAAACACCGGCAAGAAAGCGAGGCGCAGAAATGTGAGCTGGTTTGGAACCGTTAGGATTCGACTGGGCATGAGATGGACCTGGGCGTAGGAATCCGCGTCAACTTCCGCATCACGCAAACTGCGCGAGATAATCCGGCAGCGAGCGCCCTACTTTTTTAGCAAACACTTCAGCCAACGACGGAATCGAGCCGCGCGCCTCGTCGAGCGCGATCCTCTCAATTCGCAGCATCGGAAAAAACAAAGTGGGCAAGCCCATTCGATCGCCATCCGGATGTAGTATCTGGCTCACAAAATCATCAAACGAGCTCAAATCGATCCCGCGCAAAGTCACGCCGGCATTCGAAATATCCACAAGCTCGCCCCACAGCTTTTCCTTCGGCGAGTGCAGACTAATCACCACAATCGAATGAGGCTGCATTCACTCTCCTCGGAATTCGTTGCGCGTATGGTATCGCAGGTCGTGGGCTGTCAACAGGCCACAAACGTCGACGACGTAATCTTTTCGCGCGCAGCCGCACGCCGCGTGGCGGGCTCGTCGATCGCGCCTCACACCGCCATCATCTTCAGATCGGGCGAACGCAAAAGCTTCGGCTCAGTCACCTTCTGCACGTCTTCAGGCGTCACGCCGACCGCCACTTCGCGCAGCACGAGGCCGTCAGCCGTCACATCAATCACCGCAAGTTCCGTCACAATCATGTCCACCACGCCTACGCCGGTAAGTGGAAGGCTGCACGCCTTCACGATTTTTGGTTCGCCGTCTTTCGTGGCGTGTTCCATCGCAATGATCACACGCTTCGCACCAGCCACCAGATCCATCGCGCCGCCCATCCCTTTCAACATTTTCCCGGGAATCGCCCAGTTCGCAAGGTTGCCCTTCTCATCCACCTGCAAAGCTCCGAGCACGGTCACGTTGATTCGTCCCCCGCGAATCATTCCAAAAGATTCCGCGCTCGAAAAATAGGCGCAACCCGGAATTTCCGTGATCGTTTCCTTGCCCGCGTTAATCAGGTCCGCGTCCTCTTCTCCTTCGTAAGGATACGCGCCAATTCCCAGCATCCCGTTCTCAGACTGCAGCACCACCTCCATCCCCGGTGGCAGATAGCTCGGAATCAGCGTCGGCAATCCGATGCCGAGATTCACGTAATATCCATCGCGCAACTCACGCGCCACGCGCCGTGCGATCACTTCCCTCTTGTCGATTTCAGTCGTTCGTTCTGCCATTCCGTCTCCCGCTATCACCGTTTGCGAACTGTCCGCCGCTCGATCCGCTTTTCGTATTGCGTGCCCTGAAAAATTGCATCAACAAAAATACCCGGCGTGTGAATGCAATCCGGATTCAGGTCGCCAAGCTCGACGAGCTCTTCCACTTCCGCAATCGTGTAATCCGCCGCCGTCGCCATCACCGCATTGTAATTTCGCGCCGTCTTTCGATAGACCAGATTTCCCCAGCGGTCACCCTTCCAGGCTTTAATAAAAGCAAAATTCCCCCGCAGCGAGGGAACCAGCACATGCGGACGCCCGTTGAACTCACGAACCTCTTTGCCCTCCGCAGCCATCGTCCCGTAACCGGTCGGCGTGTAGAACGCGGGGATCCCCGCTCCGCCGCATCGAATGCGCTCGGCCAGCGTTCCCTGCGGATTCAACTCGACATCAATTTCCTTTTTCAGCGCGAGCTGCTCGAAAGTTTTATTTTCTCCCACATAGCTCGCGATCATTTTCTTCACTTGCTTTGTCTGCAACAGCAGGCCGATGCCAAAATTGTCGATGCCCGCGTTATTTGACACCAGCGTCAGATCTTTCGAGCCTTTACGCTGCAACGCGGCGATCAGATTTTCCGGAATGCCGCACAGACCGAAGCCGCCAAGCAAAATCGTCGCGCCATCCTGAATTTTGGCAATCGCCGCGTCGGCGTTCGCCACTCGCTTATCCATTCACCTCTCCTGAGGGCCCGCAATTATCGTGGGTCTAGGATTTCAGACTCTCAAGGTTATTTTCGCGCGGTTCATCTTAGTACATAGGGCACGGAGTGCAAGCGCGTGGGACCGACAAAGTGTTCTGCTGGCTTATGGGAACTCCTATAACTTCTAACTTTCGCCGACGCCACGCCGGCTGACGCCTTCACGCGCCGCCCGTTTCAGCACGCGAATTCGCTCCGCCACAGCTTCCGCGGCGGCGTCGGGCGATGCAGCCTTCTCAATTTCGGCCACGAGCGCCGATCCAACCACGGCGGCATCGGCAATCCCGCCCAGCACAGTCACGTGCGTAGGCAACGAGATTCCGAAACCCACCGCGATCGGAAGCGTCGTGAATTTTCGAACCCTGCGCGCCATCCCCGGAAGCTCCGGAGGAAGTGCCTCCCGCGCCCCGGTAACGCCCGCGCGCGAAATCAAATAAAGAAACCCGCTCGAAGCACGCGCAATCTTCTCAATCCTCTCATCCGTCGACGTGGGAGCCACCAGGAAAATCGTGTCGAGCCCATTCGCATGCATCACAGCTCGATACTCACCAGCCTCTTCGAGCGTCAAGTCCGTCGCAAGAACTCCATCCGCGCCGGCCGCCGCAGCAGCTGCCGCAAATTTTTCAAGCCCCATCTGCAAAATCGGATTGAAATAACTGAAAAGCACCAGCGGCACATCCGATCCCAAACGAATCCGCCGCACGAGATCGATAACGCCCGCTAGAGTGGTTCCCGCCCGCAGAGCCCGTTCGCTCGCCCGTTGAATCGTTGGACCATCCGCAACAGGATCGCTGAACGGCACGCCCAGCTCGATTACGTCCGCGCCCGCTGCCGCGGCTGCAAGAACAATCTTTTCGGTCGCGTCAAGGGAAGGATCGCCTGCGGTGATATAGGCGACAAGCCCGAGCTCGCCTTTGCCAGCCAACTCGCGGAACTTCCTGGAAATCCGTCCGCCTGCGGCCTGCGCTCGTCCCGCCTGTGTAGCCGCCTTCGAAATCGCCGGATCAGACATACCGCGACAGCGTCTCCATGTCTTTATCGCCGCGGCCGGAGACGTTCAGTATCACAATTTCGTCTCTTTTCATTTTTGGAGCGCGCTTGATGAGCTCCGCAATGGCATGCGCCGATTCGAGCGCGGGAATAATTCCTTCGAGCCGCGCGAGCGTTTTCGCAGCCTGGATTGCTTCCTCATCGCTCACCGCCGTGTATTCCGCGCGTCGCTGATCGGCCAGCCATGCGTGCTGCGGCCCAATCGCCGGGTAATCAAGCCCGGCCGACACCGAATGCGTCGTCGAAATCTGGCCGTCTGCCGTCTGCAACACGTATGTGTATGTTCCTTGCAGCACACCGGGACGCGCTCCCGTGAATCCTTCAGCCGCTGCCAATCGCGACGCATGCTCGCCGAGAGATTTTCCGCGCCCGCCCGCTTCGACCCCGAGCAACCGTACGCTCTGATCGCCGAGAAACGCGCTGAAAAGCCCAATCGCATTCGATCCGCCGCCCACACAGGCCACCAGCAAATCGGGCAGGCGTCCCTCCGCCTGCATGATTTGTTCGCGCGCTTCTTCTCCGATCACTTTATGAAAATCGCGCACCATCTGCGGATAAGGATGCGCTCCGAGAACCGAACCGAGCAGATAGTGCGACGTCGTGATATTCGTAACCCAGTCCCGCATCGCTTCGTTGATCGCATCTTTCAGCGTACGGCTGCCGGAGTCCACTCCGATCACTTCGGCGCCAAGAAGCTTCATCCGAATCACATTCAGGCGCTGCCGTTCCATGTCTTCCGTGCCCATGTACACGGTGCACGTCAGACCGAGCCTCGCCGCAACGGTCGCCGTTGCAACGCCATGCTGCCCGGCGCCTGTCTCCGCCACCACTCGGCGCTTCCCCATCCGCACCGCAAGCAGGCCCTGTCCTATGCAGTTGTTGATTTTGTGCGCGCCGGTGTGGAGCAGGTCTTCGCGCTTCAGGTAAATCCGAGGCCCGCCAAGATGCTCGCTTAGCCGCGAAGCGAATTGAAGCGGCGTCGGACGCCCTGCGAAATTGCTGAAGAAGCGAATCGAGCTCCAATTGAAATTTCGGATCATTGCGCGCTTCGCTGTATGCACGCTCGAGCTCTTCGAGCGGAGCGACCAGCGTTTCCGGAACATAGCGGCCGCCATAAGGACCGAAACGCCCCTGCGCATCCGGCATCGCTTGTGGAGCAGAACTCACTTTTGCTTAGCCTCCGCCGCTTTCACCGCCCACATCAACGCGACAATTCGCGCAGGATCCTTTCTTCCCGGACGCGCTTCGACGCCGCTGCACACGTCCACCGCGTACGGACGCGCTACGCGGATCGCTTCGGCAACGTTCTCCGGCGTCAAACCTCCCGCAAGAAAGATGCGCCGCAAGCCATTCGCACCGCGAGCCAGATTCCAGTTGAATGTCTTCCCAGTCCCGCCGTGGCGGCGAACGTCAAAACCGTCAAGCAAAATCGCCGAAGCGCAGCTAAGTGAATCTAGCTGCTTTGGCCGGAAAGAATCGCGAACTCGAACCGCCTTGATCACCGGAATTTCTCGTTTCAGGCGCGTCACCTGCTCCGGCGACTCATCGCCATGGAGTTGCAGATAATCGAGACCCACTCGGCGCGCAATCGCCAGCATGTTTGCTTCAGATTCATTCACGAAGACGCCCACCGCCGCAATACTATCCGGCAGTCGCCGAATGATTCGCCGCGCGGCGGCCGGCTGAATATAACGGGGGCTTGGCCGGTAGAAATTGAAACCCAGGAATTGCACGCCGGCTTCCACGGCGCGCCGCGCATCGGTCCAATTCGTGATTCCGCAGATTTTCACTTTCACCTTGGCCATTCGAATCTCAATCGGGCTTCTTCACCGTGCTCGAATCTCCGCGCAAAGCTCGAAGAGCCGAACCCGGGTCAGCATCTTTCATCAGATGCTCGCCGATCAGGAATGCATCAAAGCCGGCGCGCCGCAGCCGCTCGATATCTTCGTGAGTCCGCAGCCCGGACTCGCTCACGGCGATGCACTCGTCCGGAATCATCTCAATCAAGGACAGCGACGTCTCAATGTGCACTTGAAAATCGCGAAGGTCGCGATTATTCACGCCAATAATCTTCGCTCCCGCGGCGATCACGCGGTCAAGCTCCACCCGCTCATGGACTTCCACAAGCGGTTCCATTTTCAGCATGCGGCCAAGCGTCAGCAGTTCTCCAATCGTAGTGTCGCTAAGAATCGCGGCAATCAGAAGAAAAGAATCGGCGCCCGCCGCCCGCGCTTCCCATACCTGCCAGGGGTCAATGATGAAATCTTTGCGCAGGATCGGAATCTTCGTCACCCGGCTGGCTTCCTTCAGATCGCCGAGTGAGCCATGAAAGAAATCCTCCTCCGTCAGCACCGAAAGCGCCGCAGCACCGGCTGATTCCAGGCCCGACGCGAGAACAGCCGGCGCGTAGTCCTCCCGCAGCAGGCCCTTCGAAGGCGAAGCTTTCTTCAGTTCGGCGATGATGTTGATACCGTTGCGCGTGAGTGCTGACACAAAATCTCGCGGTGGCGGAATCTTCTTCTCAACCGCAATTTTGAGCGCTACTTCGGGAAGCACGCGTTTGCGATGCGCCACCGATTCGCGGCGTGCTTCTACAATTCGATCCAGGATATTTTTCGAACGCGTTCCGGTTTCCATGGACTGCGGAGCTTTCAACCCCGCAAGGACGTACACACCCCAGGCTCGGCCTGAGGAAAAATCGCTGAAACCATGCTAGCCGCGCGGGTTGATGAAGTCAATTTGAAGGGCGATGTTACCGCTGGCTATTGGCCCAAGCAGCGGTTGCGAAAGACGAATCGGAATGCCGAAATTCGATCCGCCGAATCCTTTCAGCACGGCATAAGTCACGCCGATCACTTTTCCTTGCTGATTGAAAAGAGGCCCGCCGGAACCGCCCGAAGTGGTTTGTGCATCGAACACGATTTTATCCGGCAGCACGTCGCCGATGTGCCCCTGCGTGATGAGCGGCCGAATCAGAGCTGCGACGCGCAAGTTCGTCCAGAATCTGCGCCACATCGCCGCTTCCGTGCGACAGAATCTGCTGCGCCGTCTCCTCATCGGTCCGCGCGAGAATGGCGGCAAGCCCGGTGGCGTATCCCATCAACACGATCGGTTGCCCACTCGTCGCCGCGGCTTTGCTTGCATCCAAGGAAAGCACGGAGCGTTTCAAGTCCTGCACGTCCACGTGCATCGTCGCCAGGTCGGTGTCCTTCGAGATTTCCTGAATCTCCGCGTGAAACGCGCGTGGGTCGCCCGGAAAATATGCGCGAATCAAAGAAATTTGAGGCTGGAATCCCTGGCTCGTCAGTTCATTGAGTTCGTCGTTTTTCCACCATGGTTCGGCGACGTGACGGTTTGTCAGGACGCGTCCACCGCCAGCCACCAGAAACCCCGTCCCGAAAATATCAAACTTCACCTCTGGCCCGTGCCCTTCGAGCGTGAGGATCGGATTCCCTTGGCTGTCCTGCAGCGGCTCGCCTTGAGGATTCAATCCGGCATACCGCAGTCGCTGCCCGCTCTGTTTTTGATTGAACGCCACCGACACGTGAAGCAGGCATACGCTTTGAACGTCTATAGGAATCAGGTTTTGAGCGGCTGAGCCTTCTTTCTCGATTCGCTTCAGGCGCTCGTTTGTTGCCTGTAGTTGCTGTTGCAACGACGCCATATCCGTCGAGCTCGCACCCGCCATTTTTGATTTCAGCTCGTCGGCTTGGCGCTTGAGGTCGTCTTTTCCGGCCGGAATCGGGCCGGCTTCAGCGCCGCCCTGTTCACGAAGCTTGCGAGCCTCTGCGATTAGGTCCTGCTGGTGGACTAATCCGCCTTCGAGCTTCGCTATGGTGGCATTGGCGCGTATCGTTTCCTTTTGCGCGGTGCGGGCGAAACCAAAATAGATGAGCCCCATGATCGCAGCGAGCGCGAAGACGGCCCCGAACCCAATTTTCAGCCGGCGATCGAGCGTGAACGCATCGCTCGTCATTTTCTCCGTCACCGCCAGAGCTTCGAATGCAGTATGCGCGATCTGTTGCCCTTCTTCAGCGATTCGCGCTTTCGCGCGGAGGGCCGCTTCCGCACGTTGTGCGCGCAACTGAGCTCGGACTCGCGCCAAAAGCTCACTCGATTCGAAAGGTCTCGAAATCGCGTCGTCCGCGCCAAGATCAATCGCGGCTGCGCGTTCTTCGGCGCTGGAACCAACGAGAAGGATTGCGCGCAGCGCTTCCGTGGCAACTGATCCGCGAATCGTCGCCAGAGCTTCGCGAGCATTCAGGTCGGGCATTCGCGAATCCAGCAAAAGCAAATCCGCCCCGGTCGCGTGTATCGCGTCGAGGCCTTCTTGGAATGTGGCAAACGGCGCCGCGTCGTATCCTGCGCCTTGCATAGCTGCTTGCAGCGCGTCGCGCGTCGCTGCATCCGATTCAATTACCGCGATTCTTTCACGTGCATTCGCCATGGAAGGGGGCTCCAGGAAACCTGAGGTGCTAATCCTAGCGGAAAGTCCGCAAACCGCAAGCCTTTCGCATCAATCGGGACAAGCGCATTTTCGTCCGCTCATTTTCTCAATTCTAATCTACGGTACCGCGATTAGGAATTTTGCTAAGCCATTTAAAAACAGGCCGTTAGCAAATTTTGATCGGCAGAAAAATCGCGTTTTCGGCCGTTTCGCCTGTCGCGTTCCCGGTGTAAAACGCTCCGTTCGCAGCGTCCATTTGGGCCGGCAAACGCTTGGATGTGCGAAGCAGCGCTCCGGTTTCGTGATAGCGTCTTTTGCGGAAAGCCTGTGACCCAACTCGATCAATTGAACACCGAAATCGTCCGATGCCGGAAATGTCCGCGGCTCGTGGAATACCGCGAAAAGGTAGCGCGCGAGAAACGCTTCGCCTTTCGCGAATGGAAGTATTGGGGCAAACCCGTTCCCGGCTTTGGCGATCCTCGCGCGCAACTGCTGATTCTCGGACTTGCGCCCGCAGCGCACGGCGGTAATCGCACGGGCCGCGTCTTCACCGGCGATCGCTCCGGAGATTTTCTGTACGCCGCTCTCTATCAAGCCGGATTCGCGAACCAGCCAACTTCAACCGACCGCGACGATGGGCTCATGCTGAAGAATGCCTATGTAGCTGCGGCTGTTCGCTGCGCGCCGCCGGATAACAAACCGTTGCCCTCGGAGCAGGCGAATTGCCGTCCGTACTTCGAGCGCGAACTGGAGATATTGCACCCACGCGCGTTGCTTGCACTCGGCAGCATCGCAATGCGCACTTATCTAGGACTGCTCAAAGATCGCGGAGCGATCAAGGGCTTCGCTGCGTATCCGTTTCGCCATGGCGCGAGCTATGAGTTGCCTCAGGGATTGCCGCGCTTATTCGCGTCATATCATCCGAGCCAGCAAAATACCTTTACGGGTAAGCTGACGCCGGCGATGCTGGCGAAAGTTCTGCGCGACATCCGGAAATTCCTCGAACGGAAAGATTCGCGCGAATAATTCTTCAATACTATTTAGGATTCGAGTGGGCAGGATCAGCGCGAGACGTGCGGTCGCGGCATGATGAGCAGATAAACTACGAAGGACACGCCGAAGCCGACGAACCACGCATACTGATACAAGCCGTGCAAAGCAGGAACCACAAGACCAATCAGCGCAACGAAAATTCCCGCCGCCAGTGCCGCTACAGCGCGCCAGTTGAAACCGCCAGAGAATTCGTATTCGCCTCCGCGCTTGAACAGCTCTTCAGGATCGAATCTGCGCTTTCGCACCACATAATAATCCGCAATCATTACGCCAGCGATTGGGCCAAGAAAACTCGAGTAGCCGACGAGCCAACCCATCACGTACGTGCCATGGCTCGAAAGCCAGCGCCATGGCTGCATGAGCAGCCCGACAAAACACGTGATGATGCCGCCGATTTTGAAGCTGATCCGGCGCGGATACAGATTCGAGAAATCGTTCGCGGGCGAGACGACGTTTGCGGCTACGTTGACGTTGAGTGTGGCGAGAAGCAGCGCGAGCATGGCGATCACAACCGCGATCGGATTGCCGAGACGACTGAGCACAACGACCGGATCCCAGATCGCCTGGCCAAACACGATCACCGTCGCCGACGTGACCGCGATTCCGATGAACGAATAGAACGTCATCGTTGTCGGCAAACCAAGCGCCTGCCCGAGCATCTGCTCGCGCTGACCCTTGGCGTAACGAGTGAAATCCGGAATGTTCAACGCGACAGTGGCCCAAAACGCAACAACGCCCGTGAGCGAAGGAATGAAGAACGCAAAGAATTCTCCGAAGGTTTGGAATTTCGACGGAGCGGAAAGCATTGGCCCAAGGCCGCCCGCGTTCGAGTAAGCCCACCAGAGCATCGCAAGGCCGAGAATCAACAGCGCGGGCGCGGTGATTCCCTGCAGAAAGCGAATCGTGCCGATTCCTCGAAGGATTACGATCGCGTTTAATGCCCAGAACAAGAAGAAGCAGAGCCAGACGTGATTCCAGCCGGGAATCACCGCTGCGAGTAACGTATTGATCGCCTCGCCGCCGATCCAGGTCTGGATACCGAACCAGCCGCAGGCGACCAGCGCGCGCAAAACCGCAGGAATATTTGCGCCGAGCACTCCAAAGGAGGAGCGCGCGAAAACGGGAAACGGAATGCCGTATTCCGCGCCAGCGTGCGCATTGAGCAGCATTGGAATCAGGACGATGACATTGCCTAGAAAAACGGTGAAGAGGGCCTGTTTCCAATTCATACCGCCGGCAATCATCGCGCTGGCCATCAGGTAGGTGGGGATGTTGACGCTCATGGCGACCCAGAGCGCCGTGTAGTTGTATGTGCCCCACGTGCGGTGATCGAGAGGAATCGGCGCGAGGTCTTTGTTCCACAGCGAACTGGACGCGCCAGTTGGCGGAACACCAGCGGTTGCGTTAGTCGCTACATCTTTGGCCATCGAGTTGTGACCTTCCGGAAAGCAAGAGTTCGCGCCGCTTATACCTTTCGCAGCATTTCAGAGCAAGCCCTTTTCTCAGGTTTCGCGCAGGATGACGACGATTGCGCGGGCTGATGTGTTAGCCTCGTGCGAGCGCGCCAGTTCTTTCGCGCACACGCGCATGACTCCCCGAACGCCCAGCGAATCTGACCGCGAACCCGCGATCGAATTTCGCCATGTCCATTACACGCTAAGCAATCGCGAACTACTAAATGATGTGACTTTCTCGGTGGCGCGTGGAGAAACGCTGGTGCTGCTGGGGCGGAGCGGCGCTGGTAAAACGACAGCCCTCAAAATGATTAACCGGTTGCTCGTGCCAACTTCAGGCGAAGTGCTCGTGGAAGGCAAGCTGACAACCGAGTGGGACCCAATCGCGTTGCGGCGAAAAATCGGATATGTGATCCAGGATATCGGACTGTTTCCCCACTACACCGTTACGCAGAATATTTCGCTGATTCCCCGGCTCGAACGCTGGCCCGCCGATCGCGTGCGAGAACGCGTAAAGGAGATGCTCGAAACCGTGGGATTGCACGGCAAGACTTTCGAGCATCGCTATCCGCACCAACTTTCCGGCGGACAGCGCCAGCGGGTGGGTGTGGCACGAGCGCTCGCGGCCGATCCCGATATTCTGCTGATGGACGAGCCGTTCGGAGCGCTCGACCCGATGACGCGCGGAGAAATGCAGAATGAATTCAAGGCGCTCGAGCGGCATCTCGGCAAAACCGTGGTGATCGTAACGCACGATGTGGGTGAAGCGCTCGTGCTCGGCACGCGAATCGGACTAATGGAAGCGGGCAAACTTGCCCGCGTGTATTTGCCGCATGATTTCGTTCACGCAACTGATCCGATGGCAGCCGCGTATATGGCGCAATTACGTGTGTATGACGAAGCCAAGGGGGAAAAATGAGTCCAGTTCAATTTTTCCTGCGCCACCACCAAGAAATTCTGCAAGCGACGCTGGAGCACATCTGGCTCGTGGGATTGACGATGATTTTTGCGATCGCTATCGGTGTGCCTCTTGGAATTCTGGTCACGCGGAAACCTTGGCTTTCCAAGCCAATCCTCGGCGGGGCAAATATTGCGGAGACGATTCCGAGTCTCGCGCTATTCGGATTTCTGCTACCGGTGCCTTGGCTTAGGAGGACGCGCCGACAGACTGGCGATCGCGGCGCTTACACTTTATGCGCTGCTTCCGATTATCCGCAACACTTCGGCCGGAATTACGGGTGTGGATCGCGCCGTGCGCGAAGCGGCGCGAGGAATGGGAATGACGGACCGGCAGATTCTCTTCCAGGTGGAGTTGCCTCTCTCGTTTTCGACGATGCTGGCCGGAATAAGAATTGCTACGGTGCTGACGATTGGAATTGCGACGATTGCGGCCGCCGTAGGCGCTGGCGGCCTGGGCGAATTTATCTTTCGCGGGCTGGCGATGGTAAACGATCAATTGATTCTGGCTGGAGCGATTCCCGCCGCGCTGCTGGCGCTTGCGGCCGATTTTGTGCTGGGTGTGCTGGAGCGGCGGTTGCGGCCGGTACGATGAGATTGAGCTCGTGTTGCATCTGCTTTTCTGCTGCTTTGCGTTAGCGGCATGTCTGATTTCGTGCAGCAGCGAGCGCAATACAATCGTCGTCGGCTCAAAGAATTTCTCGGAGCAAGCGCTGCTGGGTGAAATCCTGGCGCAGCACATCGAAGCGCGGACGCATCTTCCGGTGACGCGGCGTTTCTATCTAGCGGGCTCCTATATCTGCCAGCAGGCGCTTCTCGCGGGACGAATTGACACGTATGTGGAATATACGGGAACCGCATTGACGGCCATTCTGCACGATCCGATCGAGAAAGATCCGTCGGCGGTTTTCGGACGCGTGAAGAGCGAGTATCAACAGCGATTCGGGCTGGACGTGCTGCCTTCGCTCGGCTTCAACAACACGTTCGCAATTGTGATTCGAGGCGAGGATGCGCGCCGTCTGAACCTAAAGACGATTTCCGATGCCGCGCCGCACGCGCCGCAATGGCGAGCGGGTTTCGGCTATGAGTTCATGGAGCGGCCGGATGGATATGAGGGGCTCGCGCGCATTTACGGGCTGCGCTTCGCGGAAGCGCCGCGAATCCTCGATCTGGGATTGCTGTATCGCGCGTTGCTTGAGAAGCAGGTGGATTTAGTTGCGGGAAATTCTACGGATGGACTGCTTTCGGCGCGCGACCTTGTGATCCTCGCAGACGATAAGCACTACTTTCCGCCCTATGAGGCGGTGCCCATTATTCGCAGCGAGACGGAGACACGGCATCCGGAAGTGCGCGCGGCGATTGCTGAGTTGGCGGGAAAGATTTCGGATGAGGAAATGCGGAAAATGAACTTTGAGGTTGACGGGCAGCATCGTGACGCGGCAGATGTTGCGCGGGAGTTCTTGCACGCGAAAGGATTAAATTGAGATGGGTGATGATGGGCGGCGCTGTGCCGATGGGCGAGCGGGCACGGCATGCCGTGCCCCTACTGGGCTTTGAGCGTCTTGGCTAATGATCAGTCAGTGGTTGAAGTCTTTGACGGAGGCGCTGGGAGCGTAGGGTCGTCGCGGAATGTGTATTCGTTTTTGAGATCGGAGAACGGCTTCCCATCGAGCTCGGCGTAGGGATAGACGAAGTAGTTCAGCGGCTCGCCCTTTTGGGCCGGTTTCAAGCGAATATCGCGGCCCATACTGAACATCACGCGGTTCTGGTCCGTAGCGCCGAAGTAGTAGTCGCGTTTTTCTTTGTTTTTCCATCCTTCGGAAGCATCAACGGGAATCCATCCAACGCCATTCACATAAAATTGGGCCCAACAATGGTAGCCCGATATCACACCCGCTTTTGCGTTCGTGGGCAGCGAAAACCCGATTTCGAAGCGAGCTGGAATGCCGGCGGCACGCGCCATCCCGATAAAAAGCGAATGAAAATCGGTGCAGTTGCCGTGCTTCGAATTGCACGCCCACACGGCATCGCCGCGGCCCCAGCCGGTGCCGTCGTGGTCATAATGCATCGTCGCGATCACGTAGTCATAGATGCGACGCGCTTTGTCGATTGGCTGAGTTGCGTCTTTTGTCTGTTGGTCGGAAAGCTCGCCGATCACACCATCAATCGGAACGAGACGATCGGGAAGCAAGAAACGATCTGGAGAAACCAGCGGTTGCCCGAGAGGTTCGACCAAAGGCGTGAAGGAGACGCGATGTTCAAAGCGCTCGACATGAAATGAAATCTTGATGTCGAAAGGCTTCGGTGCGTCCTCTGCCTGAACGACTACGTAGACATAGCGATCGCCATAGTCTTTGTCCCGCTGGATTTTATAGCGAATCGGACCCTCGATCTTGAGTTGCGAAACACCTTGCGAGCGATCCTCATAGGGAAGCGGAAGCCAGATCCTCAGCTCTCTAGAACCCGAGGGCATGGCCGGAACGTGAGTGATGCAGGTGAATACGAAATTCCTGGAAGCCGAGGTGGCCTCGTCCGACGCAGATATAGGTGAAGAAATTGGCACGACCGAAATGAAGGCCAGAGCCAGAATCATCCGTCACAATAAACCGAATGCGTTGCATATTTAGATTCTAGCCGCCGAGGCGCTAAAGCCGGCGACAAAATTTTGGGTCGGCGAACGAGAAAACAACAGAGGCGTGATCGGAGACAGATCGCTGCGGACAGAACGACCAGAAGAATCAGGATTTTGCGGTGATCAGGTTCTCAAACTCTTCGGCCATCTCTTCTTCGCTTACGATTCCTTTGCGCAGGAGGATGCGAAGAATCGATTCGAGGACCTCCTGGGTGGATGGCGCCACTTGCGAGGCCCGTTTGCTTGCCCGTGCACCGTTGGATGGAGCCGTAGCAAGTAGGCCTGCCGAGCGACTCGAGTGCTCCCGTTCGCGATGCTCCTCCGTCGGGGCGATCTCGCGAAGTTTTTCGAAATCTTCCGGACTGACTCCGGTAAACGCGATTCCCATCCCCATGCCCGTTTGCGCGGCGACCACTTTTCCACGCGCGTGAATCGCTCCCTGGGAAGTATCCAGCGTGAGCTCGACAGAAGAATTGACCGGAAGCGGCGCCAGCATTTCCACGTAACAGCCACCGAAAGAAATGTCCGTCACCTTCACCGGCAGATTCATCGCGCTGAGTTCGTCGAGGACGGTTGCTTCGATTCGACAGGCAACGCGCGGGAAACGCCGGCGCTCAATATTCGGCGGCGGAGCGATTAGATATTCGATTGGAGGGACGACGGCCTGCTTCTGTGGCTCTGCCTTATCAGGATCGTACGTGTCGGGCGTCCATTCGGCAAGTGGAACGCCCCAGATGTAATTACCGGGCTCGAGGCACTTGACGCCAACGTGGCCTGAACGCGGCGTGCCCACCTGGCCGATCCATTGAACCCGGTACATCGCTTTGCGGCCCTGATATTCAATTTCAATTTTCGAGCCGACGTCGGCGATGCCTTTCAAACCGTTCAGCGACGCTCCGGTGGCGGTGATATCGTGAGTTTGCCCGGTGATTGTGAACGGACTTCCGCGACTGTCCTTCCCGCGGACGAGAATCGGAACACGCAAAGCGATTCGCTGTTCGCTGCGGCGCCCCACACGACCTCCAAAATGCGCCTAGCTTGTGCAAACCGCCTGTCACTGAGAGGTATGTTCAGCGTAGCGTTGGGTTAGAGGCGGGTCAAGAAGGACGGCCGGGGATTTGCATAGGAGTTAACAACGACGGGTGGCGAGGCGAGGCGCCCGAACAAACGATTGCGAAGCTATTCCGATTCCTGTTGAAGTTTAAAATGCGCCTCAAGTGCGGCGCAATATTGATGTTCGGCTTGCAGTTCAGCTTCGAGTTTTTTCACAAGCAGTTCGAGGCGACGGATTTCGTTTCGCAATTTTTGATTTTCTGCGGACGGTGCTGCGGCTGGCCGCGGAAGCGTCGCAGGAGTGGATGCGGGCGAGGCGCTCGGGCGCGGTACTGAAGTGAAGACTGGAGTTTCAGCACGCGGCGCCGGTGGAGTGGCGACTCCAAAAGGCGTGGGAGTCGCTGAAAAGAGATTGTTCAGCACCCGAGCGGCGTGCTGATCGGAATTCTGCGCGGCGTCGCCGGTCGCTTGCGATGTGCTCGCTTTCGGGTGAAGCAGATTCTTAACGCGCGTGATCAAGTCCTGCGGTTGAAAAGGCTTGCGGATCAAATCATCGGCTTTCACGGCGGTGGCGCGTTCAGCGACGGTGCGATTGACGACACCGGACATTAGAATCACGGGGATTTTTGCGAGCTGCTCGTGCTGCTTGATGAATTCGCAGACTTCATAGCCGTCCTTGTCCGGCATGATCACGTCAGTGATGACGGCGTCCGGCGCAGCTTCGCCGAATTGCGCAAGGGCCGAGCTCGCATCGGTACACGTGATCACGTGGATGTTTTCCTTGCGGAAGGCAATCTTGATCACTTCGCGCATGGTGGCGCTGTCGTCAATGAAGTAGACGGTGGGAACGCGCGCCGCTGTGAGAGTCTCGGTTTCGCTCATGTCGACTCCTTCTCTACGCTGTGATGCTCGGCGCTCTCGGGCTCCGGATTCTCGTGCGCTCGAATTCTCGTGCTCTCGTTTTGTCGCTGGTGTCCCGTGTTCTCGTTTTCCTCGGTCGATGCCATCCCGCTCGCCTTCGTCGAATTCGCGCATGGCATCCAGCAGCAGGTCGGTAGCTGAACGAAGCACGGTGCGTTGCGTGGCCGCTGCGCCGTAAATGAACTTGTAGACGCCTTTGTCGGAAGAGTGGCAACTCCTGACGATTTGAGTGACAGCTTCGTCACCGAAGAAAGTGCCGCACTCTGCGTGCACGATCTCACCGCCGCCAAAAAAAATGATTCCATCGGTTTCGCCTGCGTTGACGTGGAGCGCGCCCGTCTGGCGGGCCTGTCCGAGCATCTGAATCACGCCGGGCAGATCGAGATGAGAGAGAGTGCCGCTGAGAGCCGTGTCGGACGTGGGCAGCATCTGCGTGGGCTGGAATCCCTCCTGGCGGCTCACGAGAAAACTTCGCACGTGCGCGGCGATATCGGAAGGAGTGCGCCGGCGATCGACGAAATCGTCGCAGCCCGCGCCATATGCTTCGAGTAATGCTCGGGCATCGCCACCGCCCACGGCGATCAGAGGAATGTTCGCGGTCTTGGGATCGGCGCGCAAAATCGGAGCCATTTCGAGTGCGCCCATTTCGCGCAGATTCGTGGCGCAGAGAATTGCGCTCGGTGCGTTCCATTCGAGCATCGTGAGGGCGTAGGCGGCTTGCGTGCTGACGGTCACTTCGAAACCTTGTTGTTGCAGGGCGTCGCTCACGCGTTTTGAAAAATAGACGTTGCTATCGATCAACAAGATGCGTGGTGCGCCCGCGGGAGGGAAACTCATGACTGAGCCTCCGCGCGGAGCGGGCGCGTTATGTCGTGCGGACCGCTTGCCAGTAGCGCGTCGAAATTCAGCACTTCGATTGACTCGCCGCCGACGAGAAGGCGCCCGGAAATATGGGGCCGGGTGTTATCGCTGGCTTCCTGCAGTTCGGCGGTGACAAGTTCGCACTCGCCGCTCACGGGAATCGCGCTGGCCTCGGACCCTTCAGGAAAATTGCGTCGCGCGATCAGGTAAAAGCGGTGAACGGACGAGCTTCTGCCCAGCAATATACTCGCGACATCGTAGACCGGCACGATGCGGCCGCGGCGCACGATCACTCCGGAAACAAGAGGTGACGTGTGCGGAAACGTGTGAAGCCGGACGGGCGGTGCGAGTTCTGAGACGATTGTCGAGGGCAACGCGAAACGGCGGTTGGCCAGCTGCAGCAGAACGTATGAGTTGGCGCCCGCGTTTTGAATTTCGGCGATCATGCCTGGAAAGCTCCTTCCAGGTGACGCGGTGCTGCGGATGGCGTTGGTTGCGCGATCGAGGCGGCGAAATTCGTCGGTCGTCAAAAAGCCTGAAGGCTGAATCACGGGAATCACATGGTCGTCGATGTATGTGAGACCGCGATACCAGCGTCGTTCTTCGCCCGCAAATGCGAGCGGAAGCGCATGAATCGCCGCAATCTCCGCCATGCGTTCGATGCGGTCCACCAGCACCGCAACGCGCAACTGGCGCAGAATTAAAACGAGAGTCGGACGCGTGACAGGCAGACCGAAATGCGCGCCGGCATTGACGACGTAATAGGTTTGATGGCTGCGTTCCAGCGTGTGGCGCACTTTTAGAATCTCGGAATGTTCGATTTCATTTGCCGAAACCGCCAGGCTATCCGTGCTGCGAATCTCCTGCACCGCCGCGGCAGCGATCGCAAACATGCGATTCGCCACTGCAAAGAGAATCATTTGCTCGGAATGGCGCGCCCGCCTCGTCTTTCCCTTTTCATGAGCAGCAATTTTCATCGCGCTTCTACCGGGACCAATCGCGCCAGCTTTGCGACGCGCTTTTCAATGGCCGCGCTGATTGTCTCGAGGCCGAGGACTTCGTTAACGACGCCGGTCTTGATCGCTTCCGCCGGCATTCCAAAAATCACGGAGCTTGCTTCGTCCTGGGCGATCACGTATCCGGCCGCCGCCTTGATTGCTTTTACGCCTTTCGCGCCGTCGTTGCTCATGCCTGTGAGCACCACCCCGACTGCGAATCCACGCGCGTAAACGGCAACCGATTCGAATGCCACGTCGGCGCACGGGCGATATCCATCGATTCGCGGGCCAGCGTCCAGTAGGATTTTGCCGGTGGAGGATAGGCGCAAGTGATGCGAACCTGGACACAAATAGATCACTCCGGGTTGCGTAGCCTCGTTCGACTCCGCCTCTTTCACGGGAAGAGGCGAAATCTCTGCGAGCTGCACAGTAAATTGCTTCGTGAAGGCAGCCGGCATATGCAGCACGAGAAATATGGCGCCAGCGAAATCCTTCGGCAGTCCCGCGACGACGCGCATGACCGCAGCAGGCCCGCCGGTAGAAGCAGCGATAACGACAATGGGGAATTTCCCGCCGTTCTGCGCGGCGATCGCTGATGCCGATGCATAGCTGGACGAAACCGGCACCGGCGGGTGAGGCTCTGGAAGCTTGGAGCGAGTCGCAGTCCTCACCACGCGAACCTTCGCCGCCATTTTCAACTTTCGAGTCAGCTCTTCGCCCACCTTCTTCATGTCCAGATCAACGCCACTCGAAGGCTTGGGAACAAAGTCGATTGCGCCAAGCTCAAGCGCGCGCAGCGTGGTGGAAGCACCTTCGCGCGATTCCGAACTGACAATCACGATAGGCCGCGGATTCTGCGACATGATCAGTTCAGTGGCCTGAAGGCCGTCCACGTGCGGCATGTTGATGTCCATGGTGATCACGTCGGGACGCAGCGATTCCGCGAGCGCTACGGCATCGCGCCCGTCGCGCGCCTGCCCTGCCACTTCGAGCTGCGGATCGGCATTGATGATTTCGTTGAGGACTTTGCACATGTATGCGGAATCGTCCACAACGAGCACTCGAAGTTTTTTTTCTGCGCTTTTCGTCATTTCAATTCTGCCGAACCGGTGCAAGCACGTTCTGCCGTTCTTCCCTTGCCTCCATCAGGCTCGTCACCGTTGCAATCAACTGATCTTCCTGAACTGGCTTCGTCAAGAACCCTGCCGCCCCTTCTTTCAACGCGCGCTCGCGATGCTTGGCTCCCGCGCGCGACGTGACCACAAGCACCGGTATCCGGCGCGTAGCTGGCGTCTGCCGCAGATGCGCGAGCAATTCATAGCCATTCATTCGCGGCATTTCGAGGTCGGTGATGATCATGTGGCATCCCACCTGCGCGACTATTTCCGAAGCTTCAAGACCATCGGACGCAAGCTTCACGCGATAGCCCGCTTTTTCCAGCATCCGGCCAACGAATTTGCGTACGCTGATGGAATCGTCGGCAACCACTACAACGCGATCGTTAGCCACAGCGTCCACCGCCTCCGCTGGAATGCTGCCAGCCGCCACGGCTTCTGCGCCGGGCGCGAAAACTCTTGCGGCAGGAGATGAGGAGGGCAGCGCGTGGCGTTCTGCGGTGTCCGCCGAAACCAAGCGATTCAGATCGATCAAAAGAATCAGGCTGCCATCAGGCGCAATCGTCGTGCCGGGAAAGAGTTTCACGCGCCGCAGATAATCGCCGAGATTCTTGATGACGATTTCGTCCTTCCCGAGAACTTCTTCCACGACGATGCCGACATGTTTCCCGGCCACCTTCACGATGACCATGTGAAAGTAGCCGTTTAAAGGCTCAAGAGCAGGCAGAGCGAGCTGCAAGTCCAGGCGGACGACTTCCGTGACCGCGCCGCGAACACGCGTCAGCAATTTTCCGCCAACATCTTCGATTTCTTCTGGCTTCAAGCGGCGAATTTCTTCGACGAACGCGAGAGGCAGCGCAAATGTCGACGTACCGCAACGCACGAAGAGCGCCTGCGAGATAATCAAAGTCAGCGGGACTTTTACGGTGAAGCACGCGCCATGTCCTACTTCCGATCGAACTTCAATTTCCCCGTTCAACGCGTGCACGTTGGAGCGCACCACGTCGAGCCCTACTCCACGGCCCGCCAATTCGGTCATGGAAGCGGCCGTCGAAAAACCGGGCCGGAAAAGATATTCGCGCAGCTCGCGCTCGGAAAGCTCAGCGCACGCTACCGGGGAGAGCTCGCCGGCTTGGATTACGCCCTGCCGCACTCGCTCGTAGTCGATTCCGCGGCCATCGTCTTCCACTTCAATAAAAATGTGGTTCCCGCGGTGGTAGGCGCGGACCGCAATGTGGCCTTTGTCGGATTTGCCTGCGGATTGGCGAAGTTCGGAGCTTTCGATGCCGTGCGCGACGGCGTTCCGCACTAAGATGAATCAGCGGGTCGGATATGTGTTGGATGATGTTGTTGTCGAGCTCGGTTTCCGCGCCCTCGAGCACAAGCTCGACGGGTTTTCCTGACGCCTTCGCAGCATCCCGGACTGTGCGCGAAAGGCGCGTATACAGATTGCCGATGGGCACCATGCGCGCTGCGGTGATTTCATCCTGGAGGTGGTGCGCGAGCTTCGTGAATTCATCAATATCGGAATCCACTCGGCCCATGAAACTTTCGAGCTGCGTAAGAACTTCGGTAACGTCCGCGGAAATTTCCGTCAGCGATCGCGAGAGGATGTTCACATCGTCGTAGCGATCCATCTCGAGTTCGCTGAACTCGAGCAGATCGTTCGACATGATCGCTGGTTTGGACTTGAAGCTGCCGCCGAACGTATCCATCTGCGGAGCGTGACTGCCCTGGCACCAACCCTACATGCAAGCGGCTGAATTCATGCTTCTCTTGAAATTCGGAGACTTTGTTGGCGAGCCGGCCTTTTGAAAATGTGAGAACTTCCACCAGCTTCGAAAGTTCTGACAAGCGTCCAAGCATCCTCGTACGGTTGATGACGAGTTCACCGACGGCATTCATCATTCGATCGAGGCGCTCGAGAGAAATGCGGACGGACTTGGCTTGCGGGAGTGCCTGTGAAGCGGCCGCCCGCGGCGCCACGGTTTTGGTCGTGGCTTCCTGTGCATCCGTTTCCGTCGTGCTGACGGCTGTTTCGGCGGCGCCTTCCTCGGCTTCTTCCGGAACAAGCTCGGAGATTCGTGCCAATAGAGGATCTATCGCAGCAGCCATCTCCGTGGCGTTAGTCCATTGCCTGTGCAGCAGCTTCTTCAGCACGTCCACGGATTCGAGGCAGATATCCACGATTTCCGCGCTTGGTTGCAAAGCACCGTCGCGAAGTTGACCGATAAGATCTTCCACACGGTGCGCGACCGCTGAAAGGCGGTGCAAACCAACCTGCGCCGCCGAGCCTTTCACCGTGTGCATAGAGCGGAACAGACGATGAATCTC
Source organism: uncultured Acidobacteriota bacterium (assembly GCA_963767205.1). Taxonomy (GTDB): domain Bacteria; phylum Acidobacteriota; class Terriglobia; order Acidiferrales; family UBA7541; genus Palsa-295. The sequence goes on from CAVYDF010000009.1 coordinate 42,663, forward strand.
TTCCGCGTTGGGAGCCGCTTCCAGGGTCAGCAGACATTCCGTCACGGCTTGCAGATGCTCTTCCGCTTCGGGAATGAAAAACTCCAGAACTTCTTCCGGAACTTCGCCGTCTTCGGGCAGCCGATCCGCGAATGACGGCACTTGGTAGATGTCGGGATTCGCTACGTCCCCATCTGCTGCGTTCAGCGAGGTTTCGTCCACAGGAATCTGAGCCGCCGGAAATGCGAACGCATAACGCTGCTTGAACGCAGCAATATCTTCCGCCGTCTCGGTCCCGCCAGAGCTGATCTGGAGCAAATCGAATTCGAGCACGGAAATCGCGTCGGAAATAAATTCCGTCAATGGGCCATGCATGTCGGGCGTGAGCGTCGCGTTCATGGCGTAATGGAACACGTGCGCCGCCTTTGCTGCCACTTCGGAAAATTGCGGATAGCCATAACTCGCCGAGGTGCCGGCCAAACTGTGCGCCGCGATGTAAAGCTTTTCGAGATCCTCTGGTTTCGTCTGCGGTTCCTGCAGCAAACCGGAATATTCCCGTAAGTACTGGAGGTTCTCCGAAGCCTCCTGGAAGAACAGCTCAAGCGATTCCTGGTTGGGCCCGTTCACAGGCTTCCCTCCACCAGGGCCGGCGTGCGCCGCAGTTCCACCGAGGCCGTAGTCGGCTTTCGATAGATCAGGCAATCGCCCAGCATGATCGATTCGAATTTCATCGGCACGTTCGAGAGCGTCTCCGAATGGCCGAGCAGGAAGTAGCCGCCCGGCTCCAGCGCGTCATAAAATCGCCGCAGGATTGAAAGCCGCCGCTCCGCCGAGAAATACATCAAAACATTCATGCAGAAGATGCAGTCGAGCTTTCCGACATAGAAGGAATCCACCAGATTCATCTGCGCGAACGAGATTAATCGCCGGATGCGCGGCCTCACCTGATATCCGTGCTTCGTCGGCAAGAAATATGCTTCCACCTGATGCAACGAAACTTCGCCCAGGCTGCGCCGCGAGTAACTTCCTCGCTCCGCATGGCGCAAGGCCCGACGGCTTACGTCAGTGGCCAGGATTTCAATTTCCCAGGCCTCCGGAAACTTCAACGCATCGCTCACCGTGACCGCAATCGAGTAGGGCTCTTCGCCCGTCGAGCAGCCTGCGCTCCAGATTCGCAACGAGCGCGGGCTCTCCCAGAATTTCCGTTCCTGAATCTCCGGCAAAATTCTTTTCTCAAGCGCGTCGTACACAGCCGGGTAGCGGAAAAATGAGGTCTCCTGCGTCAAAAGCCGTTCAAGCAGAGCCTCATACTCAATGCTCGAGCCACGCACGATTTTCAGCAACTCTGTGCCGTCGCCGAGATTTTTCTCCTCCAGATGTTCGCGGATGCGAGTCGAGAAAAAGCGCTCGCGCGAAGCATCGAAAAGAATGGCCGAGCGCTGTTCGATGAGCGTACGAATTTCGTCGAGCTCAGGCTCGGTGAGTTTCGCGATAGTGGCTGGATGCTGTTTCATGTTCGGCACACGTCAGCTGCCGGCACTCGAAGCGCCGGCGGTAACACCAGCCTGAATCTAACGAACGCCTACCGGCGCCGGCCGTGATTCGTCAGTCGCTTCCGCCTGCCGCGACGGTTGAGCCTGCGAGCGGAATTGCGCGAGCGCTTCGTTCAATTGTTCTGAGAGCTTCACCATGTTGCCTACCGTAGAAGCGGTCTGCCGTGCGCCCTGCGTGGTCTGCCGCGTGATGCCGGAGATAATCTGCATCGCGTTCGCGACGCCTTCCGTGCCGCGCACCTGCTGTTTCGACGCGAGCGAAATCTCCTGCACCAGCTCGGCCGACTGCCGGACGACGCTCGAAATCGCTTCAAGCGCTTTGCCGGCTTGATCTGCAAGCCCGGCTCCCACTTCCACTTCGCGCGTGCCTTCTTCCATGACGACCACGGCTTCGTTCGTCTCCGCCTGAATCGCCTTGATGAGGGCTGCGATATCTTTCGTCGCGCTTCGCGAGTGTTCGGCCAGCTTTCGAACTTCATCAGCGACGACCGCGAAGCCGCGTCCCGCGTCACCTGCGCGGGCTGCTTCAATCGCAGCGTTCAGAGCCAGCAAGTTGGTTTGCTCGGTGATGTCGTTAATCACGTTGATGATTTCCGAAATTTCGAGTGAACGATCGCCAAGCGATTTGATTTTCTTAGCGGTCGCTTGCACGGAAGCGCGAATCCGCTGCATGCCTTCCAGCGTGTCGCGAACCGCGCGGTTGCCCTTGTTCGGCGGCATCGAGTGCGCGGCGCGCAGCTTCTGCGCTCGCTTCCGCGTTGTTCGACACCTGTTTCATCGAAACCGTAAGCTCTTCGACGGCCGATGAAGTGTTCGTAATTTCCTGGTCTTGCTGCGTGGCGCCCGCGGTCATGTCATCGGCGGCGTCGAGAATCTGGTTGGCGCTCGCACTCACGTCGATGGCCGCTTTGCGAACGCGCTCGAGAACCTTCGTGAAGTTGTCGAGCATGAAGTTCACGGAATCTACGACATTGCCCAGCGCGTCGTTCGTTACTTTTCCGCGAATCGTCAAGTCGCCGCGCGCAACTTCCTTGATCGTATTCAACAGGTCGGTGATGCTGCGCTGGAGGGAATCCTGCGCCTGCTGGTTCGTGATGGCGTGGGCGACTTTCGCGGCGCTGCGATTGAAATTCTCGGCGATGAACTCAAATTCGTCGCCGGATTCGATCTCAGCACGCGCGCGCACATCGCCTGCGACAATCCGCTCGGAAAATTTTGCAAGCTCGTCCACGGGCTTCAGCACGCGCTTGCTAAGCACCCAAACCACGGAGATGCACGCAAGGATGGCGAGCGCGCCTGCGCCAAACAGCGCAGCACTCGAGTTTCCGTTCGACGAAGCGCCATCCGCCGATTGCGCCACCGAATGGATCCCGGCGTAATAAGCGAGCCCCAAGACTCCGAATGCCGCGGCGCTGATCCACAACACCAGCAGCCACACTGTGGAACTCAAACGAGCTTTCATGACTTCCTCCCAAGCACCTAAAACTTGCGCGACCCCTCGCGCCTTAAATCACAGGAACCGGAAACACGTCCGTCAAGCGCCTCAAATCAACGACCAGCGCCAACCGGTCGTCGTGGCGCAACATTCCGCGGCAATGCGGCACGTCGTTCGGCGCCTGGTCAAGCAGAGCTTCTTCTGTCGCCGAATACGTCCCAATCACTTCGTCGGACGCGATACCAACTCTCAAATCCTCGCGCTGCGCATCGCCTTTGAGCGCCGCCACAACCACATGCTTCGGCAGCAGGCCCGGCCGCCGTCCTTCCGTAAACGCAATATCCACCAACGGCACAATCGTGCCGCGGAGGTTGAAAACTCCCATCAAGAACGCGGGCGCCAGCGGAATCCGCGTCACAATCGGCCAATCCACCACTTCCTCCACTTCAAGCACCGAAAGACAGAACCGTTCGCGGCCGGCGCGGAAAACGCAGTACTGCCGCTCGGGCAGCCGTTCCTCAGAAAGCGTTTCGCTTTCGAGAAACTCTCCCCCAACGAGCTCGAGTGGCAGCCCTGCGTTTTCCCGCACCTCTTCGTTCTTACCGGCCATCAAGCAAACCTTTTCACCGCGCTGATCAATTCTTCTGGCGTGAACGGCTTCGCGACGTAACCGTTTGCGCCCTGTTGTTCGCCCCAATAGCGATCGCTCGGGGTCGTCTTTGACGTCACGAGAATTACCGGAATCTGCGAGTAAGACGCCGCGTTCTTCAGATCGCGGCAGGCCTGGAAACCATTTCGTTGTGGCATCACCACGTCGAGAAGGATCACGCTGGGTCTCTCTTCCTCGATTGTTTCCTCGATTTTTGTCGGGTCGGAAATCCCCACCGAGTGAAAGCCCCCTTGCTGCAGGAACGACTGCATCAAGCTGATTTCCGCTTGCGAGTCGTCCACGACCAACACCTTCTTCAGCACGTGCGCACCTCCACAGAGATAACGTCGTTAAGATAATTGCAACTTCAGCGCCATGCTCGCCGGTCGTTTCGCAGACTGCGAACGCAACGCAAACCCTTTACATTTGTGGCGCTTACACGGTTCCAATCGATTGTCATTGCCGCGCAATATAGCCGTGAGAAACAAGACCCGTCTCAGCCTGAGATTCAGTCTCACCCGCTCGCATTTCCGCCGCCAGCGATGAGAATCGCTGCATCACTTCATTCAGGCGCAACGCCATCGCGTGGATCGTGCGGATCTGATCCCGGCACCCAGGCGAAAGCTGACCCGGTTCGAGCAACAGCAAGTCGGCATTGCCTATCGCGGAAGTGAGTGCGTTGTTTATTCCGGGCCGCATTTCGAGCATGTAGCGGCCAAGAATGGCGTGGCGCTGGGCTTCGAGCGCGACTCGTTCTGCGCGCTGTGCGCGATTCAGCGCATTCACTCGACGCAGCGCCTCACTCGAAAGCACGATCAAAATTTCCATCCAGCCGTCGCGCTTAGGTATCAGCAGCGCTTGAGAGTGGAGTTTGCGCAAGCCAGCGAAGTCGTTTTCATTTTCAGGAACGCAAACCACAGCCGTGGAAATACCTGGATCCAAAGAAGACAAAATTGAAGCGGACTTTCCGGGACGTACCGGGCCTACGATTACGAGGTCATAACCGGTTGCGCTCGAAGCATGCCACAGATCGCTGGTTGCGAGCGTCACCTCGGGCGCATGGGCTTCCGCCTGCCAGCGCGCCGCGGCTGTGCGAGCGAATTCCGTGTCGTCCGAGACGATCAGGACGCTGGCTTGACTCAAGAGACGCCTACCCCCTTGCTCAAGGCTGGAGTTTTTCTGCTTCCTCAATCGTAGACAGCAGCCGCTTCGTACTGATTCCCAAGTTGACGGCTGCTTCCGTGTTCTTCGAGCGCTTCGCCGCTTCCACACGACCCTGGAAGTAGGAAACTTCGCCTCGCGCGTGGATCAAAGCCGATGCCAGCGCGTTTTCTTCCCCGGAACGTTTCCGTTGGTCCATTGCTACTGAGAGGAGGGCGCGCGCGACAACTGCTCGCCGCAAATCCTCGGCTTCCTGGTCTCCTTGCGCTACAAACGCGGCTACTTCCCATGAGGAAAGCAAGACCTTGCTATCCTGCAACACGACGGTCGACATCGAGCGGCCTCGCGACGGAGGCGCCGCGATCAGCTGCTCCCAGATCGCTTCGAGGCACTTCTCGACTTCGGCTACGTCTGTGGGCGGTATGTTGGATTCGGACGCGGATTGTGCCGGCTTGTTCGGTGCCGCGGAGACTTTGGTGGCGGGCGCGGTCTTTGTGGGAGCGGGTTCACCGATGCCGGCAAGATCCAATGGCATACGCGGAGATTGATTCGCGAGCGCTGCTCCCGACTTGATTTCCGTCATCTTCGCTGGCGCCGCCAACTCTGGCCGTGAAGAAGTTTTAGCCGGAGTTACGGAGCCTGTGGCCTGCACTTGAACCCGTCGTGCATTCTGGCAACCGCTTCTTCTAGGTCAGCGCGAAGAGCCAGTAGCTGCTCGAATGCGCGGCTCACGGAGCTTTCCGTGTAGTCCTTGTGGAACGGCTGCCGCCAGTTCTCGGAGTAGTATCGAAGCCGCGCCGTAGTCTCCGCGGCCGAAAAACCAGCCCTGCGGCAATCGACGCTTTTCACTCCAGCCGCTTCGAGAATATCCACCGCGCTTTTCACTGCGTTCAAGTCGGCATGCAGCATGCGAATAAACGCGCGGCGCAACGAAAAATTAAACCGGCAGAAAGCCACAAGCGCCGCCGGATCGTAAAACATATCCCCGGCGGAATCCTTTAATAGCCTGCCTTGTTCGAGCAGGCCGTGCTCCATCATGTCCCGCAGGCTATGGCACCCGTCGAGCGTCTTCAGAATTTGTTCGAGAGGTTCGCACCAATCGAGAGGCTGCCGCATCGGCTTCCATCAAGACTGGCTGTAGAACGCGCGCGACGTCAGCCAGCTTGAGTTCCTCGCGGTATAGGGCTTCGGGTGCGCAAAGTGCGAAGTATTGCACCAACAGCAAATCGATTTTGTCGCGATCCGCATTTGTCTTTTCGGGCCGCTTCAGAAGGCGTTGGATAAACGCTCTAAGCGCTTCCTCGCTCGCGTTCAGAACTTCCGGAGGCAGCTGCCGGATTTGAAACGCTCGGACCTTTTCATCGATCGCGTCAAACCATTGAAGGTCGCGATCGAACACGTCTCGCGTTGGCCGAAGCGCAGGAAGTTCACCTGCCGGATAAGGAGCGGGCGCAAGTTCGAATTGCGTTGCGAGCGCTGCATACAGCGGATAGGCAACCCGCGCCTCAGTCCAGCGCGCGGCGAAGTCCGCGGACGTGCCGCTTCCTGACTTCTGCGTGCCTTCTGCTTCGTTGAAGGTGATGCCGAAAAGTTTTGGGCTCATGGCTTGATAATCCAGTTTCCGACTTCGCCTACGAAGCGCGTCGCCACCGCTTTGCGGCCATCGTGATAGCGAACCGCAACCACTGTCGCGCCTGCGTCGAGCGAACCATCGGAATTTAGAATTCGTACTCGATCTTCGAATTCGAGCGGCAACACCGAAGCAAACAACACTTCGCGCGCCGTCCCGAACTCAATCACCGTAGATTCCTCCAGATGCCTCTGCTCGCTCCCCAGCGCCACTACTCGCACCGGCAATCGCACAGGTGTCGCACTCGGGAAAAGCTGAGCCAATTTCTCAACGCATGTCTGTACTGCTGCAATCGACTCAACTGCCGTCTCACGTGACACCGAACCTCCCAAGAATTCTCCGCAACGCCTACATGCTTTAGAGCTTGTGCGGCACCAAAACTGCGCACACCCGGACAAGCGGAATTTACCCAGGAAGAAGATTGCAAGTCCGCGGCCAAAGACTTGCGGCTCGGGGTTCTGGTAACAGCCTGTAGATCTTAAGGGATTACGAGACCCACATCACCGTCTTTCGCAGTTTCGTCTCACCCTGACACACCCCGTCTCACGCCACGGATTCGAAACGCCGACCGAGGTTCACCCTGAGCCGCTGCTCGTGGCCGGAACTGGAAAGCATATCTATCTAGGTTAAAGTTTCGACGGGTAGTTTCGAAGTGGAACGCAATGGAATCTGATACCGCTTCAGCTTGCGATAGAGCGTCGCCCGGCTGATCCCCAACATTCTTCCGGCAAGCAATTTGTCGCCCCCTGCTTGCTCGAAAACGCGAAGAATCGTCATTCGCTCGAGGTCGGCAAGCGCTGTAGTGGAAAGGGCGGACGAATCCCCACCAGAGACGGCCCTCGTCAGCCTTGCCAATGGCGGGCGGGCAGGTCGCTCACGTCGATCGTGCGGTGGTCTCCGAGGGCGATCGCCCGCGCGATACAATTCTCAAGCTCACGGATGTTTCCAGGCCATTCGTATTGCAGAAAACTCTTCATCGCCGCCGGCGCAATCTGAATATTCTCTCCAGGCGCATAGCGGTCCAGAAAACAATGGACGAGCTGCGGAATATCCGAACGCCGCTCCCGCAAAGCCGGAAGATGTACGGTGACCACATTCAGCCGGAAATAAAGATCCTTGCGAAATGTTCCCCCTCGATACGCCGCTTCCAAATCGCGGTTCGTCGCTGCAATCACTCGGACATCCACCGGAACCTTTTCATTGCTCCCCACCGGCCGGACTTCCTTTTCCTGCAGCACACGCAGCAGCTTGGCCTGCATCTCGAGCGGCAATTCGCCAATTTCGTCGAGGAAAATCGTGCCGCCATTGGCCGCGTGAAACAGTCCGGGCTTCGACTTCAGAGCGCCGGTGAACGATCCCTTTTCGTGTCCGAACAACTCGCTTTCCATCAGCGTCGGCACGAGCGAACCGCAATCCACGGCAACAAACGGCATCTCCGCCAGCGGCCCGCGATAATGCATCGCGCGGGCAACCAGCTCCTTTCCAGTACCGCTTTCTCCCGTCACCAGCACAGGTGTGCGCGTATCCTTGAGCCGCGACACCATCCTCATTACATCCTGAATTTTTGCGGACGTTCCGGTGATTCCGTCGAGCTGCGTCTCGGTATTGACGCGCTCTCGCAGAAACTGGTTCTCGTTAACCAGCCGAACTTTTTCCGCCATCCTTTGCAGCAATTGCCTCAATTTCTCCACGCGAAATGGCTTTTCGATGTAGTCGTAGGCGCCCTGGCGCATCGCTTCCACCGCAGATTCGATCGAACCGTGTCCCGTCATGATCGCTACTTCCGTGCGCGGCAGCTGCTCTTTCACTCGTCGGAGCAACTCGACTCCGGTGACATTGGGCAGCTTCAAGTCGGTCACGACAATGTCGGGCAGCACCGCTTCGAGCGATTCAAGGGCTGCCTCTGCTGTTTCCGCTTCCCCACATTCAAACCCCAGGCCCTGGCCCACAGTCATGCAAAGCCGGCGGATACTTTGCTCGTCGTCCACAATCACAAAGCGGATTTTTTGCTCGTTCGTCATGGTTTCCCGATTGTCTTTTCTACCGCCGCCATCAATTGATGGACGCGGAATGGTTTTTCAACGCACGGTGTGCCGGCTTGCGCGAGCAGGGCAATCGTTTCGTCGCTCGCCGTATCACCAGTGATAAAGATGATTCGCGATGCCAGTTCAGGGCGGTGCCGCTCGAGCCAGTCGTGTACATCGACTCCAGTGATACCGCCTGGCGTGCGAAAATCCGAAATCACGCCGCGAAAATCGCCGGTAGCCAGAAGTTGCAATCCCTCTACAGCCGATGGCGACGCTACCACTTCGTATCCGCGCCGCTCGAGCGCGATCCGTAAGAATGCCGCAACGGAAGGCTCATCCTCGATCAGCAGGATTCGTCCACGCGCTGCGGCGGCAGTCCCGGCTGTAACCATCATTGCGCAGGCTCCACGACGCTCAGTTCCACACCTTGCGTTGCCACAGGCAGCCGCACAATGAACGTGCACCCGACGCCATCCTGATTATTTCGAGCCGTGATTTCTCCACTGTGCGCCCGCACGATCCCGTAGCAGATGCTTAAGCCAAGGCCCGTGCCCTTCCCCACTTCCTTCGTCGTGAAAAACGGATCAAAAATCTTCTCCGGCTGCAGAATTCCCGGTCCGTTGTCGCGGATCACCACCTCTAGCTCGTTCGCGCGCTGCGTCGTCAACACTTCGATTCTTCCCGGCCGCCTCGTCTCCTGAATCGCGTCATACGCATTATTCAAAATATTCAAAAACACCTGCTGCAATTGGTGGGGATCTCCCACAACTAGAGGCAAGTCTTCTTCATATTGCTCGACGAGCTCGACGCCGTGATTCGAGAAATCGTACGAGCGAAGCTTGAGCGTTTGCCTTAGAACGGCATTCACCTGCACCGGCTCACGCTGCGCCGGCATCTGCCGGGCAAAGCTAAGCAAGTTTTGAACGATGATCCGCGTGCGCTGCGCCTCTTGCAGAATCACGCGCAGCTCTTCTTTCGCTGCTTCAGGAACTTGCGGATTCTCGAGCAGCAAGTCGGTGAAACCCACGATGGCCGCGAGCGGATTGTTCACTTCATGCGCCACGCCCGAAACGAGTTGGCCGAGCGCCGCCATTTTCTCCGTGTGCATCAGTTTCGACTGCAAATCTGCGGCATCGGTCACATCCGTCATCACCGCAACGATACTGTTGATATCGCCCTGCTCATCACGCATCGGGCTCAGGCTGATCGAAAATTGCCCCGCAGTTCCGTTCCCGCGCACCACCGGCATTTCGAGATTGTCGACTGCGGCCCCATGAAGCGCGCGTTCCAGCGTTTCTTTCAGAACTGGCCTTCGCGCCGGCGGAATAATGTCGGTGAGCGAGTGCCCTAGCAAATCCGTTTCTTGGTATCCAGCCTCGAAACAGCGGCGATTGGCATAGCTGATCAGTCCGGCTGTATCCAGGACGAGAATCATGCTTTGCGTGTTGTTGAGAATGTTTTTGTTGAAATCGCGCTCGCGGCGATAGCGGCGCTCCGCCTCGCGGCGGTCGCTGATGTCTTTCACCACATGAATCGTACGTAGCTCGTCGTTGTGCCCGCTGTGAATGCGCGACGCAGAAACCAGGTAGGAGCGATCGGCCGCTGGAAACATGAACTCCTCGTGCAGCGCAGCCGGATTCCGGCAAAATGGGCATCGTCCCGCCTGCACGCTCGATCCGAGCAGCTCGAGCTTTCCCATATCACGCCCAACCGCCTCGGCCGGCTTTACCTTCAACAAATCCGCAAGCGCGCGATTAAGCCGCAGGACGCGATTGTCCGCGTCATGCACCACGATTAGATCCGAGATGGCGTCGAAATCCTCTACCCATTGCTTCCGCGACCGTTCGATTCGCGAGAATAGCCGCACATTCTCCAGCGCCACCGACGCATGCCCCACCAGCGCCCCGAGTAACTGCCTGTCGGTCTCCGTCATCCTGCGCAACTCCACCAGGCACAGCACGCCAAGCAGCCCGCTCTCGCTCCCTGTCAGCGGTGCCAGCACCGCCTCACGCCACCCCAACGCATCCGCCAATTCCCGGCCAAAGAGCACCGCCGCCGGCCCTGAGCGCAGGTCCGAGGCGGGCACCGTAGCCTGCTCTGCCAAGGCGGCCGCCAAGCGTTGCTGAATCTTCGCATCCCAGCTATGCGCAGGCCCGCTCAAACCTGCAATTGACCATTCCGAATCGCGTACCACGGCAAGCACTGCGGCGCGTGCCCCAAGCATTTGCGCAGTCCTTGCAGTAAGTCGCCGCGCGAATTCCGAGGTTCCTAGCGATGGATTTAATTCGAGGGTCGTGGCGGAAAACTGGCTCAGCAGGCTCTCCAAAGAGCCGTCGAGGTCTGAAGACACGTCCCGAGTTCGTCGCACTGCACGCATGGAGGTTGAGGGGCTGCGCGCTTCTGTTACCCGACGAACTTACGTGCTCATCTCAATTTGAGTCAAGGAACCTGGTACCCACTGTTGCCGAAAAGGACACTCTGAGACTGTCGCACTGTGAGACGAGAAACCGTCATCTCCACCGGGAGTGAGACGATTGGCACCACCAACGCCTCTTTTCACCAGTCTGCCCATCGATTGTATCTCAATGATTATAAGAGTTTTACTGGAAAACATGCCTGTTACAAGGCGTCCACAAAGACATTCGTTCACATGGCATTACCGTTGCATTTTCTGTTACCGGAGCTTTGTCTGCCCATAGGGGGTCGGCATGAAGCTGAAAGTTCGCGCTATCGGATTGGCTGTGGCGATGTTGCTGTCCACGTCTGCGGCACTCGCTCCGAAGGTGCTGGCACAGGAGGCTGCGCCAGATGCCGTCAAGCGCAAAGTGAAGACGAGAGTCGTTCCGGATTTTCCCGTTCTGGCAAGGCAACTCAACGTTACCGGCAAGGTCAAGATCGAGGTCACGATCTCGGCCGATGGTCGCGTGACCAGCACGAAAGTGGTAGGGGGCAGCCCGGTGCTGGTTGGTTCTGCGCTGGATGCAGTTAAGAGGTGGCGCTTTGAAGCCGCGCCCAAAGAAACCACCGAGATTATCGAGTTCAGTTTCAATTAGACGCGGGCACTTCTCCGGTGGGGGAGAGCGCACCGATGGGCATGCAGTGGAGGCGTAAGTTATGACGATCCGCAGAAAGCTCTATTTCGGATTCGGCGCCATTCTGGCGATTATGCTGGCGCTGTTCGTGGTCAATATGTTCACGGTGGTGCGTGAGCACGCCGCCCGTTCGGCTGCGGCGGCCACGTTGAGCGACGTAGAGATCATCGAAAACATTCGTTTTCAAATGATGGAAAACCGCCTGTTCCTCGAAAACTACCTGCTGAGCGGCGACCTGCGTGACGAGGAGAAAACGAACAAGGGAATCTCCACTCTTCTTGGGCTTCTGAAAGACGGCGAGGGTAAAGGGAACGACTCCAATCTTCGGGCCTCCCTCGCACAAGTGGAGGAGAACGAACACAACTGGGCCGAGAATTTCGCCAAACAGATGATCGCGAAGCGCCACCAGGTGGACGCCGGCGACGCGACCGTCTCCGATCTCCAAATTTATTACCTTCAGCACGATCCCGCATCTTGGACGACCAAATCGGCCAGTGTGCTTAACGATGCGAGCACGAACATCCGTAAAACTCTCCAGGACTCCAACGCCTCCGCCGCGTCGGCAACCACCCTCAGCACGATCATTACGACTGCCGGCACGCTGGTCGCGATTCTCCTCGGAGTCTGCATCGCTTTCTTCACCGCGAAAACGATTCGCGAGCCTGTCAATCAGTTGATCGAGGTAGCGCAACGGATCGGAGAAACCGGTGATCTCGAACAATCCATTGATATCCATCGCGCAGACGAAGTAGGCATGCTCGCCAAGAATTTCAACAAGATGATTGTTCACCTCAAAGAAATGGCAGACGTGTCGGCTGCGATCGCCGAAGGGCAGCTCTCCGTAAGCGTGATGCCGCGCTCCCAGCAGGACACGATGGCGAAAGCATTCGCGCGGATGACGCAGGGTCTTCGCGACCTTGTTCGCCAGGTGCGCGATAGCGCCGCGCAAGTAGCAAGTGGCGCGGGACAAATGGCCAGCGCTTCGGACGAATCGGCGAAGGTGAGCGTGCAAGCCGCGTCGGCGATCGATGAAGTCACCAGTACGATGCACGAGATGAGCATCAACGTGCAGAACGTCGTGAAGAACACGCAGGTGCAGGGCTCAAGCGTCGCGGAAACTTCCGCATCCATCGACCAGATGGTCACTTCGATCCAGCGAGTCGCAGATACCGCCAAGCTGCTCGTCGATATCTCGCACCGCTCGCGCGACGAAGTCCAAACCGGCATGGTCACCATGGAAAAAGCCACTCAGGGCTTGAACCGCACCAGCCACGCAATTCAATCGTCGGCGGAAATTATCGACGTGCTCGGCCGCCGTGCGGACGACATCGGCAAAATCATCGAAGTGATCGACGACCTCGCCGAGCAGACCAATCTTCTCGCGCTCAACGCCGCCATTGAAGCCGCGCGAGCCGGTGAGCACGGCCTTGGTTTCGCCGTCGTGGCTGAAGAAGTCCGCAAGCTCGCCGAAAAATCCACCCAGTCCACAAAAGAAATCTCCGAGCTCATCGAAGGCATTCAGAAGGAAGCTCGCGAAGCCGTCGACAACATGGAAAAGAGCACCTCGATGGTCCAGGAAGGCTTGGTTCTCAACAAGGAACTCAGCGGCGCGCTGGAGAAAATTTCGGCCGTAGTTTCCGAAGTTTACAAGTTCTCGCAGGAAATCGGCGCTGCCACCACCGAGCAATCGAGTGGTTCTTCGCAAATCGCCAAGGCCACGAACCGCCTCACAGAAATCACCCAGGAAATTACTTCCTCCGTCGAGGAGCAGGCCTCCGGCGCGCAGGGCGTGGTTCGCGCCATGGAGAAAATGCGCGAACTCGTGCAGCAATCCACCTCGAGTTCGACGGAACTTGCTGCCGCCGCCGAGCAGATGTCCAAGCTTTCCCGCAATCTCCTCGACTCGATGGACCGGTTCGTCATCGACGATGGCCATTCCGACAGCCGGCGATTCCCGCCGCGGCGCATCGGCGGTGGCTCGGATCGCCAAAGTGGCACGCGAGAATATGCGGAGATGGCTCGCACCTGAGCGCCGAGAAACCTATGGACAAAGAAATCCAGGTAGTTGGATTTCGGATCGGCCGCGAGACCTTCGGCCTGCCCATCTCGATCGTGCGCGAGATTGTGCGCGTTCCGGAAATCACATCCGTACCAAACGCGCCCGATTACATCGAAGGCGTCATCAATCTGCGCGGACGGATCATCCCGGTCATAGATCTGCGCAAGCGTTTCAACGAGAAATTCACCGAGCCCGGCAAGAAAAATCGGGTCGTCGTCGTCGAGATGGAAGGGCGCCGCATCGGCCTGATGGTGAATTCCGCTTCCGAGGTTCTGCGCATTCCGCCCTCGGAGATCGAAGCGCCCCATTCGGTTTTTCAGGAAGGCGAGCTCGACTACATCACGGGCGTCGGAAAACTGAAGGGCCGTCTCGTGATTCTGCTGGACCTGAACAAGATTTTGCAGCGAGGGGAGCTGCGGCGGCTCGAGGAATTCTCCGAACCTGCCGCTGTTCCCGTTGGTAGCGCCACACGATATTAGTCGTCGATCCGGCAACGCAATTTCGACGAGGAGCGAATGTCCACACTGACCACTGAAGTTCCACTCACAGATCCCGAACTCAAGCTCCTTCAGACTCTGGTCTATCAGGAATGCGGCATGTATTTCGACGAACGCCGCACCCATTTTCTGCGCGATCGCCTGCAGCGCCGCCTCAAGGCCTGCCAGATGGACTCCTTCTACAGCTACTACCGACTGCTCACCAGCCGCGAGGGCAAGCAGGAACTCACGGCTTTGCTTGAGAACCTCACCGTAAACGAGACGAGCTTCTTTCGCATTCGCCCTCAGCTCGATCTTTTCCAGAAAGTCGTGCTCGAAGAAATTCTGAAGCGCAAGCAGGAGCGCCGCGATTGGACACTGCGGATCTGGAGCGCCGGCTGCTCCACGGGACAAGAACCCTACACACTCGCGATTCTAGTCTGCGACGCGCTGGCCTACTACTACCTGCGCAATCCGTTGCCCTTCGAAATGCCCACGCCCAAACCCCTGATTCCGCCGCCGTGGAAAGTGGAGATTCTCGCTTCCGACATCAACTACTCCGCGCTACTCACGGCGCAACAAGGCATTTACACCGAAGCACAAATGGAAACTGTCGATTACACCTGCCGCCTTCGCTATTTCGATAAAGTCGCCGACAAATACGTGGTCAAGACGGCGCTCAAGAATTTAGTGCAGTTCGATTTTCACAATCTCAAGACCGAGTACTTGCCTCAGCGCAACGACGTGATTTTCTGCCGCAACGTGATGATCTACTTCGATGAAGCCGAGCAGAAGCGTCTCGTTGAAAAATTCCACCGCTGCTTAAACGCCGAGGGATATCTTTTCGTCGGCCACGCAGAGAGCCTTTTCGGCCTCACGAAATCATTTCACATGATTCATCAGAACAACGCTACGGTCTATCAACGCGTCGAGGGCGCCCAGTGACATTTTTCCCCGACGAGCGCGCTGCAGAACTCCGCGATCTCTTCTTCGAGAGCGCCGCGGAAATTCTCCAGGCCATGAACGAGGCCGGACTCGCGCTTGAAGACCATCCCGGCGACAAAGAAAACCTCCGCAGTGTCCGTCGCGCCGTTCACACCCTGAAAGGCGATTCGGCCGCTTGCGGCTTCCGCGAACTCAGCGAACTCGCCCATGAACTCGAAGACGTCCTCACGCCCGAGCTTACTCAACAGCACGCCGGATTGATCCCTGAAGTGGTTCTCGCCGCTGCCGACACCTTTCACGAAATGCTGGCCGCATACCGGAATAATCTGCAGCCGCCGGCCGGGGGCGCGCTTCGAGAACACATCCAACGCCTGCTTACGAAACCTGCCGTGCAGCCGCGGAAAGTCGCACGCGAAGCCACATTCGAATGGACCGAGTACGAACGCCTGTTGATTGCGGAAGCGCTCCGTCGCGGCGACCACATCTACAACGTTGCGTTGTATCTCGATTCCGAATCGCTCCCTGCAGCTGCATTCGAACTGATCCGTAAAGCGCTCGAAAGCGCAGGAAAAGTAATCGCGCAGCATCCCGAGAAAGCTGCCGATCTTCAGCAATCCGGCGTGATCGAAGCAGCGCTTTCAACCTCAAAGTCTGCGGACTGGATTCGCCAGCGCTGCCAGGTACCCTCTGTCGTCGCGCGCATCTCCGTTGATGAAATCAAGGAACAGCCGACGAAGCCGCGCGATCTTCTCGACATACTCCTCGAATCCGAGGCCGCTGCGATCTCCGCCGGAGTAAGCGGCTCCGAGCACGAGCCCCCGGACATTTCGACGACACTCACGCCGGTAGCGCGCCCGGAGGTATTTCGCACGCAGCCGAGAATTCTCTCCGCGTCGACGCCACGCGTATCGAAACGGTGATGAATCTCGTCGGCGAATTGATCATTGGCAAATCAATGTTGCAGCGCACCATCAACGAATTCGAACGCAGCCATTCGAAAGATCCTCTGCGCGGCAAATTTTCTGACGCAATGGCTTTCCAATCCCGCGTCCTCGGCGAACTTCAAAAATCTGTAATGAAGATCCGCATGGTTCCCGTAGACCAGCTTTTCCGCCGCTTCCCTCGCGTCGTGCGCGACGTGGCCAAGCTGCAACATAAGGACATCGTGCTTGAGCTCTCCGGCCAGAACACGGATCTCGACAAAGGCATCCTTGACTCGCTGGCTGAACCGCTTGCGCACCTGGTTCGCAACGCCGCGGATCACGGAATCGAATCTGCCGCCGAACGCCTGGCTGCCGGAAAACCGGCGCGCGGCACGATTCACCTCGATTCCTACCACGAAGGCGATCAGGTGGTCATCGAAGTATCAGACGATGGGCGCGGACTCGATCGCCAGAAAATTCTCGATCGCACCATCGAGCGCGGCATTCTTACTCCCGAAGAAGCTGCTCGGCTCACCGACTCCGAAGCGCTTCATTTAATCTTCACGCCCGGGCTCAGCACCGCCGACCACATCACCGAAATTTCCGGCCGCGGCGTGGGGCTTGACGTGGTGCAGGCCGCTCTCTCCAATTTGAAAGGCGCAATCGAACTCGAAAGCGAGCCCGGGAAAGGAACCACATTCCGCCTGCTGGTCCCGTTAACTCTCGCCAGCATCCAGGCGCTTCTGTTCCGCGTCGCAGGTCGCCTTTACGCGGTTCCGATCACTTCCGTCGTCGAAATCACTCGCATTGCCGACGATGAAATTCACCGCGTCGACGAGCACGAAGTTTTTCAGTTGCGCGAGCAGGTTCTCACGCTCGTCCGCCTCGACCGCCTCGAGTCGAAGCCGGCAACCGAGCGCGCGAAACGCATCTTCGTCGTCGTCATTGGCGCAGGCAATCGCAAATTCGGCCTGATCGTCGATAGCCTCATGGGAGAAGAAGAGCTCGTCATCAAAGCTCTCGAAGATCGTCTTGTCACTTCTGCGCTCGTCAGCGGCGCTTCGATTCTTGGCGACGGTACAGTTGTTCTCATTCTCAACGTTCCCGCAGTGATTTCGCATCTCTCGCGAATCCCGGCAGTGGGAGCCACGGCATGAGCGGACGAATTCGCGTCCTCGTCGTTGACGATTCCGCGCTCATGCGCAAGCTGATTCCCCAGGCGCTCGTCCACGATCCTTCGATTGAAGTGGTGGGAACGGCGATGGACGGCGAGCTAGGCCTCAAAAAAATCACCGAGCTTCGTCCGAACGTCGTCACGCTCGATCTCGACATGCCCCGCATGGACGGCATCGAGATGCTCCGCCAGATCACCCGCAAGCATCGCGTTCCAGTGATCGTCGTCAGCTCGCAAACAGATCGCGGCGCCACTCTCACTCTGAAAGCTCTCGCTCTCGGCGCATTCGATTTCGTGGCCAAGCCTCAGGACGCCGCTGTCGGCCGCATCGATCAAATCGCCGCTGAACTCGCCATCAAGATCAAAGTCGCCGCGGCATCCGGCGCCCCCAAAATGATCATCACGGTTCCTTCAGCGCGACGGAAGGAATCGGGCCGTTCGTCGATGCCTCATTGGCCTTCTCGCATCGTTGCTATTGGCGTTTCCACCGGCGGTCCGAACGCCCTCCAATATCTTTTTTCTCAGCTTCCAGAGGATTTTCCCGGCTGCCTTCTCGTCGTCCAGCACATGCCTGAAGGCTTCACGCAAATGTTCGCGCAGCGCCTCAACGAATCGTCCGCCATCGAAGTAAAAGAAGCGCAGTCGGGCGATCTCTTGCTCGCAGGCCGCGCCCTCATTTGTCCCGGCAACCGGCACATGAAAGTGCGCCGCATGGAACACGGTAACGTCGCGATTCTCGTTGATGCTCCGCGCGTCAACGGCCATCGTCCGTCAGTCGATGTCTTGTTTCAGTCGGTCGCACAGGAATTCAAAAATAATTCGCTCGCCATTTTGATGACGGGCATGGGCGACGACGGCGCTGCCGGCATGTCCGCGGTCCGTTCCGCCGGCGGAATCACAATCGCCCAAAGCCCGGAAACGTGCGTCGTCGACAGCATGCCGCGCGCTGCCATCGAGCGCGGTTTTGCTGATCGTGTAGTTTCCCTTTCGAATTTAGCCGGTGTCATGCAGTCGAAATGTTTGCCGGAGTACTCGACGGCCACCCACCCGCCGCCGATCGCGAGATTTCTCGAAGGAGATAGTTATGAAACAGTTCGAAGCCCTAACGCGAAAGAAAGACAACCAGGCGGCTCGCTACTTGATCGTTGACGACTCCGTCTTCGCCCGCAAGAGCCTCGCGAAGATGGTCGAGTCCTTCGGCGGCCAGGTTGCCGGCGAAGCCGGTGACGGCTGCACCGCCATCACCGAATACGCCCGCACAAATCCCGACATCGTCCTCATGGATATCACCATGCCCCAGATGGAAGGCATCGAGGCCGTCGAGCGCATCGTCCAGGAACATCCCGACGCCCGCATCGTCATGGTCTCTTCCGTCGGCTATCAGGACAACATCCTGGCCGCACTCCAAAAAGGCGCGCGCCACTTCGTCCAAAAGCCCGTCAAGCCCGACGCGCTCTACGAAATCATCCGCTACGTGCTCAATGACGACGGCGTCGCATCACCCGTTCACGCCGGAGGGGAGAGAGACCGATGAGAATGGATCTAATTCAGCCCTTCATCGGCTCGCTTGACGCAGTTCTTGCCGAAATGATGAAGACACCGCCGCGCATCGTCGACCTCTCGATGGAAGAGGAAGGCTATCGCCGCAAAGGCCTCGCCGCTTCCGTCAGCTTCAAGGGAGAAATTCAGGGTCGCGTGATTCTCGATATGGATCCGCAAGCTGCCACGCAGGTTGCCAGTTACCTCGCGGGAGAAGAAGTCGATTCATCGCAGCCCATGGTCCGCGAAGCCGTCTGTGAACTCGCTAACATGGTGATCGGGAACGCCGTCACGCAGCTCAACGATCGCGGCTTTCAATTCAAAGTGTTTCCTCCGGCCATACTCACCGAGGAACAGTGCGCCGCCGCCGGCCAAGACTCCGAAGCCACGATCCTGTGCTTCGAGACGCCCTCCGGCAACGTGTATCTCGACATCTCCATGCAGTATCACCGGCGACGCTCTCGCGAACGCTCAACCGTGGCAGTCTGACGATCTACGTCGGCGCGAGATCAAATCATCGGGCGCCAAAAACACGAACGCCTCGCCGGGGCTCGGTCGGCGAGGCATTCCTTGTCCGCGCTAAACTTCTAACGCTAAGCTCTACGAAATCGGCAGCTGCTCCATCCGACCAGGCTGCGTAGTGGCATTCGTATCCAGGTAAAGCAGCACGTTCAACTGCCGCACGTACACCGCTTCGAGTAGCCGCCCTTCATGCGACTTCCTCACCAGCACGGTGCTGTGGGTCGCCGCAGGATTCCCAGTCAGTTCCTGCGCGCGAATGTTCATCGTCTCGCCGTTGCGAGTGATCGTTACCAGCCGGGCCGTCCCCTCGGACTTAACCGAAAGCGCATACTGTCCAGACTTCAAGCTCTTACCCTTGCAGCGCACTTCATACGGCAGCGCGAAGCGTCCTTGAAAATCGGCCGGCTTCGCGGTGTTGGCCGCGGCTAGCAACTGGTTCTGCGCCGCAATCGTCTCGGTGCTAACAGCCTCGTAGACGTCGGGCGAGACGTCCGCTTGCGCATGCGTTGTTACCGGCAGCAAGCACGCTACTCCCAGCGCTGCTGCAAAAATTGAACCCTTCACCACTGTCGTAATTTTCATCTCTTTCTCCTTTCTCCCTCGAATCTCTGTTTTTGATTCCGTCGATTTCGAATTCATCGCTTTGTCCCTCGATCTGCACGCAATTTATTCCTTCTCTCGATTTGCTTCAATGCAACGAGGCTCAATTGTTGGTAAAGCTGAGGTAAATCGTTTAATTGCTGAAACTAGGCGACTTAGATGCCCATAGCCACATACCGTCCTTGAGTTTCAGCATTGCTAGTCGTACACTTACGCTTCCCAGTCCGCTCCGCTATGCCGGATGTGAGTCCATTTCAAGGCCAAGTCCGCTTCGGCGCTTATCACGTCGACTTGCGCACGGGCGAATTGCGCAAGCACGGCCACAAAGTTCGTCTCGCCGGTCGTCCTTTTCAAATCCTCGCCATGCTTCTCGAACAGCCCGGCGAATTGTTGACGCGCAAAGAATTGCAATCCAAGCTCTGGCCCGCCGACACCTTCGTGGATTTCGAACACGGTGTGAATGCCGCGATGCAAACCCTGCGCCGCGCCCTTTGCGATTCATACAAGAAGCCGCGCTTTATCGAAACCCTTCCGCGTCGCGGTTATCGCTTTATTGCCACTATCGACGGCGCGGATTTTGCTTCTCCATCACGCTTGCCCGCTGGCACAAAGATTCACACTCGCGCGGTTTTAGAGTGGGTCGGGAAAGTTGCGACGATTTGCGACGAAACGGGACGAAACTACGTATTGTTGCCGGCTACTGAAGAAATCCTGGAGGAGATGCGTTCCTGCGAAGCGGCGCAAGACGATCTGGGGATTTCACTAATGGTCGCAGACGAAAAACTTCTGCTGATCAGCTGTGGAACAAAGGTGAAAATTCTCGAGGCCGCTAATTCCGAGGCGGGCTGCAAAGTGCGCATTCTCGGCGGCCAGTTCGTCGGCGAGAAAGCATTTGCGCCTCGCGCCTACCTCTCCGGCCTTGCTTAGCTCAATTTCGCTCGACTACTCTCCGCTCGCCCCGGTTCTTCGCCGGTATTCCGTTCCGTGCCGGAATAATCCAGCCTTCGGCATTTCTTCCGAATAGATGATCCGTGCCGGCAGAAAAATATTCGCTGAATCGGGAGCATACGGCACCGCTACGTCAATCGACGCATTCGCATCGAATCGCCGCTTGCTTCGAAAACACATCCCGATCGGCGAGATGTCTTCGCAGACCGCGAGCTCATCGTCCGCGCCCGCTTGGCGGATACAAGCCGTCAGGCGCGTCTTCATTCTCATTCGCTGCCGCTCGCGCTGCTCGCCACCCTCTGGCAAACTGTCTTTCTGATCGCGTCGCGCTCGCGAACGCGTCAGTTTCTTTTCATCCTCGTGCGGCGCTTGGATCCAGATGCTCGGAACACCGTCCACCTTGCAATGCCGCGCAATCCCGCGATTCGCTTCGAATCCTCGCAAGTCGAGCTCATTCAGATAAACCACTTCCCTGCCTCTGCAATAGCTGCATTCAAGCAGCATCCGCGCCACAGCTTCCTCCGACGTCGCAATCGGCGGAAACTCCACTCCCCACAAATCATTCTGCCCGGGAAGAATCTCGACCCCGTACAAAAACCCGTCCTTTTCGCGGCCGAACTGGCCCACCACCCTCACGTCGCCTTCGCGATGCGACTCGGCCGCCGATTTTCGCTTCAAGTGGATATGCTGATCGGTGCTCAGTTCGCGGTCGAGCACCACCACGGCACCCGTCTGGTTGATTTGCAGCGTGCGAGTGGGGACCGAGAACGCCTGGCCATGGCTGTCTGTGCCGGACGCGTCCAACAACAAAGTAAGCGAAACCCGATCGCTGCGCCGAATCGGTGCGGTCGAT
The DNA here is from genome assembly GCA_963767205.1 of uncultured Acidobacteriota bacterium. GTDB lineage: Bacteria > Acidobacteriota > Terriglobia > Acidiferrales > UBA7541 > Palsa-295. The sequence continues at coordinate 64,228 of CAVYDF010000009.1, forward strand.
GCCATTCGAATTCCCTCAAGTTGAAAGAGATGTCTTCTATTCAGACTAACACAATGGCCGCCTTAAGTTCGGCCACCGCGCAGCCTCGCGGACTTATCGCGCTCACGACAGTAAAGACTTTGTCTTTTAAAATCAATGGCTTGGCCAGTACGCCGCCGACAACAAGCGCTTGAACTCCTCCCCGACTTCACCTTTAATGGATGAACCGCATCCGAATCTCAATCGAGTGGGTGAAGATAGCTTTCGAATTCATGTCTAACCTTTCTAGCGATGTGACTTGGCGATGGCCGACCTTGCAGCTTCGAGGGCGAATTTGCCGCCGCGCGCTATTCGCGATTGCATTTCTCTTTGCATTGGTTCCACAAGTTCGCGCCCAGCAGTTTCGAGTCGAGGGCGTCGTGCGGCGATTCAAGCGGCGCTTCCATCGCGGCCGCGCAAGTAGAACTGCACGCCGGATCGTACTCGGCCTCCACGACAACCGATTCCTCCGGAGCATTCGCGTTCGACCACGTTCCCGCGGACTCCGGCACGGTCATCGTAAGTGCGAGAGGTTTCGATCCCCTGGAAAAAGCCTGGACGCCGCAACGAACAACCCCGCCCGACTCGAAATCACTCTGGTCCCGTCCTCGGTGAATCAAAGCATAATCGTCACAGCCACGCGCAGCAAAACGCTCCTCAGCGATGTCCCTCTGAGCGATATTCAACTCACGCGCGCAGAAGTGCAGGCCATCCCTGCCCTCACCCTCGACGACACGCTTCGCCAAGTCCCCGGGTTCAGCCTCTTCCGCCGCTCCAGCAGCCGCACCGCGAATCCCACAGCTCAGGGCGTATCGCTACGCGGTCTCGGCGCGAGTGGCTCGAGCCGCGCTCTCGTTCTCGAGGATGGCATTCCGCTCAACGATCCGTTCGGTGCATGGGTCTACTGGGATCGCGTCCCGCGCGAATCTATCTCCGACATCGAAATCGCACAGGAAGGTTCGTCGAGCCTCTACGGCAGCGACGCCCTCGGCGGAGTGATCCAGGTTCTCACGCGCCCTCCAGAGCCAGCCGGCATCTCGCTCGAAACTTCCTACGGAAACCAGAATTCTCCAGAGCTTTCCGTCTGGGGAGGCGCACAAAAGAACGGATGGGAAACCACATTCGGCGGCCAGGTATTCAACACTGACGGCTACGTCCTTATTCCCAGTAATCAGCGCGGCACCGTAGATATTCCAGCCGGCGTCACCGACGCCACCGCCGATCTCATGATCGGCCGCAAGATTGGCGACGACAGCCTTATCTTCGCGCGCGGCTGGTATTTCAATGAGTCTCGCGGCAATGGCACGCCCGACCAGATCAATAACACGCGTATCGGCGAAGGCGCACTCGGCGCCAATCTCAATCTGGGTGCCGCCGGTTCGCTAACTCTTCGTGCTTATGGAGAAGCAGAGCGTTACAACCAGACCTTCTCGTCCGTCGCGGCCGATCGAAATAGCGAATCGCTCACCGACGTTCAAGGAGTTCCCTCTCAGGGAATCGGAGGCTCAGCCGTCTGGTCTCGCGCCGTCGGAAAGCGCCAGACTCTCGTTGCCGGCGTCGACGATCACCAGGAAATCGGCCACAGCAACGAGGTGATTTTCAATTCCGGCAACAATCTGCGGGACACTTTCACAGGCGGCCACCAAAATACTGTCGGAGTCTTCGGCGAAGATTTAATCCAGATCGCGCCGCGCTGGCTGCTCTCCGCGAGTGCACGCTACGACCATTGGAGCAACACGAACGCCTTTTTCCTCTGCAATCCAATTGCAGGCACTTGCCCACCGAACATAATTTTCCCCGATCGCACCTACGATGCCTTCAGCCCCCGCCTCACGCTGCAGCACCAGTTCAATTCGAACGTGTCGTGGAACGCCTCGATCTACCGCGCCTTCCGCGCTCCCACGTTGAACGAGCTGTATCGCTCGTTCCGCCAGGGCAATACGCTGACGAACGCGAATCCCAATCTTCGCTCCGAAGAACTCACAGGTGGAGACGCGAGCCTCGCCGTCAACGGCTTCCAGCACAAACTCGAAGTCCGCGGAACATTCTTCTTCAATGAAATCGTCGACCCGGTCGCGAACGTCACTCTGAGTTCCACTCCCACACTCATCACGCGACAGCGCCAAAACCTGGGACGTACCCGCGCGCCCGGATTTGAAATTGACGCCACCGCGCATTTCACACGCGAGCTCAGTTTGTCGGTCGGATATCAATATGTCGACGCAGTCGTCACCAGCTTCCCCGATGCTACGCCCTCGCTCGTCGGATTGTGGGTCGCGCAAGTTCCGCACAACGTCCTCACATTCCAGGGACGCTACCTCGATCCTTCGCGCATCAATATTTCCGTGAATGGCCGCATGGTCGGCAAGCAATTCGACGACGACCAGAACATGTTCCCCCTCGGCCGCTTCTTCGTCCTGGACGCGATGGCCTGGCGCACCATCGGCCACGGCGTCGACCTCTTCACCGCCGCCGAAAATCTCTTCAACGTGAAATACGCCACCGCCGCCACGCCCGTCACGCAACTCGGCCTGCCAATCACAGCCCGCTTCGGCCTGCGTTTCGAATGGCCTCGCCGCTGATCCAGCGAACATCTTCTGCCCCCTTTTACCGCCTATAGAATTTTGCATGTTGCTGAATTTAGGTTGCTTAGCGTGAGTTTTAATCGCGGAACCGTGTATTAAAAACGCGGGGTGCGAGTGATGAGTGTGGTAAATCGTGGCGAGCAAGCATTTGTTTCGATTGCCTTCGGCGCCTCCTTTCGCTCTCGCGATATGCGGGTCCGATTTCAAGGGCTCGTCTCGTCTCGAGTCTATTTTCAGGACTCTCTCGAGTCCATCGGACCTCGAAATCAAGGCTAGCACAGGGCGGGAAGCGTCGTGGGACGGAAGAAGTACAACGGGCTAGAACTGGACGAACGGACAGGAGGTTCGCGAGTGGCGAGTGAAATGATTCGGTTGCGCGGAACGGTGAAAGGACAAGGCTCGGCGAGAAGGCCGCCGAGGAACGAATCTTTTTTCTGAGGGCTTATCTGTCACAGCCTGCGACATTGTTCGTCGCGGCGATCTCGATGGTAAAAATTCTCATCGCAGACGATAGTGACCTCGTACGGTCAAAACTGGCGGACGCTCTCTCCACGCACGCCGGCTGGAGTATTTGCGGCCAAGCAGCGAACGGCCGGAGGGCGGTGCTTCAGGCCCTTGACCTAAGGCCAGACTTAATCCTCATGGATTTTTCGATGCCGATGCTTTCCGGCTTTCAAGCGGCTGAAGAAATCCTAAAACTGATGCCGTCTGTTCCGGTCGTGCTTTACACCGTATACGACGACCAACAAATGGAAGCCGAAGCAAAGAAAATAGGCATCTGCAAAGTCATTTCAAAATCCAGATCAGAGAATCTTGTCGCCGAACTGGAAGCAATTCTGGGTAAAACCACATGAAATCGGGCGGTGGGTCCGAAGGCTTCGGCGACGGGTTGGTACGCCAGCGTGCCGACACTCCGTTTACCGGGCAATATTATTCTGACGTGCCGCGTCTGGCTCTTACCCCTGTGAACGCCCATTTTCTTCAAGAACCATCTCCCCTTGCCGATCCTGACGCGACCTGCCGGAATTGACGCGGCACACCATTTGTTAACCTCCCGCACGCCAACGCGGCAAGCCCTCGACACTTGCTGAGAAGGCGGGGATCTCCCCGTTTCCAATTTCAAACTTGCGATCTGCAGGCAAAGAGAGGCAGGCCACGCCCGTTAGTCTGAGGGCCGTAGGGGCCGAACCGCGATATGCTGGTCAGCCTAGAATTAGTTAGGCCATCAATTTGGAGGCAAGATTTGCAGCCACCGTTCCGATCCAAGCAGGAAGTGATCATCAACGCGTCTTTGGAAGCGGTGTGGTCGTTCAGCATGGATCTCACGAAGATTCCGGAGTTCCACCCTCGCGTGGTCAAGGTGGATCTGCTTTCTGGCAAGTCCCTCCGCGAACCAGGCGCGTCATATCAATGTCATCTTTCGGGCGGGAAGCACACGTGCATCGAGAAGGACATCGAAATTATCCCGCTGCAGAAGATCGTCACTGTGATGCCGGAGGACACATTCGGTATCAGCAAAATTCTCAGCGATTACAGAGTGGAAACGACGTTCCAACCGCTCGGCCACGGGTCAACCAAGGTTGAAATTAGCCACTATTACTCAACGACAACCCTGAAAGCCAAGCTCCTCAACTTAATCGCAAAAGGTAAGATCGCCCGCGAGAACCAGGCAACGTTGAATGCTGCCAAAGCCACGATAGAGGCTGCCTGCCGTACGAAATAGGGGTTATGTACCTCTGGCGGATGGCCCACGCGTTAAATTTGAACTGGCCTCAGTTTTTTCGCGCGCCCCATTCTTCGCGCGAACGCGGCAAGGCGTCGAAGCTTGCTTTGTAGGTCACAAAAGGCCTCACCTCTGAAGAGGTGAGCTACATTGTGTGTGCTGCCCTACGAGACCTTCACATTCCACTTCCACATTTCACTTCCGAGGGATGCGGTGACGGGTTGGTACGCCACCGTGCCGACACTCCGTTTACCGGACAATACTATTCTGACGTGCCGCGTCTGGCTTACCCCTGTGAACGCCCATTTTCTTCGAGAACCATCTCCCCTTCCTGATCCTGACGTGACCTGCCGGAATGACGCGGCACACCATTGCTAACGCCCCGCACGCAACCGCGGCCAGCCGTCGAGACCCGAAGCGAAGAGCGGGCACTCGCGATGTGTCAGTCGGAGTATTTGCACTTGCACCACGGATGGTGTTTACCGTCGGCGTCTAATCCGATTCCTTGGTAGCCGTCGTAGAACATACATAGGTGCTTGCTGTCGTAAGTTGTAAAGCGAAACCGGAGGGATTCGATGGACTTCCCATGGGCATCCACTACCGCAAGAAGGTGACGCTCTTTCAAATCCAATCCCTCAATCTTGAGACTCTCTCGTTGCGGCCAAGGCACGGCAGGGCGCTTGTCGATCTTCACCTGAAGACCGTTGGAGCTGACCTCGCCGGTGGGGGGTATTACCTGACCTCTGAAAGCGTCATCTGCGCGTGCGGTCACACAAATCGTTCCAGTCCCAGGTTCAGCGCTGCCTCCAGCCGGGAACAAAAGCATAACGGCCAGTCCAATCAAGAGAACTCCCATCGCACACCTCTCTTAATCAGTTAGACATCCAACGGTCCAACTTTGTGCCCTTGTTCTCCCGCGCTGGCTAGCTGTTTGATAACTGTTATCGCTAATTAGTAAAGCTGCTTTCGTAGATCGGCGACAATCTCAATCCAACGCTCTATGTTCGAGAACATTAATAGCACCAAGCCGGAAAGGCATTGGTTGCTGTGGGCCAGTCTGAAAGCAATTGGCTTGGGAATTGCCTGCTTTTTTCCGGCATTCTTTCTTTCTCTTCTGATTACGATTCCATGGTCAAAGCATTATTGGGCCGGAGACGGACAGGCGGTGCTGGGTGGCTTGGGGCTCAGCTTCTATTTCGGAATTGCGTCAGGCATTGCTGCCGCCATTTACATACTGAGGCGGACGATAAGAAGCAACCGATAACACAATCGGCCGGCGCACCGGTTGGATTGATGGATCGTGTTTTGGATGTAGGTGTGAGACATGTGTCGCGCCTACGGCGCTTGGGGAATTTATATATTACGGACCCACTCCTTACGGAGTGGGCTAACTTCTGGCGCGCCTCCGGCGCTGGGGACGGAAATTGCGCGGCTTCAGTCTTGTTGGTTCTCACCCCGGAGGATCATCGGCTCCTCTAGGAACTCGACGGCGTCGGCTTCGCGGAGCTTGACGCACACGCGGTTTGACACCCTAAGAGAGATCGCTCCGCTACGGTCGGGATGACTGGCACTACAAGGGTTACAAGGGAATGTTCCGAGATTATTTCCACACAGCGCTGGAGGCGCGATAGAAGTTAGCCCAGTCCCGTGAGGGCTGGGTAAGCTCGAATAAGAATTTGGAAAGCGCCGTAGGTGCGACACCTAACCGAACACAAATTTCGGATCGAATTCCACGTTGTGCTTCTTCAATAGGGCGAGAAATTCCGTTTCGAAGTTCATTTTCTTGTGATGGGATTCCTGAGTTCGAATGTATCGGACTACCGCAGGAATGTTGGAGGCGCTTACGCTGAAGGCCGCATAGCCCTTTTGCCACGCTACCGGACAACCCTCGTCATTTGCCCATTTGGAGGAATTTGATTTCAGGGTGTTGACCGATTTGGCGAGCGCCAATGTGGCAGGAATCTGGATCAGGAGATGAACGTGATCTTCCATTCCGTCGATGGCGTGGACGAAGATTCCGTCTTGTTTGCAGATCCCAGCCAAATAGGAGCAGAGCCGGGATTTGAATTCTTTGGGGATCAGTTTGCGGCGGTCTTTGGTGCCGAAGACGAGGTGGATCGTGTTTTGGATGTAGGTGTGAGACATGTGTCGCGCCTACGGCGCTTTTGGGAATTTATATATCACGGACCCACTCCTTGCGGAGTGGGCTAACTTCTGCCGCGCCTCCGGCGCTGAATCTGGAAATTGCGCGGCCTCAGTCTTTCTCGTGCTCGCCTCGGCTTTTTCCGTTTTCAGTGACTCGGGAGCAAATCCGGCGGCGGGTATTCTGGAAGCTTGGCATTTTTTGCGTCTGTGCGTTTCACTTCGATTTCGTCGAATAGTATTGACGGGCTGATTACCGTCATCGGGATCTGGCCTTCGCGGTTGCTTACCAGGGCGTCGTTGCCTACTGCGACCAGATCGTTGCGCAGGGCTCGCGTGTCCAGCTCGTTGAATTCGGCGCCGCGGACGAGTTCTTCGTGCCCGTCTTTCTCGTACACGCGGAAGAGGAGCCTGGGGCTGTAGCCCGCGAGCGTTTCCACTCGATAGCCGTATGGCTTGTTTTCCTGGCGGCAGATCTCGAGCAGTTTTTCTTGATGTCGTCGGGCGAGAGCGCTTGCTTGGACGACACGATCAGATTGCCCATGTTCGGCGTGGGCGCCTGAGCCGGCGCGGCGCGCCCGTGTCCATTGGACTCGGGAAAATCGCGAATCGGCTCGCGGCCCACCAGATAATTTATGAGCTCGCCATTTTCAATCACCGAAACTTTCGCGGCGCGTACGCCTTCGTCGTCGATGTCATAGCTGCCAATCAGCGTCTTGCCGTCGAAGACTGTCAGCGTGGGATCGTCGATTACGGATATGCTGTTTGGCAGCACCCGGCTCTTGTAGCTCGACGCAAAATCACCTTCCGTGCGCGACGAATCTCCGGGCTTCGGCCTTCTGCCCAGCACGTTCTCGCCGATCATGCCGTAGAACACGTCGCTCGCCGCATCATTCGAGAACAGCACCGGGCCGCGATACTCCTCGTCCACCATGGGAGCTTCGCGAAGCGCTTTCAGAGTGGTGACCATTTTCACCGCGTCGGCCTGGAAAGCTTCCGCCGTGGGCAATTCTTTCAGCGAACCGGTGGACCAGTAGGGCGAGCGCTCGAGGCGCATTCCGTCGTCCGCCTGCGTGGCGCCGGATAGATTCATGAAATAAACGGTGTAGCCCTTGCGCGTCACCGTTCCTTCCGTGTTGACGAAGTAACGGTTGACGGCGCGGAAGCGCAGCTGCGAAGTGAGCGACTGGATTTTAGGATCGGCCCGGAAAAGATCGGTGGCTTTCTCGAGCATCGCGTCCCAGGGAGCGGGATTGAAATCAAGTTTCGCCCAGGGGCCGATGGATTGAAGCGCGGGGGCCGCGGCAAAATCGTCGAATGGCTGCCCGGAGCTGAACTGGCTGAAGACGGCTTTCTTTGCGGCGAGCGCCTGGCTGGCCGCTTTGTAGGCCTGGTCTGTGGCGAGCCATAGCTGGTGGCGAAGCGCGGTGGCGTCATCCTCAAGCGGCGCGAGATCGACGAACCCAGTTCCGGGGCCGTAATAGCTGTCCAGCTTGTAATCGCCCACTCGAACGACTACGCGTGCCGACCTGCCGTGCGAGCGCTGCTTTTGGCGAAGCGCTCCGAATGCAGCTTCGGCATCGTATTCATCCAGATCGAGGACGGAATATTCGATGTAGTAAGGCGCAGCGATGTTCTCCATTTTCAGGTGCGCCTTTGAACGTTCCAGCTCCTCGCGCATCGCCGCCAGCACGGGATCAGACGCGGCGGCTTTCGCCGATGCGGACAGTGCTTTTTCGCTCTTGTCCTGTGCCGAGGCTGGCGCAGCACACAACGCCGCAGCCAAGCCCAGCACGAAAATAAACATCAGCGCGAAACGTGAATCACGAAGCCGGAGTGAATGCCGGAACAAATGCCCGAACAAATGAAAGATCGCGCTCATGGTTTCGCCGTCGCTCCATTCTGTGAGCCGCTCTTCGAGTTCGCCTTCACCGGCGCTCCTTCCGTGAGCGGTGCCGAGCTTTGGTCTGCACCCGGCGGCGGCATCAGCGGGGGGCGATCCGTGCCTTTGTTTTTCTTCTGCACTTCGATCTCCGAGAAAAGCATTGCCGGCGCCGCGGCTGAGACAGGCACTTGCCCCGATTCCGCGCCGCAGACTCCGTTGAACACCTGCAGTTTGTCGCCAGTGAGAATAATATTGTTCAGCGAAAGCAGCGGCGTTCCGACAATATCCACGCCGCGCACCAGCTCGTCCGGCCGCCCGTCTGCATACACGCGCCACACCATTACCGGAATCACTTGAAATGCCTGCGGCAGCGCGCGCTGCGTGAGAGTGAAGCCGCCTTGAATATCTTCGAAGTATAACCCGTAGGGCTTTCCTTGTTTTTTGATCTCTTCGACGAATTTCGCGCGCAATTCGGAATCGCTGACGGATTTCGTGGACGTAATAACCAGATTGCCCTGCCGGCCCGTAGGCATTAGCCCCGGCTGGCGCCGTCCATGTCCATTCGAGTGGCTGAAATTCGTAATCGGCATGCGCGACATCAAGAAATTTTTCAGCACGCCATTTTCAACGGCTACGACGCGCTCGGCCGGAACTCCTTCATCGTCGAAGTCGTAAGTCCCCGCAAGCCCAATCCCGTTGAGTTCTTTCAGCGTGGGATCATCCGTAACGCTCAAAAATTCCGGCAGGACTCTCTGGTTCACTTTCTTCGTGAACGTCTGCCCCTCGCTCTGATCCTTTTGCCGATGCCCCTCAAGCCGGTGCCCCAAAACTTCATGAAAGAAAACCGCCGACGCCCGGCCCGACAGCATCGCCGGCCCGGCGTAGGGTTCGGCGGCTGGGGCGTTTTTCAGGGCTTTCAGATCTGACGCAATCCGGTCTACTTTGGCCGTCAGCTCTGTGTCGGACGGGAGCTGGCCTGGCGTGGCGGCTTGGAAGGTTTCGACGCGCAGCAGTTCCATGCCATCGTCGGCGCGCGTCTCGCCCTGGATTACGAGGCGGCTTATTTCTGACGGGTGGACCAGCGCGGTGCCTTCGCTTGTGGCCAGATAGGAGCGAGTGGCGGAAACCTGCAGATATACGACTGAGCTGTAAATTTCGGGGTACTTCAGGAATTCACCGGAGACTTTGCGAATGCGATCCTCCCAGGCTTTCTGGTTCATGGAAACTTTGGCCTGGGAATCGTTGATGTGGGTTTCGGAAGATTCCTGCGAGAAATCAGGCGATTTGTCTTCCTCTTCCGACTGGACGGCTGTATTCGTTTTTACTTTCAGGAAAGCGGCGGAGGCCTGCTCGTACTCGCGATCGGTGAGTTGCCAGAGAACGCGGCCGATGGCGTCTGGATTGTCGCTAAGAGGCAAGGTGCTGGACATGATTCCCGAGGCGCGGCTCTTGCTGTGCGTGTTGTCGAGCGCGGCGGACCCTACGCGCATGATCACGTCGGCTTGGCGCCTTTGAACATTATTGGAAACGGCGATGCTACCGCTGATGCCGAAGATGACGGTGGCATTGATGTCGGCTGCCGTGTAGCTGATGTAATAGGGAGCCGGATTCGCTTTTGCGAGTGCGGCTGTGGCGCGCTGCAATTCGCGCTGCATGGAGGTGAGAAGGACGTCCGGCTGAGATGCGGATGAAAACTGACCGGGCGGTACCCCGAGAGAAATCGCGAGCAGAAAGATTGCGGGCCGAAGAAATCTTCGATTCATGCTTATATAAGCCGCCTTTTTTGGTAAGCGAGCCAATCTAACATACTTGGCACGTATCGCCAGCATTCAGCCGAAGTGTGGTTGCTTGCTGTTCAACAGTTATCTTGCGAAGACCATTAGAGGGCGGTGCCGAAGGCGGCGTTGCCCTGGCTCTTGCAGAAAGTTATGGGCCTTCGGCGTTCGACAGGAGAGAAAGGCGGAGGGGGTGAAGCAAAAGCGAACAATTTTGTACTGTAAAACGGTCAACTACCTTGACCTAGTTGGGTCGGTTTTGGGAGGCAGGGAACGGAGCAAGCGGGCCGGGGGATTGAAATTGGGGTGCGAGGTTGAAACCCACCCTTTGCAGAGAGCGCAAAGGGCTGGGGCACCCGTAAAATCTCGGCGATTCGGAACTCGAATGGGTGGGCCACCCGCCGCCTCCGATACTCGGAAGCTGAACTAAGAGTTTCCATGCCGGGGTTGCGACGAAGATTCGACAGCCGACGGCAACAGGGAATAAAGATAGAGGACGATACCTAAAAAAGTGAGGGCACCTCCTACACCAACGAAGAGCAAGAAAGCGAGGGGCTTTTCCCAGAGCAGACTGATGATCTCTACGACGATGCCGAGGATCAGAAGCACACCGGATATGCGCAGGGCTCGTTCGATTTGGATTTCTTTCATGCTATTGCCCCGGTGTCCAGAATTTTGCCTTCGATTGATCTTTCACGTTGTGGACCGTGTCGTGGCAGCCGCTCGATATGCAGGACATCTCGTTGCCGGTGAGCTGCTCCCGAATAGCTGTATGGACCGCGTTGGTCTCAAACGAGCGGGCGCCGGCGTGGCAGTGCAGGCATTCGCGATTGTTGTAGGGCTTATAGAGCTGGATATCTTCGGGCCGTGGCGGCGTGCCGAAATACTGGATGTAAATATGGCGCAGGCCTCCGAGCTTGGCGCGAAATCCTCCGTAAAGGCCGTAGTCGGTGTGGCAGGTGTAGCACGCTTCGTCCGGAGGAACGCGATGGTTCTGAAAATGGGCGGCTGGAATGTAGGAAGGATCGTCGACGTATAGGCTTTTGCCGTATGGCTCCATGATGTGGCAGGAGAGGCAAAACTTCGTTTGCTTGGAGCGTTCGATGTGAGTAGAGGCTGCCATGGAGCCGCAGAGAACCGGCAACACGCAGAAGGCGACGAATGCCAGCATCTTCCCGGTTGTCGAAACTGTGATTGACGGACGGACAACGAAAATCGCGATGAGAATCGCCGTGATGACCAGCAGGGCGTACAGCAAGGTTTCAGGTGATGGCAAATTCAATGCAATGCCCTCGCATGACTTTCCACGAGACTGAGCCTAATTGATTGCGCGATTGCTAAAGATCAAGCGTTTGAGAAATTCGTTATTTCTTTTTACCGAGTTCCCGAATATAGCCCACAAGCTGTTTGATTTGATCGTCGGTCAGCTTGCCCTTGTAAGCCGGCATTTTCTTGCCTTTGCCATTCGTGGTGGAATCGATCAATTGCGCGTCGGTCTGCTTTTGCACGTCGTCTGATCGCAGGTCCGGTGTACCCATCGCCTTGCCCGTGGGCGTGCCGCCGCTGCCGTCAGGCCCGTGGCACGCGGCGCGCTTGGCTTTGAAGAGAGCTGCCGGATCATCCGCGGCACGCGTTGACGGGGCAAGGCTGAGGGCAGGGACGGCAAACAACAAAACCAAGACAGTCGATCGAAATGCCCTTAGTTCCATCCTATTCCTCCTAACGAGATGTTGAGTTCTGAAAGGTATATCACGGGCGACTGCCTCGCAGCCACCGGTTTCAAAATGCATAACGGAAAGCGAAGGTAGCGGTGCTGCCGTTAAAGTCCTGCAACGGAATTCCCGATCGGCGCAAAGGTGATTGGATTTGCCGGGCCTTTCGTGTTGTACCCGTAATAATTCCAAAAGACGCGGTAAGCTGAGGCCTTTGTAGATGTCGATGAAAATGGAGGCTGTCGGCTTCACGTAATTGAAATCGAGCGTTCCGGGCGGCGTACTCGGATCGGGGACGATTTGCGACTGCGCGGGCACCGGAGGGGGCGATAACGAACTGGGGCTGATTGAAATAGATGGAGCTGCCTCGCGTAAAGCTGCCGGAAAAACCGATCATCGCAGTCACACGCTTATAGGGTTTCCAGATGACGTTGCCGTAGGCAAAATGGGTCGTGCTCTGGTAACGACTCGTGGTGCCCAAGTGGCGAAGCCCCAAGGGCAATGATGGGAAGGGGTGGTAACACCCGCCACAGTGTTTCCGGCGTAACAGATGTCTATGGTTGAAAAAAAGTCGAGGTATGTGTAGCCAAAGTCCACGGAGAGTCTTGACTGAGGCGTGAGCATGGTCGAGAAACTGTAAGAACGGTCATGCTCGAGGTTGTCGACGGTCAAGACGTTATCGCGATTTTCGCGAATGTTCACCGAGCCATCGAGGGACGCCCAAGGCTGCGGCTTGTAATTGACGTGAAGCTTGTAATTCTGAATCTGGCGCGGGCTGATGCGGGTGAATGATGCGTCGTTATAGCCGATGGACATGTCGCCGTTGATGCGCAGTTTGTCGATGGGCCGAGCGGTGACACCCAACAGAAGTGCATTTTCGTTGATGTTGGTGATGTTGCGCGAAGTGTCGTTGGTCGCTTCCGGACCAATTTCGGTGATTGAACCATTTGGATTCAGGGTGCAGTCAGCGGGCAGAACACCGGCCGTCGCGGCGCAGTCCGCGCGTGCGGCGAGGAAGAAGTTCCCCGCATTACCGGCCGTGCCGCCGGGCAAATAGATTTCCGCGATGTCGGTGGTAGCGTTGAAATCGGCGATTTTGCGATTTGTGTACTGATAGCCGATGCGCCCGTTCAAGCGGCGATTGAAGTCATACTCCACCTGAAAAGTGTTGGATTTCAAATTCTGCCCGAGAAATCGGCTGAAGAGTTCATCTTCCATGTCGGCGAGTGAACTCGATGAATGCTGCGGGCATCCGGCCTGGTTGAAGGGCGCCACGGGGCAGTTCGCGGCAAGAGTCGCCGGTGTGATCGTGGAAATGGGCAGCGTCAAGCCCGACTGGCCGACTCCTGGAGGAGTTGCAAAGAGATTTTGAGCCAACCCTTCCCACTGCCCCGGAATACGCCAGTTGTCGTAGCGGAAGAAATCGACAAGCCGGAGTTTGTCGGTAAGGTTATAGATTGCGGAAAAGTCGCCATTGACGGACACGCGCTTAGCTTCGGCCGGCCCGGACGTTATGCTTCCGCGAGTGACTGTGCGGCTGGCCCACCCGTCGACGATTTCCTGGAAGTCGTTGATCTTGGTGTCGCCCGAGCTGTAACCAAAAGCGCCGCTTACTTGAAGCTTCTGGAAATAATTGGATTGAAAGGACACGCGCTCCGTGGGCATGAAGTTCCGGGGCGTACCGAAGCGCGAATAGCCGGGAAGAGCCGCGCCATTAAAAGTGCCATCAATGAAGCCATTACAGTTCGACTTCACGGTCGGAGGAACCGTGCCAGCGTTGGTGATAGGAGCCCCGCACGGGGTGCCACCTGTGGCGGTGGTATTCCAGATGATGCCCAGGTCGACGGGAGTACCGTTGGCAAGCTGGTATTGATTGAACCCGGGGGGGAAGAGCGAGAACGTATTGGGAATCGAGTCGAATGTGAAAGTGTCGTCCTTGAAATACTTCAAGAACTGATCGTAGGAAATCGTAGTGCGTGGCAGCACGCGGTAGTCAACTCCGACGTGATATTGATTCGTGGTGACACGGTAGTTCTGATTCAGGAGGGGTTCGGTGCCACCATCAAGAGTGGTGAAAGACGGCCCTTCATCCACATTGCGGGAGTAGCCGAGCCGGAAGCGGAGCCGCGACTGCGGGAAAAGGGTAAGGTCATAATCCTGCATACGCCGCACTAGATCCAGAGTGTGCGGGGAGAACGGAATCGGATTTACCACGGTGGAAGCCACCGGATTCAATGGGTTTGCGAGTAGAGACCAGTCCCAGAAATTGCGGTCACGGCGGAACTGCAGACGAAAATCGTAAATTTTATTTTTCTGGACGCGGAGCCGGGTGACGTCGACTGGATCGCCGCCGTAACCGAAGTTCGAAAAACTCAGGCTGTCGAAGAACAGCCCATTGTGATCAAGCGAGCGCATTTCAAGCGAGTAATCGAGCAGGCGCACGCCCTCGCCAAGATGGACGAAGGTATTGTAGGTATCCTGGTTTCCGTTTACCCAGTTCGCGCGATAGCCGGCCTCAATCGACTGGCGAATGTTGTAGTTCCCTGAATCAATTCCCTTTTCATCAGCACTCTGAGCGGCGCACACGGGCACGAGGGCCAGCGCGCCCAGAAGGACAGGAATCAGCGACCGTTTCTTTCTCCACAACTCTGGGGTGAACGGCTTGGTTTTCAGATTGGGCGTCATGGGTCGGCTCCTACTTGAAGAAAAACGGATCGAAGTTCGAGCCGTGGATGTTGGTATGGCACAGGGTGCATGCCTGGAACTGGGTCGTTTGGTTGTGGAAAGATGGGGCGCTCGGCGCGGCACTGAATGTCGAGTTCGTGTGGCACTGTAGGCAGAGCAGGTTCACCGTGCTCAAACGCAGCATGTGAGGGTTTGGTCCGCCGTGCGGAACGTGGCACGACTGGCAGCCCTCCGTCTTGACGGGATCGTGCTCGAACACGAAGGGGCCTTGTTTATCCGCGTGGCACTTAAAGCAGATGGCGTCCTGCTGCGCGGATGTGCGCACTTGATGCGGCTTGCCGGTGCCGTGAGGGTTGTGACAATCCGTGCAGTTGATAAGCCCTTCGTTCACGCGATGGTGAAAGGGCATTTCGAATTGGGCCTTTTCGGCCTGGTGGCAGGTGACGCAGAGCTGAGGTTGAGGTCTCGCCAACAGGAACTCCCTTCCTTCCGCGTGGTGCGACGAATGGCAAGAAATGCAACTGACGTCGGCCTGGCGATGCAAGGAGTTGATGGCCTTGAGGTGCTGGGTCCCACTCGCGTGGCACGTTTCGCAGCGAGTATTGATGTCATTGGCAGAGGCTTTTTCGAATAGAAAGAGCGTGGAAGTGTCAGCCGGGTCGGATACGTGAGCAGCGCCAGCGCCATGGCAATCCTCACAGCCGTGCTTGGCGATGCCACCTTCTTTAAGGGTCTGTTTCCAATGGGGACCCTTCTCCCAGCTTTTGTAAACCTCCTCGTGGCAGGTCTTGCAAGTTTCTGAACCAACATACTCGGGAGCCTTTGCTTGGGCTGAGGCGCTGGACTGGGCGCGAACGGGACTGGCGATGCCGACCAACAACAGCGAGAATCCCAGGCAACTGTAGATCGCAGACGCAACCGCCGAGCGCTTCATAGGAACTCCCCGAAACTCGCCGCGATCGCGAGCCACCCCTGGTCGCGACGCACTTCAATATTCAACGTATCGGACAAGCAAATCTGTGGCTTGAGTCACAGTACATAGTGATTTACGTCACTTAGGCAGACGTCGCCGTAAGTTGTTTCGTGGCCGAGTGGAAAGGGTGAACAGAATTACGCGATTGAACGGTGTTGAAACGCGTCTTTGTCTGTTCGCGCGGATACTAGGGCGGAGCGGTTTCGAAGGCAAGTTAAAAAATGCTAATAATTACCTAGGTTTTAAGTCGTTAACCGTAATTCTACGCAGGCAACTGGCTGTGACCTGGGTCACCTGCTCGAGTAATGTGAAACACATCCTCTGCACTGCCGATAAGGCATTGTGGTTACAGGAGGGTCCAATGCCTGGAGACGATCGCGATTTGTTGGATGTCCTGAAGTTCGAGCTAAAGATTCTGGAACGCGGGGGCTATGGTAGCTCGCCTCGGGAGCCATGGCGGCAACACCTGGCATTCGAGGATTCGCCGAGCTGCATGAACTACGACGCTAAGGACCGCCCTGCGCCATGCGAGGAGTGCGTCTTGATGCAATTGGTCCCGCCCGAAGAGCGCGGAGCAAAAATTCCGTGCCGCCATATTCCGCTCACGAAAGAAGGGGAAACGCTTGAATACCTCTACAAGTGCGGAACGCAGGAAGAGATTGAAGAGGCAATGCGGAACTGGTTGCGGAGCACCATTCAGCGGATCGAGTCAGAAGGGGCGCAGGCTACGACCGTTCGCGGTTGAAGTCACTGCTGATTCTGGGCGAGCCTTCTTCATTTGAGTGCCGCAGGGCGCGGCGATGTAGAAAAGCTGGGGAGCTTTCTGTCGGCTGGGTTCCAATCTTCCGGCGGAAAAGTGATTCCCCAGAATCGCGGCGCGGGCTCTGAAAATTCGAGCCCCACTTCCCTTTTGCCTTCGTTAAATTGCCCGATCCAAACAACCGCGCATTCCTGTTCCTCACTGCTCTTGGGGTTGATGATTCGAATTTGCTGACCGGATGTGAGCGGCACAGCGAGGAGCGCGAGGCATCCGTGCGCGTTGACTACGACGGTTTCTGTGGTTTCTTCGTAAAACGATGCATTCGCTTTCGGGATCCTTACTGTAACCGGAATTGCGATCTTGACGCGCTGCGTCCGGCGACGGGCCGAGCCATACTCATCAGCCAGCTTGACCACTGATCCCTTCATCGTATCTGACATGGGACTTCCTTCCGTCTCAGACGCATCTGCCGCGCGGCGAGACCTTCGATCATTTTGGCGGGAATCATTCAGCCCTCGATGATGAGCGGGAGGAGAAACTCCTGCAGCCTTCCACTTTCGTCTGTGCGCAGCAGATTGAATTGAATTCCCATTTGATGCTCACCGACGGTTCTCATCACAGCTCCGGTACCGAGAAGAGGCTTGGCGCCGTTGGGCATGTCGAGGGTGACTCGGACGTGAGAACCCGCCGGAACAGTGCGGGGAGAATGGACCATCATGCCGTTGAGGCTGAGGTCGATTGTTTCGCAGTCCAATTCGCCCTGATCAGAGCTGAGGCGAACTTTGGAGCGGACCGGGACGCGCCGGAAGCGACGCTTTTCCTGCTCCACGGCGCCTTGCGTGACTCGAATCAGCCTTTGCAGGCGCGTGGTGTCGATGGGCTTATAGAGGAAAAAGCTAGCACCGGCGTCGAATCCCTCGGAAACGGCGGAGGGGCGCTGATCGTCGCTAATCATGATGATGGGCGTGCGCTGGTTGAATCCGGAACCGCGCGCTTGTTGCGCGAGTTCGATCCCGCTGGGGGCAGGCATCGCAAAATCGAGCAGAACCACATCAAATTTCTCGTCGCGCAAATATCCGGTGGCGTCTGCGCTTTTCGTCAGGGTCAAAGAATCCAGGCCGGATGAGGTCAGCACACCCTGAATCAACTGGCATACAGCCGGTTCGTCGTCAACGATTAAGGCTCGCCTGGGCATGCGTTTCTTGGCCTCCGCGAATAGCATCGGTCTCTGATATGCCGGAATTACGCGAGCGGGATACGTCCCGACCGGGGATTCGCGAGCGCCGCTCGGGCCTTATCGAGCACTTCGTAATAGTGAATCTCCACTCCGTTGCCGGCTTTCGCTTGCGATGGACTGCGCGGTTGCAGGCGAACGACGCGTCCTGTGCAGCGCCAAAGCCGGGAGTCTTTTCCCGCGATTTCCACCGGCATGGTAAGGAACATCTCGACTCTGGCCCCGATGTCGAGCGGCAGGTCTGTCGAGAAGTAGACGCCCCGAGCGGAAATGTTCGAAGATTCCACCTGCTGCTCGGTGAGATCGGGAGAGTCAAGGTTGCGAATCTTCACTTGAACTCTCATGTCGAAACGCTGCCTGAAACGCCTGTCGTTCTCTTGCATAGGGGCCTCGCACGCTTTTGCGAACACCAATCCTTCAGGTGAGGTATCGGCAGGTGCAAGGCGGAACATGAGGCAGGGATCCGATTCCGGGCTTGAAACGAGTGCATGCTTAAGTGGATTGCATTGTGGCGGGCCGAGAGGGTAAAATTTGAGTTCTGCTCGAGCTTGATTGCCGTTCGGCCCCTAATTCCCCTGACAAAGCGAGTGACCGCGCCATGCGAGCGGGGCTTCGCGGGCCGAAAATGGGACGTTCCGGTGGGCTGGTGACATAAAGGGCAATTCGGGCGCAAGCGCGGGGCAATAGCTTGTTTCGCATGCTAGAGTCACGGTTCGAAATGGGTTAGCCAGGCGAAAAGGTTAGAAACGGAGGAGAGGATATGAGGATTGCAGTTCTTGGGGGCGACGGTTATTGCGGTTGGGCTACGGCTCTATATCTTTCGAGCAAGGGGCACTCCGTCGCAATCGTTGACAACTTCCTCCGCCGCCAATGGGACCACGAACTCGGAGCCCAATCTCTGACACCGATCCGTCCTCTTTCCGAACGGCTGAAGATCTGGCAGGAGCTTACCGGAAACACGATTGAGATGTACGTGGGCGACGTGACCGACTATGACTTCCTTTCTTCCACGGTAAAGACATTCGAGCCGGATGCGGTGGTGCATTTCGCCGAACAGCGATCGGCGCCGTATTCGATGATCGACCGCAAGCACGCTTCGTTCACGCAGATAAACAACGTGGTGGGGACGCTGAATCTTCTGTTCGCGATTCGCGAATTGCGTCCGGATTGCCATCTGGTGAAGCTCGGAACGATGGGCGAGTACGGCACGCCGAATATCGACATCGAGGAAGGCTACATCACGATCGAGCACAACGGGCGCAAGGACGTGCTTCCCTATCCGAAGCAGCCGGGATCGTTCTACCACCTGTCGAAAGTGCATGACAGCCACAACATCATGTTTGCATGCAAGATTTGGGGGCTGCGCGCGACGGATTTGAACCAGGGAGTGGTATACGGAACGCTGACGGATGAAGTGGCGCTGGATGAAGCGCTGATCAACCGGTTCGATTACGACGAGGTGTTCGGCACGGTGCTGAATCGCTTCTGCGTGGAAGCGGCAATCGGACATCCGCTTACTGTGTACGGCAAGGGCGGCCAGACGCGGGGCTTCCTGGACATTCGCGACACGGTGCGCTGCATCGAGCTCGCCTGCCTGGAACCGGCGGCGCGAGGCGAATGCCGCGTTTTCAATCAGTTCACCGAGCAATTCTCGATTCTGGAGCTTGCGCAACTGGTGCAGAAAGCGGCGCGGAAGATGCGGCTGAAGGTTGAAATCGAGAATCTGCCGGACCCGCGCGTGGAAGCCGAAGAGCATTATTACAATGCGAAGCATTCGAAGCTGATCGATCTGGGATTGAAGCCGCACTGGCTGTCGGATTCGCTGCTCGATTCGCTGATGAATATCGCGGTGAAATACCGCGATCGAGTGGACACCTCGTTGATCATGCCGAAGGTGAATTGGCGGAATGCTACAAACGATCGCCACGCCCAGCAACCAGCTCAGGCGGCAGCCGCCTCGGCTGCTGCTACGTCGCACTCGCGTGCAGCGGTTTTGGCGGAAAAGCCAACTCGCAGCGCTCGTTCGGCAATTCGGGGTTCAAAGCGCCGGTAATTTTAAGATTCGAGCTGAAGTCGGAGTACCCAGTTGCGATGCGGAAGGTTTCAGTTGGCGGGTTTTTCGGCCACGTAGAGCAATCGCAACAACCTGCGCTCTCGGCTGAGTTTTTCAACCGTTGCCAGAAACTTCTGCAGCCCCTCGAAATTTGCGCGCCCTTCGATAGCCGCCAACGCTTCGCCATGTTTCTCCCGCGCGTTGTGCCATCGCGTTGAAATCTCTGCGGCGCTCGGCGTCGTGTCCAGCACTTCGACGCGCTGAAAACCCGCGTCGCGCAGCAGGCGCTCGTTTTCTCCAGGAGGACTGAACAGGTAATAGCCGATGGCACTGCGCGCAGCCACCTCTTCATGGGAAATCATGCCACCAATCACGAGCGCATCGCTGAAAAGAAACCTGCCGTCCGGCTTCAGGACTCGGAGGATTTCTTGGAATAGCGCCAACCGTCCGCGAACGTGGCACAGCACGTCATTCGAGAAAACCGCGTCAAACGCGGCATCGCCAAACGCGAGCGGCTGCGAAACATCCGCCACCTGAAACTTCACTTGTGAGGACAAATTTTGCCCAGCGGCCAGATGATTCGCGTTGTCTATACCAGCAGCATTGATGTCCACTCCTACGATCCTGCACCCCACGTGACCGGCAATCTGGAGGGCATAGCGTCCGGAGCCGCACCCAATCTCCAGGACATTCGAATTCGAGGTGAGTTTCAGCCTTTGGGGAATTTCCTCTGACTCTTGCGTGGTCGTCCAACCCGTCTGCCCCAGATCCGTGCCGTAGGTCTCCACCCGCACCAGGCGGTACACCTCGGCCTCATAGTGCCCATACGCGTTGTTGTAGAGATCGACGGTCCCACTCATAGTCGGCACTCTACAGGATTGCCGCCTGCTCTTGAACGGCCATTTTTCGTGTAGGCAATTAGCTTCAACAACGGTGATGTTGGTAGCGATACCGGGACTCGAACCCGGATTTGAGCCTTGAGAGGGCTCCGTCCTAACCTTTAGACGATATCGCCAAAGAGCAGATGGTTCTTACTTCGCGTAGGGGAATTCTAACATTCTTAGCGGGAGTCGCGAAACCGGATTGGTATGCCGAGCGCGGTGACGGCGCGTGTGCAAGCAAAGTGGTTCGGAGGGGAGAAAACTCCCGGCCAGCCCATTCGAGCCAGCCGGGTAAGGTCAACTTTGCTTGGGGGGTGCGCCTCAAGCGGGGAGCCTTTGGCGGCCAAGCGAAGATTAATTTAGAGAAGACGTTTATTGGGAGCAATACTGTAAAACCATTAGGAGTAACGTTTCACGAAATATTAACAAGCCCGTTGCGAATGGCATAGACCACGAGTTCGGCTGTCTTGTGGATGCCAAGAGTCTCCATGATATTGGCGCGATGAACCGCGACCGTATTGACGCTGAGCTTCAGATCGTCGGCAATTTCCTTGTTGGACTTGCCATCCACTATGAGCTGCAGGATTTCGAGTTCGCGGGCGGTGAGGCCGGCGTTTCGCTCGCCACGAAGAGTGGCCGGCTTGGCCAATTGCGGATCGAGAACAATCTCGCCCGCGGCGACCCTGCGAATGGCGGTTGCCAGTTCCAGGTCAACTGCATTTTTGAGAATGTAACCGCGAGCTCCGGCGTCCAGCGCCTGGCGCACCAGCGTATCTTCCGAGTGCATGCTCAGCATCAAGATCGCTTTTGGCGGCGCCGTTTCGAGAATCTTGCGCGTGGCGGCCAACCCACTGGTGCCCGGCAACGCGCAGTCCATTACGATCACCTGTGGCGCAAGCTCGCGAGCTAACCGCACAGCCTCATCGCCGCTGCTGGCTTCCCCGATCACGACAATATCCGCCTCGTCTTCCAGCATACGGCGGAAACCGCGGCGTACGAGGCTGTGATCGTCCACCAGCAGAACTTTGATTTTAGTTGGCATCGGAATCCAGTTTGTGGCGCGGGACAGTGAGCCGCACCAAAGTGCCGCGCTGTGGCAGCTGCGAAATTTCGATGGCTGCGTCCAGCAGCTGGGCACGTTCGCGCATGGCGACGAGGCCGATGCCCGGCTTCGATTTTTGCGTCTCGAAACCTGCGCCATGATCTTCCACCTCGAGCTGTAATTGGTCAGTTAGAAAGCGCAGGCGGACCCAGGCTTCGCGCGAGCCGGAATGCCGGACCACGTTGTTCAGCGCCTCCTGCAAAATTCGATAGATGTGAATGCCCGCGCCGCCATCGATTGGGAAGGAAGTGCCCGATTTTTCGTAGTGGACTGTGACACCGGTCTGCCGCTCCACCATCGGGAGGTACCAATCAACTGTGCTCTCGAGACCCGTCTCATCGAGCATGACGGGATGGAGCGATTGCGAAAGACTGCGCACATTTTCGAGGGTGTGCTGCGCGATGTCACGAACTTCGCGCAATTCTTCGCGAACGGCGGAGCCATCGGGCATCTGCTTCTCGGCGCGGCTGAGCAGGGCGCCGACAGCCGTCAAGGTCTGGCCGAATTCGTCATGAAGCTCCCTGGAAATATGACGCAGGGTGGATTCCTGGGTGGCGATCAACTGCCGCGCGAGTTCGCTGCGCTGATGGGAGAGCGATGCTAGCCGCTCGAATAATCGCCGATTCGAGCGAATCAGATAGAGGCCGGTGGCCAGGATCGCAGCGAGCGTGGCAGCAAGAAAAAGGTAGATCTGGCGCTGAACGCGATCGTAGATCTGCAGCACCTGGGCCGATGCTCTTGCCTCGCTTTCATAATTCTCTACGAGCAAGCGGGCCACCGCGTTGGTCAGAGATGCCTGGCGCGGTTGCAATACCGACCGAACCTGATTGCGAGCCGCATTGACGTTGCCGGCATGCGCCAACGAAAAGGCGTCGGTTGGCTGAGTTCCAAAACTGGGCGAATGAGTCTGCAAGATACTTCCGCTGTTCAGGTGTGCGGGCGGCCACCGCGAGCTGCGCTTCGAGCCGAAGCGCATCATCGAGATCGGCGTGAATTCGTTCGAACTCCGCTGACCAAGCCGCGAGCGGATGCGCTTCATCGCTCTCAAGCATATCCCGCATCGCGAGTCCGAGAGAGTTCAGGTCGTTCTGGATGCGCAACAATTGAAGCGAGTCCTTCCGGTTACGATCGGCAAATTCATTTTGCAATTTCCGGAGGCCGGAGATTTGGGCGGTGGTGTACCAGGCATAGGCAACGACCGCCGCGACGGTAATCGCCAGTCCGAGGATTAAGCCGAGAGTTGGCGAGCGGGCGGTTGAATCTTGCACGTCGGGAGGATATACCGCAGGACGCGCTGATCCAAACTGCCTGAGTTTGCTACCGTCTGACATTATTTTGGGCTTTGGGCCGGTAATACAAAAGGATTAGAGACGCGCTTCGAAGTGCGGTGTAGATTGCGCGACACTCGATGCCTGAAACGAAGAAAACCAAGACTCGTTGGAAAGTTCTCGCGAAAGTCGCTCTGGCGTTTGTCGGGCTGTATGTCGCGCTGACGGCGCTACTGTTCGGCGTGATGCTGCAATCGCCGGATCGTTTTGCGGCGACGATGAAACACGTGCCCTGGCCGGTTTTTGCGGCGCTGCCATTCAAGCCGCTCTGGCAGGTGGCGCGGGCGGGCCAGGTGAGCGTCGGCGAGATGGCGCCGGATTTTTCGCTTGAGAGTCCCGACCACAAGTCGAGCTTTCGATTGTCATCATTGCGCGGCGAGAAGCCCGTGGTTCTCGTGTTCGGCAGCTATACGTGACCTCCGTTTCGGCGGGAGGTTCCCGCTCTCAATAAACTCTACGAGCAGTATGGCGATCGGGTGGCGTTCTACGTGGTTTACATTCGCGAAGCGCACACCAGCGATGTGTGGCAGGATCCCGACAATCTCGATGATCACGTGGTATTTGCGAGCCCGAAGAGTTTCGACGAGCGCAGCGAGATGGGGCAGCTGTGCGTGGTGAAACTGGGCATCAAATTTCCCGCTGTCGTCGATGGCTTCGATAATGTGACCGAACGAGCCTACACAGGCTGGCCGGATCGGCTTTACGTCATAGACCGCGATGGACGGGTGAGTTACAAGTCAGGTCCTGGCCCGTTTGGTTTCAAGCCGCAAGGAGTGGAAGACACGCTTCGGCGCTTGGTTCCCGACGCGGCCCATTAGGCTAGGCGAGATTTCTCGGTCCGACGACGACCAGCAAAGAAAAAGGGCGCCCCTTTCGGGAGCGCCCTTCTTCAAACCGATTCAACTTCTAAACTGCAACTCTTGCTCGACCACTACGACGCGACCACCTACGGGAGGTAGTAGCGGAACGAGGTGAAGACCATGTTGTCGATGGCATGCGGAGTGAAGGAACCTTCGCCTGACGCATCTGTGCCGGTCCACGTGTTCTTAACCGCGTACGAGTACTGAAGCCCATACTGCAAGCGGCCTTTCGGTCCCTGGTAGAAGCGATACCAGAATCCGAGAGTTCCCTCGATGATGTTGCGGATGTCGCCCTGGCAGTTCGCCGGTGTAACGGCACCGCTCACGGTGTTCGTGCCTGCCGGCGTGTTCTGGTTCACAGGAGATAGTTCGACTGAGCAGCCATCATTTCTGATGAACGGCGCAGCGACTCCTATGGCGCCATAACCGACGCCATGACCGTTGGTGTCAACGTAGGCAGCGCGCCCATCGTATTCGCCACCGACATAAGCGTAGATATCAAGCTTGGGAGTCGCGTGAAATTCCAGCGATCCGAGAGCCTGATAGGAACGCAGCCCAACGAGGGTCCCGTCGGGATGCGCGGTCACGTCGGCGAGAGTGGCGTTGCCGTACCGGCCGACGCCCGAGCCACCGAGGAAGTGAATGCCGGCGTCAAGTTTGTGATGGAAGAGCGGCACGCGAGCATTTGCGCCGATTCCACCTGCGGTGATGGCTTGGTTGTTCGCCAAAGAGCCCGAGATTGTAGAGTCGTTGATGGGGCACGGCGCTGCAGCGGTCGCTCCTGCGCAGGGGAAGATTCTCGCGCGGAACGTGCCCACCACGCCGAAAATTTCGTAGTGGCCCCACCCTGGATCGAGCGCTGCTTTGAAGACAAAATCCGGGCTCTTGTTAAAGGAATAGTTTGCCTCGTTGTTGTAAAGACCAGCTAAATCGCCGGGTGCAGCAATCAAGGTGTTCTGGGTCTGGAGTTTGCCGCCGAAAGTGGTCTGTGCATCTTCCACTGACAGCGCAACAGTCAGCTTGTTGTCCGCGAAGGCTTTCGAGACCCGGAAACCGAACTGCCGGGCCCAACTGAAGCCGACGTTATACTGCGCGTCGATCGTCATTGGCCGGGCTTCTGTTGTTGGCTCAGTTCCCTTCTTGGTTTCGGTGACCAAGCTCCACATCTGGCCGCCGGTGAAGGTCCAGCCGCTTTCAAAGGCAGCTTGCGCCCAGAATTGACGCTGGCGGAAGGTGTAGCTATTTGTCTGGTTGTTATTCGAGGTGACGCCTGCGGACAAAAAGTCGCCCTCGAAATAGCCACCGACTTTGACGTCTCCGAGCTTGCCTTGAACGCGGGCGTTGATCTGAGACTGGCGTCCGGAAAAGTTCAAGTCATTGACGTGGGCGATGGAGGCGCCGGTGAACGGAATTCCCTTGAAGTCAGTGTTCACGTCGTTTGTGATGGCACGCTGGCGGTAAACACCTTCAGCCGCCATGAAGCCGCCGGGCGTAATCGTGATTCCCTTGAAGCGGATCTGATACGCATCGGGCTTGTCTTCATCCGGCGAAGCAACGAAGCCGGCAGAAAACGCTGGTTGGGCAGCCAAACTGGAGGCCGGCAACGCACCCTCGTTCTCGAGAGGAGCATTCACGGCTCTCAGGTTCTGCTGCATCACTTCCATTTCGTGACGCTGTTCCTTCAATGCGTCGTTCTGCTCCTGCAGTTGTTTAGACTGCGCCTCGAGCAGTTCGCGAAGCTGTTGAAGTTCGTTTTCCAACGTCGGCGAGGCCGGTTTTGCCGGCGCATCCGATTTGGAAGAAGCCGCCGGCGTCTTATTGTCGGTTGCGGCTTTCGCAGCGTCCGCTGCCTTGGCAGCGGTTGAATCCTTGTCATCCCCCGTTCCAGCGGCTCGTGCAATCGCCGGAGAAGCGGCGATGCCGAACGCCAGAATCCATAGTGCAAGTGCTCGCATTCCCTTCCTCCTTGAATTTAAAACTTTCAACCTACTGCCAGCGCTAGCCCCGGGTTCGGCCAAGCCCATGGCCCACCAACCCCACGTGCTCGCCGCCCGGTTGCCGCGAATCCGGCGTTTATCCACAACCGACTCGGCGATCGTGCCGGCCTAACGGAGATGAAAAGCAACACAAAGAGTTGCAGCTATTTCGCACCAGCGCGGAGAGAGACCACCCGAGTTTCAAGCCGCGCCTCCCCCTTTGACCAATTATGGGGACGGCAAACCTTATGTGCCCGCCTTGAACCACCCGTGACGGGAATGTTAATTGTGCGTTACAACGACCGGAAGGCGATTCTGAGAAGGTGCTTGGGACGGATAGGGGTTTCGCCGAGAGGGGCTCGAAACTAAGTCGATTCGAACCCGGAAACCCGCGAGGCAGGGTTTGGCTCTTCGGCGCTCAGCTGGTTTGGTGCTGCGGCTTGTCGAAGGCACAATCCGGCGAAAAGATAGGACGCTAAAAAACCGTCGCCGGCAAAAATCGCAGCGGTAGGCGGGAATGCCGAGCCGGCGCTTCAAAGAAATCCCGGTTCCGTCCTCAACACGCCCGCGCGAGATTCGTTCCAGATCGAAGTTTCCGCATTTTGAGCAGTGCGCGTAACGGCTAAACGTGTATGCAACGCGGCGAGCGTAGAAGCGTTTGTCGCATGTGTGACATCGCCAGGGCTTGTGGCCTATGAACGTCGCGAGTAAATCAAAGACTCCGTCTCGATGTGAGCGGAAGCAGTCTGAACTCCGGCATTGCGGACAAATCATCCGAGTGGCTAGCCTCGCCTCTAACGGGTCTGGGCGTCCGTATTTCCACGCAGCATACTCAAAATATCTCGCGCAGGCAAGATGGGATGAATCGGGCGCAAAGTGTAGAATCTATATGGTTAGAATTGTCGCTTCAGAGGAGAGAATGCCCCAATACACTGACGCTCACTCGATGGCGGGAATTGACGCCCGCTTACCCAAGCTGGAGACGTGGCCCAACCACTTTCCCGGCTACGAGATCACCATTCAATTTCCGGAATACACATCTGTTTGCCCGAAGACCGGACTGCCAGACTACGGCAAGATCACGATCCGATATGAACCGAGCAAAGTTTGCCTCGAATTGAAGGCCTGAAGATGTATCTGCTCGCGTACCGAAATCTCGGAATTTTCTATGAGAATGCCGTCAATCGGATGCTTCGCGATATTGTTGCTGCCGCTCGACCGGTGAGTTGCCGCGTTACGGGCGAATTCACGCCGCGTGGCGGCCTTACAACTACTGTGGAGGCGATTTGGCCTCGTCGCAGAGGAAACAATCGCCGTCGCAAGGCATAGACAACTTCTTGCTCCTCAGCCATAATTCGGCACATCGAAATAAGGCGGCTCCGCCGCCGGAAGGAGATCTATGAGTTTGAGTTCTACGCCGCTGCCCCATCCCCAGCCTGAAGAACCAGTGGCAGAAGTGGCGGCCCTGCCTCGATGGGTCGTTCTGCTGTTTGTAGTTGCCTTTGTGCTCGTTGGATATCTGTTGTTCGCCAGCTACGCAGAGAGGCAGGCAATGAGAAAGGGCCTTGATGACGCGGATAAGAAGAGTCGCGTCCTGGGCTCGGAGCTGGAAAAAACGAATACGCAGCTTGCTGACCTGAAGGGCCAGTTGCAAGTGACTTCGCAAAAGCTCGGCCTTACTCAGGACGAATTGGCGCAGGCGCGGTCTCTGTCAGCCTCTCTAAAGCGGCAACAGGAAGTGAACAACGCGAAATTGCGCGAGCAAATCGGCGCGGTGGAACAGGACACGTCCGCGAAACTAGGCCAGGTGGCCACGGATATCAGCGGGACCAAGAGCGACGTTGCTGCAACCAAAGCCGATCTGGAAGCGACCAAAAGCAAGCTTCAGAGCACCGTCGGCGATCTTGGCGTGCAGAGCGGACTGATCGCGCGTAACCATGACGAAGTGGAAGAGCTCAAGCGCCTCAACGAACGCGACATCTTCGAATTCGATCTCAACAAGCAACAAGGAGTCCAGCACGTCGGTCCCATCCAGGTGAAGCTGAACAAAGTGGACACCAAGCGCTTCAAGTACACGATGAACGTGGTGGCTGACGACAAGTCGATCGAAAAAAAGGATAAGACCGTCGGTGAACCTGTGCAGTTTTACGTTCGAGGCGCGCGATCGCCTTATGAGATCGTCGTCTTCGAAGTCTCGAAGGATCACGCGAAGGGTTACCTGAGCACTCCCAAGGGCGGAGGATCTCCCGCCGCTTCTGCGGCTGCAAAACCAGCGCCAGGGAACTGAGTCTCTGAGCCGCTGGCCGCTGTCGTACGTTGAAGGCAAGCCGCGGAGGTGGTGCATTTGAATACGATTCATAAGGTAGTCCCGGCTTGCGCCGATTTCGAATTGCTGTCCCGCTGCTTCTGCTGATCGCTGCCGGTGCGCCTCTATTCGCGCAAACTCCGTCTCTTTCTGATCGATTGCCCGCGAGTACCGTATTCTTTGCCTATTGGCACGGCATGGGAACGGTGACGAGCGCGGAAAAGACGAACCACGTGGTGCAACTGTTTGAAGATCCACAGTTTGCGCACGCACGCGAGACGCTTTTTAAGAGCATGCGTGAAAACATTGCCAAAAATGGGCCGGCGACTTCGGATAAAGAGCAAGCGGAAGTGTTATCACTTCTCGATAATCCCGCCGTCGTGGGAGTTGTTTTGAATCCGAAATCGGAAAAAAAACCGGGAACCGATGCTGCGGCTCCTCCGGTGACCGGATTTTTCGTCGTGTACGATGCGCACGGGAAAACAGCCATCGTCGAAAAGTTGCGCGCTGCGAACAAAGCCACCGGCAAAGAAGTGCCCACCGTAATGAGCTACGATTTTCAAGGGACGAAAGTGGAAGCGCGCGCCACCGGAACGGACGTTTCCTACACCGCCCTCACGCCGAAATACTATTTTCTCGCCGATCAAAAGTCCGTGATCGAGGATCTCATCGTGCGATTCGGCGCAGAAGGGAAACCTGCCGATTCGGTGACGCAACTTCCCGAGTACGACGTCGATCCGCCCATTCATCGGCGCCGATTCGGCCCTCGAGTTTTTTGCGCGCTTCCCGAACCTGACAAAAATTTTAGCTCCTGCGCAGTTGGAAAAACCGGCCACCAAGTTTGCCGTGAATTTGCGCCTCGATCGAATCAGCGTCTTCGGCGGAAGCGTTAGCTTTGCTGGAGAGGCCACCCGATTTCGCGGGGCGATGCTGGGTGATGCCACTGCTGGTGGAGTATTTGATTTTGCCGGCACAAGTGGTACTTCGTTCGTTACCGAGCCGGCCGTAAACGCCGGGCCGATTTTCAGCATTTCGCGTTTTGACTTCGTCGCGATTTATCACATGCTTCGCGCCGCGGCTGAACCGATGTTGACGTCGCAGCAGGCAGCCGCCGTGGAAATGTACGAAAAAATGGCGCAGGGATTTCTCGGCATGCCGATTACCGACGCCCTTCAGCTCTTTACCGGTGAGGTGGCATCGGAAACGTCGTTCGCCGATGATGGAACGGATCTGCGGACCTACGCGATTTCGATTCAGAAGCCTCAGGATGTTCTTCGTATCCTGCGCGCCGCAGGAGGAACCTTCATCGTCGGCGAGGATACAGCAGGGACTACCACCTACCTTGACCTTGTGTATCCGAATACCGATCCCAAGACGGGAGTCAAAAAGCGTGAGTTCTATTACGTCGCGGTGACGCCCACAATGCTTTTTGCGGCGCCGCGCAAAGCGCTCATCCGCCAGGCAATGTCCCGGCTGGACGCCAAGCCCGACACTGCCCCCGCCTCCAGCATTCTCACCACTGGAGAACTCGCACACGAGCGCTCCCTTCTGCCGGAAAAACTTTCCGGATTGAGCGCTGCCGATATCGCCAAAATTCCGTGGGATAAGGTGATGGCGCATCTTGCCGAAGAAATGGCAAAAGCCAAGGATTCCACCACGCCACCTCCTTCCACCGACTGGCTCCAGGCGGTAAAACCGGAAGTTATCACGCGCCACATTCACACCGGAATCAGCGGCTGGTGGAAGGATTCGCACGGCATCTACTTTGATTCGTACGTTCAGTAGCCTTCGCGGCTGCCGATTTTTTCTGGCATTTCCTATCGCGGTGGCGAGCTTCCTTTTTTGCTTCTTATCCGGTCTGCACGCGCAGGAAACCGCTGGGATTCCACAAGCAGGAATTCAGACCACAACTGAAATCGTCAAAATTGACGCTAGCGTCCTCGATCGCCAAAGCAAATTTGTGGCGGGCCTGCAGCAAAACCGCTTCCGCGTCCTGGACAACGGCATCGAACAGCCAATTGTTTTCTTTGCGCCTATCGAGGCTCCCGCGCAAGTGCTCGTGATGCTCGAGACCAGCCCCGCAGTTTATTTGATTCACGCGGAGCACCTGACCGCCGCCTACTCACTTCTCGATGGGCTTGCTGCGGACGACGAAGTCGCTCTGGTCTCATATTCTCAATCGCCGCAGGCAATCCTTGCCTTTACGCCCGACAAGTCTGCGCTGGCGGCTGCATTGGGCCAGGTTCAATACACACTCGGCATGGGCGATCTCAACTTCTACGATTCCGTTTCGACCGTTCTCGATTGGATTGCGCCGCTTCACGGAAAGAAAGCAATCGTGCTGCTCACCACGGGCCTCGATTCTTCGCCGCCGGAGCGCTGGGATGCGCTGGCGCAAAAACTCAAGAAGGACGACACGGTATTGTTCGCGGTGGCGCTGGGCGGATCTTTGCGGCACCCTCCAAGCACAAAGAAAAAGAAATCAAAAGCCGCGCCAAAACCTGACGAGACAGAAGAGCCGGCGAATCCGGTGACCTTTGCGAAGGCCGATTCGGCGCTATTATCGCTCGCAAAAATCACCGGCGGACGCGCTTACTTTCCTGAATCGCCGAATGATTTCGTCACGATTTATCGCGAGATTGCGTCCGCTCTGCGGCATCAATATGTCCTGGGCATCGCGCCTCAACACGACGGAAAATTCCATTCGCTCACCGTGCAGATTCTCGGCGCTGACGGGCAACCCGGCCCCGAGTCGATGAAATCAATAAAATCGCCCGAGTATCAGATCTTTGCCCGCGAAGGATATCTCGCGCCGGTTCGATAAACGTATAATCGCGATGTTCTGGTTGTGCGTGTAAATACGAGGAGAGCAAAGCAAAATCATGCGCCGCGTGACGTTTGGCTTCGGAGCCGTCCTGGCAGTACTCGTTGGCTTTGCATCTCATCTTAGTTCGTCTGCGAATTCGCGGATGGCAATCCAGCAAACGGCAGCCCAGCAAACGCCAGCGCCCGCGCGCTTCGCCTTCGGCGGCAATGCCGCCGAGATCCCCGCCGAATTCCTTGAGAATCTTATTTTTGTTCCCGCGGATGTAAACAAAAGCCAGCCGTCCCTGTTCGTGCTTGATTCCACAGCCGCTTCGTCGTCAATCAGCCCTGCCCGAGCTGCCGATCTCGGATCGAGCGATCTTAAGGATGCGATCTTGAATTTCCCCGGCGTCGACATACCCTTCGTTGATTTTCCGAAGATCGATAAGCCAGATTTTTCGCAGGAGGTTGGGCGACCCTATCAAGGAACGCTGGGCGCCGATTTTTTCAGCCGCGTCGTCGTGGAGATAGATTACGGCCGCCAGACGCTTCGGCTCTACGATCCTGCCGCGTACAAGTACTCGGGAAAGGGGACCATCATTTCCGCTTCGGTTTGATAAGGGCATGCCGGTCATCAAAGCGAGTTTCAAATTGGCAGGCATGAAAACCCATGACGAAGATTTCGTAGTCAGCACGGCGCTTGATGCCTCTGTGCTCGTCTCAGATCGGTTTAGCGAAGCACATCGCATTTTCTCTTCGCATGTGAAGACGATCAATGCCTCCGATCCGCAAATCGAAGGGGGCGCAACGGTCGCTCTCGGCCGTTTGACGGACTTTCAAATCGGCCGATACGAAATTCGAGGGACCCGTCGCGGCGTTCGTTCATGCAGGGGCTAATTCCATCCTCGACAATAATCGCGCAGGCGTGATCGGCGGCGGAATACTTCGGCGCTTTACGGTAATTTTCGATTACGCGCATCAGCAACTCATTCTCGATCCCAACACTCATTTCGAGGATTACGAGCAGGAAGACAAGAGCGGAATTGCGGTAGTCGCCAAGGGGCCGGGGCTTCTCACTTTCGAAGTGGCGTCAGTGCAGGCCGGAACGCCGGGAGCGGAAGCGGGAGTTCTGAAGGGTGACATTATTGCGGGAATTGACGACGAACCCGCAGCAGATTTGACGCTGGCTTCGATTCGCGCGCTTTTCCGCCAGGTGGGGCACAAATACAAGCTGTTGATTCAGCGGAATGGACAATCGGTTCAAGTTACCGTTCAGATGCGGCGCTTGATTTGAAGTTTTGCTGCGATTATTTCTCGAACCTTCGCAGAGTGTCGGCCATCTCACGCAGGCGCGAATCAACCGCCGCGAACACTGATCCCGGTTCGAATTTTCCGGTCTTGCCGCGTTTGCCGGCGCGAACTCCGGTGAGGATTTCAATTCCCTGCTCGATCGTCGCCACCGGATAGATGTGGAATTTCTTCTTCGCCACTGCGTCAATCACTTCATCGCGAAGCATCAAGTCCTCGACGTTCTCAGCAGGGATCAGAACACCTTGCGACCCGGTGAAGCCCTTCAGCTTGCAAACATCGTAAAATCCTTCGATTTTCTGATTCACTCCGCCGATCGGCTGCACGTCGCCCTGCTGGTTCACTGACCCGGTGACCGATAATTCCTGCTTGATGGGAATTTCCGAGAGCGCCGAGAGAATCGCGTAGATCTCCGTTGAGCTCGCACTATCGCCATCCACGCCGGAGTAGGATTGCTCGAAGCACACGCTCGCCGATAGCGAGAGCGGCTTATCCTGCGCAAATGTGCGGCGCAAATATCCGGATATGATCTGCACGCCCTTATCGTGAAAGCGGCCGCTCAGATTCGATTCCCGCTCCACGTTAATGATTCCCAGTTTGCCGAGCGCCACCGCGGCCGTGATGCGCACGGGCTTGCCGAATGCGTAGCCGCCGATTTCGAGCACGCTCAGACCATTCACCTGACCCGCGCGAGCGCCGGTGGTATCGATGAACAGCAGATTCTGCTCCACCATCTCCCGGATTTTTGTTTCCGTCAGATTATGGCGATCGATTTGCGCTTCTTGCGCTTTTCTGACGTGCTCGCCTGTCACCACCGCTGCTTTCTCATGCTTCGCCACGTAAGACGCTTCGCGAGCCAGGTCCGCCAGATCGAAAAATCGCGCCGTAATTTTTCCTCTCCGGCCGGCGCGCCGCACGCCATGCTCGAGAAGCGCCGCTACGGCGGTGCGGTCGAACGGGCAAAGATGTTCGTCGTCGCTCAATTTGCGCAAACGGCCCGCGTACTGGCGAATCACCTCTTCGCTCCAGGCCATCTCCTCATCGAATTCCACGCGGACTTTGAAAATTTTCTTGAAGTCGTCTTCGTAGTCGTAGAGAAGCTCGTACATGTCGCGATCGCCGATCAGGATGATTTTCACCTGAATCTCAATCGGTTCCGGCTTGAGCGCTGCCGTGCTGAAAGGAAAAAACACGTCCACCGGCTGAATTTCGAGCTTGCCGTGATTCAAAGTGCGCTTGAGCGTCCGCCACACGCCGGTTTCCGTCAGCGTATCCAGCGCGTACATCACAAGGAAGCCGCCGTCCGCCCGAAGCAGAGAACCACCGCGCAAATCCATAAAATCCGAATTCCAGCCGCCACGCGTGTCGTAGCTGCGATGAATCGTGCCGAAGAGATTCGCGTAGGTGGGAATCGTCTCGAAAATCACAGGAACTTTTTCCTGCTCGCCGTGCGCGAGAATCACGTTCACGCCGTACACGCGGAACGGATCGCGGTCCGTGCGCTCCTGCCGCGGGCCTCCGCCGCCCTCCGACGGTGGCTGGTCGTCCTCGCCCTCCCGCTCTTTGAATGGGTCGAGATTGTCCAAAATATGGTGCCGCACCTCTTCGAGATACTCGGAGATCTGCGGGTTCGGATATTTTTCTTTCAGCTCTTCGATCACCCCATCGACGAGCACCGAAGCCGCTTCCTGCTCGAGGTAACTCATCTCGCTCGCGAGTTCGCGCGAAAGCGAAAGCGTCTTCCGATACACAACTGTAAATTCCTGCCGGAACTGGTCGTACTTCCGCTCCAGATCCTCAGCAGCGACGCTCTCGAGCTTGCCCTCCTGCACCATCTTGGGGATTTCTTCGATCGGAACCATCTGCCCTTCGAGCACAGGAAAAATCTCCGGCAGCGCCACCGCGCCCACTTGCATGCGTCCCAGAGCGAACTGCTCGCGCGCGATGCGCCGCGTGAAATCGTCCATCAATTCTTTCTCGCGCACGGTGAACCGCTCGACAATTCGTGTCTTCTGCCGTTGGAAAGGCTCGCCTTCGAAAACCTGCGGAATGCGCCGGCGAAGAAAATCGATGCCCGATTCCACTTCTTTCTTGAACGCGTTCGCCTGCCCGCGCGGAAGAGTGAGCAGCCGCGGCCGGTCAGCATTCTTGAAGTTATTCACATAGCAGCGGTCCGGGGCGGTCTCGGTCTCGAGATGCATCTCTTCGACCATGCGCACAATCATCCCGCCGCGGCTGGTCCCGGAAAGCCCGCACACGAAAAGGTTGTAGCCCGATGCTTTCAACTCGACGCCCATTCGCAGCGCACGCATCGCCCGGTCTTGCCCCATATCATTGACGGTCGGTTCCACCTCTGCGGTGGTCTCGAATGGGATCCGAGCGGGATCACAATGCCACCGTAGCTTTTCAGGCGGCAGGCTGCTGGCGTGTTTTGAGTTGGAGTTTTTACTCATCGCGAATTCCGAAGCGGCGCTACTCTAGCACGCCATGCCTTTAGCTCCCACCCGCTTCCAGCGGGCGGTTTCTAGCAGCGCTCGGGGCGTATAAATCAAGCAGGCCGGCGGCCAACGCTACGACAATCGGCCCAAGCACGACGCCCAACATCCCGAAAACCGCGATACCGCCCAAAACGCTAATAAAGACCACGAGACCACCCATCTCAGCCCGTCCGCTGATGAGCCACGGACGAATAATGTTGTCGATCATTCCTACAATCACGCTGCAGATAAGCGCAAGAATGATGCCGCGCAAGATGTGGCCTTCGAGCATCAGGCTGATCGACGCCGGAACCCAGATCAACGCGGAGCCCACCACGGGCACGAGCGAGAAAAATCCCATCATCACTCCCCAGAAAATCGGCGCTCCGATTCCCGTCAATCCAAACGCCAGGCCGCCGAGCAAACCGTGCGCGGCAGCCGCTACAATGCTCGACGTCACGCTGGCGAAAATCAGATCGCGCGAATCCCGAATCATTCGATCCCGATAACGTCCCTCGAAGGGCAGCACCTCGCGCAGGCGGTCAACCAGCGAAGGCCCATCGCGAAAAAGATAGAACATCGCCAGAATCGTCACCGAAAGCTGAAAAGCAAACCCGGCCGTGTGGCGCAGCACCGTTCCAATCTGGCTGGCCACATACGCGGCAATCCGTTCGGCATAGCCGCGCGAGTGTAGCTCGCCAGGTCGGTCGCCTCGACCTCGGGAAATCGCCGCTGAAGGCGCATCCACAAGATCGTTTACCCAACGGAAATGGCCGGAGGCAACTTGCAGCTGAATGGACTGCACAGCTTCGTATCCCTGGCGGACGAACGCAATCATGATGAAAATCGCCGGAACAATCAGAATCAGCGTCACGCCAATCGTGCTCGCGACGGCTGCCGTCGTCATTCCCCACTTTTTCGCCAACCGCTCGTACATCGGAAAAAAGAGAACCACCAGAATCACCGCCCAGGCCAGCGATGCAAGGAAGGGTTCGAAAACGCGAAATGCAAGATAGGCAAGGATCGCCACAATTCCGTAGAAAAGCGCGCTGCCAAGCTTCTCTTGCGTGGTCGTTCCGGGGCTCACTGTTTCTCCGCTTTCGACTTCAAAGCAGACTGACTGATAGTTGCAATCTGCTCGTTTGTCAACCGCGCGTTCTATTCTGCGGCGTAAGGCGCGATGCTACAATGCAGTTAGACTTGTATTGAAACTGCGATGACACATCCACCGAAACCCGCCTGCCAACACACCCGCACCCGCTTGATCGCGAAAGACGACGATTCGCAGTACGTCGAGTGCCTCGAGTGCGGTGAGATCCTCGAAGCCGGTGAATTGAAGGACACCACGAGTTTCGGCGAATCTCTTTCGGACGCGTAACGAACAGATTTACGGCACAAATCCGCATCCCTCTGTCCTGAACAGGCGTACAATCCGCCCAATCGCATCCGGAGGCTGCCATGTGGACGCGCATCCTTGTTCTTGTAGCATCGCTATTTCTAACGTTTTCGTGTCCCGCTCAACAGAGCCAAGACAGCCCGGCCGCTGAACAGAAACCGTCTTCGCCGTCTGCCGCCGCGAAGATTCCACCGGAAGCGCTCAAAGTGGTGAATCCCGTGAAACCCACTGCAGCCTCGTTGGCAGTCGGCAAAAAAGAAATATGGCTACGATTGCGCGATGTGCCATGGAGTCGACGGAGACGGCAAAGGCGATCTGGCCGTCGACATGAAACTCAAGATGCCGGACTATCGCGATCCCGCCGCCCTGAAATCAGTCACCGACGGCGAAATGTTTTATGTGATCAAGAATGGTAACGGCGCCGAAATGCCCTCCGAAGCGGATCGCCTGAAGGACGAAGACATTTGGAACCTGGTGAATTACATCCGCAGCATCCCGAAAAATTCGAAGCCACCGGCGGCGGAAAAAGCGAAATCTGACGCCCCATAGTCGCACCGATAGTGGACACTCTCGCGCATCGCGTTTCTCTCACCGACTAAGCACTGAACAGCCGCAAAAAGACTGCTCTCCCGCTTACTTTTGCGCCGTCTAAAGCGCCACAGACATTCTCTGTTCCAGCGCGCGGGAAACCATGTTCAGGAGAAACGCTATGAATCGCTGCAGCCGAAATTTGTGCCGGGCGCTGGTGGCCTTCGCAATCGGGCTTGCCGGCATTAGCAATATCCAGGCGCAATCACAGAACGCCGAACAAACCGCCGCGGACGGCTACTACAACGCGAAGGATTGGCAGAAAGCTGCGCCAGCCTACGAGGCGCTGGCAAAGGCAAATCCGGCCAACGGGCAGGATTGGTATCGCTGGGGCGTCGCGCTGGCCGGAATCGGACAGTATCAAAAAGCGATCGAGTGCTACGACAAGGCCGGGAGCCTCGGTTTCCATCAATTCTCCGTTCTCTTGCGAACAGCGAAGGCCTATGCGCGAATGGGTGACCGGGAAAAAGCCTTTGCCAAGATCGATGAGATTCTCAATACCGGATACGGTCCGGGAGAAATCTTCTCATCCGATCCCGATCTCATCCTGCTGAAGGATGACCCGCGCTTCGCCAAAGATCTCGATAAGGCCGACCACAACGCGTTCCCTTGCAAGTACAGCCCGGAGCACAAGCAATTCGATTTCTGGGTCGGCGAGTGGACGGTAAAGCAGACCGGAGCTGACCAGGTGGTCGGCTCAAGCAGCATCCAGAAAATTCTCGACGATTGCGTGGTGCTCGAGAACTGGACCGGCGGACGCGGCAATACCGGGAAGAGCTTCAACATCTACGATTCAAATACGAAGAAGTGGGAGCAATACTGGGTGGACAGCAACGGTGGAAGAATATTTTTCTCCGGGCACCTGAACGGAACCACGATGGATTATTACGCCGACACGGACGAAAACGGAAAGAAGGCCACGCGCCATCTACAATTTTTTAACGTCGGGCCGGACGAGGTAAGGCAATTCAGCCAGCGATCCGAAGACGGCGGGAAGACGTGGTCGGTCGAATACGATTTCACGTACTACCGTAAAAAGGGCGCTGACTAACGCTATTTGCAGTTTATTTGATGCCGAGCTTTTCGATAATTCGCAGAACATCGGAAGCGGAAACATCGTAGAGCGCGTGCTCGTCTTCCTGCTCGAGCCGCTCGCGCAGGTATTCGGCGCCAATGTAGCTCGCCTCGCGATCCGTTAAATTGCGCCCCGAGCGCGTGCGGAATTCCACGAAGCCGGGATGCGCTAGCCCCAGCACCACACCTTTTCCGTCCACGAAAAACTTGCAATCCATCGTGTCGGCATGGCGCGTGGCGATTCCGTTCCAGCAGTGCGAGAAGCGGCAGCGGTATACGAAGTCCGTCACTTTCGACGGAACATCGAACGCCCCGATGAACTCGCTCATCGCGCCTGCGTTTGGAATCGTCGGAAACGTTGCTTTGGCCATTGATCCTTCCAGCGCGGCTACTTTCGAGCCCCGACGGCTGCGGGATGCTCAGATTGTTGATAGCTTCGCACCGCAGCGCCTACACCAGCACCCGCCGGCACCCGAAAATCATGATCGAGCAGCACTTTTTCAAACGCCGCCAGAAACAGCAGCACGTTGGTCTTCTGGCTGGAATATCCCATCAACCCCACCCGCCAGAGCTTGCCTTTGATCGGGCCGAAGCCGCCCGCGATTTCGATGTTAAATTCGTCCAACAATTGCTGCCTCACCCGGCCGTCATTCACTCCTGCCGGAACCTTTACTCCGGTCACCGTGACTAGCCGCTCCGCAGGATTCTCGACAAATAGCTCAAGTCCCATCGCCTCGATTCCGGCGACCAGCGCTCGCTGGTTCTGCAGGTGGCGCTCCCAACGCGCTTCGAGCCCTTCTTCGAGTACGAGCCGCAACGCTTCGCGCATTCCGTAGATCAGCGAAATCGGCGGCGTGTGGTGATAGGTACGCTCGCTTCCCCACATCGTCATAATCGGAGTGAGATCGAAATACCAGCTTCCCACGGGCGTCTTGCGCGCGCGCATCACGTCTTCCATCCGCGCGTTCACGGTGATGGGCGCCATTCCCGGAGGCGCGCTGATAGCCTTCTGCGAGCCGCTGAAGCAAATATCAATGCGCTGCCGGTCGATATCCAGCGGGACGCCTGCGAGCGTTGCGACCGCGTCCACAACAAGCAACGCTCCGAATTCATCCGCCACTTTGCGAAAGTCGTCGAGGCGCTGGATCACTCCCGTGGACGTCTCGCCATGCGCCAGCCCCACGAATTTTATTTTCTTGCCCTTGCCCGCGCGGCGCACATCATCGAGATCGACCGTCCGCCCATAAGGCGCTTCCACCCGAATCACTTTCGCCCGGCTGCGCTCCGCAATGATGGCCATGCGCTCGGAAAACCAACCATTCACGCACACAATGCACTCGTCGCCCTCTTCCAAGGGATTCAAAACGGCCGCTTCAATTCCGCCCGACCCGGAGGCAGATATCGGAAACGTGATCCGATTCTGCGTCTGGAACACCTGGCGCAAAAGCGCTTGAACGTCGTTCATCATGTTGATGAACCACGGGTCCATATGCCCCACGAGCGGAGTAGCCAGGGCGCGGTACACACGCGGGTCCATGCATGACGGGCCCGGCGTGAGCATAATTCGTGTCGGTGGAAGGAGTTCCCCAATCGATTCATTCATGACTATGTGCCTCGCAGCGAAATTCTAGGTCGGCCTTTACGGGCGACGATGCCTCGATTCGGCAGCCAGGAGGACGAAAATGGCGCCAATTCGAGTTTCTAGTCTCCCTAAAGCAAGCACCTGAGGTCAACCTCCAAAATGGCTCCGAAGGGACCGGACCATCTCGCCTTCCCGTCAGCATCCAGATCAGGATGGCTCGGTTCCGGCCTGCTTCCGGATCCCTGGCACTTCTTCGCGAACCTCCCGTAAGTGACGAGAAAACATGGTGCTTTCTTGCTGTT
Organism: uncultured Acidobacteriota bacterium; assembly: GCA_963767205.1. Taxonomy (GTDB): domain Bacteria; phylum Acidobacteriota; class Terriglobia; order Acidiferrales; family UBA7541; genus Palsa-295. The sequence goes on from CAVYDF010000009.1 coordinate 103,757, forward strand.
AGCGGTTTCGCATCCTCTTCCCCGGCCAAGTTGAAAGGCCTATATCCCTATGCTAGATTGCAAAACTGGCCCCAAATCGCCATGCCAATCGGAAAAATCTCGGCGGCTGAGAAGCCGAAGATATCGCGGGTGGAGGTGTACTGGCACACGGTCAGATACCGGACCGTAGTGCTGGTCGTCGTCCTTTTCGTGGCAGTGGTTTTCGCCGCGTTCCACTTCGCATTTCCTGAGATGGCCGCCAGCATGATCAATAAAATCTCCGATTCCATCGCGGCGCCTTCAACCAACGAAAGCTCCACAGCTGCAGCGCGCCAAGCCCGCTTCGTCAACCTCGACGGTAAAGTCCAGGTGAAGAAAAGCAACTCGGTGCAATGGGTGAACGCCGACTATCAGCTCTCGCTCGATAAAGGCGATCTGATTCAGACCGGCGGCGAAGGTGTGGCTCGAATTCAGTTTGCGGACGGAACCACTTACACTGTGAAGGGAGACACGCTCGTAACGGTCGAAGACAACGTGGTGCAGCAGGATCGCGCATCGAAAGTCGGCGTGCATATTTCGTCAGGACAAGTAGACCTCGCGACGGGCTCATGGGAAATTCCCGGATCGAAGGCAGAAGTCTCGTTTGAAAATGCCGTGGCCTCTGTGCGCGCGAATAGCCGCGCGGCTGTGCGCAGCGACCCTACGACGAATCAGCAGGAAATCACCGTGGATAACGGAAGCGCGGAACTGAATCGCGGCGGCGAACACCTCGACATCGGCCAGTGGGAACGCGCTTCGTTTCCCACCGGCGGCGCGATCACGAAGAGTCAGGTGCTGGCCCCGCCGCAATTGGATAAACCAATCAATCTGGCGGCTGTGATCGTGGCTGATCCCAAGCACGATCCTATTCAATTCACATGGAAACCCGTGACCACTGCGAAGTCCTATGAATTGCAGGTAAGCACCACTTCCATGTTCAACAAAGTTGTGATGGAGCGGAAGACGGTCGGTTCCAGCGCGGAACTCGCGGGACTTCCTCCCGGCGATTATTTCTGGCGAGTGCGCGCGATCGACGAGAAGAATAACGCGAGCGACCAGAGCGACCCTTTTAAGTTTATGCTCGTCGTCGCGGGTAAAGAACAGGAAATGCTGCTCGAGGTGGACGATACGGAGCTGCACGGAAACAACGTCGAGGTGATTGGCCGCACCGAGCCTGGCGCTGCCCTGATCATCAATGGCGAACAGGTGGCCGATATACGTCCCGACGGGCATTTCCGGTATTTCACGCAGCCGATGGATCGCGGCAGCCACACGATCGTGATTACTGGCCAAAATCGAAGAGGTGGTACAGCTATCAAAAAAGTTGATGTCGTGGTGCCATAGATACCGCGCCATTGCACCAACTGGGCATAAGCTTGCGGCCGAAACATTTAAGCTGACTTGCAGGCGCTGCCGCAGCAGCGCTCAAGCGGATTCTGGGGGAAGCGTTACGTGACGAAAAACAGTTACAACATGCGGTCGGTCTTCAGCCTGTTCTCTTCCGATCTGGCTATTGACCTGGGAACCGCCAATACGCTGGTCTTTGCGCGCGGAAAAGGAATTGTAGTCAACGAGCCTTCCATCGTCGCAATCAATAAAAACAGCGGCGAAGTGGTGGCCGTCGGCCGCGAAGCCAAGGAAATGCTCGGCCGCACGCCCGGAAACGTGGTGGCGATCAAGCCCATGAAAGACGGCGTGATCGCCGACTTCAAAGTCACCGAGCGCATGCTCACTTATTTTATTCAGAAGGCGCACAACCGCCGCGTCCTCGTGCATCCGCGCATCGTCATCGGAGTTCCCAGCGAAATAACACCTGTCGAAAAGCGCGCCGTGCAGGACTCAGCTTATCGCGCGCGCGCCAGCGAGGTATATCTGGTGGAACAGGCAATGGCCGCCGCAATCGGCGCCGGCTTGCCGATCGAAGAGCCGTCAGGAAACATGGTGGTGGACATCGGTGGAGGCACCACGGACATCGCCGTGATCTCCATGAGCGGCATTGTCTATTCGCGCTCCGTGCGCGTGGCCGGCAATGAGATGGACGAAGCCGTGATGCACTATTTGAAGCGCAAATACAATTTGCTGGTCGGCGAACGCACCGCCGAGCAGATCAAAATCGAGATCGGCTCGGCCTATCCGCTCGAGAAGCCGCTCACGCTCGAAGTGAAAGGCCGCAACCTGATCGAAGGCGTTCCGCGCACAGTGACGATCGACGACAGCGAAATTCGCGAAGCCCTATCCGAGTGCATCGCTACGATTCTTAACGCGATTCGCGTGGCTCTCGAACGAACGCCGCCCGAGCTTTCCGCTGACATCAGCGACCGCGGCATCGTGCTCACCGGCGGCGGCGCGCTCATCAAAAATCTCGACAAACGCATTCGCGAGGAAACCGGCTTGCCCGTTTCGATTGCAGACGATCCGCTCGCTTCGGTGGTGCTGGGCACCGGAAAAATGCTGAGCGATTTCCGCTTGCTCCGGCTCGTTTCGATTGATTGAAACAGCCCATCGCACAGAGCGGTGCTTTAACTTTTGAATATCGGTATCCGAATATGTCCGACACGCTTATTTCGCGCCATCGCCCGCTGAGCCTGCTCGCCGCTCTGATTCTCGTGCAAGTGTTGCTGCTCGCATTTCAGATCAAGCGCGAGAACAACGTGCGGCTGGTTCGCTATTGGACCGTGCAAACACTCACGCCTGTGGAGCGCGCGGGAACCTGGTCATTCTCGAGGATTGGCGGCTTGTGGAGCGGTTACATCGGTCTTCGCAATGCTCGCACCGAAAATGCGCGCTTGCAGAAGGAGCTCGACGAGCTTCGCATGCGCAACCGTGAGCTCGAAAGTCAAGCCGCCGAAGGCCAGCGCCTCGCCAGCCTTTTGAATTTCCGCAATGCTCATCCCGAAGCGTCCATGCTCGCAGCGGAAGTGATCGGAGCCAGCGCCGACCCCACTTCGCACACCCTCTTCATCAATCGTGGTGAGCGGGACCATGTGCGCCGCAACCTGGCAGTGATTACTCCCGAAGGCATTGTCGGAAAAATCGTGGAGGTGTTTCCCACTTCTTCGCAGATTCTGCTGATTAACGACAAAGAAAGCGGCGTTGGCGCCCTTTTCGCCGGCACTCGCACCCACGGAGTCGTGAAAGGCAGCGGAGACCCCAATCCACGCATGGATTACATCGTCATCGGCGAAAAAGTCGAGGTCGGCGACAAAATCCTCACTTCCGGCGAAGACCACATTTTCCCCAAGGATTTGCCGATCGGAAAAGTGGAAAGCGCCAAGGCTGCCAGCCCGTTTCAGGTGATTTCGATCGACCCCGCGGCAAGGCTCGATCGGCTGGAGGATGTTCTCGTCCTTCTCACTCAGCAGGAACTGACGCCGAAGAAAACCGACGAACCCGCCCCGAGCGCGGCGATTCCCCCCGCCGCCAACACCCCGCCGCCAGCCACTGCCGCACGCGCATAATTGACATGGATACCATGCTGAGCGCCGGCGCCCGATCGGAATCGAATATTGAAGTTCACAAATACTATGGCGGCGCTGTTCCTCTCGTCTGTTTTCTCGCGCTTGTCCTGCAGGCCTTCCTTCACAAGTATGGCCGCGTCGCGGAACTCGTCGATTTGCCGTTGCTCGTCACGATCTATTTCGGCGTCAGCCGCCGTAATCCAGTAAGCGGCATGTTCCTCGGCGCGGCTATCGGCATCGCGCAGGACGCGCTCAGCCACGACAATCCCATCGGCATGTACGGCATCGCGAAAACGTGCGTCGGCTATGTTGCCTCTTCCGTAGGCGCGCGAATCGACACAGAGCATCCCATCGCCCGCTTTGGACTCATATTCATGCTTTTCCATTTCCATCAGGTGGTGCTGGCCATCACGGAGCGCGTCCTGCTCGCTCGCCCCATGCCGATGTTCACGCTTCGCCTTCTGCTGGATTCGCTCGTCACCGCCGGAGTCGGTGTCGTACTCTTTGCCCTTCTTGACCGCCTGCGCAGAAGGCAATAGCCGCCTGTTTCCAATCTCCTGTTTCGCCGCGCCTGTCCCTCGGGCCAGCTACCTTCCGCCCCAATTTTAGGCACAATACATTGACCGAAAGGACATAGCTGGCTTGCGGGCGCACTTTGCCGGTGTTAGTTTTAAATGCCGCTTCGGGTTCCGCCCGATTTTGCTTATCAGGGCGCGTCAGGGCCGAGTGCATTCTGGCCAAGTAAGACCCCCGCGCAGGAGTTCCATTGCCGTCGTGGAATGTTAACGATCAGAAGGTCCCCCAGGAACGGCTGGCGCTCGTCTCCTACGCTTCGGTAGTTTTTGTGGTGCTGTTGTTAGTCGGTTTTTGGAAGCTGCAAGTCGTCCAGTCCGGACATTTCGCCGACCTCGCCGAACGCAATCGCGTACGCTCCATCCCGATTATCGCGCCTCGCGGCGCCATGCTCGATCGCGAAGGCCGGGTGCTCGTGGATAGCTATCCTTCCTTCAGCATCCTGCTGCTCCGCGAGGACATGAAGGCCATCGAGAAGAGCATTCCTCAAATCATGGACGGCCTCGGCCTCAGCCGTCAGGATATTCAGCAAACGCTGGACGCATCGAAAAACGAGCCAAAATTTCAGCCCGTGGTAATCAAGCCGGCCGCGAGCCTCGCAGACATCGCCTTCGTCGAATCGCACCGCGCCGATATTCCCGTCCTCGAATTGTTGATGGTCCAGCGCCGCCGCTATCCGCACGGTGAAATGCTCGCGAATACGATTGGCTACGTGGGCGAAGTCTCGCCGCAGCAGATGGACCAGAGCGACGGCCACTACCGCCCCGGCGACATCGTCGGCAAGGCCGGCCTCGAGCGCCAGTACAACGAAACCCTCGAAGGCACAGACGGCATGCGCCGCGTCGTCGTGAACAGCGTCGGCAAAGCGATGCGCACCCTCGACAACGTCGAAGCCATTCCCGGCAAGCCGATTCAGTTGACCATCGATTACGATTTGCAAGCCATCGCCGAACACGACATGCAGGACAAAGAAGGCGCCGTCGTGGCGATGGACGCGCGCACTGGCGAAATTTTGGCCATGGTCAGCCGCCCCACCTTTGACCCTAATGATTTCGCCGTTCGAATCCCGTCCGACGAATGGGCAAAGCTCAATACCGACAAGGAAACCCCGCTGCTGAATCGCGCGATTCAAGGGCAGCTGGCACCGGGCTCAGTCTTCAAAATCGTGATGGCTGCGGCGATGCTCGATTCCAAGGCTGTACCCGAAAGCACCACTGTGTATTGCCCCGGCTTCGCAAATTTCTACGGCCGGACGTTTCATTGCTGGCGCCCACAGGGACATGGTTCCGTGGATCTTCACAAAGCGATCGTCGATTCATGCGACGTGTTTTTCTACACCATCGGCAAACAGCTCGGCATCGATCGCATTCACGACTACGCAGCCGGCCTGGGCCTCGGCCGTAGAACGGGCGTTGATCTACCCGGCGAAGAAACGGGGAATATGCCTTCTGAGGAGTGGGTCGAGCGCGTGTTCCATCACAAGTGGTACGCGGGCGAAACAATTTCCGTCTCGGTGGGACAGGGCGCCGTCACCGTCACGCCCATCCAGCTCGCGCGCATGGCCGCGGCCGTCGCCAGCGCGGGAACGCTGGTGCAGCCTCACTTCTTGAAAAATATGCCGGATCTGAAAACCACTCAGTTCCCTCTTTCCGAAAACGCCGTCGAACAGGTGACGCAAGGATTGTACGGCGTGGTCAATGAGGGAGGCGGCACCGGCTACCATTTGCGCTTGCAGAATGTTGATCTCTGCGGAAAATCCGGCACCGCGCAGTTGATGAGCTACAACGCAGCCAACCGAATCGGGAACAAGAAAATGGACGGCTGGTTCGTCGGATTCGCGCCGCGCAGAAATCCGGAGATCGTCGTCGCAGCCATTGTTCAAAACACGATGGAGCACGGCGGCGAAGCGGCAGGCCCGGTAGTCCGCGACGTGGTGAAAGCCTTCTACGACAAGAAAAGCGCCGGCACGCAGCAGACTGCCGGCGTAACTTCCCCGCCCCCCGCTCCAGTTCGTCCTCTGGTCGCGACCGTCGGTGGAGCAAGCAGGTGAAAGCTCTAGAATTATGAAAGACCGTCCGCGCACTCAAGACTTCGACTGGGCCCTGCTCGCCATCGTTGCCGCGATCAGCACCATCGGTCTCCTCGAAATTTACTCCTCGACGCACGCCGCCGCCAACATGGCCGGCCTGCAATGGAGACAGCTCACCTGGATCGGCATCGGCGTGGTGGGCATGTTCCTGATTTCGCGCATCGACTACCACACGTTAATGGACCAGGCCCCCGCGCTTTACATGTTCGGCCTGGCAACTCTCCTCGTCGTCCTGGCCATCGGCCATTCCCGCTTCGGCGCCCGCAGATGGGTGGCCCTAGGGGGTGGCGTGAATTTGCAAGTGTCAGAACTAATGAAGTTGATTATAATCATAGTATTGGCGCGCTTCTTTGCGGAGGTGCGCACGGATCGGCTCACGCTCACGGATTTGCTGAAAGTAGCACTGCTTACCGGCGTACCAGTGGGCCTGATTTTGATTCAGCCCGATTTGGGCACAGCGATGGTGCTGGTGCCGGTGGCAGTTGTAGGAGCGTTTCTCGCTGGAATTGAATGGAAGCATTTGGCAGTAGGTGCCGTACTCGTGGCGTTGATGATTCCGATTGGTTGGAACATGCGGACTCATCTAAAGCCCTATCAGCAGCAGCGTATTGAAACTTTCCTCCATCCAGAGGAGAATCCACGCGGCGCTGGTTACCAGATTCTGCAGTCGGAGATTGCGGTTGGTTCCGGCGGCTTCTGGGGCAAGGGCTTCGGCAAAGGCAGCCAGAATCAGTTGGGCTTCGTGCCGGTGCGTTATTCGGATTTTATCTTGGCAGCGCTGGCTGAGGAGCAGGGCTTCATTGGAGTGATCGTCGTTTTGCTGCTGTATCTGGGCTTGATTCTGCGGCTCGTGGATAATGCGCAGAAGGCGAAAGATCGTGCCGGAATGTTTGTGGTTATGGGCGTCACCGCAATCCTGGGCTTCCACGTCCTGGTGAACGCCTCGATGGTGATCGGCTATATGCCCGTCACCGGCATTCCGTTGCCACTGATGAGTTATGGCGGATCGTCTACCGCTTTTGTTTTTTTGGCTTTGGGCCTGGTGATGAACGTCCGCATGCGGCGTTTCGTCAATTAAGGCCCGGTTTGAATTTGGTTAAATTTTGAAAGATGTACCCGGACTGCGCGCACGTTTGACAGCCGGATTTCGAATTTACTTTAGGATTGCATCGGGTGAAGACGGTAGTTATCCATCCACACGGCACGTCCGTCCTGGGCGGCCTGTCATGGTCACAACTAAATCCATCCTTGCGCCAAGCTGGCCGAGCCCGTGTGCTCGCTGTGCCTGCCGGCGCGCCCGCTCCCACTCGATGCCCATTGAGGAGTTTTCATGTCGAAGGAAATGGTTATCTCGGCGAACCCCCACGAGACACGGGTCGCCATTCTGGAAGAAGGACAGCTTTGTGAATTTTATGTCGAGCGGGAAAAGGAATTTGCGTTAGTTGGAAGCATCTACAAGGGCCGTGTCACACGCGTGCTGCCAGGCATGCAATCGGCTTTCGTCGAAATCGGACTCGATAGCGACGCTTTCCTCTACGTCAGCGACTTCCTCGAAGACCTCGAAGAATTCGACCACATCGTAACCACCGCCGAGGAAAAAGTTCAGAAGATGCAGGACCAGGGCGGCCAGGTCTTTAGCGCCGCCGCTCCTTCTACGCCGGCTCTCGAGCCGCTGGATGTAGAATCGGCGCCGCCCGTATCGAGCGAGTCTGCTCCTGCCCCGCATGCCGCTGCCCACAATGGCGCGCATGACGAATCCGCCGAAGCTCCGGATGCGCACGCTCCGTCGGGCAATGTTGTACCGAGCTACAATCCGCCTCCCGCGAGTCGTCCTCGCTTCGAGAATCGCAACGAAGGCCGCCCGAATCGCGGAGGCGGAGGTCGAGATTTTCGTGGTGGACGCGGCGGCGGCCGCCGTGGTGGCCGCCCGAATCGCGGAGGAGGAGGTAGCGGTGGAGGGCGCGGCGGCGACAGGCGTTATGGCCGCGAATTGCCTCAATCAAAATACGCTTCGCACCGCCCATACGAAGACCCTTCCACCGAATCCGCGCCATCGCCGGACGGTTACGTCCCAACAATCCTTCCCGGCGAATCATTGGCAAAATATAAAGCGCCCTCGTCGGCACCGGTTGTAGCTCCGCCGGAATCGGCTCCGCCGCTGACGCCCGCAAGCTTCCCGCCCGAGCCTACGCGCGACTCGCTCTCACCCGCGCCACCGTCGGACTCCGTTCAATCGGAGCAGGCCTCCGAGCAGGCTTCAGCGCCATCGCACGCGCCGTCTTATTCTTCACCTGCGCCATCTCGCTCAGCATCGTCTTACTCGTCGCCGTCTCACTCAACCTCGTCTCACTCGTCCTCCGCAGGCTTCGAGCCTCTGCCCGGCGAGTCAATCGCGAAGTGGAAAACTCGCGAACCGGTTCACGAAGAGCCCGTCACTGAACGCGCTACCGAACAGTCTTCGCAACCGAGCGTCTCAGCCTCCGAGCGGACCGAATCAAACGCGGATGCCCGCTACGAAGCCCACGAGACCTTCGCCGCTCGCGATGATGCCGAGACGGAAATCGCCCACTTCGAATCCGAAGCGGAAGCCGAGCCTCTCACCTATCCCCTCGAAGCCGCGCATCACGAACTCACGGAAGAAGAAACCGCCGCTCTCACCGAGCATGTTGCCGAAGCGCAAAGTGAAGCAGCCGCGCTGCGCACCGAAGAGGATCACATTGCGCCGTTCGGCGGCCTCCGCGCGATCGACGAAGATGTTCACGAGCACCACGAATCGGAAGACGTGGTCGAAGTCGAAGACACCGTGATCGACGTCGAAGAGCACGAACTCGACGAAGACGACGAGCACGACGAGCACGAATCCGACCTCGACGCCGAAGCCGACGAAGCCCACGCCGCAGCGCACGCCGAAGTCGAAGCCCAGCAAGCCGGCTCGGAATCGTTAGAAGCGTCGCACGAAGCTTCAGATCCCGCTACCACAGAAACCGGATCACCCGGAAACAGCTACCCGGCCGCATCCGAAAATCAGCCGCTCCAGGAAAAGCAGCCCTGGAACGCCCGCGTCCAGAACGATTACCGCTCGCGCATGCAGAACCCCTCGCGCCGCGGAGGACGCGACCGCGGTGGCCGTCACGATCGCGGCGGACGTCCCGACCGTGGCCGTCGCCCGCAGCACGGGCCATCGGGAGGCCATAGCCATGGCCATCGCACGGCCCCGCGCCGCACCCAGCTCATTTCCGACATGCTGAAGCAGGGCCAGGAAATCATCGTCCAGATCGCCAAAGAGCCGCTCGGCAAAAAAGGCGCGCGCATCACGAGTCACGTCGCTCTTCCCGGCCGCTATCTCGTCTACATGCCCACGCTCGATCACACCGGTGTCTCGCGCAAAATTGCTTCCGCCGAAGATCGCTCTCGCCTGCGCCATCTCGTCAACGAAGCCAAGGGCCAGGGTGGCGGCGGATTCATCGTTCGCACCGCCGCGGCCAGCGCCACCGCTGACGAAGTAAAAACCGACGTCGAATTCCTGATGCGCACGTGGCAGGAAATCAAGTCGCGCTCCGAGCAGCGCAAAGCCCCGTCGCTCCTCCATCGCGACCTCAATCTAGTCGAACGCATCCTCCGCGATTACATGACTCCCGATTTCGGCGCCATCTGGGTCGACTCAGAAGAGGAATTCGCGAAGGTCGTCGAGTTCATGAGCCGCTTCCAACCCGCGCTCGTGAATCGCGTGAAGCTCTACACCAAGGAAACGCCGGTCTTCGAAGAATTCGGCATCCAGCAGGAAATCGACAAAGGCTTGCGCCCGAAGGTCTGGCTGAAATCTGGCGGCTACATCGTCATCAACCACACCGAAGCGCTCGTCGCCATCGACGTCAACACCGGCAAATTCGTTGGCAAAGGCTCGAATCGCCTCGAGGACACTATCGTCCGCACCAACCTCGAAGCCGTCAAGGAAGTCGTCCGCCAGATGCGCCTCCGCGATCTCGGCGGCATCATCATCATCGACTTCATCGACATGGAAGAGCGCCGCAATCGCGAAAAAGTGATGGCCGCTCTCGAGGACGCCCTTCGCGCCGATCGCGCCCCTTCGAAAGTCCTGCGCTTCAACGAATTCGGCCTCGTCGCCATCACCCGCAAGCGCACCAAGCAGGCTCTCGAGCGCACACTCTGCCAGCCCTGCCCCTATTGCACCGGTTCAGGCATGGTGAAATCCATCCCCACGCTCTGCTACGAAATTCAAGCTGAAGCGCGCAAGATGGCGCCCGACGTCGACTCCGGCAGCCTCACGCTGCGCCTGCATCCGGAAATCGCCAAAGCCCTGAAAACGCGCGAATCCTCGCTAATCGAAGAGCTCGAGCGCTGGACCAAAAAGAGCATCATCATCCAAGCCGACCCCACACTGCACTGGGAGCAATACGATATCTACTAGAGATTGCGATAATAAGCGAAATTTATAATTAAGACCCGGCATGTGGGAAGATGACGTAAAGTATAGGGACAACCGATGGCTTTTCGTCACACATTGGACCGCCGAGAACTACCTACTTACGGAATCACGGAATCAGCTCATTTCCTTGAATGCCCGTCGCCACGTTGACATCCTGGGTTAATGGAAGAGCTTATCCTACGAATTCTGGGCCTCGACTCTTCAAGCCCTTAGTAGAGCTTGCATCGCCTGGGATACTGTCCTTCTACAACTTGGTGGAAGCTCATATTCTTCTCTCCACACTTAAGACCCATCGAATCGAGATGCCGGCGATTCGAAGGGCAATCCAATACGTCAAAAGGCAATATCCCTCTCGTCATCCGCTTCTCAGTGAAAGCTTCGTCGGGTGACGCAATGCCGATTGTAAAGTCACTGGATGGGAGAGGTAGCATGCGCGGGCAAACGGATCATGGTTCTTGAGCGCGGCTTTGGTTTTGCGGCGGAGGATATTTTTTTTGGTATCTGATTGCGCTTCGTCTCTCCAGGTCGGGACTCCCGATTAATTTTTTTGGCTCGCCGCGCAGCACAATATCCATGTTCCGGGAACATATCCACTCCCCTCCGCTAAGAGGCTGGCCAGTGGCCCGTAGCACTTTCTGGATTTGTGCGACTGGTATGTTTGTTACAGGGATATGTTCCGTGCGGCGGCACAGGCGGAGTCGACGCCGAGCATTGTGGCAAGTTGGTCCAAATCAACAATTGTCTATCGTTAGGTTCCTTAGCAGTCTCTGCTGCGTATTGTTTTTTCCTACCGCGTTTTCGTCAAAACTTCCAGACGGCGCTCGCACGTCAACGAGCAGGACCAGTTAAAGCGAAGCAATGCACTGCGCGGTGATTTTTATCTGATGGTCCTCGCGTGGCTCGGTTTTTTGGCAAGATGAACCATTTTGCTCCTGTATATCAGGAGATGATTTTAAAAAGATTCCGCCGTTTGCGCCATCCTTAGTGAGCTTGACGCCGAAGGTCTGGCACGGTAGCCTCAGGGCTATTTTGGGCGCGCTCGACTCGGCCACCAACCTAAGGGCGCTCTACGCGCTCACGCTCTTCCGCTTACTTCTTCGCTTCGGCGGCGCGGGCGCATGCTCGCTGCTCGGCGGCACGATGCCCTTCATGCGCATATAGGTGACCAGGTTGCCGTAATGCTCCATGTTATGCATGTTGTTCACGATCAGCGCACTCATCCGCGGCGCATCATTTCCAAACAGCTTGATAGTCTCCGTCGCCGAAGCGTCAGTCATGCTGCCGTAAGCCTTATCGCAATAAGCGAACGCAGTATTGAGCGCCGCAATAAGATCGGCCTTGGAGGTTTTAGTGTGCTCGATGTCCAGCCCGGGCTTTTCTCGCCCAGCGCCATGGAACAAAACTCATACTGCGCATCGGCCAGGTGTCCGACGATCTGCCCATAGCTGCGCACCGTATCGACAGGCTTAAAGCCATAATTCTCCTCCGGCATCTTCTCAGCAGACCGCGCCAAAAGCCCCTTCAGCCGCGCATACGCTACCTTGTTCCAACTGGTCAGCGGATTCTCCGCCGCCACCCCAGGCTTCTCCTGCCCCGCCTTATCCTGCGCCAGCGCCCCCCCAGCCGGCACCAAAAGGCACAGCACCACCATTCGCACAAATGTTTTCATGGCTTCTCCTCCCCACAAGTTTTACGCAAGGCCCGAAAAGAAATTACACGCTTTGCCTGAAATCGAAAGCTGTTTGTAGCAGCGGTCTCCTCCAAGGTAGGCGAGTAACTCACGCTTTGGCCGTGCCTCCGGTCGAAACGTGCGACGCCCGCCACTCGTAGCTCACGTCCCGGCTGTACGAGAATCGGACAGCCTGACGTGAGGCCTTCGAGCTGCTGTCCCTTGATTCATCGCTCGCTGCCTTCCCTTGTACGCTCGGCGAAGCGCCTTGGATTCTTACGAATCGCCGCTTGCGCTGCGCTATACATCTTCCTAGAATCTAGCCGCGTCTAAATAAAGTAGTTGGGTGCTGCCCGCGTCAAACGGCCGCCAAGGCTACGCGGACATCGAGCGCTGCGGCTGATGAAAACTTTGGCTGCAGTCAGGCCGACCCGGTTTTCGCCGGGCGGCCGGAGTCACCGCGGTTTTAATCTACGGTGGCGCGATTAAAAATCGAGCCAAACGGCTCTTTTTCAATAACATAAGAATTTCTAATCGGCGGTAAACGGGCACCTAAGGATTGGCGCCCCGAGGAAAAAGGCGCGGAGGTAAAAGAGTGGAGGTTACGTCTTGAGGTTAGCTAAATGAAGATCAGCCGTGAAGACGTTCTGCGAGTCGCCGAGCTGGCGCACCTCGAGCTGACGCCCGAGGAAATCGAGCTCTATCGCGGCCAGCTCGACGAGATCATCGCCTACGTCGGCAAGCTCGAGAAGCTCGACGTCACAAACGTCGAGCCCATGGCGCAAGTCCTCTTCGCCGCGCCAGGTGAAGACCATCCGGAACTCCGCGACGACACGCTGGTTCCGTGCGACATCGCCGACGCCGTCCTCGCCCAAGCCCCTGACGCGGCCAAGCCCTTCTTCCGCGTGCCAAGAGGTGATCGAGCGGTAAGCGCGAGCGATGAGCGAGATACTGGAAAACGAGCGATGAGCGCAACCTCCACATGGACGATCGCCAGCGTTCGCGACGCGCTGCGAACCAAGGAGATCTCCGCGCGCGAACTGACCAAGGACTTCTTCGCCCGCATCGAGAACCGCAATCGCGAGCTCAACGCCTTCCTCGCGCTCTCCATTGACCGCGCCTATGCGCAAGCCGACCGAATCGACGCCATGATCGCCAAGGGCGACGCGCTCCCGCCGCTCGCCGGCGTTCCCATCGCCATCAAGGACGTGATCAGCACCCGCGGCGTCACCACGACCTGTGGCTCCAAGATCCTCGAGACCTACGTCCCGCCCTATGACGCGACTGCGGTCGAGCGCCTTGAACGCGCCGGTGCCGTGATCCTCGGCAAGACCAACTGCGACGAGTTCGCCATGGGCAGCTCCAACGAGAACTCAGCATACTGCCCAGTACGGAACCCGGTTGCCCTCGATCGTGTCCCAGGAGGCTCCAGCGGAGGGTCCGCTGCGGCCGTAGCGGCCGGCCTGGCCGTGGCAGCGCTCGGAACCGATACCGGCGGCTCCATTCGGCAGCCCGGTGCCTGCTGCGGCATCCCTGGAATGATGCCAACATACGGACGCGTATCCAGATATGGGCTTATCGCGTTCGCTTCCTCGCTCGATCGCATCGGCCCACTGACACAAAATGTTACAGACGCTGCCGTATTGATGGCTATTATCTCCGGGCACGACCCGAAAGACTCGACTTCGGCCGCGCGTTCCCGTGCCCGACTACGCCGCGAACCTTGAAAAGCCGCTCGCGGGCGTCCGAATCGGGGTTCCCGAGGACTACTTCGGAGAGGGTCTCGACCCCGAGGTTCGGGAAAAGGTGCTTGCCGGGATCGCGCTGCTCGAAAAGCTGGGCGCCAAGCGGATTCCTCTGCACATGCCGCATACCGACTATGCGATCGCCACTTATTACATTGTCGCCACGGCCGAGGCGAGTTCGAACCTCGCGCGATACGACGGAGTCCGCTACGGCCTTCGAGTGCCAAGTTCGAGTTTGCGCGAGATGTACAAGAAAACTCGCGAGCGCGGGTTCGGTCCCGAAGTGAAACGCCGAATCATGCTGGGCACTTACGTTTTGTCCGCTGGCTACTACGACGCCTACTATCTCCGCGCGCAGAAAGTTCGCTCGTTGATCGCTCGCGATTTTGCCGACGCGTTTCAAAAGGTGGACGCGATCATCACGCCGACTGCGCCGACTCCGGCATTTCGCCTCGGCGAGAGAACGGCTGATCCATTGCAGATGTATCTCGCCGACATCTACACCGTTACCGGTTCTCTGGCAGGCGTTCCGGGCATTTCCGTCCCGTGCGGAAAGACGAAGGCCGGCCTGCCGATCGGCATGCAAATTTTCGCGCCGCATTTTGAGGAGGGCCGCGTCTTGCAGCTCGCGCGCGCTTTCGAAAAAGCAGATGGCTTCACAATATGAGACGTTCGAGATATTGGCGAAAACTCTTCCAGGTTGGTGCGCCCTAGTTTGGCGGCATACCTAGCCTCTATAGCGAAAGTAAATCTTCCTGAATCTGCAGAAACTTTCCGGGGATGGAATATTTCTTTCCGTCTAATCGAATCCGATCACGGGTGTCCGGAGCGGCGAAAGGAATCCGAAGTCGCCGCAAACCACAGAATTCAAGGGGGTTCGCGATTCTTGCTAGCCGGATGGTTTTCGCTCGCTGGAACGGAAGGACTATTGCTTGAAGAGAGTGCGGCATTTAGTCTCGTTTCAGCATCGAACGGTTCAGGAGGCGGCGAAAATGGTTCGGGTACAATCGAGCCAGAAGCTTTTCACCGAGGACGAAGTGGTCCGGCTCACCGGAATCTGCCTCGACCACTTGCGCGCCCTGGCACTCGCCAAGCACCTCGGCAAGCTTGCCCGAGCGGCCGAAGCCGCGGGCGCTGGAGCCGAGAAGTGGCTCTTCACGAATTCCGACCTGATGATCCTCACGGTTCTGCATCCGCGCTGCCAGCACTAGTTTTCCTGCCTGGAAAGTTCCTTCGTTTCGCATCACCCCGAGAGCTCAAACCTGCATCTCAATTCCTAGGTGAACGGGTGATGTCTGTGCGAGAGAAAACCGATGCGGCAAGGTTCCGCCGCGCGCGTTCTTTGCCGACGATTTGCTTGGTCGCTGTTTGCGCGACGCTCGCTGCTTCCGCCCTAGGATTCGAAATCCGGTGCAGCAATCAGTCAGTCCAGCCAATCTGATCGTCCGCCAAGTCTCCGGATGCGGGACAGCAAAGCCAAGCCTCGGCTCCCGATTCGAGGGTCGCGCATCTTCCGCGCGGGAAAAAGCTGATTCTAAAAGACGGCAGCGTGCAGCTTGTGCGCGAATATCAGGTGATGGACGACCGGGTCCGTTTCTACAACACGGAAAGATCGCAGTGGGAAGAGATGCCGGCGGCGCTGGTGGATTGGGACGCGACAAAGCAGAGCGAAGCTGAGCAGAAGAAAAACGACGCCACGCTGCTCAGCTCCGTGCATAAGCAAGAGCAGGCGCGGCGAGTGATGCCGCTCGACGTGGACGCGAGCCTGGAAGCGGCTCCTGGCGTTTTCATTCCGCCCGGCGAAGGGCTTTTCGTTTACGACGGAAAATCCGTGCTGCGCCTCGCGCAAGCGCAAGCGGAAAACAAATTGGATAAGGCAAAAGTGGTGGAACAGGTGCTCGTGCCGATTCCGGTGGTTCCGTCTCGCCGCAATCTCACGATACCGAGGCCGCACGCCGAGGTGCGCGTGCACAACGAGCAGCCGGAATTTTATATGCGCACGGCGGACGGCCGCGAGCCCAACATGATTCTGATTCGGACGAAGGTGCGCGGCGACTCCCGCCTGATCGAGAACGTGGACACGTATCTTCAGGTGATTACAAAAATGAAGCGAAATGAAGTGATCGCTGAGCGCTGGCAGATCGCCAATGGCGTGTATCGCTTTACGCTCAGCCAATCGCTCGAGCCGGGCGAATATGTGTTTACTGAAATCGTGAAAGGCGAAGGGACGAATCTGTACGTGTGGGATTTCGGCGTGGACACCGGGAGCAAATCTTCCGAAGCGAGATAATGGCGACTCTCAAGACGCCAGCGAGGAAAAGGAAAACTAGTTTGCTCTTACAGGCTGATCCTGAAGGAACTCGGACAGCAGCGTGGCCAGCGCGGAAATGTGAAACGGCTTTTGAAGAACGTGCGCGCCCCTCTCAGCAAAGGAAGCAATCGTAGAAGGTTCGAGCAAGTCTCCGGTGATAAAAACAAATCGTGGCAAAGAACGTTCACTTTGAGCTCTAAGCTGCTCGAATAATTGCTCGCCGCTCAAGCCTGGCAGGTTGAAATCGCATAGCACGACGTCATAGGTGTTGCCTGCCAGCAAAGCGATCGCCTCTTCCGAACTCGCCGCACACTCTACGTGCATTCCTCGCGCCGAAAGGCCATCCTGCACAATTTCGCGGATACTTTCTTCGTCGTCTACGATCAGCAGCTTTCGGCCGCTCAGTGCCGACGAAACAGGCGAAGCGTTTCGCGCAGGCGTGGAGTTGGGAGCCTCGGTGCTTCCCTCGAGAATCGCCGGAAGAAAAATCCGGAAGGTGGTGCCGGCGCCCTCGGAAGTCTGCACCTCAATGCGGCCGCCGTGGTCTTTGATTACGCCCAGGCAGATGGTGAGGCCCAGCCCGCTTCCTCCTCCGGGTCTTTTGGTCGTAAAAAAGGGATCGTAGATTTTGTCGATCATCTCCTGCGGGATCCCGGGGCCGTCGTCAGCGAATACCACGAGCAAGTTGTTGCCCGCTTGCGACAACGAAATTCGGATGACGCCCTTTTCGCGCACCGAGGAAATCGCCTGCTCTGCATTCTCGAGGATGTTGGCAAAAACCTGAGTGAGGAGCCGGGGATCGCCTTCGACCTCAGGAAGATTTCCGGTAATCACGACATCGGCGACGATGTTTCTTTGCTGCAGCGATTTCTGGTGAGATTCAATTACCTTCCTGATGATCTCATCCACTTTCACTCTTCCGCGCTTTTGGCCTGATGGCACGGCTAACACGAGAAGGTCCTGGACGATGGCTGCCGCGCGGCGAGCTTGCTGCAAGATAATCTCGACCTGGCGCCGAGTGGAATCGTCGGTGGCGCGTTCCCGCAGCAGATCGCTCACGCCGAGGATCGCGGTAAGCGGATTGTTCAATTCATGGGCGGCTCCGGCCATCATCTGGCCCATGGAGGCGAATTTTTCTTTCTGGAGAAGCTGCTGCTCGAAGGTTCTTGCTTCGGTGATGTCGCGAACGGAGGAAACAACTCCGCTGATTTTTTGGTCGGCGTCAAAGAGGGGGCCGGCGCTTGCGCGAAGCATCCGCCAGGTGCCGTCCGCATGGCGCGCTCGAAATTCCATCTGGGTCGAGGAATTTTCTCCAGCCATTACCTGCGCGGAAGGCTTCGGCAACTTTCGGTTGATCGTCGGGATGAACTCCGAAAGAGGTGGGCCTGGCCGACGAAATCGGCGGGAGCCACGCCGAGCACTTCGTAGACTCGAGGGCTGACGTAAGTGAATTGCCCGGTCGCGTCAAATACGGCAATCATGTCCGGGAAGCAGGCGATCAGATGGCGGACGAATTCCTGTTCCTGATGTAAACGCTTTTCGATTTCGCGCCGTTCAGTGATATCGACAAGCGTTCCCTGGAGACGAACGATGCGCCCGAAGGTATCGCGAATCGCGAAGCCGGAAGCGAGGCAGTAGACGTGCGAGCCATCCTTGCGGCGAAGAACGACTTCTCGATCTTGGACTGAGCCGCGCGACTGAAGTTCGCGAAGAAGCGCGTCGCGCTGAGCGGGATCTGCATAGACCTGGCTAAAATTCTCCAATTGCAGCGCTTCTTTTGATTCGAAGCCGAGCATGCGAACCATTGCGGGATTCGCATCGAGCACCTGGCCATCGGGCGTGGTGAAAAAGATTCCTTCGCGCAGGGATTCGAAGAACTCGTTGAAGCGAAGCTCGGCTTGATGTTGAGAGGTAACGTCGCGGGCCCAGCCGCTGATGCCTGCGGCCACTCCGTCCTCGGTGACCACTTGAACCCAGCAGTCGAAGTAGCGAAGCTCTCCGCTCTTTTTCAAGCGCAGCGAGAGCCTGCCGTGATCCAAACCTGTGTGGAGAAATCCTGCCAGCCAGACTTTTGCCTCTTCGGGCGACGGGGCGGCGATGAACTCATGAATGCGATGGCCGATCAGGGTGTGAAAATCCTCGCCCAATATTTCCGCGAAACTGCGGTTCGCGACCCGAATTTCGCCTTCGAGAGAAATTGTGAAGACGGCCTGATCGAGGCTATCGATCAGTTCGCGGTAGTTATGCTGGGAGCGGGAAATTATTTCGACGAGTTTTTTGAACTGCTCTTCGCCAGGAGGCAGGGTGGCGGATGGGTTGTTCGATTCAGTAGTTGAATTCGACAAAATGAAGTCCCCGCTTCTTCAGGTGCGCTTGGTTCCGGGTCGGGTGTTGTGTTGAGCAAAATTCTGCACCTAAATTTTACATGGAGGTACGAATTTTACTGGCGTTGAATGCGAGCTGGATTTCCAAGTTGCATAACAGAGAGGAGGGCGGGGCGCGTCTGGCGTGTGGTTGTTACATCGCGAAGACAAAAACGCCGGCCGGAAGGCCGCCGCCACAAGACAAAAGTCAAAGGCCTCAGGTCGCGATTGGCGGCGGCGTTTTTAGATTGGCGCGAAGCAGCTCGCGCGGCAGAAAAAAAGGGCGCTCTGTAGTGCAGAGCGCCCTGTAGTTTGTCGCAGGAAGAACCCGTCCTTATAGGCTCAGGACGACGATTCTTCGCTTTGGCTAGCTTTCGGCGACGGCGTCGGTATCCTTGCGCAGGAAATCGAGAGCCGCGGCTTCTTCGGGTGTGAGATCCGGGCCGTTTTGGCCGAATCCTGCGCCCATGCCTTCACCCTCATCCGGTGGAGGCAATTCGGTGAGGAGCTGGATATTGCGGTAGCGCTCCAGACCGGTGCCCGCCGGAATCAGGCGGCCCATGATCACGTTCTCCTTCAAGCCGCGCAGGTAATCGACCTTTCCGGAGATGGCCGCTTCGGTGAGAACGCGGGTGGTCTCCTGGAAGCTCGCTGCGGAGATGAACGAGTCAGTGGAAAGCGACGCCTTGGTGATGCCGAGGAGCAGCGGACGGCCGGTAGCGGGACGTCCACCATCGTGAATGATGCGATCGTTTTCCTCGCGGAAGCGGAACTTGTCCACTTGCTCTTCGAGGAGGAACGTCGTATCGCCCACATCTTCGACTTTCACCCAGCGCATCATCTGACGAACGATCGTCTCGATGTGCTTGTCGTTAATATTGACGCCCTGCAGCCGGTAGACTTCCTGAATCGAATTGACCAGGTAAGCCTGCGTGTACTTTTCGCCGAGGACGGCAAGGATGTCGTGCGGGTTGAGCGGCCCGTCAATGAGGGGCTCGCCGGCTCGCACGTGTTCGCCTTCCTGCACGTTGATGTGGACGCCGCGAGGAATCGAGTATTCCTTCGTCGTCTTGCTATCTTCGCTTTCGACGTAGATCTTGCGCTGGCCCTTGGCGATTTCGCCGTACTTCACGATACCGTCGATTTCGCTGATGACCGCGGGATCCTTGGGCTTGCGAGTTTCGAAGAGTTCGACAACGCGCGGCAGACCGCCGGTGATGTCTTTCGTCTTCGTGGTTTCGCGCGGGATCTTCGCGAGCACGTCGCCAGGCTGGACTTCGTCGCCATCCACGACCATCAAGTGAGCGCGCGACGGCATGAGGTATTTCTTGGTTCGGCCGCCTGCGCCACGAATGTTGATCGTGGGCTGATGCTTTTCATCACCGGGCGGCAGCGTGACGACGAGCTGCGAAAGACCGGTGACTTCGTCCACCTGCTCTTCGATCGTGATGCCGGCTTGCAGGTCCTTGAACTGAACGGTACCGGCAGTTTCGGTGAGGATCGAGAAGGTGTAAGGATCCCACTCGACCATCACCTGGCCGAGCGTGACCGGTTGGCCGTCTTCGACCTTGAGACGCGCGCCGTACACGACGTGGTGGCGTTCTTTTTCGCGGCCCTTTTCGTCGACAACCGCGATCAAGCCGGAGCGGTTCATCGAGACGATCTGCTTGCCGCGGCCCTCGACCACCTTCAAGTCGATAAACTTCACGAAGCCATTGTTGCGGGCTTCGACTTTCGACTGTTCGGTGACGCGGGTAGCGGTGCCGCCGATGTGGAACGTGCGCATCGTGAGCTGCGTGCCAGGTTCGCCGATGGACTGCGCGGCGATGACGCCTACCGCTTCGCCCATCTCGACGAAGCGCCCGGTGGCGAGGTTGCGGCCATAGCAGCGTCCGCAAACACCGCGCCGGGATTCGCAAGTGAGCACGGAGCGAATCTTCACGCGTTCGATGCCGGCCGCCTGCATGGAATTGGCCAGCTCTTCGGTGATTTCCTGGTTGATCTCGACGATCACGTTGCCTTCGTAGTCTTTGATCTTCTCGAGCGAAACGCGGCCGACAACGCGGTCGCGCAACGGCTCGACTTCGACGCCGGCTTCGAGAATCGGTTCGACGAAAATTCCGTCAGCCGTGCCGCAGTCGAATTCGTTAATGATCACGTCCTGCGCAACGTCAACGAGGCGGCGCGTGAGGTAGCCGGAATCGGCGGTTTTGAGCGCCGTATCGGCCAGACCTTTACGAGCGCCGTGCGTGGAGATGAAGTATTCCAGCACGGTGAGGCCTTCGCGGAAGTTCGAAGTGATGGGCTGCTCGATGACTTCGCCCGAGGGCTTGGCCATCAAACCGCGCATACCGGAAAGCTGCCGGATCTGCTGCTTCGAACCTCGAGCGCCGGAGTCCGCCATGACGTAGATCGGGTTGATCACGCCCTGCTTGTCCTGCTCTTCGAGAGCCTTGAACATTTCGTCGGCAACACGCTCGGTGACGTCCGACCAGATGGCGATGATTTTGTTGTAGCGTTCGCCGTTGGTGATCGCGCCGTCGAGATATTGCTGCTGCACTTTGACGACTTCATGTTCGGCTGTGCCGACCAGCTTCGATTTCACGTCCGGGATGACCATGTCGCTGATGCTGATGGAGACGCCGGCTTTCGTTGCGTAGAGGAAGCCGAGTTCCTTCAGCTTGTCGAGCATGAGGACCGTCTTTTCGAGGCCGAAGCGCAGGTAGCAATACTGCACGAGCGCCTGAATGCCCTTCTTCTTGAGCAAGCCATTGACGAAAGGCATATCCGACGGGAGGTGATCGTTGAAGATCACGCGGCCGACGGTGGTGTGCAGGAATTGCTTATTGAGCTGAATCGGCTCGGTGTGCGAGACGTCCTGGTCGTCGTATGCGTTGGTGAGGTCGATCACTTCACCGGTGTAGCGCATACGAATCGGCGTGAGCAATTCGACTTCGCCCGCTTCGAGCGCCATGATGCACTCTTCGCTCGAACCGAACGCGCGGCCTTCGCCCTTGGCTTGCGGCTTGGCTTTCGTCATGTAGTAGATGCCGAGGACCATGTCTTGCGTCGGAACGGCGAGAGGATAGCCATTGGCCGGCGAAAGAATGTTGTGCGAGCTGAGCATCAGCACGGAGGCTTCGACTTGCGCTTCGGGTGAAAGCGGAATGTGAACCGCCATCTGGTCGCCGTCGAAGTCCGCGTTGAACGCGGTGCAAACGAGCGGGTGGATGCGGATCGCTTTGCCTTCGACGAGCACCGGCTCGAAAGCCTGAATGCCGAGGCGGTGCAGCGTGGGAGCGCGATTCAGCAGAACCGGATGCTCGCGAATTACATCCTCGAGGATGTCCCAGACGATTGATTCCTGGGCTTCGACGAGCTCCTTCGCTTGCTTGATGGTGGTGCAATGGCCGGCGGCTTCGAGCTTGTGATAGATGAACGGCTTGAAAAGCTCGAGCGCCATCTTCTTCGGCAGACCGCACTGGTGAAGCTTCAGTTCCGGGCCGACTACGATTACTGAACGGCCGGAGTAGTCCACGCGCTTGCCGAGCAGGTTCTGGCGGAAGCGGCCCTGCTTGCCCTTGAGCGTGTCCGACAGCGACTTGAGCGGGCGATTGTTGGTGCCGCGCAGAACGCGGCCGCGGCGGCCATTGTCGAAGAGCGCGTCAACAGCTTCCTGCAGCATGCGCTTTTCGTTGCGGACGATTACGTCTGGCGCGTGCAACTCCATCAGCTTCTTCAACCGGTTGTTGCGGTTGATGACGCGGCGATAGAGGTCGTTCAAATCGGATGTGGCGAAGCGGCCACCGTCGAGAGGCACGAGCGGGCGCAACTCCGGCGGAAGAACCGGAATCACGTCAAGAATCATCCACTCCGGCTTATTGCCGCTCTTGCGGAAAGCTTCGAGAACTTTGAGGCGCTTCGCGAACTTGATCCGCTTCTGAAGGCTCGGATCGATTTTCATTTTTTCGCGCAGCTCTTCGGAGAGCTTGTCGACTTCGACGCGCCGCAGGAGTTCCTTGATCGCTTCCGCGCCCATCCCGGACTGAAACTTTCCGGGATATTCCTTCTGCATTTCGCGGAGTTTTTCCTCGGGCAGAATTTCCTTCTGCTTCAAACCGGGAACCTCGCCCGGATCGATGCAGACGAACGTTTCGAAGTAAAGGATATGCTCGAGGTCGCGCATGGTGATGTCGAGGAGATACCCGATGCGGCTGGGCAGACCCTTGAAAAACCACACGTGCGAGCAGGGCGAAGCGAGTTCGATATGGCCGAGACGCTCGCGGCGGACTTTGCTGAGCGTGACTTCGACACCGCACTTATCGCAGATCACTCCGCGATGCTTCATCCGCTTGTATTTTCCGCACAAGCATTCCCAGTCCGTGACGGGGCCGAAAATCTTGGCGCAGAAGAGGCCGTCGCGCTCGGGCTTGAAGGTGCGGTAATTGATGGTTTCCGGCTTGGTGACTTCGCCGTGCGACCAAGACCGGATTTTTTCTGGACTCGCCAGGCTGATGCGAATGGAATCGAAATCTGCAATCTGGCTGGCGCGGTCGTAAGGACTAGATCGATACAATGGCTGACCCTCCTCCCTGATGGAACCAGGGAAAAATTCAAGAAACTAGTGGGCGCTCCCGCGATGATTTGCGGGAGCGCAAAATTAATCCGCCGCTTCGGCCTTCTCGAGCTGGGGCTTCTGGCGCTTCATCAATTCAACGTCGAGGCAGAGCGACTGCAGCTCGCGCACAAGAACGTTGAAGGATTCAGGCACGCCCGGTTCGATTCCAGGCTCGCCCTTTACGATGGCCTCGTAGATTTTCGCGCGGCCGTAAACGTCGTCCGATTTCGCCGTGAGCAGTTCCTGCAGAATGTGAGCCGCACCGTAGGCTTCGAGCGCCCAGACTTCCATTTCTCCGAAGCGCTGTCCGCCGAACTGGGCCTTACCTCCGAGAGGCTGCTGCGTGATGAGCGAGTAGGGACCGATGGAGCGCGCGTGAATCTTGTCGTCCACCAGGTGAGACAGCTTGAGCATGTAGATGTAGCCGACTGTGACGTTCTGCGCGAACTCGTCGCCCGTCATGCCGTCGAAGAGAGTGATCTTGCCGCTCTCCGGCAGCTCGGTGAATTCGAACAAGTGACGGATGTCGTGCTCGCGAGCGCCGTCGAATACCGGCGTTGCGAATGGAACGCCTTCGCGGAAGCTATGCGCGAGATCGAGCAGGGCCTCGTCGTCGAGATCCGTGATCGTCTTCCAAACCGACGTGGGACCGAAGGCGTCCTTGAACCATTTGCGCACTGATTCGGCGCGTGAACTCGTATCGTCGAGCAGCTTTCCGATGCGCGCGCCCAATTCCTTCGACGCCCAACCGAGGTGCGTTTCGAGAATCTGGCCTACGTTCATACGCGAAGGAACGCCGAGCGGATTGAGAACGATTTCGACCGGCGTGCCGTCCGGCATGTACGGCATATCTTCCTTGGGAACGATGCGCGCGATGACGCCCTTGTTTCCGTGGCGGCCTGCCATCTTGTCGCCGACGGAAAGCTTGCGCTTCATCGCGATGTACGCCTTCACGAGCTTGATGACGCCCGGGGGCAGTTCGTCGCCCTTCTTGAGTTTCGAGATGCGCTCGTCGGTGATCTTGCGAAGCACGTCGATCTGTCGCGAAGTCATCTCCTCGATTTCGTCGATCTTCTCGATTAGGAGCGGGTCTTTGTCGTTGAGGCGCAGACGCTTCAGGTTGCGCGTGGTGATCTTTTCGAGAATTTCACGCGTGAGCTCAGCGCCCTTGGTGAGCAAGCGCTTATTGGTTCGCTCATCGTGCAAGTCGGCAACGAGCTTTTGGCCGCCGAGCAAGTCGTTCAAGCGCTTCAGGCGCTCGTCGGTGAGAATGCGAATCTCATCGGCGAGGTTCTTTTCGAGCTTGGCTACTTGCGTGGCTTCGATGGCCTTGTGACGCTCGTCCTTCTCCGCGCCTTTCCGGCAGAAGATCTTCACGTCGACGATGGTTCCCTCGATGCCCGGCGGGCAATAGAGAGAAGCGTCGCGAACGTCACCGGCCTTCTCGCCGAAAATCGCGCGCAGAAGTTTTTCTTCCGGCGTGAGCGTGGTTTCACCCTTCGGCGTTACCTTGCCGACGAGGATGTCGCCGGGCTTTACGGTGGCGCCGATGCGGATTACGCCGCTTTCATCGAGGTTGCGCAGGAAGCTCTCGTTGATGTTAGGAATGTCCCGCGTGATTTCTTCGGGGCCGAGCTTCGTGTCCCGCGCTTCGATTTCGTATTCTTCGATGTGAATCGAGGTGTAGTAGTCCTCTTCGACGAGCTTTTCGCTGACGAGGATGGCGTCTTCAAAGTTGTAACCGCGCCATGGCACGAAGGCGACGAGCACGTTGCGGCCAAGAGCGAGTTCGCCGCGATCGGTGCACGGGCCATCGGCCAGCACTTGCCCTTGTTTCACGCGGTCGCCCGCGCGAACGAGAGGCTTCTGGCTGATGCAGGTATTCTGGTTGGAGCGCTTGAACTTCGTGAGCAGGTAAATGTCCGAGCCAACTTCGCGGCTGAGCACGCCGGATTGGTCGGACTCGACGCGCACGATGACGCGCTCGGAGTCAACCTGATCGACGATGCCGTCGCGGCGGCAAACGATGACCGCGCCGGAATCACGTGCGGTGACGCGTTCCATGCCGGTGCCGACGAGCGGAGCTTCGCCCTTGATCAGCGGCACGGCCTGGCGCTGCATGTTCGATCCCATCAACGCGCGGTTCGCGTCGTCGTTCTCAAGGAATGGAATCAAGCTGGCAGCAACGGAGACGAGCTGCTTCGGCGAAACGTCGATGTAGTCGACTTCTTCGCGATTCTTCAGCACGAAGTTTCCGGCCTGGCGGCAGTTGACGAGTTCGGTGGTGATTTTGAGGCGCTCGTCGAGCGAGGCGTTGGCCTGCGCGATCACGTAGCGGTCCTCTTCCCACGCCGAGAGATAGAAGCAGTGCGGCTCGACAACTACGCGCCGCCGCTTCAATTCCTCGTTCGCATCTTCCACCTTTTCCTTTTCAACCACTTCGCCGGCTTTGAATTCGCTGTCGCCCGCGTTGATGATCTGCACGAAGTCGATCACGCGGCCGCCCTTCACACGACGATAGGGCGACTCGATGAAGCCGAATTCGTTGATCCGCGCATAGGACGAGAGCGAGCTGATGAGACCGATGTTCGGACCTTCCGGCGTCTCAATCGGGCAGATGCGGCCGTAGTGAGTCGGGTGAACGTCGCGCACTTCGAATCCGGCGCGTTCACGCGACAAACCACCAGGCCCAAGAGCCGAAAGGCGGCGCTTGTGAGTGATTTCGCTCAACGGGTTCGTCTGGTCCATGAACTGCGAGAGCTGCGAACTGCCGAAGAATTCGCGAATCGCGGCCATTACCGGCTTCGCGTTCACCAAGTCGTGCGGCATGGCCGTGGACATTTCCTGGTACACGGACATCTTTTCCTTGATCGCGCGCTCCATGCGAACCAGGCCGATGCGGAACTGGTTTTCGAGCAACTCGCCCACCGCGCGGACGCGGCGATTGCCGAGATGGTCGATGTCGTCCACCGCGCCGATGTTCTTGCGCAGCTTCAGCAGGTACTTGATCGCCGCGACGAAGTCGGATGGATCGAGCGTGCGCTTGTCGAGCGGCGTCTCGAGGCCGAGCTTGATGTTGAATTTCAAGCGGCCCACTTTGCTGAAATCGTACTTGCGCGCGTCAAAAAACATGCCATTGAAGAGCGCGGTGGCGGTTTCAAGCGTCGGGGGATCGCCGGGACGCAGCTTGCGGTAGATTTCGATCAGCGCTTCTTTCGGAGTGCGAATCGTATCCTTTTCAAGCGTGCGGCTCACGATCACGCCTACGTCGTCCCGTTCCGGGAAGCAGACGTCGACTTCCGTGATTCCCGCTTCGGCGATGGAAGCCCACATTTCAGGAGTAAGCGGCTTGTTAGCTTCGAGAAGCACTTCACCGGTCTGGCGATTCACGAGCTCGCCGACGGTGACTGCGCCTTCGAGGTCAGCAACGCCCACTTCCACCTGATTCACGCGAGCCTTGACGAGTTCTTTGTATAGCGGCTCGGTGATGCGCTTGTGCGCTCCGACCAGAACATCTTCCGAACGCGGATGCTTGATTTCTTTCGAGAGCTTGCGGTCAATCAGGCTTTCGGAAACGTTCCAGAAAAGATCGCCTTCGCGCAAGGTGATGCGCTCGACTTGATAGAACGTGCGCAGGATGTCTTCATTCGACTTCATCCCCAGCGCGCGCAGGAAAATCGAGCCTAGGAACTTGCGCTTGCGATCAATGCGGACGTAGAGAATGTTCTTCGTGTCGTACTCGAATTCCACCCACGATCCGCGATAAGGAATGATCTTGCCGAGGAAGTAGCTGCGATTGTTGGCGGTTTCGAAAAACACGCCCGGCGAGCGGTGCAACTGGCTGACGATTACGCGTTCGGTGCCGTTGATGATGAACGTGCCGTTTTCCGTCATCAGCGGAATATCGCCGAAGAAAACTTCCTGTTCCTTGATGTCGCGAATGGACTTCGCGCCGGTGTCGGGATCCTTGTCGTAAATCGTGAGGCGGATCGTGACCTTGAGCGGCGCGGAGTACGTCATGCCGCGCTCCTGGCACTCATTCACGTCGTACTTGAGCTGCAGCGTGACCGGATCGCCGCACTTGTTGCAGAACGTGGGCGTGTTCTTATTGAACGTGCCGCACTTCGCGCACAGCACGTCGCCGGTCTTATAAGGATTCGTGACAACGGATGCGCCGCAATTCCGGCAGGTGGCGCGCAAGTGGTGCAGGCCGCGCAGGTGGCCGCACTTGCACTCCCAGTTGCCGATGGCGTAGTCAACGAAATCGAGCTGCGAAAGTCCGCGAAAATCCTGGATTGGAAATACCGACGTGAACACGGACTGCAGACCGGTATCCTCGCGCTCGCTCGGCAGCAAATCCATCTGCAGGAAGCGCTGATATGACTTCTTCTGTACGTCAATCAGGTTGGGGATCTGAACAGCCGTCTTGATCTTGGCGAAGTCCAGACGCTCCCGTTCTCGGGTGACGCGAACACCATTACGATTGCTCATGGAACCATCCTTATCAGGGCAAAGCCGGAAACAGCGAAGCGGATAGACACCCGCCCCGCCAGTCCGGGAAGGACATTTTTTTAGGTTTTAAATTCGAAAGGAGCGCGCGCGTACGCGAATTCCCTTGCAGCCACGGCACCGGGCCGCTCACAGGCTGCCAGCACTACTTAATCTCGACCTTGGCTCCGGCGTCTTCGAATTTCTTCTTGATCGTGGCAGCCTCGTCCTTGTTGATGCCCTCTTTAACCGTCTTGGGGGCGCCATCCACCAGGTCCTTGGCTTCTTTCAAGCCCAGGCTGGTGACTTCGCGGACTGCCTTAATCACGTTGATCTTGTTCGCGCCGACTTCGGTGAGAACGACGGCAAATTCCGTCTTCTCTTCCGCCGGAGCGCCGCCACCCGCTGCCGCGCCGCCACCCGCCACCATCACGGGAGCTGCCGCCGCCGCAGAGACGCCGAACGCTTCTTCCATCTTCTTCACAAGGTCCGAAGCTTCGAGAAGCGTCAGTCCCTTGAGTTCTTCCAGAATCGACTCCACTTTGCTTGCCATCGCCGTTTGCATCCTCCTCGAAATTAGAAACCTTTACTTAAATCCGTGCCTCAAAACATTGCCCAGAATCTTTTTACTGAACTCTTTCCTGAACTTCTCGCGCGCGATTCGTTTACTGCGCCGGTTCGCTTTCGGGAGCCGCTTCAGAAGCTGGAGCGGTTGCGGGCGCCGGTTCAGCTGCTGGTTCTGACGCCGCCGGTGCTGCTGTTGCACCGCCGCTGAATTTTCCCGCCTTCACCGCTTCGCTCGTCACCACTGCCAGATTGCGCGGCAGAGCTGCCAGCGCCGTGGCCACTCGCTGCGCCGGTGAATTCAGCATGAACATGATCTTGCTGATCAGCTCTTCCTTGCTCGGCAGCTGTGCCAGCTGAGTGATCTCTTGAATCGAGATGACGCGCCCTTCGACGAATCCCGCGCGGAACTGAAACGCCGGAACGTCCTTCGCGACCTTCGTCAGAATCTTTGCAAGGGCTACCGGATCGGTCTTGGTGAACGAAATCGAATTGGTGCCCTTCAGATTCTTGAGCAGGCCTTCTGCCGGCGTTCCGGCCGCGGCTCGCTCGACGACCGTGTTCTTCACCACTTCGTAATGCCCGCCCACCGCTTCAACGGACCGGCGCAGCTTGGTATCCTGCTCGACGGTGATGCCCTGAAACGTAGAAAGAATAATGGTTGAAACCGTGGCGAGCTGGCTTCGCAGCTCTTCCGACTTGCTCAGCTTTTCGGCCTTCTTCTTCATGATGCCGAACTCCTTCGTTCGTTGCGCTCGTTGTTGCTTGCGCTGTTACGCTGCCACCGCTACGGCTGCGTCTGCTTCTGCGTGATCGATTGGCACGCCCGGACCCATCGTGGAGGTGAGCGTCATTTTCTTGATGTACTTGCCTTTGGCTGCCGCGGGCTTGGCTTTGATGATGGCTGCGAGCAGGGCCTGAGCGTTTCCGGCCAGGTTCTTCGCCGTGAAACTGATCTTGCCGACGGGCGAGTGAATGATTCCGGTCTTGTCGAGCCGGAATTCCACTTTACCGGCTTTCACTTCCTGAACCGCCTTCGCGACTTCGAAGGTGACCGTTCCGGTTTTTGGATTCGGCATCAAGCCGCGCGGGCCAAGGACTTTGCCGAGGCGGCCAGCCGACTTCATCATGTCGGGTGTGGCGATCACGGCTTCGAAATCCGTCCAACCTTCCTGGATTTTCTGGACCATGTCTTCGCCGCCGACGAAATCCGCACCCGCATCCTGCGCTTCGCGTTGCTTATCGCCGCTGGCGATGACTAGCACGCGCTTCGATTTGCCCAGGCCGTGCGGCAGCACCACTGTGCCGCGCACCATCTGGTCGGATTGCTTTGGATCGACTCCGAGGTTGAGCACCAGTTCGACCGTTTCGTCGAACTTCACGAAGTGTGCCTTGCGAAGAAGCTCAGCGGCTTCTTCGAGACCGTACGGACGCGCCTCGACGAGCTTGCGGGCGCGATCAATATTCTTGCCGCCATCTTTCGAACTGCGACCCATCGCTTTTCTCTCCTGCTTTCTAAACCTGCAACTATGCTTCGACTTCGATTCCCATGTTGCGCGCAGTGCCCATGATCGTGCGAATCGCCGATTCGAGACTCGTCGTGTTCAGGTCAGGCAATTTCGTCTTTGCAATTTCGGCAATCTGCTTCTGCGTGACTTTCGCCACCTTGTTGCGGTTCGGCTCGGGCGATCCCTTCACGATTCCCGCGGCGCGTTTCAAAAGCTCGGAAGCGGGCGGCGTCTTCAAGATGAAGGTAAAGGTGCGGTCGCTGTAGATCGTCACCAGAACCGGAATGATCATTCCGTCGGGCTCTTTCGACGTCTTGGAATTGAACTGCTTGCAGAAATCCATGATATTCACGCCGTGCGGGCCGAGCGCCGTGCCCACGGGCGGCGCCGGCGTCGCTTTCGTTGCCGGCAACTGCAGCTTTACCATTGCTTGAACTTTTTTGGCCATGATTGAGTGCTCCCCTGCCTATTTCCGCGCGCGTTCCGCCGAACGCGCGTTATGCTACTTTTTCGACTTGCGCAAAATCCAGCTCGACCGGTGTCGACCGGCCGAAAATCGTGACCGAAACTTTCAGCGTGCTGCGGTCGGAATTGACCTCTTCCACAACTCCCGTGAAATTCGCGAACGGCCCTTCTCCGATGCGCACCTTTTCGCCGCGATCGAACGAGAGCTTCGGCTTCGGCTTTTCCGCCGTGGTCGTCGCGCGATTCAAAATGTTCTGTACTTCTTCTTCGGTGAGCGGTGATGGCGTCTGCCCAGAGCCGACGAAACCCGTGACACGCGGCGTCGAGCGAACGACGTGCCAGGTGTAGTCGTCCATATCCATCTCGACCAGCACGTAGCCCGGATAACACATGCGGGGCGAAATCACTTTTTTGCCGCCGCGCACTTCGACCACCGACTCGGTCGGGATAATGATCTGACCGATTTTTTCACCGAGCCCGAACGCGGCTACGCGACCTTCCAGGCTCTCCTTCACCTTCTTCTCAAACCCCGAATAGGTGTGGACGATGTACCACTGCTTGGACATGCCTGTTCCCGTTACTTGAAGTATTTGAGCACCCGTTGAATCAGATAGCTGAATCCGCTATCGACTAGAAAAAAGTAGACTCCGAAAAATGCAACCGTTACGGCGACGACCACCGTTGTCGAAATCACGTCGGCGCGCGACGGCCAGTTCACCTGCCTCATTTCAACGCGCACATCGTGCAGGAAGCTGCGCAATCGCTTCGGATACGTCGCCAGTTTGCCGACAGGCTCGAGGAGCGCGAATCCGCTGACTTTCTCGTTTGCTTCTTCCCGGTTCGTTCTCGCTGCCTGTGCCATCAACCTAGCCGCCTTTGCCCCGTCAAAACTTGTCTCAACCGCCCGCCAGCGCTTCCTGCAAAGAGCTGGCAGGGGAGGAGGGATTCGAACCCCCACTCTCGGTTTTGGAGACCGATGGTCTACCGTTGAACCTACTCCCCTGAATTTTGAGCCGCAGGCCAGATTCATCCTGCGCCCGCCGCCAGGGCGTAAACGTGCCGCTCTACTTGACCTCTTTGTGCGCGGTGTGTTTCCGGCACGTATTGCAAAATTTCGACGTCTCGAGCCGGTCCTGATGCTTCTTCCGGTTCTTCGTGGTCGTGTAGTTGCGGTTCTTACAATCGCCGCATTGTAGTGTGATGATTTCTCGCATGATCGTTTACTCGATGATCTCGGCAACTGCGCCGGCGCCTACTGTGTGGCCGCCTTCGCGAATTGCGAATCGCAATCCCTTCTCCAGCGCTACCGGCGTGATGAGTGAAATTTCCACCGATATATTGTCGCCCGGCATCACCATCTCTACTCCCTGCGGCAGCTTCACGTCTCCCGTCACGTCCGTCGTGCGGAAATAAAACTGCGGCCGGTATCCGGTGAAGAACGGCGTGTGCCGCCCGCCTTCTTCCTTCGTCAGTACGTACGCTTCCGCTTTGAACTTCGTGTGTGGCGTGATCGAGCCGGGCTTGCACAACACCTGCCCGCGCTCTACTTCCTCTTTTTCCGTGCCGCGCAAGCAGCAACCCGACGTTGTCTCCCGCAATCCCTTCATCGAGCAACTTGCGGAACATTTCCACGCCCGTCACCGTCTTCTTCATCGTCGGTCGGAAGCCCACAATCTCGATTTCTTCGCCCACTTTCACTTTGCCGCGCTCGACTCTTCCTGTCACTACTGTGCCGCGACCTGAAATCGAAAAAATATCTTCGATCGGCATCGCGAACGGCTTCTCGATATCCCGCACCGGCAGCGGCACGTTCTTGTCCACCGCTTCCATCAACTCGAGAATCGTCTTTTCCCACTTCGCGTCACCTTCGAGAGCCTTCAAGGCAGAGCCGCGAATCACCGGAACTGTGTCGCCCGGAAATTGATACATCTTCAAAAGCTCGCGCACTTCGAGTTCAACCAGTTCGAGCAGTTCGGGATCTTCGACCACGTCGCACTTGTTCAGGAAAACGACGATGTACGGCACGCCTACTTGCCGCGCGAGAAGAATGTGCTCGCGTGTCTGCGGCATCGGCCCGTCCGTCGCTGCGACCACCAGGATCGCGCCATCCATCTGCGCTGCGCCCGTGATCATGTTCTTGATGTAGTCGGCGTGGCCCGGGCAATCGATGTGCGCGTAGTGGCGGTTCGGCGTCTCATACTCCACGTGCGACACCGCAATCGTGATTCCGCGCTCGCGCTCTTCCGGCGCGTTGTCAATCGAATCAAACGCCCGGAACTGCACCTTGGGGTTGTTCTTGGAAAGCACTTTCGTAATTGCAGCCGTCAACGTCGTTTTGCCGTGGTCGATGTGCCCAATCGTCCCCACGTTTACGTGCGGCTTACTGCGCTCGAATTTCTCCTTCGCCATCTCGCCTCACTCGTGCTGGAGGTTCGCGGCTGCTGCCGCGCTGAATCTGATTATTTCCGCTTCAAACTTCTGACCGCTTATTTTCAGCCACCACAATGGAGCGGGGGACGGGGCTCGAACCCGCGACCATCTGCTTGGAAGGCAGAGACTCTACCACTGAGTTACCCCCGCTCATTCCCACTCTGATTCCTGCCGCCCGCTACAGCGTGGAGCCTGGGACCGGGATTGAACCGGTGACCTCGTCCTTACCAAGGACGCGCTCTACCAACTGAGCTACCCAGGCTCGAACCGGCTTCCCTGACGCCTCCCAAATTTCTCTTTCGTCCAAAGCAACGCCGCGGATGCTCAGCTCTGTGATTTCGCTGCTGGCTCGCTGAACGTTTCTATTGAGCTCTCACCGAGCTCTCGTTCGGTTCAGCTCCTACGAGTCGCTGGTGGACGGGGGAGGATTCGAACCTCCGTAGCCCGCAAGGAGCGGCAGATTTACAGTCTGCTGGTTTTAGCCACTCACCCACCCGTCCCGCAAATTCGTTCGGGACGCTCGATCATGTCCCGCTAAAAATCTTCGGGACACAACTGCATCGTCCCGCGCAAACAACCAGAACACGACCGGACATCAGTACGGGGAACATCGCAATGCAGAAAGGGCTCGTGTCGGAAGACACCAGCCCTAGCGCTTTTGTCGCGAGGAATCCGTCCGCAACCTTGCCAAAAATCCCGCCCCTCAAAACTCAGCTGGCGGAGGGAGTTGAACCCCCGACCCTCTGATTACAAATCAGATGCTCTACCAACTGAGCTACGCCAGCCCTGCTCAAACCGAACAAAAGTATCACAGAGGCAATCGAATTGCAAGCAACTATCTTAGCCCCAGCAAACCCATTGCCAGTAAAGCACTTATTTCCGCAAACGTACCTGTTCGTAACCTCAGTGCGCCGCGGGTTTTGCGAATACCGCATCTTCGATCGCTTCGTTGTGCCGTATTTCAGTGAACTTAATCGTAAACGTCGAGCTCGGACTTTCCTGGTGCACCGTGTATGGCAGCTTGATTCCGTCGACCTCGCGGAAATCGCTGAAATCTTCGGTGAACGTGGCCGGGCCATCCATTGTGTGATGCTGGCCGACGATTCGGAGCACCAATCCATTTTGCGTGTCAAAGTAGATTTTATCCGTGCCGAGGTCGCCGGACGATGCTTCTACCACGTAGGCATCGCGGTCATCGATTTTGTCCGTGCCCGTCACTGTAATCTTCGAATACATCTGCTTCAAATCGAGCGGGTGATAAAAATCCGAATCGCGCTTCGTCTCCGCGAGTTCCTCGCCCGCTTGTTCGCGCAGTCCGTTCTGCGGGTCGTTTGACCAGCCAATCGTTCCGTCGAAACCTTGCTGAAAAACCGCGCCATTAAAGTTCACCGTAAAGATGCTTCGATTCGGAGCTTTCTCGCGGACCGTAACCAGCCCCGAAAGATTCATAGCCGGGACGTCGATCGTGCCGGTGGAGATTCGCGTGGTTAATTTTTTCCAGTTTTCGCGGCCGCCGATAGCCTTAATGTAATTTTCGAGAATTTGATCCGCTGTGAGAGCGGGGGCGGCGGGTGCAGAGATGCCAGCTGCCGGCGTCGCTTTCGTATCCGACGACGCGCTGGTCGTCGACTGGGCGTACGCTAACGGTCCCAGCACGATGCTGATCCCGGTCAGGACGGCGAGCCGTTTCAGGTTCCGTGTCAAAGACAAGCATCTCTCCCGCACTGCGCGTCACCGGTACAAATTGGAAGTTTTTAATGCCAGTTTGGTTGCCGCCGTTCGAAACACGGGCCAACTCTCAGTATTCTACACGTATTTCGCGCCGCGAACTTTACAGCCATTCGTCCTAAACCTATACTCGACTCCTTGACTCTTTCTTCGACGAATCGAGCGGTAATCGCAGTCATCGTCCTGGTCGTATTGATCGCAGGGGGAATCGGTTTTTACTTCTATCGCAATCGAACGGGCGAGCCAACCAGTGCGGGCGGTCCGGGTGGTCCGATGGCTCTCCCACCGCCGCCATCACTTCCTGGAATTACTGCTGTCGCTCCTCCGGATCTGCTGAGCGAACTCCCGGCGGACGCGCCCGCTGTTGGCTATGTAGACGTAGCAGCGTTGCGCGCACTGAAAAACTCTCCTCTCGGAGGATTGCTCGGCCTGACGTCTCCGGGACCCGATGCGGATCGCGAATATGCGGAGTTCGTACGGCAAACCGGTTTCGACTACACGCGCGACCTGGACAAGGCAGCGATCGCCTTCTGGCCACATAGCTTCGCGGTCGAACCTGGAAACGGCATCGGCGAGAATCGAGTGCTCGCTGTCGCGGATGGACGCTTCGATCAACAAAAAATCAAAGCCTATGCGTTGCGCACTGGCAAGATCGTGCCATCTACAAATCCGCCGGTATACGAGGTCCCCGGCAACCCTACCGTCTCCTTCCAGTTTCTCTCGCCTACGCGAATCGCAATCGCCAGCGGAAACAACGCGCGCCACTTGTTGGCCGAATCCTTAAGCCCGTCGCCACGCGACCCGGTGATGAAGGCGCGTTTGAATCGGGTAGCGGGAGCTCCCATTTTCGCAGTGGCTCGCACCGATAATCTGCCGCAAAGTTTCTACACGAATTTTGCCAACGCGCCACAGCTCGAGAAATTGGCGCGGAGTGTTCGCGGGTTGTCGCTTGCGGGAAAACCTGCTGGAAATGACATCGCCGCCGCTCTCGATGCCGAATGCGACTCGGTGAAAAGCGCCTTCGAGATTTCGACGCTGCTCGACGGCTTTCGGATGGTCGGCTCGATGGCGCTCTCCGACCCCAAAGCCCTTAAGCAAATGACAAAGGAGCAGGCAGCCTTTGTGCAGGCCCTTATCCGCCAGTTGAACATCACACGCCAGGACCGCTGGGTTCGCCTGCGACTCGACATCACCCCTGAAATGCTCGGCGAGCGCCATGCCCCAGCAACCGAATCACCGGCTGCAAAACACGCATCGCCTTAATTCGAGACCCTGCAAAGGAACGCGCAGGCGCGCATTTGCAAGCCACCATCTTTTGCGCTCGCTGCCGGATTCAGAAAGAAGAGAGACCTAGGAAGAACTAATCTGCAGCGGCTACCGCGGTGGGTATATTGCGCAGATAACGCCACGGATTCACCGGCGTATTGTAGATGCGGACTTCGTAGTGCAGGTGCGGGCCGGTGGAACGGCCGCTCGCGCCTTCGTAGCCGATCACATCGCCGCGCTTCACGTGCATTCCTACCTGAGTGTTGAAATTCGAAAGGTGGCCGTACCAGGTGGTGACGCCGAATCCGTGATCGATCACGACCAGCTTGCCGTACCCTGCGCGCCGGTCGACTACCGTGATAACCCCGTCGGCGGAAGCCCGCACGCCGTCGCCATAGTGCGAGGCAATGTCCATCCCGGCGTGAAACGCGCCTTCACCGCTGAACGGATCGAGCCGCTCGCCAAAATGGCCGGTAATTTCGCCGACCACGGGCCACAGGGTCGGCACGATTCCAAGCGCGCTGAGCTGCATCGAAGGCATCAGCCGCAATCCACCATTGGAGACGGTCACCAGCGACGCATTCTTCTCGAGATAGCTGAACTCATCGAGCGACTGTTGGAACTCAGCCGTGGTGCCTTCCGTCACGTCGGTGAGCGCAAAAGGAGTCTGCTGGAAGCGGTTGAGACCGTAGGCCATCGCCACTTCGCTTGCCAGCGACTGCAGCGAGTTCAGACGCTGGTTCGTGTCTTTCACTTCGGTCTGAAGCTGCTTGTATTGCTGCTTCAGGTTGTCCTGCTCCCGGCGAAGCGAATTGTAATTGGTAGCTTTCAGCAGCATCCGGGAATAGGAGCCGATGCCGGCCAGAACCGTGATTCCGCCCACGATGGCCAGCACCATCAGCACGTTCAGTACGTAGAAAGGCACCCGCAAGCGCCGCATACCGCCCGAAGCGCTTGAGGCAATAAAAAACGTGTATGACTTACCCTTCATCGTCTGTTTTTGTCCTGAATTAATTGTGCGTTAGTTGGCCGAACGCCGAGCGCCATTCGCCACGGCTAGCCGGTTCCCTCAGAAGTCTGAACCGCGAGCTTTGGTCCGAAACGGCACGGATTGTAAAGAGCATATTGTTTGCCGTCAACCCTAATCGTCTCTTCGCCTAGAGCCTCTCGGCCTTTTGCTTTCACACTCCACCCTAAGTCTATAATACTGCTAGCTCTACCTTACTCTATCGGCGAACTCTGCTACAACTGTACTGAAGTTCAGGCATGCACAAAGAAGACCAGCTGGTCGACAGAATTGCCAGGAAAGTTCCCTCCATCGTAGGACATTGTGCGCTGGGTGCGCTACGGCTCGGCATCGGCGACGATTCCGCAATTCTATCGCTTGGCGGCCGCGACGACTGGGTTTTGAGCTGCGACGCCTTTTTGGAAGGAGTCCATTTTCTGGCGAAAGCCCACCCGCCGGATTCCGTCGGCTACAAATCCCTGGTTCGCGCCGCCAGCGATCTCGTTGCGATGGGCGCGTCGCCACGATACTTCTTGATGACCCTCGCACTACCAGCGTCCCGAATTGGAACATGGCTCAACGGGTTTCTCGCAGGAATGGCCCGCGCGGCTCGCTATCTCGGAATGCGGCTGATAGGGGGGGACACAACCAAGAGCGGGTCCATCTCGATCAGCATCACCGTGCTCGGCGAGGTCTCTCGTGGCCGAGCGCTTACTCGATCAGGCGCCCGTCCGGGCGACCTTATATATGTCACCGGAAAGCTGGGCCGCGCCCAGCTTGGCCTGGAGCTTGTGCGAGCGAACCTGGCGCGCCGGAGCGGACTTCAAGACGTATTGCGTCAGCACCTATACCCTCGAATCCCGGTGAAGCTTGGTGAATGGCTCGCCCGGAACCAAACCGCAAGCGCAATGATGGACATCTCCGACGGCCTCTCGACCGATCTCAGCCGCCTCTGCGCTGCGAGCCGGGTTGGTGCCCGCATCGAAGCCCGACGCGTGCCATGCGTTTCGATCCCGGCCGGTCTTTTCCGCGGGGCCAGGAAGATGGATTCGCTCCAAATGGCTCTTCACGGCGGCGACGATTATGGTCTGCTTATCGCGGTTCCCCGTCGGCGTGTGAACAGGCTTCGGCGTGCGCCCGATTTTCCGAGCCTTACTTGCATCGGTGAGATCACGCCGGGCCGTAGAATCCTGCTCGTCAACGACGACGGTTCTACAACGGCCCTCGAGGCTCATGGATGGGATCCGTTCAGGCGCAAATGAATCGCCCGGCGTGGTAAGGTTTCGTCCACAATCACAACTGCGAGGATGTGCGAAACGATGCGATTCGCCGATTTCAACTGTACGCGACTGTGTAGAGTCTTCTCGATACTGGTTTTCTTAATCACTCCCGCTTCGATCCTTGCGCAGTCAACGGCTCGGAAAGCCGGCCCAACGCCGGCGGTCGCTTCCGGCTCGATCGCCGAACAGCGCGCTGCTCGCGCGCTCGAATCCGTCCGCCAGAATCCGCTCGAACTGCGCGAGTTTCTCGTGCGCATGCCCAAAGGCGGCGACCTTCATAGTCATCTGGCCGGCGCGGTGTACGCAGAGTCGTGGATTCGCGATGGCGCCGACGACAAGCTTTGCGTCGATCTCGACACGCTTTCTCTGTTCAAGACCGACGCGATGACGCGCAGCATCCCGCCGCAGCCTGTTTGTGGCGAAGGCAATACCGCGGTTTCGCGCGCTTTTGAAAATCAGCATCTCTACGATTCGCTCGTGGACGCGTTCTCGATGCGCTCCTTCGTTCCTTCCGCCGGCGTGAGCGGCCACGATCATTTCTTCGATGCATTCGCAAAATTCCAAATCGTCGATCCGCGCCACACCGGCGAATGGCTCGACGAAGTTTCCTCCCGCGCCGCCGCGCAGAACGAGCAATACCTCGAACTGATGGATACGCCGCCCTTCGTCCACACGATCCAGATCGCGAACGACCTCGGTTGGCAGGATGATCTCGCTAAATTTCGGCAAGCATTGCTCGATCACGGTCTGCGCGATGATGTCGCCGTTGCTCGCGCCCATTGGGATCGCGCTGAGAAACTTCGAAACGAGCGCCAGCGTTGCGGACAGCCCGATGCTTCACCCGGCTGCAATGTTGAAATTCGCTTCCTTTATCAGGTGCTTCGCGGTTTTCCGAAACAGCAGGTATTCGCGCAAGCGTTGCTCGGGTTCGAAGTGGCGTCGGTTGATCCGCGCGTCCCCGGGATTAATTTCGTGATGCCCGAAGATGGCTACATCTCCATGACGGATTTCGCGCTGCACATGCGCATGGTCGATTTTCTTCACGGGCTCTATCCCAAAGTTCGCATCACGATGCATGCCGGAGAAATTGCGCCGGGGCTGGTTACTTATGAGGGCCTCTGCTGTCACGTTCGTCTCGCAGTGAACGAAGGACATGCCGAGCGCATCGGCCACGGCGTGGATGTGATGTATGAAAATCGTCCTAGCGATTTAATGAAGGAGCTGGCTGCGAAGCACGTGATGGTCGAAATCAATCTGAGCAGTAACGACGTGATTCTCGGCGTCGCTGGAAATTCGCATCCATTCCCGCTTTATCGCAAGTTTGGCGTGCCTGTCGCTCTCTCAACCGATGACGAAGGCGTCTCGCGCATCGATCTCACCCACGAATACGTCCGCGCGGTTCAAACCTACAATCTGCGCTACGCCGACCTGAAAAAACTGGTGCGCACCGGTCTCGAGCACGCATTCCTGCCGGGCCCGAGCCTTTGGGCGGCGCCGGATGATTTCTCCCGCTCGAACGCGGCCTGTTCGCAGGATTCTCTTGGCGCGGAAAAACCCACCTCCGATTGCGCGGCATTCCTGCAATCAAGCGAACGAGCCCACCAACAATGGGAGCTGGAACACCGCTTCCGAATCTTCGAATCAACCTTCTGATTTTTGAGTTTTGTTCGTCGCGGGAAGAAATCGCGAAGCTAATTCGGCTTGGGTGCCGAAATTTTCTCTAACGGCTTCACGACGGCACTCGCGGCAGCTGGCGTCACAGCGGAAGGCGGCGTCGCAGGTGTCTTCGCCGGAGGTACGGCCTGCGTCTGCGTCAACCCCTGCTCGGCAGCATCTGCGGGCGGCGCCGTATCCGGAGTATCCACCTTCACCTGATG
The DNA here is from genome assembly GCA_963767205.1 of uncultured Acidobacteriota bacterium. Taxonomy (GTDB): domain Bacteria; phylum Acidobacteriota; class Terriglobia; order Acidiferrales; family UBA7541; genus Palsa-295. The sequence goes on from CAVYDF010000009.1 coordinate 143,660, forward strand.
TCCTCCCGCTTCCTTCTCGAGCGGCACCACATTCTGAAAATCCTGCACCGGGTAGACCTGCACCGCCTGCTGCATAAACTCGAGCCAGATTGGCAGTGCCGCGCGCGCTCCCGTCTCTTTTTTCCCCAGCGATATGCGTTTGTCATCGTTCCCCACCCACACGCCCGCCGTGATGTGGGGAGTGAATCCGATATACCACGCGTCGGTGAAATCGTTTGTCGTGCCGGTCTTCCCTGCCGAAACGCGACCCAGCTCTTTCGCGCGCACTCCGGTGCCAAACTGCACAACTTCCTCGAGCATCGCGGTCATCGTCCGCGCCACATCGGGCTGCACTACGTCTTTCACGTTGGGCCGCGGCTCTTCCAGCACTGCCCCGTCATAGGAAGTCACTCGCCGAATATAGTGCGGCTCGATGTGAATCCCGTCGTCAGGAAAGACAGTGAACGCGGACGTGTGCTCCATCAACGTCAGGTCAGCCGAACCAAGCGCCAGCGGCAAATACGGCGGAAGCGGGCTCGTGATTCCAAATCGTCGCGCCATATCGATTGTGTTCTGCACGCCGACATGCTCGATCAACCGCACCGCCGGCACGTTGCGCGAATCGGCTAGCGCCCGCCGCAACGTGATGCGTCCTTCGAATTTCAAATCATAATTTTTCGGCGAGTAATTCTGGCCGCCGCTGCGGAACGTCACCGGCTCATCCACGATCGTGTCGAAAGGCGACGCTCCCTGCTCGAGCGCCGTCGCGTACACGTACACTTTGAACGAGCTGCCGGTCTGCCGCACCGCCTGCGTCGCGCGATTGAATTTGGATTGATCGAAATCGTACCCACCTACCATCGCCTTCACTTCGCCCGTCGGATTATCGATGGCAAGCAATGCCGCCTGAGCCACAGGCTGCTGCTCGAGCTGGACGTGCAGCGTCGAGCCCGCCACTTCCTTGATCGAAACCACAACTACATCGCCCACCTTCAGAAGCTGCGACGGCGATTTCTTCCCTGTCCATGCGAAATCCGTGGGCGTCAACATCGCGTGATACGCCCCGACCCGAATCGTCGCGAAAGTCGGCTCTACCGCCATAACAAGTCCTGGCAAGTAGTCGCCCTTCGCGGGCGTGGTACGCCATTCCTCATTTTGATAGGCGTCCAGCTTGGTGGCAGGATTCGGCCCACCGGATTTTGCGTGACGGCGTTTTGCGGAAGAATGTTCGGCAGATTTCCCCGCCAGCCGTGCCGGCGATCGTAGGCGTGCAATCCATCCCGCACGGCCTGCTCTGCGGCCTTTTGCATCGCGACGTTCAGCGTCGTATACACGCGCAAGCCCTGTTCGTGAACGGCGGCCGTCCCGTAGGTGTGTTCGAGGTATTGCCGGATTTCTTCCACAAAGTACGGCGCAAAATCATTCCTGCGCGGACGACACGTGCAGCCCGAGCGGCTCTTTCGCCGCAGCCGCCGCCTGCGCTTGCGTCACTTTCCGCTCGTGCGCCATCAGCGACAGCACCAGGTTGCGCCGCGCGAGCGCCCGCTCCGAATGCGCAATCGGAGAATAAATCGGCCCCCGAATGATCGCTGCCAACGTCGCAGCCTCAGGAAGAGTCAGCTGTCCGACTGGTTTGCCAAAATAATATTCCGAAGCCGCCTCGAACCCGTAGTTCCCGGCACCCAGGTAAATCTGGTTGCAGTACATCGTGAAGATCTGTTCCTTCGTATAGTGGCGCTCAATCTCGATTGCCAGGATCGTCTCCTGCAACTTGCGGTGAAGGCTGCGATCCGCGCGATTCAGGAAAAGGCCGCCGGCAAGCTGCATCGTCAGGGTGCTGGCGCCCTCCTTCATCCCGTGATGGCGGACGTCGTGCCACGCCGCTTCCAGCACGCGCGGAAAATCCACGCCCCAATGCTCTTCGAAATGTTGATCCTCGGTGGTGAAAATCGCATCTCTCAGCACCTTGGGAATCTGGCCGTATGTCAGCAGGATTCGGCGCTGCAGTGCGAAAGTTCCAATGGACTGGCCTTCGTCGGCATACAGCTCCGTCACCACATCCGGTCGGTAATCCTCAAGCGCGTGAATCTCGGGCAGGTCGCTTGAATAAACGAAAAGAACCCCAGCCGCCGCGCCGATGCCGATCGCGCACACTACCAGAAATCCAAACGCGAGGCGCCCAAAGAGCGTGCCCCCGCCGATCTTCATCGTTGCTCGATAAAAACGTTCCATTAAACGGCCATTCTATCGCATCCGGCCACATCCCACCGGTCACTACCTTTATGCGATGTTTCCAAAATTTATCGGACCCGGCCTAAAACCCTTAGATGCCGGTCGTAATGGTTGGAGTAGTATTGGCCGTTGCGAAGAAGAGGCTAAGCGCAGTTTTAGGGAAAATATGGAAGCGGATCCAATCCTATTTCGCGATTTGACGTATGTATTCCTGGCCGCCACACTCGGCGGACTGCTCGCCTGGCGCCTGAAGCTGCCTCTCATTCTTGGCTTCGTGGTCGGTGGAGTCGTCATCAGCCCTTTCACTCCCGGCCCTCAGCTCTCCGATCTGCATACCTTCGAAGTATTCGCGGAAGTTGGCGTTGTGCTGCTGATGTTCTCCATCGGCGTGGAATTTTCGATTCCAGACCTGATGCAAGTGAAGTGGGTGGCGATCGGAGGCGGAACGCTCGGCATTGCGATGTCGATCGCGCTCGCCCTGATCGCTTCCCGGCTCGCCGGATGGAGCATAGCGCAGGGCATAGTCGTAGGCGCCACGATTTCCGTCGCAAGCACGATGGTTATGGCTCGACTTCTCACCGATCGTGGTGCCCTTGGCACCACCTATGGCCGAGTAATGATCGGCATCACGCTCGTGGAAGATCTCGCCGTAGTCTTCATGACCGTCGTCCTTCCAGTCTTCAACGGCCCCTCCGAAGGCCGCCTTCAGAAAATCGCCTGGACGCTCGGCAAAGCCGCTCTCTTGCTGGTTCCTCTCGCTTTTCTCGCGATTACGGTGGTTCCAAGGCTTCTCCGCCGCGCGCGCGGCACGAAGGATCCGGAGATTTTCTTGCTAGTTGCCATCGCCATCTGCCTCGCCTCCGCAGCGCTAGCGCAAACGCTCGGTTTTTCCGTAGCACTCGGTGCTTTTCTTGCAGGCGTCTCCATCAGCGGCTCAGCCGACCTGCACGAGGCTCACACCACGCTTCTACCCCTGCGCGATGCGTTTGTTGCCATGTTTTTCGTCTCGCTCGGCACGCTAGTCGTTCCCACGGTAATCGTCCACAATCTTCCGCTTCTCGGCATCATGCTGCTTTTAATCATCTTTGGAAAATTCGGCATCTGGTTCGCCGTGATGAGAATCTTCCGCTATTCCAAATGGACCGCCATCGCCGTTGCCGCCGGGCTCACGCAGATCGGCGAGCTTTCCTTCATCCTCGTGGAAGTCGCGCGCAAATCCGGAATGGTTGGCGACGAGATTTTCACCGCGACCCTCGCCGCATCCTTGATTTCGATTTTCCTGAACGTGTTTATCGTGCGAGGTGTGCTGAAGTGGGTGGAACCAAAACTGCCCGCAGCCGAGCGCGCTACTGCTCCATCGCTAAAGGAATCGCACGCCTAAGAATTAACCCAGCGCCGCTTCCGCGTCCTTGACCGTCGGATATGTCTTGAAAAGCTGCGAGACGTGCGTCATCTCGAGGAGCGCTGTCACCTGCTTGTTCATCCCCGCGAATGCAAGCTTACGCTGCCCTCGTTGCGCGCCGACGTGCGCCGCCACCAGCGCTCCAAGTCCCGCTGAATCAATGAACTCCACATCGCTAAAATCAATCACGAGCGCGGGCCCCGTCTCCGTCCGCATCGCATCTTGAAAAGCGAAAACCGTCTGAATATTCAGCGGACCCTTGAGATGCAACACACGCTGACCGTCTCGCGCACCATCAACCGCTACAATTTGCAGATTTTCTTTCGGCATAGAGCCCGGATTCTAGCGAAAACAGCCCAATCACATTGTGAATATTCTGTTACAACACCTGCCCGCCCTGTCTCTACGACCGACGGCTACGATTGACGGCTATTTTCGCGACACGTTCTCCTCGTCTGCCAGAATCGCCTCCGCCTCAATCTCAACCAGCATCTCCGGCGAGACGAGGCCGCTCACCTGCACCATCGAGCACGCCGGACGTATCTGCCCGAAAAATTCCCCGTGCGCCCGCCCGATTTTCTCCCAATCGCCGATATTCACCACGAAGATCCGCGTTCGCACCACGTCCGAAAGCTTCGCGCCCGCCTTTGCCAGCGCCGACTCGATATTGCGGATCGTCTGCACGGTTTGCGCGTAAGGGTCTCCTTCCCCAACTACTTTCCCGCCAGCATCCGTCGCCGTCGTGCCCGCCACGTGCACATACGGTCCCATTCGCACTGCCCGCGAGTAACCCACAATCGGCTCCCAAGGCGTCCCAGACGAGATATTTTTCCGTTCCATTTCACTCTCCCGCGATTTCGCTTAAGAAGAATGCTGCCTGCGAAAGAATATCACGCACGCGACCTTCCTTCTCGGAACCTGGGAACATCCGCCGAAACTGCGCTGGACAGATTTTTCCGAACTCTCTAAGCTGTGTTTTCAGTTTCGCCGGAGGAAAAAGACCCGCACATGAAGTGCAATAACATTCTCGAAACCATGGGCAACACGCCCCTCATCCGCCTTAATCGGCTCACGAAGGGCCTCGAGCCCGAAATTTACGTGAAAGCCGACTACATGAATCCCGGCGGCTCGGTGAAAGATCGCATCGGAAAATGGATGATCGACGACGCCGAGCGCCGCGGCGTCTTGAAACCCGGCGGCACGATTATCGAAGGCACCTCCGGTAATACCGGCATGGGTCTCGCTCTCGTCGCCGTCACGCGCGGATACAAAGTCGTCTTCACCATCAACGACAAACAGTCGCGCGAAAAAATCGACCTACTGAAAGCGTTCGGCGCCGAAGTGATCGTCTGCCCCACCGCCGTCGAGCCGGAAGATCCGCGCAGCTACTACTCTGTGGCGAAAAAACTAGCGCGCGAAATTCCGAATTCCTACTATCCAAATCAATACGAAAATCAGATGAATCCGCAGGCTCACTACGACACCACCGGCCCGGAAATCTGGGACGACACCGAAGGAAAAATCACGCACTTCGTTTCCGGCATGGGCACCGGCGGTACGATCAGCGGCGTCGGCCGTTACCTGAAAGAGAAAAATCCAAACATCAAAATCGTCGGCGTCGACCCGATAGGCTCGCTCTACTACGATTTCGTGAAGTCAGGAAAAGTCGGCAAGGCTACCACCTACGTCGTCGAAGGAATCGGCGAAGATTTCTTCCCCGGCACGATGAATCTTAAAATCGTCGACGACGTTATCCAGGTGAGCGACGAAGAATGTTTCGTCTGGGCCCGTCGTCTTGCCAAGAAGGAAGGAGTTTTCACGGGCGGTTCAGGCGGCGGCTGCGTTTCCGGCGCCCTGCGCATTGCGAAAAACGGCAAGAAGGGCGATTTCATCGTCGCATTTCTCCCCGACTCCGGCACGCGCTACCTCAGCAAAATTTTTAACGACGGCTGGATGCAAGAGCACGGTTACGTTGACGCCGAAGTCGCAATCTCAGCCGCCGACGTAATCCGCGTGAAACATCAAAACGGAAAATCGCGCGACCTCGTCATCGTCCGCCCCTATCAAACCGTCTTCCACGCCCTGCAGACCATGCAGAAAGAAGATATCTCGCAACTCCCAGTCCTCGAAGACGACAACCACCCAATCGGCACCGTCTTCGAAGACCAGATTCTCAATCTCGCCCTCCAGGGAAAAGATCTCCGCAAACTGGTAATCCGCGAAGTAATGGGCGCCGCGCTCCCGCAAGTCCCCGCCACCGCTCCCGTCGAGCGCATCACCCACATCCTCAGCCACGACAGCCCAGCCGTCTTCGTAGAAATGCCCGGCGGCAAACTCGAAGTCCTAACCAAATTCGACCTGATGGACACAATCTCCGGCCTAGTCTCCCAATCTCGCTGACCGGACTTCGCCTTTAGGTGGCGTCGATGGCTTGAGCGCGCCAATCATCTACGAGCAAGTCGCAGGAGAGACGCATGCTTCACAAAGCTGGTCGAAGCCCGCGCTGAGTGCGCTGCTTAGTCGCCGGCGAGTCGGAGACTCTTGTAGCCTCACGTGTTGCGAGATGGTGAGGGTGCCAAGGTTTGGTGTGAGGTGGCCTCTGAAAATGCGCACAGGCAGGAGTGCCTTACTGCCGCTGGGGCAGCGGCGACGGCTTTAGCGCGCCAAGGTCGTTTGCCGGGCACGGCGTGCCGTGCTTCTACTGTCGAAAAAAAGCAGAGCGGCAGAGACGGCGACTGAATTCTGATGCTGCGCTGAGTGCGCTGTTTAGTCGCCGGCTAGCGCTGCTGATGCTGGGCGCTCTTGGGCGATTGAGTCGGCCAGGGTGCGGCGGAGCGGGGCGATGACCGCGGCTGGGACGGCGCGTTCGCGGGGGATTTCGATTTCCGCGAATTTGCGCGGGTACTCTTTGCGGCGGTCGAAGCCTAGGCCTGACTCCTGGAGAAGATCGCCGGCGACGGCTGGATCATCGGAGTGCTCGACGCTCCAGAAGCGGAGGCGCTCTTCATTCTTCTGGAGAACGCGGAGGGATTCCTCGAGCTTCTTCATCGCGCCGTTGAATGACGACGCGAGGAAATAGACGGGAAGCGACCAAGCACCGCGCCCGAAAGCTGCGCGGACTCGGACGTTGTACTTGCCGTTCTGGGTCTTTTCGATGGCGCAGAGGTACTCGTTCCCTGCTGAACTGGTCTTAGCCAACATTCGCTCCCTTAGATTTTCATTTGATACTGGTACTCGCTGCCGACGCGTTCGCCTTGCTCGCCTGACGGCGAGCGAAGCACCCGAATGAGCCCGTGACCTTTTGGCGGACATAGTGCTCTCCTGTGTTTCATTTCAGTTTTTGCCGGGCAGTAGTCAGGTCGGGGAATCCTGATCAGGTCGCACCTCGCTGGCTTCGAGGTTAGGCTCTGCGGATAGAAGATTCTAGCGAAAGGGGCGTTCGGTAGGCAAGGGCGTCAATGTTAAATTATAAAGCTTTTATAATCATATGCTTACAGACGAATTGAGGTTTTTGCGGGTGAGGATGCGAGGCTTTTACACACCATTCATGCTGCGGTAGGAACCGACTCGCTAGCTGGTTTTGCTGAGGCGTTTCAGGGCTTCGTTGTTGATGGTGAGCTTGCCTTCCTTCTTCAGGCGGTCTTCGAGAGCAGTGCGGAAGGCATCGAAGGCGGCACCTTGTTTTGCTTGGAGGAGCTGCTGCTCGATCTGTTCCTTTTGCTTCGCAAGGTCTTCGGGGAGAACGGGCTGATGGGCGATGATTTTGTAGACGATCCAGGTGCTGCCGAGCTGCGTTGGAGTGCTGACTTGGTTCACCGGCATGCTGAAGGCGGACTCGAGCTGATGGCCTGAGCCGAGGTCGGGGATCGAGCCGGTGCGGGCGAAGGCTTCGGGAGTTTTCAGGTCGATGCCGAGCGATTTGGCGACTTTATCGAATGGCTCGCCAGCGGCGGTGCGCTTAGCGAGGTCTTCCGCCTTGCTGCGGGCGAGCTGTACTGACTGTTCCTGCTGATAGTCGGCGAGGACGCGGTCGCGAACCTCGGCGAGAGTGCCTTGATGGGCTGGCTGAGTATCTTTGATCGTGAGAATCACGAAGCCCTTGTCGGATTGCAGGGGCGTGCTGAGTTCGCCGGGACGAAGCTGGAAAAGAACCTGGTGGAGATCAGGCGAATTGCCGAGGTCGCCGACGGGTTCGGTGACGGATGAGGGCGGTGTGTCGCCGAGCTCGAGCTTGAATTTCCTGGCGACGTCGTCGAGGGACTGGCGATTCGATTGGCGAACGGCGGCGGCCATTTGATTGGAGATGTCGTTGGCGTCCTGGCGGACTTTCTCATCGAGAACGATGGGAACGATCGTGTCGCGAACTTCTTCGAAGGTTTTGGTGTGAGCGGTTTCGCGGTCGAGGACTTTGATGATGTGAAAGCCGTACTGAGTCTTGACCAGGTCTGAGATCGAGCCTTTTGGCTGGCTGAAGGCGGCTTGTTGAAACTCGGGAACGGTCTGACCCTCGACGATCCAGCCTAGGTCGCCGCCCTTAGGCTTGGTGGAGTCGTCTTCGGAATATTTCTTCGCGAGATCTTCGAAGTTGGCGCCCTTCTTGGCCTGTTTCAGGACGTCTTCGGCCTTCTGGCGGATTTCGGCGATTTCGGCGTCGGTCTTGCCGATGGTCTTAAAGAGGATGTGCTCGACGTGGACGCGATTTTCAACTTTGTACTGATCTATGTGGGCATTGTAATAGGCGCGCAGGACGTCATCGCCGACCTGGGTGTGAGCGCGGAGCTTATCGAGATCGAGGAGCGCGTAACGTGCGGAGCGTTTCTCGGGCACTTGGTATTTTGAGGCGTTCTTTGCGAAATAAGCGGAAAGCTCCGCGTCGGAAGGGTGAATCGTGATCGCCAGCTCTTCGGGCTTGATGGCGGCGTACTCGATTTGAACTTTTTCGTTGCGGCGGCGAAATTCCTGCTCGACTTCGGCCGGGCTGACGGTGATGCCGTCGGTGACAAGCTGGCGGAACCTTTCGAGCAGCATCTGGTTACGCAGGAATTCTTCGAACTGGCTGACGCTCATTCCGCCGGTGCGCATCTGGACTTCGGCGGCGTAGCGGTCTTTGAGCCAAGTGTCACCGGAAAAAACGGTGGGGAGAATTTGCTTGATGCGGTCCGTCATTTCTTCCGGAGTGACGGGAAAGCCGAGGCGCTGGGCTTCGAGTTCGAGGGAGTGTTGAAAGATCATCTGATCGAGGACCTGCTTGGTGTACATGCCCTTGAGCATGGGCGGGATGTTCTGGCCGCGGGTGGCTTGATTCAATTCGCGCTGGACGTCCATGGCGCTGATGTCGACGTTGCCGACTTTGGCCACGGCGTCCGGGCCGCTGGTGGCAGAAGTGTTCATCAGGCCGGGGATGAGCGTGATGACCATGCTGAAGCAGATGATCACGAGGATCACCGTCATGGTGATCTTGATCCAACGATTGCGGTCTAAATCTCGCTGCTGAATGCTTTTCAACATAGCTCTATGCGGTCCTCTAGCGACTCCGAAACCCTGCAAGTATAGAGCGTCTGGGCGAATCTCTCAAGTCGAACGACAGTAGTAGGTCAGTGCTTGCTGTCTGTCAGCTGCAAAGCCGCTCTGAGCCTACCCACAGTTGAGCCAGATCTTTGAGGTTGTGTTTGTATGTACGCGTTACCAGGTATTCCTTCCCACCTCTTATACGCAGCCTGTACTCGCCCGTAAGTAAAGGCTGGATCTCCTCAACGGCCGAAATATTCACGAGGACCGAGCGGTGGATGCGAATAAAACCGTAGGGTTTGAGCTTCTCCACCATGGACGAGAGGGACGCGTGCACCAGATGGGGATTGGGTCGGTGTTGCAACGAAACGTAATTACCTTCGGCTTGCACTGCCGAGATGTCGGCTAAATCCAAGAGCAGGATGCTACCGTTGGCCTTGAAGGCGATTCGTGGCGCCTGCGGTGCAAGGGCCTTCTGATCCTGAACTTCGCGGGCGCTCATGATGGAACCTCTTGGGCTTTGTTTCGGCTTACTGGTTTCGACTTCCTGCTACCGGCGATTTCGGCGGATCGGCACCCCGCGCCTTTCCTTGCGGGCCCCGTAGTTTACTTCTGTCCAGTGCTCACTGCTGACGGAAAGCTGGATTGCGCGCCGAAATAACACTCGATGGACTGCAACTTTCCGTTCTTGATTCGGAGATACTCCACGTTCCGGAGGGATTTACCGTTCGTGGTGTAGCAAAGATATTTCACAAAAGCATCATCCGGGCCAGTAGCGACTCGCTCCAGGTCAAAATGCCCAATAAAATTGATCTGTGTTTCCCAGCATTGCTTTTTGAAAGCGGCCTTGCTGATGTGGTCGTCGCCGGCAGCGCTTGAAAAGGTGAAGTCATCGGCGAGCAGGCTATCCAGCGGGCCCCAGTCTTTCTGCCCCCAGCCCGCATACCACTTTCGGACTACCTCCTCGGTCGTTAAGTTCTGCCCTCCTGATGCGCTGGCGCTTGCCAGTCCCGGCAGGCTTCCGGCACCAACTAGCGCGCAGGCTCCCGTAGCGAGCAGATTCCTGCGTGAAACTTCGATCCTTGTCATTGTTCGTTCCCCTTTTCACGATGTTGTTTGAAGCGCCTCGCCGAATCGCGATGCTGACTTGTCCGAGCATACACACCGGTTGGTATGTAACAGTACACAACTACTCCTTGCGACACCGATGCGATTAACCTCGCTTGCGGTTGCCCGTCGCGCGCAGGGATCTCAGCCAGCCCACGATATTCTTGATACCCGCCTTTATTACTTTCGGATCCTGAGCATTCTTTGCCAGCGAGCCATAGCCTTCGACCATGGCAATCAGCAAACCGGCGGCGTCAGCGGGTTCCACGTTGCGGCGAACGCTTCCGTGAAGCTGGCCCTGTCGCAAAACGGAGGCAGTGGCCTCACGCCAGGCATCGAAGACTGTCTCCAGCCGCTTCCGGAATCCCGCGTCAAGAGGAGACATTTCCTGGGCTAGATTGTTCAATTGGCAGCCGCCGCATACATCCTCGGGCCGAACGGATAGGCGTTGAACAATGGCGATCAAAGCGCCGATAGGATCCTTGACGCTCTGTAAAGGCCGCACCCATGTGCCGCGGTTGTCGGGGGAAATGACCTCTTCGACGACGGCATATCCCAAGGCTTGCTTGTTTTTGAAGTGGTAGTACAGAGCTCCCTTGGTGACGCCGGCAGAGGCCAAAATTGTGTCCAGGCTTGCACTCTGGAAACCCGATCTGTAGATCTCGCGAGCTGCCGCTTGCAGCAAGCGCTCCCGGGTGCGCTCGGAATCACGCAGCCTAGTCGCTCGACGTTTCGGATTCTTGCGTGCTGCCAACATACCGATCAGGATGTATGGTAACAATCAGAGCGTCAAGAGAGATCTAACATGAGCTAAACAATATGAAAATCCATTGCGCGCCTTATAACATACCTACCGGTATGTAAGTCAACCATCTGGAAGTCAATCACAATTGAGAGGCGTGACTTCTGACTGCTGACGTTCTTGAATTTTTGTAACCTTACGCCAGTGTGTATGAGAAGTTGGAGAAACAGTCGCTCCAGCCGTTTTGGGATCGTCCCCAGATCCTGTTCGTCCGCCACTGATTATCGAGCTCTGAGATGTTGGGCCTGTTATCTCACGGAATGGCCGTGAGCGTGGAGCACCACCTGCTCCCTGAATTCCGGCTCAGCAGGAGTTTGTGAAGTTGTGAGCCAATTCTGCTCTCAATTGCACACTCACTGTGAGACGCCGAGTGGTAGCTGACGCAAATCGCCACTCGACTTGACACAGAAATCGGCACGGAAATCAGCATAAAAGTCGGCACGGAAACTTGCCTCGGACGAAAAGGAGAAGATATGAGCGCACTAAGACGGTTGCGGATTTTCTGGATACCGTGGGTTGCGATGATTGTTCTGGGTTGCTTCAGTGATGCGGTGGCTCAAACGAGCTACAAAGTGACTGATTTGGGTACTGAGGGGAATAACATCCTGGGGTGTGCCATGTCCGTCAATGATTTAGGCTGGACGGAGATCATGGCTCAGAACCTGCCACCGGGGGAGCAGGATAGCTTGTTAGGGATGCTTCTAAGCTCACGCATACTTATAGACATCGGCGGATTCAAGCTCGACCTCGGCACGCTGGGAGGAGCAAACACTTCAAGCAACTGGGGCCAGATCAACGATTTTGGGGAGACGGTGGGTTTTTCCGAAACGGCTGCGCTAGACCCGAACGGGGAAGACATTTGCGGCATCGGCACACACCATACGTGTCGCCCGTTTCTTTGGCAGCTCGGCCACATGAGCGCTCTCCCGACGCTCGGCGGAAATAACGGGGAGGCGAGCTCGATCAATATCCGTGGACAAATCGTAGGATTTGCGGAAAACGGCGCACTGGACACCACGTGCCCGGCCGGCATAACCAATGATCGGATTGCGCTGCCAGCGATGTGGGAAAAAGGAACTGCCAAACCTCTTCCTTTAGTGAGTGGCGACGTAGACGGGTTCGCATTTTGGATCAACGATCAAGGCCAATCGGTAGGCTACTCGGGGAACTGCACCGTAGCGACTCACGGCGCATCGTGGAAAAACAACGTTATCTCTGTGCTTGCTGACCTCGGAAATGGCGCTCTCGCCGAAGTGATTAACAACCGCGGCCAAATTGCTGGGCAAATCGGCAGTGCTGACGGCTCAACCTCCCTTGCGGGGGTTTGGCTGAACGGCGCAGACGGCCCAGTGACAAAAATCGACCTTCCGCTCGGAGCTGCTTCCGCCTTCGCCTCCGGCATCAATGACCGCGGCCAAGTGGTGGGAAGCTCGCTGGATGCCATGTTCAACTGGTCCCATGCGTTCATCTGGCAGGACAACGTGCTGACCAACCTGGACACGCTGTTTCCCGCGAGTGCCAACCTCAACCCAATTATGGCTAATAAGATCAACGAGCGCGGACAAATCTCCGGCATGGCAATCGTAATGAGCGGGCCGCATAAGGGCTACGTCCACGCTTTTCTGGCAACCCCTGTAAACGAAAGAGTAGGCACTTCGGTTGCAGACGTGACGCCTACACACCCGAAGTCCAACTTGTCGGCGGATGTTAACAAGCAGCTTTTGCGGAGATTCGGACTCGCGCCGATCCGAGCAATAGAGGCTATTTTCGGAGTGATTTGGTGGATGACGCGCTTTGGGGGGTTGATCCAGCGACCTTTGGAGGTGAGGCAGCAGTAGGCGCGCATGGCGCGGAGGATGATGTTCCCTGTTACCTGCACGTCGTCAACTTGCTCGACGATGGAATCGAGCGCCGAGTAAGCATTCTCGCGGCGGCGCGTAGCGAGGCCGGTGGCATGGGCATGACGGTAGATCGCGGCATGGTGAGCGAGGCCGTATTCCCTCATGATTTGGCGAGGGTTACGCCAGACGAGGAAGTCGGATTCGATTTCTTCGCGGCGGGGGTGACGGCAGATACAGCACTTACCGGCGTGGCGGTAGAAGTCTGGAGTGAGGCGGACTTTGCGGCGTCCGACGACTTAGTCGACGTTCATGTCTTTCATCAGGGGCTCGTCATATATGTATGCCCTACTCACGTTAACGGAATTGAGTCGAATTCTCCTTTTGGGCGTTAGGTGGAGTATTGGAGGTTCGTCATCCGTACCGAATTCGGTTTCGACGGAGATGATGCGGCGTGAACGATTGCCGGAGGCCAGCGGTACGAAAAGCGGAAGAGAGATCTCTCGGCTGGGCTCGGGATGACAGGCTGAGCGGAGAAAAACGAAAGTGCCGGCGAGATGCCGGCGCTACAGAAGAGGAAGAGCGGAAGTGAAGAGAGATCCTTCGACTTCGCTCGCTTCCTTCGTCTGGGCAAGCGGGATGACTGGGGACCGCTGAGCGCGGTGCGATTGGCGGAGCGAAGGCTCAGTAGATTCGAGCGCGCTTTGTGGCGTCGGACTCGTTGGATCGGGCGGCGGGGATTGCTGCTGGGTGGTGACGCAGGGAACGGCTTCGGGGTACAGGCTGAAATCAGGGAATGGTGCGGGCTCGACGTTCTCTGTCGACCTTGACGAGCATCGAGTCGGTGTATTGCGGGGCGGCGTAGAAAGCGAAATGCTCCGCGCAGACGTAGTAATCAAGGAACCTTGGCTTGCCGCAGTCTTTAGCAGCGCACGCGTTCAGATCCATCATGGTGGTCTCCTTGGCGCGGGCTGTGATCGCGCGTCGTTTCAGGTTCCCGGGGTTGGAATACCGCATCGCCTGATTGTCCCGCCGGTGGAAGCGCGAGACGAAGGGAGCCGGCCGCCAGCCTGCGATCGTCGCAGCGACCATTGCCACGATCATCGTCAGCCATCGCTACGACCATCGTGCGTCCCATCGTGAGGCCATCGCTCCGGCGAATGCCTTGGTTAGTGCTCCACGACTTTGTGACCCACAGCTATGGGCTGGTAAACGGGGACGAAATTCGGAAGGATTGTCTTCATATTGTCTTCATACCGAACGCTTCGAGAGAAGGTGAACGAGAACTAACCAGATGTTGAAAAGGGCCATGGGGAAGCTCCTTTGTCGGGCAGGCGATGACGATGATAAGCGGGCGGGGTGTAGAGGTGGAATCGGCGCGACGTAGGATTCGGCGCAGGGGAACTGTGTAAGGAGAAAAGCTGAGTTTGGAGGGGAAAGGCTAGTGGCGAAGATGGAGCGAAGATCGCATGAGATTGTGGCGCGTGACTGTTGGCGCGCTGACGGGGATGGTAGGCGTGTCTCTGGGCAAGCATGCGTGTCCGCTGGGCCTCGGTACCAGCGAGGCTCGGCTGTCGGTCGATCAGATTCGCGTCGCGCAAGGTCCACATTTCGCTGGGCTTCGCCCGGGCGGAGCGGCTTGTTCCATGTGGCATTTGGCCTGCACCTGTACGTGTCGGCGAATTTGGCGGGCCCAATTTGGCATGTTTACCCAAAGGGTGCGCGGCGGGTGGCGCGGTGGATTTTTGTTGGGTGCGGCGCGGCGGGGCGTGGCATTCTAAAAGGCCAAGCGAAATGACGAAATCCATTCATGTCGGCGGACGTCCTGTGTGGGCGGAAATTTCGCTCCGGGCGATTCTGCGGAATCTTGAGATCATACGCGAAGCAATGGCGTCGAGACAGGCAACGGCGGCGCGTAAAAAACAGTAAAGGCCGGCCACGACGAAAACGACCGGCGGATGATTTTGGCTGTGGTGAAGTCGAATGCTTATGGGCTTGGGGCGGTGCCGATTTCTAAGGCGTTGCAGAGGGCTGGGACGGAATGGTTTGGGGTGACTTGCGCGAATGAGGGGATTGAGTTGCGCGAGTCGGGGATTCGGAAGCGGATTCTTGTGCTTACCGGATTCTGGCCGGGCGAAGAGAAGCGGCTGCTGGAAAATTATTTGACGCCTACGGTGACGCGCGTGGATGACTTGCGGCATCTCGAGCGCGCGGCGAAAAGTTTTCTTGGAAAATCTGCGCGCGGGAAGTCATCTTCGCGGAAAACCTCGCGAGTTCCCTTCCATTTGAAAATCAATACGGGGATGAATCGGCTGGGAATTTCGCCGTCGGAAGTGGAGGCGTTTGCGAGGGCGCTGGCGGAATGCCCGCACCTGGAACTGGAAGGGACGTTCACGCATTTCGCGTCGGCGGAAGATTTTATCGGCGGGCAGACGGTGACGCAGGAAGAATTGTTTCGGTCGTGTCTTGACCGGCTGCGGGCGCTGGGCGCGGAGCCGGGGATTGTGCACCTTGCGAATAGCGGGGCGATTTGCGCGCGGCCGGAGACGTGGGCAGACATGGTGCGGCCGGGCGCGATTCTCTACGGTTATCATCAGCGCTTCGATCCGCCGGAAAAGCGGAACGAGGTGATGGCGGAGATGCCGCTCGAGCCTTCGCTTTCGTTGCGCGCGCGGATTATTTCGCTGCGGGACGTGCCGCCGGGAGAGGCGGTGGGATATTCGGCGCGGTTTATCACCGAGCGGGCGTCGAAAATCGCGGTGATCAATGCGGGATATGCGGATGGGGTGGTGCGCGCGCGAACGAATCGCGGTTGCGCGCTGGTGCGCGAGCGGCGTGTGCCGCTGGTGGGCACGATTTCGATGGATTTGACGATGCTCGACGTGACGGATGTGCCGGGCGTCGGGCTCGGCGACGTGGTGACGATTTACGGCAAGGATGGAAAATCGGCGATCGAAGTTTCAGACGTCGCGCCGGAGATTGGCACGGTGACGTCGGATCTGCTGTGCGCGCTGGGGCGGCGGGTGCCGAAGTATTACGTTTGAGTTGAGCGGCGCGGCGGCGCGCGAGAAGGCCCAGGGCTGAAGCCCCGCGCATTTTTTGCAGCGTGTTTCGCTGGACTGAAAGTCCAGCTCCCCCTGCTAAAGCAGGGGGCTCCCACCGTGACCGCGTCGAGAAACTTCAAAAGCAAGAGAGATCCCTCCGCTTCGGTCGGGATGACACGTGCTAAAGCACGGTGCTCCACTGTGGAAAGGCTCGCGGCGCGATGTGACCGCGGGTTACCTCTGGTGATAGCTGCGTAGTTCCCTTCGTTGACTCGCGCGCGAGGGGCGGTGCTATACTACGCCCTCATAAGATTAATTCCGGGCCACTTTCCTTCCGGCAGGTTGCAAACTTTTCATAGAGCCGGGCTGCAAGAAAATGTGAATCGGATAGCGAGGCTTCATACGTACCGATTCGTTTTCATACTTTCATAAGGTGCCATGATGCAACGGACCCCTAACGTACCCAGCCGTCAGCAAACCAACAACGCAAATTCTGAAATCACAGCGCACAAATCTGCGGTAGCGGCTCGCGCGCAGCAGCACGACCAGGTGGGAACGTTCTGGGACATGCTGGCGATTCGCGTGGTGTTCACGGCGATTTGCGTGGCGGCGGGATTTCATTTCCGGCCGTTCAGCGTGTCGAGGGAAGCGGGGGCGGCGACGGGATTTTTCTTTGCGCTGGCGGTGATTCTGTTTGAAGTGCGGCTGCGGCGCGCGAGCATGCGGCGGTTGATTGGCGCGGCGACGGGCTCGATTCTGGGAATTCTGGGCGCGTATTTTACGACGCTGGTGCTGTCGCACACTTCGATGCCGGAGAGCACGCGGTCGTTTTTCAGCCTGGCGATTTTTCTGGTGATGGCGTACATCGGGCTGATTCTGGGCGCGAATAAAGGCGACATGCTCAACCTGCAGGCGCTGGGCGGCCTTTTTGGCAGCGAGCGCAGCATGAAGCATTCGGTGAAGCTGCTGGATACGAGCGTGATTATTGACGGGCGCGTGGCGGACATTGCGGACGCGCAATTTCTGGACGGGACGATTATTATTCCGCAGTTTGTGTTGCGCGAGCTGCAGCTGGTGGCGGATTCGGCTGACCCTTTGAAGCGGCAGCGCGGGCGGCGCGGGCTTGAGGTGCTGCAGCGGGTGCAGAAGATGGCGCATCTGGAAGTGCAGATCGCGGAGGACGATTTCCCGAGCATCGCGGAAGTGGATTTGAAGTTGATCGAGCTGGCGAAGCGTTATGACGCGAAAATCGTGACGAATGATTTCAACCTGAATAAAGTGGCGACGCTGCAGGGCATCGAGATCATGAATGTGAATCAGCTCGCCAATGCGCTGAAGCCGGTGGTGCTGCCGGGCGAGTCGATGCGCGTTTTTATTTTGCGCGAGGGCAAGGAATACAATCAGGGCGTCGCGTATCTGGATGACGGGACGATGGTGGTGGTGGATGGCGCGCGCAAGATGATCAATAAGACGATCGATATTACGGTGACGTCGGTGCATCAGACGACCGCGGGGAAAATGATTTTCGGGCGGTACGACGAGCGCGGCGAAGTGGCGCGCGTGGCGATGGCGGGTCAGGGGCAGGCGGCGCAGCTGCAAGGTGAATCGCAGCCTGGGCCGAGGGCGGTGGAGAGTTCGGGGGGCGGGGAGCGTCCGCCGCGGCCGTTGTATCCGGAATCAATCGGTCGTAGTTGGCGCGCGTCGCCGGTCGCGCAGCGGCCTCGAGCAAAATCGAAAGGCTCGCGGGAAATGCACCGCGAAAGGAACACGCTGCGCGCTGTTTTTGTACCCAGCCTTCCGCGCTGGGCTAACTTATGTCGCGCCTACGGCGCTTTCGTAACCTCCGTTAATTTTCTTCCTGCATCAATCTCGACAGTCTGCAAAGACTTCCACACCAGGGTTTTCTCGCTTGCGAGGGTTTGCTTGCGTTAGACTGTTAGCCCTTTGATGAGCCGGATTGCTGCTATCGTGCCTGCCGCTGGACTTGGCACCCGCATGGGGGCTGAGACGCCGAAGCAGTTCCTCGAATTGGATGGCATGCCACTGATTCTTTTTACGCTGCGACGTCTTGCGGCGTCTGCTGCGATTACCGAGTTTTTTATTTCTACGCGCGCGGAGGATATCGTTTCGCTGCAGGATACGGTGGCGAAGGCGGGCTTGGGCGGCCGGCGCGCGTGGTGCATGGGGGCGATACTCGGCAGCAGTCGGTGGCGAATGCGTTGGCGCAGGTGGATCCGACGACGGAGATCGTGCTGGTGCATGATGCGGTGCGACCGTTTGTCACATTGGAGCAGGTCGAGCGCGTGATTGCGGAAGCGCGGACGCGAGGGGCAGCGATTCTGGGCATTCCGGCGATTGATACGGTGAAGGAAGTGAAGCGCGCGAGCCTGCCGCAGGATGTGGCGTTGATTACTTCGACGATTCCGCGCGAACGGATCGTGCTGGCGCAGACTCCGCAGGCTTTCCAGTATGCGTTGATTCGCGATGCGTTTCGGGCCGGACAGAAGGATGGCATTACGGCGTCGGACGAGGCGGGGCTTGTCGAGCGTCTTGGGCATGATGTTTATGTGGTGCAGGGGTCGGATCGCAATTTGAAGATCACGCGGCCGGCGGATATGGAGTTGGCGCGGTTTTATCTCGCGCAGGAGCGGGCTGGAAAATGACGCGTTCCGGTATTGGATACGATTTGCACCGGCTGGCCGCTGGGCGGAAGTTGATGATTGGCGGCGTCGAAGTGCCGTTTGATAAAGGCTCGGTGGGGCATTCTGACGGGGATGTGTTGTGCCATGCGCTTTGCGATGCGCTTTTGGGCGCGGCTGGGCTTGGCGATATCGGCACGCATTTTCCGGATACGGATGCGAAGTGGAAGGGGGCGGCGAGTTTGGTGTTTCTCGAGCATACGCGGAAACTGCTTGATGAGCGCGGGTTGCGGATCAGTCATTTGGATGCGGTGGTGATTTGCGAGCGGCCGAAATTGGGGCCGCATTTTCCGGCGATGCGGGCGGCGATTGCGGGGGCGCTGGGAATTGCTGAGGAGCAGATTAATTTGAAGGCGAAGACGAATGAAGGGACGGGGGAGATTGGGCGGGGCGAGGCGATTGCGGCGCATACGATTGCGACGTTGGAAGGGTAAAGAAACAAGCGCGAAATTGAGTTCGGAACGTCAGTTACGGCCTGCAGCGGCTATAAGCCGCACTTGATCTTCCCGAATTTTGCCTTTGGCGCGGCTAAAGCCGATGATCCCTGACGTAAGACAGACAGCAATATGAATTGGTTGACTGGATTTCATGCGGTGGAAGAAGCGCTTACGGCTGGGAGCGCGATGGATCGCATTGTGATCGCGCGAGGGCGGCATGGGGAGAGGCTTGAGGCGATTGTGCGGCTGGCGAAATCGCGGAATGTGCCGGTGCGGTTTGAGGAGCGGGTGCAGATTGACCGGTTGACCGGGACGCGGGAGCACCAGGGGATTGCTGCGCTGGCGGCTGCGAAGCCTGCTGTGGAGTTGGAGGATTTGCTGCGCGCGAAAAATGCGCAGGGGTTGCTGGTGATTTTGGATGGCATTGAGGATCCGCACAATTTGGGGGCGATTGTGCGGACGTCGCTTGCGGCGGGGGCGAATGGCGTGGTGATTCCTGAGCGGCGTGCGGCGGGGCTTACGGATACGGTGGAGCGGGCGGCTGCAGGTGCGCTGGCGCATCTTCCTGTGGCGCGGGTGAAGAATCTTGTGCGCGCGATGGAGGAGATGAAGGAGGCGGGGTATTGGCTGGTGGGGCTGGATGAGCGCGCGGAGAAGAATTACACCGAGGTGGATTTTAAGGGTGCGGTTGGAATTGTGTTGGGCGGCGAGGGCGAGGGGTTGCATGAGTTGACGCGGAAGCGGTGCGATTTTCTGGTGTCGATTCCGACGACTGGGCCGGTGAGGTCGTTGAATGTGTCGGTGGCGGCGGGGGTGGTGTTGTTTGAGGCGGTGCGGCAGAGAGGTGGTGGTGGAAAAGGGAAAATAGAAAAGGGAAAATGGTGGGAACGGCGTCGTTTGAACAGCGAGACGTTCGCGGGCGATGGGGCAGAGTCAAAAGAGCCGGCGGGACGCCGGCGGTACGGAATGGTAGCGGTGCCATCGACATTTTGATTGGTCTGCTTGGGTTTTGCGTTTCGGGCGCATTCGAATCAGAGTCAAAGACAGCCGGCCGGAGGCCAGCGGTACGAAAGGCATGGCTTCGATTTGCGGTGATCGCTGGTATTGGCGCCGGTGACGATCGCAGCGAAGCGCCAAGGGCTGTGTCGCACCTACGGCGCTTTCGCATCGGTTTTTCTTGCGTACCCAGCCCTTGCGGGCTGGGCTAACTTCTGCCGCGCCTACGGCGCTGAGTTGTTTGTCGGGTTCAGCTGAACTACTTGTCGTATTTGAGCAGCGAGAAGACGTTTGTGGCTGGGAGCTTGGCGCGGCCGTTTAGGAAATTTAGTTCTACGGCGAAGGCGGCGCCGGCGATTTCACCGCCCAGTTGGCGAATCAAGTTGATTGCGGCGGCGGCTGTGCCTCCGGTGGCGAGGAGGTCGTCGCAGAGAAGGACGTGCTGGCCTGGCTTTATGGCGTCGGCGTGGATTTCGAGAGAATCGCTGCCGTATTCGAGCTGGTAGGTGACGGACATTGTTTTCGCGGGGAGTTTTTTTGGTTTGCGGATGGGGACGAATCCGGCGTTGAGGCGGTAGGCGAGGGCCGGCGCGAAAATGAAGCCGCGGGCTTCGATTCCGGCGACGATGTCTACTTTGTGACCGTTGTAGTGCTCGCAGAGGCGGTCGACTAGTGTGTGGAAGCCGCGCGGATCCTGGAGCAGGGTGGTGAGGTCGTAGAAAAGAATACCGGGCTTGGGGTAATCGGGAATTTCGCGGATCAGTTTTTTGAGATCGCTCATCGCGTCTTTGAGTTCTGGCATTGAGTCCTCAGGTTCAGGTATCGCGCTCGACTGTAAAGCGCGCCGCAAATTTTGGATCGACCGTTGCTTCTTCCTCGGTTACGTTCGAGACCGATGCGCCATTTGGGCCGCGTTCTAGTTCTGTGCGTATCGATGCGAGCACCGAAGCGGGACCGATCACGTAGACTTCCACGCGGCCGTCGCGGAGATTCTTCACGTAGCCCGCGATACCGAGCCGCTGCGCCAGCTGCCGCGCAAAATAGCGGTATCCGACTCCCTGAACCATTCCAGTGACGAAATAGCGCCTGGCGACCTGGGTCTCGTGCATGCCCGAACGACTCGCGAACTGCAAACGCGGGATTTTATCAGAGGTGCGGGCAGGAGCAGCACGGAATTGAGAGGCGGTGTTACGGGCGAGTGACGGGATTTTACGCTGAGAGCCTTCGGGCATCATTTTGCGCCAATCGGGAAGCTTCCAATCAGAGGCTCGCGGGAAAGGCACCGCGAAAGGAACGCGCTGCGCGCTGTCTTTGTACCCAGCGCTTCCGCCCTGGGCTAACTTATGTCGCGCCTACGGCGCTTGCGGGAGCTAGATCGATACTTGGGAGACTTTGATGATACGCCTGGCGCTTGTCGATGTTTGGCAGGATGCGCGCGGCGTCCGAATGGGCGGCGTAGCTTCGAAGCGGAGGGTTGCGTGAAGCAAGCGCGGGCGGCTCTTAGAGCCGCCCCTACTGGGGGCGCGCTTGGGCATCTGCTTCGGGATTGGCGCGGTGAGGGTGGGCGCTTTGGAGCTTGGCGGAAACGTGGCAGAATTGGCGGAGTGTCCGCGCGGGCCACTCCTGGACCCTCGATGCGTTTGCGCCAGATGAGTCGAAATAGATGGAGAGGCCTGCCGGTGGCGCTTGCTATTGCGTGTGCTGCCGCGTTCAGCGGCGCCGCGCCGCGGCATCCTTCAGCGACAATTCCTTCGCAAGCTCAGGCCCCTTCGCAAACGCAAGCAGCGGGCGCGCCAGCGGCGGGCGGCCTGGAAATTGTGGAAAATGGCGGTTATCCCGAGCTTCGGGTGGACGGCAAGCCGTTTTTCATTCATTCGGCGGCGTTCTTCTACTACCGAATTCCGGTGGACCAATGGGAGCACCTGCTGCGGGTGTACCGGTCGTACGGAATCAATACGATCGACCTTTATATTCCGTGGAACTGGCACGAACCGAAGGAAGGCGAGATTGATTTCGACGGACACACGAATCCGCGCCGCAATCTTCGCGCGCTGCTGGCGATGATCGAAAGCGCGAATCTGCGGTTGATCGCGCGACCCGGCCCGGAAATTGGCAACGAATGGAAGCACGGCGGCTATCCCGGCTGGCTGCTCGAACGGCCTGAGTACAAGATGGATCCGATTGACTGGATCGAGGGCCGCTATGCGCCGCTCGATAATTTGATGGCGAGTGACGCGGAAGCGGCGGCAGAAGGCTGGCTCGCGAATCCGACGCACATGGAGAAGTCGCGCGAATGGCTGACGGCGGTGGCCAAGGAACTCGCGAAGTACAGCGCGCGGAGGATCGTGCATTTCGAGAAGGATGAGAAGTCAGCGGGGCCGCGTGACGTTAGCGGGCCGCTGCTTTTCGTGCAACTCGGCGACGATTTTGCGCTTGGCAGATCGAATCGAGTGGGGCCGAATTTCTGGCGTTACGTGGAATCGCTGCGCGGGGCGGTGGAGGCGGGCGGAGTGACGGTGCCGGTGTTCATTAACCCGACTGACATGCGCGTTTCGGCTGGGGGTTCGAATCGCGAGCGGCCGATCGGAGTGATGGGCCAATGGTATCTGGAGAGGCGTCCGGAAAATTCCGGTGGGGTGCGGCGTTTTACGGCTAGCGATGCGGCCGAGGTCGAATTTTTCACTGAAGAGCTGAAGACGCAGCCCGCATTTCCGCCGGTGATGATCGAGTATCAGGCCGGATGGTATACGCCGGGCGATGATGACGGGCCGATGGCGAGTCCGCCGGAGAATACGTTGCTGAGTTCGCGGCTGCTGATCGCGAATGGAATTCACGGAATCAATTATTTTCCTCTGCAGGATACGTACTCGCCTGCGGGTTATTCGGTGCCGTGGGCGAATCGTTCATATCGCTGGGATGCGGCGCTTGCACCGGATGGCGAACAGCAGCCGCGGATGCACGCTGTGATTCGCAATATGGAGATTCTCGCAGCGGTGGGGGCCGCAGCTCGCGGCTTCGCACAAACGCGCGGACTTCGGAATTATTTATCCGATGGGCGCCTATCCGCAGGAGCTGCTGGAGCGCGCGGATATTTCGGCGGTGTCAACGGCCGTGATGCGAATCGAGCGGCTGGGGGCTACGGCGATGCTTTCGAGCGAGCTGCTCGACCCGGAATATCAGCCTGTGGAGCAGCTCTTGCGAAATGCGGTTACTTTGCTGCCGGTGTTCGATCCGGGCAAGCCACAATTTCGGCTTTCGGAGAAGGCGCAGGGCGCGATCGTGGAGTACGTGCGGCGCGGCGGGACGCTTGTGGTGTTTCCGCAGAGGCCGCGCGGGAGCGTGATTGATGCTTTGTGGAAGGGGGCAGCCGAGGGCGAGACAAGCGGTGCGACTGAATTGAAATCAGGGATTCGTGCGCACTGGAAATTCGGCGAGGGCGAGGTGATTTTTTCGTCGAAGGATTTTTATTCCTGGATTGCGCTGGAGCGCGCGCTGCCGGAAATTCGTAGCGAGCGGGAGGCGGATTGGGCGGCGGCGGTGCTGCGCGAATTTCTGCAAGCTGCGGGCGTGCGGCCGAGCGTGAAAAGCAGCGCGAACGCCCTCACAACCGAGCGACCTGCTGATCGATGAGATCGTTTCAGATGAGGGGACGGATGAGCTGGGGGTGCGCAAGAGTGGCCGGGGTTTTGTGAGCGTGACAAATTTGAGCGCGAGCGACACGGCGGAGGAGTCGCTTGAAATTCTTTCGGCTTCGGCTGCGGCTCGCGGAACCGACGTGGCTTATATTCCGCTTCACGTCATAGTGCCTCCGCGGGAATCGTTGCTGCTGCCGCTCGAGGAGCCGGTATGTTTCGCGGATCCTGGGAATGCGCCGTGCGGCGATTCGGTCACGACGGGGAGCGCGGAGTTCCTGGATGCGCGGCGGGAGGGGAAGACTCTTGATCTGCTGCTCTACGCTCCTACACGCGCAGAGATTCGAATCCGGTTACCGCAAAAACCCCTTCGACATTTCTCTGGATGACAACCATATCGAAGGGGATTGGGATCCGGACGGCCATGAATTGCAAGTGAAGATCCTGCGAGGTATGGCGCCGCAATTCATTCGCGTGTTGTCGCTCGACCTGCCATCGAAGCCGCACGTCGAGGAGCGAGAAAAGCCTGTAAAACCGGGGCTCGGCGAGATTGATTATTTTGTTTCAAATGCGGTGCGATTGCCCACGGGGGCGGACACGGGGATGCGGACATATCCGCCGCTTCTGTTGGCGGAGAGAAATCGTACTTTTGTGGTGGTGATGCAGGCGGATCAGCAGACTGCCGTTCCGAACATGTCGCTCGATCTTTCGGTGAGCGGGGCGTTGCGCGGTAGTGGGACGCTTCGGCTTTTGCCGCGGGGCGTGGCTGTGGAGAAGATAACGCTCAAGCCTGCGCAAAATGAATTGATGGCGCTGCCGGCTTCGGCGGACGGATTGTTGCACAGCGATATTGAAGTGAGGCTGGGGCACGAGCGTCGGACGTTGCCTGTGGCTTTCTTGCAGCCGAGAGCCGACGGCGTGTATCACTACCGTTACGATTTCGATCGCGACGGAGCGGACGAATGGGTGCTGGAGAATTCGAATCTGCGTCTGATTGTTTCGCCGGAGTCAGGAGGGAGAGCGCTGGCGCTGGTGGACAAGACTTCGGGGCAGAATTTGGCGACGAGCGTGGGGTTGTTTCGTGATGGCTTTTCATTTACTGCTGCTGCGAATCCGCCGGGGGCGGATGAAGGGCGCGCGCGGGGGCGTTATGGTCTTTTTAATCGGCCGTATGCTGCCGAGTGGCTGGGTGAACAGAAGGATCCGATTTTGAAACTTCATTACGATGCGCCTGATGTTGCGCCCGGCGGGGCGAGCATCGAGAAAGCGATTCGTTTCGAGGGGCCGAGCGAGGTGCGCGTGGAATATAGCGTCAGCTTTGAAAGATGCTGCCGCTGCGAACGGCGCGCCGGAGAATCGGGCGCAATCGTTTGTGGCTGTGAATTCGTTTCCTGCGTTGGCGCGACCGGGGCGCGAGACGAAGTTTTGCTGGCCTGTGGAGCATGCCTCCGGGGAGGGTGCCGCTGGCGATAGAGAGCGACGGGCGGAGGGTGGCTGGCACTGCGAGGATTTCAAGCCGGCAGGCGAACCGATTGAGTTGCCGGCTGGGACGAAACGCGTGGAGGTGCGAACCACGGGGCGCGCGGCGACGACTTTGGAATGGGATTGCGCGGCAGAGTGCGCGCGAATGACCATCGAGCCGAAGCATTTTTCGGGGCTGTTTCGGCTGGAATTTCCGAAATTGACGCCGGGTGCTGGTCCGGCGCGATACGAGATTCGCATTCGAATGGGCGGGCAAGAATAAGAGTGGAACGGTTTGAACTTCGACAGCGCGAAATGCATCTAACCAGCATGGAAGAATCAATGCGACGTTATTCCCTGATTGCGGCGATTGCGGGGCTTTTGTCTTGCGCGGCGCCTTGTGTTCGCGCGCAGGATCCCGGGCCGATGGCGCCTCCGCCGAAATTTGATGTAAAGAGAATTCCCGCGCAGCCGCATCCGGGACCACCTCCAATACCGGAGCCGGAAATCATTCGGAAATTCGCTGCGAATGAAGACGTGATGAAGAAGGAGTACGACGAGTATAACTTTGCGCGAACGATCCGCATTGAGGAGCTCACCGATCCGGGTGGGAAGTTTGTCGTGTCCGGAATGGTATACACCAAGCCCGATGGCGAACGAACATTGCGCATCGAGAAGGAACCAGAAACCAATCTGAAGCAGACGGATTTCACGCTCGAGGACGTGAGAATCATCGCGCAGCTTCCGCTTTTCATTTTGACAACCGAGGAAATCCCGAATTACACGTTCACGTACGCGGGGCAGGACAAGCTCGACCAGCTTAATACCTATGTCTTTCAGGTTAAGCCGAAACAACTGAGCCGCAAGCGCCGCTTTTTTGAGGGCGCGGTGTGGGTGGACGACCGCGATCTGACGATCGTGAAAAGCTATGGGAAATTCATCAGCGAGCTTGCGGGAAATGGAACGAAGCTTCCGTTCACGATGTTCGAGACTTTCCGCGAAAACTTTCAGGATAAATACTGGCTACCGACCTACACACGTTCGGATGATTTCATCGAAAACGACAAATCGGGCGAGATGCATATCCGAATGGTGATTCACGATACAGATTTCAAGCTGGCTGGGCCAGGGGCACCGCCGCCCGCGACCGGGAACGCGAATGAAGGGCCCGGCGGGGGAACATCGCAAGATCCGCAAAAACCTTCGTCACCTTAGAGCCCACCTCCTGCGCAATCGTATCTAGAGATTGATCGAATGATGATCAGTCGGCAGATTCTTCGAGCCTCTGCAAATACTTCGGCAGTTCGCGAATCGAGTTAAGGATGGCATCAGGACGAGCCGCGCGAACGCGTGCGGCGGTAGGAAATGGGCCGAGCACACCGATCGGCCGAACGCCTGCGCGCCGCGACATTTCGATGTCCTCGGCGGTGTCGCCCACATAGACGCATTCTTCCGGCGCCAGGCCAATCCGCTCGAGGGCTAGATTCAACGGAGCGGGGTGCGGTTTCCTCTTGGGCGCATCTTCACAGCAAATGCACGTGGAAAAATAATCGGCGAGCGCGAATTCGCGCAACTGCTTGCGCACCCGAGGCCGATTTCCGCTGGTGACGACTCCCAAGACGAATTCTCGCTTGAGCGCGCGGATGACTTGTCTTGCGCCGGGCATCAGCCGGGGATTTTCTCGATTGTAGGCCAGAGTCCAGATGCGGTCGGCTTCATCCCATTTAGAGCGCGGGAGACGCGCGGCGCGATAGACCCGATACCAGTTGGGTGAATAGTGGCGGGCAAGATCGCCGAGGCCCCACTTGATGCCGAGGGCTTCGAACATCGCGAGGTAGGCGCGCGAGTCCGCGCCATAGGAATTGACGATCGTGCCGTCCCAGTCAAATAGAACGGCGCGAGCAGAAAACCGCCTGCGTTTCATCAGGGAATCGTAGCAGAGATTTGCGACTACGCGGTGCGGTAGCGAGTAGGGACGACGTCGTCGCGACGAATCGCGAAATCGTCAAAACTTGCCGCGTAGCCGTGCCAGCCGGGCATGTCCGAATCCTCCGCTCGCACGATATGCGCGGCGGTACACATCTGGACAGAGCCCTGGCCGAGCGGGCGTTCGACGAGCGCTACTTCGAGCTCGATCGCGGTGCCGGCTTCGAGCAAACAAGGCGCGAGGAAGTACACGCCACTCGAACTTATATTCCGCGTGACAAGGACCACGGGAATCGGCTCGACCTTCCCGCCGACGCGAGTGAGACGAAGCGGCAGCGAGAGATAGGCGCGCGGATTGCCGCGCCGTTCCCGAGCCACGCCAATCGCGTGAGTCGGAATGCGAGCGAAGCGTTGCGGTCCAGGTTTGTTAGAAAAAGCAGTTACTGTGGTAGTGCGGACTTCAGATTCACGCAGCGGCGAAACGAACGCCAAATTACTACGTTCCGGAGCAGCCCCCATAGCGTCTCCTCAGCCCTGTCCTGAATTGAAAGCCTAAAACACCCCAAGTTGGTTCGACAAATATGCTCGCAGCCTGAGAGTGGGTCAACACGGTACAGGCCGAAAGTGCTGTATCGTGTAACATCGCATGACCCCGGGTCAAGTCCTTTCTGATGTTGGCCTTGGGGGCGTGAGAAATGGTGGCATAAGGTCTAGGGAGACCGCGAGACCTTCGGCCGAAAAGAGGTTTTTTTCTGCGCGATCTTTCAAAAACACGCCCAGAGGAAAGCGGCAAGCTTTGAGCGCAAGAAACGGATAGTAGCGTGGCCCCGGAGTGCGTTAATTTCGAGAGTAGGAAGAAGCAGCGGACGAGAATCTATGACACCGAGCACACTTCGAGCAACAACGGAGAAACAATACGAGCCAGCGGCCGCGCGGTGGCGCGCAGTTCAGTCACGCGACCGCGGGGCGGACGGCTTATTCGTTTACGCGGTGCGATCTACGGGAGTTTACTGCCGTCCTTCATGCGCTTCGCGGAAGCCGCAAGCGAATCAGGTGGTGTTTTTCCCGTTGCCCGAAGCGGCGGAACAGCAAGGCTTTCGGGAATGCAAGCGATGCAAACCGCGAACGGTCAATTTGCGCGATCCGAGAACGAAAGCAGTGGCGCAAGCGTGCAGAGAGATTGATTCGCGTGTGCGCGACGGAAACGAGGCGCCAGTGACGCTCTCCGCTTTGAGCGCGCCGCTGGGACATGAGCCCGCATCAACTGGAGCGCGCATTTCGCAGCGTGATGGGAATCACGCCGCGCCAATATGCCGACGCGCAACGGATGCGGCGGCTGAAATCTCAATTGAGAAAAGGAGACGACGTGACAACGGCACTGTACGACGCAGGTTTCGGATCGAGCAGCAGGCTTTATGAACGAGCACCTTCGCAGTTGGGCATGACACCCGCCACCTACCGGCAAGGCGGCGCGGGAATGCGCGTGAACTATACGATTGTGGATTCGCCGCTGGGACGGTTGCTCGTGGGAGCAACGGATCGGGGCATCAGCGCGGTTTACCTTGGGGAATCCGATGCGCGGCTGGAAGGGGCGTTAAAGAAGGAATATCCGCGGGCGGAGATACGGCGCGATCGCAATGGCCTTGAGGGATGGGTGAGCAAGATTCTGGAGCATTTGCGCGGCCGCGAACCGAACCTTGATTTGCCGACGGATGTGCAGGCGACAGCGTTTCAGCGGCGGGTGTGGGAGGAGCTTCGGCGGATTCCGTACGGAACCACGCGTACCTATAGCCAAGTGGCACGCGCGATTGGACAACCAGAGGCGGTGCGGGCGGTGGCGCGGGCGTGCGCGACGAATCCGGTGTCGGTGGTGGTGCCGTGCCATCGCGTGGTGCGAGGGGATGGCAAGCTTGCCGGTTATCGTTGGGGCGTAGAGAGGAAGCAGGCGCTGCTGGAGCATGAATCTGCGGGCGCGCGAGCTAAACAAACCAAGACAGCGCGAGCGTGAGCGATTCGCGAATCTTTAGCGTGCCGCCAGAAAAATTCAAAAACGCCGGCCGGGGCCAGCGGTACAAATTTCAACTGCCAGGTCGGTTGAGTGATCACAAGGGACACTTGCGCTTGAGCCGGTTGCGGCATATCTTCTGGGGCTTCGGTTCGCACATTTGAGGAACGGACCGCCCGGGAGATTGCCATGACCGAAATCGAAACACGTAAGCTGCTGTTACAGTTGGCTCAGATGCTGCGCGCCCATTTTGAGTATCTGCACACGTTGAATGATTCGACAATTGCGTTGTTTGACGTACTGCGGAAGAAGAATCCGGAGATTGAGACGCTTTACCGGCAACATCCGCTGGTCCGGTCGCAGCATCCGTCCGGGCAGACTGCCGAGGAAATGCTTCGCAGCATTGATGGGCTGATCGAATTGCTAAAGTAGCCGCTTGAATTCACTGCAGGTAATTGGGCGGAAGCCCATTCGATGGGTCGGCCGTGCTGGCTGCACATTCGGGCACGGCCCACCTGCGGCGGGCCTTCGACATGCCCGTACCCCTACTGAAACCGCCCAAGTCCCGCTAAGCCTCGGAATCGAAGTCGCCGTCGATTCGCCGTTGACGGCCGGCCGAGTTCTGATTATTTATTTTGCGGCCTTGTGCTTCTTTGCGGTGCTAGCCGGGTGAGCGGCGTGGCTGTGATCGGAGTCGCCATCGAATCCATGGCGAACCATCGAAACGAATGCCGCGGCAGAGCGAGGAAGCGTGCGGTCGCGGCGGTAGACGAGGCCGAGTTCACGCCAGAGATCGACGTCGGTTATTTCGATCAGTTTTACTTTGCCGGCGCGGACTTCGTCGCGCGCAAAGCTTGCGCTGATGAGAGAAACACCGAGGCCTGCTGCCACAAATCGCTTGATCATGCCGACGCTGGGAAGTTCCATCGGAATGCGGAGCTGCGCGCGGTATGGCCGGAAGAGCTTGTCGAGCAATTGCCGCGTGAAGCCGGTCTTGGGAATGATCAGCGGCTGGTCTGCGATTTCCGCCGGCGGTGACGGTCTTGTGTTTCGCCAATGGATTGCTGGGACTCACCATAAGCATCAGGCGATCACGAAAAATCGGATGTGTTCTGAGGCTCGGCGACTTTACGGGAAGAGTGACGATGCCGACGTCAACGGCGCCATCCTCAACCTTCTCGATTACTTTGCGGCTGAAATTGCGATAGACGCTGATCTGCACGGACGGAAACCGGCTATGGAATTCGGCGAAGACATCTGGCAAAACGTAGAGGCATGTGGCTTCGTTGGCACCGACCGCGAGCGTGCCGCGTGGGGCGCTCGATTGGTCGGCCACGGCGCGCAACGAATCATTCTTCAGCGTGATTAACCGGCCGGCATAACCGAGCAAGACCTCTCCCGCGGCGGTCAGCTTCATTGATTTCCCGACGCGGTCGAACAGTTTTTGGCCGTATTCCTCTTCGAGTTGGCGAATCTGAGCGCTGACGGCCGGTTGCGAGCGAAACAATTTTTGGCCGGCGCGCGAGAAGCTGCCCTGCTTTGCGATTTCGAGAAATGTGGTGAGGTAGTCGAGGTCCATTCTGGATGCGGTGAATTATAGCAAACAGGCAGGGTTACACCTCCATGCGCCTACACCGAATGAAGCCGGGGAAATTTCAGGCTGCGCCGCCCGTGGAATTGCTGTTCTGCGCAGAGAGGAATTCAAGCACCGGCTTATGTGCAGCGTCGGGCTGATCGGTGGAATAAATGTGACTCGCATTGGGGATCATGACGATTTTTGATCCTGAGATTCGCTGGGCAATCAGCTTTCCGTTTTCCGCGGGCACAAGCTGATCGGTTTCGCCATGCACAACGAGTGTGGGAGCGGCGATCTGCGCGATGCGGCTGTACGCTTCCCACATCATGATGCCTTGCAATTGAGCCATGTAGCCATCGAACGTTGCAACCCACTGCAGGCGAATTTTCAGGTCTTCCTCGATTCGCGATGGCGGCGTTCCTTTGTCATAGATATAAGGATTGATGGCGCGCGCGGCCTCTTCTGGCGTCATTCCTTGGCGCGTGAGGACTTCGATGACCTCTGGCGCTGCGCGTTTCGCTTCCGGGCCGCCCGCCGCTGTGCAGCCCAGGATCAGCGACTTTACCCGCTTGGGATATTGCAGCGCGAATTCCTGCGCGATCATTCCGCCCATCGACACGCCGTATAGATGCGCGCTCTCGACTCCAGCCGCGTCGAGCACGGCAGCGGCATCGGAAGCCATGGTCGCAAGTGGATACGGACCCGCAGGTACATCGCTTCGCCCGGCGCCGCGATTATCAAAGGTAATCGTGCGATATTGCTTGGCGACAAGTGGTTTCGTGCGATACCACATGTACGATGGCCAGCCGAGGCCCATGATCAGGAGAACGGGCGCGCCCTTGCCTTCTTCCTCCCAGTAAATTTTCACTCCGCCATTTTCTGTGAACGGCATTGAGCCTCCCGATTCAGCGACACGAACCGCCAGCGCGAGCGTGCAGTTTGAGAATGCGTGCTCTCTAAGCGTCAGCCACTTTGAGCATCAGCTTGCCGGTGTTCTCGCCTTTGAAAAGCTTCAGAAACACTTCCGGAAAGTTTTCGAAGCCCTCGGCGATATCCTCGCGTGTCTTGAGCTTCCCGGCCGCGTACCAGCCAGCCATTTCTCGCGCGGCTTCACCGTAACGGCTCGCGTAGTCGAACACGAGAAAGCCCTTCATCATGGCGCGATTTACAAGGAGCGAAAGGTAGTTCGACGGTCCTTTAATGGGCGTGGTGTTGTTGTACTGCGAAATCGCGCCGCAAATCAGGACGCGCGCGCCACGCGCGAGCTGCGAGAGCGCGGCATCGAGAATTTCGCCGCCCACATTGTCGAAATAAATGTCGATGCCCTTCGGGCAGTGCTGCTGCAAGGCCTTTCGCACGTCTTCTGCTTTGTAATCGATAGCGGCGTCGAATCCAAGTTCCTTGACGATGAATTCGCACTTCGCAGCGCCACCAGCAATGCCGACTGCGCGGCAACCTTTTATCTTCGCAATTTGCCCCGCGATCATTCCGGTCGCGCCGGCTGCTGCCGAAATCACCACGGTCTCACCGGCCTTCGGCTGTCCCACATCGAGCAAGCCGAAATAAGCGGTCATGCCCGTCATGCCAAGCCCGCCGAGATAAACCGGCAAAGGCGCCAATTTCGGATCGATCTTGTTGAGGCCTTTCCCATCGCTGATCGCATATTCCTGGACACCCATAAGCCCCGTCACATAATCGCCCGGTGCGAATGCCGGGATTCTTGGACTCGACCACGCGGCCCAGGCCGCCCGCGCGCATCACCTCGCCAATGCCCACTGGCGGAACGTAAGACTTGCCTTCGTTGATCCAACCGCGCATCGCCGGATCGAGCGAGATGTAGAGAATTTTGACCAGTAACTCGCCGTCGCGCACCTCTCGAACCGGCTCTTCCGCATACTTCCAGTCGCTGCGCTTTGGCAAACCGACCGGCCGGGCAGCAAGCTCAAACTTGTGATTGAGAGTCGTCAAAACATCCTCCGAGGATCGAAACGAATCGTAGTCGCCGAGCCACAGATGCTGGCCGACTTTCTGATAGTCGCCCACAGATGAAAGTGACTATCGTGCTGCGCATTGTATATAATCGCCGCCGACATGCCAAATCAGGAGACGCTTTACAACGTTGCCGACCGCATCGCCACCATCACTCTAAATCGCCCGGATAAGTTGAATGCGTGGACGGCGATCATGGAGCAAGAAGTTCGTTCGGCCATCGAAGAAGCCGAGCGCGACGAGAATGTGCGCGTGATTATTCTTACCGGAGCGGGCCGCGGATTTTGCGCCGGCGCGGATATGTCGCTGCTGAGCAGCGTCGTCGAAGAGCGGCGTGGATGAGCGAGTGCGCAAGCAGGCTTCGAGCAGCTCAACTCCGGAGTCAGCCGATGGCGTCCGAGCGGACTTCCGCAAAAAATATTCTTATTTTCCCGCCGTCGGCAAACCCGTGATTGCCGCGATCAATGGCCCGGTAGTCGGACTCGGGCTGGTAATCGCGCTGTATTGCGACTTGCGGTTCGCGTCGGACGCGGCGAAGTTCAGCACCGCCTTTGCGCGGCGCGGCTTGATCGCCGAGTACGGACTCGCCTGGATCCTGCCTCGCCTCGTCGGGCACGCAAATGCGCTCGATTTGCTTTTTTCCGCGCGCATGGTTGATTCGGCCGAGGCGCTGCGCATGGGTTTGGTCAATCAGGTTTTTCCGCAGGACACATTTCTAGCAAAAGTGACCGAGTATGCGCGCGATGTGGCCGCGAATTCCAGCCCTCGCTCCACGCGCATTATGAAACGGCAGGTTTACGACGCGATGTTCCAAACGCTCGGCGAAGCATTTGATGTAGCCGAGCGTGAAATGCTGGCAAGCCTGCAATGCGAGGATTTCAAAGAAGGCGTCGCGCATTTTCTCGAGAAGCGCGCCCCCGCGTTCACCGGCCGGTAAGCTAGAAACAATCCCGATGACATTCGAATTCAGCGAGAAAACGAAGGAATTGCAGAAGCGCCTTCAGCGTTTCATGGATGAGCACATCTATCCGAACGAGCAGCGCTTCCACGAAGAAGTCGAGCGCGACAGGTGGAAGCCCACGAAGATCGTCGAGGAACTGAAGCCGAAAGCGCGTGCGGCGGGCTTGTGGAATCTGTTTTTGCCGGACGATTCGGACGGTGCCGGCCTGACAAATCTCGAATACGCGCCGCTGTGCGAAATTATGGGGCGATGCCACTGGGCGCCGGAAGTTTTCAATTGCTCGGCGCCGGACACAGGAAACATGGAAGTGCTTGCGCGCTACGGCACGCCCGAGCAGAAAGAAAAATGGCTGAAGCCGTTGCTGGCAGGCGAGATTCGTTCGTGCTTTGCGATGACGGAGCCGGATGTCGCTTCGTCCGACGCGACCAATATCGCATCCAGCATCTTGCGTGATGGAAACGAGTACGTCATCAACGGGAGAAAATGGTGGACGTCCGGCGCCGGCGATCCTCGCTGCAAAATCGCCATATTCATGGGCAAGACCGATCCGTCCGCCGCCACGCACAAACAGCAATCGATGATTCTGGTGCCGATGGATGCGCCCGGCGTGAAAATCGAGCGCCTGCTGCATGTTTTTGGCTACGACCATGCGCCGCATGGCCATGGCGAAGTCACCTTCAAGAATGTACGAGTGCCGGCAACAAACATGCTTCTCGGCGAAGGTCGCGGATTTGAAATCGCGCAGGGCCGACTTGGACCGGGCCGTATTCATCACTGCATGCGCTGCATTGGCGTTGCTGAGCGCGCGCTCGAAATCATGTGCAAGCGAGTCCAGTCACGCGTGGCCTTTGGCAAACCGCTGGCCGAGCAAGGTACGATTCGAGCCGATATCGCAGCATCGCGAATCGAGATCGAACAGGCGCGACTGCTGACGCTGAAAGCCGCGCACATGATGGACACTGTGGGAAATAAAGCGGCGCGCGCGGAAATCGCGATGATTAAAATTGTGGCGCCCAATGTAGCGCTGAAAGTATTGGATCGCGCGATTCAAGCCCACGGCGGCGCGGGCGTTTCGGATGACACCTTCCTCGCAGCTGCATGGGCCGGCGTTCGCACGCTTGCGCCTGGCCGACGGGCCGGACGAAGTTCACGCCGAGTCCATCGCGCGCCTTGAACTCGGCAAATGGGCAAAGCCATCGCACAATTGAGCGTTCACGGAGATCCATGTGCCTCCGGTTAAAATCGCCTCCATCGAATCTCTGAAAGATTTCATTGGTCGTGAACTCGCAGCGAGCGATTGGCTCGTCATAACCCAGGAACGCATCTCCGCATTTGCAGAAGCCACGGGCGACCGCCAATGGATTCACCTGGATCGTGAACGCGCCGAAAAAGAATCCCCTTACGGCGCCACAATCGCGCACGGCTTCCTGACGCTCTCTCTTCTTAGTTCGCTGATGCAAGACGCAATGCAATTTGAGCAAGCGGGCCGCCGTGCGATCAACTACGGATTGAACCGAGTCCGCTTCCCATCGGCCGTCCGCGCAGGCTCGCGGATACGCGGACGATTTGCACTTGCTGCTTTCAAAGATCTCGGCGATGCAGTCGAGCTTGTACTTTCGGTGACGATCGACTGCGAGGGATCCGATAAACCGGCGTGCATTGCGGAGTGGGTAGTGCGGCATTACCGCTAAACATTACTGCTAACAGAAAACGCAAACGAATCCGCGCCAAGCCTCACTTCAAAGCCTCTAGATCGCGCCCGTTTCAGCACAATGCAGAGAAGCCCGCAGCAGCGCTTCCACCACCACAGGCATTCCGGCGAAGCGTTCGTCCTTCGTCAGCCCCTGATGATAGCGGTAGTAGATTTGCTGGACGATCACAGCAACCTTGAATCGCGCGAACGCCACATAAAAATCCATGTGCGAAACGTTGCGTCCGGTCTTCTCGGCATAGCGCTCGACGAGTTGTGCGCGCGTCATGCTGCCCGGATGTGCCGTGGGGCCCCATCGAATTTTCTGTAGCGGCTCGGGATCGTCTGCATCAGTCCAATACGCAAGGGCCGTGCCTAAATCGGTGAGCGGATCGCCAATCGTGCACATCTCCCAATCGAGCACGCCGATAATCTTCGCAATGTCACTCGGATCTAAAACGAGATTGTCGTACTTATAGTCATTGTGAACGAGTGCGGCGCTGCTCGTCGAAGGCATGTGCGCCTGCATCCAGCTCACGATGCGCTCCACTTCCGGAAACTCGTGCGTGCGCGAACCGTGGTAACGCTCCGTCCAGCCTCGCACCTGGCGCTCGAGATAGCCTTCCGGCTTGCCAAGATCACCGAGACCAATGCTCTGATAATCCAGGCTGTGCAATCGGGCGAGATTCTCGACGAATGATTCGCTCAAGCGTCGCGCGGTGTTCTCAGTGAATTTGAGATTCGCGGGAGGATCCCGCCGGATAATCACACCGTGAATCGGCTTCATCAGATAAAACGGCACGCCGAGCACCGTCACGTCGTCGCAATACAGCACGACTTCAGGCGCTTGCGGATAAACGGAGTGAAGTTTCGAGAGCACGCGAAATTCGCGGCCCATGTCGTGCGCGGATTTCACTTTGCTGCCAAACGGAGGACGGCGGAGAACCAAATCACGATTGCCCAGGTGCACAGAGTACGTGAGATTCGAATGCCCGCTGGGAAACTGCTTTACGTCGAGAGGCGCGCGTTCATCAGGAAAATGTGCTCGCAGGTAGGCATCGAGCGCCTCGCGATTCAGCTCTTCGCCGGCACGGACAGCGGTAGCGCGATCCTCGAAATCCGGCAACGCGGGCTCCTCAAGGCTTCGATGCCGCAACGCCCTGTTCTCTTGTGAAGTCCGCGAATTTCTTGCCTTGTTCCGCCAATTGCTTGAGCAAAGGCGCAGGCTCCCAAATTTCGCCATGCTGCTTCTGGAATTCGAGGACGCGATCGTAAACCTTCCTCAGCCCCACCGTGTCCGCGTACCACATCGGGCCGCCTCGATACGCTGGAAATCCGTAGCCATTCAGGTAAATGATGTCGATATCGACGGCCCTGAGCGCAAATCCCTCTTCCAAAATGCGCGCGCCTTCATTCACCAGAGCGTAGATGCAGCGATCGACGATTTCATCAGCGGAAATTTGGCGCTGCGGAATTTTGGCCTCGGTTGTCCATTTGCGGACTAACTCGGCGACTTCCGGATCGGGCGTCGCGCGGCGATTCTCGTCATATTTATACCAGCCCGCGCCGGTCTTCTGGCCGTAGCGCCCCATCTCGCAGAGCTGATCTTCGGCAATCGGCTGGCGAATGCCGGGCTTTTCGAGATGGCGATATTCCTTGCGAATGCGCCAGCCGACGTCAAGTCCTGCCAAGTCGCCCGTCGAAAGAGGGCCCATCGCCATGCCGTAATCCACCAGCGCTTTATCCACAGCCTCGACGCTCGCTCCTTCCTCGACGAGAAATTGCGCCTCGCGACGGTAGGGACCGAACATGCGATTCCCCACGAAGCCGCGGCAATTTCCGACGAGTACTCCAATTTTGCCCAGCTTCTTCGAAAGTTGCATGCAGGTGGCGATCACTTCTTTGCTCGTCGCTTTGCCGCGAACAATTTCGAGCAAGCGCATCACGTTTGCCGGGCTGAAGAAGTGCGTGCCAATCACGGAAGCAGCGCGCGACGTGGCTGACGCGATCTCATCTACATTCAGCGTCGAAGTATTGCTGGCAAGAATTGCTCCCCCCTTGCAAACGCGATCGAGTTCCGCGAAAACTTCCTTCTTCAGCGCCATTCCCTCGAAGACGGCCTCGATCACTATGTCCGCGTCCGAAAAGCCATCGAAGCTCAGCGTCGGCTGGATTCGCTTCAGGCATTCGTCCACAAATTGCTGCGTGAAACGGCCGCGCTTCACGGAACTCGCGTAGTTCTTTTGAATGTTTGCGATTCCGCGATCGAGCGCCGGTTGGTCGGCGTCCTTCAATAGCACCGGAATTCCAGAATTCGCAAACACCATCGCGATCCCGCCGCCCATCGTTCCAGCTCCGACGACGGCCGCTTTATTCACGGGAATCAGCGGAGTGTCCCTCGGAACATCTGGAATTTTTGCCACTTCGCGCTCGCCAAAAAATACATGAATCAGCGCCTTGGATTGATCCGAGAAGAGGCATTTGACGAAAAGTTCCCGCTCCTTCTCGCAGCCCTGCTCGAAAGGCAATTTGGTAGCGGCCTCGATAGCGTCAATCGCCGCCAAGGGCGCCATCAACCCGCGCTGTTTCGTCCGCGTGGTTTCTCGAGCTGCGGCAAAAATCGGCGCATTTTGCTCTGCCGTCCCGAGCTTCTCGTTTCTCTCTCGCGTCTTTGGCGCAGGCTTCGCAGCGATTTCGCGCGCAAAAGCAATCGCGCCCGCAAGCAGATCGCCCTCGATCAACCGGTCAACGATCCCGTATTTCAGCGCGTCCGGCGCCTTCACCGGCTTGCCCTCGACGCACATCTCAACAGCCTTTTCGACGCCGGCCAGCCGAGGCAACCGCTGCGTTCCTGCAGCGCCAGGAATAATGCCTAGCTTCACTTCCGGCTGCCCCACCTGAGCATCGGGCGATGCCACACGATAGTGCCCGGACATCGCAATCTCGAGACCGCCTCCGAAAGCGTTGCCATGAATTGCAACTACCACTGGCTTGGCGCAATTCTCGATTTTGAGAAGCAGCGGAAGCAGTCCGGCGCCGCGCTCGGTTTTTCCGGATGTCATTTTCGCGAATTCTTTGATATCAGCGCCGGCGATAAACGTCTTCCCGCCGCCAATCAGAACGGCGGCTTTCACACTGGAATCCTTGGCAACCTGATCGATTGCGTCGCCGATGCCTTCAGGCACGTCCGGGCTCAAAGCGTTCACCGGAGGATTGTTGATCGTGATAATCGCGATATCGCCGTTCTTCGTCACCTGCACTAAATCGCTCATTGTGTCGCTCTCTTTTGAAATCTTATGCGCTCTTCGCAAGCCGTTCATCGGCATCGATCACAAGCCGCGCGATCCGCTCGCGATGGAATGTAGAATCGCCAAAAGCTGTTTCCGAAGATTTCGCGCGCCGGTAATAAAGGTGGACGTCGTTCTCCCACGTGAAACCCATTCCGCCGTGCACTTGAATGCCGCGATTGCCCACATTGCGAGCCGCGTCACTCGCGTACATTTTCGCGATCGATACCGCAACAAAAGCGTCGGGCGCATTTTCTTGCAGCGCCCAGGCAGCGTAATAGGCGGCCGAGCGCGAGCTTTCCGTCTCGAGATACATATCCGCGCACTGATGCTGCACTGCTTGAAACATCCCGATTGGCTTGCCGAATTGCTTCCGCATCTTGGCGTATTCCACGGTGATGTCGAGCGTTCGCTGCATTCCGCCCACCAGCTCACCCACAAGCGCCGTCGTCGCAATGTCGAGTCCCCTTGCTAACGCGGATACCTCTCCGATCTTCTCCGCGGGCGTGTTCTGAAACTCGATTCGATAAAGTTTCCGAGTCAGATCCATCCCCAGCATCGGCGTGATTTTCATGCCTGAAGCCTTCGATGCTACGGCAAATATGCCGTTGCGCGCGATCACCACGATAAAGTCTGCCACGGCCGCGTCTGTTACAAAAAGTTTCGCGCCACTCAGCGCGCCATTCGCCGTGGCCATATGAATATCCGCAGGATTCCAGCTGGCATCCGCTTCAAGAAACGCCACCGTGGAACGCGCATCTCCGGCACAAATCGGTGCGAGATATTTCTTCTTATGCTCTGCGCTCGCAACCGCATCGATCACCGCTCCCGCATACGCCACGGTGGAAAACAATGGCCCAGGCACAAGCGCCCGCCCTGCTTCTTCCATCAACAGCGCAAGCTCCACTTTTCCAAGCCCGACGCCACCATATTCCTCAGGAAAAATAATCCCCGTATAACCCTGCTCGGCCATCTTCTGCCACAAGCTCTGGTCGTACGCCGTCTCAATCTCCATCAGCCGCCGCACTTCTTCCATCGGACACTCACCCGCAAAGAATTTCCGGGCATTATCCTTCAACATCTGCTGGCTTTCGCTCAATCCAAATTGCATCGCCTCTCCTGGCTAGTAGCTTCTGGGCAGACCCAGCACGAAATGCCCGATGATGTTTCGCTGCACTTCCGAGGTGCCGGCTTCAATCGTATTTCCGCGCGTTCGCAGGTAACCATACGACCAGATTCCGTTGTCCACAGCGTCCTTATCGCCCGCGAGCAGTTGCCCATAGGCGCCAAACATTTCCTGCGCGATCTGCTGAAGCCGCTGATTCAGCTCGCTCCAGAATATTTTCTGAATCGAGCCTTCGGGCCCCGGAACGCCCGTCGCCGTGACGCGGCTGAACGCGCGCAGCTGATTCCAGCGCATGATCTCGATTTCCGCGTAGCATTGCGCGAGTTTCTGGCGAGTAATCGGATCCTGCGCCGCCGGATGCCCATTCTTCTGAAATTTATGTGACAGCTCGATCAAACGAGTTATCGCGCGCTTAAAGATCAAATGCAGTCGCGCCCCATAAGAGCCGCGCTCATACATCAAAGTGCTCACCGCTACGTTCCAGCCGTCATTCACTTTGCCCAGAAGATTCGCCACGGGCACGCGCACGTCGCGAAAGAAAATCTCGTTGAACTCGCTTTCCCCCGTCATCTGCTTCAGCGGACGAACTTCCACGCCCGGCGACTTCATGTCGATCAGCAGCACCGAAAGGCCCTTGTGTTTCGGCACGTTAGAATCCGTCCGCACCACCAGCTCGCACCAATTGCCGATCCAGCCGTAACTCGTCCACACCTTCTGCCCGTTGACCACGTAGTGATCGCCATCCAGCCGAGCTTCCGTCTGCAGCGCTGCCAGATCCGAACCCGCATTCGGCTCCGAGAATCCCTGGCACCATATTTCTTCCGCGCTCAAAATCTTCGGAATGAATCGCTTCTTCTGCTCGTCCGTGCCATACGCGATGATCGTCGGGCCAATCAATCCAAGCCCGAGTGAATTCGCCATGGGCGGCGCCTCCACCCGCGCCATCTCTTCCCAAAATAACGACTGCTCCATCAGCGTCGCGCCGCGCCCACCGTATTCTTTGGGCCAGGAAACCGCCGCCCACCCGCCTTCATACAATTTCCGCTGCCAAGCGCGAAGATACGGGAACGACTCCTCGAGTGGTTTCTCGCGCCACTCGCCCCAATCTTTGGGAACGTTCGCCTCGAGCCAGCTTCTCAGCTCGTCGCGAAATTTCGTCTCTTCAGGTGTGAGATTCAGATCCATTCAGCAATCCTTTCAGAAAAGCGGCAGCAACGCACGCCCCCCCCCAAAAACTCGCAAACTATTTCGCAACCTTCCGAGAGTCCGCAGCAGAAGCCTGCGGCCGAATCGTTTCGCTTCCCTGCCAATATTTCTTGCGCAGCTCTTTCTTCAGAATTTTTCCTGTGCCCGTCTTCGGAAGCGACTCGAAAAACTCAATCGACCGCGGCGCCTTGTAGTGCGCCACGCGCCCGCGGCAAAATTCGAGCAATTCCGCTTCCGTAGCCTCCTGCCCCGGCTTCAACACCACTAGCGCCTTCGGAACCTCGCCCCACCGTTGATCCGGCACCGGAACCACCGCAAGTTCGTACACAGCAGGATGAGCCAAGAGCGCCTTTTCTATTTCCAGCGACGAAATATTTTCGCCGCCGCTCACGATAATGTCTTTCTTCCGGTCCACAACCAGCAGATACCCTTCCTCGTTAATCGTCGCCATGTCTCCGGTGTGAAACCATCCCCCGCGCAAAGCCTCGCGACTCGCATCCGGATCATTCCAGTAACCCTTCATCACTCCATCGGTGCGCGCCACAATTTCACCAATCGCGACGCCGTCGTGCGCCACATCCACGTCATTCGCATCCACCACTCGAATTTCCATCGCGGGCGCCGCATAGCCCGTCATCGCCTGTCCCGCGTAACGATCGGCTCCCGCCCAACCCAGCCACGGCTTCATCGGCGAGATCGAAAGCATCGGCGAAGTTTCCGTCAATCCGTAACCCGAAAAACAGGTGCACTTCAACTTCTCTTCCACCTCGCGCACAAGTGTCGGCGATGACGCCGCCCCGCCAATCACCACGCGATTCAAAGTGGAAATATCGTACTTCGGCCGCTCCGGGCAATTCACCAGCGCCGTCGCCATCGTCGGCACCAGGCTGCACGACTGCACCTTTTCCTGCTGAATCAAGCGGAACACTTCGCGCGTCTCAAACCGCTGAACCATCACGTGCGTTCCGCCCATCAGCGTCAGCGAGTGCGCCACTCCCCAGCCGTTCGCATGGAAGAGTGGAATGGTGTGCAGCTCAATGCTTTCGAGCCCAGTGTTAAACGCAAGCGCGACGCTCATCGCATGGAGGTATACATTCCGGTGCGTA
Source organism: uncultured Acidobacteriota bacterium (assembly GCA_963767205.1). Lineage (GTDB taxonomy): Bacteria > Acidobacteriota > Terriglobia > Acidiferrales > UBA7541 > Palsa-295. The sequence continues at coordinate 185,669 of CAVYDF010000009.1, forward strand.
AGCATCACGCCCTTGGGATTTGCGCTCGTGCCGCTCGTGTAGAAAAGCTCCGCCACAGAATCTTCATCCACCTGCATGAAGTCGGCCTGAAACGGTTTCGCGCCAGCCAAAAGCTCGTCGTAATTCCTCCGCTCAAGCCAATTGGCCGCAGGCGCGCCCTCGAGCAAAACGAATTTCTCAATTCCCGGCGCATCTTTCCGGAAAGCATTCGCCAGCTCGACAAACTCCTTACCCACAAAAAGAACCTTCACGCCCGCATCCCGCAAAATAAACGCCAATTCGTGCGGCGCCAGCCGGATGTTCAGCGGCAAGAGAATCCCACCCGCCTCCAGCACGCCGTAATACGCCTCGATCAAGCGATGGCAATTCATGCTCAAAAACGCCACACGGTCGCCAGCAGCAACGCCTAATTCGTGCAATCCTCCCGCAAGCCTGCGCGCCCGGTCGGCAAATTGAGCGTAGCTCAGCCGCACGTCGCCGCAAACGATCCCGAGCTTGTTCGGAAATTGCTGCTCGGCGTATCTCAAAAAACGAATGGGAGTCAGTGGAATTTTCATGGCCCTGTCGCACCGCCTCTAAGCTGTCTGCCCTCCGTCGACCACCAGCACATCTCCTGTCACATAATCCGACGCGCTCGACGCCAGATACACCGCGGCTCCCTTCAAATCATCGTCGCCACCAAAACGATGCGCCGGAATCCGCTGCAAAAAATAATCCTTGTTCCGCTCGATCACCACTTGCGACATGTTCGTCGGAAACCAGCCCGGCGCAATCGCGTTTACCTGAATATTATGAACGCCCCATTTGCACGCCAAATCCTTCGTGAACGCAATCACTCCGCCCTTGCTTGCGTGATAGCCGATGGCCTGGAATTCCGGCGGCGCTCCGCGAATCCCCGCCACTGACGCGATGTTGATGATTTTTCCCTTTCGCTGCCTGATCATCACTTTTCCCGCCGCCTGCGAAAACAGAAACGTGCCCGTCAAATTTGTCTCGAGTACCTTGTTCCAGTGCTCGAGCCGCATCTCCTCCACCGGCGCGCCCCAGGCAATCCCTGCGTTATTGATCAGCACGTCGATGCGTCCGAACTCCGCAACCGTCGCATCAACCGCATCCTTCACGCTAGCCGGATCCTTCACGTCGCAGCCGAGCGCCAAAGATTTCACGCCCAGCTTCCGCAACTCCTCCGCCGCTGCTTCGCATCGTTCCTTTTTCCGCGCGCACAGCGCCACATTCGCGCCCATCTCCGCCAGCCCCTGCGCCATCTGCCGCCCAAGCCCGACGGAGCCTCCTGTAACGATTGCTACGCGCCCGCTGAGGTTGAAGAGTTCCCTGGTGTGCATTCAGTATCCCGTGATATCCCGCGATCCGCTCTGCTCGGAAATTGCTCGCCGAAAATTTCACTGAGGCCACGCATCTGAACTTATTCACAGCGAAAAAAGCGACGCCCGCCGCCCAGCAGGCGTCGCCTTCAATCCGTATGTTGCTCGTACAACGTTCCCGAGGCTAGTGCTGCAGGAAAAACGCAAACGGACAACCGCGATTCGAGCCCTTCGGGCATATCGCAGCCAAAGAGTCGAATGGACGCGGGTAAGGACCCGAAAAGAAATCAAGAAACGCCGGCGCCGTCGGGACGATCGCACCACCCGCCGCAAAAATGTTGAAGTTGGGGGCCGAGCGCCGTCGCCTCGCCGTTCAACACGTTCGCCTCCACGGTCGGCCAGCGCCCCGTCTCTACCCTCGTCAACAAAGTCCCCACAGCCGCTATCGTCTCTGCGGGTGTAAAGGCGCAGTGCCCAGCGCGCGAAACAAAAGTCTGCCGCAGGAAATTGCCGTTGCCCGCAAGATCCACGATCGTGCGATAAGCCGATTCGTTTTCATTTATCACGAGGCCATCTCCGGTCGTGTGCATCGTCAGCACCGGAATATGTATCTCGCCGTCGAAAATTATATTTTGCTCCAGGTATTGCACCGCGCTTGGATTCGCCTTGATTCGCGCCGCTCGGTTCAGCGTCTCAATATCTTCAAACAGGCTCAGTCCCGCCTCCTGATACAGCGCCCAGACTTCATTCAGGTTGGGCGAGAGTAGTAGTTGAATGCCGTAATCAATGCCGTTGTTCCAGGAGACGTTTCCACCGGCCCGCAATTCGAGTTCGGCTCGAAACGCAAATACGAAGGGAAAATCAACTTCCGAGTCCCACAAAAACTGGTTTTGCTCTTGCGAAGCGAAATCATTCCGCGCTGGCTCGGGCGAAAGCGGGGTAAACCAGCCCGGAGTATCCGACAGCGCGGCGCCCAGCGCGATTCGCGCCCGGCCCTGAGGCGTGGCCTGTGCCGCAGCGAGAATTTTCTCGGCGAGCTCCAAATTTGCGGTGGGGTTCGTGATGTTTACAAGCTGCAGCTGCGGGAGTGTGGGTGGATCGAGAAGCGTCTTAAAAGCGAATTCCCCATCGAGCGCTGCGTTCCAAGTCGCCACGCCGCCAGCCAGCACACCGCACATCGGTTGCGCCGCCGTAAACCGTCCCGGATTATTTTGCACCAAACCCGCCGTGATGATTCCGCCGAGGGAATGTCCCCACGCAATCGTCTGCTTGGGCTTGCCAAAATCCGTGTCGAACAAATCCAGCACCTGAATTTGATCCACGAGCGCTTCCTGAATCGCCCAGCCAGTGTGAGCGTAGGAAGAGCCGGCAAGAGCAAAGCCGTTCGCCAGAAGAAAAGCGCCGGTAGCCGGATCGCCTACGTTCTGCGCCGGATTCGCGCTGCCCGGAACCACATAGCCATGGCTGTACAAGAAAAGGGTCCCGTTCCAGTTCGAAGGCACCTGAATCAGGTATGTCGCTCCGTCAGCGAGCGCTCCCGTCTTCGTGGTAAGGCTCACTTGCGCGTTTGTTGTGGTCGTTACTGAGAACAAGAGCACCGCGGAAAATAACGCAACAAAAACCCCATGCTTTACTGCTTGCCACATCGGACACTCCCCTTCCTATAGAACGGCACGAATTTCGTTTGCCTCAGCCGTGCCGTTTTCACTGCGGAGAACGAACTCTTCGCCAAACGCTGGGACTATGCGCCCGCTTGCAATTCCACCCTTAGAGCTAAGATCTAGAAACTAAATCTCGCTCCCAGCTGAATCTGCCGCTTCGGAAATGCAGAGGTAAAGCCGAGCGGTGTGCTCGGCGAGAGATCGGCGCTGCCATGCACGTTAAAAGTAGAGAATCCCGGCTGGAAACCAAACAGCGGGCTCACCACATTGTTCACACTTGCGTAGTTCGTGTGGTTGGCAATGTTGAATCCCTCTGCCGTTAGTTGCAGATTCATCCGCTCGCCGATCTTATGCTGCCAGCTAAGGCGCATGTCGAAGTCGACATAACTGGGACCGAGGCCTGTGTCACGATTCGCGCCAATCGGGCGCTCATTGGTGGTGTGATTGTTTCCGTTCACCTCCCCACCGGCGTTGAGGTTGAAAGGATGCCCACTGTGGTATTGGAAGACGGGAGACAACTGAAATCCTTGCAGGACAGCTTGCTTCCAAGGGCTGTTCAGCACGGCAGCCACCACCACCTTGTGCCGCTCGTCAAAAGGAGAAACAGCGCGATCGAGATTCAAGTCCGTTGGATCCTGCGGACCGAAGTCCGTGTTGAAGTCAGTTCCTGTGTCAATGGCTTTGCTGTAGGTGTAGTTTGCGAACATCGAGAAGTTGTGGCTCAAACGCTTCGTCAGCTGCAAAATCCCGCCTTCATACAAACCCGACGATGCGGCTGTGTACTGGTTGTTCTGAACGACAAGCTGGTTTACGAAGCAAGCCGCGGGCGCGTCTGGATTTGCCATCGTCGGCGCGCAAGGCAAGCCTTCGGTGCCTCCTAGCGGGTCCGTGTTCGGGCTTGTATTCCAGTTGCGGTACGAGACCGTCCTTCCGTTCGCCAGGGTTACAGTGCTCATCGGCGTCGTGGGCAGCAAGTTGGTATCGATCGCCACAGGGAGATGCACAGTGTGGGAGTAGATAAAGCTCGCCGAAACTGAAAGTCCTGGAGCAATCTCCCTCTCAACCGCAAGCGAAGCTTGTTGCGAGTAGGGTGCCCTGTAGTTCGGCGGATTGCTGAATACCACCGTCAATGGAGATATCGGACCCGTGTTCGTCGGGATGATTCCGGATCCAAACGGAAACTGCGGCGTTTGTGGGAATAGGCCGCCGGCTGATGTCGGGCCCAGCGATTGCGGCGTGACACATGATTGCTGCCCTGGCTGAGGCACCGTGCATTGAATCAGACCGTTCGCGAACAGAGTCTTAAATACCACATCAGCAGTTACGATCGGTAGAGGTGTCGGAAGCAGCGAGTCAGCGTAAATCGAAATGAATCGGTTGCAAGGACTGGCGCCAGTCCCAGGGACTATAGGTACTCCCGGAAACCCCACTCCACAAGTGCCCACCAGGTTGTTCACCTGATCGGGAACCTGCTGTTTATTCCGCTGATTCTCTACCGTGCTGCGATTCTTGTTGAGAACGCCTAGACTCAAGTCCACCTGCGGAATCTGCGCGTCAATGTTGCCGTAGAAAATTCCGTAGCCGCCGCGGATTACCGTCTTGTGATCGTTGAAGGGATCCCACGCAAACGAAATGCGCGGTGCGAAATCCTTATAGAACGTATTCAGGGGGTTGTACTGCGAATCGATTTCGTAACGCAGTCCATAATTCAAAGTGAAATTGGGTTTTATCTGCCAGGAATCCTGCACAAACAAACCCGTCAATGGCCGCGTATAAGCAGGGTAGTCGGGATTTCCGAATCCCTGTTGATAGAACTGCGGTAGCCCGAAAGAAGCAGATTGCAGCGGATTGATTTCAACATCCGCCAGTTGCGGACTGATTAGCCCTCCTGGCAATGATCCGAAAACGAAACGGCCCGGCAGGAACGTATGAGACTCCGTGTGGTTTCCTCGAAGCAATTCATTGCCGCCAAATCGGACGGTGTGGCGGCCGCGAATCATCGTCACGTTGTCTGCAAATTCCCAGCGCCGCAGGATCGTCAAATTGGGAAGGAAAATGTTGGTGCCCAGATTGTTTATGAAACCCGGAAGCTGCAATCCTACCTGTCCCGGCTCATTGGGGATTACGTTGAAATGATTGTAGTCAAACTGGATCCGCAGTTCATTTTGATCTCGCGGGCTGAAAACGTGATACCACGCCCCCTGAATATTGTTGTCATAGTTGTGGATCGAGCTACCCGCTGAAAAACCCGTCAAGGATTGCACGTCCGGATTTTCTTCCAGGTCGTATCCATAGCGATAGGTAAGCGAGACGGAATTCGCTTCGCTGAAGCGATGATCGAGACGTCCCGAGAAGAGGTACTCCCTGGTTTTGTAATTAAAGAGCCCGCCATTCGTCTCGAACTGATCCACAAGGTATCCATTAATTGCTGCTTGCCCCGCATTTAGCCCGGTCAGTGAGCTCGTAGTCAGCGCGCTGGTCAGAGCACCCGCGCACTGCTGAGCTTGGAGCACGACACCCGGAAAACAAGTAACAGGCGTCACTCCCTGCGCAGCCAGCGCATTGATCACACCCTGCTGAGGCGCCGTCGGCCGAAGAGAAATGGTATCCGTGAGCAAAGGAACTGAGTTCTGCGAGTCCTGACGCAACCCTTCGAACGCAAAGAATGCGAACGTCTTATCCTTCTGAATTGGGAACCCAGCGTTGCCGCCAAATTGATATCGGCCCAGAGAGTTTTTCACCGGTGAACCGGTTGTATCGGGCTCCGCGGGATTGAAGACTTCTCCCGGCTGGAGCGCCTGGCTGAAAGCAAAGGGATCTCTCGCGTCCAGTGCGTCGTTGCGGAAGAAACCGTACACACTTCCGTGCAGGTCGTTGGTGCCTGACTTTGTCACGATATTAATGGCCGCGCCGCTTGCTCCGCCCAGATCCGCGGGATAATTGCTGCGATTCACCTGGAACTCCTGCACCGCATCCTGGCTCACCGTGAGACGTACGCCTCCCGAGTCTGAACCGGTTTCGCCGCCGTCTACCGTCACATTGTTTCCTCGGCCGTTGCTGCCGTAGAACGACAAGCCGCTTTGCGGCGTTTGCTTGACGCGAAAATCCTGGTCATCCGTGATGCGGGTTGAATCGGAAACTCCAGGGAGCAACAGAGTGAAATTCAAGTAGTCGCGGCGGTTGATCGGCAGATCTTCGATGTAATTCTGAGTAATCGTGTTCGACTCGCTCCCTCGTTCCGTTTCCACGATCGGCGGAGTCGCGCTCACCTCGATTGTGGCTTTGGAGGTCGCGAGCGAGAGGTGAAAGTCAACGAGAGTGATGCTGCCCACGTTGACCACAAGGCCTTTCTGAATTACGGCTTCAAACCCGGGAGCCCGCACAGTGACGTCATAAGTCTCGGGGGGCAACCCAGTCAGGCGATAGTAGCCGTTCGCGTCCGTTTCCGTCGAATGTATGATTCCTCTATCCACTTCCGTGGCCACCACGAGGGCCTTCGGTACGATGGCGCCCGTCGGATCAACCACCGTCCCGTTAATCGTTGCCGATGATCCCACCCCTTGGGCCCGCGCTGCTGGAGCTGCAACCAGCACGCACACGAGACACGCAATCAGTCCGGCTAGAAATGCTGACTTCATAAATCCTCCTCGTGAGAGCAAAGCATCGCCTGGCTGCCTGTGAAGTCGCACTACTTCCACGGTTCTATCGAGCCGAAATTCGTCGGAACCACCCGCCATCGGTCCACCCGTTCCACCCATCCAAAATTATGATAGGGAATATTACATTTTAGTGACTAACGTCAAGCCGAATTAATCAGGGACCCTAAGATTTTTAGCGAAGTGTTCCTGGAAGCGGAAGCAAATGGCGAAGCAGAGGAGAAGCCCTAGCCGGGGAAGGTTAAGACGATTCGGCCTGAGACCTGCCCCTTGCGCAGGAGCTCGAGGGCCTCATTGGCAAATTCCAGCGGCTTCGAGACGATGTCACAATGAAGCTTTCCCGCCGCGGCCATCGCCAGCACGCCGCGAAGGTCTTCGCGAGTGCCCACCGACGATGCCTTGATCCGAACTTCGCGCGCGGCCATCATAATCGGCGGAAAACAAACGTTTTCCGCGGGCAATCCTACCGCCAGCAGGGTGCCCGTCGGGCGCACGCTGTTGAACGCAGCGTCATAAGCCGCCTTGGCCGCCGAGCAGACGAGCGCCACATGCGCGCCACCGGCCTTGCGAATCTCCTTCACCGCGTCTCCGGTGGAATTGTTGAGGGCCCTCGCCGCTCCGAGAGACTTCGCGCGCGCGAGCTTTTCATCCGAGATATCCACCGCGGTCACTTCCGCGCCGAACTCACGCCCGATCTGCACGGCGAGATGGCCCAGTCCGCCAAGTCCAAACACGGCCAGCCGTTGCCCGCGAGAAATGCCCGATTGCTTCAGCGCGCGATAAACCGTCACACCGGCGCAGAAAAGCGGCGCCGCTTCGGCAGGCGACAGCCCGTCGGGAATTTTCAGCGCGTGGCTTGCAGGCGCTTTGAAATATTCCGCATAGCCGCCGTCCACCGTAACGCCCGTGATTTTCTGCTTGCTGCAAAGATTCTCATTTCCTTCCTTGCAGAACTCGCATTCGCCGCACGTCCAGTAAACCCACGGAACTCCGACGCGGTCGCCAATCTCCAAATCTCGAACGTTCGCGCCTTTTTCGACTACGCGCCCCGCGATTTCGTGCCCGAGGATCAGCGGGCGCTTCACGATCTTCGCGAACTGCGGCCAGTCGCCATCCGCAACATGCACGTCGGAATGGCAGACGCCGCAGGCTTCGACTTGAATCAGGACTTCATCCGCATCCGGCGTGGGACGCTCGATGTCTTCAAATGTAAGAGGCTGTTTGAAATCGTGGAGGACGGCGGCTCGCATTCGCATCCGTTCGGTATAGAGCTGGCGATTTTTCGCTGCGTTGGCGCGAAGCTTAGGGAGTGACGCCGCGCAGAAAAAAATCCACTGCGTTGCGGACGCGTCCCACCAGCTTGTCAGGACCCGCCGGTCCCGCCACCCAGTTTCGCACCACCGTGTTGTAGAGCGCTTCCATGAATTCGGCGAGGTGATCCACGGGAAACGCACGCGTGATTTCTTCGCGCTTCTGTCCCTGTTCCAGAATTTCCTGCAGCAGGCTCGCCGCGATTTCTTCCTGCCCGCGCATCTGCGGCGACCGCACCGGGTCCATCGCGCCGGATAGCACCACCGCCTGCCAAAGCCAGCGATTCGCTTCCACCTCATGCGCAAATTCGTGATAGAGACGCCGCAACCGGTCCGCCGTGCTCGCGTCGCTTGAAAGTTCCATCTTCAGTTTTTCGGTAATGCAGGAATAGCCGCGATTGCCCACTTCGTAAAGAACAGCGTCCTTGGTGGGAAAATAGCGGAAGAATGTCGGCTGGCTGATCTCGAGAACCTGCACCACATCTTCGACGCGCGTGTTTTCGTAACCCTTGGCGCGGAAGAGCCGCAACGCGGTGTCGATAATTTCCTGACGCAGCCGCGCTTTCTTTCTCTCGCGAAGCCCCAGCTCCGCTTCAATGCCGAGCGCACCGGCTCGGCGCCCCGGTCGTTTTCCTCCGCGCTGGGCTGCGCTCCGAATGGCAGCAGACGCGGCGCCCCTTACTTTGGCGTTGGCCATAACTAATTTTCTCCGAGTATCACGCTTGGGCTGTTCGTAACCATCTTACTCAGCTGAAAGTGAGAGCCACCATAACATAATAGCGACTTAACTTTAACTGGAGTCATTCGAGAAACGCCGATTCTCAATTTCAGCCTTCCAGTAAAAATGGTTGACCGATTCTTGAACGTTAGATTCCGGCTCACTAAAAGAGATTCCGGGTCGCGAAAACGCGAGCCGCCGCGGACGGAAAAGTCGCGTTTATTTGCGATTAGAAATTCGTATTTTATTGATTTTGAAGCGCTTAGGAAGAAGTTTAATTCTAGATTTGCGATTAGAAATCTGAGGCGTGCGGGCTGCCGCCGGTTTCGAGCCGGGGCTGCTGGTCCCGAAGAGAAAAGTGCGAATTTGTACTCGATTAGAAGTGGGTCGGAGTCTTTGTTTTGTTGCGGTTGCGGGAAATTCTAATCGCGGTGTCTCGATTAGAAATCCGTGACTGGCGGCTCGTGACTTGTTTGGAGCGGAAGCCGCGCCGTCGCGACAATCGGAAGGCGTCGCGCTGGTGCGGGCGATGGAGAAGTGCGAGCCTTGCGGCGGCTGTTGCGCTGCGAGCGAGCAAGCCAATCGACTTTGATCGCCGGCGGCTCGCTTTCCAGCTGCGATTTGAAACTCGAATTTTCTTTCGCGATACATGCTCGACGGTAGCACGAAGCGCGGAAAAATTTCACTGGTCAGAGGTGCAGGTCGCAGACAGTTAGTTCTAGAACTGTACTTGAAGGTGAAGTCCAAGCATGCTTAAAACCCTCGGCATGCCGCTAACGAGAAAACGGAACGAGAAAACCCAAAACAAACTTGCAGGCTGCCGGTGTCGCATCCTCAGGTAGATGGTGATAAGCGGATTTATCAACATGTATCCAACTTTCCGCCAGGAATCGACCCAGGGTAACTTCCGAGTTGGCGACGAACCAGGAGTTGGCCGCCGGAACTTCTTAGAACGGGACTTACCAGAACTTGGAGTGTTCAACCGTTGCCGCCGGATAGAAATTCATTCTGTGCTAGTCTGCCTCTATGAGATAGCGTGTCAGGAAAGGAGAATCCAGATGAATAAGTGGACGAGCTTCGGTTTCGCGTTCGCGGTTTTGCTCATCGGTTCACCCGCAACAGCGCAAGAACAAGGTGTCATCAAGCCCCAATTGCTCCTGAACGAGATCGTCCAAGAGATGCCTAAAGGCGAGAGGCAGGACGTGCGCGTCCTCACGGCGAACTTCCAACCGGGCGATAAGACTATGTTCCATACGCACCGTTTCCCGGTGACTGTCTATGTTCTGGAAGGCACATTCACGTTAGAAATGGAAGGGCGCAAGCCAGTCACGGTCAAAGCTGGTCAGGCGATGGTGATGCCGCCGCACGTGAAAATGACGGGCTACAACCGCAGCAGCGCCGAGTCATTGCGGATGGTGATGTTTTCTGTGAGTGATCCAGACACACCATACCTTGACCCCATACACTAGTCAGTAGCGACCGAACGCAGTTTCCAATTGCCGATTCGCAGCTCCCGAGTGGCTTATTTCAATCCGTCAACCAGGTAGAGATCGAAAAGGTGCGTTCGGTCCGATTCCGCCTCCCGCTCCAACCGCTTCAAGTCTGCGCGAAGCTCTGCCGCACTCTGGCAACGCAACTCGGGATCCTTCTCCAGCGCCTTCGCAAGGATCAATTCGAATTCTGCCGGCAGCTCCGGATTCACACGCGAGAGTGGCACCGGAGCGCGATTCAGAATCGCTGAGATAGGTGGTTCTATAAAAGGGGATGTCAACAAAAAAACTTCTCCCTCGGCCGGTAGCCGAGAAATTTTTTGTCTCGATATCCAGCCCACTGTTTGCAGATGGCTCTCGATCACTCGAGAGGTTCTTCTCTGGATTGCTCTTCCGTTTCCTCGGTTCATTTTCGAGTGGTGACAACGTCCGCCGGCTCTTGAAACTTGGCAAGCGATTCGATTCCGTGGCAACCATGGTTCTATCCGAGGCTCGTGGCCTATCGCTATTTCTGGTTCTCCGAGGGGGCATAGCGTGAGAACGGTGACTCGGTGCCGAAGCACACAGGGTCGGACCACCTATCTGATACTCCCCTCGAACCGAGCGTCTCAAGAACCGAACCGACCACCACCGGAGGATGGAACGAGCTCTCTACCAGAGACGCTCAAGCTGCTTGCCGATGTAATTCGTTGGCGTCGAAGCACACTCCTTTCTTCCAAATCGTCAAAGTGATCGCTGCGATCTTCCGTGCCAGGGTGAGTCGCGCCATTGCCGGCCTTCTCCCTTTCGCCAGAAGTGCAGTGTAAAACTCCTGGAACGGTCCCGGCCGAGTGCTGGCAGATATCGCGGCACTCTTGAAGATGTTTTTCAGATCGTGATTATGGTTCTGGTTCAGGCCCAGCACGGTGACTCGCTCTCGGTTTCGTCGCAGTTGCCCTTTCACAAAGCGGTATTCGCCGCTGTCGTGAGTCTCGAGTCCGAATCCGCTGTAGGCCCACAACTGTCGCTTGGTGCGAAAACGATGCGGTGTCTCCAGCAGCGCCACCAGCAATGCGGAACGAATCGGGCCCAGATAAGGAATCTGGCGTAGTAATTTCACCGCCTGATGTTTCCGGCTCTCTGCCAGCAGATCGCGTCGCGCTCCCTGCCGCAACGGCTCCAACGCATCCAGTTGCTGATAGAGCCGCTCGGCTCGCAGGCGAACTCCCGGTTCTACAATCTTGGCCAACCATTCCGCACGATGACGCGGTCGATACACCGCTGGCCCGGCACAGGGAATAGCCCAGCTTCGGTACACGGCCTTGATCCGACTCATCACCCGCGTCAGATCTTTCGTGATCGTTAGATAGCTGCGCGCCAGTTCCTTCAAAGTGCGTACCCCGTTCTCTCCATGGTAGATCGGTGAGAGAAGGTTGCCGCGCAAGAGCTCGGCCAGCTTCCGAGCATCGATCCGATCACTCTTGCTGCCATCCTTTAATAGAGCATTCTTCCGGGGATCGCAGACCAGGACATTCGCGACGTGAGGCTTGAGCAGGTCATACAACCAGGCGGCGGAAGTTCCTTCTTCGAAAGTCACCAGCAAGCTGCCGCACAGCCCGCCGATGAACTGCAGAACGGTGGCCGCTTTCGTTTCGAGGATGGACTCCAAGATCAACTTGCCGGCGGAATCCATGACGGCAACTGAGATCGTTGCCTGATGAACGTCCATGCCAATATACTTTGCTTGGTTCACAACGGCGCTCCTTTCGGTAGGTGTTGATGCGAACGATCAAAACCTACCGCAAAGTGGGCGCCTTTTATATTGCGTGAGAAGCGGATTTATCGACATCTATCCGTCTCAGACCGCCCGGCGCGAGCCGTAAGCGACCAGACCAGGAGGTTGATGCTAGGGATTTCCCTAGTTGCGTCCACTGTATTCATCCACCATAATTTACCCAGAACGAAGTCCTAGGACGCTACGAATTGTTCGTGGGTTTCACCCATGTCGCGCAGCACCGTCACAAAGACCCTTAGCGGTTTCGAACGGCTCCTGCTCCTCTCCGGATTGTTACTGGTTCTCACGCACGTTGCCGTGGTTATCTCTTACGCGGTTTATTCGCGCGCGGCGATTCGCGCTTTCTGGCGGAATCAGGCTGCCACTTCCAGCCAGATTGGCAACTCGTTTCGGCGGAATCCGGGGATTCCGGATTTTCGCCTTTGGTCGCATCAGCGCATTGAAGCCTACCAGGCCAGCTTACTTGAAAATGTCCCGTCCCCTTTGGGGGTCCTGAGGATTCCCTCACTCGGGCTCGAAGTCCCCGTGCTAGAAGGTACCGAAGATCTAACGTTGAATCGTGGCGTCGGGCACATTGACGGCACGCCTCTACCCGGCGAAACGGGAAACATTGGAATCGCGGGACACCGGGACGGATTTTTCCGAGGGCTCAAGGAAGTCCGGGTGGGCGACTCCGTTGACCTCTACGCCGAGAATGGAAATACCTCTTACGTTGTTGATGAAATCCGTATCGTTCCTCCTGAGGACGTCTCAGTTCTCGGGGTGCGTTTGAGGCCCTCCATCACTCTGGTGACCTGTTATCCCTTCTACTTCGTGGGCAGTGCCCCATTTCGTTACATCGTTCACGCATCGACGGAGTATCCGACGAATCTCAAGGCATCTGGGCACCAGACCCGTTGAAACAGCGTTACAAAAGACACCCAGCTTCAAGAAGTCACTCGGTTGATTCAATCAAGGAGGAAGAGATGAAGTCAGGCAATTGGACAAAAACATCACTGGTGGTGTTCTTGGGAGTACTCTGTTCCGCGTTGGCGATTTCTACGAATGCGCAAGTACAAACCGAAAAGTCCACGACTGTAGGCCGGACCACTATGCAAGTTGAGTTGGAACGTGGAGAAGTCGTGCTTGTGGACGGCAACGACCTGGTCGTTCTGATGGTAGATGGCACCATTCGCCATTTCCCCAACGTGTCGGAAAGCGCCACGGCCACAGTAGATGGCAAGCAACTCGGTATTCATGACCTGAAGCCGGGCATGAAACTCCAGCGAAGCACCATTACCGCATCAACGCCCCAAACCGTCACGACCGTCCAGACCGTTACCGGGAAGGTGTGGCACGTCTCGCCGCCTACCTCGGTGATCCTCAAACTGGAAAACGGAACGAACCAGTCCTTCAAGATTCCCAAGGGCCAAAAATTTACGATCGATGGCCAGCAGGTCGATGCCTTCGGCCTGAGAAAGGGAATGGTTGTCACCGCCACCAAGATCGTCGAGGTTCCTGAAGTCGTGGTGTCTCAACGCAAGTATGTTTCGGGGACCATGCCAACTCCGCCACCCGCAGATGTTCCGATGCTGATTGCCACGGGAGAGCCAACGCCTTCTCCGCGGGCCGCGTCTACAGCGGAAACAACGCCTGCTCTCGCGACGAAGCTGCCGAAGACCGGGAGCGACTTGCCTCTGGTCGGACTCCTTGGGTTGATGCTCGTTTCTGCTTCGCTCGGAGTAAGGCTTCTCCGTGCCGCTCTAGGACACTGAGTGCACCCAAAGAGGAGGAGGAGTTAGGCCTTAGGACTCGACTCCTCCTCACGCGATTGTCGAATCACCTGGGTCCTCTAGCGGCCCGGCCTCATTAAAAATATTCGCTTGATCCGCCCCGATACGGGCGGAAAAATTTTCGCCACGAACCGCCGGATCCGCTTCGGCGCAGCTTAAAGCAAATTCAACTACCGCCGCATAAGACTTGACCACTGGCGAATTCGACTTGAGCGACACTGACAAGAAACAGGTGACGATGTGCTACACCCGTTCCGAAAGTTTGCTGCCTTGGCTGGTGCTGCACAATGCGCGACTGTCCTTTCAAAACTTAACTAGCGAGACCAGCGCGTTGTCTAGCCATTTTATTGATACTCTACTTTTTATCTATGGAACAATCTCACAACTCTCCCGAAAGCGAACAGCGATGCGAAGTGGTTGCGGTTGAATCGTGCTTTGCGCTAGGAGTGGCGCTGCAAAAGCTGAGTGCGGCAATCAACGAGCTTGAGCGACTGAAATAAGTGGCCATAAGTAGCCCGCAGTCTAACGCGTTTTCAAGTCCTGTTAACGCGGTTACCGGAAATTGACTCTCAGATAGGTGTTGACAACAGGGCTCCGAACTACCTATCTCAGCTTGAGATTGCTGTCGGGTGTTAGTACGTTTCCAAAACTGCAACAGAATTCGTGCAAAGTACTATAGGTCGATTGACTTGTTCCGGAACAAGATTCTCTCAGTTGCACTTCTTGGGGGGAAGGCCAATCGGGGAAAAGGCCGCCGCAACGATGGAAATGTCAGCACCAACGAAACTGCCGTTTAGCGTACTGGGTGATTTCGCTCAAAGTTCCGCGACGCAACCAACCGGTCAATTTCCTGCACAATTCGATGTACAACCAGATGGACAACTACAACCAGGTCCACAATCAGACGGGCAACCACCTTCAGAATTAGCGGGAACAGCGGCGTCAGAGGCAGACCGGGAATCTGTGGCGGTCCCGATCGGCGTGCTTGAGGTGCCGATTGGCGTCTGGGGATCACGCCGCGTCGAAACGAATTCGGGCCAGTCGGAACGAGTCGAGGTCTTTGCAGAAGATACCTCGACCGTGATCGTGTTTCCGCAAGGCGCCGTGATCCGGTTGTCGGCCAGTGTGGCCCCCGGCCAGCTGGTTGTGATTGCGAATCGCAAATCGGGTCAGATCATGCTTTGTCGCGTGGTCAATGTCCGAACCTATCCAAACATAAGAGGCTATGCCGAAATCGAGTTCATGCACTCTGCTGCGGGCTTTTGGGGGGCGTACGCTTCGCAAGGGATTTTGAGGCTGGCGGCGAAAGTGGCGGCGATGCCGTCGGCGAGCGCGGATTTTTGGAGCAATGGATTTGCGAAGGAAGTGGTTTCTGTTCCTGCGAGCGACGTGACCGCTTCGCCGGTGTCGCCTGCGGTTCGGGCTAAGAAAGAGTCAATCGCAAACCAGGCAGTTCAAAGTCCTTTCGATGGAAAGCCAGCGCAGCCGATGGCTGCGATCGGAAGGGACTCTGAAGCACGCTTTGACGCGACTGGCCGGAACAGTTCTGACCAGCATACGGTTCTGGCGCCGGCTTCAAGTCTCCGGGTTTCAGGTGCCCGGGCTTCACGTCAGACACCAGCGCGCTTTCGGATTGGAAGCTTTTTATTTTCGTGGTGGCCGACGCGAATCGTGCGAACCGCGACGCACGGGACTCCTGTGCCGAGGCGAAGTTTGGTTTTGGTGTCGCTTGTGCCCGCTCTCGTGCTGCTGGGTGTATTCGGAGTTTTCTTTCTGCGTGACGGTGTGGGGCAGCCTTCTGCGATCAGTCAGACAGGACCAATGCCCGAGGTTTCTTTGGGTTCGCCAATAGCGAACGTTGTTCAGAGCCCGCGACCCAAAACCGAAGCAGGTTTTGCGGTGCCGCAGCTTGCGATCGCGAAGGTGGAGAATTTTCCCGGCACTCAAACTCACGCATCGGCTGACAACGTTCGCCCTTCTCGTTCGTCGAGTAGAAGGGGTACTCCCGAGAAGAAGATCACGAGGGAAAAGCTCCTTGCTCCCCACTCCTCAGCCAATCGCTTGGCGGTTATGGCTGGCGAGGCGCCGCCTGATCTGAGCGGAGTCGATTCGAATGCCGGCGTAAACCCCCTCCAAGGAATGCTCGGGACACTACAGCCTCGTGGAGGTCGGGCGGCGGAGCCGGAACTGCTTGTTAGCTCTGCACCGATCTACCCGGCGATGGCTCGGCAAGCTCGTGTGGAAGGCCAAGTGACAATCGACGCGGTGATTGACACAACGGGAAAGCTGACAAATATGACGGTAATCTCGGGTCCTCCGCTCCTGCAACAAGCGGCGATCGATTCGCTGCGCACGTGGAAATATCGGCCTGGTTACCTCGATGAAAAACCAGTTTCAACTAAAACGTCGATCACCGTGAATTTCCGCTTGCGCTAGAAAACTGCTCTAGCAATTCTCCCAGCTTCGCAACACTTGGATCGCGTCGGGAATCCTGCTTCGATGAATTTCACTTGTTTGCGCGGCCGGAGTTGCCACATGAATGCTGCGACGCGAGCATGCTTCGCGAGTACAATAGAAGCAGTGGTCTGCAACAGCGCGAATCGAATCGTTTCGAAGTGATTCAGTTTTGATAGACAGGTGAGCCGATATGAAAGGCGTTGTGCTTGCAGGTGGCACGGGAAGCCGGCTGAATCCTCTCACGCGCGTGACGAACAAGCATTTGCTGCCGGTGTACAACAAGCCGATGGTGAATTACCCGATCCAGACGCTGGTGAACGCCGGAATTCACGAAATCCTGCTGGTCACCGGGGGGAAGAATGCCGGCGATTTTCTGCGCCTGCTCGGAAATGGCCGCGATTTCGGCCTCAAGCACCTGAATTACACCTACCAGGAAGGTGAAGGCGGAATCGCCGAGGCGCTTGGTCTGGCTGAATACTTCGCCGGCGAGGGGCCGATTTGCGTGGTCCTGGGCGACAACATAATCGAGAACGATATTTGCGGAGCGGTTGAGAATTTCAAGAAACAAAAAGACGGCGCGAAGATTCTGCTGAAAGAGGTGGAAGACGCGGATCGGTTCGGCGTCGCGGAAATTCGCGGCGACCGCGTTGTTGGTATCGAAGAAAAGCCCAAGAAGCCAAAATCGAATTATGCCGTGGTCGGAATCTACCTCTACGACGCGACCGTTTTTCAAAAGATTCGCCGCCTGAAGCCTTCCGGGCGCGGCGAACTCGAAATCACCGACGTAAATAATTTCTACATCGACGAAGGCAAGCTCACCTACGAAATTCTCGACGGTTGGTGGACCGACGCCGGGCACATTCGAATCCCTGCTGCGCGCAAACAATCTGGTGGCTGAAACCGGCGCAAACAAGGTGAAAAGCGGCGCTGCCGCCAAAGCTTTCGCGCACACGGAACCATCGGCATGAGGATTTTCGTCACAGGCGGCGCCGGATTCATCGGCTCGAATTTTATCCGCCATGTTCTTGGCCTCCACAAAGCGTATTCGGTCGTCAACTACGACAAGTTGACCTATGCGGGCAATCTGGGAAATCTTGATTCAGTCGCGAACGATTCCCATTATCGTTTTGTTCGCGGCGACATCTGCGATCCCGTCGCAGCAGAATCCGCGATGCGCGATTGCGAGGCTGTCGTTCACTTCGCCGCGGAATCCCACGTGGATCGCAGCATTTATGATCCTTCTCCCGCAATCGAAACGAACGTCAAAGGAACATTCGTTTTGCTGCAGGTTGCCAAGAAGCTTGGCATCCACCGCTTCGTTCACATTTCTACCGATGAAGTGTACGGAGACATCGCAGCGGGCGCCTTTTCGAACGAATCCTCGACGCTCAATCCGAGCAGCCCGTACTCCGCTTCGAAAGCAGCCTCCGATTTTCTCGTTCTCTCTTACGTCCGCACCTACGGATTTCCCGGCATTGGTCACGCGTTCGTCGAACAACTACGGCCCATTCCAGTTTCCGGAAAAATTTCTCCCGCTGATGATCACCAACGCGCTCGACAACAAACCTCTCCCGATTTATGGCGATGGCAAGCAGCAGCGCGATTGGCTGCACGTGGAAGATAACTGCCGCGGCATTCTCGCGGTTCTCGAGCGCGGGAAAATCGGCGAGGTTTACAATCTGGGCGGCATAGCCATCGAAGAAAATCTTACGATGGCGAAGCGCTTGCTCCGTGTGATGGGCAAGCCAGAGACTCTGCTGACATATGTGAAGGATCGTCCGGGCCACGACCGCCGCTACGCCTTGGACTGTAAGAAGATCGAGGCCGAGTTAGGTTGGAGACCTGCGATCGGCCTCGATGAAGGCCTGCGCCAGACGATTGCATGGTATGAAGCTAATTCCGAGTGGCTCGCCGGTGTGCGTGGCGGTGAATATCAGTCTTATTACGAAAAATATTACGAGAATCGCAATCCTTCGCTCAATGCGATTCCGCACGAACGGCGCAGAACACTGCAAAATTAGTGCTTGCGCTCGGGCGATCTTAAAATCCCCATGAAGGCGTGAACTCCTTGCAGAAAAATGAACTCTCCATTCCGGGCGTCTGGGAGTTGCGCCCGAAGATTTTTCGCGACTCTCGCGGGTTCTTCATGGAGACCTACAATCAAAAGGAATTCGCCCAGCTCGGCATTACCGATTCTTTCGCGCAGGATAATCATTCCGCGTCCGCCAAAGGCACAATCCGCGGACTCCATTACCAGCTCCAGCATGCGCAAGCAAAACTTTGCCGCGTGATCGAGGGCGAGGCTCTGGACGTAGCCGTGGATATTCGCGTTGGATCGCCCCATTTCGGCCAGTGGGCTTCGGTCGTCCTCTCCGCAAAAGAGCAGAATCAAATCTATATTCCGCGCGGTTTCGCGCACGGGTATCTGGCTCTCTCAGAGCGAGTCCAATTCCTTTATAAGTGCACCGATCTCTATCATCCCGAGGATGAGCGTGGGATCCTGTGGAACGACCCGCAAATCGGCATCTCATGGAACGTAACGAATCCGATTGTTTCAGACAAAGACTCGCACTTCACCACGCTATCGCAGACCCCAAAAGAATTTCTTCCGCAATACCTCGTGAAATGAAGCCGAAGATTCTGCTTATAGGCAGGAACGGCCAGGTGGGAACCGAACTGTCATCCTTGCTTCCCCGCTTGGGTGAACTCGCTGCTCTAAATCGCCAGGAACTCGATCTGACGAAGCCCGATGATATTCGACGAACGATTCGTGAAGTCCGGCCCCAATGGATTATCAATGCCGCCGCCTATACCGCTGTTGATCAGGCTGAGCAAGACGAAGCAACCGCCCGAGCAGTGAACCAGCAGGCCCCCGCCGTAATTGCCGAGGAGGCCAAAAAAATTGGCGCAGCGCTGGTTCACTACTCGACGGATTACGTCTTCGACGGATCGAAAAAATCACCCTACGAAGAAACCGACATTCCGAATCCGATCAATGTGTACGGAAAAACGAAGCTCGGCGGCGAACGCGCCATCCAAGAAAGCGGCGCGCTGCATCTGATCTTTCGCACCGAGTGGGTCTACGCCACCCGAGGCCGCAATTTTCTATTGACGATTCTGCGCCTCGCCACTGAGAAACAAGAGCTGCGCGTCGTCGCAGACCAAATCGGCTCCCCCACAACGAGCCGGGAGATTGCCGCCGCAACGGTGAAAATTATTTCGCAACTGATGAATAAAGAAGAGGGTATTCGTTCTCTCGCGGAGGACGGCGGAATCTACAACATGACCGCCGAAGGCGAGACGTCGTGGTATGAATTCGCAAAAGCGATTCTCAGCGAGGCGTCGCGCGCGACTCACTCTCTTCCGTGGGTCGATGCCGCCAAGAAGGGAATGCCGTTCGTCGCCGAACGCGTGGTCCCCATCACAACCGCGGAGTACCCAACGCCAGCTCGTCGACCCTTATATTCTGTACTTTCGATGGCGCGCCTCCACGATCGCTTCGGTATTCGTCTCCCACCCTGGCAAGCCCAACTGCATTCCTTGTTCGTCCCAGATGCATCCGAAGATTACAGCTCAGCGCTCTAGATCATGCGGGTAACGAAAAGGGTTAAACTCGGGGGCAGGGCGCGTGAACTAGCACTGGTATCGGTTGGTCACCGCGTTTGACGGATTGGGAACGTGTGGCGGAAATTCCGCTAGGCTCGCCGGGGCTGACTCACAATTTCCACTATCCAACTTTCCAGTATTAATCGCTGCTCTGGCGTGACATTGGTAAATGCAACGCCCATGCCAAAATTCGCATGGGTGTAAACCACTTTGCCAGTGCTCTCGAACGTTCCTTGATCCCTGATAATCCGCAATTTGACCTGCGTTCCCTCAGGGAATGGAGTCAACGCGTCAACGTAACAACCCCCAACGCCCAGTTCCGAAATACGGGCTGAGAGTCTTGTGCCAGAATGGAGATCGGTTACCTCAGCGGAAGCAACAAGTGGGCAGCGACGAACCGCACGCTGATTCGCCCATGGCGGGTTTGTTTTCTTTTGAACCATCAATATCAGTATGTTGCCTTATCTAAAAGCATCGCTCAACTCGCATTTTCGATCGCGCGACACATCCGTTTTTACTATTAGGCTTGGCCCTCCGTATTTGCTGTCTTCCGCGCGTCTCGCTGTGTACTTCTGGCCGCGGCAATTCGCATTTGGAATCTGAACGACCCTGAACAAACCCGGGCCCACTCGGCGCTTCGATTGGAGGCAGTACGACGAGAGACGATCTTGCATAGGAGACGACACTCTGTTTGATTTGGCTCTTACCTCCCTGACTTGGTGCTTATGAAATTATTCCCACCATCCATTCGGGCTCGGGAATTAGCTAGTGACAATCCTGTTCGCAACAGTTTGACACTCATGGCTTGCGCCGATACGCTCTTCGCGACGAATTGGTGGGGCGAAACGGCGGATTAGAAATCGGAGGGGAGGATTAAGCGCGAGATGAAGATTATTGTGGCCGACAAGATTAGCGAGCGGGGGTTTGCGCTGTTGCGCGAAGCGGGTTGGGACGTGGTGACGCCGGCGGCGGGCGCACTGGCGATCGAGCTTGCGACGGCCGATGGGCTTGTGGTGCGCAGCGCGACGAAGGTGACGGCGGAGCTGCTGGAGCGCGCGCCGAAGCTGCGCGTGGTGGGCCGTGCAGGCGTGGGCGTGGATAACATTGACGTGGAAGCGGCGACGCATCGCGGCATCCTGGTGATGAACACGCCGGGGGGGAACGCGGTAAGCGTTGCGGAGCATACTTTCGCGCTGATGCTGGCGATGGCGCGGAGCGTGCCGCAGTCGAATGCGTCGATTCACGCGGGCCGCTGGGAAAAATCGGGCGCGGCAGGAACGGAGCTGCGCGGGAAGACGCTGGGGCTCGTGGGACTCGGACGCGTGGGCACGGAAGTGGCGCGGCGGGCGCGAGGGCTCGAGATGAAAGTGTTGGCGCACGATCCTTACGTGACGCCAGCGGCGGCGCGCGAGGTGGAAGTGGAGTTGGTGACGCTCGATGAGCTGCTGAAGCGCGCGGACGTGATTTCGCTGCACACGTCGCTGAGCCCGGCGACGGAGAAAATGTTTGGCGCGGCGGTGTTTGCGAAAATGAAGCGCGGGGCGAGGCTGGTGAATTGTGCGCGCGGCGAATTGATTGATGAGGCGGCGCTGGCGGAGGCGTTGAAATCGGGGCAGCTTGCCGGGGCGGCGGTGGATACGTTTGCGGAAGAGCCGCCGAAGAATTCGCCGCTGATTGGACTCGCGAATCTGATCGCCACGCCGCACATTGCGGGGTCGACGGCCGAGGCGCAGGAAGAAGTGGGCACGGCGGTAGCGCAGCAGGTGCGCGATTATCTGGCCGACGGGTTGATTCGCAACGCGGTGAATATGCCGGCGCTTTCGCCGGAGCAGTATCGGCGGCTGCGTCCTTATATTGATTTGGGCGAGCGGCTGGGGGCGCTGATTGCGCAGGCGGCGCCGTCGCCGAGTTTCAGCCGGATTCGGATTCAGTATGCGGGGGAGGCGGCGGAGCTGGGGTCGCACGTGGTGCGCAGTGCGGTGCTGAGCGGGATTTTGAATTGCGTGCTGGCGGAGAAAGTGAATTTGGTGAACGCGTCGGCGGCGGCCGCGGAGCGCGGGTTGATTGTGGAGGAGACTACCCGGCGGCGCGAGCGCGGATTTCCTAACACCGTGGAGGTAGCGGTGGCTGACGGCGGGCACGGCAGCGGCGGAAGTGAACATGGCGTTCGCGGTGAGAGCGGCCATAGCGGTCGCCATGACGAAAGTCGCGATCGCGAGCTGAGCGTGGAGGGGACTGTCGTGTCCGACGGGTCGCCGCGCATTTTATCGCTCGACGGCATCGGGCTCGAGGCGCCGCTCGAGGGGACTCTGCTGCTGACGCGCAATCGGGACGTACCCGGCGTGATCGGGCAGATCGGAACGGTGCTGGGGAATCTTGGCGTGAATATCGCGACGTTTGCGCTGGGGCGGCGCTCGCCTGTGCATGGCGCCGAGGCTGTGGCGATGGTGCGGCTCGATGGCGCGGTGAGCGAATCGGTGACGGAAAAAATTCGCGAGATTCCTTCGATCACGGAGGCGCGGCTGATTCGTCTTCCGGATGCGCCGAAAACGCGGCAATAAAAATCGAAGCCCGCTGCTGAAAACCGGAACGCTTCTGAAGCGCGAAACCGGGGCAATGAAGGCGCTGTCGTTAGCTGAGATATCAGCTGAAATACGCAATGAGACGTGAATGGCCCAATCGAGCTGTGCTATTCTTTTGTGTGCGCTCGAGCGGCGTTTCCTTCTTCGAGCGGCAATCGGTCGGGGCGTAGCGCAGCCTGGCTAGCGCGCCTGGTTCGGGACCAGGAGGTCGATGGTTCAAATCCATTCGCCCCGACCACTTTAGTTCTTCCCTCTCTTATGCTTACGAATTTGCGGCGCAGACGTGTTCAACGGTTTCTGTAGCGCACGTAGCGCAACTAAGCCCCGTCTTCGCATCGAGAGCTTCCGATAAATCGAAGCCGAGTCCCACTTTTTCCGCCCACTGCTGTCGGAACTCCACATCCTCTGTTAGCTGCTTCGCGTAACGTGAGGACATGTCGGAGTTGTCGTGTGCCATCCAATAGTCAATCAAGAGTTGGCGCACGTCGCTCTTTTCAAGCACGGCTTGTCTGAATCTACGGAAGGCATGGAAACGGACCTTGGCCCTGCCGATACGCTTTAGGATTGTGCTTAGACCGTCCCGATAGAGAGTGCTGGGCCAGAGCATGTTGCCCGTCTCCGTTTCAAGCAGGAAGCCGCTCTTCCGGTTGCCGATGTATTCCCGCAACATCGAAGCAACGAGCGGATGAACGTCCACGTCACGATAACCGGCATCAGTTTTCGCCGTAGGTACAATTTCACCCTTGCGACTACGTTGCTGCCGGATGTAGACCACCGTGCAATCGGCAGAGAGGTGCTTCCCTATTTCGAGAGCCAGCAATTCTGCGATGCGGATTCCCGTCGCTACGAGCAAAACCACGGCAACCCGGTAAATCGCCCGTTTACAACTTTTGATAATGTGAACGATTTCCCTGGGTATGAACGTAGGTCTGTGCTGCTCCCGCTTGTTGACTTTCGGCAAGCCGATGTACACCAAATCCCACTCCCTCAGCGCTCGCTTCGCCGTGCTTGCGCTGGCAATGGAGCGGTGGGCGACTGGATTTTCTCGGCTGGCCTTCCGATTCATCCCAATTGTCGCTGCGGCAACGACGTGACTGTTCCAAACGGGACAGATTTACGGCAGGGCTCTAGCGCAGCATATCCGAATGAGAATGACACACCTGACACCAAAAGAATTTTCCTCTGTTCCTTGTCCAAGTTGCGGTGCCGCAGCCGGGCACCTTTGTGAACTGCATTCAGGTGCCCTGCGCGTCGAACCACATTTGGACCGGAAGCTGGCCGCTGCTCAGGCGGTGGAAAGCAAAAGATAAGAACGGGGGACAAGGAGCCGTCGTGTCAGACACTGAGAAGAAGGTACCGAGTCTTGAAGAGATAGAACTGCGTGCCTACGAAATCTATTTGAAACGGGGCGACGCAGACGGCGTTGCGCTGGAAGACTGGCTCGCTGCCGAGAAGGAACTACTGGCATCACGTCAGACAGAGCTGTCCGACCCGACATTCCCGTTGGTGAAACCTGCAGCCGCCTCCTGATGTTCGGAGGGCCGGATTCGTGGAT
This sequence comes from uncultured Acidobacteriota bacterium, assembly GCA_963767205.1. GTDB lineage: Bacteria > Acidobacteriota > Terriglobia > Acidiferrales > UBA7541 > Palsa-295. The sequence goes on from CAVYDF010000009.1 coordinate 209,572, forward strand.
GAATGTGCTACGCTTCGCCACCTTCCTCTCCCGACGCCAACGCACATGAATGCCACTCCTCATCTTCGGCGTGCGCATCGCAGAACCACCTACCGCACCTCGAACACCGAATCGTGGAGGGATGAGGGCACGGCTCATCGTTAGGCGACACGGCCTGACAGAAATGCTTCAGGTTCGCGCTCGATAGTTCGTTCTCTCCCATCAGCATGCCTTTGGCAGAAACTCGATTGGCAGGTTACCAACCACGCTCCCTCTGGCATCGAGCTGTTTTTGTTTCCTCGGTGAGAGCGCGACGTGTGACTCACCCTTCCTTATCCAGATACTCGGCAGGAACATCATCCTGTGGCACTTCATGCGTGCGAACTTCCACTTCGTCAGCGTCCTCGGCTTCCTCTACCCCCATCACCACCTCGGCTTCGAACGCGTTACCTTCTTCGAGCAACTCATCCACGCTCTCCGAGTCCGCACATTCTACGTGGGACAATCCTTGCAAATCACCAGATAGCTCCCTCAACGTCGCTCGCCCATCCTCCAACCCGAGTGCCACGATGTCCACGCTTTGGCGTTCCTCCCGAATCCGTTTCTTAAGCGCGCCCGTTGTTTTCCCGCCGGTTGCCTTCTTCCCGCCTACCTTTGTTTTCACCTCCGCTTTTTTCGGAGCCGTCTTCTTCTTCGCCAACCTCTTCTTGGTAGTTACCCTCTTCTTACCCGCCTTTTTCATCGGAGCCACCTTCTATCCGCAATTCTCTTCGACTTTGTCTGCTTCTTCTCGGTTTTCTTTGATAGCCACACGCGCAGTCTGGCACTGGTAGGTCATTCCTAGCCGAATTCCTTACAGAAGCACGGCAGTTTGCTCGCAACTGGCTGCTCACTGTCCTGAACCCTCCCACGCCTTCATAGCTTCTTCCTCCGATTTGAAGTAACAGTCCTCTCGATTCCCCTCATAGAATTCCTTCCAACCTTCCGTCTTGCTCCAAATCATATCGCCACGCACAAAGTACCACGGGCATTCGAGCCCCCCAATATCGCTCTTCAACAGTTCCACTCCAACAGCCAGCTTGGAATTGCTTTTCACGACCCGCCGAGACTAGCTCGCCTCATAGCTGCACTCTTTGCGACGGATGTTAGGCCGCGCCGAGAGGCAAGTCAACGCGATGGAAAGCGGGTTGGATTTCTCGGATGGGGTTCGTTTGGTGGTTTGGTGCGGTTTGCGGAGCTAGCGAGATTTCAGGCTATTCCCGCTTCGCTCGTGCTCTCACACTTTCGCGGACTTGCGTGCCGTATGTTCAGGCTGGCCCGAACTGCCGGAAGTCACTTCGGACGTAAACACAGGGATTGCAGAATACGTGATGGGTTTGGACTTGAGGGCTATCGATTCGGCGTATCGTGGTGCGGCATAACAAACAAAGTGCTCGACACACACGTAGTATTCCAAGAACCTCGGCTTACCGCAGTTTCTGCTGAAACAAGTGAGCGTCACATTCATGACCTATTTTCGGCGCGGGTTCTCAAGAACAGCCGTCGATGTGTTCTGTTCACTCGCCGCTCCATTCAGCCACGATAGTGCCGGTGGCGGCGGCAGGCAAATAGCGCTATTGGATTGGTTTCGTAAGCGTACACATTCAATACCCACCACAGGTAACTGTAGACATATGTATGCCTATCTGCTACTATATATGCGCATGAAGCGAACAGCCCTGTTCTTGAAAGAGCAGCAGTTGGAGAAGCTCCAGACGCTATCCGAGAAAACGGGCGCGCCTATCGCAGAACTGGTTCGCCGCGCCATTGACGCTTATTTGTTATCCAGAAGGAAGGAACTGAAGTGACGAAGCGAGCAGTACTTTATTCCCGAGTGAGCACCGGAGACCAGCACCTTGAAACCCAGCTGCTGGACCTGCGCGAACTGACGAAGCAGCGCGGACTGGAAATCGTTCGTGAGTACAGCGATGTAATCTCTGGGGCGAAATCGAAACGTCCCGGTCTTGAGAGTTTGATGTCCGATGCTCGGCGGCATCGCTTTGACGTTTTGTTAGTTTCGGCCTTCGACCGGATTGCTAGAAACGTGCGCCATTTCCTTGAGGTTTTGGATGAGCTGAACCATCTCAACATCCAGTTCATCAGCCTGCGGGAGAACATAGACACGGGTGGTCCGCTCGGGCGGGCAATGTTAACCATCATTGGCGCGATTGCTGAACTTGAACGGTCGCTGATTGCTGAGCGCGTAAAGAGTGGGATGCGCCGGGCAAAACTGGAAGGGAGACGGATTGGAAGGGCCCCGCTGAATATTGACAGAGAGCAGGTCGTGGAAGACCGCCGGTCGGGAATGTCGCTAACGCAGGTTGCAAAAAAGCACAGGATTTCACGGGCGTCGGTTTGCCGTCTGGTGAGGGAATCGGGCGCAAGCGCAACACGCGTGATTGCTCTCGAAAACGCAGCGTGATGTTCCAAACACTGCTAGGCGTGAGCAACTTTTCGCTTCTGGAACGCTTTGCACTGACACCAAACGCGGTCTGTTTTTCTGGGGTCTGGATGGGGCCGCCAGCCATTGCAACCGTAGGTTCTATGTAGCGACTGCGGGTGGCCGCACACGCAAATTTCGTCGCGCTCCATGTGACCCTCACACCAAAGTGTCGTGCGTCGCCGGGATACGGGGGCAATCAGGTGTTCGCCCTAAGCATTCGCTTTCACTCCGGCGGCCAACGGTACAACCAGCCACTTCGAGCGGTATGGAAACAAACCACTCACTTCGCATTGCGAGAGAATAAGTCAGAAACCGTCACGACCACCTCGCTCGAAGGACCCGTGCTTGACATCAGTTCACAAGCAGGCTTATTCGTTGTTGTTATCCCAAGCGCGGGCTCGAAAATGGCCTCAGTGGTCACTTCAAGACCGGCCAACGGTGGTCAGAGCAAACCAACCGAAGGGCTCCGGCGCGATGGAACAGCCCGCCTACGCTGTCAGACCGACGTGGTAGAATGCCGCGTCCAAGGAACGGTGTTTGAGCATGGAAGGTCGCGGCGGGACAGCAGGTGTTGGTTTCTGGGGCTTCGGAAGTATGCTGGCTATTACTCTCTCATGGAGCGTCAACCACTCCATCCTATGGATGGCCCTTCACGGCATTCTAAGCTGGCTCTACGTAATCTACTATGCAATTAAGCGGTAGGAATCAACTGGGCACGGCCTAGGTCAAGACCGTCATCAGGTAGATGTCTCTGCTACCGGAGTGTGAGTGCGACTGCGTAGCCCGTCAGCAGCCCATGAAACAATGCCTGCCCAAAATTCCGTGGCGCGCGCCTCCCCGCACAAAGTGGTGCAAAAGGGTCGGCTGCACGGTACTCGTAAGCTATTGATTTGAAAAGGGAGCGCTTTTCGAAAAGAGGTGGTTAACAACGTACAGGTTTCGCACCAACACAGCAGCAAGCTTTCCGTAACATAACCGACGTACAATTTTGTGGTGCGCTATCAAATCACCGGCGACGACGGAACGCTCACAGCGTTCTTAGAGGGCGTTTGCAAAACTCTGACCGAAGCGCTGAACAACGAAAAACAGAACGTACCGGGCCATGTTTCGCATCCGCCTTTCCAGTGCGTATTTTCGGAAAGTGATGAGCCGCAAGCCAAGGCCATGCTAATGGCTGGCGTGTCGGTTATTTGCATTACGAAGGGAATGCTAGGATTGGCGTGGACTACGTGTGACCTGTTGAGCAAATCGGAGCACGTTATTCAGCTCTTCAACCACGCCCCATCAAATCAAATCCACGTAGCGTTATTTCAAACGCAACTCTCATTCATTCTGTGCCACGAGTATGCGCATCACGTTCATGGGCACTTGGCGCATAACTCGTTCGGGCTTGAGGATGGTGACATTCAGACCCAAGTATTTGAAGTTGACGCGGACTGTTACGCCATCTATTTCGTACTGGCATTTCTGATAAAAGGCGAGGGAAGGGCCGGAGCGGTGGAACGCTTGAATTGCGCGGACGCAAACAGTGGCGCACAGGAGGAGGCCCTATTTGCTTCTTTTGTTTTGGCAACCGGCGGCTTCCTGTATGCAACGCCCCCGGTTCCGCTGGACACGACCCGGATATTCCAGCAACGTTACCCGCCTCTTGCTGCCAGAATGAACTGGATTACGCACAGCGCGATAGATTGGTGTGACCAAAACAAGCCGCACCTTAAAGAGTGGATGACTTTGGACAAGTGGAGGGTGCTCATGCTCTTCGCGGCTATCGCCGTGTCGGAACTTAACGGCGGTGCCCATTGGGGTGAGCAAACCAGCTTCCTTACATCGGAGAAGGGAGCTGAGTACGTAAGAGTGGTTATGGCACGATTTGAGGAATACAAACGCTCGCTGTATAGCTAACTTCTTGCGCAAAGCTGCCCACTTACCAAGGAAGTGTGCCGTCCAACCCATCTCCTGATGCTCCGCCAAAACCGCCCGGTTGCTGCTTCCACTGCTTGTACCACTCGTGCCATTTTTCGTTCGCCACTCTGTAGTCTGCTGTGGCGTACGATTGAGGTTCCAGTTTGCGAATAGCAAATTCTACGAAGTAGCCAGTGGGAAAACCCTCTCTAACAATTTCCCATGCCATGAGCTTTTCTGTTCCTCTCATGATGCGCTTCACCAAGAGTTTGTTAGGTCCCGGAGGTGTATTAACTAGGGTCGCAGCCTCGGGAAGCGGTGGGGTCGCATCAACCGGGGTTGTGCTCTGAACGAGGAAGATGTGCGCCTCACGCCAAAAAGCGTTGTAAACAACTTCATGCGATGTCTGATATAAAATCTGTTTCTTAGCGTCATAGAACCTGACGTTTTATTGGTACTCGCACATTGAGGTCTTCATCTTCACTTAAGTCTTCCAACTCAAACTTAAGAAGCGCCTCAAAGTCCTTGTAATGGGTCCCAAATGTTTTCTGGCGCAAATCCATGGCCGCGTAAACGGGATGGTCCTTTTCTATTCGAGCAATATTTTCAAATGTGGCTTTATAGCGGTGCGATTCTTTCGGTTGTATCTGAACGTCATAAGCAACTGTCCCGCTCGTGTTCACGACCTTCAGTTTTTCATCGCGCACATTCCAACCCGTCGTATCGGTCTTTGAAAGGTTAAAAATCAGGTCAAGGTGCGGAGCTGCCTCCATCGCTGGTTGCGCGGCGTTGGTAGGGGTATGCCTTTCAGGTGTCGGGACGGGCTTTGTTATCTGCTGTGGGTCGGGCAAGAAGAACGAAACCAAACCCAAGACGACAAAGAACACTCCTAAGGCTAGCAACGTGTGCGGGGGCCATGACACGTGTACATCGTTTCTGCTCGCAAACCAACCCTTTCCGATTGCATACAGTTCCTTAACGGTCTCTATCCGTCCAATTTGGTCGATAATGAATGAGATGCCACCAATGATAAAAACAGGCGCGTATAGCGGCGTTTAAGTCGTTCCCACATGGCAATGGTTTTACCATGGACGTATTACAGCCGATACCAATTACGAAGAAGACTCTTCCCGTCAAAAAATTGAATGCGCCAAAGCTTTAGTGCGATGAATGCAGGTCACACGGCGGCAAGGTTCGGTCAAAGCGCAAACGCAAACTAAAATCCTGAATTCGTCTTTGAATGCACAACGTACGGTCACGCCACGGTACATTCCAACGGCTTGCTAACAACAGATGGAAGACCACTCAAAGGAAGTTGTTAACAACTAAGCAGCCGCGCATCAGCGCTGTTCTTGAGGATTCGGCGCAGCGTTGATGGTGTCGCGTGATATCGGTAATTCCAAGCGGTGCGACGCTGCTTTATAACCGAAGAATCCATCAAGCGTCTCGGCTTCGTAGCGGAGCGCTATACTGTTCGATTATGGACTTCTTCTTCGCAGACGATTCGCGGCAACGGTCACCGACGCGCCAAGGAATGGGCGAATTGGTAGGCGTAGGAGGAATCTACATCCCATCAGAGAATATAATGAGCCTCGAACGGTCACTGAATGGATTGTGCCGAAAGGTTGGGTTTCCAGTCGGTGACGAATTCAAGTGGTCGCCAGACCGCAAGGGTTGGATGCACAACCAGCTAAAAGGCAAAGAACGAGAGACATTCATTTGTGATGTGTTTCGCTTTTGCCGGGAAAGCAGGGTGACTGCAGTAGTAATCGCCAGCGAAACGACCGCGAAGCATCCGGCGATATATACCAATCACGAAGATTACGTGACCCAAATTCTTATCGAACGGATAGAAAGACTGGCTAACAGCGTCGGTCGCGACGTAGTTGTCGTTTTTGATAGACCCGGAGGAAACAAAGCTGACGAAGACAGTTTCTTAGAACGATGCTTAGAAACTATCCAGAACGGAACGCCTTACCGGCGCTTTTCGAGAATCGCGTTGAACGCTCTATCCACGAGTTCACATTTCATCCGGCTATTACAAGCGCTGACGTTTTAACGGGTTGCGTTTTGGCTTATATTGCCGGGGAATTAACATATGCGCCGCCTTTGATACCCTTCATCAGGCCGTTGTTGGCGAGCAACGCTGGCACGGTTGGTGGAGTAGGAATCAAAATTCTCCCGGATGTTTCATATCTAAATCTATACCATTGGCTATTCGGAGACACTGAAGTAATCCAAGGAAACATGATTTATACGCTACCGACCGCAAAGCGCCCCTACGTGCGTGGCGCAGACCAACGTTAATCCACTGCGGCGCGCTGAACGCTACCAGCGCAAATCCAGCGCATCAGTGTCGTGACCTGCTCTGTGGCTCTGCCGCACATCGCCTTGTCCCGTCCAATGGCTCACGAAGGCGTGCTATATTTCGCGTTGCCAGACACTATGCGGAATTACCGAACTGCACTGCTTTTGATTCTTTGCTTCGCGCTGCCTTGCATCACGCAGGCACAGACCGCTCATTTAACTGCGGCAGAAGCTAAAAATCATGTGGGCCAGACCGCTACGGTCTGCGGACTTGTTGCTAGCGCTCATTTTGCCGAGAAGGCGAAAGGTCTGCCTACGTTTATGAACCTTGATATGCCATATCCCCAACAGATATTTACAATTGTGATTTGGGGGACGGACAGACCAAAATTCGGAAACCCAGAACGTACTTACCGCGACAAGAATGTCTGCGTGAGCGGGAAGATAACCAGCCATCGCGGGATACCTGAAATCATTATTAACACGCCTGCGCAGATTCAAATCCAAAAATAAGCGCTTCTAGCAATATTTCATCGCATGTACCATGAGCGGCTGATAGCTGAAGATGCCGAAGCTAACGCCTGAACATGTAGCTGGGATAGTTGCGGAGAGGCTTGGACAAGCCTTTTCATGTTCTCAGTTCATAAACCTGTTTGAAGACCATGAACTATCATCGGGCTGGACGTTGGGCGACGCACTCGCCGCTTGGTTTTCGCTCGGGAATCTAGCTTTAGTGGTCTCGCTCTCGGAAGCCTTCAACGATGAAGCAAAATCCTCACTCATCATTCGCTTCTGCCAGATATTGCTGCCGAAACATTGGGGCATGTCCAATGAAATTTGTGCCAAGTTTCGGGTTCTTATCGAAAGGACGGAAGCCGCTGCGTTCGCTTCCTTCAATGCCTGCAAGGATGGAACCGAGCTACTCGTATTCTTTTCCCGATACGTAAGCAGAATGTTGGGTACATCGCTGCCCTTTGCCGAGCACAGCGGGTTTGAAAATGAACCATCGCATGTCAGGTATCAGGTCACAGACCCCATTCTGGCTGCATCTGTCTGTGGATTGTTCGTCAAGTTCTGCACTGCCACGAAGGAGTTTCTCGAACAAGCCCCAATTGATTGGTCACCCCCAAAGGCTATTGAAGCAAGACGTGGTTAGCACGAAAAGAGTCACAGTTTTCTGGTTCGGAAGCGTGTCAATTTCAACGGCTGTGCCATGCACGATTTTCGTGAGTGAGACTGGCACGCCCTAACGTCCCAAAATCTGCTTTCCCTGCTCCACCAGTCCAACAATCCACTGCAAATGTGGTGCGAGTTTCGCCGACACGTCAGTCGCAAGCGTCATTATGGCTGACAGCTTTGATGTGTTATCCAAAACCGTGTGCCAATTCCAGCCGCTCTTTGGTTTCTGCATTTCGACAGCAATCGCGTTTATCGCGCTCACTGCCTCTAGCATTTGGCGTCCGGTTAGGTCCAAACTCTGTTTCAGCAACGCTGTGATTTCCTCCAGCTTCGTGCCTTCTTGCGTTGTGACCTGACTGACGTTTTGGGTCGCGTTGTCCATTGCAATCGCCAAATTGCTATTGATTGTGATGGGGGCATTTGCGCTGATGTGAAATCCCGCCCTCTGGGGTGTGCTCGGCTGCGTAGGTAATTCCACATCAAACCGCTGGATGTCAGCAATTGCGCCCTTGAGGCAATGCTCTGCGGCATCGCAACCACGCTCATAGTAGGCTTGCATCGTTTGTGGCGCTGGCCCCCCGCGTCCCGAAAAGCTCCTCCTACGCGCCGCTCCGAAACGAATGTTAGAAAACCGAATGAAGCGCGGAGAGGTCGGAAGATATTTCATGAATAACGCGTTCGTGGAATCTTTCCATTGGGTAAATTCTGGCGTGATTCCATGCAGATATCTGACGCTTCCCAACGCAGCTAGTTGTTCCTTGAAAAGCTCGATTGCTCGCTGACCGTTCGGGCTGAGTTTCTCACTGTCAGTCATGGGTCGTTCTTAAGGTGTGGGGTGTGCCAGCGTCAGTGGAAGATTAACCATGTCCATTGGCTTTGCGAGAATATCACAGAAGTACTATGCACCAGTTGCGACCCTCAACGTAGCGCTGTCGGTCAGCATATCGAGATTTGTTTCGGAGCAGGGCTTTCCGCGTGTGGACAACAACTTTTGATACCTCCTCCTACGCGTGCGGTCGGTCGGGGGCGAAACCCCTTCATCCGTCCAACTTCCGTCTGACGGCAGCGGCTACTCACCTCGGTCGTTCGTACCAAAGATTGCCAGCCGCCGATTTCGCTTTTTGACGTGGCGGGAAACAGTCATACCTCAGCCACTGCTATCAGGCGACCGGCGTTGTGAGATAATCCCGCCAATGAAAGCGACAGCCGCCATAATTCTCCGAGCCATCTCTGTACTCTCAGTTTTTGTCGCGTCTGCAGTCGCGCAGGCTCCCAGCGGCCAGCAGCAACAGCCCGAGTTCATCAAGCAGGGGCAGCAATTGATGCGCGAGGGAAAGTTGGATGAGGCGCTGGCGTTGTATCGCAAGACCCTCCAAACTTCACAGGAATCTTTGCCTGCAAACATGGCCGCAGGGAGTGTTCTGGATTTGATGGGTCAAGGTGAGGAAGCCCGTCAGTATCTCGGGAAGGCAATCCAAGTTGCCGACACGCCCGAGCGCAAGGCAATGGCGCAACGGGCGATGGCGATGTCGTATGCCTTCGAAGGGAATTGTAAGAAGACCGTCCAGTACGAGCAGCAGGTCTTTGACTACTACGGAAGCGTGAAGAATTTTTTTCAGCAGGGAGAGACCGCCGATGAGGCGGCTCGCGTTTGCATTGACTCAGGAGATTTGGACAGCGCCTACGAATGGTACAAGACAGGCCACGAAACTGGATTGAAGGAACCCGACATCAAACCCGCTCGGCAAGACCTTTGGGAGTTTCGTTGGGAACATGCGCAAGCCCGCATTGCTGCGCGACGTGGGAATCAAGCTGAAGCGCAGAAGCACGTCGCGGCGGCGAAGACCATCCTTGACAAGGGAACCAATCCCGAGCAGGCACAATTTCTTCCGTACCTCCAAGGCTATGTCGCGTTTTATGGAGGCGACTACAAGACGGCGCTCGAAGAGCTGCTGAAAGCGAACCAGAACGACTCCTTCATTCAGTGCATGGTTGGGCAGACTTACGAAAAGTTGGGCGATAAGGAGAAGGCCGTGGAGTATTACCGCAAGGCTTCAACGGCAATCGCGCACAATCCCGCCGCTGCGTACGCTGTACCGTTAGCAAAGAAGAAGCTCGCTTCGCTAGCGAGTTAGGTTATCGCTGCAGCTCTTCCATGTAGAGCCCCTGCCGGTGTAGTCTCCCCCCATGGAAATCGGCGCAAAACTGCGTGAGATGCGCGTCGCCAAGAATCTGAGCCAAGGTGATATTCAGAAACGGACAGGTCTCTTTCGCTGCTACACCAGTCGCGTAGAAAACGGCTACACCGTCCCTACGATAGAAACCCTTGAAAAGTATGCGAGCGCGCTGGAAGTTCCGCTGTACAGGTTCTTCACTGATGAAGTGGCTGTGAAAGCGCCGAAGCTGCTACAGCTCGAAGAAGATAGCTCGTTGTGGGGCAACCGTGGCAAGGAGCGCGGCGCATTTCAAGAGCTGGCGAAGGCGCTGGCACGAATGGATGAGCAAGACCGGAAGCTGCTGCTCAGCATGGCGCAGGGGATGGCGCGACGCGGCGCAAAGCGGTAGCTCTATCGGAACGTCTGGTGCGGGAATCCAATATTGTCAGGCACTCATAAATCGCCTTTATCTCTACATGTGGTATCGCTTATTTGGCACCTGCTTACCTCATTTGGCGTGTAGCTAGGCTTTGTTCCTACTCCAGAATCTCTTGAGCCGGGTCTTCACCCACCCGCCAAGCGCCACGTAATCACGCTGACCTAATATTTGTGCCTCTTCAGGTGTTTCGCCAATTTTCAGCAGGAGTTCACGTCTCTGCTCGCTGTCCAGTTTGTCATACTGCTCTTGCGCCGTCATAAGTACCTCCTTTGCGCATCACAGTCCCAAAGGTTTCATCGTGACCACAGAAATTCGCAGTTTATTAGTCGCCCTCATCCGAGGCAAACCGTGTGAGCTGCACAGCCACTTTCGGTTCCATGCCGTAGTGAGCTTCTCCGAGGGCTTTTACTTAGGAGGCTTTCGGGAAACGTCGGGAAATATTCGCTTGAACACTTCGCCTCTGATTTTGTCCGGGTCTTCCTGCGGCGAGTCCTTAGGTGTGGTTTCGTTCTTATCCGAAGGCACAGGGGCGGAAGGTCTGACTTCCTCAGGAATCATCACAGCACCACTAACATATCGTGGCAGACCAAACCGTCAGTTCAATACCACACATCGCGTAGAACCCTTTAGGACTCGGCAGCATTCCGTTGCGCCCATCTGGCTACGACCCGGAGCGCTACGGAGCACCCAGAACTTTCGCGGCTTTAGGAGCAGCAGCTTCTGGCAGGAACACGATAGTTCCGTAGCTTCCCCCGCCACCGCAGACCCCTTGCACTGCAGCCACATTGATGCTCGCCTTCGCAAGTTTCACGAGGATATCGGCAATAGCACCGGGGCGGTCTTCCCCGTGAATATAAAGCGCCGTACTCTTGCGCAGCCTGAGCTTGGCTTGTTTTGCTGCGGCAACGAAAGTTGCGCTGTCTTCGGGAATGAATTCGAGCTGTGCTCGGCCCGCTCCGTGCTTGTATCCCCAGAATGCTATTAGGTTCACGCCCGCGTCACGCAACGCTGCCAGAACGCGGGCTCCTTCTCCGACCTTATTGAGAATTGACGCTGAATAATGCTCAACCACGCGAATCTCTTCTGCCATGACACCCTCCGTCATGCGAATTTCTTCTGTCATGACGTGCCTCCTTCCGTAGACCTTGCGCTCATTGTAGTTCAGTTACGCAGTTCAAATCGCTCAGCAACTGGCACAGAGCTAGGAGTAAAGTAAGGGAATGAAATTTCACTTCAATGACGGCGGCAGAATCGCGGCTGGTTACAGGGAAGCGCTGGAGATGTGTGGTTCGCTCCGTAGCGATTGCGACTGGGCTGCCGTATCAGGAAATCTACGACCTTGTGAACAAGCTGTCGGCCCGAGAGCGTACGGGCAAACGCAAGCGGGGTACAAGCAATGCACGAACCGGAGTTCACAAATCCGCAATCAGGTGGCTGATGGAATCGCTTGGATGGAAATGGACGCCCACGATGCAAATCGGTTCCGGCTGCACGGTTCATTTACGAGCCGATGAACTTCCTTCAGGCCGACTCATTGTTAGCGTTTCAAAACATCTCACTGCGGTCATTGATGGCGTTATTCACGATACGCACGATTGCTCGCGTCGTGGAACGCGATGCGTATACGGGTACTGGCAAGAGGCTGGGTCGTGAACTCGGCTCTAACCAAACTACCTCACAATGCCCATCTCTCTCGCGGCATCCTCGCAAACGCAAATAGGCTCGGTCCCGTCTTCGAATTTCCGCCAACGCCTTTCCCAATCAATCATTGGCACGAAGCAGTTGAACGTTGAAGGCACGGATTCTGGTCCGCCATTTCTCAGCCACACCCGGAACCGTGCTGGGTGTTCACCGTCATTCGTGCAGGAGGTAGGTCTGCGCATTCGTTCGTTCTCTGGGCAAATCCCTAGAGATTCACGGAGTGTTGCCTATCGGGCGCAATTGGGCGTCCAAACATCTCGCAAAGATTCCACTGAAGTTAGCGAAAGAATTTGGGCGGCCTGAGCCATTCAACTTCCCGACATGCGCAATGTTATGCACATTTGCGCCAGCCCGAGGCTGTGGTTCTGGTACGGCGAGCGAGAATATCGCTGAAAGAAATTACCTGACGTTCTCCCCGCAGCGCCTACCCGAACCAGCTGACCAGAAACTTCAAATGATTGATTCTACTAGCAAGATTCTTTAGCAATATCGTGGAAGCAGAAATGCATATGAAAACAGCGCCAGCACGTGACCGCAACGCTTTCCCGATTGGGCAAGAATTCAAATAGATGTCCTAATAACGGAAGCGAAGTCAGCAGCTGGAAGAATCAGAAGCTGAAAGAAATTGACGTTATGACTCAAATTTGCACGATGAAGTGCCCACACTGTGGAAGCACAGCATCCAAGGCGAAGCCTGAAGAGCAATTCAAGTGTGAAGGCTGCGGTTGGAAATTGTGATACAAGGCGGGACGGAATTCACGCCTCATCAATGCTGGAAAGCAAACCCTCAACCAGCGCCTGCCACTCTTCTTCGAGTGTGGGCTGATGAAATCTCCGCCCGGCACGTTTGTACCAATGGTCTGCGTTCGAAGCCTGTCCGCCCTTGCGGTGCAGGTAAGCGTGGACAGACATACCGTGCGTAGTCTCCAGCTCATCCACCAGTGCATGTGCGCGAGTCCAATCCTGTTTTGCATCCCACCACAGCGCTGCTAGCGGAGCTGACAGCCCGTTCGGTGGCTCATCGTGTACAAGGGACGCTTTGAATTCCTCGCGGTTCATGTCCCTGCCTTGTGTGCCCGCGCTCTGCCTACGTCATGGATAGCACTTCGAGCCTTATCCAGAACGTCCTGCGGAATCTTGTTCATCTTGTGAACGGTCTTTGCGTGTTCCGTAACCTTCTTCAGAACATCCTCATCCGTGTAGCCCCATGCTTCGAAAGTACAACCGGGATTCAAGTCGTTACATCTCAGGACTCTCCTCATGTTGGTCTCCTTGCGAGGGTAGGAGGGATAAGCGGAATGCTAGGCTTGTCCCTTAACGGGTAGTCACGCGCATCGTCCGCTCGATTCCGCGTCCCAGCGACCCACGCGGCACTATTCGACAAAAAGCATTCATCGTTCGGTCAGAGTTAATCGAAGGATTGGCCGCTAAGCGGTCGCGGCTCGCTGACCGAGGAAATCCTTAGCCTTTGCCATCTCCGCATCCCATTTTTTGAGTTGGTCAGGCGTCAGGAATCTTGCAAGTTTCTCGCGTCCAGCGCTGCGAATCGTGGCAAGGTTTCGGGTTAAATCATCTTTGGAGACATTTGGATTCTGCTGCCTGAATTCTTGCAGCTTCTGGTATTTTTCGGTCAGAAAGGTCTTGAGTTGTTCTTTCTGCGCGTCGGTGAGGTTTAGCTCCGTGCCGAATCGCTTCAATTCAGTCGTAATGGTGTTCAGGTCTTCTGGGGTCATGTTGCTTCCTTTGACTGGGGTTTTGTTGAGTGGAATTGTCTGGCGGGGCAGCTTGGTTAATGCAGCTCCTCTAGACTGCGCCATGATAATCCATCGCCAATCATCACTGTATCGCCTGTCCGGGCGGCGCGCGGGGTGCAGTGTTCCCAGCCCTTGGCACTGCATCCCACGCGACACTCTACCGAGGGAGGATGAGTCCCACCCCCGCAAGAGTTACTCCGTCCCGAGCGTATTGGAACTAGGGCTTTCCCTAGTTTCACAGGCACTGACTCCGCGCTACTGTGACCGAGTTTGGTCTGCATCTCCCCGGTGCAAGAGAGGGGGGACGGCTCGGGCACGGCTGGCGGGTCGGCCCCTCTTTCCTATCCCCGTTTTCCATATCGAATGCCTTCGAGACCGTTAAACGAGCATACTTCACGTTTTGGATAAGATGACGCTTGCTAGCGAACTGATTCCCGCGATAAAAGGTGCATCCACTAGGCGAGGAAGCGCAAGCGTTTGAGTGCGAGACGCCGGCGGATGTTTCTATCAGCCCTGATTGATGCGAAAATTCGGCGGGTCTTCCACAGACTCCACACCGACTTGACATGCCCTGCGCACGGCGTCTAAATATCTGACGCCGGAGAGTGCAGGTGAATTTACCACCCGGCAAATCCTTCCGAAGGAGACAAGATATGTTGACCAATTCTAATCCCACAGTGAAATCCCCTAATCCCACGCGTGAGGAAATTGAGCTGCGCGCATTCCAAATCTTCATTGAGCGCGGCGGCGCTGACGGACATGATGTGGATGATTGGGTGCAGGCGGAACAGGAGCTAGCCGAGAAATACGCGCATGGCAGTCGGATGGTGAAAGCGGTGGGCAGATAAATCGCTGACGATGCAGCTTAGAGCTGTCCTTCTATCATGAAAGCGGTAGCGAACTAGCGTCGGTGAGCGCTTCCAGAATTTTGACTACGTATCTGCCTGAGGGCGTCAATTCGTAAAAGACCAATCTGATATCTTGGGGCGCTTTGTCCAACTCGGCTCGCGGACGTCTTTTAAGGATTTCAAAAGAATGAGCGTACTCAGCAAATGCTAGTAGCTCGTTCGCGGGAATGCCACGGATTTCAGGCACTCTGACATTAGGTTTCTCTTCAACGTAGTCACCTAAGACTTCGTCAGGCAGTTCAAATTCTGCATCGTGAGGTATAGAAACGCCGTCCAAGTAACGCAGTGCGTCCAACATCCCCACGAATGACTTCAAGGGACTACTAGACAAGAATTCGATGACTTTCGCGTCGCTGAGTTTCATCTGGGAAACAGCGCCGGGTAACAGCCTCTATGGGGTGTAGGTTCTTACCCGGCGCTCGCCAGTTGGATTACTTTGGTCTATCTCCTAATTTGCGCGTTTGGACACACCAAAACCATAGAGTCATTTCCTGATTTGCGTGCGCGGAACTCCTGACAGCGTTTGAAGCGCGACTAAGCCCGATACGTCAGGTCAGTAGAGCCGTAATTTCCCACGGTCCCGCAGCTAGGGCATTTGAGTGCGGTTCCGTCCGGCAATTCAGGTTTGAACGGCCATAAGAAGCTCAGGTAACTGCCCTTGTCAGCGATGGTTGAGTGAACGAATTCCGATTTGCAGTTGCTGCATTGGACTACCCAACTGGGCATCTTTCACGACCTGATTTCAAGCTAACGCGTTGGACCGGACTGATGAAATACCCGGAAATCCCTAATGCCCGTTGGTTCCCTCCGAATCTGATGCCGTACACAATAGTTCGGCCACGGAGTTCGCAAAACCAGACCGCTCGTGAGATGATGTGCGGCCTTTCGTTTGAGGTATCAACGCAACCGGACTCAAAATCTTGTACGAGCAGCGGCCAAAGGAGAGCACCTTGGATACAGGAGCAATCGTAGCGGAATTGAAGCGGGAGAGAGACCGGCTGAATCGAGCCATAGCAGCACTGGACGGACAGGAACCGAAATCCGCTGCAAGCACGAGTGCTGCTCCCAATCGAGCCACTCGCACCAAAAAGAAGCGCGACCGTCTCACTCCAGCGGGTAGAAAGCGGTTGTCGGAGATGATGAAGAAACGATGGGCGGAGCGAAGAAAAAAAGGTTCCAAGCGCCAATAAAGCCGAAGTTACTCAGAGGATTTCTCTGGAATGAATCGCGTGCCAGAACCAAGCAGAGAGGCGCTGTCGGCTCACGGTGAGCGCTCTTCGACCCAACGCTTCTTCGGGTTCAACTTGTGAATAACCCTCAAATGCATCCCCATCCCTAGCATTGCCGCGCTCTTGGACGCATACATCCGTTCCCCCGAGCGCCATGAGCACAACAAACACTGTGCTTCCCAACGCTCTAACCCCGGCGGGCCCGCAGCTACGCGACGCACCACGCCGTTTGCCTTCATTCCTGCGCCTCCTTGAAACTCATCAACACGGATTACAAGGCACCGAACTCCAGCATCGCTTGCTATGCCAGAAATGCAAAACGGGGAACTGAGAGCAGCTCCCCGTTTGCTTAGTCCGTAGCCCGCAGCGAGATTACGAGCTTCGCTGGCGGTAGCGCACCGCAAAAGCGGTGTGTAAACGGCTGTTAAGAGTCTAGGCAGGGCGGAGTCATTGTCCGGTAATTTCCTCCTTGCACTAGCCACTTCAACTTCCGTTTACTCTCATGCAATGCCGATTGCAAGCGAGAAGTATTGGGGGAAAACTGTAGCACAGGACACGGAGCTACCCTTGTGTCACGAACTACTTGTGCCGACGCTAGAATGTCCGCCTTCTGAATCCACGAACCGCGCCAGCAGACCGCCATAGTCCTGTTTCGTTGGCGGCATCGTGAACTGCACGCCCTTCGCGCCCACTTCGTTGTGGAACGCTTGAACGTCGGGCACCGTGAAGCCTAACTGAACGGTTCCAGCGGCATTCTTTTGAGACGCAGGGTGCAGCGCCAGTGTCGTTTCCCCGGTTACGAATTCGCTCCAGCCGGGAGATTCGAACTTGAGCTGGAAGCCAAGCACGTCCCGGTAGAATTTCACTGCCCGATTCATATCACTGACAAACTCAATCACATATCCGAGCTTCATGCTTCATCCTCTTTGGTGGCGGGTTTCATTTCGGAGATTCCTTTGCCAGATTGTACCACCACGAAAATAAAGAGGGGATTGTCCTGCTTCATCTGCCATACAGCGTCACCTTCCCGTCCACCACATTCGCCACGTACCGTCCTTCGCTCAGGAACTGCATCACCTTCTTGCCGCTGCGTGCCATTTGTGCCCACCTGGATTTCGTTTTCGGATTCTGCTCTAGTCCACGAATCTCATTCCCATCAAATACAAAATCCACTTGCCGCAGACCTTTTCGTGGCGTGATGCGAACTGAATATCGTTTTCCATCCAACTCAACCACGCTGGCATTTTCTATGAGAACCTGCCGCCAGACATCAACTAGCGTTTGCTCAAAGGAAGGGTTCATTGCGCGCCATCGCTCCGTTTACACCTCAATATCCTCGAACGGGCGATACCACGTCATAGATGATACTTGTCCGCGTTCGCGACTTCCTCACCGACCAATTTTAGGAGCTTCAAACCACGTATGGACGGGCGAAACAATATTCTCCGACAGGTACTTGGCGAGGGCTTAGCTCAATCTCGTGTGCGAGTCCGAAACCCTGCAATCGGTTACAAGCATCGTAACCTTCCTCCCGGCTGAATGATGGCCCTTCAAATGCGCCGCCAAGCGCTTTAGCCATTTCTGTGGCTAATTCTTTTCTCCGATGGATGAACTCATTGGGGTGAATATCCCTTGTACTATCGCTCCGTGCAGGATTCATCACTTTGTTTAAGATTTTAAGAGCAACAAAATCACGCTCGCCAAGCCGCTCCACGTCCTGTATGTAGGACGCCAAGTCATCGACTTGCTCAGTTGAACGCCACGCATTTCCAATGATTTTTATGTAGCGTTCGCGTTTCCTGTCGTTGAACTCTTCTACGTCATGACGTATCGACAGTTGAATCGCCTCTTTCACTTCGTTCATTTCCTCTTTGCTTGCCGTTTTCTCCTTTAAATCTTTCAACTCAGCGACCATTAAGCTCATGGTCGCCTCCGCTCGCTCCTGTTGAGCATTCGGCCTGAGCCGTTCACAAACTGTACTGAATACCTCCGTGACGATTGCCGGAAGCGCCAGCTTTGCCGCCAATCGCGCTAATTCAGCAGGCAAGTAAGGCTGTTTTTCTGGGTAGGCTTTATCTACCGCGTCAAATTTGTCATCGATAGCCAAAACATCCGCTCCTTAAAAATGAGTGCCCGGTCTCCTCAACGACGCGCCCTCTTTTTGCCTAGCCGACGATAGGCAAGGTGCGGAACTCCCGTATTCTGCGCCTCACTCGGCGCTGGACGCTCGCAGATATGCGCGTGCGGGTGGTACAGAAAGTGCGGGCGGCTTTGAACGCAGCAAAATAGGGTTTGGTGCCAGACGTTCGGATTAAAGCGCCCAGAATGGCTACCACCGCAATCCCAGGACGTCATCATCGTGCCGTTTCTTGTGGCTCTCGCGAACCGCCCGTCCGCTTTTCCAAGCCAAGCGCTCACCTTGTTCCATTCGTCATCTGAATAGCCGAGCCGGTAGGTCTGCTCACAGCGGGGACACTTCACCGTTTGCTCGTTGGGGAGCGTGCTGCTTATCGCTGGATTGCCGTTGACGATTTTTGTGAGCAAGACTGCCATGCGTGGCTACTACCAACCGAGCATTTTTACTCTGAGGCACAGTCCCCGAGCGACACAAGTGCGAGCCAGTCGCGCCGGAAAGTTGGCGCAACCTGTCGCCTGCACCGGGCGTTATGAGCGTATCGCAAATCGTAGCGCAATTAATGAGAGGGCTGCACAGGAGAACTTAAGCCAATTCAATAGCTTAGATTTTTATTGCCATGGTTCGGGACCAGGAGGTCGATGGTTCAAATCCATTCGCCCCGACCATATTTGCGTCTGCGGCCCTCGTTCGCGTTCTGTTCAGAGACTTGCAGGTATCCCACCGTTCACTCTTAAATTAGAGCTCTCCTCAACCACCAGTAGCTCGTCACAACGAAAGGGCCACGGCGATTTTGAGTTCGCCGTGGCCCTTTCACATTCGCAAAACAAGACCGCAATCCAGCTACTGCACGAACACAAACACCGGATTCGACGCAATGCCGTTGGCCACAACCTCGAGCTTGCAGATGCAAGGCTCCTGGCTAGCGGAAACGTCGAAGTGAGTGGACACGAGACCATTCGACGCAACTGCCATCGTGCTGTGGTCGTGCGTCCGGGTATATTGCACATGCCCGTTGATGATATTCGTGATGCGCACCAACGGGTAGTTGGTGGCGGCTTGAACGTCGTCCCCGTAAGCCGCTCCCTGCGACACGCCGTTGAACTGGAAGCCGAAGGCCTGATACGACTGGCCGCGCTTCAGGAAAATCGGAGTGAATAGCAGGGTCGGTTCTGCACTTTTCGGATGTCCCGGTGTGGGCGTGAAGATTTCCACGTCGTTCGAGAAATCCGTGAAAAGGATCTGGCCGGTCGGAAGCACGAGCATATTACCGACGAACGATCCGTCCACGGGAGCGTTGGGGGTACCCGGAATTGCGTTCAGGTTATGCCCATCCCATTCAAAGAACGTAGCCGGCGGAGCTCCGAAACTAGGACTCGCAAACATGAGAACCTTGCCGTTCGGCTCAAGGGCCGCAGGACCATCGGCAATATTGTTCGGAGCTGGGAACTGAGGGCCAGCCGTCCATTTTCCGTTGGTTGAGTTGTAGATAGCGGTGTTGCCAGCGGCACCTGGGCAAGTATTCGATCCGGTGTAGAAAACGGTGCCGTCGGGACGCAAAACTGCAGGACCGACCTCAAACGTCGTATTGGCGGTAAATCCTCCGCAGGCTGCGTTGGAATCCCAGAGCTGGACAATCGTGCTACCCGCGCTCGACCATTTGCCATTATGAGGATTGTAAATTTCCGAGTTCGTCCCGTCAGGAATATAGGGAATGCCGACCGGAACATAGGCGTCAACGGTCAATACTTTTCCATTGGGCAATAGCGTCCAGCCCTCTTCGTCGTTGATGTCGAATTTATTCGAGCCAGTTTGAGTCCAGGTGAGAGTTTTTGCATCGAGCAACGCTTCTTCCATCGTGCAGCAGTTTGCCTGCATGTAAGTTCCGTTGGGCAGAACGACGCTTTGGGCGTCGCCGATGGTCTGCGCGAAACGGAGCGGAAGCCCGTGAAGAAGGGCGGAGGCGCCACAGGCGTCCAGGTATTGGCGATGGGATCGTAGATCGAACCTTGCGGAGTCCATGTAGGAATAAGCTGGGTTTGATCGAGGCTGAGCAGATACTCTCCGCCTTCGATGATCAGGCGGCCATCCGGCAGCACGGCGGATGAGTGGTAAAGCGGGCTATAGGTAGCGGGCAACGAGGCCACCTGGGTCCAGGTGCCATTCACATAGCTGCCGAACTTGTCGGGCGTCAGCTTCCACCAATCGGGGAAGGCAGCGTCCTGCACGAGAACGGAGCCGTCAGTGAGGAGAATTGGAACCGACGCGCCATCGAGGAGGAAATTCGGCTGGTTCGTGAGCGGCGTCCAGGGCGAGGCCGACGCGGCGGAAGCGGCAGCCCGAACCTGCGCATGTGCCTCAGGACTGGTTTGCGTCGGCGGCCTGAGTAGTAGGGTGTTGCATGACGCCGATCGGATGTGGAATCGGTTTGAGGCGCTGCGCGAAGGCGAATTGCGGCAACGCCAGCGCGAACACAAATACAACCACTAACAGCGGCGATGATCTGGCAATTCTTTGCATGTGGTCTCCTTGAGAGTGTCTAAGTCTCGAATTTGGCCCGCGATAGCCTGGCAGCGAACGAAGAAACTTCCACTCATTCGCTATGGCTAAGGACCAAAGGAGAAGTCGCTGCTGGTGCTGTCAACTCTACGAAGAATTGCCAATCAAGATACGCAGGAATTAATCGCTGTCTTCAGGCTGCGGAGACGTTTTAAGACGCTCTGAAGGTCAAACGGTTTAGTCTTCCCGCGGAATTCCTCCGTTCGCCCCATTGTCGAGTTTTGTGTCCAGCTGTAACCCACCCCTGTGGTGCTGCGGGGTATATCACGCAGTGCTGGAGTGAATCAATAAGTAAGTACCTGTAGAGGCCGGCACCGGCGGGTGGTGACGATTTGAATCAATCGCTTCTGCGCTGCTATAATTCACTTGATCGCATGACCACATTTTCGATTGAAAATTTTGGCTGCCGCGCCACGGACGCGGATGCCGCGGCTTTGCGGCGCGATTTCCTCGCGAGCGGGCTTGCGCTTGTTGACGAGCATGCGCACGCGGATGTGGTAGTGCTGAATACTTGTACCGTGACCGCCGCGGCAGATGCGCAGGCGCGGGAAGCGGTGCGCAAGATTCATCGCGCGAATCCTGGCGCGCGCGTCGTTGTCACGGGTTGTTACGCCCAGCGCGCGCCGGAGGAGATTGCGCGGCTCGAGGGCGTTGATTTCGTCGTTGGCAACTCGCATCAGACCGAAATCGCGCGCCTGGTCTGCGCCTCGCTCGATTCGCAGGCCGCACCGAGTTCAGCACCTCATCCGCGAAGTTCCTCGAGGATTTCTTCCCACTCGCCGAGTTCGACCGAGAACCAATGTCGCTCGCGCGTGGCCCGGCCAAGATTCTTACCGGCGATATTTTCGCGCAAGTCGCGGTGCAGGTCGCGCCTGCCGAATTCGCAGACAGCGGGCGCACGCGGCCGATCCTGAAAATTCAGGATGGCTGCAACAACCGCTGCTCCTATTGCGTGATTCCCTTCGTGCGCGGCAAAAGCCGCAGCCTGCCTCCGGACACAGTAATCGCAGAAATCACGAAACTCGTCGACGCAGGCGCCAAGGAAGTCGTCCTCAGCGGAATCAATCTCGGCAGCTATGGCCGCGACCTCACCCCGCGCGCCGAACTGGTCACGACGGTCCGCCGCATTCTGGACGAAACAACTCTGGAGCAGCTGCGATTCAGCTCCATCGAACCGCAGGACGTCACCGCGGAATTCATCGATCTGGTCGCGTCTTCGGAACGCGTCGCGCCGCATTTTCACGTCCCGCTGCAATCTGGATCAAATCGGATTCTGCGCGCGATGCATCGTTGGTATCGCTCCGAGCATTACGCGGAACGCATTCAGCTGAATTCGCCGCCATTCTCCCAGCGCCGCGATTGGCGCAGACGTGATCGTTGGCTTCCCCGGCGAAACGGACGAGGAGTTTCAGACCACCACCGATTTCATTGAAGCGTTGCCGCTGACGTACCTCCACGTTTTCTCGTTTTCAGTGCGCCCCGGCACCGCAGCGGCAGCGCTTCCCGAGCGCGAGTACGTCGCGCCCGGAATAGTCCGCGAGCGCGCTCGGCGTCTGCGCACACTCAGCGAGAAAAAGGCCGCCGCTTTCCGTGCCGCTCAGTCTGGCCGCGAGCTCCGCGCACTTACTCTTGCTCGCACCGGTGAAGATTGGACGGAAGCGCTGACAGGAAATTACCTCAAGGTGAGAATCGCAGGACAGCATCCGCCCAACGAATGGTGCGAGGCACGCCTCTAAGAACAGCGGTGGCAAAATACTGGGTATTCGTAGCGCCGGTCCTGCGGTTGTTAACCTCTTACTCGTTACTCGACCTCCTCCATTCTCGGAGCCGCGCTCTGGTTGGCAAATTCGTTGTGTCCAGGGCGGGGGAAGCATAGGATGCGCATGAGCAAGAGGTCCAAACCGGCAATCATGGATGGGCCCCGAGCAAATGCAAAGGAGGAATGAACGATGACGATGCAATGCGCCACCCGCCAAAGTGATGACGTTACCATCCTTGATTTGACAGGGCGCTTAAGCCTCGGCGAAGCGGTCGCCTTCGGTCCGGGCAGTGGCGTGGTTCTCAGCGAGACCGTTCGAGACTTGGTCAAGAAGGGGCAAAAAAATATTCTGCTGAATCTCGCAGGAGTTTCGTACGTAGATAGCTCCGGCGTTGGTCAGCTCACGGGCGCCTTGGCGAGCGCAAACAGGCAAGGGGCCAGTCTGAAATTGCTTAGTCCGACGACCCGCGTACTCAATCTCCTGAAAATGTCGAAGCTCGACACCGTCTTCGACATTAGCGAGGATGAAGCCACCGCTCTTGCTTCGTTCAAGAGAGCGGCGGCTACAGGGAGCTAGTCCCTCTTCTTTCTGGAGGCCTCTCACAATCGAGCCGCTGTCCGAATTTGGACATTGGCTGCCGAATCCGACCATCCTCGTACAACGCAGCCCGTGGTAAATGATTCACAATGCGGGTCTTCCTATTGGCACGCGTGGTGCGGATAACTGCTGGGAAAGTCCTGGCCTGACCGAGCAGGAACCAGAGCGCAAGTCCTGCAAGGGCGGATTCGGCCAGTTGAAACAGAAAAGACTTGTCAGAAGCTGACGCGGATATTGAGATGACCAGGCGCACAAAATGGTTCTTGAGCGCGGAACAAGCAAAATTTCTTCGGTGATTTGTCGAATTCCGCTCCGGCCGTTCGTCTATATAATGAAGGCAGGGCACCGGCCCTCCCGAACACCATTGCAGGAGAAGGACAAATCATGACGCCGAGGGGGCAAGAAACATGTCATTTTTTCGCGATCTAAGAGTTGCATTCCACTCCCTCCGCGCACGCAAAGGTTTTGCCGTCATCGTGATCCTCACCCTGGCGCTCGGCATCGGAGCCAACGCGGCCATCTTCACGCTCGTTCGCGGCGTCCTGCTCAAGCCTCTCGTCAACCGCGACGAGGACCGCCTCGTCTACATCCGCCAGAGCGCGCCCGGCATGCGCGACGAAAACACCACCTTTTCCGTCCCCGAAATCAAGGACATTGAGTCCAGCGTTCACTCCGTCCAACAGTTCGGCGATTTCTCTCAAGTCGGCTTCACGATGATCGGCCTCGGCGAGCCCCGCGAAATTCAGGGGGGTGTGGTAAGCGGCACCTACTTTGACGTGATGGGCCTCCATCCTGTGCTCGGTCGCTTGATCGGCCCGCAGGATGATGGTCCCAACGCTCCCGGTGTCGTCGTTCTCACCTACCGCTTTTGGTCGACCGTCCTCAAACAAGATCCCAACGTGCTTGGCAAAACGGTTCGCCTCGGCAGCATTGGCGACCGCATGGGCACGGTGATCGGCGTCCTCGAACCCTCCACCCCTTATCCGGCCGATACCGACATCATCGCCAATATCGTCACCAGCCCGCATCACATGTCTGCCACGATGGTTACGGGCCGCGTCCATCGTATGACCGAACTCTTCGGCAAGCTCGCTCCCGGCGCCACTCTCGACCAGGCTCGCAGCGAGCTGCGCACCGCCTACGCCTCCATGGAAAAGGACCACCCCGAGGCCTATCCCGCCAGCGCTCAGTTCACCATCAGCACCAAAATGCTTCGCGACCAGATCACCTCGGGCGCGCGCACAGTCCTGCTTGTCCTCCTCGCTGCCTCGGGTCTTATCTTCATCATCGCCTGCTGCAATGTGGCCAACCTGATTCTCGCGCGCACCGTCCGCCGCGAAGGTGAACTTTCGATTCGCGCGGCCCTCGGCGCCAGCTCTGGCGCGCTGCGTCGCATGCTGTTAGCCGAAAGCCTTATCCTGTGCGGCGCTGGCGCGGCAATCGGCGTGATCATCGCGCAGCCGCTCGTCTCGATCCTCGCTCGCTACGCCTCGCGTTTCTCGGTTCGCGCAATGGATTTGAAGGTCGATTCCAGCTTGCTCTGGGTCGGTGCGGCGCTCGCCATCCTCGCCGCCGTGATTCTGGCCTTCGTCCCGCGCTTGCCTTCCGTTGACAAGGCCAACGGCCTCAACGTATCGAGCGGCAGCGTCCGCATTACCAGCAGCACCAGCCGCCGCCAGCGCGCCTTCGCCATCACTCAAATCGCCGCCTCGTTCGTGCTTCTCGCGGGCGCTGCTGCTCTGGTCACCACTCTTCTCGCTCTTCAAGCCGCTCGCACTGGTTTCGAGACGCAGCGCGTTCTCGCCATTGATGTTCCGGCGATGACGTACGGTAAAACGGACCAGCAAGTCATCGATTTCTACAAGGAATCCATCCGTCAGATTGACGCCCTTCCGGGTGTCACGGGCACGGCCTTCGCTGAGACGGCCCCCTGGCGCGATGCGCAGATTTTTGGTCCCGGCCTTCAATATTCCGGCGACGGTCACACGCACACCCCGAAGACCCTCGCGCCATGTTTCGCACCATCTCGCCGGGCTTTTTTGCCGCTCTCGGCGTTCCCATACTGGAAGGGCGCGATTTCAACGATCTCGACGACGGAAAGAGCGATCCCGTCGTGATCGTCAGCAAAACTCTGGCTGAGCGCATGTGGCCCGGTCAAAGTGCCGTCGGACGCCATGTTTACTGGACCGATCCCGTCCTTGAATTCCTTTCCGGTAACGACGCGGAAAAGGCGCGCGCGAAGGCGCCGCACCGCATCATCGGCGTTACAGCCGACATCGACGACATTCACGTCGTCCCTGAGCCGACCCCTGCCGTCTACAGCACCTTTGCCGAAGGCGGAGGCCTGTATGGAGGCCATCTCTTCGTCCACACCACTGCGAATCCCTACTCGCTGGTTACCCCTGTTACCCGCATCATTCGCGACATGTCCGTGGATCAGCCCGTTGAGCATGCTGCTACCCTCGAAGACATACGCGCGAAAGTTCTCGCGCCCGACCGCTTGAACTCGCTCGTCTTTGGAGTTTTTGCGATTGTAGCGCTCGCGATCGCCGTCGTCGGAGTCGCCGGTGTGCTGGCCTTTTCCGTTAGCGCGCGCACGCGCGAGTTTGGCATTCGGCTCGCCCTCGGCTCTCAGCCGGAAAATATTCTGCGTGCCGTCGTTAGCGAAGGTGCCATCATGGCCGCGGCAGGTGTGCTTGCCGGAGCCGCGTTCGGCTTCATCGTGGCTCGTGTTGCCAGCAGCTATTTCGGCGACCTGCA
The DNA here is from genome assembly GCA_963767205.1 of uncultured Acidobacteriota bacterium. Classification (GTDB taxonomy): domain Bacteria; phylum Acidobacteriota; class Terriglobia; order Acidiferrales; family UBA7541; genus Palsa-295. The sequence continues at coordinate 235,418 of CAVYDF010000009.1, forward strand.
GATGCCCGGTGCCTTGCCCGTGCTCGTCTCGGCCGTCGTGCTGCTCGCCGCCGCGGTGATTGCTTCGATCCTGCCCGCATCGCGCGCCGCCCGCGTCGACATCATCCAAGCCCTCCGCTCGGAATGATTTCCCTGACGCGCCCAGTTTTCGTGAGCCGGCGAAATCGGCGAAGTGGATGACTTCCAGGGGCCGTCATCAGGATTTTCTCTCGCCGTCAATCGGCGGCTAGATGTGTCTCTCGGCGGTCTTGATTTCCTTGGGCATGGCGCGCTGAATCACTACGCCCCGTTTTCGAAAATCACTTCGGCGAGGGCGAGATTCCCGCTGTGCGTGATCGTCAGCGAAATATTCTTCACGCCCATTTTATTCGCCCGTTCCCGCGCGACACCCTGAAGGTCCAGCGTCGGCTTTCCGCTCGGTTCACGGACCACTTCGATATCGCGCCAGCGTATTCCTGCGCGCCAGCCAGTCCCCAGAGCTTTCATCGCCGCTTCTTTGGCCGCGAATCGCCCGGCGTAACGCTCGAATTTATTTCGATGGCTTTCGCAGTAAGCGGCTTCGCGAGGCGTGAATAACCGTTCGATGATTGCTGCTCCGTGCCGCGTAATCGCCGCTTCGATGCGATCGATTTCCGCGATGTCCAGCCCCAGTCCGACGATCATAGCTCTCTGCTTTCGGCGTGCCGAGATCTTCGCATAAGAAACAAGCGGCTCTGCAGCGCGCCGCGATTATACCTATAATTGATGCAGGCAAATTGCTGGCAGCGGGCCTATGACTGCGATGGGAGAGACGACGCGTGGCGGCGAAAACAGGGACGAAGAAATCACCGGAGCGCAAACGGCCGGCGCCAAAGCGGCGCGCACCGGCTCGAGCGAAATGGAATTTACGGCAAGCGGGCGGCGTGCAAATTCTCGAAGCACCTGCGCTCGCGCGGCTCAACTGGCTCGTTCACGGCTTCAGCACAAGACCCGGCGGCGCAAGCGAATTGAAAACAACACGCGAAGGCCAGGAAGTTTGCGAAAAGGTGCTGAATCTGGGATTCACGGATTGGGACAAGAGTGAACGTGTTCGCGACAACCGCGAGAAATTCTTCCGGGCAATTGGTGCGAGCAAAATGCGCGTGGTCGCGCTGCGGCAGATTCATTCCGACATCGTCCACGTAATTCACTCGGCGAACCAGCCGCCAGCCGGAACCGAATCGCCAGGGACCACATCATCTGAAGCGGCTCCGCAAGGCGATGCCCTTATCACGCGCGAGCCGGGCGTCCTGCTCGTCGTGCAAACCGCCGACTGCATTCCCATTTTACTTGCTGATCCCAAGCGCCGAGTGATCGCTGCAATTCATTCCGGCTGGCGCGGCACGGTTCGTCGCATCGCTGCAAAAGCGCTGGGCCGCATGCAAATGGAGTTCGGCACGAAACCGGAAGACGTCATCGCCGCGCTCGGCCCCGGCATCGGCCAGTCATGCTACGAAGTAGGCACCGAAGTGGCCGCTGAATTTCACGCTCAATTTCCAAACGCGCGCGAATGGTTCGAAGGCCCCTTCGACCAACTCGCGGACAGCGATAACGATCCCAACTGGCTCCCCTGGCTCACGATGAAACCGCCGGGCCATGCGCCACCGTCGCCCCGCGTGCACTTGGATTTAATTGCAGCGAACCGCGCCATTCTCGAAGAGGCAGGCATCCCGCAGCGGAATATTTCTTCGTCTGGGCTGTGCACAGCGTGCCGCAGCGATCTCTTTTTCAGCTTCCGCAAAGAGCGCACCACAGGCCGCATGATGGCAGCCATCGGCATTCGCTAGGAGCAGCACCCGCTCTCCTCGGTAGCCACGACGACGCTCTCTCGTCGTGGGTATTTGCTTTCCGCCGTGCCTCAGTCACTGCGGCGAAATCTGCGTAAGACTGTTAGTCGCCGCGCCCATCTCCATCAGCGCCAGCTGCCCGCAGGCAGCCATCACATCCTGCCCGCGCGAGTAGCGCACAAACGCTCGCACATCTTTGTCAGCAAGAATTTTCCGGAACGCCTCAATACGCGCTGGATCGGGCTTCGAGTAAGGCAAATCACCGGGATTCCACGGAATCAGATTCACTTTCGTGCGCAGATTCGCAAGCAACTTCACCACTCGCCGCGCGTCATCAACCGAGTCGTTGAATCCGCCAAGCAACACGTATTCAAATGTCAGGTGTTCCCACGGCCGCAGCGGATACCGCCGGCACGCGTCCAGTAGCGCCTCAAGCGGATATTTCCGGTTGATCGGCATAATCTCGTCGCGCTGTTCGTCTGAAGAAGCATTCAAAGAAATCGCCAGCTTCGGCCGCACTTTTTCGCGCGCAAGCCGCTCGATACCGGGAACGATCCCGCTAGTCGAAAGCGTCACCCGCTTCGGCGAAATCGCCATCGCGTTGGGATCTAGCATTATGCCGAGCGCGGCCATTACTGGGTCGAAATTCAGCAACGGTTCGCCCTGGCCCATCAGGACGACATTTGTTTGCGGCTTGAGTGCGTCGCGATTCTCATCGAGCGCAATCAGCACCTGGCCGATGATTTCGCCGGCGGTCAGGTTGCGGATCAAGCCAAGCGTTGCCGTCAGGCAAAAATGGCAATCCACCGCGCAGCCTGCCTGCGTTGAAATGCAGATCGTCTGGCGATTCTCTTCGGGCATGAACACCGTTTCGATCGTTGCCGGCGTCAGCGAGCGAGCGTTTATATCTGAATCTTTTGCCGGTGAATCTTTGGCCGCCAGAATCGTCAGCAACCGCATCAAGCGCCAGAACGTAGCGAATCGTGCCGTCGTCTGAGCAGTGTTTCCGCACGATCCGCGGCAATTCAATCACCGCTTCGCGGGCGAGGCGTTCGCGCAATTTCGCGGGGAGATTCGTCATGCCCGCAAGAGCAAAGCGACGCTCGGCGTAGAGCGCGTGATAAATTTGCGCGCCGCGATAGGCGGGCTCGCCAAGCGATTCGAGGAACGCGCGCAGCTCTTGCGGGGATTTCCCCAGCAGATTCGAGGGACGAGCGGACGCGGATTCGGTAGTCTGCGATGCCATCTTATTTTGATGATAGCACGCCCGATATTCGCGATTTTTATCTCCGGCGCGAAACGCGGAGCGATATAATAGAGTGTTTGGAATGGTTCTTTGTGCGCGCAGGAGGCGAACGCGATGGAACAAGCGACGATGCAACAACTGACAATCGATGAATGGACAAAGCAGCTTTGCGCGATCCCCAAGCAGGATTTCACGATTCCGCGCGTGCTGAAATTCACGCAAGAAAAAGCGATTCGTCCGGAGACGCTGGCACCCTATCTTTTCTACGCGAATAGCCACTACACCCGGAACCTGATCTATAAATGCGAACTGTTCGAAGTGCTCGCAATCTGCTGGAATGTGGGCCAGGTAAGCCGCATTCACAATCATCGCGACCAGAATTGCTGGATGGTGACGCCTATCGGCCGGCTGCGCGTCCAAAATTTCCGCGTTGAGAATCGCGATACGCGCGCACGGCGCCTGCAAGCTTATTCCCACCGATTCCTACGACATGGACGCCACCCATCCCGCCGCCGTTTCGCCGGAAGAACCTGTGCATCAGGTGTTGAACCTTCCCGAATTCGGCGCGCAAGCGACCAGCGTTCACATCTATTCCTATCCATATGCGAGCTGCGAAGTGTATTCGATGGATCGCGGGTCGTACGCCGATGTGCCGCTGCATTATTCGAGCGAATATGGAAAGTTGTCGCCTGACGAGAAATTGATGTAGTGCGCAAGACCGAAAGTGACAGTTTTTGTCGTCGCAAGTGCAGCAACAAGGTTGCCGCAAAAAGCAGTTTTCCGGGCTTTTGAAGCAAGAATCTGATTGGAAACACCGCGCCGGGCCGCCCGTGACTTCGCGGCGGGCGCATGCGAAGATTTGGCTCCGACTTACCAGGAAAATTGATGGCTGAAGCGAAAAACTCGGTTCAAAAAGAAGTGCTGCCCAACGGGCTGGTGATAATCACCGAGCCGATGGAGCACATGCACTCCGTTTCGGTGGGAATTTGGCTGCGCGCAGGTTCGCGGCGCGAGCCGGCAGAGCTGAACGGCATTTCGCATTTCATCGAGCACATGGTGTTCAAGGGCACCGCGCGGCGCACGGCCGAAGATATCGCGCGGGAAGTGGACAGCGTGGGCGGAATGCTCGACGCGTTCACTGCAAAAGAAATGGTCTGCTTCAATACGCGCGTGCTCGACGAGCATCTTCCGAAAGCGTTCGACGTGGTTGCGGACATGGTGCTCGAGCCGAAATTCGCGAACGAAGATATCGACAAAGAAAAATCCGTGATCCTCGAAGAAATCCGGATGACGCAGGACAATCCCGAAGACCTGGTGCACGAGCTTTTCACGCAGAATTTCTGGACGCCGCATGCGCTTGGAAAACCGATCCTGGGCACGCCCGAAACAGTTTCGTCATTCACGCGCGAGACGCTCGATAGCTGGTTTCGCCACTGGTACGCGCCGAATCATCTGGTGATTACCGCAGCCGGCCGGCTGACCCATCAACAGCTTGTGGATCTGGTCAGCGAGCGCTTCGCAAAGCTCGTGCCATCATCGAATGGCGCCGCTGATTCCGTTCCCGTAGCTGCTCCTCACATTACGCAATGCACGAAGCACGAACTCGAGCAGGTGCACATCTGCATCGGCGTGCCGGCGTTGCCGATGACGGACGAGCGCCGCTTCGTGGTTTCCGCGCTGAACAACGTGCTGGGCGGCGGCATGTCGTCACGTTTGTTCCAGAACATCCGCGAGAAGCAAGGCCTGGCGTATGCGATTTTCAGCGAGATGAATTCGTATCGCGATTCCGGGTCTTTTTCGGTGTATGCCGGGACATCGCTTGAGAATGTGTCGAAGGTGGTTCGTTCGGTGCTCGACGAATTCCGCCGGATCAAGGATGAGCCGCTTCCGGAAGAGGAATTACGCCGCGCCAAGGATCATTTGAAGGGCGCGACGCTGCTGGCGTCGGAAGGCACCGGGCAGCGAATGACCAGCCTGGCGCGCTATCACATGTATTTCGGCCGCTATTTCTCGCCCACCGACCTGATCGCGCTGCTTGAAAAAGTAACGCCTGAAGATGTTCAGAAAATCGCGCAGGAATTCTTTCAGCCCGAGCGGATTGCCGCAAGCGTTGTAGGAAATCTCGACGGCTTCGAATTGTCCCGCGAACACCTCACGTTTTAAAGAGTCCGGTCACGGCTTTATAAGTTATCAAATTGTTGTCTTCTATCTATTTATATAGAATCCTCGCGCGACCGGAGGAGGTGACTCGATGAGGTGTAAGGGATATCGAATCGGAATTCTGGTTCTCACGTTTGCTGGAGTAGCCGGCGCTCAGACGGTACAAGTTAACCAGCAGAATCGAACGATTGAACTGAGCACTGAGAGCACGATTGAGGTGCAAGCGGACTTGGTCACAATCAAGGTGGGCTACCACAATTACGGTGCCAGCCACGACGCTGCCTACGATGAGAATGTCCGCGCCTCCACGCAGATTTTGAAGGCCTGGACTGATGCGGGCGTATCTGAAAAGGACGTTTCGACCCGATCTCTTTCCCTCAGCCCCGTTTCCGACGCTGATCTGAAAGAGATGCCAGTGGGCGATCGCAAAACGAAACAATTTGAAGCCAGTCAGTCTTGGACAATCACAGCAAACGCGGCTGTCGCTCAGCGACTCCTCGACATAGGAGTTGCAGCCGGCGCTAATGAAGTGGACGACCCTCAATGGAAGCTTTCGGATCCGGACAGTGCCGAGGCGAAGGCATACGCCTCCGCTCTCGAAAAGGCTCGCGTCATAGCAACGAAGATGGCTGATGCATTCGGTGCAAGAGTTGGAGCCCTGCTATACGCAAGCAACGAAGGGCGTCCGCTCCCTTTCCTCACGACTCTCAATACTGAGAGTGCAACAATTACCACTCGATCCTCGACAGCGACTTCTGTGCATCCGGTAAAGCTATTGCCGCAGAAGGTCGAAAAAAGTGCTCTCGTTCGGGCAATCTTCGCGCTCGAATGATACGTAAGCGGAACGACCGGTGCATCGGTTCATGTTGACCTTGCGGCCACAGTTTGCCATCATCCATTGCGAAGCTGGTGCTGTGGGGGCACGGCCAGCGGACGGAGAGAGCGCATCGCGTTCCGCATTTCGATTCTAGCTTCGGGTAGTGCGGGCAACTCCACGTTGCTTGAGACCGAACACACCGCTCTCCTCATCGATGCCGGGCTTGGCAAAAAAGAAATGCTGCGGCGCTTTGAAGCGCTGGGCCGCGCGAAACCCGAGCACCTCGACGGAATCCTGATTTCCCACGAACACTCCGATCACTCAAACGGCCTTGGCCAACTGCAACGCGAGTGGAAGTGCCTGGCATTTCTTACCGAGCCGACGCATCGCGTGATCCAGCAGATGCTCACAGATCAGGGCATCAAGAAAAAGATTGATCACGTGCAGTACGTGCATCCCGGCGAGAAATTTGAAATCGGCGATATCGAAGTCACGCCATTCGCGATTCCTCATGATGCATCGGATCCTGTGGGCTATTGCTTCAAGGCCAATGGAATCAAGGTAGCGATCGTTACCGATCTGGGCTATCTGCCCGAGCTTGTGAAGCACCATTTGCGCGAAGCCGATTTTTTGATTCTGGAATCGAATCACGATCTCGAGATGCTGAAGGTGGGTCCTTACCCCTGGCACATCAAGCAGCGAGTGATGAGCCGCACGGGGCACCTGTCGAATGCCACTGTGAGCGATTTCCTGGCAGATTGTGAAGTGTTTGACGGGCTCGCGCGGCATCTCGTTCTCGCGCATCTTTCCGAGCAGAATAATAATCCTTCTGTGGCGCGTATTTCCGCTGAAGAGGCGCTGGGTCGGCGGGCGCCTTTGTTTGCATTTGGCGGCACATTGCATATTGCTTCGCAGCATTCTCCGCTTGGACCGTTTGAGCTGTAGCCACCCCTTACAGATAGAACTGCAGATTCCTCTCTACGCCGCGCGCCCATCGCCCCGCGATTGGGAAGGCAGAGGCGCGCGCGGCTTCGCTCGGAATGACAGAGTGCGGGGTGGAATTGCCGGCTGAGATCCTTCAAGGCGGGCATCCTGAACGGATGCCTTCAGGATGACAACGTTTTGTTGAGTGATCGTAGTGAGACGCGTGGGGTTGGGGCTGAAGTGGGTCGGGCGTGGCGAGTGAGTGGATCGAAGTCAAAAGAACGAAGCTGCGTCGCGTGCCAAGAATTGATGAGCTGTGCTGTGTTTTTGCGCAGGCACAGGCTGAAGCCTATGCTACCGGGCTTCTTCGCGCCTCGCGAGATTCTGGTAGAACATGTCGTGCATATGGCGGGTGGTGCCGCTTTCGAGGTCGGCGTTGCGGACGATGGCCGTGCGCGCGTCGAATAGGCTTTCTGGATTCACCGCGATACCTGGCGCTACTTCGATTTGAACCAGGTTCGGCCCGCGATTTTTTTCTCCAGCGATTTCGCGGAGGCCCTGGCACTGGTAGCAAACGCCGGTTTTATTGATGAGGGCGCAAAGGCCGTCGAAGGCTTGCGTCATTTTCGCGCGCGCATCGGAAAGACGATGGCGAAAGACGGGCTCTGAGACGCGCAGGATCGCCGCTGCTTCCTGGTTCGTGAATTCGAGAACTTCTTTCAGCATCACGGCTGCTTGCTCTTCGGGTTCGAGCGAACGAGCGATGCAGGAAAAGCAGAAGGCGATGTGCTCGCGAATTTCATAGACGAAGCCGGGCGAGCTCATCAAATCGCGCAGGCCTTCGAGCTGTTCGGGATGCTCGGTGGTTTCCTGCTCGCCAATGCGCTGCGCTTCCACGCGCCAGCGTTTGCGCGTGCGCAAATGGTCGAGGCAGGCGTGCGTGGCGATACCAAAAAGCCAGCTCTTGAAGCGCGCTTCGCCACGATAGGTGCGAATATCTTCGAGCACGCGGATGAAAACGTCTTGCAGGAGATCTTCGGCGTCCTGCCGCAACGTAACCATGCGATAGATGTAGCCGAAGAGCGGCTTGCGCCAGGGCTCGACGAGCGAGCCGAATGCATCGCGATCGCCTTGTTGTGCGCGCTCGACGAGTTTTAGTTCGTCGTCGTGTGGAAGCGGGGGCTGCGAATAGCCTGTCATCGTACTTTCTCGCTTGGCGATTTCGCCTTGAGGTTCGGGCCGCGACAGTTTACATCGGTTCCCACCGAGAGCCACCGAGAGTCGATGATCTGCCGCGGCCCGCGAGACTTTCTCCGCGCGATCACGCTGCTGCTTGAAACGCGCGCTAGGATTTCACCAGCACCTGGCACAACTGCAGGCGATTGCCGGAAGGATCGCGGAAAATGGCGAGCTTCACCATGCCGGGAATTTCTTCCGTCTTGCCTTCGAATTTCACGCCACTTGATTCAAGGCGTTTGCGTTCGCGTTCGATATCGTCAACGCGCAGCACGATCGTCGCGCCGTGTTCTTTCGGAGTGTATTGTCCCGTCGAGATGCCGACGGCTGCTTCATCCTGGCCGCCGCCATTGAATTCCGCCCAGCCATCCATTTCGAACGATTTCTTGAGGCCGAGCACGCTACCGTAGAATTTCTTGGCTTGCTCGAAATCGTTTACGTTGAACCATGCGACTGATAGCTTCATTGTAGGTCTCCCTGTTCGATTGAATTTGTGCTGCTGGAAGCTATGTCGTTTGACGATGGGATTTCCGCCAAATAGCAGATAGTAAAAGGGATGGGAAAACAAATCTCGGCGTTCGGCGAGGCGCGACAAGACGTACTAGCGCGTCATACCGAGGGGTTAGATTGCTGGTCAGAAGAAGGTGCGGGAGAATTAAGATCTTACTTGCAGCCGGTTTTGACGAACTTCGCCTGTACTCGTTCCATTGATTTTTCGTTCTCTTTCCTCATCGGTGTCAACGGAATGGAGTCGCCGGAAACTGTATAGGTATCGCCCTGAAGAAAAGGTTGTTCGTCCGCGAAAGCCTTTAGTGCCCGTCCATAGTACAAACAACTGTCTGCGGTAGAAAGGTCTCCAGCCTCCTCGAATCCGCGTCCAGCACTATAGAATTTCACAGTGTCAAAGGGCTCTTGCGGATGAAGCGAAAGGTCCTTGTCAAAATATACGACTGCCTGCCGTATCCACTCGTCTTTGTGCGTCGCGTCTCTCGACGCCTTTGCGAGATAAACGATTGCCATTTGCTCGTACACAAGTCCGTTGGCTCCTGAGTCATCTTCAGGGTGTGACTTCAACCATTCCTGCGCCACTCGTATAGCATCGTCCCACTTTCCTTTCTTGCCGTGCCTCGTCATCAGGGTAATCATCTCGCTTCTGGTCTTGGACGGAGTTGCACGGCAACTTCCAAGGAAAACTATTGCGAGGATTGAAACACTCACAAGGAGGATAAGCTTTCTCGTGCGGCGTTTAGGTTCTGGCATCCGTCATGGCAATCTAGCACAGAAGCAATCAGCGGAGCACTTCAGGATAAATGTCAAAAGAGGCTGTCATCCCCCACTCACTAGCTGCTAACAGAGGCGGACACGCCCGGCTCTTGAGAAACACTCACGATAAACGGATATAATCCTTTGCGATGATTCCGCCTACCTACAAACCAAAAAAGAAATTCATGGAGCTGGCTATCGCCGAGGCGAAACGCGCCGGCGACCGCGGCGACTATCCGATTGGCGCGGTGATTACGCGACTGGTGGGCAAACGCGAAGTGGTGATTGCCAGCGCCGGCAACCGGGTGAAAACTTCGGGCTCGAGCATCAAGCACGTCGAACTCGAAACGCTGAAGTATGTGTCGAGCGGCTATGGGCGCTACCTGCCCGACTTCGTGCTTTACTCGACGCATGAGCCGTGCGCGATGTGCGCGGGGGCCGGCGTGTGGTCACGAATTGGCGCGGTGGTGTACGGCGTGTCGCAAGAAGATATTGCCGCGTATGGGCGCAAGCACGGCACCGAGTATTACAAGTGGCGAGCTTGCCTGATCTCGTGCCGGCTGATTTTCGAGAAGGGCAATCACCGCATTCCTGTCTTTGGCGGATTCCTGCGGCGCGAATGCCAGAAACTTTTCAGTTATAGGCCTGCGAAGCGCTAGGCGTCGTCTTCCGGCATCGTTTACGGGTATAATGGAGCAGGGAAATTCCCCGCCGTTTGCAGATTGTCAGAAGGAAAGCTGCGCCAAGAGGAGCTTCATTTGATCCCGCGATACACACGCGCGGAAATGGGCCGCGTCTGGAGCGAAGAAAATAAATTTCAGAAATGGCTCGAAGTGGAGCTGGCCGCCGCCGAAACGCTGGCGGAAGCGGGCATCGTGCCGCGCGAAGCCGCGCTGAAGCTGCGCGAACGCGGTCGCGTCGACGTAGCGCGAATTAATGAGCTGGAAGCGAAGGTGCGCCACGACGTGATCGCGTTCACGATGGCGGTGCAGGAATCGGTGGGCGATCCCGAGGCGGCGCGCTGGCTGCATTACGGGCTCACGTCAAACGACGTGGTGGACACGGCGCAGGCGCTGCTGGTGCGCGAAGCTTCGCAGCAGATCGAGAAGGCGCTGGAGCGGATGGGCGAAGTGCTCGAGCAGCGCGCGTGGGAATTCAAAGACACGCCGCAGATTGGCCGGACGCATGGCGTGCACGCGGAGCCGATTACGTTCGGGCTGAAAATTGCGAATTGGTTTTCGGAGAATCGCCGCGATCTGGCGCGGTTTCAAGTGGCGGCGCGGCAGATGGCGGTGGGAAAAATTTCAGGCGCGGTGGGGACATGCACGCACCTCGGCCCTGAAATCGAAGAGAAGATTTGCGCGCGGCTGGGGCTGGCGACGGCGCCGATTACTTCGCAAGTGATTGAACGCGACCGGCACGCGCAATATCTATCGACCTTGGCGATTGTGGCGGGTGGGCTGGAACGCATCGCGCAGGAAGTGCGCCATCTGCAGCGGACGGAAGTGCGCGAGGTGGAGGAGCCGTTTGGCGGGGAGCAGCGCGGGAGTTCAGCGATGCCGCACAAGCGGAATCCGGTGTCGAGCGAGCAGGTGTGCGGGCTGGCGCGCGTGGTGAGGGCGAATTCTTTGGCGGCGCTCGAAAATATCGCGCTGTGGCACGAGCGCGACATTTCGCACAGTTCGGTGGAGCGGGTGATTCTGCCGGATTCGACGATCCTCACTGACTACATGCTGCATCGCACGACGGAAATTGTGGCGAACATGAAAGTGTTTCCCGAGCGGATGCGGCGGAATCTGGATGCGACGAAGGGGCTCGTGTTTTCCGGGCAGCTGCTGCAGGATCTTGTGGAGCACGGCGCGCCGCGCGAAGATGCTTACAAGTGGGTGCAGAGCCATGCGATGGTGGCGTGGGATTCGGAGACGAGCTTCAGAGATCGCGTCGCGTCCGACTCGAATATCAGGAAGTATCTCGACGGAAAAGCGCTCGCGCATACTTTCGACTTGCAACGGCAGTTGCGCGCCGTGGACGCGATTTTCCGGCGTGTGTTCGGCACAAAAGCCTCCGTCGCGATGTAAATACGCTTTGCGCCGCTAGCCACAAATCGCGCCACTTTGAAGCGGCGCAAAACTTCACAAGAGCGTCCCTCAGCGGCTAAAGTCGCATCGATTGCTTTCGGTCTTGCGGCACGACTGAAGTCGTGCCCCGACGCAAGTCAGTCTAAGCTACCGCGAGGTAGATGTAGCGCAGGATGAAAAGCGCGGTGAGGATCCAGAGCAGCAAGCTGATTTCGCGAAATTTTCCCGCGCCGATTTTCACCACTGTGTAGGAAATCACGCCGAGGCTCAGGCCTGTGGCGATGCTGAAGGTAAGCGGCGTGGCCAGCACGGTGACGAATGCCGGAAAAGCGTCGCTGAAATCGTCCCAGTTGACGCGCGCCACCGACTGCATCATCAGCGCGCCGACTAGAATCAACGCGGGAGCTGTGGCAAAACCTGGAATCGCGGTCGCAACCGGCGAGAAAAACACCGCTCCCAGAAACAGCGCGGCAACGAGAATGTTGCTCAAGCCTGTTCGCGCGCCCGCCGACACGCCCGCTGCGCTTTCGATATAGCTCGTGACCGTGGATGTGCCGGTCATCGAGCCAAAAACCGTTCCAACGGCATCTGCAAGCAGCGCACGGCCCACACGCGGAATTTTTCCGTCCTTGACGAAGCCTGCCTGCTCGCAAACGGCGACGAGCGTGCCGACGTTGTCCAGCAGATCGACGAACAAAAATATGAACATGATCTCGAAAAGCCCTAGATGCAGCGCGCCATGCAAATCGAATTTCAGGAATGTGAGCGATGGATGCGGCATCGAAACCAGCGCGGTGGGCCAGCGCGACATCCCGCGAAGAATTCCCAGCAGCGTGGTGCCAAGGATTCCGATGAGCATCGCGCCTTTCACTTTTCGCACGATTAAAATCAGCATCAGCACCAGGCCGAAGCAGGCAGCCTGCACTTCTCGGTCGGAAAAGCTTCCGATACTCACCAGCGTGGCGGGATTGGCGACCACGAGCTTCGCGTTCTTCAAGCCCACGAAGGCGATGAACATGCCTATACCCGCGGCCGTCGAATGCTTCAGCGAATCGGGGATTCCATTGACGATCTGCTCGCGCACGCGCGAAACAGTGAGGAGCACGAACAGAACGCCCGAAAAAAACACGACGCCGAGCGCCGTTTGCCACGGGATGTGCATGCCGAGGCAAACGGAGTAGGTAAAGTAGGCGTTGAGCGACATGCCCGGCGCCAGCGCGATGGGATAATTTGCGTAAAGCCCCATCACCAGCGTGGCCGCGGCGGAAGAAATGCACGTCGCGAAAAGAACGCCTTCCGGCGGCATCCCCGCTTGCGCGAGAATCTGCGGATTCACCACAATCACGTACGCCATCGTCATGAACGTGGTGAGCCCGCCGAGCATCTCCTGGCGAATGGTGGTCTGATTCTCCGCCAGCTTAAAATAACGCTCGAGCACCCGGCCTCCGCGAATCGCCAAAAAGAATTGCCACTCTAGAGTGGCCCCGCTGCAGTGTCAATGATGGTCAGTTTCAGAGTGTGACTTCAAGCGGCTCGGCTCTTACTAAGTTGGGTTAAGGAAAGAGGGGCCAGAGTTCGGACTTGGCGATGAGTTTCGAGTACGGAATGACGATCTGCGGAAGTTGGTCAGGGGAAACGGGGCCCTTCGAGATCGTAGTCAAAACTTGAAGGCCGCCCTCGGCAACCAAATCCCTCGGATGTTCACCGAGCACGGCGGCGTATTGGTCATGCGCTTCAGTTCTCTTTCCCATCGCGCTGTAAACTACTCCAAGCACATTCTGTGCTTCAAAAAAACCTTTGCGATCCTCGATTGCCTGACGTAAATACCTTTCGGCCTCGGTGTAGTTTTCAACCCGATACGAACTAACGCCTAGAATGAAGTTAGCTGCAGCCTTGTTCTCTGCTTCTGACTTGAGGGCCCAACCAATCTCCTTCGGAGCGTATTCAGGAAATCCCGCCCCTATATATGCCAGCGCCAGATTATGACGGAGCGCTAAGTTGTTAGGGTCAAGGTCGACAGCCCGGCGCAGCACCGGCCAGGCCTGAGTGGGATCGTTCTGATCGAGCCGGAGAATCCCGAGCATTTCAAGCGAAAGAGCGTTATTCGGATCACGGACGATCGACTTTTGAAGTTTGGGAATTGCTGCCGCGGGATCATTCTCGCGAATAAGCGCTACCGCAGCACCGTATTGCACGATAGTGGCGTTGTGTTTGGCAAGACCGAAGGCCCCGGCGACAACCGTCACGGCAGCGATGATAGCGACCATAGCCAGACGAAGATCTTCCGCTCGTGAGGTTGTAGAATCGCCGAATGAAAGGGGTCGTTGCGAGAGATCCGGTGGCGAAGACGCTTCTCCAGTTCGCCGCAGGACGCATGGGAGCACCGCACCGAGAATCAGCCCTGCAATCAGCCCACCGACGTGCGCGGCATTGTTCACGCGAAGCGCGACGGCTCCAAAAAACAAATTGTAGAAAATGAACACAGCGACGCTTTTCAGCCGCCGCTTTGCGAACTCGGGGCTGATGGGCGCTTTCTTAAACACAAGGAAAGAAAAAAACGCTCCTGCGACACCGAAGATTGCACCCGAAGCTCCCGCCCCGCCTCCCAGTGGCTTCCACACCAAGCTGGCCTCGCTGCCTGCAATCCCACAAACGACGTAAGTAAGCAGGAAGGCCTTCCAGCCCATTAAGCGTTCGAGAACTGGACCGAGACTCCAAAGACACCACATGTTCAGGGCGATGTGAATGATGCCGATGTGGACAAAAGTGGACGTGAAAAGCCGCCACCACTCTCCGCTTAAGGTTAGTGGACTGAAATCGGCACCCCAACGAACGAGTTCCAAATAGGTAGGCTCGGTCCACGACAGACCTGAAATTCCCACTGCCAGAAATATAAGGACGTCGATCGCAAAAATTGCGTACGTTACGAACGGAGGCGATCCACCGAGTAGCAGCAATTCATCCCCTGCACGCGCGACCCGGGTATTCGGAGACTGCTGAACGATCGCCTGCGGGAAGGCGCGTCGACACTCACGGCACTCCGTCGGAACCGCGGAACCGAATGAAAAGCCGCTGAATTGTTTTCCACAGCGAGCGCACGCGGGCATGGTCGCGACAGTGCTCTCCCGTACCGCGAGGGGTAAATTCTAAATAAGTGGACTTGAAGATATCTTTGTTTCGGTTGGGGAGGAAACGAAAATCGCCTTGGTGTTTCCGTTACTGCAGCGACGAACGCTATGGATTCTTCGCGGGGTTAGCGGGTTCAGGAGCGTCCGCGACCGGCGTCGACGGGCCGATTTTGGTTTCGACGCGGAATTTCTTGTAGTCGCTGTAGCGGTCGATTTCGTTTTGGCGGACTCTGACGAAAACCACGCGGGCGGCGGCGTGAACTTCGGCGTAGGACGGCAGCCACACTTCGCCATTGATTTTCGTTTGCTCGAAGACGAGGTTCGTACCCTTGTCGAGCGAAGCCAGCAAGCCACCGCCGATTTTCACCTTGTCGCTGAAGCGAGCCTCGAGCCGGGCCACGTCGCGAGCCTGTTCGTCAATCCACACCACGCCAACCAATTTTTGCACGATGGATTCGACCAGCTTGCGCGGCTTGTAATCGGGATTCGGGCCGAAATCGAAGACGATCACATCCTGTCCGCGAAATCTCTCGCGGCGAGGGTTCGTGAAGCTTTCGGCGCGGAGAAAATCGGAAATCTGCGCCTGCTGGCGTTCGTCTTCTTTTTCCTGTTTCTTGGGATCGTTCGCGAGCTCGGCCTGCTTCTTCTGAAATTCGCTGAACTCTTTATTGAACCGCTCATCCTCCTTGTGCTGCTGTTCGGCACTAAGCGGCTTCGAATCGTCTTTCACGAGGTGGCGGATTTCATCGCCGCCGCAATTAAACACGTCGTATTCCTTCACCTCGCGCGACGTAACGTCCTCCCCGGGAATCGAACTTCTCCTCTTCCGCGACCACATGACAGGTGTATTGCTTCTGCAGCTCCTCGATCGCTTTCTGGTTTTTGGCCACGTCGAGCAGAAGCGCTTTGATATCGGGAAGCGGGCGGCTCTTGTTGTTCGGAAAGTCGAAAACGGAATCGTTTACTGGTGCGTTCCACTCGATGCGCGAGACGGCGACAGTGTAATTGCGGCCGGCGCGGCGCAGCGTGATTCGATAAGGAGCCTCGACACCCTCGACGCGGCGGTAGTCGGCGTAGTCGAGCTCTTCTGCGGCAGCGTTCTTCGATCCCGGCTGCTGTTGTGCCGCGGCTGGAATGATTTCGCGAATCAGCAAGTGAGTTTGCGCGTCGAAAAACAGTTCGCGGGAAACGCGAGGCGAAAGCGCGATGCGAACGTGATACGCCTTGCGCCCGCCCACATCCTCCGTATCAATCAACTGCAATCCGAATTTGGATTTCTTCGCGTCCGCCAGCCTGCTGTTCAGGTAGCGCCCGGCCGCTTCCCACTCCGAAGCGACGGCGCCGGTCAGCGTGTGCGGTGCACCAGTCGAGTCGGACGATGAATCGGCACCCGTGCTCTGGCCGGACGTCTCCTGGCCAGAAGTGTCCTGGCCCCAAGCCGATTTCCCGTTGTAAGCCTCAATCAGGCGACGCGGCCCGATAATAATTTCGGAGTAGAACTTGTCAGGCGCTTTGGTGATGAGCGAATACGTGCCGGATTGTCCGGTGGCATCGTCAGTCAAGCTTCCAGTGATGCTGGCAGTCTGAATCTTCGCGAGGGCCTTTGCGCCGCCTTCAGCGTGAACGTATTCGTCCACAATCTTCTGCGCGGATTGCGCGAAGCACGGGCTGCCGCCAGCACTGAAGAGAACAAGCCAAACACCCAGCAGACGCTTTGGAGGGGCGGCGATTTTCACCAAACGAGCGTAGCACGTTGCGAGCGGCCGACTAATACGATGGAGGGCGGATTGACTTGCAGGACGACCGGGGCCTAACATCACCAAACGTTCCGATACGGCAGCCATTCCGACGTTCCCGACAATCTCGATGTAACGCGGGGCGGCCGTTGAGCACTATCTGAAATGCCCCGTGAAGCAGTTGCGGCGTTGCCACCGACTGAAGCCGCCGGCCTGACCCCGACTCAATGGCTCGTCTGTGCCGTCGCCTGCCTCGGCTTTCTGTTTGATCTCTACGAAGTCCTGGTGATGCCTCTGATCGTGCGGCCGGTGCTGGCGGATCTAGGCCACTTGAGGCCGGGCACTCCAGCGTTCAATTTATGGGTAGGTTTGCTGTTCTTCGTTCCCACGGCGATCGGCGGCATCTTCGGCCTTCTCGGCGGCTATTTGATTGATCTTCTCGGGCGCCGCCGCGTGCTCGTCTGGAGCATAGTTCTCTACGCCTTTTCCGCATTAGCAGCAAGTTACGCAACTTCGCTGCATCAGATCATGTTTTTTCGTTGTGCCACGTTGGTGGGAGTTTGTGTGGAGTATGTAGCAGCCATCACGTGGCTGGCGGAACTTTTCTCGAATCCAAAGCAGAGAGAGTCCGTGCTGGGCTACGCTCAGGCTTTTTATCCTTTGGGCGGCTTCGTGGCCGCCGGCGCCTACTATGTTGCCGTCACTTGGGCATCGCGCCTTCCGGCGATTCATGGAGCCCACGAAGCGTGGCGGTACACGCTGCTTGCAGGGCTTATTCCTGCGATTCCGCTTATCGTAGTTCGACCGTTCTTGCCCGAGTCGCCCGTATGGCGTGAGAAGAAATCTGCTTGGGAAATTGGAACGTCCCAGCTTTCGGGAACTGTTCCAGCCAGCCTTGCGACGGACCACCCTGGTGACAACGCTTTTGATGGGCGCAACGTTCGGCGCTCGCATTTGGGGCAATCCAGCACACGGTCCGGATTGTTCCCGGCCTCGCCGACGTTCGCGATCTGCGCTCCAAAACAGATCGAACAGACCGTGAGCCACGTACAAGTGCTGCAGGAACTGGGCGGCGTAGCCGGGCGCGTGATATTCGCGTTACTGATTATCCGCATCGCGTCGGAACGGCGCCGTATGCGAATTTTTCTGGTGCCGGCGTTTGTGGTATTCGCGTGGCTCTATTTCTTTGCCGCAACTCGGACTCTGGCTCAGCTTGGCTGCGGCGTCTTTCTTGCAACTGTGCTGTTTAACGGACTGCACAGCTTTTGGGGCAACTACATGCCTCGCGTTTATCCCACGCACTTGCGGGGCACCGGCGGAAGTTTCGCAATGAATCTTGGGGGCAGAACGCTTGGCGCCTCTGCCGCGCTCGCGACAACTCAACTCGCCAATGTGATGCCAGGCTCGGGACCATCGCTGCAACTGTCTTACTCAGCTGGAACAGTGGCCCTGGTGGCGTGCGCGTTAGCATTAGCGGGGAGTGCTTGGCTGGGTGAGCCAGCGAGCGAACAACTTCCCGATTGACAGCTCGCGGCTTGACTTGCACCGCGAGCGCAGCCTAATATCGCGCGCACTTAACTGACCGCATCTCCGGAAAATGATCGGAAAAACCCTTTCGCACTACGTGATCCTGGAAAAACTCGGCGGCGGCGGCATGGGTGTGGTCTACAAAGCCGAGGACACCAAACTGGGCCGCCAGGTGGCGCTGAAGTTTTTGCCGGAAGGATTCTCGAAAGATCGCGCAACACTCGAACGGTTTCAGCGCGAAGCCCGCGCAGCCTCGGCGTTGAATCACCCGAACATCTGCACGATTTATGAAATTGATGTGGTGGATGACGGCGGCGAGACAATTCCATTCATCGCCATGGAACTGCTCGAAGGCCAAACGCTGAAGCATCGCATCGGCGAGAAGCCGCTCGCATTCGACCAGGTGCTCGACCTCGGAATCCAGATTGCCGACGCGCTCGATGCCGCGCACGCAAAAGGCATCGTTCATCGCGACATCAAGCCCGCCAATATTTTTGTGACGCGTCGCGGCCAAGCCAAAGTTCTCGATTTCGGCCTGGCGAAACTCGCTCCCGAGCGAGTGGGCATCGGTGCCTGCTCTTCTGCGATGCCTACGATCGCAGCCGAAGCGCTCCTCACCAGCCCGGGAACAGCAGTGGGCACGGTTGCGTACATGTCGCCCGAGCAGGTGCGCGGCGAAGAACTCGACGCGCGCTCGGATCTCTTCAGCTTCGGTACGGTGCTCTACGAAATGGCCACCGGGCGGCAGGCTTTCACTGGCAACACCTCAGGCGTGATCACCGAAGCGATTCTGAACCGCTCGCCCGCACCTCCCACGCGCGTGAATCCCGATCTGCCGGGAGAATTCGAAATCATTCTCGCGAAGGCGCTCGAAAAAGATCGCGAAATGCGTTGCCAGACGGCCGCGGAGCTGCGCGCCGATCTGAAGCGCCTGAAACGGCGAATCGGAATCGAGCCGCTCGGGAAGCGGTTCCGGCTTCTCATCTTCTGCGGCGCAAACATCCACCGCCGTGCAAGCGCCACCCACCTCATCCGCAACCGGATCAGTCGGCGCCCCCAAGCGTGGCTGGACGATAGCGGCCATAGCAGCAGCGGTGGCTCTCGCCGCCGGTCTTGCCGGAGGACTTTTCCTCGCGAAGCGCCAACCTCCCGTATCTCAACCGATCTATCACCAAGTCACCTTCCGGCGCGGCACTGTTTACTCCGCCCGATTTGGTCCCGATGGACAAGACGATTTATTTCAGCGCCGCGTGGGACGGAAATCCCGTCGACATTTATTCCACGCGGGCAGGCAGCCCCGAATACGCTTCCCTTGGCGATTCCGGGGCCCAGCTTATGGGAGTCTCCTCGACCGGTGAGATGGCTGTCCTGCTTAGAAGCCACTCCGGAGTCTTTCAGCAATTTGGCACTTTGGCGCGAATGCCTCTGGCGGGTGGCGCGCCCCGCGAGATCCTCGACCAGGTGAATTGGGCGGACTGGTCTCCTGACGGTTCGAATCTCGCGATTGTTCGAGCACAAGGCGGCTTTACTCAGCTCGAGTACCCAATCGGCAAAGTGCTCTACAAGACCTCCGGTTGGATCGGCGATCTGCGAATTTCTCCCAAGGGCGACCGCATCGCGTTTCTCGATCATCCCATTCCGCAGGACGACGGAGGCACGGTTGATGTCGTCGATCTAAGTGGAACGGTGAAAAAGCTCACAGACTCCTTCATCAGCGTCGAAGGTCTCGTCTGGTCGCCGGACGGCGACGAAATCTGGTTCACAGCTACACATGAAGGCCTTTCCCGCGCTGTTTTTGCCGTTGATCTCTCCGCGCGCAGTCGTCTACTGGCGCGCGTTCCCGGCACGCTTTCGATATTCGACGTGGCTCGCGATGGCCGCGTCCTGCTCAAGCGCGATGCGAATCGCCAGGAGGTAAAGGCCTTCATCAACGGAGATACGCGGGGCCGGGAGCTTTCCTGGTTTGATTACTCCCTTCCCGCCGGCGATCAGCAATGACGGAAAGACTCTTCTCTTTGCCGAAGCGGGAGAAGCCGGCGGCTCCACCTATAGTATTTATATTCGCGGTACGGACGGCTCTCCCGCCATTCGTTTAGGCGACGGGAATCCGCAGGCGCTCTCTCCGGATGGCGCTTGGGTCCTCGCCTTGACCCATAAAACGCCCGTTCAATTGTTTCTCCTTCCCACGAAGGCGGGCGTGCGTCGTAGCGCTACAGACGATTCGATCGATCATGTCGCAGGCGGCTTCACTCCCGATGGGAAACAGATTGTCTTCGCCGGGAACGAGCCGGGCAAGGGCGTTCGCCTCTATGTTCAAGACCTCGCCGGCGGCAAACCACGAGCCATCAGCCCGGAAGGAGGTGGGCTGCCGGTGATCTGGGTTTCGCCGGATGGAAAATTTGTGCAGGGCGTGGACGCGGAGGGTCGGCGTCTTCTCTACCCGTTGGACGGCGGCGACCCGCGCCCGATTCCAGGTATTCACTCCGATGAACACGTAAGTGGCTTCTCCGCCGACTCCAAGTCCGTGTTCGTTCACAATTTCGCTGGATTGCCCAGCACGATCGTCCGCCTGGATCTGGCCACCGGCAAACGCACGGACTGGAAACAGATTGCTCCCGCAGACGCCGCGGGAGTGGACGCCATGGGCGGCATCGGCATCACGCCCGACGAGAAATCCTACGTCTATTCCTATACGCGAAACCTTTCGGATTTGTACGTTGTGGAAGGATTGAAGTGACAATCCGATCAGGATTGTCATCCTGAAGAGCAACGCGACGAAGGATCTCTCTTAGCTCACTGCACGCGCTGGATGTAACGCGCTTCCGAAGTATCCACTTTCACCTTATCGCCGGTTCCGACGAACGGCGGCACGTTGATAACGAGGCCGGTTTCGAGTTTTGCAGGTTTCATCACTGAGCTCGCCGTCGCCTTCTGAATGCTGGGCTCGGTATCGACCACCATCAAATCCACCGTATCGGGAATCAGCACGCCGATCGCCTTCTCGTCGTAATACTCGATTTTCACGGGCATATTTGCGATCAGATAGTCCTTCGTATCGCCCACGATGTCGTTCTGCAGCGCCAGTTGCTCGTAGTTCTCCGTGTTCATGAAGTGGTGGCCATCGCCGTCGCTATAGAGATATTGGAATTCGATCTCATCCACGATCACTTTTTCGACGAATTCCTCGGCGCGGAACCGGTAGTCGGTCATCGACCCCGTGCGCAGATTGCGCATCTTCGTCTGCATGGCGGCGCGCTTGTTGCCGGGCGTGCGGTGATCCACGCTGTATACGTGATACAGGTCGCCCTCGTGCTGAATGATCATGCCTGCGCGCAGTTGGGTAGCCTTTAAGGCGCTCATCGGATGCTCCTGAATTTCGCTGGGTGTTTCCTGCAGAGTCGCAAGCGGCGGCGCCTGCCAAGCAAGAAATTCACGCTATGACGAAACACCAATTATAGCGGCCCTTCGCGCATCGGGTCAAACATCTAGCAAACGCTCCGGGCCATAAAATCGCGGGAATCCAACGCTTGCGGCTCGCGTCAAACCAAATGGCGGCGTGGCGTGGCCTGGCGGAATCACGGCCCGGCAACCTCGCTCGACTTCAAAGAGGCATCAATAACTATGGCTCGCAGAAACCGCTTCGACGCAATCCTGACAATCGCGCTCGCACTGGCGTCGTACGGCTTCCTGAAAAATGCCGCACATCGCGCAATTGCCTCCGCGAATCCCAACGCCCGCACCGAAATCTCGCGCCTCGCCGAGGAAATGCAATGGAAGCCGGGCATGACCATCGCGGACATCGGCGCCGGAGACGGAAGCTACAGTTTCGCAGCCGAGAAAATCGTAGGCGCGTCGGGCCACGTCTACGCCACTGAAATTGACGCCGCCAAGCTGGCCGCGCTTCGCGACGAAGTTGCCAAACAAAAACTCGCCAACGTCACGATCGTCGAAAGCGCAGCCGACGACACCAAGCTCCCCACCGCATGCTGCGACGCGATTTTCCTGCGCCGCGTCTACCACCACATCACCGCGCCCGAAGCCTTCGACAAGAATCTGCTGCGCTCGCTGAAACCCGGCGCGCGCCTCGCCATCATCGACTTCGCGCCGGACAACAGCCTGCCGCCGGTCGAAGGCGTCCCCGCCAATCGCGGCGGCCACGGCATCCCGCAAAAAATCATGATCGAAGAATTAACCGCGGCAGGATTTCACGCCGAGAAAACAATCAATCACTGGTCGGGCAACGACTACTGCGTAATTTTCACGAAGCCGGGCGAGTAATCCTTATTTCGGCCGTTCCGCTTCAATTCGCGCCAGCAATTTCTGATCGTCCGGAAAAAGTCCCGCCGCCGGCAAACGCCCCAGCAAATCGGCCCACATCGGCTCGCGCGTGAACACTTTCTTGAACAGCGGCAGCGACGCATCGACATCTCCGCTCGTCACCAGCGTCACCGCGTGCCAGAACACGATCTCCATCTGCTCCGGCAGAAGCTTTTCCGCCTCTCCGTATTCGCTCACCGCGCAGCTCCAATCCTTCTTCGCCGAACACGCATCGCCATTTTCCATGTGGTCGTACGCGCGGTGATAACGCACCAGCCGCTTCAATTCATTGATCGGATCGGCGGAATCATCCACGCGCAGGTCCACCACCTTGTCCGCCCACGGCCGTCCCGTGGATTTTCCGCGCACGATTAAAATCGCCGCCGATTGCTTGCCGCGAATATCGCCTCCGGCTGCCTGCCCCGCTTCCAGCGCCGCAATCAACCGGTCCGTCAAATCACCCGTGGCCGCTTCAAACGCTTTGCCCATCGCCGGCCATACGCTCGCATTGCCATGATATTCGCTTCCGTCGAATAATTCGCGCCCACCTGATTCCCGGCAAACGCAATGCACTTCGCTCCGGTGTGCGCGGCCACATGCCCTCGGCATCCACCATCGCCACCTGCCGCACATCCGCAAAATCGTCCGCAGCGAGCAGGCCGCGCAGCGCTTCGTTCGCCGTCTTTCCCGAGCGCATCAACGCAAGCCCGCGCGGCCCATAACCCGGATCGACGAACGACTGCGTCGCCACCACTCCCACTCCCGCCTCGCCCCACGTCACTTCCGCGCCCACCGCAAACCAGTGCGACTGAACCGCCACGCCCATATCACCTGTCACCGGGTCGCGCGCCACAATCGAAAACGTGTGAACCGGCCGCAACGGCGCGGCGACGAGGCCCCGAAGCACCCGTCTGCGCTCGAGCGCCTACGGCAGACGAAACAACGCAGAGTAACGCGCAGACAAAACGATTCATGGAATAGTCCTCCGGAGCGGGCAACTTGGAAAGCTCGACTGGCTGGCCGTCTGGCCAGCCGATTTTCGTCTGGCACGCCTTCAGCCGTGCCGATACGGCGCCGACACAACGGCTTTAACCGCTGAGGGGCGATGACTACTGGCTCGGATGCGCCCGGCCCTCCGCCATCACCTTTTCCACTTCATCCGCATTGCGCGGCAGCTTTTCCGTCATCAACCGGTGCCCGTCGGCCGTCACCAGCACATCATCCTCAATCCGCACGCCAAGATTTTCGTCGCGAATATAAATCCCCGGCTCGATCGTGATCGTCATTCCCGCCTTCAGCGGCTCGCGATACTCCGTCGGGTCGTGAACGTTCAATCCCAAGCCGATGCCCCAACCCGTGCACGAAATATTTTCCGAGCGGCTTGCCATCCTTATCCTTGCCGTGCGTGTTGATGTAATCGGCCGCGATCGCATGCAGGCTGCCCGGCCCGCCATACATATACGCGCCCGGCTTCACGGCCGCAATCGCCGCATTCTGCGCCCCCAGCACGATGTCGTAAATCTCGCGCTGCCGCGCCGTGAATTTCCCGTTGGCGGGAAGCGTGCGCGTGATGTCCGCGTCATAGCCGCCATATTCGCCGCCCACGTCCATCACCACCACGTCGCCATCCTTGATCTGGTTATCGAGCGCATCGTAGTGCAGCACCGTGGAGAAAAATCCCGCGCCCACGATCGGCGCATACGCTTCGCGCGAGCAGCCTGCCCATTTGTGAATTTCTTCCATCTTCGCGGCCACTTGATATTCCAACAGCCCCGGCCTCATCATTTTCATCGCCGCGAATTGCGCATCGACGGACACATCCACCGCCTTTTGCAGCAGCTCCAGCTTCTCCCGGCGATTTCACCTTCCGCATTTGCGTCGAGCGTCGGCTGCACATCCACGATTGCCGACTGCGGCGGCAGCGCATCCTTCAGCCAATCGTGCCAGGTCTGAAGCTGCGGATAGCCGTTCTCCGGCCCATTCGGCAGCAGCGCGTAAAAATTCGGATACGTCTTCGCCAGCGTCGCCAGATCGCCGCGCAATTCCGCAAACGGCCTCACCGCCTGAAATCCCGTCTTCTCCGCAACGCCCGGATCGTTCGGTCCCAGGTGCGCCCCGCCCCAAATTTCTTCGCGCGGATCGCGCGGCGGCAAATACAGAATTTCCGTCGGCCCTCCGGCAGATTTCGCATCCGCCGAATCCGGAATCAGCAACGAGCGCCGCGTCCGGCTCGCTGTAGCCGGTCAGGTAATAGAAATCATCGTCCTGAAAAAACACCGCCACTTCGCCGCATCTTCCGGCTCGTATAACCGAAAAGCACCACCGGCCCATCCACTTCCGCGCGCAATTTTGCGCGCCGCGCCTGATACTCCGCGGCGGGCTGCGGAAATCGCGCCTGCACCAGCACCGCCACAAACAGCAATGCCAGCGCCGCGATGCGTGCCGCGAAGCACGAGCGTCCGAAATTTCATACGAGTTCCTCCGATGCTAGATAGACGAACCGCGATGGTAAAAGGGTAGGTCGGATAACACTGACTCGTTAAAACCCGGCGCCCCGTCGAAGCCGGCCGCACTTCGCCCGCCTCCACGCCAAATCGCAGCCGCTCAAGATAGGTCTGCGCCAGCGACATCAAGCCCGGTATACAGATAGCCCCACACAAAGAGCAGCAGAAACGGAACCGTGGCGTAATTTTCGTTCTCGAATCGCGTAGACCACCGCCGCCGCGAAATAAATCCCGAGCAGCCACTTCGGCAAACGGCATCCAGCCCGCCTTCTTGTGATATTTTTTCTTGGCCCAGCCGCCCGCGCCGCTCGCTTGCGCGCCCGCTTCCACCCGATATTTCGGCGTGCGCACGAATTCCGATTTCACTCCGAAGATCGCCTCCAGCACAGCCACCGCATTGCGCACGGAAAGGCCGATGCCCACGGCCATCACGAACGGCAAATAAAGAAACGTGCGCTTCCACGTTTTCGGGATAAATAGCGCGCTCCGCCGCCAGATAAAAGGACGAAATCGAGCAGGTCGAAGCAAGAAACAGCGGCAAATCGATCACCAGCACCTGAAACCAGCCCTGATAAAACCGCACGATCATCGCCGGCAGCAGAATCATCGACAGCAAAACCATCAGCGGATAGCTGATATTCGCGGTCAGATGAAAGAACGCCTCGGCCTTCACCGCCGCCGGCACGTCCGAGCGCAGCACCCGCGGCAGAATTTTCTTCGCCGTCTGCATCAAGCCCTTGGCCCAGCGCGCTTGCTGCGATTTGAACGCGTTCATCTCCACCGGCAATTCCGAGGGCATTCGATCTCCGGCAAATAGAGAAATGCCAGCCGCGCATCTGCGCGCGATAGGAAAGATCGGTGTCTTCGGTGAGCGTGTCGTGCTGCCAGCCGCCCGCGTCTTCGATCGCCGCGCGCCGCCAGATTCCCGCCGTTCCGTTGAAATTGAAGAAACAGCCCGCTGCGGAAGCGCGACGAATGCTCGATCACGAAATGGCCGTCGAGCAGGATCGCTTCCACTTCGGTCAGCGCCGAATAGTTGCGGTTGATGTAGCTCCAGCGCGTCTGCACCATCGCGAGCTTGGCGTCGGCGAAATAGGGCACGGTGCGGCGCAGGAAATCCGCCGGCGGAATAAAGTCCGCATCGAAGATGGCGACGAATTCGCCGCGCGCCGATCTTCAGCCCTTCCTGCAGCGCGCCAGCTTTGAAGCCTTCGCGATTATCGCGATGGATGTACGCGATCGGGCAGGCCCAGCGCGCTGATACCGCTCGACGCAATCGCGCGCGACTTCCTGCGTTTCGTCGGTGGAATCGTCGAGCACCTGAATTTCGAGCAGATCGCGCGGGTAATCGAACTGCGCCACCGCTTCGACCAGCCGCTCGATCACATAGCGCTCGTTGTAAATCGGAAGCTGCACGGTCACCCTCGGCCACTCGGTGATTTCCGGCGGCGGCCCGGCGACGATTCGCTTGCGGTACTTGTAATAGTTGTAGACCAGCGCGTAGCGATGGATGCCGTACATCGCCAGAATGACCATCACCACGAAGTACGGCATCATCATCACCAGGTCAAACGAATTCAC